>MOEB01000311.1 GCA_001939945.1 Aerophototrophica crusticola | reverse complement strand
CTCGACCGCGTCAGCCGGCGCTCGGGCACCCCCTTGCCGGCCGCGACGTTGGCCGCGGACCCGTCAGGGGCCGGGGCGATCGGCCCCCATCGCCCGGGCTCGCACCGGCCGCCGGCGGCTGGCACCTCGACCTATGGATAGGTCCGCGCGCCCACGCCCCTGGCCTACCATGGCCCCGGCGGGAGCGTCCCCGCCCCGCGTACGAGGTGGACGGGCCATGCCTGCTGTGGACCAAAAGGCCGCTTCCCGCCGGCCCCGGCGCGCGGCGCCTGCCGGGCCCGGGGCCCCCGGCCCGCTCCTGGTGCCCGCCGATGCCGTGGCGGAGTGCCTGCTCGTCGTCGACGGCGCCGGCGTGGTGGCCGACGCCAACGGCGCGTCCCTGCGCCTGCTGCGCGCGGGCCGCGGCG
>MOEB01000310.1 GCA_001939945.1 Aerophototrophica crusticola | reverse complement strand
GCAGGGGCCGTGGCCGGCCGGTGGCGGGGTCGACGACGATGAAGCGCGTCCCGAGGCGCCGAGCACCGGCGATGGCGCGCGCAACCTCCGGGCCCCCCAGCCCGCCGCCCTCCCCGGCCGGGCCACCGGCAGGTGGCACCTGTGCCGCCGTCGTGTCCATCATGCCCCCCGAGCACACACCCGGATGCATGCCACGCCCGGGTGAACCGGGGATGAACGGGCCCCCGCCGTTTGGGCAGCCCGCCGATGCGCCCGCCGGATGCGGGCGGCGGCCCGCCGCCCCGGGCATGGCCGTCCGGCACCGCATGGGGGAGTGGCGGCAAGGGATCCCGTGGCAAGGCCGCCGCGGACCTCGTCCGACACGTGGCTGCCCGGCGGGTGCGCGGCTGGGGGCCCGGCGCATGGGCGGCC
>MOEB01000309.1 GCA_001939945.1 Aerophototrophica crusticola | reverse complement strand
CCTTCCGGAGCCGACACCCAGGGACGCCGACCTCCTGGTCCGTGTCCACGCGGTGTCGGTCAACCCGGCCGACTGCCGCATGCGGCGCCGGAAGGCGGACGACGGGCAGTTCGCCGTGCTGGGCTGGGACGTTGCCGGCGAGGTCGTGGCCGTGGGCCGCGCCGCTTCCGGCTTCGCGGTCGGCGACGCCGTGTATTACGCGGGCGACCTGACGCGCCCCGGGGGCAACAGCGAACTGCACGCCGTCGACGCCGCCATCGTGGGGCGTCGGCCAAGATCCATAACGCCGGCCGAGGCGGCAGCGCTGCCGCTGACGGCGCTTGCCGCCTGGGAGGCGCTGTTCGAGCGGTTGGGGCTGTCGCCCGACGGGCCGGGCGACGACCGGACGCTGCTGATCGTCGGCGCCGCCGGGGGGG
>MOEB01000308.1 GCA_001939945.1 Aerophototrophica crusticola | reverse complement strand
AGTCGGCGGCATTGGGGACGGAGGTGGGGGGTTTCCTGGCCAGCCTGCGGGAAGTGCTCTGACCATGCCCGTCGGCTGACATGGCCGGCGGTTGGCCGGGATGGTCGGGACCTTGTCCTTGGCGCCGCGGGCGGGGCGCACGATGCTGGCGCCCAGCAGCGAAGAGGGGGGCGCGGCGTGGGACGGGATGGGATGGTCGTCGACCTCGGGGCACGCCGGGCCTGGCGGTCGCGGGCGGTCGGCCGCGAGCTGAGGGCCCTGGCGCCGCTCGTGGCCGGCGCCCGTGCCCGGGCGCTCGCGGCCTGCGCCCAGGCGGCCGACCTGCGGGAGGCGCTGCTGGCGCGCGGCGACGCGGAGGGTGCCTCCCTGCTCGACCGGGCCTCGGGCGCGCTGGGCGAGCTGGCCACCCAGATGGAC
>MOEB01000307.1 GCA_001939945.1 Aerophototrophica crusticola | reverse complement strand
GCCCTGCCGCGGGGCTGCGCCGCCCCGGCGGGGGGCGCGCCTTGACCGCCGCGACGGGCCGGCCGCCCATCCTCGTCGTCGACGACAGCGCCACCTGCTGCCGCGCCGTGGCGCGCGCCGTGCCCCGGGCCGGCGGCTACGCGTTGGACGAGGCCCCGGGTGGCGAGGAGGCGTGCGCGGCGGTGGCGTCGGATGACAACGACCTCGTGGTCATGGACGTGGAGATGCCGGCACCGGACGGGCCGGGGGCCACCCGCCGGATCCGCGCCCTGCCTGGCCCGCGGGCGAAGACGCCTTCCTGCCCAGGCTCGCTGGCCCGGCCCAACTCGCCGCCGAGTTCCGCCGGCTGCTGCCCGGCCCGGGGCCCGCCCCGGCGACCCCACCGCCCGCCAGGCGTCGGCCAGGAGGCCGGCCACC
>MOEB01000306.1 GCA_001939945.1 Aerophototrophica crusticola | reverse complement strand
CACCGGCCCGAGCCGGTCCCCCGGCGGCCCGCCGGTGCAGGACACGTAGGTCCCGCCCGGCCGCAGCGCCGCCAGGCAGTCGCCGGGCCGCCGGTTGCCCACCAGGTCCAGGACGACGTCATGGCAGGGGCCGAGGGTGGCGAAGTCCTCCGACAGGTAGTCCACGGCCCGGTCGGCGCCGAGCTGCCGGACCAGCGGCAGGTTCGGGGCGGAGCACACCGCCGTGACCCGCGCGCCCAGCGCCCGGGCGACCTGGATGGCCAGGGTGCCCACCGCGCCCGAGGCGCCGTTGACCAGGACCGCCTGCCCCGGCCCCAGCCTGCCCGCGTCCCGCAGGCCCTGCAGGGCCGCCAGCCCGGACAGGGGCAGGCTGGCCGCCTCCTCATGGCCCAGGTTCGCGGGCATGGGGGCGAGGCGG
>MOEB01000305.1 GCA_001939945.1 Aerophototrophica crusticola | reverse complement strand
CCGGCCGCCCCAGATGCCCTTGCGGGCAGCGCGGGCGGCGCGCTCCGCGTCCAGCATCGCCGGGGTCGCGCCGGGCCCCGCGCGCCCGCCGCCGTTGAACGGCACCACCTCGGACAGGTCCCAGCCGTCCACCTCACAGCGGTAGGCCTCGCCGAGCACGGGCTCGCACGCCACCTCCCGCCCGCCGACATGGGCCGAGAGCGCCCTGGCCTGCTCCCCGCCCACCGGCTCCACCCCCGCCAGCCGGACCGTGCGGCCGCCCAGCCGCAGGGTCCCGGTGTCCAACACCGGGGGCACGCCGACGAGCATCGGCGCGGGCTCTCCTTCCTGTGGCCTTGGCGGCGGGGGCGGGGTCGGCTCGGGGGGCGGTGGTGGCCCCGGGGGCGGGGGCTGCGGCGGGGCGACGGCCTGCGGCACGGG
>MOEB01000304.1 GCA_001939945.1 Aerophototrophica crusticola | reverse complement strand
GTTGTAATTTATTATCAAGCATGTTATATTATAACCATAGAAAAAAAGAAAAGGAATGGTAAATATGAAACTAATTGACGCAGTATTAAACAATGTAACTCGGTACGATAATTTTGAGGATTTTAGTTGTTACCATGATGATATTACGCGGGACGAATGGCAAGAGTATTGTGATGATGGCTGGGCTGGTGAATTAACGCCGGGAACTTATAACGGCGCTACAAAGAAGTTTACAAG
>MOEB01000303.1 GCA_001939945.1 Aerophototrophica crusticola | reverse complement strand
GGCGGTGGGGGCGGAAGACCCCCTCGCCCCCTTCACGGCGGCGGACCGGGACGCGGCGCGGGAGGCGCTGGCCAAGGCGGGGCCGGGGGCGGGGCTGCTGGCCGTGCGGCACGCGCCCCGGCCGGACTGCTTCTTCACCGGGGACGACCCGCTGCGCCTGTTCCGGGACCTGCCGGGGCTGGCGGCCCTGCGGGTGGTGCCGGCCCGGCCCTGGCCGGAGAGGGACGCGCTGGACGCGTACGACTGCAACATGGTGTTCCACGCCCTGGCGGTGGGCGCGGAGGCGGCGGTGCGCGCCGTGTTCCGGCTGGTGCCGGACCAGGTGCTGGTGGTGCCGGTGCCCCCGGGGGCCCTGGGCCCGGCGGCGGCGGACGGGGCCGCGGCGGTGCTGGAGGAGCAGGTGCGCCTGCTGGAGCTGCCGCCCGG
>MOEB01000302.1 GCA_001939945.1 Aerophototrophica crusticola | reverse complement strand
GAAGACCACGGTCACCGGCGTGGAGATGTTCCGCAAGCTGCTGGACCAGGGCCAGGCGGGCGACAACATCGGCGCGCTGCTGCGCGGCACCAAGCGCGAGGACGTTGAGCGCGGGCAGGTGCTGGCGAAGCCGGGCTCGATCACGCCGCACACGGAGTTCGAGGCGGAGACCTACATCCTGACCAAGGAGGAGGGCGGGCGCCACACGCCGTTCTTCGCGAACTACCGGCCGCAGTTCTACTTCCGCACCACGGACGTGACCGGCATGGTCACGCTGCCGGAGGGCACGGAGATGGTGATGCCGGGCGACAACGTGCGCCTGAAGGTGGGCCTGATCGCCCCCATCGCCATGGACGAGGGCCTGCGCTTCGCCATCCGCGAGGGCGGCCGCACCGTCGGCGCCGGCGTCGTCTCCAAGATCATAAAGTAA
>MOEB01000031.1 GCA_001939945.1 Aerophototrophica crusticola | reverse complement strand
TCCCGCGCAGCGCCGCCTCCGCCCCGCCCGTGGTCCGGGCCGGCGGGGCGGCCAGGGGGCGGTCCAGGTCCGGCAGGCGCAGCACCACCGCGGTGGCCCGACCGTTGGCGCCCGGGGTCAGGCTGACCTCCGTCCCCGGCGGCAGGTCCGCCGGCCAGGCCCCCGGCACCGGCCGCAGCAGGGCCTGGCCGTTGGCCGTCGTCAGCGGCAGGGTCCCGTCCGGCAGCATGGCCCCGACCCGGCCGGTCAGGGCAGTCCCCGCCTCCATCGCCGGTGCCGCCAGCACCACCGCCTGGAACGGCGCCGTCCTTACGGCTTGGGGGAGCGTCGGCAGGGCCGGCCCGCCGACGCCGGATACCGCTCCGACCCCCGCCAGCGGGTCCGCCGCCACCGGTCAGCCCGCCCGGGTCAGTAGACCAGCCGGGCCATCTCGCCCTGCCGGTCGATGCTGATGGTGCCTTCCTCTGCCAGCTGCTTGGCGGTGCGCAGGATGGCGTTGCGGGCGTCCTCCACGTCGCGACTGCGCACGGCGCCCAGCATCTCCATCTCCTCCCGCAGCAGGTTGCTGGCCCGCTCCGACATGTTCTGCAGGAACAGGTCCTGCATCGGCTCCTCCAGCCCCTTGAGGGCGAAGGCCAACTGCTCCCCGTCGCAGTTGCGGATGAGGAGCTGGATGGAGGTGGGCTCCAGCCGCGCCAAATCCTCGAAGGTGAACATGAGCTGCTTGATGCGCTGGGCAGACTCGGGCAGCTTCTTCTCCAGCGGCTCCATGATGCTGTCGAACAGGGACCGGTCGGTGCGGTTCAGGATCTCCGCCATGATGGCGTGGCTGTCATGGCCGTGGGTGCGGACATAGTTGGCCATGAACTCGCTGCGCAGGGTCTTCTCCACGTCCTCCAGCACGTCCCGCGGCACCGCCTCCATCTTGATGATGCGGCCGACCACCATCTGCACCAGCGACTGGGGCAGCAGGGCCAGCACCTTGGCCGCGTGCTCGGGCCTGATCTTGGTCAGCACCACGGCGATGGTCTGCGGGTGCTCGTTCCGCAGGTAGGTGGCCAGCACCGTCTCGCTGACGTTGGACATCTTCTCCCACATGGTGCGGCCGGCGGGGCCGCGCATGTCGGCCAGGATGTCGGCCACCTTTTCGCCGGGCAGGAAGCGGGACAGGAACCGCTCCGCCGTGTCGAAGCTGCCGGCGATCTCCCCCGTCCCGGCGAAGCGCTCGGTGAAGTCGCGGATCAGCCGCTCCACCACCTTGCCGGACACGGTGCCGACGCTGGCCATGGCGTAGGACACGTCCCTGATCTCGTCATCCTCCAGCCGCTCCAGCAGCCGGGCCCCCCGCTCCTCGCCCAGGGCCAGCAGGATCACGGCGGCCTTCTCCAGCCCGTTCAGGGACTTGGCGTCGGTACGAACCTTGAGCATGGCGCGGCTTCCTTACGGCTTGGGGGCTTCCGCCACGAGGCGGTTGAGGCGGTAGAGGTGGGACAGCACTTCCGCCACGGCCATCACGGCGTCGGGCGGGATGTCGTGGCCGCTGTCGATGGCGGCCAGCAAATGGGCGAGGTCAGGGTCTTCCCGCACCGGCACCCCGTGGGCGAAGGCGAGTTGGACGATCCGCTCCGCCACCGCGCCCTTGCCGCTGGCCACCACCGTGGGCAAGGCGTCGGAGCCGAGGGCGTATTTCAGGGCGGCGGCGCGGGCCTTCAAATCCGGGGGGCTCATCCCACCCCCCCATAGCTGCGCACCAGGGCCTGGGCCACCAGCAGCCAGCCGTCCACCAGCACGAAGAAGATGATCTTGAACGGCAGGGAGATGACGACGGGGGGCAGCATCATCATGCCCATGGCCATCAGCACCGCCGCCACGATCATGTCGATCACCAGGAAGGGCAGGAACAGCAGGAACCCGATCTCGAACGCCCGCCGCAGCTCGGAGATGACGAAGGCCGCCACCAGGGTGCGCAAATCCGGCTCCGCCTTGGCGCCCGGGGCCGGCGCGGGGGCGGCGATGGCCGGGGCAACCGGGTCCAGCAAGGGGACGCTGGAGGGGGCGGGCGGGTTGCCCACGGCGTTCTTGAAGCCCTCGAACACCGCCAGGTCCTTGGGTCGAACATGGGCCTTCATGAAGTCGCGGAACGGCTCCACGATCCGCTCCAGCGCCTGCTCCTCCGTGATCTGCTGGTCCACCAGGGGCCGGACCCCGTCGTTCCAGGCCTTGTCCAGGGTGGGGCCCATGACATAGGCCGTCAGCAGCAGCCCCAACCCCACCAGCACCATGTTGGGCGGCGTCTGCTGCAAGCCCAACGCCGAGCGCAGCAGCGACAGCACCACCACGATCCGGGTGAAGCTGGTGACCATCACCAACAGCCCCGGCGCGATGGACAACACCGTCACCAGCGCCATCACCTGGATGACCCGGCCGGAAAAACTGCCCCCCTGGTTCGCGCCCAGGTCCAGGGTCATGGATTGGGCGAGGGCGGCGGCGGGAAACAGGAAAAGGGCGAGGGCGGCGAGGATGACGGCGGCTGATCCCCGGGCGTGGGGCCATGAACATTCACGAACACGCACCAGCCACGCACGAACACCCACGAAAAAGGAAAGAAGAGCGGGATTGATGCCTGCGGCGCAGCCAGCCTTTTCTTGTTCCCTTGTTTTTGTGAATGTTCGTGCGTGTATTGTGCGTGTCCGTGAATGTTGATGGCACCCCCGCGCAGAGCATTGGGGTTGATGGCACCCACGCGCGGAGGCTTGGGAAAGCTCTGGCCCTTCTGGACCGCATCGCCGTTCTAGCGCCGCCATGCCGACATGCTCCGTTCCGGGGCGCTACTCACTGCAAGCCCAGCTCGCCCTTGACGATCTCCGTCATGGTCACGCCCAGGTTGCCGTCGTCCACGATCACCACCTCGCCGCGGGCGATCAGGCGGTCGTTGACGTAGACGTCCACCGCCTCCCCCACCTTGCGGTTCAGCTCCACCACCGCACCGCGGCCCAGCTTCAGAAGCTGGCTGACCGGCATGGTGGTGCGGCCCAGCACGACCTGGACGTTGACGGGGACGGTGAAGATGGCGCGCAGCTCCTCCCGGTCCTGGGTGCGCTCGGGCGCCTCCAGCGTGTCGGTCGCGTCGCCGCGGGGGGCCTGGGGGAAGGTCGCCTGGGTGGTGGCCATGTCTCTCGATCCTTCTGGATGGGTGTGTTAGCGGCCGCGGGTGGTCAGGCGGCTGACGGCGATGGCGACGGCATCGGCAAGCTGGCGCTCCACCAGCCGCGGGTCGCGCTCGGCCCCGCCGGTGCCCCAGTCCGCCTTGGCGGTGCCCAGGGGGAAGCCCGGTTCGGGCAGCACCTCCACCACGCCGCGGTAGCCGGCCCTGGCGGCCAGCGCCTCGACCTGGGGCCGCAGCCGGTCGGCGGCGCCGGGCGCCACCCGCAGTTCCAGCCGGGGCTGGCCCACGGCGGCGTGCAGGCTGTCGATGACAAGCTGGTCCAGCTCCGCGTCCGCCACCGCGTCCTGCAGGGGCGGGGCCAGGCGGGTGACCAGGGTGGTGACCACCTTCACCGCGTCCCGCTCCATGCGCTGGCTGAAGCCGGTGACGGCGGACAGGGCGGCGCCGAGCGCCTGCTCCACCGCCGCCAGGGCCTGGGCCTGCTGGGCCTCCACGGACTGGCGGGCCAGCTGCTGGCCGCGCTCGAACCCGTCGCGCTCCCCCACCTCCAGCCCCTGGCGGAAGGCGCGGTCGCGCACCGCCTCCAGGTCGGCCTCGGTGAAGCCGCCGCCGGTGAAGGTGGCGGGCTCGGGCTGCGGGTCGCCGAAGTCGCGCGGCGCGTCGGGCGGGAAGTGGGTGTCGAACAGGAACGGGCGGGCCATCAGCCGTTACCCCCCTCATAGATCCAGCCGCGCAGCACGGTGATGCTCTCCTCCGGGTGCAGGTCGACGATGCTCGCCAGCTTCTTCAGGGCCGCGGCGCTGACCCCGCCCTCCACGGAGCGCAGGTCGATCAGCTCTTCCATGGCCTGCTCCAGGCTGGGCTCGGCCACGGCACCGGGCAGGGCCGGGGCCTGCTCCCCCCCGCCGCCATGGGCGATCTGGGCGGGGGCGGCGGACCCGTCGGCGCCGATCTGCGGGATGGGCGTGCCGGTGGCCGCCGCCACCGCCGGCGCCTCCGCCGGGGCGGGCCGCTGCAACAGGGGCCGCAGCAGCACCCCGGCCAGGATGCTGGCCGCCACCGCGCCCACCGCCCAGGGAAGCCAGGACGGCAATACGCCACCCTCCGCCGCCAGGACCGGCGCGGTGGAGCCTTCCTCCGCCGCGGCGATGAACTGAAGGTTCTCCACCGTCACCTGGTCGCCCCGGGACTCGCTGAAGCCGATGCCGGTGCGGACCAGGTTGGCCACCTGGCGCAGCTCCGCCTCGCTGCGGGGCTGGTAGGCCTGCTGCCCGTCCGGGCCGGTGACATAGCTGCCGTTGACCACCACGGCCACGGCCAGCCGCTTGATCTCGCCCGCGTCCTGCACCCGCTCCCGCAGCTTGCTGGACAGCTCGTAGTTGGTCGTCTCCTCCGCCCGGTCGCGTTGGCTGCGGGCAGTGGCGGCGGCGGCGTTGACGTCCTCCAGGGGCAGGTTCTGCTCCACCGTGGTGGGGCGTTCCGTGTCGCGGTCGGTGCTGTCTTCCCGCTCCTCCACCGTCTGGGTGGAGCGCTCGACCCGGCTGTTGGGGTCGAAGGTCTGCTCCCGCAGCGTCTCCCGGCCCAAGTCGATCTCCGCCGCCACCCGGACGCGGACATTGCCGACGCCGAAGCGGGGGGCCAGCATCTCCTCCACCGCGCGGGCCAGGCGCTGCTCCGTGGCGGCGCGCATCTCCTCCGCTTTCAGGGCGGCGAGGCCGCCTTCCTCCCCGTCCGCGGCCAGCAGCACGCCGTTGCCGTCCATGACGGTCACCATGCCCGGCCGCAGGCCCGGCACGGCGGAGGCCACCAGGTGGCGGATGGACAGGGCGCCGGCCCGGTCCAGCCCGCCGCTGACCGTGCGCACCACCACGCTGGCGGTGGTCGCCGCCTGGCGGCCGGCCGGGGTTTCCGGGTCCGGCACCGACAGGTGCACCCGGGCGGACTTGACGCCGGACAGGGTCTGGATGGTGCGTGCCAGCTCCCCCTCCGCCGCCCGCAGCCGGTTCAGCCGCTGCATGAAGGAGGTGAGGCCGAGGGCGCCCTGGCTGTCAAACAGCTCGTACCCCGCCCCGCCGGCGCTGGGCAGGCCCTGCTGGGCCAGCAGCATGCGGGTGCGGGCCACCTGGTCGGCGGGCACCTGGATGCTCGCCCCGTCCGGGCCCACCTGGGCGGGCACCTTCATGGTCTGGAGCTGGGTCAGGATGCGCCCGGCCTCGGCATCGTCCAGGCCCGCATAGAGCGTGCCCATCTCCGGCCGCGACACGCCGTAGGCCAGCAGGCCCATGGCCGCCAACACGGCCACCGCCACGGCGCCGAGGAGCATCAGCCTTTGCCGCCCGAGGGCCCGCAGGTTCTGGAGGAGGTTCTGCACCCTTTGCCCCGCCGATCTTTAACGTTTCTGGAAACCGGCCACGGCTAAGGTCCGCCGTGTCGAAGCGCACCTTATCGGGCCGGGTTTTAGCCGGCGTAAAAAACGGCAAGGGATGGTTCGGCAGGAATTCTCGAAAATACTTGGCAATTTCCGGCCATGACTTGCGCGGGACGGGACCCATGTCGGAAAGCACGTTCGACCGGCTGACCAAGGCCCTGCCGGCACCTGACACGAAGAAGGACCGCCGGCCGCTCTATTTGGGGGCCGCCGCCGTGGCGGCCGCCTTGCTGGTGGGGCTGGCGGCGGGCTTCGGCACGGGCAGCCTGGCACCGCCGCCGGAACCGGCCGTGGCCGCCGGGGCCACGGGCTTCCACCCCCTGCCGGACCTGCTGGTCAACCTGCGCCCCACCTCCGCCGTCAAGCTGATGAAGCTGGGCCTGACCCTGCGCACCGTGCCGGAACAGCAGGCGAGGCTGGCGGCGCTGGAGCCGGTGCTGATGGACGGGATGCAGGATTACCTGCGCACCCTGGACCAGCACGACCTTGACGGGCGGGAAGCCATGGACCGCTTCCGGGCGGAGCTGCTGCGCCGCGCCCGCCTGCTGGCCGACCCGGTGCCGGTGGATGCCGTGCTCGTCCGTACCCTTGTCCTGCAATAGGAGCGTGTCGATGACCGAACCCATCGAGACCGCGGACCCCACCCTTTCCCAGGCCGACGCCGACTTCGCCGCCTGGGACGCCATGTTGCAGGCGGAGGCCGCCAAGACCCTGAGCCAGACGGAGATCGACCGGCTGCTGGACGTGGATGACGGCGCGGTGCAGGCCAAGCGCAGCGTCATCGACCAGATCGTCAATTCCAGCTTCGTCAACTACGACCGGCTGCCCATGCTGGACGTGGTGTTCGACCGGCTGGTGCGGCTGCTGAACACCAGCTTCCGCAACCTGACCAGCGGCAACGTGGAGGTCAGCGTCGCGGCCATCGCGTCCGTCCGCTTCGGCGACTTCCTGTCGGGCATCCCCCTGCCCAGCCTGATCGCCGTGGTTAAAGCGGAGGAATGGGACAGCAACCTGCTGGTCACGGTGGACAGCGAGCTGATCTATTCCATCGTGGACATCCTGCTGGGCGGCCGGCGCAGCGAGCCGGCGCCCATCGACGGCCGCCCCTACACGGTGATCGAGCGGGCATTGGCGGAGCGGGTGATCAAGCTGTTCCTGCGCGACCTCGGCTCCGCCTTCTCCCCCCTGTCAGGCGTCAGCTTCGTGCCGGAGCGGGTGGAGACCAACCCCCAGTTCGCCGTCATCACAAGGGCCAACAACGCCGCCATCTCGGTCCGTTTCCAGGTGCAGTTGGACGGGCGCACGGGACACGTGGCCCTGCTGATCCCCTACGCGACGCTGGAGCCGGTGCGCGACCTGCTGCTGCAGATGTTCATGGGGGAGAAGTTCGGCCGCGACAGCATGTGGGAAACCCACCTGAAGACGGAGCTGCGGCGCACGTCGGTGGACCTGTCCGCCGTGCTCGCCACCGTGCCGGTGGACTTGGCGGAGATCCTGGAGTGGCAGCCGGGCACTCAACTGGCGCTGGAGATCAAGCCGGGCGCCAAGGCCACCCTGACCTGTGGGCACGTGCCCATGTTCAGCGGCGATTTGGGCCAGCGCAACGGCCGCGTCGCCATCCGCATCGACACGGACCTGGGCGGCCAGGACGAGGTGATCCATGGCCTCCTTCAGCGCTGACTTGGCCGGCCCCGCCTTCGGGTTGGTGCTGGCCGGGCTGTTCCTGGGCACGCTGGTCTACCTGGCCCGGCTGAACGAGCGGCTGGCCGCCCTGCGTGGCGCCCAGTCGGAGCTGCACGGGCTGCTGCGCGCCTGCTCCGACGCGGTGGACGGGGCGGAGCGGTCCATCGCCACCCTGCGCTCATCGGCCGAGTCCATGGCCGGCGACCTGGGCAGGACGCTGGAGGAGGCGGAGGCCCTGAAGCGGGAGATGGACGTGACCATCGCCGCCATCCGCCGCCTGTCCGACACGGTGTACCAGCCCGCGCCGCCCAAGCCCCCCGTGGCCCGCCTGGCGGAGGAGGAGCCCGCCACGGCGCCGGACGACCCCCGTGCCGAGCCCCGCTGGAAATCCCGGGACCCCGGGCCGACGGGGGAGCGCGCCGCCCTGCGCCTGTTCCGCGACACCATCCGGTCCCTCTGACAAGAGCCACGCCGCATGACCCGCCCCCGCCTGCTTCCCCTGGCCATCATCGCCTGCGCCCTGGCAGCCCCGCTCTATGCCGGAAGCGTCATGGCCCAGCGGGAGGGTGCCGCCCCCGCCCAGCCGCAGGTTGCGACGTCGCAACTCCAGGAACTTTCGAATTCGAAAGTCACGGAACCGGGCTTCACCGACCTGTTGGCCGCCAAACCAGCGGCCACCCCCGCCCCCCTGTGCGAGCCCGCCCTGGCGGAGATGCTGGCCGCAGAGCGCAAGGCGCTCGAGGCGGAGAAGCTGGAGCTGGCCACCCGGCGGCAGTTGCTGGAGGCGGTGGAGAAGCGCGCCCAGGCCCAGCTCGCCAAGCTGGAGGCGGCGCGGGTGGAGGTGGCGGCCCTGCTGGACCGGCGCACGTCCCTGGCCAACGCGGACCTTGCCCGGCTGGTGGCCATCTATGAGGCCATGAAGCCCAAGGACGCCGCCCGGCTGCTGAACGAGACGGAGCCCGCCATCCTGGTGGACCTGCTCGACCGCATGCAGGAACGCCGCTCCGCCCCCATCCTGGCGGAGATGGACCCCGCCAAGGTCAACGGCCTGACCCGCACCCTGGCCCTGCGCCGGGTCCTGCCCGCCGACCGCCCTCCGGAACAGTCGGCGGAGCGGCGGTGAGGGTCAGCACCCGTTGCCGTCCCGCTTGTAATCGGTGACGGCGCCGCCGCGGACCACGACCGTTTCCGCGCAGGTGACCGTCTCGCCGGTCGCCTTGTCGCGGGCGGCCTGGGTCCAGCTCACCGTCTCCGTCCCCTCCGGCCCCAGGGCGGTGCGCAGGGCGCCCCGGGTGGCACGGGCCATCACCTCCTGGATCGGGCGGCCGACCACGGTCTGGTCGAGCTGGGCGCGGGTGGGGGAGGACGGCGCCTCCTTCCCGCCGCCGAGGCTGCCGCAGGCCGCCAGCGGGACGGCCAGGGCAAGACACAACCACCGCATGGGGCTCTCTCCTTTGCTTGCTTTGTCCGACCAACGCCGGGCGGCGGGGAATGTTCAAGCCGGCCGGCCGCACCTTTCGCCCGTTTCCCTGTTTCAGGGTAGGCGTGCAGAACGGGAGGATCGGCATGGGCAGGCTGGAGGAACGGGTGGGTGACGGGACCGGGCTGGCCACGGGGCTGGCCTGGGTCGGGCTGGGCTTGGGCGCCGCCATGCTGGGCGCGCCGCGGCGGGTGGCGGACCTGGCCGGCCTGCCCGACGATGACGACATCCGCCAGGCCCTGCTGGCCGTGGGCCTGCGGGAGGTGGCGAGCGGCCTGGGCATCCTGCTGTCCCGCGACCCCACCGGCTGGGTGAAGGCAAGGGCGGGGGGCGATGCCATGGACATCGCCCTGCTGGCATCGGCCTATGCCAGCCCCCGCGCCCGCAACGACCGGGTCACCCTGGCGCTGGCGGCGGTGCTGGGGGTCACGGCCATGGACCTGCTCTGCGCCCGGCAGCTTGACCACCGGGAGGGGGACGCGCAGCCCGCCTTCGACGGGCGCTACCGTACCGTGGAGCGCATCGTCATCCGGCGGCAGCCGCAGGAGCTGTACGCCTACTGGCGCGACTTCCGGAACCTGTCCCGCTTCATGGCCCACGTGCAAGCCGTGGAGCCCACCGGGGAGGACCGGTCCTATTGGCGGGTCAGCGGGCCCATGGGCACGTCGGTGGAGTGGGAGTCCGTGGTGGTGCGGGACGAGCCGGGGCGGCTGATCGCCTGGCGGTCCCTGCCCGGGGCGGACGTGGAGAATGCCGGCACCGTCCGGTTCGAGCCCGTGGGCGACGGGGCGACCCGGGTCTGCGTGGAGATGGAGTACCAGCCGCCCCTGGGCAGCCTGGGCCGGGCCGTGGCCACCCTGTTCGGCCGCGACCCCACCCAGACCGTGCGGGACGACCTGATCTTCCTGAAGGGGATCCTGGAGGCCGGCGGCTTCGAACACCCGTCCCTGGCGGCGCGGGCCGAGCGCCAAGCGGCGATGCAGGGCGCCTGAACCCAAGGGCCTTACCCCGTCCGGGACCCCGGCTGCCCGCTTGCCATCGGATGCCCCCGTGTCACCCTCCGCCCCACGCTGTTGCGGCTGCGAGACGGACGGAGGAGCCATGCTGGCGTATCCCACCACAGCCACCCGGCCCGCGGCGGGATCGCCCGCGGAGAACCGCCACCCCACCGCGGCCCCAGCCCCCGGGCAGGCGAATGCCGCCGTGCGGCTGGCAGCGGGGGAGCTGGCGGAGCAGGGTTGGCGGCTGGGGTCCGGCGGCGCCCTGGCCGGCTTCCTGCTGGCCCATCCCGGCCGCGGCGTGCTGCTGCTGGACGTGGGCGCGGTGCCGGACCGCCTGTCGGACCCGGTGAATGTGCTGGCCGAGCGGCTGAGGGCCAGCGGCTTCGCCAACCGCCATGGCTGCCTGCCGCCCCTGGCCTACCGCCACCTGTCCCTGGCGGAGGTACTGGCCTTGCCGGCCCTGGTGGACAGCCTGCCCCCGGGGGAGCCGCCCCGGGGCGAATGGCTGGCGGAGGCGCTGGCCGCCTGCCGGGCGCCCCTGCCCCAGCCACGGCGGTCGCTGCGCGGTTTGGCGGCGGCGGTGGTCCTGCTGGCCCTGGCCGGCGCGGGGCTGTGGGGCCTGGCACCCCTGTCGGAGGAGGTGGCGATGGGCGATGGCGTCACCCCCATGGCGTCCGCATCCGGAACCGGGGGCCCGGACGAACCGGTCATGACGAGGGCGGCGGACGTCCTGGCGGAACCGGAACCCGTATCGGCGGCGTTACCCACACTGGCGGTGGTGCCGTTGCCGGACCTGCCGGAGACCCGGCCGGTCATCCTGGCATCCGCCCCGGGGCGGGTAGGGCGGGTGGCGACGGCCGGGCCGGCGGTGGCGGGCGACCCGCGCTGCCGGGCCGTCCTGCTGAGGGCACAGGTGGGGGATCGGATCAGTGATGCGGATCGGGACTATCTACGCCAGGGCTGCGGGGGTTAGGCGCAAGTGCCTCGCCCTGCTGGGCGTCGGCCTGTTGGCCGGATGCGCCTGGCTGGGCGGGGAGAGGGAGGCGCCGGAGGTGGCCCTGGCCCCGCCCCCACCCACCGCCGCCGTCACCGCCAAGGCCCCGGAGCTGCCGGTGCTGCCCTATGCGGAGGCGGTGGCCTATGCAGCGGACCAGCTGTTCGCCAGCGCCAAGCTGCCACCCGCCACATCCCCCCGGCTGCTGGTGATCGACCCGCTGGTGGACGGGGCCACGGGGGCGGAGAGCGCCACCACCCGGTCGCTGGAGGAGCGGCTGTCCGCCATCATCCGCGAACGCCACCGTGACTATGAGCTGCAACCCCTGACCACCCGGACCCTGGCTAAGTCGCCCCTGGTGCTGGTGGGGGCGGTGAAGGGGCTGGGGGCGGACGGAAAGGAGGTGCCCACCGGGCAGCCGGCGCCCGCGGGCTGGCAGCCCGCCACCTACAAGATCTGGCTGTCCATCGTGGACCTGACCTCTGGCACCGTGGTGGCCCACGGCATGGCGCGGACCGTGCCGGAGGGCATCGACATGACGCCCACCGCCTTCTACCGGGACAGCCCGGGCTGGCTGCTGGACGGGGCCGTGGTGGACTACCTGAAGGGCTGCCAGTCCCCCGTGGGGGCACCGGTGCCCAAGGGCTATGTGGACGGGATCGTCACCGCCGCCCTGCTGGGCGACGCCACCGAGGCCTATGAGGCGGGCCGCTTCACGGAGGCGTTGGCCCTGTTCCAGGACGCGCGCCGCACCCCGGCGGGCGACCAGCTCCGCGTCCACAATGGGCTGTACCTGGCCAACTGGCGCCTGGGCCGCAAGGCGGAGGCGGAGGCGGCCTTCGGCGGGCTGGTGGATTTCGGGCTGGGGCACGACCGGCTGGCCCTGAAGATGCTGTTCAAGCCGGGCTCCACCGCCTGGTGGCCGGACAGGCAGGTCAGCGGCCCGTACCCCATGTGGCTGCGCCAGATCGCCCGCGGGGTGGGGGAGAGCGGGCGCTGCGTGCAGGTGGTCGGCCACAGCAGCGCCAGCGGCCCCGCCGCCCTGAACGAGCGCCTGTCCCTGGCCCGCGCCGCCGCGGTGAAGGGCCGGCTGGTGGCCCGGGCGGACGCGCTGGAACCCAAGCTGACCGTGGCCGGCGTGGGTTCCGCCGAGACGGTGATCGGCACCGGCCGCGACGACGCCTCCGACGCCCTGGACCGGCGGGTGGAGTTCAAGCCGTACGCCTGCGGGCAGGTGGCGGGGTTGTAGGGCAATTCCCCTTCTCCCTGGGGAGAAGGTGGCGCGATAGCGCCGGATGAGGGGGACGGGTTCATCGAGGCGGCGGGGTTTGCGTTTGTCCCTACGCCCACCTCCCTCACCCGGCTCGCTGCGCGAGCCACCCTCTCCCCAGGGAGAGGGAAGGGTCACATGTAATCCACCAAGCTCAGCCGCCCCACCTTCGCCGTGATGGCGAACGTGGCCTCAAGCTGGGTCTGCAGCGTGTTCAGGCGCAGGCTGGTCTGGTAGGGATCGGCTTCCTCCAGCCTGACGATCTGGGTGGAGATCAGGGTGGACTGGATCTCCAGCCGGTCGCCGGTGCGGGCCACCGTCTCCTCCTCCAGCCCCAGGATGCCCTGGGTCTCCACCAGCCGGTCCATGGCGGAGGTGACCATCTGCCAACCGCGCTCCGCCACCCGCTTGTAGGCGTCGGTGGGGACGCTGTCGTTGGGCAGGGCGGACATCAGGTGCAGGCCCATCAGCAGGTCCCGCACCGGCTGGTCGCCGGCAGTGACGGCATAGGTGATGGGCACGTCCGCCTCGGCCCGGCTGACCACCCGCTGGGTGGAGCCCTGGAAGAAGGTGCCGGTGAAGTTGCCGGCGTCCGGCACGCCGTCGCCGTTGGGGTCGTAGCCGTCGTTGAACAGGGACGCCAGGCCGTTGGGCCCGTCGATCAGGGCATCCACGTCGGCGGCATTCGTCACCGGGCCGAAGGCGGCCAGCACCTGGGCCACCGCCTGGTTGGGCGACAGGCCGGAGGGGGAGACCTCGTCCGCCGGCTGCACCGGGCGCTGGTCGAAGCGGGTGCCGGCGAACAGGAAGCGGCCGGACTGGCTGGCGTTCAGCATGGAGGTGACGGTCTTCAGCGCGTCCCGCGCCGCCTCGTCGATGGTCGCGGCGGCGGCACCGGTGCCGGAGCCGGAGACGCCGAGGGCGAGGTCGCGCACCTTGGTGGCGGCGGTGCGCACATGGCCCAGCGCGTCCTGCATGGTGGTCAGGCGGGAGGCCTGGCTTTGCAGCGCGTCCTTGTAGGCGGCAAGGTCCTGGCGGACGTTGCGCAGGTCCAGCAGGCCCGCCGTGCGGCTGCCCACCTGGCCGGCCACGTCGTGCTTGCGGCCGGTGGAGACCTCCTGCTGCAACACCTGCATCTCCGCCTGCATGGTGGCGATGGAGGTGCGGGTCTGCCGGGCGAGGGACAGGGTGGACAGGGCGGTGATGGCCATGGCTCAGATCTCCAGCAGCTTGTCCAGCATGCGGGCCGCGGCCTGCATGATCTGGGCGTTGGCGGCATAGCCGCGTTCCAGCACCATCAGTTGCTGGAGTTCCTCGTCGATGTTGACGCCTTCCTTGCCCTCGCGGGCGGCGCGCACCGTCTCCAGCTGGACGGAGCGGGCCTTGACGTCCGTCTCCGCCAGGGCGCGCAGGCTGTGCTGCTGGCCGATGGCGGCGTCGGTGAAGGATTGCAGGGTGCCGTTGGGCATCAGCCCGGCGGCGGGGTCGAAGCTGCCCTGCCGGCGGAAGGCGTCGATGAAGGCGCGGACCTGGGTGGTGTCGCCCACGTTGCCGCCCGCGGTGCCGTGCAGGCCGGTGCGGATGCGCGACGGGTCGCCGCCCGCGTCCACCCGGACCAGGTCGTTCACCCGGATGCGGCCGGCGAGGCCCGCCGGGCCGGGGGAGGCCGGGTCGAAGGGCGGGGTGCGGTAGTGGCGGTTGCCCTCGTCCGTGAACAGGCCGGTGTCGTTCAGGCCGGTGCCGGGAATGCTGGCATCCGCCTGCTGGAACATGGTGGCCAGGGTGCTGGCGACCTCGTCCGCCTGGCGTTGGAACTGGGGCATTACTTGGTCGCGGATGGCGAACAGCCCCTCGATCTTGCCGCCCTTCAGCGGGTTGGGGAAGCCGCCGCCGGGGGCGATGTCCACCCCTTCCACCGTGATGCCGGACAGGCCGCCCGGGTAGGACGCGCCGGAGCCGATGATGGCCGTGTGGCTGAAGGACAGTTCCCGCGCCCGCCCGTCCAGCAAGGTGACGCCGCCGGAGGTCATCACCACCAGCTCGCCCGCGTCGCGGGTGAAGTAATGGATGCCGATCCGCTCCGCCATCTGGTCCAGCAGGCGGTCCCGCTGGTCCTCCAGCTCCGAGCTGTCCTGACCGCTGCCGGTGCGGATGGCCACCTGGCGGTTCAGGGATTCCAGCTGCTTCAGGGCCAGGTTCACCTCATCCACCGCCGCGCCGATGTCCTTGTCCGCCTGCTGGCGGATCTGCGCGATGGACTTGTCTGTGCCGTTCAGGCGGGTGGCCAGGGTGGTGGCCGCGTCCACCACGGCCCGCTGGGACGTCGGGCTTTCCGGCAATTCCTCCAGCGCGACGAGGGACCGCTCCAGCCCGGCGACGGCCGAGGACAGGCTGCGCTGCTCTTCCGGCTGGCCGACGGATTGGGTGTAGGTGGCCAGCAGCTCCGCCCGCGCGGTCAGGGCGGCATGGGCGGAGGCCTGGGTGCGAGTCTCCCGCGCCAGGGCCAGGTCGGCGCTGCGGCGGATGTCCCGCACCGCCACCCCGCGTCCCTCCCCCGCCACGGTGAGGGAGACCAGGGTGGCCTCCTTGCGCGTGTAGCCCGGCGTGGTGGCGTTGGCGATGTTGCGCGACAGGACGGCCGTGGACTTCTGGTTAGCCTGGAGCCCCGTCAGGGCGGTCTGGAGGGCGAGCCCGATGGTCATCGCTGTGTCCCTGGTTGGGGGCGGTGTGGGGTGCCTGGTTTCCGGCGGGGTTTCCCCCTCACCCCGACCCTCTCCCCGGTGGGGAGAGGGGGAATAGTGCTGCTCCGGCTGCTTGGGATGAGGCGGAGGCTGACGTCATCACTGGCCGCAACCGGCCCCCTCTCCCCACCGGGGAGAGGGTTGGGGTGAGGGGGCCCTACGGCGATACGCCGCGAACCGCTTACCGCATCAGCCGGCTGACCTCGTCCAGCATCTGGTCGGCGGTCTGGATAATCTTGGCGTTGCTGGAATAGGCGCGCTGGGTCTCGATGATGCTGGTCAGCTCCTCGGCGATGTCCACGTTGCTGGCCTCCAGCGCGCCGCCGCTGATGGTGCCGGCGGTGCCGGTGCCGGCGTCCCACAGGTAGAAGTCGCCGGACTCGCGGCTCACCTGGTAGGCGTTGCCGTCCATGCGGCGCAGGCCGTCGGCGTTGGTCACGTCGGCCAGGGGCATCTTGTAGACCGCCTGACGCAGGCCGTTGCGGTAGACGGCGGTCATGACCCCGTCGTCGCCGATCTCCACCCGCTCCAGCGGGGCGTAGCTGGCGCCGTCCTTGTTGATCTTGGTGGGCACGTACTCGTCACCCCACTGGGTCAGCCCGCCGGTGGCGCCGCTGCGGCCCAGGCTGAGGGTGATGGGCTGGTTGTCCACGGTGACGCTGATGGTGCCGTTGGCGTTGTCCACCGAGCCGGGCGGCGTGGCGCCCACGGGCGTGATGGCGTTCAGCGTGCCGGCCGGGCCGGCGGTGCCGTCATGGAAGTCGAGCTGGAAGGCGCCGAGCTGGTTGCCGTTCACGTCATCCAGGCTGAGGGTCCACTGGTTCGGCACGCTGGAGGGCTGCCATTCCAGCGTCACCCGGCTGGTGAAGCCCAGCCGCGTGAAATAGTCCACCGACGTGGAGAAGCTGGGTGCCGCCGGGGTCTGGCCGGTGCGGCTGGCCGGCAGGTTGGCGGCGAAGTCGATGCGGCTGGTGGGCTTCACCAGGCCGGTGATGCTGGACAGGTTCACCGTCTCCAGCGTGCCGAAGCTGGTGCGGGACGGGTCGCCGCCGGGGACCCTGCCCTGCTCGTCCAGGCGCCAGCCCTGCAGGAACAGGCCGGCGGTGTTCTTCAGGTTACCGTTCTCATCCACGGCGAAGGAGCCGGCGCGGGTCAGCCGCTTGTTGCTGGCCCCCTCCCCCGGCCCGTCGGGTTGGGCGGAGACGACGAAGAAACCGCGGCCCGAGATGGCCAGGTCGGTGGCCGACGCGCTGGTCTGCACGATGCCCTGGCGGGACACCTGGGTCTTCAGGTCCGCCATCACGCCGCCGGCGGAATAGGTGCCGGGGGTGGCGTTGGCCGTGACCAGGGTGGAGAACTGCACCCCCGTCCGCTTGTAGCCGATGGTGGAGGAGTTGGAGATGTTGTCGGAGATGGCCCCGAACTTGGCGCTCTGCGCCGCCAAGCCGCTGACACCGGAGTTCAGGGCGCTGAAGATGCTCATGTCCGGACCTCTCCCATCCTGGCGGACCCCGACCTGTGCGGGTATCCATATGGAAACGCTTGGGGAGACGGTAGCGGGGTGGGTTTAAAGGGGGGTGAAAGGTGGGATTGTGTGAATTCAACGGGTTGTCGAGGATGACCAACCAACGATCCTGATCCCAAGCCTGATCGGACAAAGTGAAAGCCGAACGCCGCCCCAGCGTCCCCTCCCCCAGAGGGGGAGGGACAGGGAGAGGGGTTGGGCCCTCTCCGGAAAGGGGAACCTGCGTCCAGGGTCCTGCTGTCCTGGTCGCACCACCCCTCACCCTGTCCCTCTCCCCCTGGGAGAGGGGACGGGACGAAGCTGTTCAGCGTCTGAGGTGACGGCGTTGTCAACACGGAAGCAGATGGTTTTGCAGGAAAGTGAGTGGACTATCGCCCCCCCTCACCCACCCCCCGGCAGGGCCACCCGCCGCAGCACGGTGATGCTGATCCGGCGATTCCTGGGGTCCTCCGGCGTCTCCGGGTACAGGTGCAGGGTGTCGGCCAGGCCCTCGACGCGGGCGAGGCGGGCGACGGGGATGCCGCCGGACAGCAGGACGCGGCGGGCGGCGTTGGCGCGGTCGGAGGAGAGTTCCCAGTTGGTGTAGCGGGCGGTGCCGGCGAAGCCGCGGCCATCGGTGTGGCCGGCGACGGCCACCCGGTTGGGGACGCCGGCCAGGGCCTGGGCGACGATGCGCAGCAGCCCGGCGGCCCGCGGGTTCACCTCCACGGAGCCCACCTCGAACATGCTGAAGTGGGGGCGGTCGGTGAGCTGGATGCGCAGGCCCTCGGCCGTGCGCTCGAACAACAGGTTGTCCCCCAGGTCGGCCAGCCCTTCGCCGGACAGGGCGAGGCGGACGATCTCCTCCACCCGGTCGAAGGAACGTTCCTCCGCCGCCACCTGGGCCAGCCGCTCCGCCAGCGCCGGGTCCATGGCCTGGGAGGCCGCGACGTCGCCCGATTTCACCTCCCCCAGCGACAGGTCGCCCTTGTCGCCGGTGGAGGGGCCTTGGGCCAGGGCGGGCTTGGCGTCGGAGGGGGTCTTTGCCGCGTCCTTTGCCACCACGTCCGGCCCCGGCGGGGACAGGGTGGGCACGCGGGCGGAGGGGATGCTCTCATAAGCCGAGGCGGCGCTGCTGGTGAGCGCGCCGTCGGTGGCCATGGACTTGCCGGCCAACTGCCCGTCGGCGCCGGAATTGCTGGTGCTGACATTGATGGGGTTGAAATAGTCGGCGATGCCGTCGCGCTGTTCCGGCGTGGTCACGTTGACCAGCCAGAGCAGCAGGAAGAAGGCCATCATGGCGGTGACGAAGTCCGCATAGGCGATCTTCCAGGTGCCGACGCCGTGGACGGCGTCCTCCTCCACGGCGACCCGGCGGATCCTGGTGCGGGGCTTGTCCAGCTTTGGGCGGGCCATGGCTCAGGCCGCCTTCTGCCGGTCGCCCAGGCGGCTGGTGGCGGCAGTGGTCACCTCCTCCACCTCATGGAAGCCGGGCTGCACTTCGGCATAGAGCACCTTGCGGGCATGCTCCACGCAGACGGCGGGGGCGGAGCCATGCAGGTGCGCCACCAGGGCCGCCTTGATGCAGTGGAAGTAGCGCAGCTCCTCATCCCGCATGCGGTGGGCGGCGCCGGCCAGGGGACCGACGAAGCCGTAGGACAGCAGCACGCCCAGGAAGGTGCCCACCATGGCCCCGCCGATCATCTGGCCCAACACGTCAGGCGGGGCGGAGATGGCGCCCATGGTCTTGATCATGCCCAGCACGGCGGCGACGATGCCCAGGGCCGGCAGCCCTTCCGCCACCACCTGGAGCGCCTTGGAGACGCGCTGCATCTCCTTCTGCAGGGTGTGCAGCTCCTCGTCCATCAGGGCCTCCATCTCCACCTGCCGGTCGGTGCCCAGGGACATCAGGCGCAGGTAGTCGGTGATGAAGCGCAGGGCGCGGGGGTGGTTGACCACGCTGGGGAACTGCTGGAACAGGGGGCTGTTCGCCGGGTCCTCGATGTCCTTCTCAAGGGCCAGCATGCCGCGGGTGCGGATGGCCCGCACCAGGGTGTAGAGCAGGGCCAGCAGCTCCAGGTAATCCGCCCGCAGGTGCTTGGTGCCGCGGGTCAGGTCGCGCAGGGTGCGGCCGCTGTCGGCGATCACCTGGCGGGGGTTGGCGATGACGAAGGCACCCAGGGCCCCGCCGATGATGATCAGGGCCTCGTAGGGCTGCCAGAGCACCCACAGGTTCCCGCCCAGCGCGGCGAACCCGCCCAGCACCGAGACGATGACGAGGAACGTGCCGAGAAGGAGGTTCATCCAGGTTCTCCGGGACCAGGGTGTCTTTCCCGGAAGCCTAGCAGCGGCGGATTAAAGCGGGTTTTCGGATGGAAACATCGGCTTTGCCTTGGTCGTGGGGTGGGTTCAGCGCGCTTGCCCGCGGACATCTGCGTGGACCCACCAGAGCCTTGGCACCCACCTGGAAAGCCCTGTCCTCGGCCTGACGCGGGACATGGAACGCAGAGGACGCAGATAGCCGCAGAGGACACGGAGGGTTGGTGCGATGAAACCGTTCTGCAATTCCCCGCTCTGGGAAATATTACACGCTAAAGGACCGCGAGCTGGGAAGGGCCACTCTCCGTCCTCTGCGGCCCTCTGTGTCCTCTGCGTTCCCAAATCCCCTGACGCCGCCCCGACGTCAGCCTTCGTGCCCTTCGTGTCTTCGTGGTTCAACCCTTTGCCAGGTCACAGCTCATGCTCCACCCGGGCGAAGCCGGGGGTGCCGCGGGGGGTGGCGAGGCCGGCGCGGCCGTAGACGCCGTCGGTGCGGGCCTTGTCGGCGGCGCGGGCCAGGTGGCGGGTGAGCGACGTTACCGCCTCCTGCGCCGCCTGAAGGGTGCGGGTGTTGGCCTCCACCGCCTGTCGCAGCCGGGCGGCGGATTGGCGGACCAGGGCCGGGTCGGCGGGGTCGGGCTCCGTTTCCTCGCCGGAATCGGGCGGGGTGTCGGCGGCAGCCTCGACGGGCGGCAGGGCGGGCAGGGGCGGGGCCCGGTGGGCTTCCCGCAGCAGGATGCCCAGCTGCTCGAACAGCTGCTGTTTGGCGTCGCGGTAGAGGGCCATCTGCTCCGCCTCCGCGCGGGGGACCAGGGCGGTCTCTTCCTCCAGCAGGTCGGCCATGGTGTCGAAGGCGGCCTTCAGGCGCAGGCGCAGCTCGGGGTCCAGGGTCTCCACGGCGACGGGCATCATTCCTTCCCCTTGGCATAGGCATCCATGACCGACTGCACGGGCCCGGCGATGCCCAGGCCCGGGCCCTTGGCGACCTCCTTGGCCACCGCGTCCAGCAGCAGGCCGCGGAAGGTCTCCTCCGCATAGCCGCCGCCGAAGGGGCCGTCGGTGGAGACGCCGGCGAACATGCCTTGCAGCATCTGGCCCAGCATCATCGCCTCGAAGTCCTTGCCCGCGGCGGCGGTGGCCTTGGCGGCGCCGGTCGGGTCGGACAGCAGGGCGGCCGGGAGGACCGGGGGTGACAAACCCTCCATTCACATGACCTCCAGCTCGGCATGCAGGGCGCCCGCGGCCTTGATGGCCTGCAGGATGACGATGATGTCCCGCGGGGCGGCGCCCAGGCGGTTCAACCCGTCCACCAGTTCCCGCAGGGAGACGCTGCCCTCGATGATGGCGAGGCGGTTGCCGCGCGCCTCGTCCACCGTCACCTGGGTGCGGGGGACGACGACGGTCTGGCCCTGGGTGGCGAAGGCGTTGGGCTGGCTGACCTGGGGCGTTTCCTCCACCCGCACGGTCAGGTTCCCCTGGGCGACGGCCACGGTGCTGATCCGCACCGCGTCGCCCATGACGATGGTGCCCGTGCGCTCATCCACCACCACGCGGGCGACCTGGTCGGGGCGGACGGTCACCGTCTCGATCCGCGTCACCAGGCCGGCCACGTTGCCGCGGTAGGCGGGGGGCACGGCCAGTTCCACCGTCGTCGGGTCGGTGGCGCGGGCAGCGGTGACGCCCAGGGTCTGGTTCACGGCCGCGGCGATGCGGTTGGCCGTGACGAAGTCCGGGTTGCGCAGGGCGAGGCGGACGGATTGCAGCTCATCCAGGCTGAACTCCACCTCCCGCTCGATGATGGCGCCGTTGGGGATCCGGCCGGCGGTGGGGATGCCCTTGGTGACGCTGGTGGCCTCCCCCGACGCCACGTAGCCGCCGATGGCGACGGAGCCCTGCGCCACGGCATAGACCTTGCCGTCCGCGCCCATCAGGGGGGTGGCGATCAGGTTGCCGCCGGCCAGGCTCTTGGCGTCGCCCAGGGTGGAGATGGAGACATCCAGCCGCGCCCCCTGCCGCGGGAAGGGCGGCAGCTCCGCCGTCACCATCACGGCGGCCAGGTTGCGGGTCTTGACGTTCAGGCCGGTGATGTTGACCCCCAGCCGTTCCAGCATGCCCTCCAGGCTCTGCTGGGTGAAGGGGGAGTTCTGGAGCCGGTCGCCGGTGCCGTCCAGCCCCACCACCAGGCCATAGCCCAGCAGCTGGTTGCCGCGCACCCCCTCCACGCTGACCAGGTCCTTGATCCGCGTCTGGGCGGCGGCGGGGAAGGCGAGCGGGGCGATGAGCAGCAGGGCCGCGCCCAGGCCGCCGCAAGCGCCCAACATCAAACGGTTCATCCGCATGCCATTCCTCCCGGGCCCTCGGCGACCGGCAGCCTAGCCCCGGCGGGTTAAAGCGGGTTTTCAAATCGGGGACGGAAGGGGCCGAAAGCGCGATCGGGTTAATGCATTGATACATCGCACTTGACTAAATCGATATTAGCTGTACTTGTCGATTGGGGTAGCCGTTGCTTGCGTTTGATTTGAGTTTTGCAAATAACGGCGAGAATTTACGCAGATTTTTATCTAATTCCCAAACGTTGCCACAATGGCAACGGCACACAAAGGAGACGGGGCATGCGTGTGCTGTTGGTCGAGAATGACCGGATTATCGCGGGGGCGATCGCTCGGGCCGTGGCCAAGGCCGGCATCCGTTGCGAGGAGATGGCGGAGGCGCAGGCCGAGGTGCTGATGGAATCCGGTGAGCAGGAGTTGGCCGAGTACGACGCCATCCTGGTGGGGGGTACCACGGGGGCGGAGCAGTTCCTGGCCCGGCTGCGGCGGGAGGTGGGGCAGGCCATCCTGGTCAGCCTGCTGGACCACCGCTGCGCCAACACGACCATCCAGCACCTGCGCGCCGGGGCCGATGACGTGGTGGTGAAGCCCGTGAACCCGCAGGAGGTGGAGGCGCGCCTGCACGCCGTGCGCCGCCGGACCCACGGCCACAGCTCGCCCGAACTGAAGGTGGGCCGCCTGACCGTCTACCTGGACGGGCGCGACCCCTGCGTGGACGGCCAGCGCCTGCGCCTGTCACACCGGGAGCACGCCATCTTCAGCATGCTGGCCCTGAATGTGGGCCGCGTGGTGTCGAAGGAGAAGATTTATGAAAGCGTCTATGCCCTGTCCGGGTCCGACCCGCTGGACAAGGTGATCGACGTCTATATCTGCAAGCTGCGCAAGAAGATCGCCGAGGCCACCGGTGGCGACAAGTACATCGAGACTGTCTATGGCCGCGGCTACAAGTTCGAGGCGCCGGAAGCCAACGACGCCGACGACCGCGACGCCCCCCTGCCCGCCGCGGCCACCGTGGCCGGGTTCAAGCGCGGCGCGACGGCCGGCCTGGCGGCGGTGGCGTGACACGGGAGACCGCCGGACCCTTCCCCGCCCTGCCCTGTTGACCGGGGCGTGGTTGACAGGACAGGACGGGGACGATGGCGGAGGACAACCAGGACCAGGCCCGCGAGATGGCCGCGGAGGCCCAGGCCAAGCGGCAGTCCCCCGACAAGGGACAGCAGGTGGAGGGCCGGGGCATGCTGGAACAGGCCAAGCGGCTGGACGGCGACGTGGTGTCGGACGCGGAGATGGAAACGCTCCAGGAAGCCGACCCCGGCCTGCCGGCCAATGACGAGGCCCAGGTGGACGGCGGCCCGGTCCACGCCGACGTGCGCGGGAACCCGCCGACGAATGGGTGAGGCGTTTCCCTCTCCCCAGGGAGAGGGAAATTACACACCATCCCGCTTGCGCTTCAGCTTGGCGAGCCGGCGTTCCAGCCTGGCGATTCGCTTGTCCAGCTTGCGGCGGCGCTTGTCGGGTTTGCCAAGGGCCCGGATCAGGGGCAGGACGCGGGTGTTGATGGCGGCGCGCTCGGCGAGGCCGAGGCGTTTCCAGCCTTTCACCTCCGCCTTGGTGCGGAAGCAGCCGCGGCAGAGGCCGGCATCGTCATACTTGCAGTGTTTGGTGCAAGGGCTCTTGCCCTCGGGGGAGTCCATGGGTCCCGGCTCCAGGCGACGGAGCGCGGGAGATGGGGGAGTGCCGGCCGGGCGTCAACCCACGGCCTGGATGAGCTGGCCCGTGCGGCCGTCCACCAGACGGATCGCTTCCCCGTCCCCCAGGGATTCCGACCAGGCGCGCATCACGGCCTCCGCCTCCCGCAGGTTGGTGGTGGCGAGGCTCTGCAGCACCTCATGGCCCATGGCGGTGGCGCGCAGCCGATCCACGTCATAGTAGGTCATGCCGTCCCCTTTCCCCTGTCGGGTTACCCCGAAACCCGCCTGTCCGATACGATGCGTTGGATTTTCTGTAATTGCATTGCGACAAACTGTACCGCAACGCACAAAGCTGTCCAATCCATACCAAAGTCGAACAGTTCTGCGGCACATCCATTCCCCCTGATAAAGAGGAATCGCATGAACCTGCGGCGTTTTTTCGCGCCCGCGAAAGGGGTGGGTGCCGGCGCCGCCATGCGATTCATTCTCATTCCATCCTTGCCAGTAGGGGCATTCAGATTTATGAGGGGCGCATTGAGAGTCGTTCTCATCCGTCACAGTGCCCGGATCGGGGTGGAGTCCATGCGCAAGTTCCTGTTCACCCTGCACCTCTGGTCCGGGCTTATACTGGGCCTGCCCCTGCTGCTGATCGGGGTCACCGGCACGGTCTTGTTGCTGGAGCCGGAAATCCGCGGCCTCACCGGCCCGGCCGCCAGCGCGGGCGACCCCCGGCCGGCGGGGGAGATCCTGGCCGCGGCCAAGGCGGTGGCACCCGAGGGGGCGACCCCCGCCATCTACATGCACCCGGCCCACCCCGGTGAGGCCGCCACCGTCCGATTCGCCCGGCAGGGTGGCGGCTTCTGGTCGGTACGGCTGGACCCGGTGACCCTGGCGGTGATGGAGGACCCGGCGGGGCCCTTCCTGCTGACCATGCACCGGCTGCACGGGAACCTGCTGGTGCAGGGGCGCGAGGGGCGGCAGCTTGTGGGGTGGCTGGGCGTGGTGATGCTGGTGCTGGGCGTGACGGGCTTGGTGCTGTGGTGGCCGCGTCCCGGCCAGTGGAAGGCGGCCCTGTCCGTGAAATGGCGGGCCAAGGGCATCCGTTTCCACCGGGACCTGCACGGCGCCTTCGGCTTCTGGGGCTTGGCGGTGTTCATGGTGGTGAGCTTCAGCGGCGTCTACCTGGCCTTCCCCCAAACCATCGGCGATGGGGTGGGCACGGTGCTGCCCTTGGGCGACGTGAAGCTTGGCGGCCCGGGCGTGAAGGCCGGCCCCGCCGATGGCCGCACCCCCCTGCCGGTGGATGAAGCGGTGCGGATCGGGCTGGAGGCGGCCGGCGGCGGCCACTTGCGCTCCCTGGGCCTGCCGCGCAAGCCCGACGACCCCTTGCGGGTGGGCGTGGTGCATGACCGGGGAAACCCCGGCGCCCCCGCCATGACCATCACCCTGGACCCCTATACCGGCGGGGTGCTGGAGCGGCGCGACCCGGCCGCCTACCCGTCCGGTGCCAAGCTGCTGGCCTGGATGCGGCCCCTGCACGAGGGCGAGGGGCTGGGGCTGGTGTGGCGCGTGCTGGTGGGGTTGTCGGGCCTGCTGCCCGTGCTGTTCGCCATCACCGGCACCAGCCTGTGGTGGATGAAGCGCCGCAACCGCCGCGCGGCAGAGGCGAAGCGCGGGGCGGCCCTGGCGGCGGAATGACCGGCGGGTGGTGCGGCGGCCACAGTGATCCGGCAGAGTAACGATCCCTTAATCTCGAAGATGCTTCCTGGTTACCTCTTCTTTCGTGGTAGTTTAATCTATCGCTGGGGAAGTGGTGACGGGCAGCCGCCGGCGTTGCCGGCACTTCGGAGGATGGGATGGGGGACGAGCGCGACCTGGAAGGCACGGTCCGCGACCTGGTTTCTCGGCTGACGCCCGAAGCGGCCTTGCAGATGTATGACGAGGTGGCCCGGAACCCCAACCACGGCCAGAACAACGTGCTAGTCCGCCAGGCCCTGGTCACCCGCATCAACCGCCGCCGCACCCAGCACGCACGGCGCCTGTTCACCCGCTTCTTCCAGCATTTCCTGGCGCAGGATCTGGGCCTGCTGCGGGAGGAGCTGGGCGTGGGCGGCCCCCTGCACCCCATCGACATCGGCGGGCTGTGGGCCGCCGGGCGGCGCACGGCCCTGGCCGCGGAGGCGCGGCGGATCGAGCCGCTGGTGGAGGAAGTGGCCCGCGACTATCCCATCGACGAGGCCCTGGCCCGGCCGGAGCTGCGCCCCGCCACCGAGTCGCTGCGGGCGGCGGCATCGGCATGGCTGGCCGACGCCCTGGCCAAGCCGCCCGTGCTGAAGACCCTGCTCGACACCGCCAATGCCTGGCGGGCTGAGGAGGCGCGACGGGTGGGCATCGCCCAGAAGCTCCGCCCGCTAACGGCGGAGGGCGTGGCCCTGGCCCAGGCCATCCTGGCGCAGCAGGGCAACCTGCACAGCCTGGCGCAGGAGCTGCTGGCCCGTGCCGGCCGGCCACCCCTGCTGGCGGAGGCCGGCGGCGGCTTCGCGGAGGATGACAGGGTGGCGGCCCTGGGCGGGGCTGCGGGCAAGTGGGCCCACCTGCCCGCCCTGCCCGTGCTGGACCAGGCGCGGGACTACCGTGGCTTTGCCAGCTTCCTTGTGGAGGCGCCCGCGACCTTGCAGGGGCGACTGGCCGGGAACCTGGTGCGGCACCTGAAATGGGTGGCCCTGTCCATCGCCGACGACCTGTCCGCCGGGGCCGGCACCGACCGCACGGCCAAGGGGCCGCTGTTGTTCCCCCTGCGCCGCCGGGCCGCCCTGGACCAGGAGCTGGCGCATTTCGAGACCATCCTGGACAGCTTCGAGGAACTGGACCTGATGCGCGACCCCCGCGCCGGGTCCCAGGCCCGCGAGGCGTTGGAAAAGATGGTGCGCCGGGTGGAGCAGGAACTGTACCCGGCCGTGTCCGACCGGGTGGCCGCGGCCGTGCGGGCCAAGTTCCGCCCCACGCCGGACCAGGAGTCCCTGGCCTGGGTGCTGGGCTATTGCACCCGCTGGCGGGCCTGCCTGTCCAAGTCGCTGCACTGGGGCACAGGCTTCAGCAACTTCCGCACCCTGCTGCTGGAGGAGCTGAACGCCGCCTTCAAGGACTGCTTCGCCGAGGAGGGGCACGCCACGGCCACCGCCTGCCTGGACCATGCCACCCGCCTATTGGAGCTGGCCCAGGCCCTGGGCGCCGACGTGTCCGCCTGGCCCAGCCTGCTGGACAAGGGGCTGGTCAAGGTGTGCACCCAGCGGCTGGAGGAGGAAGGGACGCTTTCCCCCCCGGAGCGCAAGCTGCTGCAGACGGTGGCCGCCCTGGTGGGGGCGGAACTGAAGCGCACCCGCCACTGGCAGGACGCCTCCTTGCGCGCCTTCGCCGACAAGGCGTCGCTGCATGGGATCGTGTCGGGGTAAGGACCCGTAGGTCGGATTAGGCGAAGCCGTAATCCGACGTCATCCGCTGCCACCCGCCGTCGGATTACGCGGCTGTCGCCGCTAATCCGACCTACGATCCCACCGCCGCCAGCATCGCCGCCGCGTCCGGGTGCCCGGCGGCGGCGGCCTTGGCCAGCAGGTCCTTGGCGCGGCCCCTTTCCTCGGCCGTGGCGGCGGCCGCCCCCTTGCCCTTGCCGGTGGCGAGCAGGACGCCCAGGGCGAACTGGGCGTCGGTATTGCCGCGGTCGGCGGCCTTGCCCAGCCAAACGGCGGCCTGGTCCATGTCGCGCTCCACCCCGCTGCCGGTCTCATGGGCGAGGCCGAGTTCCAACTGGGCCCGCGGGTCGCCCCGTTCCGCCGCTTTCCGGGTCCAGGTGCGGGCCACGGCCAGGTCGCGGGGCACGCCCTGGCCCTGGGCGTGCATGTTGGACAGGTTGATCATGGCGGTGGTGTTGCCCTTGGCGGCCAGGGCCTCCCACCGCTCCCGCGCCAGGTCGTACTGGCCCATCTTGTAGACGGCGTAGGCCTCCAGGTTGCCCACGGCCTCCGTGCTCTGCTTGTCGCGGCCTTCCAGGTCGGCCAGGGCCGGGGCGGGCAGGGCCAACCCCAGGGCCACCGTCACAGCCATCGCGATGCGCATGCCGTCCTCCTGCGTTGGGACGGCAGGGTGCCCCCTAAGCCCCAGCATGCGCCATGGCACCATGGTGCTATGGGTCTCAATCCATCGACGCGCTGTCGTACCGGTAGGCGTAGCCGGGCCAGAGGGGCGGGGCCGCGCGCTCATATTGCGGGGGATAGGCCACGTCCGCCCCCAGCTCCCGCGCCGCCTTCCAGCCCCAGCGGGGGTCGTCCAGCACGGCGCGGGCGATGGCGACCATGTCGGCCGCGCCGTCGGCCACGATCTTCTCCGCCTGCTCCGCCCGCACGATCAGGCCCACGGCCATGGTGGGCAGGCCGGTGCCGTTCCTGACCGCCGTGGCGAAGGGCACCTGGTAGCCCGGTCCCAGCTTGATCCTCGCCCCGGGGACCACGCCGCCCGAGGTGACATCCAGGAAGTCGCAGCCGCGCTGTTTCAGGGCAAGGCCGAAGGCCACCGCCTCCTCCGGCGTGATGCCGCCCTCCACCCAGTCGGACCCGGTGATGCGCGCACCCAGGGGCCGGTCCGTGGGCCAGGCCTTGCGCACCGCGTCCCACACCTCCAGGGGGAAGCGCATGCGGTTCTCCAGGGAGCCGCCGTAGGCATCCTGGCGCCGGTTGGTGAGGGGCGACAGGAACTGGTGCAGCAGGTAGCCGTGGGCGGCGTGCAGTTCCGCGACGTCGAGGCCCAGCCGGGCGCTGCGAGCGGCACAGTTGGCGAAGGCGTCGCGTACCCGCGCCATCTCCCCCGGCCCCATGGCCTGGGGCACGTGCCAGCCCTCGGCGAAGGGTTCCGCCATGGGGCCGACGGTCTGCCAGGCCCTCTCCCCCGCCGCCAGGGACTTGCCGCCCTTCCAGGGCGCGGCGACGGAGGCCTTGCGGCCGGCATGGGCGATCTGGATGCCCAGCTTGGCCTGGCCCCAGCGCTTGCAGGCGGCCACCACCCGGGCCAGCGCCGCCTCCGTCCCGTCGTCCCACAGGCCGAGGTCGTCGCCGGAGATGCGGCCTTCCGGCTCCACCCCCGTCGCCTCCAGGATCACCAGCCCGGCGCCGGAGTTGGCCAGCATGCCGTAATGCATCAGGTGCCAGTCGGTGGCCCGCCCACCTTCCGCGCTGTACTGGCACATGGGGGAGACGACGATGCGGTTGGGCAGGGCCAGCCCGGCCAGGGTGATGGGGCTGAACAGGGCGCTGTCGGACATGGCAAGGGCCTTCGCGTTCCGGGAAGCCGGGACCTTAGCCAACCCGGCGGGCGGGAATCCATCCCGAACGGGCCTGCGTTGTCGCGACCCGGCCATGGGGCTATATTGGCGGGGATTGAGGGAGGACCCCATGCCGCTCGACCTTCCCCCCGACCTGAAGGCCAAGGCCACGGAGCGCGCCGCCGCCTTCGGCTACGAATCGCTGGACGCCTATGTGGCCGACCTAGTGCGCCATGACATCGCCCAGGACGAGGGCGGTGAGCCGATGAGCCCCGAGTTGGAGGCCGCCCTGATGGAGGCGGAGGACGAGTCGGAGGATGTGGAGCTTGACCCGGACGACATCCGGGCCAAGGCCGCCGCGATCCGGGCAGAGATCTTGAGGCGCCGGGCTTGAGCGCTCGGGTCACCCGGTCCCCGCGGGCTGAACGGGACATCCTCGACATCTATCGCTGGATGGCTGAGACCAACCCGGTGGCGGCCGACAGGTTCATCGAGGCGTTCCTGCAATCCTCCGCCATGCTCGCCCAGTTCCCAAACATGGGCTCACCCCGGTTGGCGCTGCTGTCGGGGATGCGGGGCACCCGGGCTTGGCCCGTGAAGGGATTCGACCGCTATATCATCTACTACCGCCTAACCCGCGCCGGGGTGCTGCGGGTGATCCGGGTGCTGCACGGCGCTACCCCTACCGACACCCTCCGCACGCCTGGGTGACCGGAAGGCCATCCCCCTCCGCGTCATACGGAACCGTGGCGGGACGGCGGCGTTGGCCTGTATTCTCCGCGCCAGCCCAACCCAGCCCTTGGTGACCCATGGACGTGCGTACCGTCCCCGTCGAGCCCTTCACGGACCAGAAGCCCGGGACATCCGGCCTGCGCAAGCGGACCGCCTCCTTCATGCGGCAGCATTACCTGGAGTGCTTCGTCCAGGCGATCCTGGAAGCCGGGGACTGCGCCGGCAAGGTGCTGGTGCTGGGCGGCGACGGCCGCTACTTCAACGACCGGGCGGCCCAGACCGTGCTGCGGATGGCCGCGGCCAACGGGGTGGCGAAGGTGGTGGTGGGCCAGGGCGCTTTGCTTTCCACGCCGGCGGCCAGCAACCTGATCCGGGTGACCCGGGCCCATGGCGGCATCGTGCTTTCCGCCAGCCACAACCCCGGCGGGCCGGATGGCGACTTCGGCGTGAAGTTCAACGTGGCCAATGGCGGCCCGGCGCCGGAGAAGGTGACCGCCGCCATCCATGACCGCACCAGGGCGCTGCGGGAATACCGCACCCTGGACAGCGCCGACCTGGACCTGTCCCGCCCCGGTACCGCCAGGCTCGGGGCCATGGAGGTGGAGGTGGTGGACCCGGTGGCGGCCTATGCCACCCTGATGGAAAGCCTGTTCGACTTCGACGCCATCCGGGCGCTGATCAAGGGCGGCTTCCGCCTGCGGTTCGACGCCATGCACGCCATCACCGGGCCTTATGCCACGGAGATCCTGGAGCGGCGGCTGGGCGCCCCGGCGGGCACGGTGATGAACGGCACGCCGCTGCCGGACTTCGGCGGCCACCACCCGGACCCCAACCCTGTCCATGCCCATGAGCTGGTGCAGGCCATGAACGGGCCCGAGGCGCCGGACTTCGGCGCCGCGTCGGACGGGGACGGCGACCGCAACATGATCCTGGGTCCCGGCCTGTTCGTCACCCCCAGCGACAGCCTGGCCCTGCTGGCCGCCAACGCGCACCTTGCCCCGGGCTATGCCAAGGGACTGGCGGGGGTGGCGCGGTCCATGCCCACCAGCCGCGCCGTGGACCGGGTGGCGGAGGCCATGGGCCTGCCCTGCTTCGAGACGCCCACCGGCTGGAAATTCTTCGGCAACCTGCTGGACGCCGGCAGGATCACCCTGTGCGGGGAGGAGAGCAGCGGCACCGGTTCCGACCATGTGCGGGAAAAGGACGGGCTGTGGGCCGTGCTGCTGTGGCTGAACATCCTGGCGGCCCGCCGGCAGCCCATCGGGGAGATCGTGCGGGAGCATTGGCAGAAGTTCGGCCGCAACTACTATGCTCGCCATGACTATGAGGCGGTGGCCAGCGACGCGGCCAACAAGGTGATGGACGAGTTGCGTGGCGGCCTGTCCAACCTGCCGGGGCGGGTCGTTTCCGGCCTGACGGTGGAGGCGGCGGACGACTTCGCCTACCACGACCCGGTGGACGGCTCTTCTTCCGCCCACCAGGGCATCCGCATCATGTTCGAGGGCGGCAGCCGCGCCGTGCTGCGCCTGTCAGGCACGGGCACCGAGGGGGCGACCCTGCGCGTCTACCTGGAGCGCTACGACGCCGAAGCCCTGGACCAGGACCCCACGGAGGCCCTGGCCCCCATCGTGGCGGCGGTCGAGACCCTGGCGGGGATCAAGGAAAAGACCGGCCGGGAGAAGCCCGACGTGGTGACGTGAGGGGGTGTAGGTCGGATTAGCGGAGCGTAATCCGACAGCGCCGGCCTTGCTGTCGGATTACGGGGCTCCGCCCCTAATCCGACCTACGGGGGGTCAAGCCGCCTCGCGCAGCTCCATCCCCGCGGCAGCGAGCCAGCGTTCCTGTTGGCGGCGCAGGTCGCCGATCAGGGCGCCGAGGGCGTCCAGGTCGCCGGCGCGGTCCTGGTCGAAGGCCACTTCCATCGCCTGGCGCCGCACCAGCTCGATGCAGCGGGCCAGCGCCCGGGCCTTGGTCAGGGCGGTGACGGAGGTATCCTGGGTCGGGGTGATGCAGCCGGTGTCCAACATTGTCGGTCTCCCACCTGGGCCACCGCGGCGTCATCCTCCGCCTGCGGAATGATGATAGTTTCGCGCCCGGATCGTTAAGGGACCCTTTCCAAACCGGGCGACGCGTCCGTTGCTTTCACGCAACGATGGAGGGGTGTCAGCCCTTCCGGCGAGCCCGATACCCATTCCGCCCCCGCTTTACCCTGGCGGTGCCCCCCTGCCCCGCGCTAGGACGGGCAAGCACAGGGGGGCAGGCATGGCGGCGGGGTTCACGCGGGAAAGCGACCTTTACGGACCGGTGAAGCGGTTCCTGGAGGCCCAGGGCTTCACCGTGAAGGGGGAAGTGGGCGGCTGCGACCTGGTGGCGGTGCGGGAGGGGGAACCGCCCCTGCTGCTGATCGGGGAGCTGAAGCTGGGCTTCAACCTGGACCTGCTGCTGCAGGGGGCGGACCGGCTGGCGGCCGGCGACCAGGTCTGGCTGGCCGTCCCCGCCACACGGGGCCGCCGGGGGCGGGAGAAAGACCCGCGGGTACGCCGCCTGTGCCGCCAGCTCGGCCTGGGCCTGCTGGCCGTGGGTCCGGTGGACATCGTGGAGGTGCTGGCCGACCCGGCCGACGCCCTGCCCCGCCGCGACCCGAAGCGCCGGGCGAAACTGTTGGCTGAGCACCGCAAGCGCCAGGGCGACCCCACCGGTGGGGGCAGCAGCCGTATTCCCATCCTGACCGCCTACCGCCAACAGGCACTGGCCTGCGCCCGCGCCCTGGCGGACGGACCGAAAGCGCCCCAGGCACTGAAGGCCGACTGCCCGGACGCGCCGAAGATCCTGGCGAACAATGTCTATGGTTGGTTCGCGCGGGTCAGCCGGGGGATTTACGCCCTGACCGCGGAGGGAGAAGCCGCCCTTGTCCGCTGGGCCCTACCGTCATCGGAGAAAATCGAAACGGGAGAAACATAGGCCGCTCGACAATCTTTCAGCGCAGCATATCTGCGAGGGCTAGTCTACACAGACGCTTTCACCTGCCGGTATTCCCGTCGCCTACGCAGGAACATTCCTGCCGGCCCTATCCAAACGGTCAGGCTTTCCGACCGGAAGTTTTGCTACGCCTTATGGCTTATGACGTATATGGTGGAATGATTAGCCATTTCGTTAGAGCCGAAATGTTCCTGCCTGAGCAACTTTCCCCTGAAACGGCGCCCGACCTGCGGGCGGTGCTGCTGGCCGCCTTCGCGGCCGGCGGGCCGGTGACGGTGAACGGGCACGGCGTGGTCCGGGCAGGCACGGCGGCGCTCCAGGTCCTGGTGGCGGCAAGCCGGCAGGCGGAGCGCGACGGGGTGGCCTTCCAGGTGCAGGCCCCCTCGCCGGAGTTGCGGGAAGCCTGCCGGGACCTTGGCTTGGCCGGATGGCTTGAACGGTGGAGCGCGCGGTGACGAAGAGTGTGCTGACGGTCGATGATTCGCGGACCATGCGGGACATGGTGGCCTTCACCCTGAAGGGGGCCGGCTATGAGGTGGCAGAGGCGGAGGACGGCAAGAAGGCCATGGACCTTGCCGCGGGCCGCCGCTTCGACCTGGTCATCACCGACCTGAACATGCCCGTGATGGATGGGCTGGCGCTGATCCGGGGCCTGCGCGCCCTGCCCAGCTACAAGTCCACGCCCATCCTGATGCTGACCACCGAGGCGGATGGCGCCAAGAAGCAGGAAGGCAAGGCCGCCGGGGCCACGGGCTGGCTGGTGAAGCCCTTCAACCCGGAAAAGCTGGTCCAGGTCGTCCGCACCGTCTGCCCGTAAAGGCCGCAGCCATGGCCGGCTTCACCGACCTGGAACAGTTCCGCCAGACCTATTTCGATGAATGCGCCGAGATGCTGGCCATCGTCGAGGCGGGCCTGCTGGACCTTGCCCGCGGCGGGGCCGACGCGGAGACGGTGAACGCCGTCTTCCGCGGGGTGCATTCCATCAAGGGCGGCGGCGGCACCTTCGGCCTGTCGGCCCTGGTGGCCTTCGCCCATGAGTTCGAGACGGTGCTGGACGAGGTGCGGGCCGGCAGGCTTGCGCCCACCGGGGCGCTGGTGGACCTGCTGATCCGCGCCAACGACGTTCTGGGCGCCCTGCTGGCCGACGCGCGGGAGGGCCGGGAGGGCGATGGCATCCTGGCCGCCCGGGTGGCCGCCGACCTGCGCGCCGTCCTGGGCCCGGCGGAGGCGGACGGGGCCGCGGTGGAGACGACGCCAACAGCCGCGGCGGACGGGCCGCAACGCTTCCAGATCCGCTTCGCCCCGCACCCGCACATGCTGTCCCGGGGCAACGAGCCCCTGTACCTGTTCCGCGCGCTCGCCCATTTCGGCCCGCTGGAGGTGGAGTGCGACCACGACGCGGTCCCCACCCTGGACCATCTGGACCCGGAAAGCATCCACCTGTCCTGGACCCTGCGGCTGGAGACGGGCCAGCCCGAGGCGGACGTGCGGGAGATCTTCGACTTCGTGGCCGAGGATTGCGACCTGCACGTGGCCGTGGAGACGGAGGCCGAGCCGGAGCCCGCGGCCGGCCCGCCCCCGGACATCGGCCGGGAGGTGGCCCTGGTGGGCCCAGGCGGCGCGATGGCGGAACCCCTGTCCCCCGGCCTGCCCGCCGAGCCGGCGCCCCCGCGCCCAGCGGCGGGGGAGAATGGGGGCCGCGGCGCCCTGGCCGGCCAGTCGATCCGGGTGGACCTGGACAAGCTGGACCGGCTGGTGAACCTGGTGGGGGAAATGGTCATCACCCAGGCCATGGTGGCGGAGCAGGCCGCCAGCCTTCCGCCGGGCCAGGCCCCCCGCCTGCTGGAGGGGCTGGAGGAGCTGGCCCGCCACACCCGCGAATTGCAGGAAAGCGTCATGGCCGTGCGGGCCCAGCCCGTGCGGTCCGTCTTCGCCCGCATGCCCCGGCTGGTGCGGGAGCTGTCCACCACCCTGGGCAAGGAGGTCGGCCTCGTCATGCGCGGCGAGGAGACGGAGGTGGACAAGACGGTGGTCGAGAACCTGGCCGACCCCCTGACCCACATGATCCGCAACAGCATGGACCATGGGATCGAGGCGCCGGACGCCCGGGAGGCGGCGGGCAAGGCGCGGGCCGGCACGGTCACCCTGTCCGCCCAGCACCGGTCGGGCCGCATCGTCATCGAGGTGTCGGACGACGGCCGCGGCATCGACCGCGGCCGGGTGCTGCGCAAGGCCGTGGACAAGGGCCTGGTCCCCGCCGACGCACAGCTGTCGGAGGAGGAGGTGGACCAGCTCATCTTCCTGCCCGGCTTCAGCACGGCGGAGGCCATCTCCAACGTCTCCGGCCGCGGCGTCGGCATGGACGTGGTCCGCCGGAACATCACCCAACTGGGCGGGCGCATCACCGTGCACAATACGCCCGGCGAGGGCACCCGCTTCGTCCTGTCCCTGCCCCTGACCCTGGCGGTGATGGACGGGATGGTGATCCGCACGGGCGGGGAGCGGTTCGTGCTACCCCTGACCAACATCGTGGAAACCCTGCGCCCCCGCCCCGGCGACCTGCACCGCGTGCCCGGACAGGGCACGGTGATGATGGCGCGGGGGGAATATGTGCAGCTTGCCCCCCTGGCCCGGCTGCTGGGCATCCAGGGTGCCCAGCCCGACCCCACCCGCGCCCTGGTGGTGCTGCTGGAAACGGAGGAAGGCGGCCGCTTCGGCCTGGTGGTGGATGAGCTGCTGGGCCAGCAGCAGGTGGTGGTGAAGAGCCTGGACGCCCATTACCGCCGGCTGGACGGCATCGCCGCGGCCACCATCCTGGGCGACGGCCGCGTCGCCCTGATCCTGGACGTGGCGGGGTTGCAGGCCATGGGCCGCGGCCTTGCCCGCACCGCCGCCGCGGAGGAGTTCGCCCATGCATAAGCCCCTGCCCGCCACCCGCGACGCCGCGGCCCCGCCCGCGGCCCCCGGCAGCCAGCCGTCACGCCAACTTGTGACCTTCACCCTGGGGACGGAGGAGTTCGGCATCCCCATCCTGGCGGTGAAGGAGATCCGGGGCTGGACGCCCGAGACGCGGCTGCCCAACCTGCCGCCCCATGTGCGCGGCGTGATCAACCTGCGCGGCGTCATCGTGCCCATCTTCGACCTCCGCGCCCGCTTCGGCGGCCCGCAGACGGAGGCGACGCGCCGCCACGTGGTCATCGTGCTGACCATCGGGGAGCGGCTGCAGGGCATCCTGACCGACGCCATCAGCGACATCCTGGACGTGGCCGACGGCGACATCCTGCCCGCGCCCAATGGCGACGGCGGGCTGGTGGACCGGGCCGCCATCCTGGGCCTGGTAGCCAGCGGCAACCGCATGGTCACGGTGCTGGACCTGGGCCGGCTGTTCGCCGCCGAGACCCAGGCCCTGGACGAGATGCAAGACACCATGGCCGGCACGGCCGGGGCCTGAGGCAGGCCGAGGGGGGAAACGATGATGAAGACGCTGTCCGACATGCCCATCCCGCGCCGGCTCTGGATCGCCTTCGGCCTGCTGATCGGCTTGCTGGTCCTGGTCGGGGCCGAGGGGATGTGGAGCCAGTACTCCGTCCAGGACGACATGAAGACGGTGCATGGCGCCACCAGCGCCGCCAGCGCCGCCACCCGGGTCGAGATAGCCCTGGTCCGCGCCCGGCTGCGGGTCCGCGACTATGGCTACACCGGCTTCCAGGCCCATGCCGACCGGTTGGCCGTGGCAAAGGAGCAGCTGCGCAAGACCGTGGGTGAGGCCCGCCTCACCTGGCCACAGGACCATCTGGACGACATCAAGGAGCTGGAGACCAAGTCCGCCCAGTGGCTGGGCCACGTGGACGCGCTGCTGGTCGCCCGCGCCCGGATGGACAAGATCGTGGCCGAGCAGCTGGAGCCCCTGGCCCCCCGGCTGGGCCAGGCCTTCGACATCCTGCGCACCTCCCTGGGCACCCAGTCCACCGGTCCCGTGGGCATCATGGTGGCCGAGGTGGCCGGGCAGTGGAGCGACCTGCGGTTGGTGACCTACCGCGCCCTGTCGGTCAGCGACTCCACCACCTCCAACGACTTCGACCGGCTGTTCGCGGAGATGCAGTCCGACATCCGGGGCATCCAGGGACAGGTCACCACCCCGGCGGCCCGGCAGGCCGCCGCCACGGTCGACGCCCTGCTGGCGGACTATGGCCGTACCTTTAAGCTGGCCGCCGCCGCCACGGCGGAGGCCGAGGACTTGCTGAACGGCAAGCTGCCCACCCTGGGCGAGGACATGACCGAGGTCATCGCCCGTGAGGTGAACGAGTTCCAGGCCATGGTGCTGAAGGCCGAGGCGGACACAGCCACCGCCACCAACTGGGCGTTGGCCATCACCGCGGGCCTGTGCCTGCTGGCGACGGTCCTGGGCGCCCTGTCCGCCCGTGTCATCGCCAACGGCATCGTGGGGCCGATCAACGGCATCCGCGACACCATGCGGGCCCTGCTGGACAACCGGCTGGACGCCCAGGTCAGCTTCACCGGGCAGAAGGATGAGGTGGGCGAGATGGCCCGCGCCGTGGCCGCCTTCAAGGAGACCGCGGTGATCGGCGTCCGTACCCGGAACGGCCTGGACGCGGTCGAGGCCAACATCATGATGTCGGACGAGAACAACATCATCGTCTATGTCAACCGGGCCGCCCAGCGCATGTTCGCCCTGGCCCAGGAAGACATCCGGCACGTGATGCCCAATTTCGACAGCGCGACCCTGTTGGGCCGGTCCATCGACATCTTCCACCGCAACCCGGCCCACCAGCAGAGCATGCTGGCCGTGCTGACCACCACCCACAAATCCAAGGCCAAGGTGGGGCGTCGCACCTTCGAGATCATGGCCACCCCCGTCATCGGCCCGCGCGGGGAGCGCATGGGCACGGTGATCGAGTGGAAGGACCTGACCGCCGAGCTGGCCACGGAGCAGGAGATCGCCGACGTGGTGGCGGGTGCCGCCCGCGGTGACTTCAGCCGCCGTATCGCCCTGGACGGCAAGGATGGCTTCTTCCGCATGGTGGCGGAAGGGGTGAACAAGGTGTCGGGCACCGTCGCGAACGTGGCGGAGGAACTGGCGGGCATGCTGTCGGCCCTGGCCCATGGCGACCTGTCCCGCCGTATCGACACCAGCTACGACGGCGTGTTCCAGCGCCTGCGCGACGATGCCAACGCCACCGCCGACAAGCTGGAGGAGACGGTGGGCCAGATCAGCCGCACCGCCGCCGGCATCGCCGAGGCGGCGCGGGAGGTGGCGGCGGGCAGCCAGGACCTGTCGGAGCGCACGGAGCAGCAGGCGTCATCCCTGGAGGAGACGGCGGCAAGCATGGAGGAGCTGGCGGCCACCGTGCGTAACAACGCCGACAGCGCCCGCCAGGTGGGCACGGTGGCCGAGCAGGCCCGCGGTGCCGCCAAGAAGGGCGGCGAGGTCTCGGTCCAGGCAGTCACCGCCATCAAGCGGATCGAGGGCTCCAGCCAGAAGATCACCGACATCATCGGCGTGATCGAGGAGATCGCCTTCCAGACCAACCTGCTGGCCCTGAACGCTGCCGTGGAGGCCGCCCGGGCCGGGGAGGCGGGCCGCGGCTTCGCCGTGGTGGCCCAGGAGGTGCGGACCTTGGCCCAGCGCTCCGCCCAGGCATCCAAGGAGATCAAGGACCTCATCGTCGGCAGCAACGCCGAGGTGAAGGACGGGGTGGGGCTGGTGGCCGCGGCGGGCGACGCCCTGACCAGCATCGCCGCGGACGTGACCCGGGTGGCCGACCTGGTGGCCGACATCGCCCGGGCCACGGCGGAGCAGTCCAACGGGGTGGAGGAGGTGAACAGCGCCGTCTCCGCCATGGACGAGATGACCCAGCGCAACGCCGCCCTGGTGGAGGAGAGCGCCGCCGCCGCCCAGTCGCTGGAGGACCAGGCGCAGGAACTGATCGGCCTGGTCAGCTTCTTCCAGGTGCGCGACGCCGGCCTGTCCCTGGCGGAGCGGCCGGCGGCCCGGTCCCAGGGCTACGGCCACCGCGCCACCGCCGCCAAGGCCCCGGCGCGGGGCCCGGCCAAACCGGCTTCCCCGGTGAAGCGGCCCGGTACCGGGGCGGCCACCGCGTCGCTGGCCGGCGGCTTCCGCGCCAAGGCGCCGGCCCTGGCGGTGGCGGACGATGACGACTGGAAGAAGTTCTGAGCCTGCCATGGGCACCGCCCCCAGCCAGGACCGGGAGTTCCGCTTCGAGCGGCGCCACTTCCAGGTGATCGCCGGCCTGCTGCATGAGCTGGCCGGCATCAGCCTTGCCCAGGGCAAGGCGGAGATGGTCTATGCCCGGCTGTCCCGCCGCCTGCGGGAGCTGCGCCTGCCCGACTTCGACGCCTATGTCCGGCGGCTGGAAGGGCCGGAAGGGGAAGAGGAGCGGGGCCGGCTGGTCAACCTGCTGACCACCAACCTGACCAAGTTCTTCCGCGAGCCGGCGCACCTGGACCATCTGTCCAAGACCGTGCTGCCCGCCTTGGCGGAGGCCCAGGCGGGATCGCCCAAGCCACGGCTGCGCCTCTGGTCAGCCGGTTGCTCCACGGGGGAGGAACCCTATTCCATCGCCATGGTGGTGCGGGACAGCCTGCGCGACCTGTCCCGCTGGGACGCGGCCATCCTGGCCACCGACATCGACACGGACGTGCTGGCCAAGGCGCGGCGCGGCGTCTATCCGGCCGACGCCGTGCCCGCCGCCATGCGCGCCAGGCACACGGTACCGGGGCCGGAACCGGACACCCTGTCCATGGCCGAGCCCCTGCGCCAGATCATCACCTTCAAGCCGCTGAACCTGCAGGACTCCTGGCCCATGCGCGGGCCGTTCGACGCCATCTTCTGCCGGAACGTCATGATCTATTTCGACCGGGAGGGGCGGGCGGGCGTGGTGCACCGCTTCGCCGACCTGCTGCCCCTGGGCGGGCTGCTCTATGTCGGCCATTCGGAAAGCCTGCACGGCGTCAGCGACCGGTTCGAGGCCGCCGGCACCACCCTGTACCGGAGGGTGCGGTGAGCCAGGACAAGCCCGTGACCGCCCTGGTGGTGGATGACAGCGCCCTGATGCGGCAGATGATCGGCGCCGCGCTGGAGAGCCAGGGCATCCGCGTGCTGGGCAGCGCCGCCGACCCCTATGAGGCGCGGGAGAAGATCAAGGCCCTGGACCCGGACGTGGTCACCCTGGACGTGGAGATGCCGCGCATGGACGGCCTTTCCTTCCTGGAGAAGATCATGTCCCTCAGGCCCACGCCGGTGGTCATGGTCTCCACCCTCACCGGGGAGGGGACGTCGGCCACCATCAGGGCATTGGAGATCGGCGCCGTGGACTGCATCGCCAAGCCCATGGCCCGTGACGCGGCGGAGTTCGCGGCCTTCGCGGCGGAGCTGGCGGACAAGGTGCGGGCCGCCGCCGGCACCCGGGTGCGGCCGGGGAGACTCCCTCCCCCCGGCCCGAAATGCGCGCCGGTGCCAAAGGCCGCGCCGTCGGCCCCCCGCCGGGCCTGGAAGCGCCCCCTGGTGGCCATCGGCGCCAGCACCGGCGGGGTGGAGCGCATCCGGGAGATCCTTCTGGCCCTGCCGCCGGACAGCCCGCCCGTGGCCATCGTCCAGCACATCGGCCCGGGCTACGTGAAGAGCTTCGCCGACCGGCTGAACAAGCTTTCGGCGCTGGAGGTGGTGGTGGCGGAGGAAGGGATGCCCCTGCTGCCCGGCCGGGCCGTCATCGCCCCGGGCGACCGGCACCTGCGGCTGGCCCGCGGCGGGTCGGGCCTGGTGTGCCGGCTGGCGGACGAGCCGCCGGTGTCGGGGCACAAGCCATCGGTGGACGTGCTGTTCCAATCCGCCGCCACCGTGGCGGGGGCCAAGGCCGTGGGTGTCATCCTGTCCGGCATGGGCCGCGACGGGGCCCAGGGACTGGCCGACATGCGGGCCGCCGGCGCCCACACCATCGGGGAATGCGAGGCGAGTTGCGTCGTCTATGGCATGCCGCGGGCGGCCATGCTGGCCGGCGCCGTGGTGGCCGAGTTGGACCTGTCCCGCATCGCGGGCGCGATCCTGGCCGCCGCGGCGGACGGCCCTTGAGTTCCGGAGGACCCATGCACCGCCTGTTCACCCGCCGCCAGGACACCCAAGCCGCCCCGCCGGACCAGGGGCCCGGTGCCACCATCGTGGCCCTGCCCACCACCGCCCCGGCGCCTGCGCCCGGGGAGGATCCGCGAGACGCCCTGCTGGCAAGCTGGCTGGGCTTGGCGGAGGTGCAGGGACGCAGCCTGTCCGCCTGGGACCAGGAAGTGCGCCGCGTCAACGACATGGTGGAGGGCAAGGTCGTCGACCTGGCGGCCAGCTTCCGCCAACTGTCAACCGCCGCCCGCGACCAGTCGGCCCGGATCGAGGAGATCGTCCACTTGGCCGGCCAAGTGGAGCTGGACGGGGAGACGGCCCAGGTCGGTGACGTGGTCGCGGGCATGAGCGCCCTGCTGGTGGACATGGTGAACAACATCATCCAGCTGTCCAAGCAGGGGATGAGCATGGTCTACGTGCTGGATGACGTGGTCCGGCAGGTGGAGGAGGTGGAGGGCGCGGTCGGGGAAATCGACGAGATCAACCGCCAGACCAACTTCCTGGCCCTGAACGCCCATATCGAGGCCGCCCGCGCCGGCGTCCACGGCGCCACCTTCAAGGTGGTGGCGGAGGAGGTGCGGCTCTTGTCCAAGACCACCGCTTCCCTGGCGGAACGCATCCGCGCCCGTGTCGGGGCCGTGGCGTCCGGCGTGCGCAAGGGCCACGAGGTGCTGCGCCAGATCGCCACCACGGACCTGTCGCCCCAGCTGCTGGCCAAGGAGCGGATCGACAAGACCCTGGCCGGGCTGATGGACCAGAACCAACGCTTCCAGGACGTGCTGGCGGAGACGGCCGCCCTGTCCGGCCGCACGGCGGAGACCATCAGTTCCGTGGTCACCGGCATGCAGTTCCAGGACCTGTCCAAGCAGCGGCTGGAGGCCGTGCTGGACAGCATGGCCGTGCTGCGCGCCGGGCTGGAGGATTTGTCCGGCCGCACCCGGCAGGCCCGCCCCGCCCTGGCCCCCGCCCTGCCGGAGGGCTGGCCCGACCGGCTGTTCAGCCAGGTGAAGCTGACCGCCGTGCGGGAGAACTTCGCCCGCCGCCTGCTGGAGGGCAGCGCCCTGGACGAGATCGGCGCCCTGGACCCCACCGCCACCGCCGATGACGCCGGCGGCGACATCGAGCTGTTCTGAGGAGGACCGCCATGGATTACAGGATCACCCAAGGCCCGGGCTTGACGGAGGCGGCGCTTTCCGGCCGCCTGACCTTCAACGACTATGAGAAGATGCGCCTGCTGATGCGTGACCTGGGCGCCGCCCCGGCGAGGCACGTCACCCTGCGCCTGGACGGGTTGGAGTTCGTGGACAGCTCCGGCATCGGCATGCTGCTGATCGTCAAGGAAGAGGTGGAGCAGAAGGACAAGACCCTGGACGTGCGGGGCGCCACCGGCCAGGTTCTGCGGGTGCTGACCGTCGCCGACCTGGGCAAGGTGCTGGACCTGCGCCCATGAGCGACGGCGGGGGCGCTGCCGAGGTGGGGCCTGCGGGCGGGGACATGGCCTTGTCCCTGTCGGTCACCACGGCCCTGGCCCATGGCCGGCCTTTGGCCGCGGCCGTGGCGCGGATGCTTGCCGACCTGGCCCCCGGGGCGGATCGGGACGCGGTGGAGACCGCCTTGCAGGAGGCGGTGGCCAACGCCGTGATCCATGGCAATCTGGGCCTGTCCAGCATGGAGGTGGGCACGGCGGCGGCGATGCAGCGCTATGCCGAGGCCCTGGCCGGCCGCTTGGCCGACCCGGCCCTGGCCGGGCGCCGGGTCACGGTGGATGCCCGATTGGCGGGCAAGGTGCTGCGGCTGGAGGTGGTGGACGAGGGGGCGGGCTATGACGCGGTGGAGCCGCGCCCGGACCAGCCCTTCGGCCGGGGATTGGGCCTGGTGTCCCGCTTCGCCAGCCGCTGCGAGGTGCGGGACGGCGGCCGCCGCCTGTGCATGGAGTTCGACCTGTGAGCCAGCGGGGCCGCATCCTGATCGTGGACGATGCCGCCGCCAGCCGCGACATGCTGGCCGCCATCTATCGCGCTGCCGGCTTCACGGAACTGGTGCTGGCCGCCGACGGCCCCGCCGCGCTGGACGCGGCGGCGGGGCGGCTGCCGGATCTGGTGGTGCTGGACCTGGTGATGCCGGGAATGGACGGGTTCGAGGTCTGCCGCAGCCTGCGCCAGCGCCCCGATTTCGAGGACGTGCCCATCCTGGTGCAGTCGGCCCTGACCGATCCCGCCGACCGCACCGCCGCCTTCATGGCCGGGGCCACGGACGTGGTGTCCAAGCCCACCGACCCGCGGGAGATCCTGGCCCGGACCCGCGTGCACCTGGACCACCGCTTCATCCTGCGGGAGCTGCAGGAATACCGGTCGGGCATGGAGCGGGAGTTCGCCATGGCCCGCCCCATCTATCGCGGGCTGCTGCCCGACCCGGCGGAGGTGGCCGCCCTGTTCGCGCCGGGGGCCGCCGGGATCGCCGTGGCTTCCGTGGGCGACGGGTTCGGCGGCGACCTGTGGGGGCTGGCCGTCCTGCCCGGCGGTGACAGGATGCTGCATCTGGTGGATGTGGGCTCCACCGGCGCCGTGGCCGCGGTGAACGCCTTCAACGTCCGGGCCGCCGTGGACCGGCTGATGGACCCGGGGGTGGGCTGTGCCGAGCTGGTGGGGCTGGTGACCGACACGGTGGCCGAGCCGGGGGAAAGCCTGCCCTGGTCGGGCTTCTGCTGCGTGCGCATCGGCCCTGGGGGCGTGGAGTGGGCCGCCAGCGGCGGCGCCCGCCTGTTCCGCCTGGGCGAGGGCGGGCGGTTGCGCCCCCTGCCGCCGGGCATGCTGGAGCCGGGCTATGGCACGGCGGTCCTGGCCAGCGCCAACACGCTGGAGGCCGCCGGCGGGCTGGACACGGTGGAGCTTCTGCTGGCCGCCGACCCGGATGGTGCCGCCCACGCCATCGTCGGCCGGGCCCGCGACGCCGGGCGCAACGGGGCCGCCGCCCTGGTCCTGCGGGAGGCCGCATGATCGCGCGCACGTCGAACCCGGAAGCCCGCATCCTGGTGGTGGACGACCAGGAGACCAACCGCCTGCTGCTGTCCACCTATCTGCGCCAGGCGGGATACCGCCACATCACCCTGGCCGCCGACGGGCTGGAGGCGCTGGAACAGGTGGCCCGGGTGGCGCCGGACCTGGTGCTGCTGGACCTGGTCATGCCGGGCATGGAGGGCTTCGAGGTCTGCCAGCGGCTGCGGGCCGAGGGCCATCGCGACCTGCCGGTGATCGTGCAGACGGCCCTGAACCGCAGCGACGACCGCCGCCGCGCCTTCGCCGCCGGTGCCACGGACTTCATCGTCAAGCCCATCCACCCGCAGGAGCTGCTGGCCCGGGTGCATGTCCACCTGGCCCGGCGCATGCGGCTGCGGGAGCTGACCGATTACCGCACCCGCCGGGCCATGGAGCTGGCCCTGGCCCGCCGGGTGCACGAGCGGGTGCTGCCCGGCACGACGGAGGTGCTGCTGGCCGAGGGGGCCACGGGCCTGATGGTGCAGAGCTTCTTCGAGCCCAGCCAGGAACTGGGGGGCGATTTCTGGGATTTGCGGGCCGACGGGCGCGGGCGGCTGGTGGTCTGGATCGTGGATTTCAGCGGCCACGGCATCACCGCCGCCATCCATGCCCTGCGCCTGCAAGGGGAGCTGCGCCGCCAGCCGGCCGAGGGGCTGGACCCCGCCGCCCACCTGGAAGAGGTGAACGCAACCTTGAAGCGGCTGCTGCCCACCGGGTCCTTCGCCACCATCCTGGTGGCCGTGCTGGACGCCGCCGCGGGGACCATGACCTATGCCTCCGCCGGGGCGCCGCGGCCCCTGATGCTGGATGCGGAGGGGACCTTCTGCTTCCTGGAGGCGGGCGGCCTGCCCGCCGGTATCCTGGGCAAGGCCCGGTATGAGAACCGCACCGTCCCCTTCCCGCCCGGGGCCACCCTGCTGCTGGCCAGCGACGGCTTCACCGAGGCGGAAGGCCCGGACGGCATGCTGGAGGAGGACGGGCTGGCGGCGGCGGCCGGGGCGGCCCGGGGCGGCCACGGCCTGCGGCTGGACCGCATGGTGGCCGCCCTGCGGGAGAAGGTGCGCTTCGCCGACGACCTCAGCGCCGTGTCGGTGACGCGGCCATGAGCAGGAGGGACCCCGCCGTCCAACCGGCCGACTCCGCCCGCGGGCCCCGACCCAAGGCCCCCGGCGGCAGCGGGGCGGAACACGTCACCCACATCATCGCGGGGGAGTTCGCCGTGGTGACGGAACCGGACCGGGTGCTGGCCACCACGCTCGGGTCCTGCGTCGCCGCCTGCCTGCACGACCCCGTGCGGCGGATCGGCGGCATGAACCATTTCCTGCTGCCGGAGGCGCCGGGCGACAAGCTGAGCCCGTCGGCGCGCTATGGCAGCGTCTCCATGGAACGGCTGGTCAACGGGCTGCTGTCCCGTGGCGCCCAGCGCCGCGACCTGGTGGCCAAGGTGTTCGGCGGGGCCAGCTTCGGGGAATGGTCGTCGGGCATCGGGCTGCGGAACGTGGAGTTCGTCATGGCCTATCTGGCGGACGAGGGCATCCCGACCCTGGCCTGGGATGTGGGCGGGACAAATGCCCGGGCGGTGCGCTACATACCGGTCACGGGCGAGGGCTTCGTCCGGACGATCGGCATGGCGACGGCCCTCGAGGTCGCCCGCCGCGAGCGCGAGCACCAGCGCCGCCTGCGCGAGCAGCCGGTGGAGGGCGAGGTGGAGCTGTTCTGATGGAAACCTTTTCCGCTTGGCCGCCGGGCGCCCGCATCCGCGGGCTTGGCTTACGCGGGCACGAGCCCGCGGGCCGGCAGTCGCCGGCCTGTTTGCTTGCGGGAGCGCCGCGATGATCCCCGCCCCCCATCCCCCTGACGAGGCGGAGCGGCTGGAGGCCCTGCGCCGCTATGCCGTGCTGGACACGGGGCCGGAGGAGCGGTTCGACCGCATCACCCGGCTGGCCGCCCGCCTGCTGGGCGTCCCCATCTGTCTCGTGTCCCTGGTGGATCGGGACCGGCAGTGGTTCAAGTCCAGGGTAGGGCTGGCGGCCTGCGAGACGTCGCGCGACACCGCCTTCTGCGCCCACGCCATCCTGGATGACCGACCCCTGGTGGTGCTGGACGCGCGGGAGGACCCGCGGTTCCAGGGAAACCCGCTGGTCACCGGGGCGCCGCACATCCGCTTCTATGCCGGCGCGCCGCTGGTGGTGGCATCCGGCCACCGGCTGGGTACCCTCTGCGCCATCAGCGACGTGCCGCGGCGGGAGTTCACGCCCGACGAGGAAGCCATCCTGCGCGACCTTGCCGCCGTCGCCATCGACGCCCTGGAACTGCGCCATGCGGCGGAATCCGCCCAGGCCGAGCTGGCGGAGCGACAGCGGGTAGAGGACGACCTGCGCACCGCCCTGGCCCTGGCCGACCGTTCCCGCCAGGCGGCGGAGGCGGCAGCCAAGGGCCTCGCCGCCCTGGACCAGGGCCTGGCCCGCGGCATCCGGCTGCCGGTGAACGGGTTGAACGGCACCGTGAAGCTGATGCAGTCCACCCCGCTGACGGCGGAACAGCGGGACTATGTAGACGCCTTCGAGGCCACCGCGGCGGAGCTGTCCAAGGCCGTGGACCGGCTGCTGGAGGAAGCGAAGCCGGCCCCCCTTCCCCGCTTCCCCCTGCGCGCCGCCGCACCCGGCCCGGCCCCGCTCACAGCCCCACCGCCGCCGCCGCCCGTGGTGGTGGAGCCCGAAGCCCCCCTGCTGGCCGAGGATGCGCTGGCGGAGCTGCTGGACGCGGTGGGCGGCCCCACCCTGCGGGACCTGTTGTGCTCCATGGTCCAGAATACCACCGACGCCCTGGCCGGGCTGGAGGCGGCCCGTCGCCAGGGCAACCTGGAGGGCATCTGGCGCCGGGCGCATGAGGTGGTGAGCGTCACCGGCTCCTTCGGCCTGACCCGCCTGTCGGAGACGGCCCGCGCCCTGGAGCAGGCGGCCAAGGCCCGGGACACCGCCCAGGTGGCGACCCTGGCGGGCCGCATGGAAGGCTGCTGGGCGGCGAGCCAAGCCGCCCTGGACGCCTTTGCCCGGGCCCGGGGCCTCGCGCCATGACCACGGCCCCGCGCCGCCCGCGCCTGTCCCAGGACCAGTTGGACCAGATGGTGGACCGGCACACCCGCTTTGTCGCCGGGCGGCCGGGCGGGGCGCGGCTGAACCTGCAATTCTTTGACGTGTCGGGGTTGAGCCTGGCGGGCCGTGACCTGACCGGGGCCAGCCTGCCGGGCGCGGACCTGCAGGGCTGCGACCTGCGCGACGCGGTGCTGGACCATGCCGACCTGTTCGGCGCCGACCTGCGCGGGGCCGACATGCGCCGCGCCCGGCTGAAGCGGGCCGATTTGCGCGGCGCCAACCTGAAGGGCACCAACCTGGACGGGGCACAGCTGCTGGACTGCGACCTGCGGGATGGCAGCATGGCCAGCGCGGGCAAGCAGGGCTTCAAGATGGTGGGGTTCGAGGCGGGGCCGGCGGACATGAGCGCCACCTCGCTGGTGGAGGCGAACCTGACCCGGGCCCGGCTGTCCGGCAGCATCGCCGCCAACGCGGATTTCAGCCGCGCCCGGCTGGTGGATGCCCGGCTGGGGCAGGCCGACATGCGGGGTGCCAAGTTCGTGGACGCCGACCTGGAAGGGGCGGACTTGGCGGGCACCGACTTGCGCGGCGCCGACCTGACCGGCGCCCGGGTGGACCCGCTGGCCCTGAATGGCGCCATCCGCACCGACGCGGATGCCAGCCGCCTTGCCGGGCGCCCGCGCAGCCAAGCCCCCCTCGCCCCCGTGAAGCCGGACGCCGCCACCCTGGACAGCCTGCTGTGGCAGCATGCGGAATGGCTGGAGAGCTTGGGCAAGAAGGGCCGGCGGCTGGACCTGTCCGCCCTGGACCTGACAGGGGCGGACCTGTCCGGCCAAGTGCTGACCATGGCCCTGGGCACGGGCGCCAACCTGGAAGGCGCCAACCTGGCCAGGGCCCAGATGCAGGCGGCCCGGCTGGGCGGGGCGAAGCTGGCCCGGGCGGACCTGTCCGGTGCCGACCTGCGCGGCACCTGGCTGGAACGGTCGAACCTGGCCGGGGCCAACCTTTCCGGGGCGAAGGCCGGCCCCCTCACCCTGCCCCAGGGCCGGACCCTGCCCACCACGCTGGTGGAGTGCCTGTTGCAAGGGGCGGTGCTGGAGAAGGCGGACCTGCGTGGCGCCGACCTGCGGCGGGCCGACCTGCGCGCCGCGCGCCTGTCCGGGGTGGCGCTGGCGGGCGCGGGGCTGGAGGGGGCGTTGCTGGACCCGGCGGCGTCGGCCTGGCTGCCGGGCACGGTGGGAGCCACGCCATGAGCGACGCCGCCCTGGTGCCGGTGCTGCGCGGCGGGCCGGAGGGGCTGGCCGCCAGCCTGCCGGCCGTGATCTTCCAATGGGTGGAGCGGCCGGACGGCCAGGGCGGCTATCGCTATGTCAGCGAACGGGTGCGCGACCTGTATGGGGTGGACCCGGCGGCGCTGGTGGCGGACTGGACCCTGCTGCCCGTCCACCCGGAGGACTATCCGCGCTGGCTGGGCAGCCTGCACGAGGCGGTGCGCCACCTCAGGGACTGGGATTTCGAAGGCCGCTTCCTGCTGCCCGACGGCACCGCCCGCTGGTGGCGGGCCCTGGCCCGGCCGGTTCGGGAGCCGGACGGCACGGTGGTGCTGAACGGCATCCTGGTGGACGCCGACCGGGAGAAGGAGGCGGAGGCCGCCCTGCGCCGCAGCGAGGTCCGCTTCCGCGACCTGGCCGGCCTGGCCAACGACTGGTTCTGGGAAACGGGGATCGACCACCGGCTGACCTGGGTGTCGGAGGGCATCCGCAACCTGGGCGTGGACCCCGGCTTGGTATTGGGCCGGCGGCGGGAGGAGTTCGGCCACGTGTCGGAGGCCCAGCTCGCCGCGCTGAACGCCGCCCTGGACACGCGGCAACCCTTCCGCGACTTCCGTTACGGGCTGGTGGACCGGGACGGGGCGGAGCACACCGTCTCCACCAGCGGGCTGCCGGTGTTCGATGAGGCGGGGAACTTCCTGGGCTACCGGGGCGTGGCCCGCGACGTGACCAAGGAGGTGCGGGCCGAGCGGGAGGCGCTGCGCGCGGCGGAGGCTGCCGACGCCGCCAGCCGGGCCAAGTCCCACCTTCTGGCGGTGATGAGCCACGAGCTGCGCACGCCGATGACCGCCGTGCTGGGCGGGCTGGACCTGCTGGAGCCGGAACTGGCCGGGGCGCCGGAGATGGCGGCCCTGGTGCGGACCATGCACAGCTCCGCCCGCAGCCTGCTGGCCATCCTGGACGACGTGCTGGATTACAGCCGGATCGAGGCGGGCGGCCTGCGGCTGGAGCGCATCCCCTTCGACCCGCTGGCCTTGCTGGCGGAGGTTGCGGAGCTGTTCCGCGGCCGGGCGGCGGATGCGGGCACATGGCTGCGGCTCCAGGCTTCCGCCCTGGCCCCCGGCCTGGTGCTGGGCGACCCGCACCGGGTGCGGCAGGCGCTGGTGAACCTGGTGGGCAACGCGGTGAAGTTCACCCGGGACGGGGCCATCATCCTGCGCGCCGCCAGCCGGGCGGGGGACGGCGGGCCGGTGCTGGAGTTCGCCGTGGCCGACAGCGGCATCGGCATGACGCCGGAGCAGCAGGCCCGCATCTTCGAGCCCTTCGTGCAGGCCGACGACAGCACCAGCCGCCGCTATGGCGGCACGGGGCTGGGCCTTGCCATTACCCGCCGGCTGGTCCAGGCCATGGGCGGGCAGGTGGCGGTGGCGAGCCGGCCCGGGGAGGGATCGGTCTTCACCGTCACCGTCCAGGCCCCGCCGGCCATGGCCGCGGCGGGGAGGGGTACCAGCGCGGGCACGGCCCCGGCCCGTCCCCTCCGCCTGCTGCTGGCGGAGGACAACAATGTCAACCGCGCCATGATCACCCGCATGCTGGAACGGGCCGGCCACGCGGTGGAGGTGGCGGTCAACGGGGCGGAAGCGGTAGAGCGGGCGAAGCTGGGCCACTATGATGCCGTGCTGATGGACATCCAGATGCCCGTCATGGACGGCGACGCGGCCACGCGTGCCCTGCGTGCCCTGGGCGGCGACCTGGCCACCCTGCCGATCCTGGCCCTGACCGCCGACGCCCTGCCTGAACAGCGCCAGGCCCACATGGAAGCCGGCTTCACCGGCTACGTCACCAAGCCCATCGACTGGACCCAGCTGCAAGAGGCGCTGGCGGCAGCGGTGAACCGTAGGTCGGATTAGGCGCCCCTGGCGCCGTAATCCGACGGCCCCAACAATGGGGCGCGAGGGTGCGGACGCCGTCGGATTACGCGGCCCGCGGGCCGCTAATCCGACCTACGATTCATACCCCGGGCTCTGCCGGCAAAGCTTGCGGATCAGGGCGGGCCAGACCAGCAGGTCGGCGATCTGGCCCAGGCTCATCTTGCCCAGGGCCTTGTTCTTCTCGATCACCGCGTCCTCGGTGGGGTAGAGGGTGCCGCCGCTGCCCGCCCGGGACGACAGGGTGCGGACCTGCATGGTGCAGGCGCGCTCCAGGAAGTACATGCGGGTGAAGGCCTCCGCCACCGTGCGGCCCACGGTCAAGGTGCCGTGGTTGCGCAGCAGCATGGTGCCCTTGTCGCCCAGGTCCCGTTGCAGGCGGGGCCGCTCGTCGTGGTCCAGGGCGACGCCCTCATAATCGTGGTAGGCCAGGTCCGCCAGGACGAGCTGGGCCGTCTGGTTCAGGGGCAGCAAGCCTTCGGACAGGGTGGCCACCGCCGTGCCGTCGGGGGTGTGCAGGTGCATGACACAGCCCGCATCCTCCCGCACCTCATGCACCGCGGAATGGATGGTGAAGCCGGCGGGGTTCACGGGATAGGGGCTGTCGGAGACCTTGTTGCCGTCCAGCCCGACCTTCACGAGGCTGCTGGCCGTGATCTCCTCGAACAGCATGCCATAGGGGTTGATCAGGAAATGGTGCTCCGGCCCCGGGATACGGGCGGAGATGTGGGTGAAGACCAGGTCGTCCCAGCCATACAGCGCCACCAGCCGGTAGGCGGCGGCGAGGTCGGTTCGGATCTTCCACTCCTCGGCCGTGACGCTGCCGCGGACATCGGTTCCAGCCATGGTTTCCTCCCCTGTGGGTTGCGACGTCGCAACTTCTTTCCAGATTTCAGTGGGCGGCAAAGGTGCGTTTTGAGGCGCGCCGGACTTCCGCCTCGAACAGCTTCGGGAACAGCTTGTAGAGCAGGGCCGCCACGGCCGGCAGCAGGATGATGGCGCCGATCATGTTGGCCAGGAAGAT
>MOEB01000301.1 GCA_001939945.1 Aerophototrophica crusticola | reverse complement strand
CCTTGCCGTTGAGGTGCCGAAGGGCACGGCCCCGCTGAAGCCGGCGGTGATCGCGCCGCTGGCGGCGAAGTCGCTGCTGCTGGCGGGTGCCAGGGCCGGCGACCGGCTGGTGGCGGTGGGGGAGCGGGGGCACGTGCTGCTGAGCGACGACCAGGGCAGGTCCTGGCGGCAGGTGCCGGTGCCGGTGAACGCCGCGCTGACCGGCGTCAGCTTCGTGGACGCGCGCCAAGGCTGGGCCGTGGGCCACGACGCGGTGATCCTGCACACCGCCGACGGCGGCGAGACCTGGGCGTTGCAGCACGCCGACCCGGCCGCCCAGCAGCCGCTGATGGACGTGCTGTTCACGGACGCGCGGAACGGCGTGGCCGTGGGCGCCTACGGCCTGTTCCTGGAGACGGCCGACGGCGGCGCGACCTGGGCGCCGCGCAAGG
>MOEB01000300.1 GCA_001939945.1 Aerophototrophica crusticola | reverse complement strand
GACCCCGGCGTGGGCGGCTTCAACTTCGGGGCCAACGTCGGCGCCGTGGCGGGGCAGAAGGTGATGCACGCGCACTTCCACCTGATGCCGAGGCGGCCCGGCGACACCAGCCCGCCGCCAGCCTCGCCCCACTGGCGCGTGTTCCCGCCCGCCCCGTGCGCGGCGCGGCCGCCGGCAAGCGTACCATCGTGGGCGTCGATGACCGCCGGCGGGTTCCCGCACGGCGTCCCGGGCGAGGCGGGGTGGCCGTGCGGCACCAGCCCGTCGCGGCTGGTGAAGCGCACCGGCGATTGGCGCGGGCCCGGGCTTCCTGGCGTCGGGCGGGCGGTGGCGCCCGCCGGGGGCGCCTGGGACTTGCCGGGGCACCACTGCGCCGGCGGCGCCGGTCAGGGCGGGGC
>MOEB01000299.1 GCA_001939945.1 Aerophototrophica crusticola | reverse complement strand
CCGAGGTGGCGGCCGACGCCGAGGCCCACGGGCTGCGCCTGGTCCACTAGCCCGTCACCCCCCGCCAGCTCGCCCGGGCTGCTCGAGGCCCTGGCGGCCGGCGCAGGGGCGCGCCACCCTCCCAAATGGCCCTTGATGCCATTGGCACGATTGCCTAATCAATGCGCCCCGGGATCTGGCCTGCCGGAACAGTGGAATGCCGATGTCGCGTGACGAGCCAGCCAAGCCGGCGCCTGCCGCGGCGGACGGGGGCATGCCGGGCGGGGCCGCGGACTTCCGGGCGCTGGCGGGGGCGTTGCCGGCCCCCGTCTTCGCCGCCGGGGCGGACGGCGTGGTGCTCCACGCCAACCCGGCGCTGGCCGCCTACGCCGGCGCCGGCGTGGCGGGCGGCCCC
>MOEB01000298.1 GCA_001939945.1 Aerophototrophica crusticola | reverse complement strand
TGGAAGCCCTGGCCCGCGCCAAGGCGCTGGCCCTGGCCCTGGGCGCGCGGCGCTTCCTGGGGGAGGTGGGGCTGGGGGAGGCGCGGGCGGCCATGCGCGCGGGTGACCGCGCGGCCGCGGCGGGGCTGCTGCGGGAGGCCCTGGCCATCGCGTGGGAGACCGGGATCGGCTACCTGGGCCCCACCCTGATGGCGGAGCTCGCGCTGTGCGTGGACGACCCCGCCGAGCGCCACGGCCTGCTGGCGGAGGGGGAGGCGGTGCTGGCCGGGGGCTGCGTCGCGCACAACCACATGGACTTCCGCCGCTCGGCCGCGGAAGCCTGCCTGGCCGCCGGCGACTGGGCCGGGGCGGGCCGGCACGCCGACGCGCTGGAGGGGTTCTGCCGGTGGGAGCCGCTGCCCTGGGCCCGGCTCCATGCCGCCCTCGCCCGGGCCCG
>MOEB01000297.1 GCA_001939945.1 Aerophototrophica crusticola | reverse complement strand
CACCGTGCCCCACGCCGCCTGGCGCGGCATGCGGGCCACCGCGGGCGTGGTCGCGGAGACGCTGCGCCTCTACCCGGGGGCCTGGTGGTTCGCCCGGGAGGCCGCGCGCGACACCGGCCTGGGCGGCGTCCCGCTGCGGCGCGGCAGCACGGTCATCGTGGCGCCCTGGCTATTCCACCGCGACCCGCGATGGTGGGACGCGCCGGGGGAATGGCGGCCGGGCCGCCCACCGCCGCGCGCCCGGGACGCCTACATGCCGTTCGGGGCAGGCCCGCGCGCCTGCGTGGGCATGGCCCTGTCCTTCCTGGAGCTGCAGGTGGTGGCGGCGACGTTCGCGGGCGCCTTCGCGCTTGGCGTGGCGCCGTCCTGCCCGGACCGCCCGCGGCCGCGGGCCTCCGTGACCCTCCAGCCCGACCCCGGGCTGGCCGTGACCCTCGC
>MOEB01000296.1 GCA_001939945.1 Aerophototrophica crusticola | reverse complement strand
ATGGCGAAGGCTAAGTTTGAGCGGACGAAGCCGCACTGCAACGTCGGCACGATCGGTCACGTTGACCACGGGAAGACGTCGCTGACGGCGGCGATCACGAAGGTCCTTGCCGAGACGGGCGGGGCGACGTTCACGGCGTACGACCAGATCGACAAGGCGCCGGAGGAGAAGGCGCGCGGGATCACGATCTCGACGGCGCACGTTGAGTACGAGACCACGAACCGGCACTACGCGCACGTGGACTGCCCGGGCCACGCGGACTACGTGAAGAACATGATCACGGGCGCCGCGCAGATGGACGGGGCGATCCTGGTGTGCTCGGCGGCCGACGGCCCGATGCCGCAGACGCGCGAGCACATCCTGCTGGCGCGCCAGGTTGGCGTCCCGGCGCTGGTGGTGTTCCTGAACAAGATGGACCTGGCGGACCCGGACCTGGTTG
>MOEB01000295.1 GCA_001939945.1 Aerophototrophica crusticola | reverse complement strand
CGGGCGAGGCGGCCGGGGGCGTGCAGGGCGTTGCCACGGCCGCGGACGAGCTGTCGGCCTCGGTGTCGGAGATCAGCCGGCAGGTGGCGGAGGCGGCGCGGCTCACGGAGGCGGCCACGGGCCGCGCGGCCGGGGTGGCGGAGCGGGTGGGCGCGCTGACGCGCGGCGCCGAGCAGGTCGGGGACGTGGTGCGCCTGGTCCAGGCGGTCGCCAGCCAGACGNGGCGCGCGCCGGGGAGGCCGGCAGGGGCTTCGCCGTGGTGGCGGTCGAGGTGAAGGCGCTGGCCAACCAGACCGCCCAGGCGGCGGAGGAGATCGGGCGGCGGGTGGCGGAGATCCAGGCGGCGACGCGGGAGGCGGCGGGGGCGATCGGCGAGGTGGCGTCGTCGGTGGCGTCGATCGACGGGGCGACCTCCACCATCGCCGCGGCGGTGGAGCAGC
>MOEB01000294.1 GCA_001939945.1 Aerophototrophica crusticola | reverse complement strand
CTGGATCGTGCAGCGCTCCGCCAGCCCGGCCGCCACCACGTTCTTGGCCAGGTACCGCGCCGCGTACGCCGCCGACCGGTCCACCTTCGTGGGGTCCTTGCCCGAGAAGGCGCCGCCGCCGTGCGGGGCCGCCCCGCCATAGGTGTCCACGATGATCTTGCGCCCGGTCAGGCCGCAGTCGCCGTCAGGGCCCCCGATCACGAACCGCCCGGTGGGGTTCACGTAGAAGGTGGCCTCCGGGCACATCCAGCCTTCGGGGAGCACCTTCAGCACGTGGGCGCGCACCTGCTCGCGGATCTCCTCCTGGCCCACGCCCTCGGCGTGCTGGGTGGAGACAACCACGCTGGTGGAGCGCACCGGCCTGCCGCCCTCGTACTGCAAGGACACCTGGCTCTTGGCGTCGGGGCCCAGCCACTTGGCGCCGCCGTGGCGGGCCTCGGCCAGGGAC
>MOEB01000293.1 GCA_001939945.1 Aerophototrophica crusticola | reverse complement strand
CGCGACGCGCTGGTCCGGGCCGTGCGCCGGCTGGTGGCCGACGGGCTCGCCGACCCGGGGCTGCTGAGGGCGGCGCCACGCCGCTCTCCGAAGGCGGCCGCCCGGTCGCGCCGGCTGCTGGAACTGGTGGCGACCATCCACAACGCGGCGCCGGAGGGGGCCAAGCCCACCCTGGCCCAGGTGGGCCGCCAGCTGGAGCGCCAGGGCGTGCGCACCGCCACGGGGGCGCGGACCTGGGCACCCTCCAGCGTGAAGGCGCTGCTCGACCGCGCCCGGGCGGAGGGGCTGCTCACGGCCGGGGCGGGGGAGGGGACACCCCAGGATGGCAGCCCGGCCGTCCCCCAGGGGTAAGGAGGCGTGCCGGCACCGACGGCGCGCGGCCGGTGACGGGGGCCGCGGCCGCCATGCACGCCAGCCTGGCCCCCGGCGGCTGGCGCCCGTGGGCGAAGTCACGC
>MOEB01000292.1 GCA_001939945.1 Aerophototrophica crusticola | reverse complement strand
GCGGCCTGGCCGGCCGGCAGTTGAGCGACGCGGAGCGGGACACCCGCCTGCGCGCCTTGGCCCTGGCCGAGGAGGAGCGCAAGCGCCGCGCCCTGAGCGAGGCGGAGGAGCGTGAGCTGGCCCGCCTGCGGGCCGAGCAGGAGGCTGCCGAGCAGGAGGCCGCGGAGGCTGCCGCCGCCGAGGCCGCGGAAGCCGCCGCCGCCGAGATCGCCGCCCAGCCCATGGATGAGGCATCGGTCCGCCAGCGGGAGCTGGAGGAGCTGCGCCGCATCCAGGAGGCCGAGAAGGCCGCCGCCGCCGAGGCCGAGCGCCGCCGCAAGGAGGCCGAGGACGCCCGCAAGGCGGAGGAGGCCCGCAAGGCCGACGCCGCCGCCCCACGCCGTCCCGCCGGTGCCACGGAGGACCGCGGCACGACCGCCCCGGTGGCCGCCCGCCCGGGCGTTGCCCCCACGGGC
>MOEB01000030.1 GCA_001939945.1 Aerophototrophica crusticola | reverse complement strand
TGCGCTGACCGCGGCGGCGGGGACGGCGCAACCCAAGCCCGCCGGGCCGCTGCCCCTGGCGGGGCTGGCCGCGGAAGGGGCGCGGTTGTCGGCATCGGTGCAGACGCCCCAGGCGGTGGCCGGGGCGGGAGGCTCCGCCGGGGCGGCGGCGCAGGACCTTTTGCAGCAGGCGGCCCAGCGGGCCCGGGCGGCGGTGGGGACGGGGCCCGCCGGGCTGGGGACCGCGGCGGGTGGGATGGCGACGGCGGAGGAGCTGGCGGCACCGTCTCCGGCCGTGCTGGCGGAGGTGGGGTCGCGGCCGGACCTGGCCTTGGCGGCGGCGCTGGGACAGCCGGGGATGCTGGCGCGGCTGGCGGCATACCTGCCCCGGCCGGACCGGCTGGGCGGGCCGGCGCTGCTGCTTTACCTGTTCGGGGCGCGCAACGGCGGGGCCCGGGCTTGGCTGGGGGACTCGGCACTCGCGCACCTGACCAAGGCCGACTCAGGTGCGCTGGCAACGCTGGAGGAGGCCATGGTGCCCACCCAGCGTTTGGCGGCTGACGGCACCGCCTGGACCACCCTGCTGCTGCCCTACATGGACGGGGAGGAGCTGTCCGCCCTGCTGCTGGCCCACCGCCAGCTCTGGCTGGAGCCGGAGGCGGAGGATGGGGAAGGGGGGCGCGGCCTGCTGCCGGGTACGGCCTTCGTGCTGGGGGCGACCCTGGCGGAACTGGGGTCGGTGCAGCTCAAGGGCCTGGCGGCGCCGCACCGGCTGCGGCTGGAGCTGACGGTCAGCGGCGAACCGGACGCGAGTTCCCGCGACCGCTTCGCCGCCGGCCTGTCCAAGGCGCTGGACGGCGTGTCCCTGACCATCCGCTGGGGCACGCCCCCGGCCTGGCCTGAGCTGATGCCGGGGGCTTGAGGGACAGGGTCAGGCGGTTGCCTCCAGGCTCGCCACCTTGCGGCGCACGGTGGTGCCGCGGTCGGCGTTGATCTTGGCGATGCACAGGCCCAGCAGCAGGATGGTGGCGATGCCGGCCAGGATGCGGGCGGGGTCGTCATGGGTGATGCCGAAGACCAGCAGCTCGGTGATCAGCCCGGCGAACAGGGGCACGAACCAGAACCACCACATGACGCGCCGAAGCTTGTCCTGCCGCACCAGCTCCGCCCGGTACAGCGCCCGGGTGGCGGCCAGGTCGGCGTCGGCGGGCAGGTTGGCCGCCCCGCCGCGGCGGGCCAGGTAGGCCAGGATGGCGGCATAGCCGGCCAGGAAGCTCCAGCCGAAGGGCGCCACGGCAGGCTTGGTCGTCACCAGGATGTAGGCGGACAGGCCGATGATCAGGGCCAGGGCCGCCATCTCCGCGATGTTGCGGCCACGGGTGCGGTTACCGAACCGCTCATAGTCCATTCGAACCGAGTCCAAGGTGCCCGCGGCGGCGGCTTGGCGCAGGCTGTCGTCCCGCCCTTCCACCGCGCCCAGGATGCAGAGGATGGGCAGGGCCAGGGCGCCCAGCACGTAGGTGCCGGTGGAGATCATCCAGCCCGGGCCGATGGCCCCCGCGTTCATCAGCACCGCCAGCAGTCCCTGGCTGGCCAGCACCATGGCCGCGGCGGTGGCCGCGTCCAGCAGGCCCTGGCGCACGGGCGACCCCGGCTCCCGGTACACGTTGCGCAGGATAAGGCCCAGCAGGGCCGCGGCGACGGCGATGCCCGCCCGCGCGCCGTTGGGCATCACATCCGGCCGCATGGTGGGGAAGAAGCCGCCCAGGCAGGCGAACAGGATGAAGATCTGCAAGCCGACGATGGGCGCGCTGGTGCTGCGGCGCGCCTGGGCGGCGACGACGTATGACATGGTCCTGACCCCCTCCGACAAGAATTGCCCCGGGGAGCGGTACCGCTCCCACAAGTCCCCCAGTACCGGTTCCCGCGCCGCGGGCGGCAGCAGGACCCGGATCACCCCTTCCAGCAGGGCCGGCGGCCCGCCACGCTGGCTCACGTCGCTTCCCATGAATCCTCCCCCCACCGTGCCCGCACGGCCTCCACCATGCGCTGCGCCGTGGCCGCGGCCTCCCGCAGGGCCAGGACGCCCGCTTGTTCCAACTTGAAATGGCGCTTGGCCCGCCCGCCCCGTTCCGGCGTCGGGTCGGACATCCAGGACGAGACCAGGCCCTTGTCCTCCATCCGGTCCAGCGTGGCGTAGACCGCGCCCAACGCCGCCTTGCGCGGGGCGGCCAGTTCCTCCACCCTGGCATGGATGGTCACGCCATAGGCGTTGTCGCCCAGGCTGAGGATGGCGGTCAGGACCAGCTGCTCGAACTGGCCGAGGGTGGGGCTGTTGGTCATTACCTATACGGTGTAGGGGAAATGCCCGGCCGTCAAGCGGCTAGGACAGGCGGTTCGTCCAGCGAAGCTTAAACCCGGTTTTAAAAGTGTTCGGATAAAGTTTTAGGCAATTACAACGCCGAACCCTGGAGGCCCCCATGCTCCCCGCCGCCACGCTCCGCACCGAGATGCACGCGCTGCTGGACCAGGCGGTGGCGGTGGCCGATGAGCAGGGGCTTTCCCGCCTGTTGCAGGTGCTCTCCTGCCTGGCCGAAGGGGCCGAGCTGGCCACCTTCACCATGGATGTGCCGGCGGGGCTGGAGCATGCCCCGGCGCTGCACCGGCAGATCCTGATGCAGGACCTGCTGGCGGCGGAGGCGGCGGGGCGGTGTTGAACATCAATTCTATTCTCACCGCCATGTTGTTGCGTTGTAGCGCTGCGCCATCAAGGGCGGATTGAATCCTTGAGGAGACTTTAGAAAAAGATTCTGATATAATTCTTTGAACGCAGCTGGGATATGCATCCAGTGACAGACTCTTCGATTGGACGAGAGATTCTGTCATTGATTGTACATTCAGATGCCCAGAAGCCATATTGTTTTGGAGAGCGGCATGTCAAGAAAATTATTCCTCTATATTGATATACTTGGTTTTAAAGATCTGGTCGAATCCGGATTTGATATGACGGAGCTGTTTGAGATAATAGATGAGAATCCAGTTCATAGAGATAGAGATTTCACAAGCATAGTGTTTTCAGATACGATGATCGTTTACGCTTCGGAAGAATGGAATTCGCACAAAAATATGGGTGTCATGTGGTTAGTCGAGTTTGCGCAGTACCTGTTTTATAGATTGATTAGCAAAAATATTAACATTAGAGCTTATATAACGGAAGGAGAGTTCCATCATTACAAAATGAAAAACATTGAAGCGTATTATGGAGAAGCTTTAATTGAATGTTATTTGAGAGAGAAAGATATAAAATGTACGGGTGTGTTCATTGATCGAAAGCTATCCTCGTATTCTGATATTTTCAAATTAACGAAGTTCGATGAAAACTGCAGCTTTGTTCATGTGATGCAACATCTTGATATGATCAGCTTCAAGGAAGATTACTATCCAATCAGTGGCGAAGAGCTAGAGGCAACGGGTATGGAATGGTGGGTTGCATATCTTCTGTATTATATAAAGAATCTAAATGATGTAATGGAGCAGGAGAATTTGCCAAAAGATATTTCATTAAAGTATTCAAATACCTGGAAGATGATTGAATCTAAGCATTCTGGCTTGCTGAAAGCGCTGCGTAAGTTCAATTTTGAATTCTCTCGTGTGATAGAGATGGATTGGAGTGAGCCGATGGCCCGGATAGGCACAGAAAACGGAGCGTGGGGTTAGACCTCGCAAGAGGGCTCCGCTACTACCGCCCCTTCACCTTCGACTCGGCGGCTTCCAGGACGGACCAGAATTCCTTGAACAGCTCCACCCGCACGGCATAGGTCTCGTCCCGCGGGGCGGTGTCGGGGTGGAAGCGGCGGGCGAAGGCGGTCTTTAGGGACGCGATCTCCCGCTGGGCGATGACCATGTCGGCCAGCTTCACCCCGTTTTCCGGGTCGTCATTCCTGGGCGGCGGCGGCGGTGGGACCGGCCGGGCCTCGGCGATGAAGGCGGGGCCCGGGGCCGGGCGGAAATGGTTGGCGATGCGCGCCGCCTCCGGCGCGTCCAGGCAGACATAGGTGGCGGCCAGCCGCCCGGCGGGGGAAGCGCGGACGACCCGCAGCTCCGCCTCGAACTGGAAGCGCTTGCCGCCGGCGGTCAGCTCCACCGTGGCGGACAGGCGCTGGCCGGGGCTGGCCGCTGTCGCCCAGCCCTCCAGCAACATGCCGTTCTGGGACCAGTTCAGCAGGCGCAACGCCTGGCCCTGCGCCAGCACGCGGCTGTCCGCCACGGGCTCACGCAACTGCCGACGCTTCTCGAAGAACGGGTTCCGCACCGCCCACCTCCTGGGAGGAGGCCAGGGTGCCAGCGTGCGCTTAAACGGGCGTAAAGGCTGCCCGCCTGCTCACGCCGCGAGTGTGGCGAAGCGGGTCAGGTGGAAGTCCACGTCGCCGAAGGTGCGGTCGATGGTGGTCAGGCGCTTGAAGTAGTGGCCGGCCACGTATTCCTCGGTGATGCCGATGCCGCCATGCATCTGCACCGACTGCTGGCCGATGAAGCGGGCGGACTTGCCCACCTGGACTTTGGCGGCGGAGATGGCGCGGGAGCGGGCGGCGGCATCCGCGGAGTCGGCGCGGCTTGCCGCCAGGATGGCCATGGAGCGGGCCTGTTCCTGGGCGATGAACATGTCGGCCATGTGGTGCTGCAAGACCTGGAAGCTGCCGATGGGCACGCCGAACTGGGTGCGGGTCTTCAGGTAGTCCAGGGTGAGCTCATTGAGCGCGGTCATCACGCCCACGGCTTCCGCGCACAGGGCCGCGGCACCACGGTCCAGGGCCTGGGCGATCAGGGGGAAGGCGCCGCCCTCCGGCCCCAGCAGGGCGTCGCGGCCGACCTTGGCGCCGCGGAGCGACACTTCCGCCGCGCGGGTGCCGTCCACGGTGGGATAGCCGCGGACCGTCAGGCCTGCCGCGTCCTTCGGCACCAGGAACAGGGACAGCCCGTCCGTGTCGCCCGCCTTGCCGGCGGTTCGGGCGGAGACGATGAACAGGTCGGCCACGTCGCCGCCCAGCACGACGGCCTTGTCGCCGGTCAGGCTGAACCCGTCCCCGTCGGCCGTGGCCGAAGTCGCCACATGGGCCAGGGTGTAGCGGGACTTGGGCTCCCCATGGGCGAAGGCCAGGTAGGCCTCACCGCCCACCACGCGGGGCAGGATGTCGGCCTTCTGGGCGTCGGACCCGGCGGCGTTCACCAGGCCGGCGCCCAGAACCACGGTGGGGACGTAGGGCTCCACCACAAGCCCGCGGCCGAAGGCCTCCAGCACGATGGCAAGGTCCTGGAAGTTGCCGCCGATGCCGCCCTGGTCCTCCGCCACCTCGATCCCCAGCAGGCCCAGCTCCGCGTAGGTGGCCCACAGCTCCCGGCTGAAGCCGCCGGGGCCGGCCAGGATGCGCTTGCGCTCCTCGAAGCCATACCGCTCCCGCACCAGCCGCTCGGCCGTGTCGCGCAACATCTGCTGGGTGTCGCTGAGGCTGAAATCCATGGTGGGGGTTCCTGTGCTGGTCCGGGTTCGGCCCGGGGTGTCGTTGAATTGGATGTGGGGGCGAACGGCGCCCCCGCGTCCCCCCAGAGGGGGAGGGACAGGGAGAGGGGTTGTCCTCTCTCCGGAAAGGGGAACCTGCGGATAGGGTCCTGCTGTCCTGGTCTGGCCTCCCCTCACCCTGTCCCTCTCCCCCTGGGAGAGGGGACGGGACGGCACCGTTCGACTTTGTTTTGAAGGCGTTAGGGAAGCTCGCCTGAGGCCCTCACAACCCCAGATGCGCCTTCGCCAGGATGTTGCGCTGGATCTCGTTCGACCCGCCGTAGATGGTGACCTTGCGGTAGTTGAAGTAGTCGGGCGCCAGGGGGGCGGCGTAGTCCGGGCCGATGGGTTCGCCGTTCCAGCCCTGCTCCCGCGCCTGGGGGTCGAAGGGCAGGGCGTAGGGGCCCACCGCCTCCATCATCAGCTCGGTCAGGGTCTGCTGGATCTCGGAGCCCTTGATCTTCAGCATGTTGGCCTCCGCCCCCGGGGCCTGGCCGTGCTTCTCCGCCGCCAGCATGCGCAGGTTGGTCAGCTCCAGGGCCATCAGCTCGATCTCCAGGCCGGCCACCTTCTCCCGGAAGCCTGATGTGTCGATCAGGGGGACGCCGTCCACCGTCTCCGTCGCGGCGATGTGCTTCAGGCGCCGCAGCTCCGCCTTGCTGCGGCCGATGCGGGCGATGCCGGTGCGCTCATGGCTCAGCAGGAACTTGGCGTAGGTCCAGCCCTGGCCGGGCTCCCCGACGATGCAGTCCTTGGGGATGCGGACATCGTCGAAGAAGACCTCGTTCACCTCATGCTCCCCGTCCACGGTGATGATGGGGCGGACGGTGACGCCGGGCAGGGCCATGTCCACCAGGAACATGGAGATGCCCTTCTGCGGCTTGGCCTGGAAGTCGGTGCGGGCCAGGACGAAGATGATGTTGGCGTGCTGGGCCAGGGTGGTCCAGGTCTTCTGCCCGTTGATCACCCACTGGTCCCCGTCCAGCACCGCCTTGGAGCGCAGCGACGCGAGGTCGGAGCCGGAGCCGGGCTCCGAGAAGCCCTGGCACCACCAATCCTCCTGCGTCAGGATGCGGGGCAGGTAATGGTCCTGCTGCGCCTTGCTGCCGAAGGCCATGATGACCGGCCCGATCATGTTCAGGCCGAAGGGCAGGGGCTGGGGCGCGTGCTCCTCCGACAGGACCTCGTCGAAGATGTGCTTCTGCACGGGGGTCCAGCCGGGGCCGCCGAACTGCGTGGGCCAGGACGGCGCGCCCCAGCCGTGGTCGGCCAAGCGGCGCTGCCAGTCCACATACTGCTCCTTGCGCAGGCGCTTGTGGTGCTCCACCGCATGTCGGGTCTCGGCGGGCAGGTTGGCCCGGACCCAGGCGCGGACCTCGGCGGCGAAGGCCTGCTCCTCGGCGGTGTAGTTCAGGTCCATGGCGTTCCTCCCCGGTGGCTTTTCAGGCGACCCTACCCATCGGATTGGCGCCCGTCAATAACGCGAAATTTTGTTCCGCTGTGCGAAACACACCTTTGCTCACCCAGGCGCTGGACGGGCGGTCGCCGGCCTGCAACGGGATGGGCCAGAGCCTCATGCCGTTGGCATCACCGGCCGCGGCTGGCGGTGGTCACAGTCCTGGCCAGGGCCGCCAGGCGTGGGCCCAAATCGTTCACCAGCCGGTCGCGGCTGAACAGGAAGCTGGGTCCGCCGCAGTTGAAGGCCAGGATGCCGGACCCGTCGGGCGGGACCAGGGGCACGCCCACCGCGTGCACGTCCCGCTCCCAGTCCCCCAGGGACAGGGTGAAGCCGCGTCGGTCGAAATCCTCCAGCGCCTGCTCCACCCCCGCCTGGATGCGGGGGAAGTCGGCCGGGTTGTCGTCGCGCAACTGGTCCAGCAGGAAGGCCCGCTCATGCGGCAACATGCCCGCCAGCAGGGCCCGGCCCATGGCCGTGGTGCCCAGCGGGATGCGGGAGCCCAGGTCAAGCTGCAAGGCCACCGTGGCGTTGGACCGGCAATGTTCCACATAGACCATGCTCAGCCGGTCGCGGCTGCCCAGGGACACGGAAGCCCCGGCATGGTCCGCCAGGGCCTGCATGTGCGGCCGGGCTACCTGCCGCACGCTCATCCCGTTCAGCGCCGCGAAGCCCAGGGACAGCACCGGCGCGCCGAGCTGGTACTTGCCCAGCCGGTCCAGGTGGGTCAGGTAGCCCAGCTTGGTCAGGGTGTGGGTGAGGCGGGAGACGGTGGGCTTGGGCAGGCCCGTCCGCGCCGCGATCTCCTGGTTGCCCAGGATGGGGTCGGCCGGGGTGAAGGCGCGCAGGATGTCCAGGCCGCGCGCCAGCGCCACCACGAACTGGCGGTCGGTCGCCTCGGTCGCGAAAGACGTGTCGGCCATGTCCCTCCCCATCTACCCCCGCCACCCCGCTTGCCAACAGCCTAACCAGCCCTTACAGTCCCGTCCAGATGCGAAAGGCAATTTCGCAGTGCAAAATTAAAACGGCACAACGCCACCAGGGAACTTTCTACCAGGGAAGGAGTGCAGCATGGCCGGTCGGTTCGAGGTGCGGGACGGGGTGGGCATCGTCTGGGTGGACAACCCGCCCGTGAACGCCATCAGCCACGCCGTGCGGCTGGCCCTGCTGGACGGCCTGCGCCAGGCCGCGGCGGACGATTCGGTGAAGGCGGTGGTGATCGCCTGCTCCGGCCGCACCTTCATGGCCGGCGCCGACATCACGGAGTTCGCCAGCGGGCCCAAGGCACCGAACCTGCCGGAGGTGATCGCCGAGTTCGACCGGTTCGGGAAGCCCCTGGTCGCCGCCATCCACGGCACCGCCTTCGGCGGCGGGTTCGAGGTTGCGCTGGGCTGCCACTACCGCGTGGCGGACGCCAGGGCCCAGGTCGGCCTGCCGGAGGTGAAGCTGGGCATCCTGCCGGGGGCCGGCGGCACCCAGCGGCTGCCCCGGGTGGCGGGTGTGGAGGCGGCGCTCAACGCCATGGTCTCCGGCGACCCGGTCCCGGCCAAGGTCGCCGCCAGGATGGGCGCCATCGACCGGATCGTGGAGGGCGACGTGACGGAGGGCGCCGTCGCCTTCGCCCGGGAGGTGGTGGCGGACGGGGCCAAGCTGCGCCGGGTGCGCGACCTGCCCGTGCCGCCGGTGCCGGAGGGCTTCTTCGCGGAGGCGCGCAAGCGCGTGGCGAAGGAGCGGCGCAACCTGTTCAGCCCGCAGCGCATCGTGGACGCGGTGGAGGCGGCGGCCACCCTGGACTTCGACGCCGGCATCGCCCGTGAGGGCGCGCTGTTCATGGAGTGCATGAAGAACAGCCAGGCCAAGGCCCTGCAGCATGTGTTCTTCGCGGAACGCCAGGTGTCCAAGATCCCCGGCCTGCCCGACGGGGTGAAGCCCCGCGCCATCAACAAGGTGGCGGTGATCGGCGCCGGCACCATGGGCGGCGGCATCGCCATGAACTTCGCCAACGCCGGCATCCCTGTGACCATCCTGGAGATGAGCCAGGAGGCCGCGGACCGGGGCCTGGGCATCATCAAAAAGAACTATGATGCCACGGCGGCCAAGGGGCGCCTGACCCAGGAACAGGTGGACACCCGCATGGGCCTGCTGCGGCCCACCCTTTCCTATGACGACCTGTCCGACGCCGACCTGGTCATCGAGGCGGTGTTCGAGACGCTGGAGGTCAAGAAGAAGGTTTTCGAGCAGCTGGACCGGGTGGCCAAGCCCGGCGCCATCCTGGCCAGCAACACCTCCTACCTCTCCATCGACACCATCGCCGGGTACACCAAGCGCCCGGGCGACGTGCTGGGCATGCACTTCTTCAGCCCGGCCAACGTGATGAAGCTGCTGGAGATCGTGCGCGGCGCGCAGACGGCGCCGGACGTGCTGGCGACGGCGCTGGACGTGGCGAAGCGCATCAAGAAGGTGGGCGTGGTGGCCGGCAACGCCCACGGCTTCATCGGCAACCGGATGCTGGAGGGCTATGGCCGGGAAGCCAACATCCTGGTGCTGGAGGGCGCCACGCCGCAGCAGGTGGACAAGGCGCTGGTGGATTTCGGCATGCCCATGGGCCTGTTCCAGATGATGGACTTGGCGGGCCTGGACATCGGCTACAAGTCCCGCAAGGACCGGGAGCCCGGCAGCTTCGACCCGCGCAGCGGCCGGGTGGCCGATTTGCTGGTGGAGGCGGGGCGGCTGGGCCAGAAGACCCAGGCGGGCATCTACGACTACGCCCCCGGCGACCGCACGCCCCGCCCGTCGGAGGTGACGGCGGGGTTCATAAAGCAGGCCGCCCAGGAGTTCGGCCTGCCGCAGCGGACCTTCACCGACCAGGAGATCGTCGAGCGCTGCTTCCTCGCCCTGTTCAACATCGGCTGCGAGGTGCTGCGCGAGGGCATGGCCTACCGGGCCAGCGACATCGACATCACCTACCTCTACGGCTACGGCTTCCCCGCCTACCGCGGCGGCCCGATGTTCTGGGCGGAGAACGAGGTGGGCCTGGCCAACGCCCTGGAGAAGATCCGCGGCTATGCCGAGACCTATGGCGCCCGCTGGTGGACCCCGTCGCCGCTGCTGGAGCGGCTGGTGGCGGAGGGGAAGAGGTTGAAGGACCTCTGACGTTTCGCTGCTGAAACCCCGCCCGGACATCACGACCCCCCAGGAGGCCCCCATGCGTGAAGCCGTCATCGTCTCCACCGCCCGCACGCCCATCGGCAAGGCCTACCGCGGCGCGTTCAATGCCACGCCGTCCCCCACCCTGGCGGGGCACGCCATCCGGCACGCGGTGCAGCGTGCCGGGATCGAGCCGGGGGAGGTGGAGGACGTGGTCTTCGGGTCGGCCATGATCCAGGGCCACCAGGCGCCCAACATCGCCCGGCTGGCGGCGTTGCGGGCGGGGCTGCCGGTGACGGTGGCGGGGATGTCCATCGACCGGCAGTGCGCCAGCGGCCTGATGGCCATCGCCACGGCGGCCAAGCAGGTCATCGTGGATGGGATGGACATCACCGTCGGCGGCGGGGTGGACAGCATCAGCCTGGTGCAGACGGAGAAGTTCCGGGTAGAGCGCGACCCGGAGCTGATGGACATGCACCCGGCCATCCACATGCCCATGATCGACACGGCGGAGACGGTGGCCAAGCGCTATGGCATCAGCCGGGAGGCCCAGGACGCCTATGCCCTGCAAAGCCAGCAGCGCACCGCGGCGGCGCAGGCGGCCGGCCGCTTCGACGCGGAGATCGTGCCCCTGACCAGCCGCATGGCCGTGGTGGACAAGGAGACGAAGGCCGTCAGCTACAGGGATGTCACCCTCACCCGGGATGAGGGCAACCGGGCGGACACCACGCTGGAGGGGCTCGCCAAGCTCCAGCCCGTGCGGGGAGAGGGGCACTGCATCACCGCCGGCAACGCCAGCCAGCTATCCGACGGCGCCTCCGCCTGCGTGGTGATGGAAGCGCGGGAGGCGGCGCGGCGGGGGCTCCAGCCCCTGGGCATCTACCGCGGCATGGCCGTGGCGGGGCTGGAGCCGGACGAGATGGGCATTGGCCCGGTCTACGCCATTCCGAAGCTGCTGAAGCGGCACGGGCTGACGGTGGACGACATCGGCCTGTGGGAGCTGAACGAGGCCTTCGCCGTGCAGGTGCTGTACTGCCGCGACAAGCTGGGCATCCCCGACGAGCGGCTGAACGTGGACGGGGGCGCCATCTCCGTCGGCCACCCCTATGGCATGTCCGGCGCCCGCCTGACCGGCCATGCCCTAGTCGAGGGCAAGCGGCGCGGTGTGCGCTTCGTTGTCGTCACCATGTGCGTCGGCGGCGGCATGGGGGCGGCGGGGCTGTTCGAGGTGGCGTGAGGGGACCCCAAGCGGGGCTAAATCCTTCATCCCTGCCGAAAATTGCAGGACCGAAATGGTTGCCCGGAAGCCACGCCCGGCTTCCGGATGGCCCTGGGCCTGCGCGTGCGCGTTTACCGCTTTCGGTCTAGGCCCTATCGTCCCAGCTCCACGTGAAGGTGAGTCAGGGACGGGTGATGAAGGGCAAGGCGCGGATCGACCGGCTGGATCTGAAGATCCTGGAGGCGCTCCAGCTTGACGGGCGGCAGCCCATCCAGGCGCTGGCGGAGCGGGTCGCCATGTCCGCCAGCGGCTGCCACAGCCGGCTGCGGCGGCTGGAGGCGGCGGGCGTCATCCAGCGCTACCTGACGGAGCTGCGGCTCCAGGCCATCGGGCCCAGCCTGGTCACCTTCGCGGAGGTGACCATGGCCAACCATCGCCCCACCGACTTCGACGCCTTCGAGAAGGCCGTGGCCACCGTGCCGGAGGTGGTGGAGGCGTACCAGGTGGCGGGCCAGTGCGACTATCTGATCAAGGTGGTCACCCGCGACATGGAGGCCTACCGCGTGGTGACGGAGGCCCTGCTGGCCAAGGACATCGGCATCCTGCAGATCAAGAGCACCGTCGTCATGAAGCTGGCGAAGCGCTTCGCCGGGGTGCCCCTGGCGGGCATCGCCGAGCTGGAGGGATGACCAGCCCGCCACGGCAGGTTGCCGGATGGGCGGCGAAGAATCTCCGATCGGCCGCGAGTCACCCTGAAGAATCACCGATTCCGGCCTTGCAAGTCCGGCGCAACATCTGTGCGTCCAGGCCTACTCTGGCGGCGGATTAAGTCGCCCATGGGACCGGATCGGGTAATTTCATGAGTCAGCTTCTCCCCAGCGCAGGTCGCCCCCCCTTCCACGCGCGCCCGGGCCTGTCCTGTCGCGGCGTTTCGTTGGCGGCCGCGGCGGCACTGCTGGCGGGGGCCCTGTCCTTCCCGGCGGCGGCGGAGCGGGTGCTGCGCATCGGCAACGGCCCGCCGTCGGAGACGCTCGACCCCCACCGCGCCATCGGCATCCCCGACGCCCGCATCATCCAGGAGCTGTTCGAGGGGCTGGTCGCCCTGGACGCGTCGGGGGAGGTTGGGCCCGCGGCGGCGGAGTCCTGGGCCACCAGCGCCGATGGGCTGACCTGGACCTTCACCCTGCGCGCCGACGGCAAGTGGTCGGACGGCACGCCGGTGGTGGCGGAGGATTTCGCCCACGGCCTGCGCCGGGCCCTGGACCCGGCCACCCGCGCCGCCGACCCCCGCGACCTCTACGCCATCCTGAACGCGGAAGAGGTGGCGACGGGCAAGAAGAAGCCGGCGGAGCTGGGCGTGCGCGCCGTGGCCGACCGCACGCTGGAGATCCGGCTGAACCGGCCCAGCCCGGACCTGCTGATCCAACTGGCGGACCGGTCTTGCTACCCCGTCAACCGGGCGTCCCTGGCCAAGCATGGCGACGGCTTCGCCAGGGCGGGCAACCTGGTGGGCAACGGCCCCTTCCTGCTGGCGGAGAACGTGCCGCAGAGCCACGTGAAGCTGACCCGGAACCCGCAGTGGCGGGCGGCGGGGTCGGTGCGGCTGGACGCGCTGGTGTTCTACCAGACGGAGGACGCGGCCACGGCCCTGAAGCGCTTCCGCGGGGGGGAGCTGGACATCTCCTACACCTCCCCCATCACCCAGGTGCAGTGGATGCGGGAGAATTTGGGCCCCGCCCTGCGCATCGCGCCGACCCAGCGCACCTTCTATCTGACGCCCAACTTCAGCAAGGAACCCTGGAAGTCCAACGCCGCCCTGCGCCAGGCCCTGTCCATGGCCCTGGACCGGGACATCCTGGCGGCCAAGGTCTCCCGCGGGGTGGACAGCCCGGCTTACTCCATGGTGCCGCCCGGCACCGGCGGCTACCAGCCGGCCCGGCCCGGCTGGGCGGGGTGGACGCAAGCCCAGCGGGACGCCCAGGCCAAGGCGCTGCTGGCCCAGGCGGACTTCGGCCCCGGCGGCAAGTCGCTGGAGGTGGAGCTGCTGTACGCCACGGACGAGATCCGCAAGCAGGTCTCCGTCGCCGTGGCGGCCATGTGGCAGAAGACCCTGGGCGTGAAGGTCACCCTGGTGAACCAGGAGGCCCGGGTGGTCTGGGACCGGCTGCGGGACCGCAGCTTCGGCGGGCTGGTCTATGACAGCTGGGTGGACAATTTGCCGGTCCGCTTCCTGGACATCATGCTGTCCAGCGAGGCGCAGAACAACGGCGGCTACGACAACCCGGCCTATGACGCGGCCCTGGGCGCCGCCATGGCCACCGCCGACCGGGCCCAATACCACGAGAAGCTGCGGGCGGCGGAGAGGCTGCTGCTGGACGAGGCGGCGGTGATCCCCGTGCTGTTCGGCGGCGGGCGGGTGCTGGTGGCCGACCGGGTCAAGGGCTGGCAGGACAGCCCCACGCAGATGACGCCCCTGCGCGGGCTGTGGGTGGGGGAGTGAGTGATGGGCATCGCTGAGCTTCTCCCCACGGTGTTTGGGCGCAATCTTGCTTCCCCCGCGAAGGCGGGGGTCCACGGTTCCTTTGCGACGGCGCCGCGGAACCGGGGCCAAAAACTGTGGACCCCTGCCTTCGCGGGGGAAGCGGTGAGGGTCGCGGCCGTCATCTTCGCCGTCTTCGTTGTCAGCCTCCCCGCCCTCGCCGCCGGCCCGAAGGGCCCGCTGGTCATCGCGGGCGGGGAGTTCAGCTTCGCCAACCCCGGCTGGAAGCGCTTCGCCGAGCTGGCGGGCGGGGCGGGGGCGCCGGTGCTCATCATCCCCACGGCCAGCGGGACGCCGGAGGCCACGGGCAAGCGGCATGTGGAGCATCTGGCCAGCCTGGGGCTGAGGGCGGAGGTGGTGCCGCTCTGGGCCAAGGACGGCAAGGCGGACGCCACCGGCGCCGCCACGGACCCCGCCTGGGTCGCCAAGGCCCGGGCCGCCAAGGGGATCTGGTTCGTCGGCGGCGACCAGGCCCGCATCACCGACGCGCTGCTGAAGCCCGACGACAGCCCAACGCCCCTGCTGGCCGCCATCCGGGAGGCCCATGCCGCCGGCGCCGTGGTGGGCGGGTCCAGCGCCGGGGCCGCGATCATGTCGGCCAGGATGTTCAAGGAAGGGCCGGAGCCCCTGGACGCCCTGTCCAAGGGGCTTGAGGCGGGGCGGGAGACGGACACCGGCCTGGGCTTCATCGGCGACGGCTGGTTCGTGGACCAGCACTTCCTGGCCCGCGGCCGGATCGGCCGCATGGTGGTGGCCCTGCGCGACCTGGGCTACCGCCGCGGCGTCGGCGTGGAGGAGGACACGGCCATCGTCGTCACCGCGGGCCGCACGGCGGAGGTGGTGGGCCGGGCCGTGCTGCTGGTGGACATGGCAACGGCCAAGGTCGGCGCCGGCGTGCCCTTCCGGGCCGAGGGGGTCACCGTCGCCCTCGCCAGCGGCGGCGACCGCTTCGACCTGGAGACGGGTGCCGTCACCCCGGCGGAGGTTCGGGCCAAGGGCCCGATCGACCCGGCCAAGCCCTACCTGGACAGCACGAAGCCCTTCTGGACCGCGGACATGCTGGGTCCCGGCGTGCTGTCGGACCTGATGGGCAAGGTGGCGGACAGCAGGTCCGGCCTCGCCCGCGGCATCGCCTTCGCCGAGCCGGGGGAGGGCCCGACCCAACCTGGCTTCGAGTTCACCCTGACCCGCACGCCCGAAAGCCGTGGCTGGTACGCCAGCGGCGGCGGGGCTACGGGCTACACCGTGACCGGGCTGCGGCTGGACATCCGTCCGGTCGCCATGGCCCGTCCCCTCTACACACCGCTTGCTCCCTGACCGGGGCGGGCCAAGAGCAAGAACAGTCGTAAACGCACGCCTTCGTTGCCAAGAACACGCGACAGAACAACAGAACAGGGAAGCCATTGATGTCTGGGAGCCTGCAACAGCGCCTTCTGCTCGGCGCCAGCCTGTCCATCCTGGCGGCCACCGCCGCCATCCTGCCCGCCCACGCCCAAGGAGCCCCCGCGGCCACGGAGGAGCTGGAGGAGATCATCGTCACCGGCTCGCGCATCGCGCGGCCGGCGGAGCAGAGCCCGGTGCCCGTCACCGCCATCGGCGAGGAGGTGCTGGAACAGCGCGGCATCACCGCCATCTCCGATGCCCTGGCCCGCGTGCCCGCCCTGCAGAATACCCGCAGCGTGGCGGAGACGACGAACGGCCTGGTGACGGCGAACCTGCGTGGCCTGGGCGCCAACCGCACGCTGGTGCTGGTGAACGGCCGCCGGCATGTCTCCGGCGTGGCGGGCGAGGCCTCCGTCGACCTCAGCACCATCCCGTCGGCCCTGATCGAGCGGGTGGACGTGCTGACGGGTGGCGCCTCGGCCGTCTATGGCTCCGACGCGGTGACCGGCGTGGTCAACTTCGTCCTGAAGAAGGATTTCGAGGGCCAGGAGGTCCGCGCCCAGTACGGCCTGTCGGAGGAGGGGGACGCGGACCGCTTCTCCGTCTCCGCCACGGTGGGGCGCAACTTCGACAACGGCAAGGGCAACGCGGTCATCAGCGTCTCCGCCTTCGACCAGAAGGAGCTGCGGTTCGGTGACCGGTCCTTCTCCAGGGGGAACGGCATCGATGACGATGTCCAGAACCCCGACCTGTTCGTTCAGGATGCGGACCTGACCCCGGCCCTCCGCGCCGCCGGCGTGACCGCCGGCGCCCGCATCCTGAGCCTGACCGGAGCCCAGCAGGCCGCGCTCACCCCGGCCCTGGTCAGCCGCGCCCAGACGGCGGTGCCGCGGCGCTTCATCAACGACCCGCGCTTCGCCCTGTCCAGCATCTACGGCATCATCGGCTTCGCCCCCACCGGCGGCCGGTTCCCCGTCAGCGGCACCAGCGCCAACGCCCCGAACATCGACCTGGACAACAACGGCGTCCGCGACTGCGTCCAGAACTTCCCCGGCCGCCGCGGCTTCGGCTGCCTGGTGATCGACCCGGCCACCGGCCAGCTCCGCCCCTTCCGCGACGGCACCGCCTTCGCCAACAACGACCAGTCCGGCGGCGACGGCACGCCCGACAATTTGGACCGGGCGACCATCGTCCCCAACATCCAGACCCAGACCGCCGACCTGAACCTGAACTACGAGGTCAGCCCCTACTTCAAGCCGTTCGTGGAGGCGAAGGTCGTCCGCAACAAGGCGCGGCTGGTGGAGAGCGTGCGCACCTTCGACGACGCCATCCCCATCCGCTACGACAACCCCTTCGTCCCGGCCGCCCTGAAGGCCATCGCCGACGCGCAGATCGCCGCCAACCCGGCCCTGTCGGCCAGCACCTACCGCTTCATCATCACCCGCGACCACACCGACGTGGTCAGCCCTGTGGTGACCAGCGAGCGCGAGACCTACCGCGTGGTGGGCGGCTTCGAGGGTGAGTTCGACAATGGCTGGACCTATGAGCTGTCCTACAACTGGGGCCGCACGGACAGCGAGGACATCCGCCCGAACCGGCTGAACGACCGCTTCTTCGCCGCCATCGACGCGGTGCGGGCGCCGAACGGCCAGATCGTCTGCCGGTCCAGCCTGAACCCCAACGCGCTGCCGCTGAACTCCGACACCTCGCCGGCGGTGACGGCCTTCAACACCTTCAACCCGGCGGACGGGACCTGCCGGCCGCTGAACCTGTTCGGCCTGGGCGCCCCCAGCCAGGAGGCGCAGGACTTCGTCACCATCGACAACGAGCGCACCTCCAAGATCACCCAGAACGTCTTCAGCGGCGTGCTGACGGGCAGCAGCGAGGGCTATTTCGAGCTGCCGGGCGGCCCGCTGGGCTTCGCGGCCGGCTTCGAGTACCGCAAGGAGGAGAGCGACTTCCAGGTCACCGACTTCGAGCGGCTGGGCTTCACCGACCGCGGCGGGCAGCAGCCGGTGAAGGGCGACTTCGACGTGACCGAAGGCTTCGTCGAGGTGAACGCCCCGCTGCTGGCTGACCTGCCCGGCGTGCACCTGCTGTCGGTGGACGGCGCCTACCGGTATGGCGACTACAGCACCGTGGGCGGCATCAACACCTGGAAGGTGGGCGGCGTCTATGCCCCCATCCGGGACATCCGGGCCCGCGGCGGCTATTCCCGCACCGTGCGCGCGCCGAACATCTTCGAGCTGTTCCAGCCCCGCTCCTCCGCCCTGTTCGACGTGGTGGACCCCTGCGACGCGGCCCAGCGCAACCGTGGGCCGGCCCCGGCCAACCGAACCGCCAACTGCGCGGCCGACGGCATCCCCGGCACCTATGTCGACAACCGCACGGCCCGCATCAACGGCACCACCGGCGGCAACACCGGCCTGAAGGAGGAAACCTCCACCAGCTACACGGTCGGCGGCGTGCTGACGCCGGGCTTCCTGCCCGGCTTCTCCCTGGCGGTGGATTACTGGAACATCAAGATCAAGGATGCCGTCTCCCCCCTCACGGCGCAGACCATCCTGAACGCCTGCTATGACGCGCCCAGCCTGGACAACCCGTTCTGCGGCCAGATCAGCCGCAACCGTGCCGCCGGGCCCACCCAGTTCACGGTCAACGGCCTGAACCAGACGGTCATCAACTTCGCCCGGTTCGAGGCGGCGGGCGTTGACATCGACCTTGCCTACAACCTGGACCTGGAGGACGCAGGCATCAGCGGGGCGGGTGAGCTGGACCTGGGCCTGACCGGCACCTGGTACCAGAAGAACCGGTCGTTCCAGACCCCCAACAACAACACGATCCCCAACAGCGCCCTGGGCGAGCGGTTCAACCCCAAGTGGAGCCTGAACCCCAGCGTGAGCTGGACCCTGGATGGGCTGACGGTGTCCTGGTTCGGCTTCTGGCAGTCCCGCCAGGCCCTGCCGGGCGTGGAGGTGGAGACGGCCGGCGGCTTCGTGCCTGCCTTCGCCCCGGCCACCTGGGTGCATGACGCGTCGGTGGGCTATGAGGTGACGGAGCAGCTCCGCCTGACCGCGGGCGTCAACAACCTGACGGATGAGGAGCCGTTCGTGAACGAGCTGAACCGCCCGGCCAGCGCCGTGGGCCGCAACTACTACCTGCGCGCCAGCCTCAAGTGGTGAGCTGATCCGCGTGGCCGTTGGTCGTGACCGACCGACGGCCCCCTCAGGCGCCGGCCTTCAGCTGCACAAGGCCTTGTGCGGCTGCCACCAAACCCCGTTCCCGGGACCAACCCTGGCGCCCGCACCCCACCCGGTGCGGGCGCCTTTCCTTTTCGGTGTCGGCGCATGCCCCCACGCGGTAAGGATGGGGAACCATGCTGCGCTGCGAAGGTTGGCGCTGGGTCAAGGAATCGGACGGAGACGACCATGGTGCCCCCCACCCATCCCCCAAGCCGTAAGGATGCCCGCCCCGCCCGTGCGGGTGCCCTGGCCCTGGGCGCGCTGGCCACCGGGGCCTGGGTGGCCGTGACCCACGCAAGGGCGCGGCAGGCGGAAAAGCGCCACCCGCCGCTGGGCCGCTTCGTGGATGCGGGGCTGGCGCGGCTGCATTATGTGGAGCGGGGGCAGGGGCCACGGACGGTGGTGCTGGTCCACGGCAACGGCTCCATGGTGCAGGATTTCCTCAGCAGCGGGGTGGTGGACCTTCTGGCCCAGGACCACCGGGTCATCGTGGTGGACCGGCCCGGCTATGGCTACAGCAGCCGGCCCCACGGCCTGCCCTGGACGGCGGCGCTCCAGGCCCGGGTGCTATGGGAGGGGCTGCGGCGGCTGGGCGTGCGGCGGCCCATCCTGGTGGGCCATTCCTGGGGCACGCTGGTCACCCTGAACATGGCCCTGGACCACCCGGACGAGGTGGCGGGCCTGCTGCTGATGTCCGGCTATTACTACCCGGAGATGCGGGCCGACATCCCCGTCTTCGGCGGGCCGGCCGTGCCCGGCATCGGCGACCTGATGCGCTATACCTTGTCGCCCCTGGTGGGCCGGGCCATCGCGCCCAAGCTGATCCAACGGCTGTTCGCCCCGCGGCAGGTGCCCAAGGCGTTCCGGGAAGGGTTCCCCGTCTCCCTCGCCCTGCGGCCCTGGCAGATCCGCGCCGCCGCCCAGGACACGGTGGCCATGCTGCCGGGCGCCGCCGCCCTGCGGCCCCGGCTGGAGAGGGTGCGGATGCCGACCGTCATCCTGGCCGGGACCGACGACGGGGTGGTGGACCTGTCCCGCCATCCCCGCTGGCTGCACCGGATGATCCCCGGCAGCCGGCTGGAGCTGGTGCCCGGCACCGGCCACATGGTGCACCATGCGGAACCGGAGCTGGTGGCGGACCTGGTTGGCGACCTGGCCCGCATCGAGGCGGCGGCCCGCCATGAGCGCGTCGCGGCCTGACCCGGCCGAAAAACCTGGATCGGGGTGGGCGGTCCTGGTGTATCCAGCCGGGAACCGCCCGTGACCGACCAGGACGAAACGACCATGACCGACGCCCTCGCCCTCACCAGCCTGGAAGCCGGCACTGACCGGCCGGGAACCCCGCTGCTGGTCATGCACGGGCTGTTCGGTTCCGCCCGGAACTGGCAGGGGCACCTGAAGAAGCTGGCGGAGCGGCGGCCGGTTTATGCCCTGGACATGCGCAACCATGGCGGCAGCCCCTGGTCCGACGTGATGACCTATCCGGCCATGGCGGCGGACATCTTGCGCTTCATGGACGACCGGGGGTTCGCGCGGGCGCAGCTGCTGGGCCACTCCATGGGGGGCAAGGCGGCCATGGCTTGCGCCCTGGCCCACCCGGATCGGGTGGAAAAGCTGGTGGTGGCCGACATCTCCCCCGTCAGCTACGGCCACAGCCACGCCAACTATGTGGCGGCCATGAAGGCGGTGGACCTGGACGCCGCCGGCCGCCGCGCGGAGGCGGAGGCCCAGCTCACCCCCGCCGTGCCGGAAGCCGGCATCCGCGGATTCCTGGGCCAGAACCTGGTGACGGAGGACGGGAAGCTGCGCTGGCGGCTGAACCTGGACGTGCTGGACCGGGCCATGGACGATTTGGTGGACTTCCCGGATTTCGGGGGCGCCACCTATGGCGGGCCGACCCTGTTCGTGGGCGGGGCGAAGGCGACCTACATCCTGCCGGAATACCATGACGCCATCCGCCGCCATTTCCCGACCGCGGAGATCGAGATGATCCCCGACACCGGCCATTGGCTGCACGCGGAGAAGCCGGTGGAGTTCCTGGGCATCGTGGAGCGGTTCCTCTGACCCTCGTCAGAACGGCGCGGTGATCCGGAGCAGGAGCATGCCCTGCGCCTGCCCGTCCTTGCGCCAGGCCACGGCGTCGGCTGCCAGGGTTGGGCCGTCTTCCCACTGGCGCTCCAGCCCCGCGCCCAGGGCCTTGACCCTGCCGGTGGGCAGGTCGCGGGCGGCGAGGGTGCCGGCGAAGCCCCACCCCTCACCGGACCGGGACAGGCCCAGGCTCCAGCCCCGCAGGCGCCGGGTTGGCAGGGCCTCGTCCAGCTCCGCCCATTCCTCTTCCCAGGCGTTGAAGAACCGGCCGCGGACATGGGACGGCTGGTTGCCGTGCCCGTCATCCACCACGGCCCCGCCCAGGGTCCAGGGGCCGCGGGTGAAGCTGAACCCGGCTTGGCGCGAGGAAAGGGTGCCGTAGCGGAGGGTGGCGCTGTCCAGCGTCCCCGGCCAGCCGGTGCGCAGGCGCAGGGCCTGCCCGTCGCCACCGCGGGCGAGGGCGGCGGACAGGGTCAGTTCCCCGCCGGCCAAGGCGCCGGTCCAGGCCAGCGCCAGTTCCAGCCCGCCGCGGTAGTCGGCATCCCCGGCATGGTCGCGGACGTTGGTGAAGCCGCCGTCCAGCAGCTCCGCCGCGTCCTCCTCCTCCAGCCCCAGGGGATCGGGCCGCGGTCCCGCCAGCCGGCCGCCGGCACCCAGGCTGGCGGCGGCACGGAACCCGCCCCGGTCCGGGGAATACCAGACGGCCTTGGGCCCGCCGCCGCTGTCGCGGGCGCCGCGCAGGAACCAGGGATAACCCTCCGCCCGCTCGGCCGGGGCGTCCACCTGGCCCATGCCCAGGGTCGGCGCGCCCACCGACAAGGCACCCATGGCGCCACCGGTGGGGCTCAGCTCAAGCCAGCCCCAAGTGCCGCCAAGGCCGAGCCCGGCCTCAGACGTGCCCAGGGACAGGGGCGCCGGCTTCTCCGCCCAGGGGCGTTCGCCCTCGATCTCCGGGACCGGCATGGCCCGGCGACCGGGCAGGTCCTGCGCCGCCAGCACGCCATGCAGGCGCACCCGGTGCAGCGGCACGCCATCGGCCGCCGCCAAGGGATTGGCGAGGACCGTCGCGAGAAGGGCGGTGAGGAAGGATCGGGGGGCCATGATGGGCGTGGGATACGCCCAGCAGGGTTAAGGGTGGGTTAGGCGGGGGGACCAACGCTCGGCCTGCTCCCGGCACCCCTACAGCTCATACCTTGTCCGGCAGGCGCCAATTCAGCAGGCTTGGCAACTTTTGTGTCTCCCCCGCGAAGGCGGGGGTCCACGGTTCTTTTACCGTGGCTGCGCGGGAAATGGATTTAAAACTGTGGGCCCCCGCCTTCGCGGGGGAAGCGGTTGGGCCGGCCACAGGCGGATTGTCCTGGCTTGACCTCATGGATTGACGGCCGGGAAGTTATCCTTCCCGGTGGAATGGCGTGGAGCGCTTCGCGCAAGCATGCGGTCCCCCTCACCCCGACCCTCTCCCCGGCGGGGAGAGGGGGGAGGGAAGATCAGGCCAGGGCGGCCTGGGGCTTGTAGGGGACGCGGTTGCCGTTCTCGTCGCGGCTCAGCGCCAGCATGGGGGCCTCCACCCGGCCCAGCACGCAGGCGCCGTGCGGCGTCAGGCGGATCAGCTCCGCCTCGTCGCAGACCAGCGCCGCCTCGACCCCCTCTTCCCGCGCCAGGCGGGCATGGGCGGCCAAGTGCATCTCCGTGCCGTGCACGGGGATGGCGTAGCGCGGGCGGACCAACCGGTACAGCTCCCGCAGCTCGTTCGCCCCGGGGTGGCCGGAGACGTGGAGCGGCAGGCCGTCGATGCTGTCGTTGCCGTGCAGCACCTCGACCCCGCGGGACCGCAGGCGCGAGCAGACCTTCTCCACCGCCTCCTCGTTGCCGGGGATGATGCGGGCGGACAGGACCACCGTGTCGCCGGCCCCGAAGGCGGGCAGGCGCCGGTCGCCGCGGGCGAGCTTGGCCAGCGCCGCCTTGTCCTCACCCTGGCCGCCGGTGCAGACCAGCGCGACCCGGGAGCGTTCCAGCCCCTTCAGGTGCGACGGTTCCGCCAGGAAGTTCGGGTAGCCGTCCAGGATGCCGAGGGACCGGGCGGTCTCCTCCGCGTTCCGCATGGACCGGCCGGCCAGGGCCACCTGGCGCCCGCTTTCCGCCGCGGCCAACCCGGCCGAGGCGACACGGGCCACGTTGCTGGAGAAGCCGCAGATGGCCACCTGGCCCCTGCGCCGGGCGAACAGGCGCCGGAACGCCTCCCGCACCTGCGCCTCGGACGTGGTGGGCAGGTCCTTGTGGGCGTTGGTGCTGTCGCAGAGCATGGCCAGCACGCCCTGGTCACCGATCTCCCGCAGGGCGTCGAAATCCGTCGGCGCCCCGATCAGGGGGTCCGGGTCGAACTTCCAGTCGCCGGAGTGCAGCACGGTGCCCGCCGCCGTCCCGATGGCCAGGGCCACCGGCTCGGGGATGGAGTGGGTCATGCGCACGCTGCGCACCTTGAACGGCCCCACCTCGAAGCTGCCCCCGACGGGGAAGCTGTGGATGGTGACGTCGTCCAGGCTGCCCGCCTCCTCGAACCGCCGCTCCAGCATGGCCTTGGCGAAGGGCGTGGCCCAGATGGGGCAGGTGATGGCGTAGGGCCACAACTTGTCCACGCCACCGATATGGTCCTCGTGGGCGTGGGTGACGACCAGGCCCACCAGCCGCTTGGCGATGGGGGCCAGGAACGCCGGGTCGGGGACGAGGGCGTCGACCTCGTCCGCCATCTCTTCCGGCGGGAAGGCGATGCCGGCGTCCACCAGCAGCCACTTGCCGTCATGGCCGTACAGGGTCCAGTTCATGCCGATGCGGCCAAGGCCGCCCAGGGGCACGACCAGCACCTCGCCATGCCCCGGCACGGGCCAGCGCTTGCCGAAATCGCGGTATTTGTTGAAGGGAATGACGGTGCCACCGTCACGGTTCATTTCCGCCAAGACCTGCGTGACAGTCGCCTTGGTGGTAGCAGCCCCCTTGGGCATGCCGGAGTCTTCGTTACTCATCTGTGGTGGAGAGATGGGGCCAAACCGTTTGCCTGTCAATCGTTTGCGCAAAAGAGCCAACCGCGTCGGGCGCAGGGCTGGGCAGCGTGGGCGCGGCACGCACCGGGGAAATGGCCCTACTTCCGCCGTACCGCGGCGCTATGTAGGGTTTCCGTGCTCCCCCAGGCGCCCGGCGCCGCCATCCGGCGGCATTTGGATCGCGCATGGGTGCGCGGGCCGGCGGTCGCCGGCCCAGGTTCGTGGGGCGGAACGCGCCGGCCCATCGGCCGTTGCGGTTGGTCCGCCTGAGGCTGCCCCGGGGAGGCCCGATGCTGTTCCTGCCGCTCTATGACGACAACCCTACCCGCCGCAGGCCGGTGGTGACCATCGGGCTGATCATCGCCTGCGTCGCCGTCTTTGCCTGGCAGGTGACCCTGCCGGGGCGGGAGGGGGACATCGCCATCTTCAGCTTCGGTGTCATCCCCGCCGTGCTTTTCGGGATCGAGGAGTTGCCACCGGGCGTGGCCCAGGTGCCGGCTTGGACGACCATCGTCACCAGCATGTTCATGCATGGCGGGTTCCTGCACCTGGGCGGCAACATGCTGTTCCTCTGGATCTTCGGGAACAACGTGGAGGACAGCATGGGGCGCGGGCGCTTCCTGCTGTTCTACCTGCTGTGCGGCACGGCCGCCGCCCTGGCCCAGAGCCTGCCCGACCCCACCTCCACCATCCCCATGGTGGGGGCAAGCGGCGCCATTGGCGGGGTGCTGGGGGCCTATATCCTGCTGCACCCAAGGGCCAACGTGCGCTGCCTGGTCTGGATCATCATCTTTGCCACGATCATCAACGTGCCAGCCGTCATCGTGCTGGGCTTCTGGTTCGCGGGGCAGGTGCTGAGCGGCGTCGCCACCCCCACCAGCAGCGGCGGCGTGGCCTTCTGGGCCCATGTGGGCGGGTTCGTGGCCGGGATGGTGCTGATCCCGTTCTTCCGGGAGAAGGGCGTGCGCCTGATGGACGGCGCCCACAGCCGGCCCTTCACCACCATGCCGCCCCGCCAAGCCCTGGAGACGGGCCCCTGGTCGCCGAAGCGCCGGGGCAGCGTGCCGTCCGCGGGGCGGAGCCCGTGGGACAGGTAGGGGTCAGGGGGGCGTTTGGCTGTCAGCGGTGATCGTGGGGTTTGGGTCGTTGGCGCCGCGGTGCCGCCAGCCCTGTTCGACATATCCGCCGCCCCACCAGGACCTACGGCCCCGCCTTCTCCGCCAGCCAGATCTTGATCAAAGACTGGTAGGGCACGTCCCGCCGGTTTGCCTCTACCTTGATCCGCTCCAGCAGGTCCAAGGGCAAGCGCAGGGAGATGGAGGTGGTGGAGGGCTTCAGGTTGGGGAAGGTGGCCCGCTGCGCCTTAGCCCAATCCACATGCGGGGCACTGTCGTGGCTCTCCCACCACGCGCGCTCCTCCGCCTCCGAGGCGAAGGCCGGGACCGTGTCAGTCTTCCTGGGCATAGCGTCCCCTTTCCTTCCGGCTCATGGCCCGGCCCGAGATCACCCGGACAAGCGTGCCGCCCTGCCGTAGCGTGAACGTCACGTGCAACAGCCGCCCGCCATTTGTCGTGCCCAAGGCATGATACCGCGCCTCTTGGCTGCTGTGTCGGGTATCCGCCGCCACGACAAGCGGCTGGTTGAAGAAAACCTGTTCCGCTTCGGCTTGGCTGACAGCGTGCTTGTCCGCACTTTTCCGGGCATTCCCGGCATCCCAGTCGAACCCGATGACACGGCGGAAATCCAGCATGGCCCGTATATGTTCATCATATACACGGCATGGATTCAAGACTGGTTGCGCCCAGCCCCCAGCATCCTACCCCCGCCACACCCCATGGGTTGACTCGACCTGCTTAAGCCGCTTAACCCACTTGCTTAGCCGCACCTCCTGAACGCTTGTTCCTGTTGGGTTTTCCGTCTTTTCTGGGGACGGGGAGTGGCGATGGCGCGGTTGCGCACGCACCAGCGGCAGGTGGATCGGGTCTGTGCCGCCATGGCGGAGGGGGCGCCCGTGCGCGACATCCTGGCGGCGGTGACCCCAGGCGGGGGAAAGTCGCTGCTGCCGGTCATCGCGGCATCCAGGCTGATCCAGGCGGGGGTGGCGGAGCGGGTCTGCTGGGTGGTGCCGCGGGACACGCTGCGCCTGCAGGCGGAGGAGGCCTTCGCCGACCCGTTCTGGCGGGAAGGGCTGGGCCACGCCCTGTCCGTCCGCGCCGCCGACAACGGGCCGGACCCCTGCCGCGGCGGCCAGGGCTATGTCACCACCTACCAGGCCGTGGCGGCTGCCCCGGACCTGCACCTGGCGGAGTTCCGGCGGCATCGGTACCTGCTGGCCATCGACGAGTTGCACCATCTGCCGGGCTTGCAGGACCTGGACCCGCTGACCCTTGCGGCGGACGAGACCTCATGGAGCCGGTCGCTTCTACCCTTGCTGGAGAGTGCATCTGCCCGGTTGTTGATGAGTGGCACTTTGGAAAGGGCGGACGGCAAGCCCATCCTCTGGCTGCCCTACAAGGCGCCGGGGCGGCAGCGGGGCGGGCAGAAGGTGCGGCGGATCGACTTCGAGGCGCCGGGCTGGGCCGTGGTGGGCTATTCGCGGCGGCAGGCCCTGGCGGAGCAGGCCATCCTGCCCGTCACCTTCGGCGCCATGGACGGGGAGGCTGAGTGGCGCTTCCGCGCGGCGGAGGCGGCGACCGGCCCCATCCGCCTGTCCCAGCGGCCGGACCTGGCCCGGCCCGCCCTCTACACCGCGTTCCGCACGGGCTTCGCCGACGGGCTGCTGGAGGAGGCGTTCAGCGCCTGCCGCGCCCACCGCCTGTCCCGGCGGCAGGCGCAGGGGCTGAGGGCGGGGGAGCCGGCCCGGGGCCTGGGCAAGCTGCTGGTGGTGGCCACGGACCAGAAGACCGCTTCCCTCTATTTCGACAAGCTGCGCGCGCGCTTCCCGGCGGACCTGGCGGGCGATGCGGTGCGGCTGGCGGTGAGCGAGGCGGGCGACGCGGCAGAGGCCATCGCCGCCTTCCGCCTGCGGCCCGAGCCCAGCATCCTGGTCACCGTCGCCATGGCCTATGAGGGGATGGACTGCCCGGAGGTCAGCCACGTGGCCTGCCTGACCCACATCCGTTCCCGCCCCTGGCTGGAGCAGCTGATCGCCCGGGCGGTGCGGGTGGACCCGCGGGGCGGGCCCTATGAGGGTCAGGCGGCGGTGGTCTACCACCCCGACGACCCCCTGTTCCGCCAGTTCCGCCACGCCATCGAGACCGACCAGGGCACCAAGGCCCGCCTGCGCCGCCCGGTGCAGCGGGACCTGTTCGAGGAGGAGACGCAGGAGGGGGAACTGGCCCATGCCGACCCGGGCATCGAGCCGCTCAGCTCCAACACCTTGGCCCTGCGCTTCGACATCGTGGCACCCGGGCCGGACTTCGGCAGCGCGCCGGAATCCAATTCCCTGGCCAAGGCGGCCCGGGCGTTGGCGGAGGTGGACCGGGCCGAGCCGCCGTCCGCCGCGGAGCATCGGCTTCGCCAGCGCATCGGCGCCCTGGTGGCGGCACAGGTGGTGGAGGATGAGGACGCGCACCTGTACCGGCTGGGCCGCCCGCCCGGCTACCACGCCTACAACGCCGTGCTGAAGCGGGTGCTGGGCAAGGGGCGGGGGGAGATGGGCTTGGCGGAGCTGGAGGCCGCCCTGGCCTGGCTTGGCCGCAACCGCATCGCCGACCATATCAACCTGCTGGACGGCGACACCCGATATACCGCCCCGCGGGAGAAGGCGCGGGGCGTGCGCCTCGGCCGGCAGCGGATCAAGGCGTGATGGGTCGAGCCTACTCCGCCAGGGCGGGGAACAGGGCGTCGCGGGGCAGGGTCAGGGTCGCCTCCGTACCCCGGGGCTGCCCCCCGCCGCTGCTCAGCGCGACCTCGGCCCCCAGTTGGCGGGCCATGCCCTGCACGATGCGCAGGCCCAGGCTGGATGTGTCGGCCATGTCGAAACCGGGGGGCAGGCCGTGGCCGTCGTCGGCGACGGTGATGGCCAGGTGCTGGTCCTGCCACAGCGCCTCAACCCGGATGGTCCCGTCGCTGCGGCCGCCGAAGCCGTGCTCCAGCGCGTTGCTCACCAGCTCCGTCACGATCAGGGCCAGGGGGATGGCTTTGTCCGCCCCCAGGGTAAGGGAGGCGGGGGCCGTGACGGTGCAGGTCACCCGGGTCGCGCCGGAGGCTTCAAGCACGTCGCGGCAGAGTTCCTGGAGGAAGGCCTCGAGCTGCAGGGGCGCCCCGGTGGGGCTGTGCAGGCGGCGGTGGATGCGGCCCAGCAGGGAGAGCCGGCCGGACGCCTCCTCCAGCGCGCGGCGGGCCTGGGCATCGGCAAGCCCGGCGCCCTGGAGCTGCAACAGCGCGCCGGCGAGTTGCAGGTTGTTGGAAACCCGGTGCTGCAGCTCCTGGTACAGCAGGGACTGCTGCTCCGCCAGGGCGGCGCTGCGGGCCTTTTCCTGGCGCAGGCGGGCCAGGGCGCGGTGCATGCCCTCGATCAGGGCGATGTCCACCGCGACGATGCCGACATAGAAGCCCATGGCCAGGGCGCTGGCCCCGTCAAGGCCGAACGAGCCGAAAGGCGGGATGAACCAGAACCAGGCGGCCAGGCCGCAGGCGATGGCAATGGCCACCCCGGGCCACAACCCGCAGAGGAAGGTGGTGAGGATCACCGCCGGGAAGAAGGTCAGGAAGGGGAAGCCCGGCGGCAGGTCCTCGGCCAGGGCGAAACGTAGCCACAGGGCCACGGCGAACGCCCCTGCGGCGAACATGAACGCGGCCACAGGCCGGTCCCGCAGGGCCATGGCCCGCGTCACGAAATCGACCTTGCCGTCCGCCACCGGTTCCCCGTCGTGCCCGCATCCCCCGGCCCGCCAGGACGCCCCCGGGGGGAGGCCACGATGCGGGTCGAACCGCCCCGTGCCCGGGCCGCCTCGAAACTGGATGCCTATGAAATCACCCCGCCCCGGGGGAAGCAAGGGGACGAAAATGCGCTTCCATGCGCCTCAACGTCCTGGTGGGTCTTCCGGTGGCAGGCCGAATACGGCGTCGGCAAGGTCCGGCGCCAGCTCGGCGCAGTCCCGGTCCCCTTCCCAGGGCAGCAGGCCCAGGCTGCCCTCCAGCCCCAAATCGCGGAGCTGGTAGGCGACGCCGTCGCCATATTCCACATGGCCGCCCCCCATGATCCCCACCACCAGCGCGCCGTCCCGCCGGTGCGCGGCGGCGATCCCTTCCGCCATGGCCCGGTCCCAGACGAGCTGGGCGTCGACGAAGCGGCGGAAGCCGGGGTCCTCGGGGTCGAAGGTGCCGTCCTTGCCCCGCCCGTGGGCGGCGAAGATGTCCGTCAGCCGCGCCACATAGCCGGGCGGGGGCGGGGCAGGGTCGCCCAAACCTTCCCGGGCCGCCACGGGCACGGCGGCCCAACCGCCCTTGCTGGTCTGCCGTACCAGGTCGCGGCCCACATTCAGGGCCACCAGGGGGATCCGCTTGTCCCGGGCGAAGCGCAGCAAGGGCATGTAGAGCTCGGGGTCGTAGCCCCAGACCTTCTTCCAGTCCACGGCGGCCAGGAACTCCGCCTCCCCCATCTCCCCGGCGGCGAAGCGGTCGAGGGGGCCCTGCGCCCGGCGGGGCAGCATCTCCAACCCCAGCACCAGGTCGGGCCGGACCCTGTGCAGGGCGGCCAGGGTGTCGAGCTGCCAGCGGTGGTGGGCGGCGCTGTCGTGCCGCTCCCCCAACAACACGGCGGGTGCTGCGGCGGCGCGGGCCAGCAGGTCGCGGGCGGGGATGGGCTTGGCGCCCGCGGGCCGGACCCAGCGCCCCTCGGGGACGCATTGCGCGGAATCGGCCCCCGGCCTGGACGCGCAACCGGCCAGGGCAAGGGTCAGGACCAGGATCGGGAGGGCGCGGGGGCGGAGGGGCAGCGTACGTCTCCGGTCGGCGGGGGAACGGGGAAGAGCATAATGCGCCGGACCGGCCCCGCCACCCCGCCTTTGGCCTAGGACGCGGGTGCCGCGACCCGGACTTCCAACCCCAAATCGTAACGATTGGGCCACCAAATGACTTGGATCATGGAAAAGTAACCCTTTTTCGGGCAACATTCCATGGCATGTCCTGACCGGGAGTTCGCCGTGACGCCGCTCGAGCGCATCCGCAAGTCGACCGACCTGCTGACCCTGGGCCTGCTGGCCCTCCAGGTCCCGGTGATCGCCATGTCGCAGCTGGTTGTGCTGGGCCGCATCTCCTGGGTGGAGCCGTTGGTCGCCGCCATCTGCCTTGCCGTCGCCCTGCCGGCCCGCCGCCTGTTGCCCACGCTGTGGGGCGAGGGGGCGACCGCGGTGGCCCTGACCCTGTCGGCGACCATGTCCATCGCCGCCTTCGCTGGGCACCCCTGGCAGGTGGGCATGCAGCTGTACGTCTACATCCTGGTGGCGGTGGTGGTGGGATATTGCGACTGGCGGATCGTGGCGTCCGCCAGCGGCACCATCGTGCTGGCCACCCTGGCGGCCGGCATCCTGCACCCCAGCCTTGCCAACATCCATGGCGGCGACGTGCTGGAAATCCTGATGTTCGTCTGGCTGGCGATCTTCAGCGGCCTGCTGCTGGGCTGGCTGTCCCACAACATGCGGCAGAGCTTCACCCAGGCGTCGCAGGCCCTGGCCAAGGCGGAGGAGGCCCACCAGGGACTGGAGGCCGCCACGGCGGAGCGGGAGCGGGCCCAGGCCGCGGCGGCGGCGGAACGCTCTGCCATGCTGCGCGACGTGGCCGACCGGCTGGAGCGGGAGATCGGTGGCCTCGCCGCCATCGTGTCGGAGGAGGCCAAGGCCGCCGCCGGCGACGCCAGCGTGCTGCATGAGCTGGTGGGCACCGGGTCCCAGGACGGGGAGGCCATGGCCAGCGGCGGCCAGCGCGCCCTGGAGGGGGCGGAGGCCGTGGCCGCCGCCGCCAAGCAACTGTCCGGCGCCATCGCGGAGATCAGCGGCCAGGTGGCCCGCTGCTCGGAGATCGCCAGGGAGGCGACCCAGAAGGGTCAGGCCACCCGCGCCATCGTGCTGGACCTGTCCACCGCCGCCGCCGACATCGAGGAGGTGGTGGCCACCATCACCGGCATCGCCGAGACCACCAACCTGTTGGCGCTGAACGCCACCATCGAGGCGGCCCGCGCGGGCGAGGCTGGCAAGGGCTTCGCCGTCGTCGCCTCGGAGGTGAAGAACCTGGCCAACCAGACAGCGGCGGCCACCCAGGAGGTGACCCGCCGCATCGCCACCATCCGGGAAAGCACTGGCCACGCCGCCTCCAGCATCGAGGCCATCACCGGCATCATCATCGACGTTGACGGCGCCACCACCGCCATCGCCGCGGCGGTGGAGGAGCAGGACGCCGCAACGCGGGAGATCGCCAGGAGCGCCGAGGACGCCGCCGAGTGCGCCCAGGCCACCGCCCATGGCGGCGAGGCCATGGTCAACACCTGGGCCAGCACCGCCACCCGCGCCGACAGCATCGCCGGCATCGCCGCCCGCCTGTCCCAACAGACCGACCGCCTGACCAGCGTGCTGGGGCAGTTCGTGGACCAGGTGCGGAAGGGGGCGGCGTGAGGAGCGGGGCCGTTCGGCCTGTGGTGGGGTCGGTGCCGTAGACACGGACGACACTTCGCGGGACACGGACAAACACGGACCGCTGCGGGGCCGAACGGTGCCCATCCCGCACCCGAGGCGAAGCCGCGGGGGTCCGGCCCTCGGGAAGGCCGTGGCGCCCCCCACCGAGGGCCCGTCCGTGTCGTCCGTGTCTTACGGCACCAACCCTATCCCTAGGCCCGACCGCCTCGTCCCGGACGAACTCTACCGCCCCTCTGCCACCTTCACCGGCCGGCCCTCCCGGGCGGACTCGTAGATCATCTGCATCAGGCGCACGTCCTGCAGGCCCTCCTCACCGGGCGTGTTGACGGGCTTGTTCTCCTTGATGGCCTGGGCCAGGTGGTCCATCTCGCCGGCGAACTGGCTCTTGTCCTGCACCTTCATGTGGGTCTCCGACCCGCCGCGGCGGAGGTAGAGCTGGTTGCCCTCATAGTTGGTGGCGGGGTCCAGGCGCAGGCCGGCCTTGCTGCCCAGGGCGGTGATGCGCTTGGTGTCGTCGATGGAATAGCTGGAGCTGCACAGGGCCAGGGCACCGGACGGGAAGGCCATCTGCCAGGTGACCGTGTCCTCCACCTCCTTGAAGCGGGGATCGTCCTGGGGCGTGTGCATCATGGCCCGGATCTCCACCGGCTCCTCACCCGTCATGTAGCGGGCGGCCTGGAGGGAATAGATGCCGATGTCGTAGAGGGAGCCGCCGCCGGCCAGGGACTTGTCCATGCGCCACTGGTCCGCCGGGTCCTTGGGGTCCAGGTGCCGGCCATGGTCCGAGGTGACCAGCTTGACCTGGCCCAGCTCGCCGCCGCGGGCCATGCGGATGGCCTCCATGTTGTGCGGCTCATGGTGGGCGCGGTAGGCGACCATCAGCTTCCTGCCGGCCTTGCGCCCCGCCTCGATCATCTGGCGGCATTCCTCCACCGTGTTGGCCATGGGCTTCTCGCACATCACGTGCTTGCCGGCCTGGAAGGCGCGGATCGTGTATTCGGCATGCAGGGCGTTGGGCAGGATCACATAGACCACGTCAACCGCCGGGTTGTCGGCGATGCGGTCGAAGGTCTGGTAATCGTAGACCGACGCCTCATCCACCCCGTACTGGCGGGCGGTGGCCAGGGCCTTGTCCCGGTTGCCGCTGACCAGTGCCGCGAGGCGGGAGCGCTTGGACTCCGCGAAGGCCGGGATGATCTGGCCGAGGGCGAACTTGCCCAGGCCCACGATGGCATAGCCCACCCGCTCCCCCGGGGGCAGGGGCGGTTCCTTTTCCGCCTGGGGCTGCGGCCGGCCCACGGCCCGGTCGGGCAGGTCGCGGCCGGTGACCACGCCGCCCCCGCCGCCGCCTTCCTGGGCGAAGGCGGGCCCGCCGATGGAGGAAAGCACCAGCGGCGTGGCCAGGGCGCCGACACCGGCCCCCCGCAGGAAGCGCCGGCGGCCGGTGTCGGGCAGCAGGGCGGGCGGCAGCATGAGGCGCATGGTTTTCTCCTGTCAGGTCGGGGACGCCGTCCCAACAGGGCTGATGCCGGACGGTCACGTGACTTTCGAATTCGAAAGCACGGCGGGGGTGCCGAAAAAGGCTGGGGATGGCCCGGGACCTCGACAGAAGGGGTAAAAGACCCTATTGGTTTTGCGACCAGACCGATTGACGGCCACCCCCGCCCATGCATCCGGACCCCTCCCCAGACGAGGCGCTGCGGCGCCGGGTGCAGGACATAAGGGCCGCCTTCCTGAAGACCGTGCCGGAGCGGCTGGCCCGGATCGAGGCGGCGGCGGCCAGCCGCGCCGGGGCCGACGCGCTGGTGCGTGAGGCACACACGCTGGTGGGCTCCGCCGGGACCTTCGGCCTGTCCGGCGTGTCGGAGGCGGCGCGGCTGCTGGAAGACGCGGCCATCGCCTGGCGGGCGGGGGAGGAGGGGGCGGCCCAGCGGGTGGCCCGCCGGGTGGAGGGGCTGCGGGCCGCCACGCAATTGTCGGAAAGCCTGCGCCCTGCCGAAGCCGTTCTTCCTGTCCCGACCCGGCTGCCGGACGGCAGGCCGGAGGCGGAGGTCTACCTGCTGGAGGATGACGGGGACCAGGCGGCGGAGCTGGCCCTGCAACTGGCGCCCTACGGTTACGCGGTCAGCGCCTTCGCCGACGGTGCCGGTTTCGTGGCGGCGGTACGGCGGGACCGCCCCGACGCGCTGCTGGTGGACGTGATGTGCGGCGGGGAACTGCTGGCCGGGCCGTTGGCGATGCAGGCCCTGGCCGGGGACGGGCCGGTGCCGCCCACCGTGTTCCTGTCGGCCCGGACGGACTTCGGGGCGCGGCTGGAGGCGGTGCGGGCCGGGGGCGACGGCTATGTCGCCAAGCCGGTGGACGTGGCCGCCCTGGTGGGCCGGCTGGACCAGCTCACCGGAAGGGAGCGGCCGGAACCCTTCCGCGTGCTGGTGGTGGATGACGACGCCCTGCTGGCCGCCCGGTACGAGGCGGCCCTCACCCAGGCGGGGATGCAGGCGGAGGCCCTGACCGACCCGGACCAGGTGATCCCGGCCATCCGCGCCTTCAACCCGGACCTTCTGGTCACCGACCTGCACATGCCCCGCTGCACCGGGCTGGAGCTGGCGGCCGTGCTGCGTCAGCATGAGGGGCTGCTGGCCCTGCCCATCCTGTTCCTGACCGCCGACCGGGAGGGGGAGAGCCGACGCCAAGCCCTGGATTTGGGCGCCGACGACATGCTGGCCAAACCCATCTCCCTGCCCGTGCTGGTGGAGCAGGTGCGGGCCCGCGCGACCCGGTCACGGCAGTTGCGGTCGCTGATGATGCGCGACAGCCTGACCGGGGCGCTGAACCACGGCATGGTGCTGGAGCAGCTGTCGCTGGAGGTGGCGCGGTCCCGGCGGGAGGGCACCAAGCTGGCCTTCGCCATGCTGGACATCGACCACTTCAAGAAGGTCAACGACAGCCATGGCCATGCCCTGGGCGACCGGGTGCTGACCTCACTGTCCCGGCTGTTGCAGCAGCGCCTGCGCCGCACCGACATCGTCGGCCGCTATGGCGGGGAGGAATTCGCCCTGGTGCTGCCCCGCACCGACGCGGCCACGGCGGCTGAGCGCATCGACCAGATCCGCCGCGACTTCGGCCTCTTGTCCTGGCGCGGGGCCGACGGCCCGTTCGGCAGCAGCTTCAGCGCCGGCGTGGCCGAGCTGGGCCCCCAGGGCGACGCCCGCTCCCTCTCCCTGGCCGCCGACCAGGCCCTCTACGCCGCCAAGCGGGGCGGGCGGGACCGGGTGGTGGTGGCGGGGTGACGCCCCCTCAGATCTCCACGTGCCCGCCCAGCTCCACCACCCGGTTGATGGGCAGGTGGAAGTAGGCGGCGGTGGTGGTGGCGGTACGGGACAGGAAGGCGAAGAGCTGGCGGCGCCAGACGGGCAGGTCGCTGTCCCGGGCCAGGCCGATGGTCTCCCGCCCCAGGAAGTAGCTGATGCGCATGGGCTCGTAGTCGAAGCCCAGGTCCGTGCGCCGGGCGTTGGCCAGGGCCTTGGGGATGTCCGGGTCCTCCATGAAGCCGAAGCGCACCCGCACCCGGAACACGTCGTCGCGCAGCTTCTCCGACGACACGCGGCAGTCCAGGGGCACGGTGGGCGTCTCCGCCACGCTGACGGTCAGGATCACCACCCGCTCGTGGAAGACGTGGTTGTGCTTCAGGTTGTGCAGCAGGGCCAGCGGCACGCCCTTGTCCATGGCGGTCAGGAACACCGCCGTCCCCGGCGGGCGGGAGACGCGGTCCGACAGGCTGCCCAGGAAGGCGCCCAGGTCCATGCTGTCCCGCTCCAGCGCCACCAGCACCCGCTTGCGCCCGATCTTCCAGGTGGTCAGCAGGGCATAGGCGCCGATGCCGGCGGCCAGCGGGAACCAGCCGCCATGGGGGATCTTGGTGGCGGTGGACAGGAAATAGGCGAGGTCCACCGCCAGCAGCACGCCCGCGAACACCAGCACCCAGCGGCTGCGCCAGCCCCACACCTCCCGCATCACCAGCACCACCAGCAGGGTGGTGATCAGCATGGTCCCGGTCACCGCCACGCCATAGGCGGAGGCGAGGTTGGTGGAGCTTTGGAATCCCAGCACCAGGGCGATCACCGCCAGGAACAGGGCGCGGTTGACGAAGGGCAGGTAGACCTGGCCGATCTCCCGCTCCGACGTGTGGACGATGTTCATCTTGGGCAGGTAGCCGAGCTGCACCGCCTGTTGGGTGACGGAGAAGGCGCCGGAGATGACGGCCTGGCTGGCGATCACCGTCGCCAGGGTGGCAAGGCCCACCAGCGGCAGGGTGGACCAGGCCGGGGCCATGCGGAAGAACGGGTTGTCCGACGTGGCCGGGTCGGCCAGCAGCAGGGCGCCCTGGCCGAAATAGTTCAGCAGCAGGCAGGGCCAGACCAGCAGGTACCAGGCCAGCCGGATCGGCCCGCGGCCGAAATGGCCCATGTCGGCATAGAGCGCCTCCGCCCCCGTGACGCAGAGCACGACGGAGCCCAGCGCCAGGAACCCGGTCCAGCCGTCATGCCAGAGGAAGGCCAGGGCGTGGTGGGGGCTCAGCGCTGCCAGCACGCCGGGGGAGAGGCCGACGTTGCGCAGCCCCAGCCAGGCCAGCACCAGGAACCACACGGTCATGACCGTGCCGAACAGCCCGCCCAGCGCGGCGGAGCCGCTGGACTGCACCGCGAACAGGAAAACCAGCACCAGCACGGCCAGCGGCTCCACCCACTGGTGCAGGGCGGGGGCCGCCACCTCCAGCCCCTCCACCGCCGAGAGGACGGAGATGGCGGGGGTGATGGCGCTGTCGCCATAGAACAGGGCCGCGGCGAAGACGCCCAGCGCGCCGGTCAGGCGCACCAGCCCCTGCCGGCCGGCCACGGCCCGCTGCAACAGGGCCAGCAGGGCGAGGCTGCCACCCTCCCCCTTGTTGTCGGCCCGCATGATGATGGCCACGTACTTGACGGAGACCACCAGCAGCACGGTCCAGAAGACCAGCGACAGCACCCCCAGCACGTGCAGCCGGTCGGCCGGCAGCGGGTGGGGGCCGGCGAAGGCCTCCTTCAACGCATAGAGCGGGCTGGTGCCGATGTCGCCGAACACCACGCCGATGGCCGCCAGGAACAGCGCGCCGAAGGAGGAGGTCCGGGCGTGTTCGGCCGGGCTTGCCTGGGGGATGCTTGTCATGGGGATGGACGGGGTCCGTTGCAGGGCACCCGGGCGGCTGGCGCCATCCCGGTGTGACGCGCGTCACAGTTGGGCCGAATGACCCCGCGGTCTAGAGGGGAAAGCGCAATCCAGGAACCCTCGCCGGGCATGGCACCGCCCCGGCGCCCGCGAGTCGGTCCAGGGATTCCGGGCCGGACCGTCTTTGCCCATTTTTTAGGCAGAACGCGGGGAGCCGCGGGGTTCCTGGCCCGGTACAAGCTGCCCGCCACCTGCGCACAGGGTTTTCCACAGCTTGCGGGGATACTGGTGGAGTCAACGATCTCAAGGCCCGGGCGGCAGAGGGTCCCAGGGGGTGCGGCATCCGGGACACGGGTGTATCGGCCCGGCATCGGTTCGTTTTCCTCAGGCGCCAGCGCCGCATCCGCGGCTTGGCTAACGCGCCCACGGGGGCGCGCGGCGGCAGTCGCCGCCGGATCGAGTTCACGCCGGGCGTAAACTCAATCTAACCCGGCAGGTCGGCCCAGCGCTTCTTGAACCGGTCCACCACCTGGCCCAGCCGCTCCGACGTCACCGGCTTCAGGATGAAGCCGTCCACCGCCAGGGTGCGGGCGGCCACCAGCGTGTCGCGGTCGCTGTCGGAGGTGACCAGCGCGGCGAAGACGTTGGGCGCCAGGGCCCGGATGCGGGCCAGCGCTTCCAGCCCCGTCAGCCCCGGCATGTTCACGTCCAGGAACAGAAGGTCGTGGCGGTTGCGCTTGAAGGCGTCCAGGGCGGCGCGGCCGTCCGCCACCTCCTCCACCGTGTGGCGCAGGCCCATCAGCCGCAGGGTGGCGGCCATCACCTCCCGGATCGTCCGGCTGTCGTCGGCCACCAGCACCCGCGCGTCCCGCTTGGCGCCCAGCCGGATGGCGGCGGCCAGGCCCTGTTCCACGGCGGCCCGGATGTCGCCCGTGGTGAAGGGCTTCAGGATGAAGAAGTCGGCGCCGAGGGAGATGACGGACTGGCGCACCTGCTCGTCACCGTTGCCGGTGACCAGGCCCACCACCGTGTCCGGCCGGTCCATCTTGATGCGGTACAGCACGTCCGCCCCGTTCATGTGGGGCATCTCCAGGTCCAGCAGGACCAAATCATAGGGGCGCGCCGTCGCCTTCTCCAAGGCGCAGCGGCCATTGTCCACCTCCGTCACCTGGGCGTCGGGCACCACCATGCGCACGGCGTGGCGCACCATCTCCCGCTGGTAGCGGGCATCGTCGGCGATCAGGACCTGGAAGGTGCGGGACATGGGTGCAAAGCTCGGCGGCGGCGTAGGCCGAAAAGCTTATGCCGAACGCAACGAAAGTAGAAGACAGAGTGCCGTTATGACCGCCCCGCGTGTGCCGGGGGGCAGAGTTCAGCCCACGAACCAGACGCCCGCCACCTTGTGCAGCCGCTCGATGTCGTCAAGGGCGAGGTCCACCCGCTTGCGGGACAGGGTCAGGCCGTAGAAGTGTCCGTCGTCGTCCTGGCGCAGGTAGAAGGCCAGGGGTGACCAGCCCACCCGATTGATGACCAAGTCGCCCACGCCCGGCACCCGGGTCGGGTCAACCTGCAGCACCATGCCGGGGGAGAGCGCCGGGGCGTTGGACAGGTCGTTGATGACGACGGCATAGGCACCGGCCACGCCGCGCAGCGGCTCCGGTGCCGCGATGCTGCCGGTGGGCTTGGCGCCATCGCCGTCCCGCACCAGGTCGCGGCCGTCGAACAGGGGCAGGCTGGCCGCCGGCTGGGGCCGTTCCTGCAACAGGGCCTGGAGGGGGCTGTCGGGGCCCAGCAGCTCCTGCGGCGGCACCGCCAGGGCGCGGGCCAGCCGCAGCACATGGTCCGGCCGCACCGGGCGGACGCCGGTTTCCAGCTTCGACAACTCCCCCTTGGACAGGCCGGCCTGGCCGGCGAGCTGGGCCAGGCTCAACCCCCGCGCCGCGCGCAAGGCCCGCAGCCGCGCCCCGTCCTGGCCCCCGACCATCGCGCCGTCTCCTCCGTTTCCTCTGGGGAAACATACACCGGGGCGGCCTGTACGGAAGGGGTATTTTCAGGGGCGACGGTTTTCCTGCCGGACCAGCTTGACCACCGATGCCGCCGTCACCGGCGCGCCGCCTTCCCGTGCCACGGCCAGCAGGCGGGCGGACAGGGCGTCGGCCTGGACACGGCCGGGTTCCAGCCCTCCCTCCGCCCCGACGCGGACCAGCTCCGCCAGCATCCGGTCCTCCAGGAGGGGCGCCTGTTCCGACAGGCGGTGGCCGGGAGCCAGGGTGACCTGCACCTCCGCCGCCACGAAGCTGCCGACGGTGCCGTGGGTCCAGACCGGGGCGAACAAGGGGCCCACGATGCCCATCACGGGCGGGCCTGCGGGCCTGGCCGGGGCCGCGGGGCCGGACAGGGCCATGCCGGTACCGAAGCCGGCGGTCAGGCCGCCGACGACCAGGGCGGGAAGCAGCGCCTTGCGCCAGGAGACCATGACACGCCCCATCAGAATGGCAGGATCACGTCCAGCACCTGCTGGCCCACCCGCGGCTGCTGCACGTCGGTGATCTGTCCCCGGCCGCCATAGGCGATGCGGGCCTCGGCGATCTTCTCATAGGACACGGTATTGCGGGTGGTGATGTCCTCCGGCCGGATCACGCCGGCGATGCGCAGTTCCCGCAGCTCATAGTTCACCCGCATCTCCTGCCGGCCGGCGATGACAAGGTTGCCGTTGGGCAGGATGTCCGTCACCACGGCGGCCACCTTGAGCTGGATCTGCTCCTGCCGGTTGATCTGGCCGCTGCCGCTGCTGGAGCTGTTGCTGTTCAGGTCCACCAGCTTGGACGGGTCCACCTGGTCCGGCAGGATGGCCGGCAGGCGGCTTTCCAGGCCGAAGAAGTTGGGCACGCCCGCAGCCTCGCTCGCCCCGCGACTGCGGGTGGTCTGGTTGCGGATCTGGGCCTGCTCCGCCATGTCGATGACGACGGTGACGATGTCGCCCACCGTCTTTGCCCGCAGGTCGCGCAGGAAGCCCCGCGCCTCCGGCTCCCATAGGCTGGCGGGCTGCCGCACCTCCGGCAGGGAGACTGGCATGGGCATGGTGACCCGCGCCGCCTCCGCCTGCTGGGCAGGGTTGTCGATGGCGGTCATGCTGGGCGGCTTGCCGAGGTGGTCGAGCCGGTCGGCGCAGGCGGGGAGGAGGGCCAGGGGGACCAGGAGGAGGGCCCTGGTGACCCTGGTCGTGAATCGGGTGCGGTCCCCCAAGGAAAAGCCGCCTCCCCCGCGAAGGCGGGGGCCCACGGTTTTTGACCCACTTGGCAGTGGCCCCGTCGCCACAGAACTGTGGACCCCCGCCTTCGCGGGGGAAGCGATGAAGGTGTCGGCGGAAACGAAGGGATTGGCCAGGGTCATCTCACACCTCAAGGGTTGGCGGAGACGAGGCCGGGGCCCCGTACCGTGCCGGTGATGGTCTTGCCGCTGTCCAGGTTCTGTACCCGGACCATCTCCCCCAGCCCGGCGTCTTCCAGGGCGCGGCCCTTGGCGGCCAGCAGCAAGGGGCCGCTGCGGTATTCCAGGGCCACGGGCTTGTTGCGGCGGACCAGGGCGGGGGAGGTCACGGCGCTGGCCGGGATGGGGCGGCCGGGGGTCAGGGCCCGCTTCACCTGCATGCCCACCAGCACCTCCGCGTCCGTCAGCACGGCCCCGCCGCCGCGGTCCAGCCGCAGGGGCTGGCGCGAGAGGTCCTCCGCCTGGATCACCGTGCCGGGGGGAAGGGGGCGGGCGGGCATGGCGGCCTGCACCTCCGCCCAGGCCTCCCCCGTCACCCGCACCCGGTCGGCGTCCCGCAGCAGGATGGCGGCGAAGCGGCCGGTGGCGGGGTCGAAGCGCAAGGCCTGCACGGCCTTCACCGGGCCCGGCTGCTGCCCGTCCAGGGCCAGGCGCAGCTCCCCGCCCGCGAAGCTCTGGGCATGGCGCTGGGCCAGCGCGTCGCGCAGCACGGACTCCGCCGTGTCGGCAAGGGCGGGGGCGGCCAGCAGCAGGCAGGTGAGGGCCAGGGTGAGGGCGCGGCGCATGCCATCACCCTCAACGCATCTGGGTCAGGGTGGTGAGCATCTGGTCGCCCGCCTCCACCACCCGGCTGTTCATTTCGTAAGCCCGCTGGGCGGAGATCAGGCTGGTGATCTCCTGCACGATGTTGACGTTGGCGGATTCCACATAGAACTGGCGGATGCCTGCGAAACCCACCTGGCCGGGGATGCCCAGCAGCGGCACGCCCGACGCCGGCGTCTCCCGGAAGAGGTTGTCGCCGATGGCCTCCAGCCCCGCCTCGTTCACGAACATGGCGAGGTCGAACTGGCCGACATTCTGCGGCTCCGTGTTGCCGTCCTGGTAGGCCAGCACTTCCCCGTTGCGGTTGACCATGACGCTGCGGGTGTTCTCCGGCACGGTGATGCCGGGGCTGACCTCATACCCATCCACGGTGACGACGGTGCCTTCGGGGGAGAGCTGGAAGTTGCCGGCGCGGGTGTACGCCGCCTCCCCGTTCGGCAGGGTGACGACGAAGAAGCCGCGGCCCTCCAGCGCCATGTCGAACTGGTTCTCGGTGCGGGTCAGGGGCCCCTGGGTGCCGATGCGGCCCACGGCGGCGGGCTTCACGCCCAACCCCACCTGCACCCCCGCCGGCACCAGCGTGCCCTGGTCGGAGGAGGTGGCGCCGGGACGCACCTGGGACTGGTACATCAGGTCCTGGAACTCGGCGCGGGACCGCTTGTAGCCCACCGTGTTCATGTTGGCGATGTTGTTGGAGATGACCTCCACGTTCAACTGCTGGGCCATCATGCCGGACGCGGCGATGTTCAGGGTGCGCATCGATTGGGTTTCCTCGTTTCCGGATGGGGCCGCGGGTCAGGACGCGGGGCCGCCCAGCTTGTTGATGGCGTTGCGCTGGCGCTCGTTCTCCGATTCCACCAGCCGGTTGCTCTCGCCATAGGCGCGGGTCAGCTCCACCAGCCGGACCATCTCCTGGATCGGCTGGACGTTGGAGCCCTCCAGGGCGCCCTGCACCAGGGTGGCGCGCTCTGCCGCCTGGGGTGCCGAGCCGGGCGGGGGGCGGACCAGGCCGCCGGGGTCGCGGGGCAGGCCCTGGGCGCCGGGCAGGGTGAACAGGCCGAGCTGGCCGATGACCACGGCCTGCCCGCCGCCATCGGCCCCCGGAACCTCATAGGAAATGCTGCCGTCAGCGCCGATGCTGACCGGGCCCACATCGTCCGGCAGCTCGATGGGGGCGCCCGCCGCGTCCAGCACCGAATGGCCGTCCACCGTGACCAACCGCCCGTCGGGGGCGCGGCCCAGCCGGCCGTCGCGGGTGAAGCGGGGTCCGTCGGGCGTTTCCACCTGGAACCAGGCGTCGCCGCGGATCGCCACGTCCAGCGGGTTGCCGGTCATGGCGAGCGTCCCCTCCCGCGTGTCCGTATAGGTGGCCCGGTCCACCACGAAGGCGGTGGGGTCGCCGTTGCGCACGCGGCTGACGAAATCGTCGAACACCGGGCGTTCCGCGCGGAAGGCGGTGGTGTTCATGTTGGCCACGTTGTTGGCCGTGACGTCCAGCATGCGGCGCAGGGCCATCTGGCGCGACAGCCCGACATAAAGCGCGTTTTCCAAGGCACCGGCCTCCCGTTGCCGCCCCTGACGCTGCGGGGCGGGCGGCTTTGAACCGGCTTTAATGTGCCCGTGCGAGGTTAAACCCGGGTTCAAGGCCAGCGGGTCCGTTGCCGATGAGAAACATGATGCATGCGTGGTGCTTGCTCGTGGCCGAGCAGGCACCCCCTCAGGCGCCCCCGGCTCGGGGGCCAGGGCAGGCTCGCGCCGCCATCTGGCGGCTTGGCTTGCGCGCCCATGGGGGCGCGGGCCGGCGGTCGCCGGCCCCCAGCGTCAGGGCGCCCCTGCCGCTGGCATCCGCCATCATGGCCAGCCTGCTCACCGGCTCCGCGCTGGCGGCACCGGCGCCCTTGTCCTTCCGGCAGGAAGGCGGGGTGACGGAGCTGGTCATTCCCGGCGGGGACGTCCGGGTCGGCGGGCTGGAGGCCCAGCCCTGCGGGGCCGTGCTGTCGGTGGAGGCGCCGGGCGGGCTGGACCTGGGCGGTGTTGCCACGGGCGCCCGCCGGGTGCGCGGGGTGGTGGAGGCCGACCCGGGAAGGCTGGTCGTCAGCACGGAATGCGGTGCCGCGGTGCGCCTGTTGCGCCGGGGCACCGAGTCCATCCTGCGGGTCACCGCGGCCCCGGTGCCCGGCCGCAAGCCGGCGCAAGCCGCCCCGGCGGGGGAGGCGCCCGCAGCCCCTGACACCAACCGCGACGCTGACTTCGCCCGTGACGCCATCGCCAAGGGCCTTGCCGCGGTGGACGCGGAGCCCCCTACGCCGGCGGCGGCCAAGGCCGGGGAAGCGCGGCGGGCCAAGCCGCGGCCGGACCCGTCCTGGGGCACCGGCCCGGCCCTGTTGGACCTCATGGCATGGCGTACCGCACCCTTCGCGGCGGAGCGGAACCGGCTGCGGCAGGCGGGGGATGCGGCGGCCCTGGCGCGCTTCCTGCTGGCCTGGGACCTGGGACCGGAGGCGTTGGCCGTGTCCCTTTCGACGGAACAACCCATGCAGCCCCTGGCCGCGGTGGCGGCGGTGCTGGTGGAACCGGTCAACCCGGCGGCCGACTGGCTGCTGGCGCCTGACACGCTGAAGGCCGCCGACGGGCCGCTCTGGGCGGCGGTGCTGATGCAGCGGCGGGGCAAGGGGCAGCAGGCCCTGGCCTACCTGCCCGCCGCGGCCCGGGCCCTGGAAGGCCAGCCACCGGAATTCCGCCGCCCGCTGGGGCTGGACCTGCTGGCCGTGGCGGCGGAGGCCGGACTTGACGGCTTCGCCCGGGAGTTCGCGCGCCAAGTGGAAACCGCCAACCCGACACCGGTGGAACAGGCGCAGTTGCTGCTGCTGGTGGGCCGGCTGCATGCCACCGCCGGCCGCGCCGCCCTGGCCCTGGCGCAATGGGACAAGGCGGCGGCCCTGCCGGGCCCCGCCGCCGCCCGCGCACGGCTGCTCGCGGCGGAGCAGCGTTTCCTCAACGGCGATCTGCCGGACGCGGTCTGGCGCGAACTGCTGGACGGGACCATGCGGGACTGGCCTGGCACCGGGTTGGAGGCCGAGGTCCTGGCCCACCGGGCGGCGCTGGAGCAGCGGGAGGGCAGGCTGGTGGAGGCGTTGGGCACCCTGCGCGTCCTGGCCGACCGGTTCCCCGGGGCGGCGGACACGGCCCGGTCCGGGGTGCTGCTGGCCGGGCTGCTGGGGGAGCCGGGGGCGTCGCTTCCCCTGGCCCGACGCATCACCCTGTTCGAGCGCGGCCGTCCCCTGCTGCCCCCCGGCCCGGAAGGCCGCACCCTGCGCCAAGCCTATGCCGACCTGCTGGCAGGTGCCGGGATGGTGGTAGCCGCCGGGCAGGAGCGGGCAGCCCTGGCGGCCTCCGTGCCGGAGGCGGAGCGGCCCGGGCTGCTCCCCGGCATCGCGCGGGCGCAGCTCGCCCAGGGGGATGCCGCCGGGGCCGAGGCGACCCTGGCCTTGCTGCCTGCGCCCTCGCCGGCGCTACAGGCCCGGTTGTTGGTGGCCCAAGGCCAGCCGGGGGCGGCCCTGGAGAAGGCTGGCACCACGCCCGACCCGGACGCCCTGTCGGCCCGTGCCCTGGCCCATTGGCAGCTGGGGGAGTGGGCGGAGGCGGCAGGCGCCTACCGTACCCTGGCGGGCAAGGCCCCCTTGTCACGGGAAGAATCGGTCCGCCTCGCCCTGGCGGGCATCCTGGCGGGGGAGGGACATCCCGCCGGGCTGTCATCCCTGGATGGGACCGACTGGCCTAAGCGCCTGCACGCCCTGGCCCCGGCGACGGACGGGCCGGTGACGGCGGAGTCGCTGAAGGCCCTTCTGCGGCAGGCGGGGGAGTTGGCGCGAGCGCCCTGACCCGGGCTCCCCGCGGGGCCTGCCGCCAGACCTGATATCGGCACTGCGTCCACGGTTTGGCTTACGCGACCACGTGGTCGCGCGGCGGGATATCCCCTAACGGGCCGGGGTCGGCTGGGGGGTGGGGCCCGGCTGTCCGCCTGCAAGGCCCAGGATGTCGAGGCAGGCGGCCGGCGGTTCGGGTGGCGGGGCCGGTGGCCGTGCCGGGGGTGTGCCGGGGGGCGGCTCCAGCCAGCCGGCAAGCTCCTCCCCGCAGCCGTCCCCCTCCGGCGGCGGCCCCTGGTCCACGCAGGCCGCCGCGTCCGCCGGGCAGGCCAGGCGCACATGGATGTGGGCCGCGTGGCCGAACCAGGGGCGCACCTTGCGCAGCCAGTCCCGATCCTCCCCGGCGCTCTGGCACAAGGCCAGCTTGATGGCCGGGTTCACGAAGACCCGCGTCACCCGCCCGTCCCCCGTCGCCAGCCGGACAAGGGCCGTCTGTGCCGGCCCGTAGCGCTGCGGGTCCAACCGCCGCGTCGCCGCGTCCACCAGCGGGGGGAAGTCGTAGCCGTCCAGCATGCCCGGGGGCAGCGGCGCCCGGCCCATCTCCAGCCAGACATCCACGTCCAGCCCTGTCTGGTGGCTGGCGTGCGTCCCCGGCAGCCGGCCGCCGCGGGCAGCCGACAGGTCGCCGACCCGGAGCGTGCCGAGGCCGGCTTCCGCCGACTGTGCGGCCAGGCCCTTTACGAAGTCCACCAGCTCCGGGTGGCCGAAGGTGCGTCGGCGCCCGGGGTTGACGGCCTGGTAACCCGGACCCTCTGCCGGCAGGGCGGCGGCCCCGGCGATGCAGCCGTTGGCGTGGCTGCCGATCGGGGCCGGGAGGCCCGGCGCGGGTCCGTCCCATGCGTAAGCGGGCGCCGCGGCCAGGGCCGCGAGGTAGAGCAGCAGGATGGGGAGGGGGTATCTGGTGGCCATGGGGTCCGTGTCGCGGTGGGTCGGCCGGGGCGGCGGCAGGGGCCGCCCCGGCCCCATCCTGCCATGGTCGCCCGCAGCCCGGCAGCCCCCCAGGGGCCTGTTCCGGCCATGGCCGCGCAATGTCCCTGCACCAGGTGTTTCCAAATGGAACCGAATTTTACCCCGGCTTAAACCCGGCCTGCCAGCATCAGCCCCAGCCCCCTCGGGTGAACCCGTGCGGGGCGGCGGCGTCAGAAGGCGCTTGGACATGAACCCTCCACGAAGGATACAGCCATGACCACGTCCATTCTGACCAATGTCGGCGCCATGGTGGCGCTGCAGACCCTGAACCGCACCAGCAAGGACCTGCAGGTCGTCCAGGATCGCATCTCCACCGGCATGAAGGTGGGCACCGCCAAGGACAACTCGTCCTACTGGTCGATCGCCACCACCATGAAGTCTGACGTCAGCGCCCTGAAGGCCCTGAACGAGAACCTGGCGATCAACTCCGCCACGGTGCAGACGGCGCGCATCGGCTCGGAGAACATCCAGAAGCTGCTGGGCGAGGTGAAGTCCCAGCTCTCGCTCGCCACCTCCTCCTCGGTCGACCACGCGAAGATCGGCGCGGAGCTGAACAGCCTGGCGGCCCAGATCCAGAACACGATCTCGGCGGCCAGCTACAACGGCGAGAACCTGCTGAACAACACCGACACCCGTACCCTGACCGTGTCCATCAACCGGTCGGGCTCCACCATCTCCGCGGTGACCGACACGGTTGCCGGCCGGGACATGGCCGCGGTGCAGACCTTCGTGGCCGGCCTGAACGCCGCCATCACGGGCGGTGCCGACGGCATCGCCCGCGCTGGCGCCGCGCAGACGCAACTGCTCGCGCTGGAGGCCCAGATGACCACCGTCATCAACGCCGCCGCCGAGTTCGGCAACGTGGGCAAGCGCCTGGAGCTGCAGCAGGACTTCACGTCCAAGCTGGTGGACAGCCTGAACCAGGGCGTCGGCACGCTGGTCGACGCCAACCTGAACGAGGAGTCGGCGCGGCTCCAGGCCCTGCAGGTCCAGCAGCAGCTGGGCATCCAGGCCCTGAGCATCGCCAACGGCGCCCCGCAGAACATCCTGTCGCTGTTCCGCTGAGCGCTTCGCCCCGCGAGGCTGGTTGCTGGGGGTCGCCTTCGGGCGGCCCCCATTTCTTTTGCCCGGGACCATAGCGCGGGCGGAATGGGCGCATATCCTTCTGCTGACGGGCAACTTCAAGCAATGTCCTTGCCATTATACAAATAAGGGGCATGATGCCGCCCCAAGCAATGATCCCGCTGCTGAAGGCGGGGCGGCAATCGGGGGAGGTTGGGGTCCGGCATGGCGACGCGCATCCTGATCGCGGATGACCACCCGTTGATGCGGGCGGCCTTGCGCCAGTCCGTCACCCAGTCCCTGCCTGATGCCGACATCGTCGAGGCCTCCCGGTTCGAGGAGGTGGAGTCGGCCCTGAACAAGGGGGATCCGCCGGACACGGTGCTGCTGGACCTGCACATGCCGGGCATGAACGGGCTGATCGGCCTGGCCCTGGTGCGGAACGAGCACCCGGCCATCCCCGTCATCGTCGTCTCCGCCCAGGAGGACCCCGCCACGGTGCAGCGGGCCATGGAGTACGGGGCGTCGGCCTTCGTGCCCAAGTCCGCCCCCATCACCCAGATCGGCGATGCCATCCAGGCCGTGTTGGACGGTTCCCTCTGGGCGCCGGAGACGGGCAACCAGGGCGGGGAGGAGGCGGACCTTGCCGCCGTGGTGGCGGGCCTGACGCCGCAGCAACTCCGCGTGCTGGGCGGCATCGCCGCCGGGAAGCTGAACAAGCAGATCGCGTACGAGATGGGCGTGGCCGAGACGACGGTGAAGGCCCACGTCACCGTCATCCTCCGCCGCCTAGGCGTCCACAGCCGCACCCAGGCCGCCCTGGTCGCCAGCCGCCTGGCCTTCGCCCCGCCACCCCCGGCCGGGGAGGGGTGAGGCCGCCAGGGCAGCGGGTCACGCCGCCCGGCCCCGCTTCCCCTCCACCACCAGGTGCCCCAGCAGGGCCCTAAGCGCCCCGGGGCGGAGCGGCTTGTAGGCCAGCCTTGCCCCCGCGGCGGCGACCGAATCACGTACCGCCTCGCCGCGGTCGGCGGTGACGACGGCAGCGGGGATGCCGGGGTCGAAAGCCTGGCGTACGGCGGCCAGCACCTCCAGGCCGGAGGCGCCCTCGTCCAGGTGGTAGTCGGTCAGCACCACGTCCGGCCGGCGGCCGGCCAGGGCCGTTAGGGCAGAGGCCGGGTCGCGGGCCGTGACCACGTCGCAGTCCCAGCCGGCCAGCAGCGCGGCCATGGCCTGGGCGATGGCCGCGTCATTCTCCACGCACAGCACCAGCGTGCCTTCCAGCCCCTTGGTCCGGGCGCCGCCGGGGGCCAGCCGGATGGGGGCCGCGATGGCGGCGATGGGCACCTCCACGGCGAAGCAGCTCCCCTTGCCCACGGTGGAGCGCAGGGTGACCCGGTGGCCCAACATGGCGGCCAGCCGCTCCACGATGGACAGGCCCAAGCCCAGGCCCTTGTCCCGCTGGCTCTCCGCGCCCGTGGCGGTGTCGAGCTGGCGGAACTCCTTGAACACCTCCGCCTGCTTTTCCGGCGGGATGCCGGGCCCGGTGTCCCACACCTCCACCCGCAGCACGCCCCCCTGGCGGCGGCAGCCGAACAGCACGCCGCCCGACGGGGTATAGCGCATGGCGTTGGCCAGGAAGTTCTGCAGGATCCGGCGCAGCAGCACCGGGTCCGTGTCCACCGACAGGCTGCACGGCACCCAGCGCAGCTTCAAGCCGTGGCGCCCGGCCAGCACGGCGAACTCCTCCGCCAGGGGGCGCATCACCTCCTCCAGCCGCACGACGGCGCGCTTGGGCGTGACGACGCCGGTGTTCAGCTTGGTCACGTCCAGCAGGTCGCCCAGCAGATGCTCCACCGACCGCAGGGCGGCGTCCGCCTGGATCATCAGCGGGTCGGGGCGCTGGTCCAAGGCGGCGGAGATGAACAGCCGCGCGGCGTGCAGCGGTTGCAACAGGTCGTGGCTGACGGCGGTCAGCAGCCGGGTCTTGGCCAGGTTGGCGCGGTCGGCCTCCGCCTTCGCCGCGGCCAGATCCACCGTGCGCTCCTCGATCCGGCGTTCCAGGAACTCCTTGGCTTCCTCCAGCGCCTCGCGGGCGCGGTACTGCTCGGTGATGTCGGTATAGACCGCGACGAAGCCCCCGTCGGGCAGGGGATTGGTGCTGATCTCCAGCACGGACCCGTCGGGGCGGATGCGGTGGTAGGCGTCCGGCTGGCCCGCCCGGCGGGGGTCGGAGCGGCGGGTCAGCAGGGTCTCGATCTCGCCGTTCCGGCCATACTCGCCGCGGCTCTGGAGATAGGCCACGATCTCCGACAGGGGCGTGCCCACGCCCACCCGCTCCGCCGGGAAGTCCAGCAGTTCCAGGAAGCTGCGGTTCCAGACCAGCACCCGGAAATTCCTGTCGAAGGCGCAGATGCCCTTGCCCACATGCTCCAGCGTCGTGGACAGCAGCAGGTGCTGGTCCAGGATGGCGCGGGAGGCGTCGTCGATGATGCTGCGCGTCTCCTGCCGGGACAGGCGGCGGTCGGACAGCAGGCTGGCCACCACCACACGGGCGGACCCGGACCCGATGGCCCCGGACAGCAGCCATTCCGTGGCGCGGATCGCCTCCTCGTCCACCCGGACCAGCAGGGCGCTCTCGAAGCTGCCCACGGGGCCGGAGCGGAGCAGGGCCAGCTCCCGGAAGGTAGCCTCCGCCCGCTGGCGGCCGACATAGCGGGCGGCCAGCTCGTACAGGTCGGCCAGGGTGCCGCCCTTGACGGAGGCCTGCCGGTCCCCGGTGTCGTGGCGCATGGAGACGAAGCGGCGGGCCTGCTGCTTCTCCAGCTCCGACTGGCTGGACAGGGCGGAGACCACCAGCAGCAGGAACAGGTTGATGCCAAGGCTGGTCATGGCCCCGTGGGACAGGGTGTCCAGGTCATGCACCCCGCCCAGGCCGGAAAGGCTGAGCCAGGACAGGCCGAAGGGCTCATGCCCGATGAAGCCGGCGGGCACGATGCCGGCCACGGCGAAGCTGGGCAGCAGCACCGTGTAGATCCAGGCCAGGAAGCCGCCGCCGATCCCGGCCACCGCGCCCGCCTTGGTGACCCGGCGATTGAACAGGCCCAGCAGCAGGGCGGGCGCGAACTGGGCCACCCCGGCGAAGCTGACGATGCCGATGGTGGCGAGCGGGAAGACGCTGCCGATCAGCAGGTAATAGAGGTAGGCGAGGCCCAGCAGTGCCGCCACGGAGACCCGGCGCACGGCCAGCAGCAGGGGCTTGGGGTCCGCCTGCCAGCGCCGCAGCACCGGCTTCCACGCCATCAGGACGGGCACCACCAGGTCGTTGCAGACCATGGTGCTGAGGGCCACGGCACCGACGATGACCATGCTGGTGGCGGCGGACAGTCCGCCGATGAAGGCCATCAGCGCCAGCCAGGGCCGCCCCTGGTCCAGCGGGATGGTGACCAGGAAGGTGTCGGCGTTCACCGACCCGTCGGGATAGAGGGCGAGGCCGGCCAAGGCCACCGGCAGCACGAACAGGTTGATGGCGACCAGATAGGCCGGGAACAGCCAGCTTGCGGTGCGGATGTCGCCCACATGGGTGTTCTCCACGACAGTCACGTGGAACTGGCGCGGCAGGCAGACGATGGCGCAGGCCGCCAGCAGGGTGATGACCCACCATTCCAGGTCCAGGTCGGGGCTCAACACCTCGGCCAGCCGCGGGTCGTTGGCGGCGTCGGCGACCAGCTGGATGGGGCCGGCGGACAGGCTGAAGGTGATCACGCCGCCCACGATCAAGGCAGCCGCCAGCTTCACCAGGGACTCCGCCGCGATGGCGGACATCAGGCCGCGGTGGTGCTCGTTCGCGTGGATGCTGCGCACCCCGAACAGGATGGCGAAGGCCGCCATGGCCACGGTGACCAGGAAGGTGGTCTGCCCCGGCACGTCCAGCCCGGCCCCCGCCAGCGGGTCGCCGGCCAAGGCCTCCAGGCTGATGGTGATGGCCTTGAGCTGCAAGGCGAAATAGGGCAGCACGCTGAGCACGGCGGTGACCGTCACCAGCGCGGCCAGCACCCGGCTCTTGCCGTAGCGGGCGGAGATGAAGTCGGCGATGGAGACCACGTTCTCCGCCTTCGCCACCCGCACCATCTTGGCCAGGATGGGCCAGCCGAAGCCCACCAGCAGGATCGGGCCGACATAGATGGACAGGAAGTCGAACCCGCCCGTGGCCGCCCGGCCCACGGCGCCGTAGAAGGTCCAGGACGTGCAATAGACCGCGAGGCTGAGGGCGTAGAGCAGCGGCGCCCGCTTCTCCCCCAGCGACGGCCCCGCCGCCGCGGCCAGCCGGTCCCCCCGCCAGGCGATGCCGAACAGCGCCGCCAGGTAGATCAGGGAGAAACCCAGTACCAGCCACGGATCCATGGAGCCCCGCCGAACGATGCGGGAACCAGCTTAGCCCTGTTTCCAGGGAACTGGAAACAGGGCTCGCTATCCGGTTCCTCAGTCGCCGGCGCCGCATCCGCGGCTTGGCTCACGCGACCACGCGGTCGCGCGGCGGCGGTCGCCGCCGGAGCGGCTTCCGGTTACCCGGAACCCGCTCTGGGCAATGGCCCACCATCATGGTGTTTGGGGCCGGGGGACCGTCTCCGCGATGGCGACGGTGGCGGTCAGGCCGTTGGCCAGGCGCACGCCCTGGGGCACGGGGTCCAGCGCGATGCGCACGGGGATGCGCTGGGCCAGCCGCACCCAGTTGAAGGTGGGGTTCACGTTGGCCAGCAGGCCGCCGGTGGCCTGCTGCTCCCGGTCCACGATGCCGCCGGAGATGCTCTGCACCCGGCCGGACAGGGCGGGGCCGCCGCCCATCAGCCTTATGTCCACCCGGGCGCCCACGCGGATGCGGGGCAGGCGCGTCTCCTCGAAATAGCCCACCACGTGGAAGCTGTTGCTGTCCACCAGGGCCACCACGGGGCTGCCGGCGGCGGCGAAGTCGCCCCGGTTCAGTTGCAGGTTGGTGACCAGCCCCTCCACCGGCGCGCGGACCACGGTGCGCTCCAGGTCCAGGCGGGCCACCTCCAGGTCGGCCTGGGCCTGCCGGACGGTGGCGGCGGCCACCCGCTCCTCCGCCTCCAGCCGCTCCCGCGCCGCCACGGTGATGGCGTTGTTGCCCAGGCGGCGGGCGCGGTCGGCGTCGTGCCGCGCCTGTTCCAGGCTCGCCTGCCTGGCGGTGAGCAGCGCCTCCGCCTGGGCCGCGGCGAGGCGGAAGCGCTGGTCGTCGATGGTGAACATGGGCTCGCCCACGCGGACGAACTGGTCGTCCGCCACATGCACCGCCGTGACGGTGCCGGAGACGTCGGCCGCCACCTCCACCACCTCCGCCCGGACGCGGGCGTCGCGGGTCCAGGGGTCGTTCAGGTAATAGTCCCAGAGCAGCCACCCCGCCACCAGGGCCAGGGCGACGACGCCCAGCGTGACGAGGACGCGGAGCAGGAGCTGGGTGGTGGCCATGGGCGGGCGTCCGGTCAGGCGGCCAGCGCGGCGATGCCGGCCAGCACGATCAGGTAGAGGGCGGTGTTGAACAGGCTGCGGTGCCAGACGAAGCGGTAGGCCCCCGCCCAGGCCAGCAGGCGGTAGAGCACCAGGCAGACCAGGAAGGCGGCCACGGCCCAGGCCAGCATGGGCGCCACCAGCACGCCCAGCAGGTCGTACTCCCCGGTCATGGCGCCGCCCCCGCTGGATAGGCCACGGGCGGCGGCCCCTCGCCTGGCACCATGCCGCCATGCAGGGCCAGGGCATGGCGCACCCCGGCCAGCAACATCAGGCAGCGGTCCGCGTCCGCCGTCGCCGGCTGGGCCGCCACCGCGGCGAGCGCCGCGTCCAGGGCCGGGAAGGGGTCTGGCGCGGGTCGCCCCGCGGCCCGACCGCGGAAGGC
>MOEB01000003.1 GCA_001939945.1 Aerophototrophica crusticola | reverse complement strand
TGGCCAAGGCCGCCAAGCTGGCCGGGGCGCCGGCCGCCCGGGCCGCGGGGCTGGAGCTGGCGGTGCGCCTGGGCGACCGCGTCGCCCCCGGCCAGCCGCTGTTCGCCCTGCATGCGGAAAGCCCGGGCGAGCTGGACTATGCCCGGGCCTACCTGGCCGCCAACCCCGACATCATCCATGTGGAGGAGGCCTGATGCCCCCGCTCCTGCTGTCCCCCGTCGCCGGCGACCCCTGGGCGGCGCGGCTGGCCGCGACCCTCGGCTGGGAGGAAGGGCGCCTGGAGCTGCGCCGCTTCCCGGACGGGGAGACCTACCTGCGCTTCGACACCCCGCCGGCCGGGCGGGAGGTGGTGCTTGCCGCCTCCCTCGACCGGCCGGACCCGAAGCTGCCGGGCCTGCTGTTCGCCGCGGCCACGGCGCGGGAGCTGGGCGCCGCCCGGGTGGGGCTGGTGGCCCCCTACCTGCCCTACCTGCGCCAGGACTGCCGGTTCCGGCCGGGTGAGGCGGTGACGGCCCGCTGCTTCGGGCACCTGCTGTCCGGCGCGGTGGACTGGCTGGTCACCGTCGATCCCCACCTGCACCGCATCGCCAGCCTGGGGGAGGTGTTCGCCATCCCGGCAACCGCCGTCCCCTCGGCCCCGGTGCTCGCCGCGTGGATCGCGGGGAACGTGCCGCGGCCGGTGGTGGTCGGGCCGGACGCGGAGAGCGAGCAATGGGTGGCCGCCGTGGCCGGCTTGGCCGGGGCGCCCTACCGCGTCCTCGCCAAGGAGCGCCGCGGCGACCGGGACGTGAGCGTGGGCGGCGCCGACCTGTCGGGGCTGGAGGGCCGCACGCCCGTGCTGGTGGACGACATCCTGTCCACCGGCCGCACCCTGGTCGAGGCGGTGCGCTGCCTGCGCGCCGCGGGCCTGCCCCCGCCGGTCTGCCTGGTGGTCCACGCCCTGTTCTCCGATGAGGCCGGGGCCGCCTTGCGTGAGGCCGGCGCGGACCGGGTGGTCACGGCCAACACCGTCACCCACCCCAGCAACAAGGTGGACCTGGCCGCGGCCATCGCGGAGGCCTGCCGGGCCTTCGTCCCCGAAGCCTGAGGGGGGACGAGGCCGTTCGACCCGCAGGCCCCGCCCCCGACCCGGAAAAAAGAAAAGCCGCCCGGACGGGCGGCTCTGAGTTTAGGGAGGAAACGCCCAAGAATGGGCCTGCGACATAGCGATGCCGCGCTGCAAAAAATGAGCGGAATTACGGACTTGCACAAGAAAATTCGTAATTCCGTTTCCACAGCCCCGACCTGCGCAGACCGGATGCCATACACACATCCGTGTTCACGCCCGTCCTTGGCACAAGCCGGGGTGCCTCAGAACCGCAGCCGGGTGCCCAGGCGGTAGATGCGGCCGGTGCTGGAATACTGGGTGACCGCGCCCTGCCCGGCATAGGCGTAGCGTTCGCTGGGCTGGTTGGTGAGGTTCAGCGCCTCGCCCGTGACGGTGGCCCAGTCGGTGATCTTGTAGCTGACCGACGCGTCCACGTTGGTGGTGGAGCGGCTGAAGACGAAATCGTTCACCAGCGGGCTGTCGCAGGCGGTGCCCTGCTCCGCCGGGCTGGCCGGGACCGGCGGGGTCAGGCCGGGGGCGCAGGCGCCCGACGCGATGGGGAAAGCCGTGCTGTAGCCCTTGCGGTGCGCCACGGAGACGCGGGCCCGGAAGCTGTCCGTCTCGTAATAGAGCGTGGCGTTGATGGCGTCCGGCGAGACGTTCAGGAACGGCGCCTTGGCCGTCACCTGAGGGTTGGTGCCGTTGCCGGGGTCCAGGATGTACTTCAGCTGGCTCTTGATGTGGGTGTAGTTCAGCTGGGTGCCGAAGTTCTGGAAAAAGCCCGGCAGGAAGGTGAAATCCATCTGGAAGCCCAGCTCGACGCCGCGCAGGTACCCGCCCGGCGCGTCGCGGAACTGGCGAGCCGTGAACTCATTGTCATTGTCGATGTAGGCCTGCTGCTGGGCGTTGGTGAAGCCCGCCCGCACGGCGGCCACGCCCGCCGGGTCCAGGAACTCCGACAGCCGGGCGGAGTAGTTCACGGTCTGCGGGTAGCTGGAGACGTCCTTGTTGAACCCGGCGATGGAGACCAGGGCGCCGGGCATGAAGTACCATTCCAGGCTGAGGTCCAGGTTGGTGGAGCGGAAGGGCTTCAGCTTGGGGTTGCCGATGGTCAGCGTGGCCCCGGTGGTGGCGCCGGTGTTGGGCACCGACAGGGCCGTGATGGTGGGCGACAGATTGCCCAGCAGCGGCCGGGCCATGGCCTTGGACGCACCGAAGCGCACGATGAAGTCGTCCACCGGCTCATAGACCGCGTTCAGGGACGGCAGGATGTCGGTATAGCGGTTCTTGCCCTCAATGGGGCGGCCGGCCGTGCTGTTGCCCAGGGACTCCACCTCCGTCACCGCCACGCGGGTGCCGACATTGCCGCGGAAGGGCCGGCCCAGCAGCTCCAGGTCCCAGTCGCCCTGCACGTAATAGCCGGTGTCCTTCTCGGTGACGCTGAACCGCTCGCGCCCGCCGTTGCGCTTGTCGGTCAGGCGCCAGTCGCCCCACTTGTTGATGCAGTCGCAGGTGAAGTCGAACAGGGCGTCGAACGCCTCGATGCTGGGCGCGAAGAAGCTGTCCATGGTGCCGTCGGGCACGTCCAGCCCCTGGCCGAACTTGATCAGCTTGCCCACGCTCTCCGTGCTGACGTTCGCCTCCTTCAGGGTCGGGTTCAGCAGGTCGTTGTTGCGCTCCTTCAGGTTCGTCTTGAAGCCGAACTCCTTGTAGTTTGCGCCGAAGCCCAGGCTGAACCGGTCGTCGATCTCCCAGTCGAAGTCGATCTTGGCCTGCTTGTAGGTGTTCTTGACGGTGCGCTGGTAGTGGCGGATGGCGGAGAAGCCCTTCACCACCTCCCAGTTGGCCGGGTTGGCCGCATCGAAGCCGAAGTCGATCACCGGCATGGAGCCGCCTTCGCGCTCGTCATAGATGAAGGTGCCGGGGGAATCCATCCGGTTGAACTCCACCAACAGCCCCTGGCTCTCGTTGGTGGACTCCGACATGCCGGCGATCAGCCGGGCCTTGAAGGCGTCGCTGAAGCTGTGTTCCAGGTCCAGGGAGCCCTGCTTGAACTCGGTGGTGTAGCTGTTGCGGTCGGCGGCGGACCGGAAGTCCACGTTGCGCAGGGCCAGGTAGTTGGCGAAGCCGTCCACCACGTTGGCGTCCAGCACGTCCACCGACGGGCGGCCGATCAGGGCGCCGCGGAAGGCCAGCCGGTTGCTGCTGGGGATGTACCCGACCGAGGCCGGGTTGTTGTAATAGTCGTACGGGTCAAGGTTGAAGGGGTTGACGCTGAACAGGTTGGCGTTGGCGGGCGACGTGCCGCCGGGCACCACCGCGGCCGCCCCCAGCACCGCCGGCCCGCGCACGCCGTTGCTGCCGAAGGCCGTGCCGAAGGCGGGGGTGCTGCCATAGAGCGACTGGCCACAATCCTGGGCGGGCACCAGGTCGCTGCCGGCATTGGGCACGCACAGGCCGGGATACAGGGCGCGGGCGTTGGCCGGGGTGATGCTGTTGCTGGCCGTGTTGTAGGTGGTGTTGGTGTTGTTGCGGTTCAGGCCGACGGAGGAGACCTGGTAATAGGTGCTCTCGTTCTCCAGGCGGGAGAAGGCGCCGTCCAGGCTGAGGCGCGTGTCGTCCGTGATGTCCCACTGGTAGGAGGCGGTGAGGCCGAGCCGCTCGGTCTCCACGTCCTGCTGGTCCAGGGACGCGAGCGCCGGGATGCGGACCAGGCTGTCGTTGAACCGGCCCGGCGTGTTGTAGGGCGCGCCCGGGAACAGCTTGGCATAGGCCCCCGGGTCGGAGCCGGTCTGCAGGGCGATGGCTTCCGGGTTGGTGATGGCCGTCCCGAAGGTGGTCCCCGCCGGGGCGGAGAAGCCCGCCCGCTGCGGGGTCTCGTTGCCCGCCCATTGCGTGCCGCGGTACAGGTAATCGGGCTGGCCGGGCTGGCGCCGGTACTGGTCGATCTCGTTCTTGGACTTGCTGTAGGCGCCGGAGAACAGGAAGCCCATCCGGTTGTCCAGGAACCGCGTGGACGCCAGCCCCGCCACGCGCGGGGTGAACTTCTTGCTGTTCTCCTGGTAGGTGCCTTCGGTGGACAGGGCGAAGGCGTCGCCGCGATAGTCGAAGGGCCGGCCCGTCTGCAAGTCGATGGTGGCGCCCAGGGAGCCCTCGTCCGTCTCCGCCGACGGCGTCTTCTGGACCTTGAGGGAGCTGAACAGCTCCGACGCGAAGGTGTTGTAGTCGAAGGCGCGGCTGCGGTTCGGGTTGGAGCCGGAATCGTTGGCGCCGGCGGTGGACAAGGCCTCCAGCCCGTTCAGCCGGGTGCGGTTGAAGTCGCCGCCCAGGCCGCGCACCGTGATGGTCCGCCCTTCGCCATTGTCGCGGTCGATGGACACGCCGGGTAGGCGTTGCAGGGACTCCGCCAGGTTGTTGTCCGGGAAGTCGGCGATGTCCTCGGCGTTGATGGCATCCACCTGGACCGTGGACTCCCGCTTCTCGTTCAGGGCCGAACGCAGCGCGGCACGGTAACCGGTGACAATGATCTCATCCAGGCTGGCCGCCTCCCCGGCGGGCGGTGCCGGGGTGCTGGCGCCCTGGGCCCAGGCGCTTCCCGGGCCGGCGGTGGCAAGCCCCGCCGCCAGGATCGCGATGGCCGAGCACATGCCGCGTGAGGGCACCTTCAGATTTCCGGACTTCATTCCTATATCCTCCCCATGCCCGGTCGCCGTGGCTGTCCCCATGCAGCCTGCCGGTCGTCCTGAGGCGTGTTTCCCCAATGGCCTGCCCCGGCCGCGACCCGGCCCGGGAAGACCTCCCCTATCGCCTTAACTGCCCATGACCCAGGCGCACCAAGCCGTTCGCGGGCCAAGTCGGCCGCGCTGCCAAGCTAGGGGCAACTTCCCAGGCGTCACGATCGCCGGCGTCAGGCCGGCACGTGCCGCGGGGTCAACGGTGCGGTTATCGTGTGATGATCGGTGCCTGCGCGGCGATGCCTGGTCGCGGCGTCGGCCCGCAGTGCAGCTTGCGCGTCATGGGCTTCCCCTTCCCCTTGGTAGACCGGCAGGCGTTGGCCGCCCTTCCCGGTGGTACCCGGCGCGCTGGCACCGGGTCCCGTCACTGACTTGTCACAAAACCTAAGTCGGCATGATACCGGTGTCAACGCAATTTGGTGTCATTGCCGACCAAGGAATTGAGCCAATCTTCCAAATTCGTGTGGCCGTCACCATCCCGGTCGGCCGTGCCGTCGGCGGGGTCGCGGGGGTCCAGGCCGGCCGCGCGTTCCCAATCATCGGGCATCCCGTCCCTGTCCGTGTCGGTCCAGGGCTTCCCGGCCCCCAGCTCGGGCCAGCCGCCGACCTGCGCCTGGCTGTCGATCAGCCCGCCGCCGCGGCTGCGGACGGAGTCGATGACCCGCGTGTCCACCACGTCCCGTGCCCTCGATGCGCCAGCCCCCGCCAGCACCCGCTGGAAGGCTGACGGCGCCGGGTCCGGAACGATGGCGGGCATGACCTCCAGCGGCACCGCCCGGCGCTTCTCCGGCACCGCCACCCCGCTGACCAGGCTCCACGGGTCGGCCGGGACGGTGCCATTCATGCTGTTACCGGCAAAGTGGGCGCTGGCCAGCGGGTTCGCCTCGTCAAAGGCCAGGGTCCCTTTGCTGTCGGGCCCGCTGACATAGGCGTTGTCGATGAAGTCGTAGGCGACCAGCGACGCCTTCTCCCCCTTGTCGGCATTGTAGCCGGAGGCCTGGCCGCCCCAATTGTAGAAGACGTTGGAGCGGAACTGGTAGAAGGCGCCCTGCGGGTCCTTGTCCGGCGGGTTGTAGTTGCCGGGCCGCGGCATGCGGGCATTGTGGTGGGCCCAGAGGTTGTGGTGGAAACTCATCCGCGCCCCCATGCCCCCGCGCAGCAGCGAGCCATAGCCATGCGCGCCCTTGGCATGCAGCGACCGGTTCAGGGACTCCGCGATGATGCTCCACTGCACGGTGACGTCATAGGGCCCCTCCTCCGGCCGCTTGTAGCCGGAGCCCACGGACAGCGTCTCGTCCACCGACCAGCTGGCGGAGACATGGTCCAGGATGATGCGCCGGCCGCCGGTGATCTCCACCGCGTCGGCCTCCACCCCGGACTCGTCGCCCAGGCGGCTGCGGATGTAACGCACCACCACGTCGTCGGCATGGATGCGCAGGGGCTGGCCGCGCAGGGTGATCCCGCCGCCCGGGGCCGTCTGGCCGGCGATGGTGACCCGGCCCTTGCGCACTTCCAGCGGCCGTTCCAGCCGGATCGTCCCGCCGACGTCGAAGATGATGGTGCGCGGCCCCTCCGCCTCCACCGCGGCCCGCAGGGAACCCGGCCCGGCATCCGCCAGGGTGGTCACACGCAGCACCGCGCCCCCGCGCCCGCCCAGCGACAGCGCCCCTGCCCCCTCGGCCCCGGGGAAGGCCGGGATGGCACCCGCCAGGGCGGCGACCAGCAGCATCGCGCCCATGGTCAGAGCGCCTTGAAGCTGAAGTTGGCGAAGCGGGCAGTGCCCTGGCCGGCGGAATAGAGCCCCGGCCGCAGCATCAGGAACCCGCCGCGCACATTGTGGTGGTAGCCGGACACCTCCATGCCCCGGTCGAACCGCTTCCAGCTCTTCCCGCCGTCGCCGCTGGTGTCGAAGATGACGATGTGCCGGTCGTTGGTGACCCGCATCCGCATCCTGCGGCCATGGGGGTTCTCCGGCCGGCCGCGCTCGATCCCATACTGGTGGGTGACGAAGCGCTTCTCGTCGAACCCCAGCCCGGCATACAGGGCCTGGTCATAGAACAGCACCAGCCCCGCCGTGCCACCCGGCTCGATCTCGATGTCGCACTCGAACCTGTATGCCGTGTCGCCCGCGATCAGCAGCAGGGGCGAGCTGTCCTTCGGCGCCACGCCGCGGGCCGTCAGGTGCAGCACCCCGCCCGCCACCTTGGCCCGCGTCGCCTCGTCCGGGGCGGGGCGGAAGAAGTTCCACTTGCTGCCCAGGGCCAGGGTCTTGAAGTCGTCGCTCAGCGCCATGCCGTGGGGCACGGGCTTGCCGCCCTTCGGCATGGCCAGGGGCTGGGACAGGTCGCCGCCCCTCATGCGGAACCAGCCGTCCGCCGTCCACTCGATGGGGTCCAGCAGCGCCTGCCGGCCCAGGGTCCAGAACCCGTTCTCATAGCCGTGGTAGACGGCCCACCAATCCCCTGCCGGCCCCTCCACCAGGGTGGCGTGGCCACGGGACCACCAGCGCTCCGCCAGGTCCGTGGTGCGGACCAGGGGGTTGTGGGGGCAGTGCTCCCACGGGCCGTTGATGGAGCGGGAGCGCGCGGCGATGACCATGTGGCCCGTGGGCGGGCCGGCCGTGCCGCCGATGGCGGTAATCAGGTAGTAATAGTCGCCGCGCCGGGTGATCTTCGGCCCCTCCGGCGCGAAGCCCTCCACGATCCAGTCGTCCGGGTAGCGCCAGGGGTCATAGACATGCTCCACGTCGCCCACGGTGGACAGCCCGTCGGGGCTCAGCCGGATGCGGTCGCCCTTGGACAGGAACAGCCAGCGGGACCCGTCCTCCCCCACAGCGTGGCCGGGGTCGATGTGGTTGGGCAGGCCTAGGTACTTCGGCTCGCTCCACGGCCCCTCGATCTTGTCGGCCCAGACCACGTAGGTGCCGTTGGGCGTGCCCTTCACGGGGATGTACAGGAAGTACCGCCCCTCATGCTTGACCAGCTCCGGCGCCCAGACGGAGCCGATGTTCTTGGTCAGCGCCGCCGTGATGGGCCGCCAGTTCACCAGGTCGCGGGAATGCCAGATCACCAGCCCCGGATAGCTGTCGAAGGTGCTGAAGGTCATGTAGTAGTCCGGCCCGTCCTTCAGGATCGACGGGTCCGGGTGGTCGCCGGCCATGATGGGGTTCAGGAACCGCCCGTCGTCCAGGTCGGCCTTGCGCTGGTTGTCCAGCCCCCGCGCCCAGTCCAGCGCTGCCCCGGCCGGCGGGCAAGCCGGGCCGGGATTTGTTCTGATACCGGTGTCATTTTTGGACAGGCCCTCGGCGGGCAGGGCGGCCATCGCCCCGCCCGCCAGGGCGAGGCCGAGGGCACCACGGCGGGAAAGGTCGGTCATCGCGTCGGGTCCTCGGGCTCAGGGGATCAGGTAGCGGCGCAGGCCGGGCACGGCCGCCGCCAACTCGTCGGTGACGATGGTAGCAAAGAAATCGGCGCCGGTGCGCCCCAGATGCGTATAGTCGAAGGCCAGCTTCGCCTGCCCCATGGGCTCCACCGCCGCGTTGTCCTGCAAGCCCGCGGCGGCGGGGGTCGCGGCGGGCGCGTCGGGGCCCTTCGGCGCGGGGATGGTGGTCCCCGTCTCCGCCGCGGCGGCCACCTCCGGCGGGGGCGGCTTCTGGGCGAACAAATTGGCCTTGGACGGCCCCATCTGCTGCACCGCCGCTTGGCTGCGGGCATGCAGGTCCACCAGCGGCACGCCCATCTCCCGCGCCACCTCACGGGTCGCCGCCGCCCAGGGGCCAAGGTCGTCCAGCAGCTTGCCTTCCCGGAACTGGCGGCGGGTCAGGGGCGTGACCAGCACCGGCTCCGCCCCCGCGGCGCGCACCTCCTCCACATAGCGGCGGAGGTTGGCCGGGAACTCGGTGGCGAGGTCGGTGGAGCGGCCGGGCTTGCCCGGCTGGTCGTTGTGGCCGAACTGGATCAGCACATAGGTCTTCTCGAACCCGCTGGCGCCCATCTCCGCCAAGGCCACGTCCCAGGACCGCTCGGCCCGGTAACTGCCGGAGCTGCGCCCGCCCTTGGCAAGGTTGACGCACGCCACCGAAGACATGACATGATAGCCGCAGAAGCTGGGCCCCCAGCCGCCCTGCACGGCCACGGTGGAATCGCCCACCAGCACGATGCGCACCATCCGGGGCAGCGGCTCCGCCGGGGCGGTCCCCCAGGCGGGCGCGGCAGCCAGCAGGGCCAGCGCGGCCAAGGTTGCCTTGGCGCCTTTCATCTTTCCTCCCCAACGCAATTCATGTTCTTATCGACAATTGATAGCGTTACCATACGCAACGAAAGCAGGGCCGGTCAAGCGGTCCGGTTGGGGAGGATACGATGTCGGCAAACGGCGTGGACCAGCGCCCGTTCGGGGCGCTGCCGGACGGGCGCGGGGTTGCGGAGGTGGTGCTGCGGTCCCCCTCCGGCCTCCAGGCCTCCATCCTGACCCGGGGGGCCGCGATCCGGCAGGTGCTGCTGCCCAGCCCCGGCGGCAGGGCCGTGGACGTGACCCTGGGCTACCCGACGCTGGAGGGCTACCTGGCCGACCGCAACTACCTGGGCGTCATCGTCGGCCGGGTGGCCAACCGGATCCGGGGGGCGCGCTTCACCCTGGACGGCACGCCCCACGCCCTGGACCCCAACGACGGCGCCCACTGCCTGCATGGCGGCGGCACCGGCTTCCACCAAGCCCTTTGGGCCATCGCCGACCTGAATGACGGGCCGGAGCCCTCCGTCACCCTGCGCCATGCCAGCCCCGACGGGGAGGGCGGCTTCCCCGGCACCCTGGCCTGCACGGCGACCTACACGCTGCGCGGCACCGACCTGGTGGTCGACATCGGCGGCGAGTCGGACCGCCCCACCCTTTTCAACCCGGCCAGCCACGCCTATTGGAACCTGGCCGGCGGCGGCACCGCCCTGGGCCATGAGGTGCAGGTCCACGCCGACGCCTATGTCCCCGTTGACCAGGACACCCTACCCGCCGGCCCGCCCCGCCCCGTGGCCGGCACGCCCTTCGACTTCCGCACCCCGCGCCGCCTGGCCCAAGCCCTGGCCGACACCACGGACCCCCAGGTAAGGCTGGCCGGCGGCTTCGACCATGACTGGGCCCTGGCGACGGGGGAGCGCGCGGAACCGGCCCTGGCGGCGCGGCTGGAGGACCCGGTGTCCGGCCGGGCGCTGGAGCTGCTGACCACCCGGCCGGCGCTCCACCTCTATTCCGGCCACATGCTCGCCTCCCCCCTCCCCGGCCACCCCTTGCAGCCGGGCGACGGCATCGCCCTGGAGGCGCAGATGTTCTCCGACGCCCCGAACCGGCCGGAGACCGGGTCCATCCGGCTTGATCCCGGCCGCCCCCACCGCAGCACCACCATCTTCCGCTTCCACCCCGGGGCGCGGGGTTGAGGGGACATTCGCCTGTACACCGGCCGACATGGCTGGGCTACAAACGTTGCCGGGACGGCCAGGGGTACGGGGACGGCATGGCGAGGTCGCGGCGGCGCAAGGGCAACACGGTCACCATCGAGGACGTGGCGCGGGAGGCCGGCGTCTCCGCCATGACCGTGTCCCGCGTCATCAACGGTGAGGCGGTGGTGCGGGAGAACACCCGCGCCCTGGTGCTGGCGGCCATCGAGCGGCTGAACTACACCCCCAACAGCGCCGCCCGCAGCCTGGCCGCCGGCGACGCCACCCACCTCGGCCTGCTCTACGCCAACCCCAGCGCCGCCTACCTGGGCCAGTTCCTGATCGGCGCGCTGGAGGGCGCCCGCCGCGCCGGCTGCCACCTGGTGCTGGAGGCCTGCGACCATGAGGGCGCCGAGGCCCAGGGGGAGGCCACCCGCCGCTTCGCCCGCTCCAACGTGGAGGGCATCCTGCTGCCCCCGCCCCTGTGTGAGGCGCCGGCCGTGCTGGCGGAGATCGCCGCCGTCAACCTGCCCGTGGTCACCGTCGCCATGGGTCGGCCGAACGGGGAGGGCATCAATGTCCGCATCGACGATTTCGCCGCCGCCCGGGCCATGACCCAGTACCTGCTGCGGCTGGGCCACCGCCGCATCGGCTTCATCCGCGGCCACCCCAACCAGACCGCCAGCGAGGAGCGCCACCGCGGCTTCCGCGCCGCCCTTGAGGAGCATGGCCTGGACCCCGCCGCCGCCCCGGTGGAGCAAGGCTATTTCAGTTACCGCTCCGGCATCGCCGCGGCGGAGCGGCTGCTGCAACGGCCCGACGCCCCCACCGCCATCTTCGCCAGCAACGATGAGATGGCCGCCGCCACGGTGAACGTGGCCCACCGCCGCGGCCTGTCCGTGCCGGGGGACCTCAGCGTCGTCGGCTTCGACGACACGCCCCAGGCCGTCATGGTCTGGCCGGAGCTGACCACCATCCGCCAACCCGTGGCCGCCATGGCCGAGCGCGCCGTGGAACTGCTGGTTGCCGCCGTCCGCGAAACCCGCGACGGCCGCACCCCGCCGCCCCTTGAGGAGGTCCTGGCCTTCGAACTGGTGGAACGCGGCTCCGCCGCCGCGCCGTGAGGTGTTGGGGGGATCAAGACCGAAGGCGCGCGCTGCTAAATGGATAAGTTGTTGGGAAACACGGATTTGAACGGATCAAAACGGATAACAGTTATATTTGCATTCCAAATGAATTTGAATTCACCGCCTAAGTTTTTCTTCCATTCTGTTTAGTATAGGTCTTGTTTTTCAGTATCCGTTGAATCCGTTTTGATCCGTTCAAATCCGTTTTCCCAACACACCCATCCCCAAGCCCCCCGCCATCCGCCTCGCCCCACATGCCTGCTGACACGCGGCCCCTCGCAAAAAGACGAAGCACCCCCAAAACGCCTCCAGCCCCCTTGCATGATAGCGCTAACTTCGGCATGCTCCTGGCAAGGCGGCCAAAGAGTCGCACCCACGGGAGTGAACGCCATGAGGGATTGCCGTCCTGCCCGCCCCTTCCGTTCCCGCGACTGGTTCGCGGCGCCGGGGCGCAGCGACATGGCCGCGCTCTACCTGGAGCGCTTCATGAATTACGGGCTGACACCGGTGGAACTGCGCTCCGGCCGACCCATCATCGGCATCGCCCAGACCGGCAGCGACCTCAGCCCCTGCAACCGCATCCATGTGGAGTTGGCCCGCCGGGTGCGGGAGGGCATCCGCGATGCCGGCGGCATCCCCATGGAGTTCCCGGTCCACCCGATCTTTGAGAATTGCCGCCGCCCCACCGCGGCGCTGGACCGCAACCTGGCCTACCTGGGCCTGGTGGAGCTGCTGCACGGCTACCCCATCGACGCGGTGGTGCTGACCACCGGCTGCGACAAGACCACCCCGTCGGGGATCATGGCCGCCTGCACCGTGGACATCCCCGCCATCGTCCTGTCCGGCGGCCCCATGCTGGACGGCTGGCATGAGGGGGAGCTGGTGGGCTCCGGCACGGTCATCTGGCGGGCCCGGCGCAAGCTGGCCGCCGGGGAGATCGACGAGGAGGAGTTCCTGGCCGCCGCCTGCGCCTCCGCCCCCTCCGCCGGGCACTGCAACACCATGGGCACCGCCTCCACCATGAACGCGGTGGCGGAGGGGCTGGGCCTGTCCCTGCCCGGCTGCGCCGCCATCCCCGCCCCCTACCGGGAACGGGGTCAGATGGCCTATGAGACGGGCCGGCGCATCGTGGAGATGGCGTATGAGGATTTGCGCCCGTCCCGCATCCTGACCCGCGACTCCTTCCTGAACGCCATTACCCTGGTCACCGCCATCGGCGGGTCCAGCAACGCCCAGCCGCACATCGTCGCCATGGCCCGGCATGCGGGGGTGGAGATCACGGCCGCGGACTGGATGGAGATGGGTTACGACCTGCCCCTGCTGGCCAACGTCCAGCCCGCCGGCAAGTACTTAGGCGAGCGCTTCCACCGGGCGGGCGGCGTGCCCGCGGTGCTGTGGGAACTGCTCCAGGCCGGCAAGCTGCGGGGCGACTGCCTGACCGTCACCGGCCGCCCCCTGGCGGAGAACGTGGCGAACCGCGCGGCCACGGACCGGGAGGTGATCCTGCCCTTCGACGCGCCGCTGCGGGAACGGGCGGGCTTCCTGGTGCTGTCGGGCAATCTGTTCGACTTCGCCATCATGAAGACCTCCGTCATCTCGGCGGAGTTCCGGGCCCGCTACCTCTCGACCCCCGGCCGGGAGAACGTGTTCGAGGCCCGCGCCATCGTGTTCGAGGGCGGGGACGACTACCACCACCGCATCAACGACCCCGCCTTGGCGATCGATGAGCACTGCATCCTGGTGATGCGCGGCGCCGGGCCCCAGGGCTGGCCCGGCTCGGCGGAGGTGGTGAACATGCAGCCGCCGGACGCGCTGATCCGGCGCGGCGTGCGCAGCCTGCCCACCCTGGGCGACGGCCGCCAGTCCGGCACCTCCGACAGCCCCTCCATCCTGAACGCCTCGCCCGAGAGCGCGGCCGGGGGCGGCCTGTCCTGGCTGCGCACGGGGGACATCATCCGCATCGACCTGAACCAGGAGCGTTGCGACGCGCTGGTGGACGAGGCCGAGATCGCGCGCCGCAAGGCCGAAGGATTGCCGCCCGTGCCGCCCAGCCGCACGCCGTGGGAGGAGATCTACCGCCGCGAGACCGGCCAGCTCGCCGACGGCGCGGTGCTGGAGATGGCGGTGAAGTACCGGGGCACCTCGGCGGAACCGCCGCGCCACAACCACTAGCGGGGATGTGCCCGACCCGGCCTCAAGGGCCTCATCGCCACTCACAGTCACCGGAGGCCAAGCCGTTCATCAGAAAGGAAAAATCCGTCATCCCGGCGAAGGCCCCTGGGGCTGGGTCAGGGCCAAGCGGTCAGGTGCGGACACCACGGCTTCCCCCGCGAAGGCGGGGGCCCACAGTTTTTGACCCGCCCTGTACCGTCACCCTGGTCGAAGAACCGTGGACCCCCGCCTTCGCGGGGGAAGCATGGAAAACCTCAGGCCAATCAATAGGGTGCCCACAGGCCTTCGCCGGGATGACGATAGACCAAAGCAGATCGCAGAGAGCCCCGAGTTGAAGTGCGGGTACCGCTGAGGCCTCCGAGCCGGACGCGACCGAGGAAAACGAAACCAGGGCCGACCGTCAGCAAGAACGGGGCCCGACACCGAACGGGAATGGGGGAGGAGAATGGCAAATTTCGTGGCGAGCAGCGCGGCCGTCGTCGATCCGGGGGACGAGCGCGCCAACCATGGGCTCATCCTGCTGATCGTCGCCGTGGCGACCATCGGCGGCTTCATGTTCGGCTATGACAGCGGCGTGATCAACGGCACCGTGGACGGGCTGCAAAGGGCCTTTGGCTCCACCAGCGTGGGCACCGGCTTCAACGTCGCCTCCATCCTGCTGGGCTGCGCCGTGGGCGCCTTCGCCGCCGGGCGGCTGGCCGACCGCTGGGGCCGGCGGGCCGTGATGCTGGTCTCGGCCGTGCTGTTCATCGCCACCGCCTGGGGCGCCGGGGCCGCCACCTCCTCGGCGGAGTTCGTCTTCGCCCGCTTTATCGGCGGCCTGGCCGTGGGCGCGGCCAGCGTGCTGGCTCCCGCCTATATCAGCGAGGTGACGCCCGCCGCCATCCGCGGCCGGCTGTCCAGCGTGCAGCAGATCATGATCATCTCCGGCCTGACCGGGGCCTTCCTGGGCAACTATGTCATCGCCGCCGCGGCGGGCGGGTCCACCGCCCCCTTCTGGCTGGGCTATGAGGCGTGGCGCTGGATGTTCTGGGTCCAGGTGATCCCGGCGACCCTGTTCCTCCTGGCCCTGCTGCTGATCCCGGAAAGCCCGCGCTACCTGGTGGCCCGCGGCCGCATCGACGATGCCGAGCGCGTGCTGACCCGCCTGTTCGGGGAGGTGGCGGCCCGCCGCAAGGTGGCGGAGATCCGCGCCTCCCTCGCCGCCGACCACCAGCCCCGCCTGTCCGACCTGGTGGAGCGCTGCCAGGGCCGGTCGCGCATCCGGCCCGTGGTCTGGGCCGGGCTGGGCCTCGCCATCTTCCAGCAGCTGGTGGGCATCAACGTCGTCTTCTACTACGGCGCCGTGCTCTGGCAGGCGGTCGGCTTCACGGAGGACGACGCGCTGAAGATCAACGTCCTGTCCGGCACCCTGTCCATCCTGGCCTGCCTGGTGGCCACCGCCCTGGTGGACAAGGTCGGGCGCAAGCCCCTGCTTCTGGTGGGTTCCGCCGGCATGGCGGTGACCCTGGGCCTGATGGCGGCATCCTTCTCCACCGGCACCCTGGACTCACAAGGCGCCCTGCAACTGTCCGGGGCCGCGGGCGTCACCGCCCTGGTGGCCGCCAACGCCTATGCCGTGCTGTTCAACATCAGCTGGGGCCCCGTCATGTGGGTCATGCTGGGGGAGATGTTCCCCAACCAGATCCGCGGCTCCGCCCTGGCGGTCAGCGGCTTCGCCCAGTGGATGGCCAACTTCGGCATCACCATGACCTTCCCGGTGATGCTGGCCGGCATCGGCCTGGCCGGCGCCTACGGCTTCTACGCCGCCAGCGCCCTGGTCTCCTTCTTCTTCGTCCGCGCCCTGGTCCGGGAAACGAAGGGCCGGGAGTTGGAGGAGATGGAGGGCTGAGGGGGGAGCATCCCTTTTGGCGGCGGGGGCGTGCCCGGCAGCGCGCCCTTTTCCCATCCGGCACCGCCCACCCCGACCCGTTCAGGTTGTGGACAAAATTCCTAAGCCCTGGCATGATCAGCCCCATCGGCCAGCCCTGGCCGATGGGGTCTTGGGACATGGTGAAGGAACCAGCACCGTAATTCCGCGGGCCTTAACTTAACGCAGTCCGATCCTGGTCACCTTTGTCACCTTAAGCGACAAAGCCCAACGATATCAGCCACATGGAATGTGACACGCGTCTCCTTAAGCGTCACCTTAAGGTCACTTTAGTCACCTTAAGGTCGCCTTAGGTCACCCGGCGCGGGTCCCCAGCCCCTCCCGCACCTCGTGCCCCGGCAGGCCCGGCACGTCGGTGGTGAAGCTGAACAGGTCGCCGGCCTGGGGCTGGCGCGCCAGTTCCTCCGGCGGCAGGCCCTTGGCCGCGGTGGTGGCGAAGACCGTGCGCAGGTCCGGCCCGCCGAAGGCCAGCTTGGTCACGTTGGCCACAGGGAAACGCACCGTCTGCAACAGCTCGCCCCGGGGGGAATAGCGCCGGGCCCCCCAGCCGCCGAACAGCCCGATCCACAGGCAACCCTCCGCGTCCACGGTGGGGCCGTCCGGGTGGCCTTGGCTCCCGTCCAGGCGGACGAGCACCTCCCGGTCCTCCAGCCTGCCGTCGTCCGTCACCCGGCAGGCGAAGACCAGCCCGGCCACGGTGTCGATGTGGTACAGGGTGCGGCCGTCGGGGCTGACGGCGGGGCCGTTGGTGATGCAACAGGGCGGGCTGGCCGCCACGCAGCTGCCGTCGGCGGCCAAGCGGTGGATGCGGCCTGTCGGCGCCCCCTCCCCGTCATCCATGGTGCCGAACCAGAGCCGGCCCCGCGGGTCCACCGTCGCGTCGTTCAGCCGGTTGCCGGGAAGCTCCGGCTCCGGGTCCAACAGCAGGGTGAATCTGCCGGTACGGGGATCGAAATGGTGCAGCCCCTGCTGCATCCCGGCCACGAAGCCGCCGCCCGCCGCGGGCAGGACGAAGCCGCACTGGCCGGGGCTGTCCCGGCTCCGCTTCTCCCCCGTGGCGGGGTCATACCGGTGGACCCGGTGGCCCTTGATGTCCACGAACCACAGGGCGGCGTCCCGCCCCACCCAGACCGGCCCCTCCCCCAGCTGGGCGCCAAGGGTCCAGACGCTCACGGGGTCGGTGGTCCGTAGGGTCATCGCCAGCCTGCATCCACGAAATATTCATGACCGGTGATCAGCCGGGCGTCGTCAGAGGACAGGAACAGCACCAGCGCCGCCACGTCCTCCGGCACCAGCCGGCCCTTCAGGCACTGGGCGGCCACGATCTCCGCCTCGCCCTCGGGCGTGTACCATTTTTCCTGCCGCGGCGTCCGGACATTCCCGGGTACCACGCAGGTGACGCGGATGCTGTCCGGCCCCAGCTCCCGCGCCAGGGACCGGGTCAGCCCCTCCACCGCCGCCTTGGCGGTCTGGTAGACGGTCAGCTCCTTCAGCCCCAGGTGCCAGGAGATGGAACCGAGGTTGATGATGGCCCCGCCGCCCAGCCGCCGCATGCCCGGCGCCACAGCCTGGGCGCAGAACAGCTTGTGCTTCAGGTTCACCGCGATGCGGTCGTCCCAATAGGCCTCGGTAATGTCGCCCAGCTCGTGCCGGTCGTCGTTGGCGGCGTTGTTCACCAGCACGTGGAACGGCCCGCCCGACGCCACCAGCCCGGCGATGGCCGCTTGCGTGGCGGCGATGTCCGTCAGGTCCACCCGCTCGAACCGCGGCGCGGGGCCCAGGGGGCGCAGCCTCTCCACCAGGGCCAGGGACTCCGCCTCGGCGATGTCGAAGAACACCACCTCCGCCCCTTGCGCCACATAGGCCTCCACGATCCCGGCGCCGATGCCGGACCCGCCGCCGGTCACCAGGACGCGCCGGCCGCGGAGGCTGGGATAGGTGGCGCGCATGCCGCGCGGGGGCTCAATCACCGACATAGCTCGTCTTCACCTGCGTATAAAACTCGACGGCGGCGAAGCCCTGCTCCCGCGCGCCATAGCTGGATTTCCGGGTGCCGCCGAAGGGCACGTGGTAATCGACCCCCGCCGTGGGCAGGTTCACCATCACCATCCCGGCCCGCACCTGCCGCCTGAAGTTCCGGGCATGCTTCAGGGAGTTGGTGACGATCCCCGCCGACAGGCCGAACTGACCGCGGTTGGCCAGGGCCAGCGCCTCCTCATAATCCCGGACCCGCACGGTGCTGACGACGGGGCCGAACACCTCCTCGCAGTTGATGCGCATGTCGGGGGCCGTGTCGGCGATGACCGCCGGGGCCATGTAGAAACCGGGCGTCTCCAGCTCCAGCGCCTCCCCGCCGCACAGCAGCCGGCCGCCCTCCGCCTTGGCGATCCCCACATAGCGCAGGTTCTGCTCCAGCTGCGCCGCGGTCACCGCCGGGCCCACCTGGGTCCGCGGGTCCAGCGCCAGGCCCACCCGCAAGGCCCGCGCCCGCTCCGCCAGGGCCGCCACGAACCGGTCATGGATGCCCTCGGTCACGATCACCCGGGACGAGGCGGTGCAGCGCTGCCCCGTGGCATAGAATCCGCCGTCCAGGGCAATGGCCACGGCCTTGTCCAGGTCGGCGTCGTCCAGCACCACCAGCGGGTTCTTGCCGCCCATCTCCAGCTGCAGCCGGGCCTGGCGGGCGATGGCCGCGGCGGCCACGCTGGCGCCGACCGCCTGGGACCCGGTGAAGGACACCCCGTCCACCCCCTCATGCCCCACCAGGGCCGCGCCCAGCCCGCCGGTGCCCAGCACCAGGTTGAACACCCCGGCCGGCGCCCCGCATTCATGGATGATCGCGGCCAGGGCGTGGGCGATGGCGGGTGTGGGGTTCGCCGGCTTCAGCACCACCGTGTTGCCGAAGGCCAGGGCCGGCGCGGCCTTCCAGGCGGGGATGGCGATGGGGAAGTTCCAGGGCGTGACCAGCGCGAAGACGCCCACCGCCTCCCGCCGCGTCTCCACCTCGATCCCCGGCCGGGTGCTGTCCAGGGCCAGGCCGTGGCGGCGCAGCGCCTCGCCTGAGAAATACTTGAAGATCCGGCCGGCGCGCATCACCTCGCCCGTGCCCTCGGCCAGGGTCTTGCCCTCCTCCCGCGCCAGCAGCCGGCCAAGGTCGCCGGCCCGGGCCATGAGGGTGGACCCCACCCTGTCCAGCAGGTCCGAGCGCACCTCCGGCGACGCCTCGGACCAAGCCGGGAAGGCGGCCCGGGCGGCCTGGACGGCGGCATCCGCCTCCGCGGCGCCCCCGTTCGGGAACAGGGCCACCACCTCCCGGGTGTCGGACGGGTTGACGCTCTCGTTCGGCGTCTCGACGGGCACGTCCCTGCCGCCGATGAAGTGGCTGAGCCGCATGGTCATTCGCTGGTCCTTCCGGCGGGGTCGAGCAGGCCCCGGCCCGCGAGGTTGCGCATCAGGTCGCGCAGGCCGAACCGCCAGGGGGCGGCGTCGCGCGCGGTGGTGACGGTGTTGCTGAGGGTGCCGAGCCGGTCGGCGGAGATGCGGACCACGTCGCCCACCCGGTGGGTGAAGCCGCGGCCCGGCTCCCCCCGGTCCTGGGTGGGGGCGAACAGGGTGCCGAGGAACAGGGCGAAGCCGTCGGGGAAATGGTGCTCGTCCATCGCCTGGCGCACCAGCTCGGCCGGGTCGCGGCTGATCTCCCGCATGGTGCTGCGGCCGGACAGGCGGAAGCCCTCCGGCCCCTCCACCGCCAGCTCCACCACCGCCTGGCGCACGTCGTCCAGGGTGAAGCCGCCATCGAACAGGCGGATGAACGGCCCGATGGCGCAGGAGGCGTTGTTGTCCTTGGCCTTGCTCAGCAGCAGCGCGCTGCGCCCCTCGAAGTCGCGCAGGTTCACGTCGTTGCCCAGGGTGGCGCCAAGGATGCGGCCCCGGCTGTCCACCGCCAGCACCACCTCCGGCTCCGGGTTGTTCCAAGTGCTATCGGACCGCACGCCGATTTCCGCCCCCCAGCCGACCGAGGCGAGGACGGCGGCCTTGGTGAAGATCTCCGCGTCCGGGCCGATGGCCACCTCCAGGTACTGGGACCAGAGGCCGTCGGCCACCAGGACCTGCTTCAGCCGCGCGGCCTCGGGCGAGCCCGGGACCACCGCGCGGATACCGCTGCCCACCCGCGCCTCGATCCCCGCCCGCACGGCGGCGGCGGCGGACGCGTCACCGCGCACCCGCTCCTCGATCACCCGCTCGATGGCGGAGGTGGCGAAGGTGACGCCGGCGGCCTTGACCACTTGCAGGTCGATGGGTGCCAGCAGGAAGGGCCGGCGCGGGTCCTGGGCCGCCGCACGCAGCGCAAGCTCGCCCGCGTCGAACAGGGGCGTGCCACGGATGGCACCGGGGTGGTCCAGTTCCAGCAAGTCGGCGACGGTGGCCGCGGTCTCCGACACGTCCTCCACCACGCCGTCGCGGACCAGCACCGGCGTGGGTCCCGCGTCGAGCCACAGGCGGCCGACGAACAGGCCGGATCGGACATCCGCGGGGAAGATGGTGGCGGGAGCTTCGCCAGGGGTCAGCATGGCTGCCTGATCCTTATTCTGATACCGCTAACATCACGGACCGAGGATCGGCTGTCAAGGCCCGGCCACCCCCGGGAACCCCACCCTGATGGCTACGGTTTCGGTGCGGGGCGCCGTGGGCGGCCCTCAGCGCACACTGGCTGGCGACAGCCAGGCCGCCCAGGCCTTCCCCGTAGCCGGCGGCTCCAGGGTTACCGTCCCCCCGCCCTTGACCAGCGTGTCTTGCGGCTGCGCCAAGCCGGAACTGCCATCGACCCAGATGACGGCATAGGTGCCGGGATCGCCGCGGAGGTCGAGGCCGAGGGAACCGCCCGCCGTCGCATAGACCAGGTATCCCTGCCCCGGCGCGCCGATGGCCCAACTGGAGCCGGCGTCATGACCCTGGAGCGGGACCGGGCGCGCCGCGGCCCGCATCTCCCGGGGCACAGTCGCCTCCACGCCCCTGCTCAGGGCCGGGAACGGGTCGTCGCGGCTGAGCAGGACCAGGTCGGGGTAGCGGTCCCGGTATTCCCGCAGGGCGCGGTAGCGCGTGGCGGGCGTGCCTTTCCACAGGGCGGTCCGCAGGGCCTGGACGGCCGCGGCGTCACCGGCGGCCGCGGCCGGGTCGGCGGCCAAGTCCCCGGGCTCCACGATGTCGCCCATCTGCTCCCGCGGGGCGCGGTTGGTGCCGCCCTTGGCGTAGAACAGGCGACCGTCGGGGCGGTAGACCCAATGGTGGAAGTCGATGGCCGACACCAGCGGGCCGCGGGCCGGGTCTTCCAGGATGGCGTCCGTCTGGTCCTTGGGGATCTCCAGCGCGATGTGCACCTTGCGGCCGGTGCGGCGCTGCCACTCGGCGATGGTGTCCAGCCAGAAGCGCACGAAGCTGACGGGCCCGGTGTATTCCCGGTCGATGCCATAGACGACGTTGGCATTGTCCTTCAGCGTGTCCAGGACCTTGAAGATGTACAGCCGGTGCAGGTCCCGCCGGAGCGGGCTGGACAGGTCATAGAAACCCTCAGCCGCCGGCACCTCGTCCGGCAGGCCGGTGTCCTGGATGGTGTTCACCGGCCGCCAGGGGAAGTCCACATAGTGGGACCGGCTTTCCAACAGCCAGTGCTGGAAATAGAAGTTGTAGTAGAGGACCAGGCCCTTGCGGTCGGCGAGGTCGGCGAAGCCCTTCACCCGGTCGAAATACCATGGGTTGAAGCGGGTCAGGTCGTACTTGCTGAGGCCGTCCCAGGCCTTGCCCTTACCGCTGCGGGCCCAGGGCAGCTCCATGAACGGCGCCCAGACGTCGCCCCGGCGCCGCTCGGCCGAGCCGTCGAAATTGTGGTCCACCCGCCGCCGGTCGTACCAGAGGCCGTAATGCTGGTAGAAGACCCCGCCCTTGGGCATGCCGGCCGCCACCTGCGCCAGATCGTCGGTCAGGCCGGGCCCATGGCGGCCGGGGGCGAAGCGGGTCAGGGCCGGGCCGAAGCCGGGGGCCAGGTCCGGCGGCATCTGCGCCTGGAACCAGGAGAACTTGACCTGCTTCGTCCAGGCCGGCTCCCCGCCGATGGTGAAGCGGCCGTCCTGCACCCGCAGCGGCGGGCCGGGCTGGCCGGCGGCTGCAACCTCCCGCGAGGCGAAAGCGGCAACCTCGGCCTCTTGCAACAGCCTCGCCCCCTCGGCCCCCGCCGGCAGGGGCCGCGGTGCGATGGCCGCCACCGCCCCGGGCCCCAGCCGCTCCGCCAACTGGGCGCGGTACAGGCTCTGCGGCTGGATGGGCATGCCGCGATGGAAGTCCCGGAAGGGGGAGGCGCGGGGGTCGTCCACGATGCCGTCGCCCACGGCGATGCCGCGGCAGCCATAGGCCTGGTTGTCGGCCCCGGGGGGCCGGCGCACCTCCAGGTCCGTGGCCTCGCAGTTCCACAGGACGGAGTTGGCCGCCGCCCAGCCCGCGCCCTGGTCGTCCCGTTCCCGGTTGGTCAGGCGCAGCGCGTCGCCGCGGATGCGCACCCCGTCGAAAAGCACGCCGGAGGCCCAGCTTCCCAGCGGGCCGCTGAAGTCGTGGGAGTTCTCGGTCACGCAGTCCAGGAAGACGTTGGGCCCTGCCGCCGCGTGGCCGGTGGACAGGTCATGCCCGCCCTCCCGCCCGCGGCAGCGCTGCACCAGGGTGAGCTGCCCGGCGATGTGGAACAGGCGGCGGCGGTGGCCGCCCAGCTCCGACACGGGGTCCAGGCCTTCGACATCCTCCACCGTCACCCGCTTGGCGCCGCCGCCCACATCCACGGCGGAACTGACGAAGTGCAGGGCCGTCACCTGGCGGACCCAGGCGTCCTCCGCCTTGTCCAGGGCGACGGCGAACCAGGCATGGTCCTCGTCCCCCGGCCGGGCGGGGTCGAAGGCGGAAACGAGCCGGAGCCCCTCCACCCCCACCTGCCGGATTCGGCCCGGGAAGTCGTAGCGATAGAAGGACCCGCCGCCCTGCGCGGCGTCCAGGGCCGTGGTCAGGGGCGCGTCCAGGGTGACTTTGTTGCCCTCCACCACCGTGACCACCCGGTCCCAGCGGATGTCGCGGGAGCCGGGCTGCCAGTGCAGCCGGTTCTCCGGCCGCCAGCCGCGGAACTGGTCCATGCCCAGCAGGGCGATCCAGCCGGCGACGGAGGGCCGGTGCACCACCACCCGGTCGCCGGGCTTCAGGCCGGCCGCGTCGTCCAGCGTCAGGGACTTGGCGCCAACGGGCACATAGGCGTCGGTGACGGCGCGGCGGGTGCCGGGCAGCTCCGCCATCGCCCCCTCCCCCGCCACGGTCAGCAGGGCGCGGCGGCCGGTGCCGGTGGCCAGGATGGTGGTCCCGTCCTCCCCGTTGCCGGCCCCGCGCAGCACCACGCCGCTGGCGGCCAGGCGAAGTCCGCCCTCCACCTCGAACCGCCCGGGGGCCAGCAGCACGGCGCCGCGGAAGCCTTCGGCGTCCGGCGGCAGGGCTGAGACCAGCTCGATGGCCGCCTGGATGCGCTGCCGGTCGTCGCCCGGCCCGGGCTCCACCCGGATGCGGGCGGGGACCATGGGGATCGCCACCCCGCCCCCGCCATAGCCGGCGTGGGAGAAGTCCACCACCCGGTCGCCCCGCGCTCCTTCCACATAATCCAGCGCCCCGCCGGCCCCGGACCTCACCAGGGCCCGGTCGGCGGCCAGGGCCGGAAAAGCGGCGAGCAGCAGGATGGCGACGGCCCCGCCGCGCATGATGGTCCCAGCCATGGCGGCCCCCTCCCCCGTTGTCCCTTAGGGCTTCTTGCGTTCCACCACCTGGCTTTCCAGGCGGACGGGCGTGTTGTAGTCGCGGGCCACGGCGACGACATAGTCGCGGAACGCCTCCGCCGTCGTCAGCACGGCCCCCTCGCTCCAGCCTGCGGCGATCAGGTACTCGAAGGTCCGGTCGGCGTTGGGACGGATGCGGAAGACGTGGTTGCCCTGGTGGTCCGGGACGAAGACGTAGTCCGGGCGGTACCTGTCCCGCACCACCATGGCCGTGCCGGCATAGGCGACGGCCAGGTCGTTCTGCACCGCCTCCTCGTCATCCGGGTTGCGGATCACCTCCGGCCCGGCGGTGATGACAGTGCCGCCCTGCTGGTGGAACAGCGCCTCGCCCCCATGCTTGCGGATGCCGGCGGCGAAGGTGGCACCCGGCCCCTTGGGCTCGAACTGGCTGAACCGCACCGTGGCGGTGGCGTAGTTCTGCCCGGCATAGGCGGTATAGACCTGCTCCAGCGCGTACCGGCCGGAGCCGGAGTCCCAATTCATGGTCCGCACCCGCACCATGCTGCGCAGGGGCCCGTTGACCAGCACCTCGAAGGCGTAGCGGGTGTCCACCGCGGGGTCGCCATTGAAGTTGTTGGCCCTGTCCGACCGCGGCGTGAAGCGGGGGCGGGAGACCTTGGCCGGTTGCCCCGGGTCCTCGAACACCCCGATCCCGGCCCCGCCGAAGCTGTCCGCCACCGACATGATGTCGGAACCGAAGGCCTGGTCCTCATAGGACACGGCATAGCCGTCCAGGTTGCCCATGTAGAGCCGTTGGGACATCAGCACCGGCTTGCGCTTGCCGAACACGTCCACGTCCGTGGGGTACCAGAGCTTCCAGCCCACATGCTCCGACTCCCAGAACGGCACCAGGTGGCGCATGTAGCTGCCGATGGCCGCATGGGTGCGGTGGGGGTTCCAGCCGCGCTGCTGCATGCCGCGGTAGAGATGGATGGTCTTCCGTTCCCCCGCCTTCAGGTCGATTTGGAAGAACAGCTCGTCCCAGAGACCGTCCTTGTCCAGGTCGTCCATCTGGTAGTCGAAGGAGCGGCCGTTGGCCTCTGCCACCCGGCCATGCGCTCCTTCCTGCGCCCGCTGGCGCGCGTCCGGCTGCGGGCGGGGCGTGCCCGCCGGGTCCACCAGGGTGACCGACAGCTCATGCGCCCCGCGGAGGGAGGGGACCTGGTCCGGGGTGATGACCACCGGGCTGCCCACCCGGTCATGGGGCAGGTCGTTGACGAGGGTGATGGAGACCCGCTCCGTCGGCACGAACTCCCCCTGGCTGTACCAGGGAAGCTCGGCCCGGCCAGCCAGGGGGAACGCGGCCAGCAGCGCCAGCGCGGCGGCGCCCGTCGCTAGGGGATTGCGGCTCATCGGGCCTGCTCCAGGTACTGGATCAGCATGCTCATGTTCCGGATGTAGGTCCCGGTGGAGATGCCCATGGGTCCCTTCGGCAGGGTATAGGGGGAGGTGTCGGTGTGGTCGCCCACCTGGCCGCGGTCGGTGAAGCCCGCCGGCGGCTGGGCCGGGCCGATGCCGGCATAGGGGTTGCTGGTGGTGCGCAGCTCCGTCGGCCAATAGCCTTCCGCGTTCAGCCCGGCCACCAGCGCCTCCGCCCGGGAGGCGTCATGGGCGCGGCGGGCCGTGGTGTCGGTGTTCAGGTCGGAGCCGACGATGTCGCCCGTCACCACGAAGCGCGGCAGCGGCGCCGTGGCGGGGGATTTGAGGGGGGAGTTGCGGCTCGCCTCCTCCGGCGGGGTGGCGCGCAGGCGTTCGTAGCGGGCACGCAGGCCCACGGTGTCCACGCGGCGCTCCGCCATCTTCCCGGTGGCATCGTAGTCCACGTAGTACTCGCCGTTCTCCACGTTGGAGCCGCGGCGGCGGACAAACAGGGGGCGGTTGGTGCCCACCTCCATGTGGGTGAAGTGGGTGCGGCCGTCCTTGGTGTGCGTGGCCGGCGGGGCCACCACCTTCTCCAGCCAGTCGATGGCCTCCGGCACCCGGGCCAGGAACCGCGTCTCCCCCGTCAGCTCATAGAAGTCCATCAGCAGCTTGAGGTTGGCCGCCGTGGTGTGGGTGGCGATGGAGCGGGGCTCATAGGTGCGCGCGCCGGCCGGCTGCAGGTCCGGCGTGTATTGCAGGGACCAGCCGGGGGTCGGCTGGCCCCATTGGGTGACCAGAACCAAATCCATGGCCCTGTCCAGCGGCTCCAGCACCCGGGCGTCGCCCAGGGTCTGGTAGACCATCAGCAGGAACTCCATGTTCTCCGCGTGGACCTCGTCATTGAAGGTGACGTAGCCGGTGTAGTCCGGCTTGCCCTTTTTCTGGAACTCGTGGGTGTGGGGCCAGCGCTGCGGCCAACCGCCGTTGGGATACTGGCTGTCCAGGACGAAGCTGACCGCCTTGTCCAGGGCGGGGCGGTACTTGGGGTCGCGCTTTTCCAGGTAAAGGCGCAGCAGGAACTTGCCGGATTCGATGGTGCCGTGGTCGTCGAAGGTCGCGTTGCCGTAGTAGTGCTGGAATTCCTCCAGCCGCCAGCCATTGCGGCCCACCGTCTCGTACCAGTCGCGCAGCGATGCCTCGCCGGCGAAGTCGATCACGTAGTTCCAGCCGCCCGTGGGGTGCTGGCCCCAGACCAGGGCCGCGGCGGCCTTCTCCGCCGCCTGGTAGTAATATTGGTCGCCGGTGGCGTGGTAGGCGTCCAGGAAGATTTGGCCCATTTCGGGCGTGCCCGGGGCCTGGACCCAGGCCATGGTCGGCTTGGCCTCCATCTCCCCCCAGCGGCGGGACAGGTCGGGCAGGTAGGACCAGACATAGCCGCCGTTGGTGGACACCTTTTCCACCATGAAGGTGGTGGCCCTGCGCATCACGGCGGCCACCTCCTCCCCCGCCGGTGGCGCCGCCTCGGCCCGCCCGGCCAGGAGCAAGCCGGCGGAGAGGATTGGTACCGCTAACATTCTTAGGCGCGCAGTTATCATCGTCAACCTCCCCGGACTGGTTCTTGTTGTGGCCCGCCTGTCGCCCGGAAAGGCGTGGCTGTCGCCGTTCCGGAAAGCTTCGCCCCGGTTTGCTACCGGTGTCAATAGCCCTTCGCGGCTTGGTCCCACCGGGGGCATCGCCACGTCCAACCCTGATCGGCCCCCTTTACTGGCTTGGCCGCTTCCCGCCGCCGCGCAGGAAATCGATGAAGGCGCGCAGGGCCGGGGCCATCTGACGCTGCCGGGGGAAGCACAGGTGATAGCCGGGATAGGGCTGGCACCAATCCTCCAGCAGCGCCACCAGCCTGCCGGCGGCCACGTGCTCCCCGGCCTCCAGGTCCGTCAGGAAGGCGATGCCGGCCCCGTCCAGGGCGGCCTGCACCAGCATGGCGCGCTCCGTGGTGACCAACGGGCCCTCCACCGCCACCTCGAACCAGCTCCCGTCGCGGCAGAACTCCCAATTGTAGGGCGTCGGCCGCCCGGACCAGCGCCAGCGCAGGCAGCAATGCCGGTGCAGGTCCCGCGGCTCGCCCGGGCGGCCGTGCCGTTCCAGGTAGGCGGGGGCGGCCACCGGTATCTGCCGGTGCTCACCCCCGACCCGCACCGCCACCATGTCCTTCTCGATCACCTCCCCCGGCCGGATCGCGCAGTCGAAGCCGCCGGCCACCACGTCCACCACCGCGTCGTCCACGGTGATGTCCAGGACCACGTCCGGGTAGAGCGCGTGGAAGTCCGCCAGCCGCGGCGCCAGATGGACGGTGGCGGCCAGGCGGCTGCTGTGCAGCCGGACGGTGCCGGAGGGGCGGTCCCGGAACCGGGCGGCGTCGCCCACGGCGGCCGCGATCTCCGCCATGGCCGGGCGCAGGCGGCGCAGCAGCGCCTCCCCCGCCGGGGTGGGGCTGACGCTGCGGGTGGTGCGGTTCAGCAGCCGCACCCCCAGCCTGTCCTCCAGCGCCCGCACGGTCTGGCTGAGCGCCGAGGGCGTGACGCCCAGCAACTCCGCCGCCCGGCTGAAGCTGGAAAGGTCGGCCACGGTGGCGAAGGCGCGGAGTTGGCCATACTCGGCGCCCTGGACGGTCGGCTCCATGGCCCGACGATCCCCGATCCCGGCTCCCCGCGCAAGCGGGCGGGTCAGGTCCCGGCCTGTTCCCGGAAGCGGCGGACCAGCCAGGTGCCGGCCGGTCCCGGGGGCGCGTCGCCGCGGTAGATGGCATCCAGCGGGTAGGGCCCGCCGCGGCAGTCCGGCATGTCCAGCCGCACCAGCCGCCCGCTCGCCAAATCCTCCTCCACCAGGGGCAAGGGCATGTTGCCCCAGCCGATCCCCTCCCGCAGCAGGAGGTGCTTGGCGCCGAGGTCGGCGAGGCGCCATGTCCGGGTGCTGGCCACGGCGAAGTCCCGCCCCTCGGTCAGCCGGGACCGGTCGGTCAGGACCAGTTGCACATGTTCCCGCGCCGCCCCCGGCGGGTTCTTCCCCGCCCGCGCCAGCGGGTGGCCCGGGGCCGCCACGGGGACCAGGTCCACGCTGCCCACCCCCACCCGCTCGATCCCCCCGGTGTCGGCGGCCAGCGGTCCGCCCACGCCGACGGCGGCGGTGCCGTCCAGCACCGCCTGCACCACGGCCCCCAGCGCCTCCACATGCAGGCGCAGGGTCACGGTGGGGAACTCCGCCTGGAAGGCCTTGAGGGCGTCCGCCACCCGGGCGGGCGGCAGCATCACGTCCAGGGCGAGGTGCACCTCCGCCTCCAGTCCCCGCAGCAGCCCGCGCACCTTGGCGCGCAGCCCGTCGATGCCGTCCCGGACGACGCGCGCCTCCGCCAGCACAGCTTGGCCCGCCTCGGTCAGCTTCGGCTTGCGGGTGCTCTCCCGGTCGAAAAGGGTGACGCCCAGCTGCGCCTCCAGGTTGGCGATGGCGTAGCTCATGACCGAGGTGGCGCGGTTCAGCCGGCGGGCCGCCCCGGCGAAGCTGCCCGCCTCCACCACCGTCAGGAAGACGTGCAACTGGTCAAGGGTCGGGGTTCCGGGGTCGGAGGCCATGGTCTGCCCGTCGAGGGGGGGAGTCCCGCCGACCTTACCCCAGCGGCCCCGACGCGGGCCACCCCCCGGGCGAGCCCCGCGGGGGAACCCGGGCCTGCCGCGGCACGTTCGTCCAGTATGGCAACACCTTGGCCGGCAAGGACCGGCTCCCCCGCATGGTGAACGTCCTGCTGGTCGAAGACGACGCGATGGTGTCCGCGCACCTCGCCCTGGTGCTGGCCGAGGCCGGGCACCGGGTGACGACGGCCGCGTCGGCGGAACTGGCCCTGCGCCTCGACGAGGCGGAGCCTTGCGGCCTGCTGGTCACCGACGTCGCCCTGCCGGGCCGGGACGGTGCCTGGCTGGCCCGCACCCTGCGGCGGCGGCGGCCCGGCCTGCCCGTGCTGGTGCTGAGCGGGCTTCCCCTGGCGGCGGCTGCCTTCGGCGACGGCGCCCGCGCCCATGGCCCCACCCGTGCCGCCACCAAGCCCGTGCGCGCCTGGGAGGTGCGGGACCTGGTGGACGAGCTGGCGCGGGAGGCGGGTCTGCGGGGCCCGTCGTGACCGCCGCGCCCCGTCTGCCACGCGATCCCTTCCCGGCGGCATGACGAACCCGCCAAGCCGGTTGTTGCATCCCCATCCTTGCCATAGAGGTGACAGCATGCCGGGTCCGGAGGAACAGTACGTGGTCCACCTGCCCGCGGGGACGGGGCAGCGGGTGGCGCGACTGCGGGGCACCCTGCCGCCGGAGCGCTTCCTGGCGGCCGCCCTGATGCAGGCGCTGGACGGAATGGAGGCCGGGACCTGGGCACCGCCCGGCGCGGGCGGCGCCGGGGCGTCCCTGGCGGACATCGAGCGCGCGACCATGGCGGAAGCCGCCCGCCAGACCCCGCACCGGACCGGGGACGGGGGCTGAGGCGGCCTGTCCCCCCCGGCCCCGGACCGGGAAAGCAAGGCATGGGACGGCAGGCACCCGCCCAACCGCGCGGCCCGCGCCGCTGGCGCGCGTCCGTCACCTTCGGCCGGGGCTGGGAGGCCTATGACTATGTGCTGTGCGAGGGGCCATGGGCCTGGGTCGCCCTCCGTGCCCGGCTGCACCGTCTCCGCTACCCGTACCGCCAGGTCACCATCGCCCCGGTTCCCCGCCCTTAGAGCGTGTGTGCGCAAGCCAAGCCGCGGATGCGGCGCTGGCACCTGAGGGACACGAAGAGCCAAGCCCGTTTCCAGTCATCTGGAAACGGGCTTGGCGCCGGGACCGCGGGTCATTCAGCCCTCGTCCAGGAAGACGAGGTCGGCGTCCAGCACCAGCAGGCAGATGCAGTCCTCCACCCCCGCGCCCTTGGCATGGTGGTCGCTGCCCGCCCCATAGGTGACCGCATCGCCGCGGGTGAAGCTTCCATACTCGTCCGTGAAGCACCCCTGCAGGACCAACAGCCCTTCCATGGCGGCATGGTGGTGGGCGGGGACCGCGGCCCCCGGGGCCATCCGCAGCAGGCGCGCGCTGGTGCCGCCCGCGGCGTAGGACCAGGCGGAAAGGGCCACCCCGGGGCTGACCTCGTCCCAGCCGTCGGCATCGGGCAGCCCACGGTAGCTGCGCAGCGGCTCCGGCATCCACGCGAGGCGCGCCGGGGGTGGCGTGCGTCCGGCAGGGGGCGGTTCCCCGGGAAGGCCGGAGTCGATCATGCCCAGCACGGCCGCAAGCATGTCTTCCACCGCCGGGTCGTCCGCCCCCGCCGGGTCGCAGGCCTCCAGCCACTCGCCGCACTGCGCCTCGAACGCGCGCACCCGGGCGCGGCAGGCGGGGCAGTAGGCCAGGTGGGTGGCCACGAAGAGGGCCTTGACCTCGGCGAGGCTGCCGCCGGCGTAAGCCAGCAGCAGGTCGGGGTCGGGATGGTGGCGGGGTTGGCTGTACAGGGTCATGCCTTCATCAACTCACGCAGGCGCCGCAGGCCCAGGCGGGTCCTCGTCTTGACGGTGCCGAGGGGGAGGCCCAGCGCCGTGGCGATGTCCGACTGCGTCCTATGTTCGAAATACGCAAGGCGCAGCACTTCGGATTGGTCAGGGGGCAGGTTTCCCAACGCGTCCGCCAGGACGCGCCCCTGCTGGGCGGCGGAGACCACCGCCTCGGGCGTGTGGGCGTCCGCCCCGGCCAGGGCGGGGTCGGAGGGGTCCGGTTCCGGCCGCAACTCCCGCCGGACCCGGTCGATATAGCGGTTCCGGGCCACGGCGAAAATCCAGCCCGTGGCGCTGCCGGAGGCGGGGTCGAAGGTGGCGGCCTTGCGCCACACGGCCAGCATGGTCTCCTGCGTCAGCTCCTGGGCCATGGGCGGGTCCGCCCCCAGCTTCCGGCAATAGCCCTCCAGCCGGGGCGCGAACAGCCGGAACAGGCCGGCGAACGCCTCCCGGCTGCCCTCCCGCCCGACGGCGAGGAGCAATCCTTCGGCGGATGCGGCCCGGACCTGCCGGGCCACGGCCACCGCCTCGTCTCCCGTCCCGTGGTCCATCCTCGTCGCGCCCGGAGTCCTGGGGTGCCGGCCAGCCCGGGCGCATCATAGGCCGGTCCGGGCCCGGAACGGGAGGCGAAAGTGTAGAGGGTGAACCATGCGGGGCCCGCACCCGGCAAGCCGCGGGTTCCCGCCGGGTTGCCCCTGGCGCCGCGGGGCTGGAACACCCACCTTACAAACGGGGTTGCCCCCCGTCCCATCCCCCGATGACACGGCCCCATGTGCGCTCTCTGCCCTCCCGGTTCTTCCCCGACCATCCGCCTTGACCGCCGCAGGCTGCTGGGCCTGCTTGGCGGGGCCGGGGCCGCGGCCCTGCTGGCGGGATGCGATGAGGGCCCGCCCATCAACCTGGTCGCGGAGGAGACGGTGGAGCAGTTGGGCCTGGAGAGCTGGCAGCGGCTGCGCCAGGAATCCCCGGTTTCCCGCGATGCCGACCTGCAGGCCGCGCTCCAGTCGGTGGGGCGCCGGCTGCTCCAGTCCGCCGGGGAGGACCCGCGCGGCTGGGAGATGGTGGTATTCGCAGGGCCGGAGGTGAACGCCTTCGCGCTGCCCGGCCGCAAGGTCGGGGTGTTCGAGGGCATGTTCGGCGTGGCGCGGGACGAGCACGGCCTGGCCGCCGTGGTGGGGCATGAGATCGGCCACCTCCAGGCCGACCATCCGGCGGAGCGGATGAACGTGGCCGTGCTGAAGGGGATGGGCCTGAAGCTGGTGGGCACGGCGCTGGAGCTGGGCGACGTGGCCTATGCCAACGAGATCGCGGGCCTGCTGGGCCTGGGCGCCACCTTCGGGGTGGAGCTGCCCTATTCCCGGAACCATGAGCTGGAGGCCGACCGGCTGGGCGTCGCCCTGATGGCCAGGGCCGGCTTCGAGCCCCGGGCCGCCGTGGAGCTGTGGCGGCGGATGGAGCAGACGGGCAACCGCGGCCCCGCCTTCCTGTCAACCCACCCCGCCCCAGCGGCGCGGGCCAAGGCCCTGGAAGAGCTGCTGGCGGCCCCGCCCGCGAGGCGCTAGACACCCCAGGCCCTTGGCTGGCAAGCCGGGGCATCCGGGCGCACGGGCACGCCCTTTCGGCATGGAGACGGGATGATGGGGGATGCCTGGGCGCTGGCGGGCCTGTTCGCCACCGCGTTCCTGGCGGCGACGGTGCTGCCGGCGCAAAGCGAGCTGCTGCTGGCGGGCATGCAGGCTTCCGGCGCGTGGAACGCCTGGGCCCTGCTGGCGGTGGCCAGCGCGGGCAACATCCTGGGGTCTTGCGCCAACTGGCTGCTCGGAAGGGGCGCCGCCCGCTTCCAGGACCGCCGCTGGTTCCCCGTGAAGCCGGCCATGCTGGAGCGGGCGGCCGGCTGGTACCGGCGCTGGGGGGTCTGGTCCCTGCTGCTGGCCTGGGTGCCCTTCGTGGGGGACCCGCTGACCGTGGCGGCGGGCATGCTGCGGGTGGGGTTCACGCGCTTCCTGGTCCTGGTTGGGATCGGCAAGATCGCCCGCTATGCCGCCCTGCTGTCCGTCATCTGACGGTCAGTCGAACCCGTTCGCCCGGGCGAGGTCGCGGTACCAATGGGCGCTGCGCTTGGGGTGGCGCGCCAGGGTCTGCCGGTCGATGAAGAAGAGGCCGTAACGCTTCTTGTAGCCGTTGACCCAACTGAAGTTGTCCATCAAGGACCACATGTAATAGCCGCGGACGTCCATCCCCTCGGCAATCGCCCGGTGCGCCACCTGCAGGTGCTCCCGCACGAACGCGATACGGTATGCGTCGTCCACGCTGCCGTCGGCATCCAACACCTCCCGCGCGCCGATGCCGTTCTCCGTCACGTAGATGGGCAGCCCCGGGCGGTAGGCGTGCATCCGGGCCAGCAGGTCATAGAGGCCCTGCGGGTAGATCTCCCACGCCCAGTCGGTGTAGCGGCCCTTCGGGTTGCGCACGAACTTGAACAGGCCCTTGATGGAGAAATGGCAATCCTCCTCCTTGTTGCCGGACGTGTTCAGGCCGAACCGGGTCTCCGTGGCGTCCGCGGAGGCATAGTGCGGGAAATAATAGTTCACCCCCACCCAGTCCAGGGAGCCCCCCTCGAACAGGGCCAGGTCCCGCGACGGCATGTCGGGCAGCAGCCCGTGGCGGCGGTACAGGTCCACGGCTTCCGTCGGGAAGGTGCCCAACAGCAGCGGCTCGATGAACCAGCGGTTATAGACGGCGTCGGCGACGCGTGCCGCCTCCGCGTCGCGGGCGCTGTCCGTGGCCGGGTAGACCGGGCACATGTTCTGCGCGATGCCCACCTGCCCCGTCCCGCCCATGGCGCGGTAGAGGCGGCCGACCCGGGCATGGGCCAGCATCATGTTGTACGCCACCCGCACCGCCGCCCGGTAATCGTGCCGCAGGGGCGGGTGCAGGGCGGTGACATAGCCGTTGAGGGTGGACCAGGAGGGCTCGTTCAAGGTGGCCCAGAGCCGTACCTGGTCGCCGAATGCCTCGAAGCAGGTACGGGCGTAGCGCTCGAAGGCGTCCAGGGTCGCCGGGTTCTCCCACCCGCCCGCCGCGGCCAGCGGCTGGGGCAGGTCCCAGTGGTAGAGGGTGACGTTGGGCTCGACCCCCGCATGCCGCAGGGCGTCGAACAGGCGGCGGTAGAAGGCGATGCCGTCCTGGTTCGCCGGGCCGGTGCCGTTTGGCACGATCCGGGGCCAGGCGATGGACAGGCGGTAGCCGGTGTGGCCGAAGTCCCGCATCAGGGCCACGTCCTGCTCCCACCGGTGATAGTGGTCGCAGGCCACCTCCGGCGTGGCCCGTTCCCAGACCCGGTCCGGGTGCTCGCGGCAGAAGGCGTCCCATTGGCTGTCGCCGCGCCCGCCCTCACGCGTGGCGCCCTCCACCTGCAACGCCGCCGTAGCGGTGCCCCAGGTGAACCCGTCGGGGAACCCGTACCGCATGCCGCCCTCCACAGCCCCGCCCTGGGGCAGTGGGACAACGGCCGGCGGCGGGGATGGTCACGACACCGCCCCGCCGCCGACAGCTCAGCCCTTCTTCCCACCCTTGTTCGGCGGTTCCTCCGTCGCGGCCGTGACCGCATCGGCCGGTTCAGCCCCCTTTGCCATCTCCGGCTCGCGGGTTTCCTCGACCGCGGCCGGGGTGGCCGCGGGCAGCGGGGCCTCCCCCTCGTTCAAGCGGCGCAGTTCCCGGGCCGCCCGCTCCAGGGCCGCGGAGGCCTTGCCCTCCGGCTCCAGCACGAAGACCAGCAGGGACCTGCCGGTGACCTCATAGGTGGCGCCCAGGTCGAAGCGGCCGATGTCCTCCGCCTCGGGGATGTTGGTGTCCAGCAGCAGGTGCCAGGTGCCGCCGCCCGCCACCTCCGGCAGGGTGAAGCCGACCACGTCGTGGTGGGCGTTCACCACCAGCAGCACCGTGGCATCCATGCCGGGCCGCCGGATGCCCGTGGCCTGGGCCCGCCCGTCCACCAGCATGCCCAGGCAGCGGGCGTTGGCATCGCCCCATTGGTCGTCCTGCATCTCCACGCCCGCGGGCGTCAGCCAGCTGACGTCCTTGACGTCCAGCTCCTCGTTGTAGGTTCCGGTGAGGAAGCGGCCCCGGCGCAGCACCGGCAGGGACTGGCGCAGGGCGATGGCCCGCCGGACGAAGGTGGCCAGCACGCGCCCCTCCTCCCCGATGCCTTCCCAGTCTAGCCAGTTCAGCTCGTTGTCCTGGCAGTAGGCGTTGTTGTTGCCCTGCTGGCTGCGGCCGAACTCGTCCCCCGCCAGGATCATGGGCGTGCCATAGGAGAAGAGCAGCGTGGCCAGCAGGTTGCGCTTCTGCCGCTCCCGCAAGGCCTTGATGTCCGGGTCGTCCGTCGGCCCCTCCACCCCATGGTTCCAGGACAGGTTGTGGGAATGGCCGTCGCGGTTGCCCTCCCCGTTCGCCTCGTTGTGCTTGTCGTTGTAGGAGACCAGGTCGTGCAGGGTGAAGCCGTCGTGGGCGGTGATGAAGTTCACGCTGGCCCAGGGCTTGCGCCCCCGCCGGTTGAACATGTCGCCCGAGCCGCTGAGCCGCGCCGCCAGGTCCGGCAGCTTGCCCTGGTCACCCTTCCAGAAGGCGCGGACATTGTCGCGGAACTTGTCGTTCCACTCCGCCCAGCCCGGCGGGAAGCCGCCCACCTGGTAGCCACCGGGGCCGCAGTCCCAGGGCTCCGCGATCAGCTTGACGCTGCTCAGCACCGGGTCCTGCAGGCAGGAATCCAGGAACCCGCCCCCCTCGTCGAAGCCGTAGGGTTCCCGCCCCAGGATGGTGGCCAGGTCGAAGCGGAACCCGTCCACGTGCATCTCCTGCACCCAGTAGCGGAGTGAATCCGTCACCATCTGCAAGACGCGCGGGTGTGACAGGTTGAGGGTGTTCCCGGTGCCCGTCTCGTTGATGTAATAGCGCTGCTCGTCCGGGATCAGGCGGTAGTAGCTGGCGTTGTCGATGCCTTTGAAGGACAGGGTCGGCCCCAGCTCGTTGCCCTCCGCCGTGTGGTTGTAGACCACGTCCAGGATCACCTCGATCCCGGCGTCGTGCAGGTGGGCGACCATCTCCTTGAACTCGTCCAGCTTGCCGGTGGCCGAATAGCGCGGCTCCGGCGCGAAGAAGCCGATGGAGTTGTAGCCCCAGTAATTGGCCAGCCCCTTGTCCAGCAGGTGCTGGTCCTGGACGAAGGCGTGGACCGGCAGCAGCTCCACCGAGGTCACGCCCAGGGACTTGATGTAATCCACCACCTCCTTCACGGCGAGGCCGGCATAGGTCCCACGCAGGTTCTCCGGCACGGCCGGGTGGCGCTGGGTGAACCCCTTCACGTGGGTCTCGTAGAAGATGGTCCGTTCCCAGGGGATGGAGGGTGACCGGTCCCTGCCCCAGGTGAAGGCCGGGTTCACCACCCGGCACTTGGGCATGAAGGGCCCGCTGTCCCGGTCGTCGAAGGACAGGTCCTTGTCCCGGCTGTTCTGGTCATAGCCGAAATGGGACGGGTCCCACCGGATGGTGCCGACGATGCCCTTGGCATAGGGGTCGAGCAGCAGCTTGTTCGGGTTGAAGCGGTGCCCGTTCCGCGGGTCGTAGGGCCCATGGACCCGGTAGGCATAGACGAGGCCCGGCCGGACGTCCGGCAAGTAGCCGTGCCAGACCTCGTTGGTGTACTCGGGCAGTTCGATGCGCTCCAGCTCGGTCTCGCCTCGGTCATCGAACAGGCACAGCTCCACCTTGGTGGCGTTGGCGGAGAAGAGCGCGAAGTTCACGCCCAGCCCGTCCCAGGTGGCGCCGAGCGGGTAGGGCAGGCCTTCGGTGACGCGGGTGGGCCTCATGACCTGGGGGGCGGCGGGGGGTGTTGGCACGGCAAGTCTCCTGCGGGATCGGCCCGGCGTGAACACGTAGCCCGATGGGATGGTTGCATGCGTTCGGGCGCCATCAGGCGCGCCGCGGCGGACCGGGCTGGGAATGGGTGCCGCGCCGCGCCATATGCTGGCCTCCCTGTCCCCGGCCAAGGAGGGCCCCGCCGATGGCGGCCCCGATCCCCTTCGACAACAGCTACGCCCGCCTGCCGGCCATGTTCCACCGGCCCTCGCCGCCGGTGCCGGTGGCAGCGCCGAGGCTGGCCCTGCTGAACCGGTCCCTGGCGCGGGAGTTGGGCATCGACCCGGATTGGCTGGAAAGTCCCGAAGGCGTGCAGGTCCTGGCCGGCAACACGGTGCCGCAAGGGGCGGAGCCGGTGGCCATGGCCTATGCCGGGCACCAGTTCGGCAACTTCGTCCCCTTGCTGGGTGACGGCCGCGCCACCCTGCTGGGGGAGGTCGCCAGCCCCGCCCTGGGCCGACGCGACATCCATCTGAAAGGCTGCGGGCGCACGCCCTTCTCCGGCCAGGGCGACGGCCGCGCGCCGCTAGGCCCCATGCTGCGGGAATTCATCGTCAGCGAGGGCATGGCCGGCCTGGGTATCCCCACCACCCGGTCGCTGTCCGTGGTGGCGACGGGGGAGCCGGTCTACCGCCAGACGACCCAGCCCGGCGGCCTGCTGGCGCGGGTGGCTGCCAGCCATGTGCGGGTCGGCACCTTCCAGTACGCCGCCCTGTTCGAGGACCCGGCGGTGCTGAAGGCACTGGCCGACCACGTCATCGCCCGGCACGACCCGGCGGCGGCAGAGGCCCCGAACCCCTACCTTGCCCTGTTCGAGGGCGTGGTGGCCCGGCAGGCGGTGCTGGTGGCGCGCTGGCTGCTGGTGGGCTTCGTCCATGGGGTCATGAACACGGACAACACCAGCATCGCGGGGGAGACCATCGACTACGGCCCCTGCGCCTTCATCGACGCGTACGACCCGGCGGCGGTGTTCAGTTCCATCGACCGGCACGGCCGCTACGCCTATGCCAACCAGCCCACCATCGCCGCCTGGAACCTGGCCCGCTTGGCGGAGGCATTGCTGCCCCTGCTGGGCCCTGACCAGGACGCCGCCATCGCGGCGGCGCAGGAAAAGCTGTCCGGCTTCGGCCCTGTGTTCAACGCCGCCTACCTGGGGGGGATGCGCCGCAAGCTGGGCCTGCTGGCGGAACAGGACGGGGACCTGGACCTGGTCCGCGACCTGCTGGCCCGCATGGCCGCCAACAAGGCCGACTTCACCGCCACCTTCCGCCGCCTGTGCGGCGCGGCCGAGGACGAGGGTGCGGACCTGTCCGTCCGCGCCCTGTTCCAGGACCCCGCCGCCTTCGACGGCTGGGCAGCGAATTGGCGTCAGCGGCTTGCGCGGGAGCCGGCCGCCGCGGCGGATCGCGCCGCCGCCATGCGCCTGGCCAACCCCGCCGTGATCCCGCGGAACCACCGGGTGGAGGAAGCCATCGCCGCGGCCGTGGGGAATGACGATTTCGGCCCGGCCGAGCGGCTGGTGGCCGCCCTCGCCGCCCCCTATGAGGACCGGCCGGAGTTCGCCGCCTATGCCGAGCCGCCGGAGCCCGGACAGGGCGTCTACCGCACATTCTGCGGCATCTGACGGCGGCAGGCGGCCGGATGCGGAGGCGTTGGCTCCTGGCCCTGCCCGCCCTGGCCTTGGCCGCGGGTGCGGCCGGCTGGGTGTCGCTTGAACGGCGCACCCCATGGGACCGTTGCGGGGATCCGCCGCCCGCCATGGCCACGGCGCCGCAGACCTTCCTGCTCCCGGACGACATCGCCGCGATCCGCGGCGCGGTGGCCGCAGGGCGGGAACCCCAGGCCAGCGCCCTGGCACGGCTACTGCGCGATGCTGACGCCGCCCTGGCGTTGGCCCCGCCTTCGGTCACCCGCCAGGGCGACCCCGGCCCGGCCTATATCTCCGAGCTGCCCTATTGCGGCTGGACCCGGCGGGACGGAAAGGAACCGGACTGCCGGGACGGCGCGGTGAACCCAGGGGCCGACCGGGGCGACTACGAGGCTGCCATCGCCGCTGGTGACGCCGCCCGAGACCTGGCCCTGGCCCACCTGTTCACGGGGGACGACCGCTACGCCGCCCAGGCGGCCCGGGTGGTCGAGGGGTGGACCACCGACCCGGCCACCGGCATGCAACCCAGCTTCGGCAACCTGCAGAGCCGGATCGAGCTGTTCATCACCCTGCCCGCCCTGGCCTATGCCGCCGACCTGCTGCGCGGCTGGCCGGGGTGGCCCGCCGACCGCCAAGCCGCCGTCCATCGCTGGTTCCAGGCAATCGCGGCGGAGGCGGAAGGCTTCCGGCACGAGAACAATTTCGAGGATTGGCGCCTGGTGCTGTTGGGCACCGTGGCCGCCCTGAGCGGCGACCGCTGCCGGATCAATGCGACGGCCCGGGCTGTTCGCGACCTGATCCCCCGCCAGATCGACCGGGAAGGCTTCATGGTGAAGGAACTGGACCGGGCGGACAGCCTATCCTATTCCCTGTTCGCCCTCGACGCCCTGGTGCAACTGGCGGAGCTGGGCCGGGCCTGGGGCATCGACCTCCATGGCTACCGCACCCCGGACGGCGTCGGGCTGGAGACGGCGCTGGACCGCCACGCCCCCTTCGCCGCCGGCACCGCCCCCTGGCCCCACGGCCAACAGGCGCCGCTCACGGCAGCGGACAACGTGTCCCTCTATGAACTGGCGACCAAGGCCTATGGCAAGCCCGCCTACCGCGCGGTAGTGGACCATTGGGGTCGCCCGCTGCGCTCCACCCGCGTGTTGGGCCCGGTCAGCCTGACCCACGCGGCCACGGCGCCTTGAAGCCGGCGGTGGCGGTACCCGCCGTGACCCGGGTCATCCCCTCTGGGAGGCCGCCCGCAGCAGGCCGGGCGTGGCTTGTGCCCCCATGGCGGCGGCGAGTTCTTCCGCCGTGGCCCCGTTCGCGTCACGCGCGTGCCTGTCAGCCCCCCGCCCGAGCAGCAGCGTCACCATTTCCGCCCGGTCGAACATGGCGGCCAGCATGAGCGCCGTTCGCCCGTCCTGCCCGGCCGCGTCCACCTCGGCCCCGCCCTCCAACAGGGCCAGGGCCACCGCCAGGTCGCCCTTGAACGCGGCGCCCAGCAGGGGCGTCTGGCCGCGGTCGTTGGCAAGGGCCGTGTCGCCGCCATGGGCCAGCAGCAATCGTGTGGCCTCCGCGTGGCCGTTGTAGCTGGCCAGCATCAGCAGGCTGTCGCCCTTGTCGTTGCGCAGGTTCGCCGGCATCCCTTGGGCCAGCAGGTCGCCCAGGGCCGCCGTATCCCCGGCGCGGGCCATCTGGAAGACCCGGCCTGCGAAGGCGATGGTCTCCTCGTCCAGCGCCGGGCGCTGCTCTCCGGCCATGCCATCCTCCCTTCCCGTGACGCCCCAGCGGCGCTTCCAGAACAACAGCCCCGTCCTTTTCGCGGCTTGGCGGGCCGGAATTTGTTTCCACAGCCGCAACGAGTCCGTTGCATGCCTGTGGAAGACCTGCGATAACCCAATCAGCCCAAGCTTTTGCATGACGATGCTGAGTGGGCGTGTGAACTGGGGGCGACAAGGTCGACCATGGCGGGCCGGTCAACGGGACGGCAAGTGTCCGCGTTCCTGAAGTGGGGTGCGGCCGCCGTCCTGGGTGTCGGCGTCGCCGGCAGCCCCATGACCGGCATGCCCTCGCATGAGGAGCTGCTGCCCCTGCTCCCCCCTGCCCTCGCCGGACTGCTCCGCCCCCGCCCGCCGGACCCGGAGACGGAGCGCGCCTGCCGCAAGGCCGTGCGCCTGCTGGTGACGGCGGAGACGAGCTTGGACCTGCAACGGGCGGGGATGCTTGTGGACCGGTTGGGCTGCAAACTTGCCCAGCACCTGGCGGATGAGGACTGGGGCAGCAGGGCGCCGCAGGGCCGCTAACCCCGGCCGCCCGCCAGCACTCGGCGCACGGCGTCCAGGTCGATGGCCTCCCCCACCACTAGGCTTCCGGTCACCAGGTCCCGGCTGCGCACGGTGGTGGCCATGAACAGGGAATTGAGGACCGCCTCCTCCGTCGCGTCGGCGACCGCCACGAACAGGGGCGACAGCAGGTCGTTGGGCAGGTCCTCGACAGCCGACACCGCCCTGCGCCGGGCGGGCGTGCGCCGCACCCCCTCGGCGGTGGAGAAGGCGACGGCATAGTCCCCGGACCCGTTGGAGAAGGCCGCCCCCGTCCGCGCCAACCCGGCGAAGGATCGGCGGGCCAGCCGGGTCAGGTTGCGGTCGCTGAGCGGGGCATCGGTGGCGATGACGATCATGACCGACCCGTCGGCGTCGCCCCGGTCGGCATGTTCCTTCAAATAGAACCGCCCCAGCGCCTCTCCCACCGGGTGCCCGGCCACGCGCAGGCTGCCGCCGAAGTTCGTCTGCACCAGCACGCCCACGGCATGTCCGCCCAAGGCCGGGGGCAACAGGCGGGAGCTGGTGCCGATCCCGCCCTTCCAGCCAAAGGCCAGGGTGCCGGTGCCCGCCCCCACGGCCCCCTCCCCCACCGGGCCCGGCCGGGCGTCGGACAGGGCGGCGGAGGCATCCTCCGCCACCACGGCGCGGGCGCGGATGTCATTCAGCACGCCGTCATTGGTTTCACCCACCACGGGGTTCACCGACCGGACCTTGCCGTTCCCGGGCAGGTCCAGCGTCCAGGACACCAGCGCGTCCGCCACCCTGCCTACGGACAGGGTGTTGGTCAGCAGGATGGGCGTCTCCAGCTCCCCCAACTCCACCAACTGGGTTGTGCCCGCCATCTTGCCGAAGCCGTTGGCCACCGCCAGGCCGGCCGGGACCCGGTCCTGGAAGGGGTTGCCCCCGTGCGGCAGTATCGCCGTGACGCCAGTGCGGATGCTGTCGCCCCGCACCAGGGTCCGGTGTCCGACCATCACCCCGCCAATGTCGGTGATGGCGTTATGCGGTCCGGGTGGGAAGACGCCGATGGACAGGCCCAGCTCCCGTGCCCGGCAGGGCGCCCCCTGCCCGGCCGCCACCCCATCCCCCGGGCCCGGCGGTGCCGTCACCGGAACAGGACCTGCTTCAGGGCGCGGGCGATGGCATCCTCCCCCGGACCCAGCAGCCCTTCGTCCAGGTGCAGGCGGTGCCAGCTCTCATCCATGCCCGTCGCCTCCGCCAGGAAGCCGGACAGGCTGCGGGAGGAGCGGTCCAACTGCAGCAGCAGGTCGAAGCCGTCGCCGGCCGGCTCGAACACCAGCTCCACCTCGTCATACAGCCGGCGCCCGCCGCTGACGACCGGCCGGAACTCGAACTCCTGCACGAAGCCGTGGCCGCCATGCCAGCGCGGCCGGTGCTCCACGTCCGACTTGTAGAGCCCGAAGCCCAGGGAGATCATGGCGTTCAGCGCGTCCACCTGAACCGGGGCGGGGCGGATGGCCAGGGCGTCGGCGTCGGTGGCGTCCGCCGCCATGGGGATGTCCAGCCGGGTGCGCAGCCAGGCGGGCGCGTGCTCCCGGCCCAGGGCCACTGGCGTGTGCAGGGGCAGGTCCAGCTCGAACGGCAGGGTGTGGGACGAGCCGGCGGGCAGCTTGAAGCCGTTGGCCAGCCGGACCTTGGAGACGACGAAGTCCTTCTTGACCTCTGTGTTGTCGGTCTCGACCAGCACCCGGGTCATGACCTCCACGGCCACCTCGGCGATCTCCTGGTCCACGGAGCCGCCCTTGACGTGCATGGAGCCGGTCAGCGGCTCCCCCAGCATGGCGTCCGGGTTGTCGAGGACCGTCTCGACGGAGGCGCCGCCGATGCCGACGGAGGCGAGCAGCTTCTTGAACATGGGCCTGGTGCCTTTCCCTGGGGTGGCCCGGCCCCGCCGCGGGGGCCGGTCCCATGGCCTATGGCAAAGGACAGGCCCGCGGTCAACGGCCGGCGATCAGCCCGGCCGCCCGTCGGCCCGCGCCTGGGCCAAGATGGGGGCATAGATCCAGGTGAACAGGGCGAAGGCGCCGACCCAGCCCAGCCCGGCCACCACCAGCGCCGGCCCGTACAGCCCGTTGGGCAGGGCGGGCACCGCCACCCGCGCCAGCACCGCCACGGCCAGCAGCAGGTAGGCGGCCTCGGTCGCCGGGGCGGCCACCACCTCCCGCCCCGTGTGACCCAGGGCGGCCCGGCTCATCACCGCCAGGATCATGGTGCCGAAGGCGCCCAGGGTGACGGCATGCAGCCAGGCGGCGGCGAAATGGAACCCGCCAAGCAGCCACAGCGCCTTCAGCGACAGCCCCACCGGAACCCAGGCATAGCCCAGGTGCAGCACCGCCAGGATGGGCTGGGACAGGGTGCGCCAGCCCTTCCACCCCGCCAGCCGCGCCGCGGCCAGGGCCGCCGCGATCCCTGCCGCCGCGCCGGGCGCGATGCCGCCGGGGGCCATCTGGTCCGTTACCAGCATGGCCAGCAGCGAGGTCAGCGCCGCCCGCTCCAGCCAGGGCCGGGGCGTGATCTCCACCGGCGTGCCGGCCCGCTTCATGGCGCTGGAGGTGAAGGACGGCACGATCCGCCCGCCCACCATGACGACCATCAGCAACACCGTGTCCACCACCAGCAGGATGCCCGCGTCCCACGTCCCCCACCCCGCCGCGTCCAGGTGGCAGAGCAGGTTGCCGACGGCCAGCAGCGCAAGCAGCCCCAGGAAAGGGTAGTTCCGCCGGTTGGCGGAGCGCAGCAGCGACGGCAGCAGGGTCAGCGCCAGGGCCGGGAAGAAGGCCACGTCGACGATGGCGGCGGGCACGGGCGGCAACGGCGCCCACGGGTTCAGGGCCAGCCGCCCGGCCAGCCACAGCCCCACCAGCCCCACCAGGGGCCGGCCGGCATAGCCGCGCCCACCCGTCCAGCTCGGCACGGCGGTCAGCAGGAAGCCGCCGATGGCGGCGCCGGCGAAGCCGAACAGCATCTCGTGCATGTGCCAGCGGGCCCCGTCCCAGGGCCCGGCATAATCGAAGGCCCCGCCCAGGACCGCCAGCCAGAGGGCCAGCGCCAGCACGGCCTGGACGCCGCACAGGAGGAAGAAGGGCCGGAAGCCATAGGCGAACAGGGCCAGTCCTTGGTAGGCCGGGGCGGCGCGCCGGGCCTCGGCCACAGGGATGAAGCTCATGGCGTGACCTCCGCGCTGGCATGGGGCCGGGTGGGCGGGAACGGCCCCGCGGGCACGTCACCCGCCGCCGCGGCACGCAGCGCGTCCACCAGCTCCCCCGCCGGCAGGCCGTAGGACTCCGCCGCCTCCCCCACCGTCATGAAGCCGGACATGGCGCAGCCCGGGCAGGCCATGCCGCGGGCCAGGAAGACGGCACCCAGCGCCGGCCGGGCGTCCAGGATGTCGGAAACCAGGCTGTCACGGGTGGGCAGCCCGGGGTCGGGGCGGGGTTGCATGAGGGACCTCCATCACAAGAAGCCCATCCTGCCGCCAGCTCCCCGTCCCGTCGTTGCGCGGGCGCAAGGAGCGTGGCGGTTATCCCCCGGTCGCCGCCGGGGCGGCGGGTCTCGGCGGCGGCAGGTCCTCCGCCAGGGCCACCAGGGCGTGGGGCTTGCGGACCAGCACGTGCTGCCGCCCGCCCTCCACGATTCCCTGGGCCTCCCAGCCGCTCATCACCCGGCTGACCGTGTGCAGGGTGGTGCCGGTCATCTCCCCCAACTCCTGCCGGGTGATGGGGAAGTCGATCTCCACCCCCTCCTCCGTGCGCCGCCCGGCCTGGCGGGCCAGGCGCACCAGGGTGTTGGCGATGCGCCGCTCCACCCGCGCGGTGGACAGCTCCCGCACCCGCACCTGCATCTCCTGCAAGCGGCCGCCCAGCATCTCCAGCGCGTTCAGGGCGACGACCGGGTGGCGCAGCATCAGGGCGCGCAGGACGGGCGTGTCCCACAGGATCTCCACCCCGTCGGTGGCGGCCACCGCGTCCGCCGGGTAGCCGCCGGCCATGAACATGGCAAGCGTGCCGAACATCTCCCCCGGGCCCACGAAGCGCAGCACCGCCTGCCCGCCGTCTGCCCCGCCCTGCTGGATCTTCACCCGCCCGTCGATCAGGGCGTGGCAGGCGTCGCAGGGCGCCCCTTGCGTGAAGATCACCTCCCCCCGGACGATCCGGCGGGTGCGGGCCTGGGCGATGGCATCGGCATAGCCGGCCGCGTCCAGCCCGTTGAACAGGGCCATGCCGTGCAGGACGGACGGGTCGGGCCGGAAGGGACCCTGGGGCACGGGGCGCTCCTGTCTGCTGGTTATCCATGTCGCCGGCGAAGCTTTCGCAGACCCAACCGGCCTTGCCCTTGATCCTGATCAAGTCAGCGGAGTTTCGCCACGGCGTGCCCAAATCGGGGGCAAGCCGTGCCCGACTTTGCGCCAGAACAAACACCGGGGCGATTTCCATCCCCACACCCCTGCCGCCGGACGCCGACAGGTGCCACCCTGGGCTCAACGGGAAGCCCCAATGAATCCGGGACCTTGCTTCGGCCCTCCACAGGTTTGTGACAATAAGAATAACAAAAATTAACCATTCGGAAGCTGAACGGCAATTGATCCGGATCAAGGCCGCAATTTCCCGCCGAGGATAAGTCACCTGCACAACAATTCGCCAGAAACCAAGGCACGCCACCATGCCCACCTCCCAGGAAACACCCAGCAAGCGTCGGGAACTCCTGACGTTTTTCTTTCTCACCGCGGTGCTTTTCCCGGTGTTGTCGGTGGCCGTGGTGGGGGCCTATGGCTTGAGCATCTGGATCTACCAGATCTTCACCGGCCCGCCGGGCATGTGAGGGGGGACGGCCATGACCGCCCTGTCCCGACGCGCCCTGTTCGCCCGGCCCGTCACTGCCCCGCCAAGCCCGCCGGTGGCCGCCATCGCCGCCGCCTGCCTGGCCGAGCAGGGGTCCTACTGCCGCACCTGCGGCGAGGCCTGTGGGGAGGACGCCATCCGCTTCCACCTGCTGCCCCGCGGCCGCGCCCGGGCGGAGGTGCTGGCTGACCGCTGCACCGCCTGCGGCGACTGCCTGCCCGCCTGCCCGGCCCAGGCCATCACCCTGCCCGCCGAGGGGGCCCGCGCATGAGCGAAGAGACCCACATCTCCAGCATCGTCGTCCACGCCCGGGCGGACGAGGCCGATGCCATCGGCCGCCGGATCCTGGACCTGGACTGCGAGCTGGCCGCCACCGAGGGCGGCGGCGGGCGCCTGGTGGTCCTGGTCGAGCGGCCCACGAGCCGCGCCGTTGTCGAGGCCCTCGACGCCATCAATGCCATCCCGGGGGTGCTCAGCGCCCTTCTTGTCTACCACCACGCCGAGCCCACCGCGGCCCTTGGGGAAGCCCTGCCATGACCCTCACCCGACGCGATTACCTGAAGGCCCAGGCGGCGCTGTCCGCCGCCGCTGCCGCTGGCGTGACCCTGAAGGCGGGTGCGGCCAACCTGCCCACCGGCGCCGACGCCGCCGTGAAATGGTCCAAGGCCCCCTGCCGCTTCTGCGGCACGGGCTGCGGCGTCATGGTGGGCGTGAAGGACGACAAGGTCGTCGCCACCCACGGCGACCAGAAGTCGGAGGTCAACCGCGGCCTGAACTGCGTGAAGGGCTATTTCCTGTCCAAAATCATGTACGGCCAGGACCGGCTGACCACGCCGATGCTGCGCATGAAGGACGGCAAGTACGCCAAGGACGGCGAGTTCACGCCCGTCACCTGGGACCAGGCCTTCGACATCATGGCGGAGAAGTGGAAGGCCACCCTGAAGGCCAAGGGGCCGGAGGGGATCGGCATGTTCGGCTCCGGCCAGTGGACGGTCCATGAGGGCTATGCCGCGGCCAAGCTGATGAAGGCCGGCTTCCGCTCCAACAACATCGACCCCAACGCCCGGCACTGCATGGCCTCCGCCGTGGCCGGCTTCATGCGCACCTTCGGCATCGACGAGCCCATGGGCTGCTACGACGACATCGAGCAGGCCGACGCCTTCGTGCTGTGGGGCAGCAACATGGCGGAGATGCACCCGATCCTGTGGACCCGGGTCACCGACCGCCGCCTGTCCAAGCCGGACGTGAAGGTGGCGGTGCTGTCCACCTTCGAGCACCGGTCGTTCGAGCTGGCGGACATCCCCATGGTGTTCACGCCGCAGACCGATCTGGCGATCCTGAACTTCATCGCCAACCACATCATCAAGACCGGCCGCGTGAACAAGGAGTTCGTCGGCAAGCACACGGTCTTCGTCAAGGGCCGGGACGACATCGGCTACGGCCTGCGCCCGGACCATGCGCTGGAGAAGGCGGCCAAGAACGCCGCCAAGGCCACCGAGTCCGACCCCATCGACTTCGACCAGTTCGCGGCCTTCGTCGCCCCCTACACGGTGGAGAAGGCGTCCCAGATGTCCGGCGTGCCGGCCAACCGGCTGCTGGCCCTGGCAGAGCTGTACGCCGACCCCAAGGTGAAGGTCATGTCCTTCTGGACCATGGGCTTCAACCAGCACACCCGCGGGGTCTGGGCGAACAACCTGCTGTACAACATCCACCTGCTGACCGGGAAGATCAGCCAGCCCGGCAACAGCCCCTTCTCCCTCACCGGCCAGCCCAGCGCCTGCGGCACGGCGCGGGAGGTGGGCACCTTCTCCCACCGCCTGCCCGCCGACATGGTGGTGACCAACCCGGAGCACCGCGCCCACGCGGAGCACATCTGGAAGCTGCCCGAGGGCACAATCCCGGCCAAGCCCGGCTACCACGCCGTGCTGCAGGACCGCATGCTGAAGGACGGCAAGCTGAACTGCTACTGGGTGCAGGTGAACAACAACATGCAGGCGGCGCCCAACACCGCCAACGAGACCTACCCCGGCTACCGCAACCCCGACAACTTCATCGTCGTCTCCGACGCCTACCCCACCGCCACCACCATGGCGGCCGACCTGGTGCTGCCCGCGGCCATGTGGGTGGAGAAGGAAGGCGTGTACGGCAACGCGGAGCGCCGCACCCAGGCCTGGCACCAGCTGGTCCCCGCCCCCGGCGAGGCGCGGTCCGACCTGTGGCAGCTCGTGGAGTTCTCCAAGCGCTTCAAGATGGAGGAGGTCTGGCCGGAGGAGTTGCTGGCCAAGGCACCCCAGTACCGCGGCAAGACCATGTTCGACCTGCTGTTCGCCAACGGCACGGTCAACAAGTTCCCCGTCACGGAGTGCGACCCGGCCTATGAGAACCGGGAGGCCAAGGCCTTCGGCTTCTACCTGCAGAAGGGCCTGTTCGAGGAATATGCGGAGTTCGGCCGCGGCCACGGCCACGACCTGGCGCCTTACGAGACCTACCATGCGGAGCGCGGCCTGCGCTGGCCCGTGGTGGGCGGCAAGGAGACCAAGTGGCGGTTCCGCGAGGGCCTCGACCCCTACGTCCCCGCGGGCGAGGGCATGCGCTTCTACGGCCACAAGGACGGCAAGGCCCGCATCTTCGCCCTGCCCTATGAGCCGCCGGCGGAGAGCCCGGACAAGGACTACCCGTTCTGGCTGAGCACCGGTCGCGTGCTGGAGCACTGGCACAGCGGTTCCATGACCCGGCGCGTGCCGGAGCTGCACCGGGCCGTGCCCCAGGCGCTCTGCTACATGCACCCGGACGACGCCCAGGCGCTGGGCGTGCGGCGCGGGCAGGAGGTGGTGGTCGCCTCCCGCCGCGGCGAGGTGCGGGTGCGGGTGGAGACCCGCGGTCGCAACAAGCCGCCCCGCGGCCTGGTGTACGTGCCCTGGTTCGACGCGGACGTGCTGATCAACCGGGTCACCATGGACGCCACGGACCCGATCTCCAAGCAGACCGACTTCAAGAAGTGCGCCGTGCGGATCACGCCGGCGCTGGGGGCCTGACCCATGAACAAGAGCTTCCGCACCGCCCTGGCCCTGGCCGCCCTCGCCGCCCTGCCCGTGTTGGCGGTGCCCCTGGCGAAGGTGGCGCTGGCCACCGACAAGCAGCCCGTGGCCCAGACCGCCCAGGCCCCGCAGTCCAGCACCGCCCGCGACGTGGCCGCCAGCGGCCGGCCCGCCTTCACCGGGGCCGACGGCCTGACGGTGCAGGAGGCGGCGCCGATCCCGAAGGACGTGACCGACGACCGCCGCAAGCAGCGCAACTACCCGGAGCAGCCGCCGGTCATCCCGCATTCGGTCGCCGGCTACCAGCTGGACCTGAACGCCAACAAGTGCCTGACCTGCCACAGCCGGGAGATGACCGGCGACAGTCAGGCGCCCATGGTCTCGGTCACCCACTTCCAGGACCGTGACGGCCAGGTGCTGGGTGCCGTCTCCGCCCGGCGGTACTTCTGCCTGCAATGCCACGTGCCCCAGTCGGACGTGCAGCCCCGGGTGCCCAACCTGTTCCAGGACGTGGACAGCGTGATCCGCGGCGCCCATCCCCCAGCCGCGAAGGGGGGCAAGTGATGTTCTCCCGACTGATCTGCCTGGCCAGGCAGGCCTGGGCGGCCTTCAACCGCCCGGCCGTCCACCTGGGCCTCGGCTTCCTGACCGTCGGCGGCTTCGTGGCCGGCGTCATCTTCTGGGGCGGCTTCAACACGGCGCTGGAGGCCACCAACAAGGAGGCCTTCTGCATCGGCTGCCATGAGATGCGCGACAACCCCTATGCCGACCTGAAGCAGACCATCCACTACAGCAACCGCTCGGGCGTGCGGGCCACCTGCCCGGACTGCCACGTGCCGCACAACTGGACGGACAAGATCGCCCGCAAGATGCAGGCCTCCAAGGAGGTCTGGGGCAAGATCTTCGGCACCATCGACACGCCGGAGAAATTCGCCGCCAAGAAGAAGGAGCTGGCGGGCCACGAATGGGCCCGGCTGAAGGCCAACAACTCGCTGGAGTGCCGGAACTGCCACAGCGCGGAGTCCATGGACATCACCCGCCAGGGCGCCCGCGGGGCCGCCGCCCACCAGGAGTTCCTGTTCACCAACAAGGCCACCTGCATCGACTGCCACAAGGGCATCGCCCACACGCTGCCGGACATGACCGGCGTGCCGGTCTGGACCATGCCCGCCACGGCCGCCGCCGGCCACTGACGAAGGGACGACCCCATGACCCCGCTGGACTCCGCCCCCCGGGACGCCTGCACCTGCTGCGGCCCCAAGTCGGATGAGCGCACCATCGACGGGCTGCTGTCCCGCCTGCTGCCGGGCATCGCCCCGGTGGCCGGGGTGGAGCGGGTCACCCTGCGGGAAGCGCGGGGCCGGGTCCTGGCGGAGGACCTGGTGGCGCGGCGGCCCATCCCGGACTTCCGCCGCTCCGCCATGGACGGCTATGCCCTGCGCGGGACCGACGTGGCGGGGGCCGGGGTGGAGCTGCTGGCCCCCCTGCGCGGCCGGGTGGCGGCGGGGGACAGCGGGTTGGGCCTGCCGGATGGTCCCGGCATCGTGCGCATCTTCACCGGCGCCGCCCTGCCCCCCGACTGTGACCGGGTGGTGATGCAGGAGGATTGCCGCGAGTCCGGTGGCCTGGTCCATGTCCGCAAGGTCCCGCCTGCCGGGGCCAACATCCGTCTGCCCGGCGACGACATGCCCGAGGGCACCGTGGCGGTGCGCGCGGGCACGAGGTTGGGCCCGCGCCAGGTCGCCTGTGCCGCCAGCCTGGGCCGGGCAAGCCTGCTGGTGCGCTGGCGGCCCATGGTGGCCGTGCTGTCCACCGGCAGCGAGCTGGTGGAGCCGGGGGAGCCCCTGCGGCCAGGCGCCATCCACAACTCCAACCGCTCCCTGATCACCGGGATGCTGGAGGAGGCGGGCTTCGACGTGGTCATCCTGCCCACCGTGGCCGACGACCCGGGGAGCGTCGCCCAGGCCCTGCGGGCCGCGTCCGCCTGCGACGCGGTCGTCACCTCGGGCGGCGTGTCGGTGGGGGATGAGGACCATGTGCGCGGCGCGGTGGACGCCGTGGGTGGGCGCATCGACCATTGGCGCCTGGCGATCAAGCCGGGCAAGCCGCTGGCCGTCGGCCACCTGCCGCGCCCGTCGGGCGGGGAGGCTCTGTTCCTGGGCCTGCCCGGCAACCCCAACGCCGTGTTCGTCACCCTTTCCCTGGTGGGCATGCCCCTGCTGCGCGCCCTGGCAGGGTTGCCCCATGTCCCGCCGCCGCGCCTGCGCGTCCGCTTCCAGGGTGGCTTCCGCCGCGCCACGGGGCGGGAGGAGTATGTGTCGGTGAGCCTGAGCCCCGGCCCGGACGGTATGCCCGTCGCGCAGCGGCTGGGACACGGCAGCTCCGCCCAGCAATCGGCCCTGGCGGCGGCGGACGCGCTGGTGGTCGTCCCCGCATCCTGCGGCCTGGTGGAGGACGGCGCCCTGTTCGACGCCATCCCCCTGCACGCCCCCTGACCCTGCCTGCGCGTCGGCCCGGTCATTGCGCCCGCGCAAAGACGACAGCGCGCACCCTGTGCAGACTTCCTGCCACGAACCCCGTCACCGGACCTCGAGAGACCCGATGCGTACCGAACTCGTGCATTTCTCCCTGGACGCCCCGCCCCGCGCCGCCGACGCGGGTGCCAGCCCCGGCGCGCTGGACGACGGCTCCGTCATCTGCGCCATCGAGCACATGCCGGACCACGTGCCGCTGGAGCGGCTGCTGAACCGGCTGAAGGGGCTGTTCCCCTCCGGCGGCCTGTACCGGGTCGCCTTCGCCGACCTGCCCCCGCCCCCCGGCGGTTGCTGCGGCGGCTGCGGCGGCTGAGCGGGAAACGAGGAAGGGCCGGGCCGCGGTTCAGCCCCGCGGCCCCTGCCGCCGGTCCCGGCCGCCCGGGTGCCGTTCCGTGGCCTCGGCCAACAGCGCCCGGTAGGCCTCCGTCTGCCCCTCCCGCCCGGCCAAGTGGGCGCGATCCGCGTCGTCCCGGATCATCTGGCGCAGGGCGACATTGCCCCAGTCCTGGTCCAGCATCCCCGCCGCCCGCCCGACGGCAAGCATCTGCGGCAGCCCGTCATGGCTCGCCACGGCCTCGACCTCGTCCAGCGTCAGGCCGACGACATCCGCACAATCCTTCAGGGTCAACATGGCCGACCTCCCCAGGTCGTGACGGCCGCCCGGCCAAGCCGGCCGGGGACAGCGCGTCGGTCCGGCCCCCGCCACCCGCGGGAAGCCCCGGGACCGGTTGCCGGGCTTCCCGCCATGGGTCTTCGCTTCAGTGGGCCCCACCGTTCAATGCGGCAGGTTCCACAGCCCCGTCGCCGTATCGGCGCCCGCCAGGGCCATGCGGCCCATGCCCTGCGCGACGGTTGTGGTGACCGCGCAGGCCCGGCAGGCGCACCCGCCAGCCCATTCCTGCCAGATGCCGGTGGCCTCGGCCGGGTCGTCGGCGGCGCATGTCACGGCGAGGGCATGCCCCGCCTCCTCCAGGTCGGCCAGCAGGGCGGCGGTGGCGTCCACGGCGCAGGCGCCCATGGCCGCCGCGGCCTCCGCCTGGACCCGGAAAAGGGCGGCCAGGGGGCCGAACATGGCGATGTTTGCCGCGGCGAAGCCGGGTCCCATCCCGGACGTCGTGAGCAGGGTTTCGGAGGGCGTCAACATCGGTTCCTCCATTGTCATGGCGGCCTGCCTCGGCCGCTCCATTGCCGCGTGGCCGGGGCATCCTGTGCCGGGCCCGGGCGGTCTTCTGCTTATGGGCAGGATGATCCGGGTCGCCAGTGCCTGCCATGACATGGGTCAATCGAGGGGGCGGCCACGCCCCGGAAGGGGAATTGCCACCCCGGCTGGCGCGGGTATAGGCATAGGGCGGGTATCCGCGGGGAGGGGTCCGTGATGAGGTTCGCCATGGCTTTGGCCTTGCTGGCGCCAATGCTGCTGGCACCCGGCGGGGCGGGCACCGACCTCCACCAATTCTGGGAAGGCACCTGCGCCGACTGCCACGGCCATGCCGGCCCCTTCGCGCGTCGCTTCCTCACCGTGGAGGACGGCCGCCTGTTGGGGCGCCATCACCGGGACGATTTGGCAGCCTTCCTGGCCAATCACCATGTGCCGCGGGATCTGGTGGGGCCCGTCCACGACATGCTGCTGGCCCAGGCCTCCACCCCGCCCCGTTTCCAGGAACGCTGCGGCCGCTGCCATGAGAGCGCCGCCGCCCTGGCACGGGAGTCCCTGGAGCTCAGGGACGGCACCCTCTATGCACGCAAATCCGGCCAAGCCCTGGCGCAATTCCTGCCCCGGCATGCCAAGCTCCGCCTGACCGCGGAAGAGATCGGCTTCTTCACCGACCTGCTGGCCCGCCTCGAGCGGGAGGTCCGGCAGGGCGGTTGACCGGCCTGTCGGGGCTATCGCGGCCGGTTCCGCTGAAATGGGTCTGGGACAGGGAGAAGGACAAGGCGAGGCCCGTCTCCTTGCAGGGCTCCGGCCCGCCGGGACCCGGGGCGCCATAGTCCAGTTGCGCCCCCAAGTGCCGCGCCGTCCGTCCCCCGCCGAAGGCTGCCCCGGCCTCCACCTTCCTGCGCACGGGGCAACCGGACGCCCGCGCTGGGTCATCCCGCCCACCGACAGCCTCGCCGCCCCCATCCGCCGCCAAGGCAGACGCGCCGGAAATGGACAGGAGCAGCACACCAGCCAGGAACGGTCGCATGATCAGGATCTCCACAGGACCACGCCGTTGGCTTCACGCCATCATCACACGCGCCAACCATGCGCCTCCTGTCACCCCGGCAGCACCTGCTTTCCAGACCATGGTATGCATTGACCTGAAGGGGTATGGACCTGATACTTTATCGGGAAATGCTTTCGGGGGGGGCGGACATGGGCATGGGGCGCGTTCTGATCATGGTCGGTGTGCTGCTTGCCCTGACAGGCTGCGAGACGGAAGACCTGGTAAACTTCAACGCCGCCCTGGAAGAAGTAAACGGGGTCCAGTATTACGACACGTCGCATGTCGATGACTTCCCCATGGACAATTTCGGCTATTACCGGGTCTATGGTGGCGTCATCAACAACCAAGCTTACATAAGGATGCAGAACAAGAGCAACCGCACCTGCACCTTCGGCGTCCAGTACGACAATGGCGTCAGTGAGGAGTATGTGCTGCGGCCCGGCCAGATGTCCGGCACCACCTGGGTTCACCCCAGCGTCGGCGGCTCCACCAGCTGGCGCTGCTGAGGCGCCGGGTCAGTCGAACAGCTTGTCGATGTCAGCCTGGCCGGCCTGCCGTTCACCGGACAGGGCGGGCCCGAAGGCCTGGGGGTCGTGGCCGGGGTGAGTGGGCTTGCCCGCCTGGGTCTTTTCCCAAATCTCGCGTATTCTAGGGTTCCGGGCCTCGATCACCTCGAAGGTGCGGACCACCCGGTCGATGCGCTGGCCGCTGATGTCCTGGAAATTGCAGGCCTCATAGATGGTGGTGGCCGCGTGGGCCAGGGCGTCGGCCACCTTGGTCCGCACCCGCGGGTCGCTGCTCCCACGCAGGTCGCCCAGGATGCTCTCGATCGTCTCCGCCGCCGTGAGCATCTGGTGGCTCGCCACTTCGCTGTCGCTGACCACCTGCCGCAGTTCCTGCGTGATGGGCACGAAGCGGCGGGCGTCGTCGCCGTACAGGTGCTTCAGCAGGATGATGGCGAGGGACAGGGCCACCGTGACCCCTGTCGCCACCGACATCCAGGCCGCCTCGGCCGTCAGCCCATAGACAAACCACAGCCCCTCCCCCAGGCAGAACAGCACCCAGGTGGCATAGGACAGGTCGTGGGTGGACTTGCTGCGCCACGACTTCACGAGCTGCGGCAGGAAGGAGACGACGGAAACCATCGTCGCCACCGGCCCCACCCAGTCGCCAAGGAGGGATGACATGAACCCGATCCTACGGAGTGCCGTGGGACAAACCAGGCACGGCACGCGCCTGGCCCGGCGACCTCGACAGTCCCTTAAGCCTGGGACCCCGATGATGCCGGGTCACGCGGATAGCGTGCCGCGTGACCCGACACGTGAGTCCCCTCAGAATGCCGGCATGGCCGCCTGGAACTGCTGCAAGGCGGCGGTGAAGGCGGCGGGCGTGTAGGTGGCGTCCTGCTTCACCGCGGCATAGCAGGCTTCCAGTGCCTGCTGCATGCCCCGGTGCCGCGTCGGGTCCACTTGGCCGGTGGCCTTCAGCGCGTCGATCACCGCCGACAGGGCCATGGTGGTCTGCTCCGCGCTGGCATAATCGGCATAGCCCTCCTGTAGCCCCGCGGCCACCAGCGCCTGCATCAGGGCGCGGATGTCGTTGCCGTCGAAGGCGCGGCCCGCGAAGCTGTCGGCCAGCTTGTCCGCCGTCTGCTTCAGGGCCTTGGCCGCCCGCTCCATCTCCGCCTTGTCGCGCTGGCTGGCGGCGTGCAGGGCGCGGGACCGTTCCACCAGCTCCGCCTGCATGCCGGGCGCCACAGCGGCGGCGATCACCTTCAGCATGGCCGCGTTGGCCCCGTGCAGCCGCGGCACCCCCGGCCCGATGCCCTGGGTGGCCTGGGCCTGCCAGGTCATGTTGTTCAGGGGCGTGTGGCAGGACTGGCAGTCATACAGCACGAACTCCGGCATGATGCCGTCGCGGTTGCGGGCCGGGTCTGCCACCAGGTCCATGAACTTGGACAGGGCGATGGCCTGGCCGATGGCCCAGGTCTTCACCCCGTTGGCCACCGCCTTGCGCTTGGCATAGTCGTCGTCGACCCGGTAGTGGGCCGGCTGGATGCTGGTGAAGGTGTCCAGCTCGAAGGCCAGCCGCGGGTGGCCGGCGCCCATGATCTTGTGGGTGATAGCCCGGGTCTCGTCGCCCAGGTGGCAGCCCAGGCACAGGTTGGCCCGGTGCTTCGGGTCCTCCGTCGGGAACAGGCCGGCGGCCACGTTCTGGGCGTGGGTGGCCTTGCCGCTGACATGGATGCCCAGCCAGCGCTCGCCCCCGCCGTGGCAGGCCTCGCACCCCACCCCGTCGGAGAGCTGGAACTGCGCCCCGCGCTGGGCGGGGGCCACGTTGTCGGCGTGGCAGTCCAGGCAGACCTTCGCCTCATGCGCCGCGGGGATGCCCAAATTCTTCGCGATGCGCTTGGAATGGTCGTTCAGCAGCACACTGTACGCCTTGGCGTGCGGGTCCTTGGCCATCCAGGTGGTGTATTCGTTCTGCAGCACGTTGCTGTCCCGCCAGGGCGCCACCGCGCCGTGGCAGGTGCTGCCGGCGCAGCTCGCCACGCCCAGGTGCACGTCCTTGGCCTGGTGCGGCAGCGCCACGTCGGCGGCCTGGGCAGCCCCGCCCGCCAGCGCCACGAACGCCCCAAGGACCCACGCCGCGGCGCGCGCGACAAGCCGATTGCCAGACATGGCCTCCCCCTTCCCCACAACGCTCATCGCATCGCCCCCACACTACCGTCCTTTGCCGCCCCGGCACCCCCGCCCGCCTGGACGGAGGTTTCCACCCCCGGCCGGCGGCGCCACTGTTCCGGCGGCGGGCTTGGCGACGTGTCCTTCGGCGGCAGGGCCGGGCCGGTGCCCTGGCCTGCCGGCCCACCCTCGCCCGGCTTGCGCCGCCCACCCTCGCCCGCCGGCGGGGCCGGCACGGGCTTCGGCGTCGTGTCGGCCGGCTTGAAGCTTTCCTTCACCACCCTGTCGGTCACGGCCCAGGGCTTGCCCGCCTTGTCCAGGTAGAGCTGCTTCTGCTCCTCCAGGGTGAAGGGGCGGGAGCCCTTGCGGCCGACCACGGCGATCTGGTGCCCCGTCTCGTCCACCGCCCGGTCCCGCTCCAGCCCGCGCGACAGCGACAGGGCCGGGTGCACCGTCTTCCGCCAGGCGATCAGCTCCGGCTTCGGCTCCGGGCTGAAGCCGTAGAAGTTCGGCTGGGAGGCGGGGGAGGTGAGCTGCAACACCTTCAGCCCGTTCTTCCCGTCGGCCACATAGGCGAACAGCGACGCGTTGGTGGAGGCCACCACCACGTCATAGGCGTCGTTGATGGTGCCCCCGGCGTTGAAGGCCTGGTACAGGAACGCCTTCTCCGGCTTCTCCACGTCGATGATGGCCAGGCCGTCCTTGCCCGCCGCCACATAGGCGTAGGTGCGGGCCACGTGCAGCTTGCGGGCGTCCGCCAGCGGCACCAGCGCCCCCTGGACCAGCCGCGGCTTGGCCGGGGTGGTCACGTCAACGACCCGCAGCCCTTCGGACGTGGTCACGAACAGGTAGCGGAACTGCACCGCCGCGGCGCGGGCATCGTCCAACGGGATGGTGGCCAGCACCTTGGGCGCCTTGGGCTGGTCCATGTCCAGCACCACCACCCCCTTGTCCGCCACCACGTAGAAGGTGGTGCCGGCGATGGCCAGGTGGCGCGCTCCGGTGAGCAGCCCGCCCGGGTTGAAGGTCAGGTCCCGTTCCAGGAAGTTGTTCTGCGGGTCGCCGTCGGTCAGGGTGGTGATGTCCACCCCGACCAGTCCTTCCTCCGCGTCCGTCACGTAGGCGTGGCGGTAGATGGGGTGCATGGGCTGTTCCATGTTGGTCACCCGCATCAGCTCCCCCTCGTTCCGGTTGGGGGCGATGGGCTGGGTGGTGGGCAGCACCACGCAGGTGGCGTTCTTCGTCGGCACATGGGTGTCGTGGCCGAGGGGGGAGAACGGCCCCGTCAGGATCTTCTCCGACACGCCCTTGTTGGCGACGGAGGCGATGTCATAGACCTGGAACCCGCCCTTGCCCTCGGAGACGTAAAGGTACTCCCCGCGCATCTGGATGCAGCTCGCCCGGCCGGCGTCCTTGGCGACGCTGTCGATCTCCCGCGTGCCGTCGGTCTTCAGCTCCCGGCCGCGGTCCACATGTTCCTTGAACCAGTCGGGATAGGCGTAGCGGTGCAGGTAGCTGCCCACCACCGCCTGCGGCTCGTCCCACTCCGTCACGCGCACCGCCTCCACGCCGCCATCGGCGCCGACCCAGGCGAAGAAGCCGACGAAGTCGACATACTTGGTCCCGTGCAGCAGCAGCTGCGCCATGATGGCGTTGTTGTCGCCTTCGGTTGAAAGGTGGCAGTCCGTGCAGGTCTTCGTCTCCTCCTTCCGCTCCGTGTGCGGGTAGTGGGGGGCGAAGGCCTGGGACGAGTAGCCGGAGGCCGCGATGGGCGGCTGCTGGATGTAGAGGCGTTCCCGGTTGATGTTGGTCGAGGACAGAACCAGGGCCGACCGTGACGCGAAGGGCGCCACCTGCCCGTCCTTGTCCGGCCCGTGCTTGCCGAGCTGGAACATGTCCTCCCGCGCCACCTGCGGGTTGTAGGTGGCGTAGTTGCGGGTCTCCCCGCCCTCATACCGGTGCAGCGGGGTCTTCCAGTTGGCCTCGATGGGCAGGTGGCAGCCGCCGCAGCTTGTCGTCCAGGACAGGTGGCAGGTGAAGCAGGCCATCTCCTCGTCCTTGTGGGCGAGGTCCTGGGGCGCGACGCCCGGGCCCCAGGCCTGGGTGGCCGTGTCCTTGGACATCAGCTTGGCCCGGGCGGCCTTGGCGTTGTAGTGCGGGCTGTTGGGGTCCACGGTGTTCTTCACCAGGGACATCTCCCACTCCAGCCCCGGCTTCACCGCCGAGCGCTGGACCAGCTTGTCGCCCACCCACTCGAACCGGCGCTTGCCGTCCGCGTTGCGGATGGAAGCCAGGTCGAAGCCGCCGGGCCGGGCCGCCGGGCCGCTGGTCTTCAGGGTCGGCAAGGCCTGGCTGGTGCCATGGCAGTCCTTGCAGGTGATCTCGATGGCGGAGCTGACCTCGCCATGGATCATGCCGGTGCCATGGCCGTCCTGGGCGAAATGGCAGTCCACGCACTGCATGCCCACGTCCACGTGGATGGACGACATGTGGACGGCCTTCTTCCACTTCTCCGGGTCGTTGGCGTCGACCTTGTTGCCGTCCTTGTCCAGCAGGTTGCCCTTGCGGTCCCGCTTGTGGATGGCGCGGAAGTTCCAGCCATGGCCGTGGTAGTCGGCGAACTGCGTGTCCTTCAGGGTCGGGTTCAGCTCGCTGACCCGCTTCAGGAACTCCACGTCGCCCCACTTGCCGCGCACCGCCGCCCCTTCCGGGTTGCGGTCGTTGATGGCGCGGACCTCGGCGTCGGTCGGGTAGGCCTGCTTCTCCGGCCACATGGCCGGGGCGTCCGACTCATAATCCCACATGGTGTAGCCGAGGTACGTGTTCATGAACAGGTTCGGCTGGTGCATGTGGCAGACCATGCACTGGCTGGTGGGGATCTGCCGGGTGAAGGCGTGCTTCAGCGGGTGGCCGGGCCGGTCCTTGGGGATGGTGGGGTCGGCCTGCTGGCTCAGCCCCCCATGCCCGAACTTGGCATAGATGCTGGAGTGGCGCGGGTCCCGGTCGTTGGCATAGACCACGTGGCAGCCGGCGCAGCCCGACTGGCGGTAGTCGCCCGGCTGGTCGTTGGTGCCTTGGAACCACATCAGCGGGTCGTTCAGGCGGGTCTTGTGCAGGTTGATGGCCGGCACGGCGATGCGCAGGCCGGTACCGGGACCGCGGTTGCTCTGCCGGATGTCGGGGCGGCCCGGCTCCTCCAGCCGCTGGGTCTGGCCCAGGCTGTTGGGCAGGCCGATCTCCGGGAACAGGCTGTTGATGTTGCGGCCACCCCGCTCGAACACGCGGAAGATGTCGGCGGGCGGGATCACCTCCCAGCGCGGCATGGGGTAGATGACATCCAGGATGCGGTTCTTATAGGTCTGGTCGGTCTTCTTGAAGACGGGGCTCTTCAACACCGCCGGCTTGCCGTCCCGGGTGTAGGACTCACCCAGGATGTAATCCTTGTAGGGCAAGATGCCGTTGTTGTAGGTGACGATGCCCCAGAACATGGCGTTCGTCGCCATCAGCGACCGCTCCGCCGCCTGGATCACCGGAAGGTGGCAGGCGCCGCAGGCCTCGCGCGCCACGCGGTAGTCGCTGGGGTTCATGAAGCGGATGAACTCCGGCGCCTCCTTGTTCAGCTGGGCATAGCTGCGCTCCGGGTTCGCCGCCCCGGCATGGCCCCAGAACTCGGGATAGCGGGGCAGGACGTGGGCCTGCTCCATGGCTTCCTTGTAGCCCGGCGTGCCCGGCTGGTGCCCCTTGCCGCCCCAGCGGACATTGGCGTTACCGCCATGGCAATCGGTGCAGCCCAGCACCACCGACTTGGCGTCGTGCATGCTGGGCTGGTCCACCGCCGTGTGGCAGGTCATGCAGCCGGCGCTCTTGGCGTCCGCCTGTCCTTGCGTCTGGCTGTAGGGGGCGGGCGGGGCAGTGACGTAGGTCCGCTCCACCGGCTTCTCCCCGCCAGCGCCAAGCGCGGGGGCGGAGAGGACCAGCGCGGCCAGCAGGCCCAGCCAGCGTGTCATCCGTCGCGTTCTCATCGCGAAGCACTCGCGGGCGTGGGCGCCAGGGCGGGCGCGGGGTGGGCGGCCGTCTTGCCGTCGGGGCCCGGCCGCATGGCCGGCAGGCCGGGCTGGTGGAAGACGTGGCAGGTGACGCAGGTGCTGGGCACCTTGGCCGCCGCCTCCTGCGGGCCGTGGCAGGCGGTGCAGGTCTGCACCCCCGGCAGCAGCACGTCCGTGGCGACCTGGCTCGTCTTGGCGGCGTGGCAGCTGTCGCACGACATGGTGTCGTGGCTGGGGTGGTCGAAGATGCCCTTCGGCATCCAGCGGTCGGTGACGTGCAGCTTGGCCACCGCCAGGGTCGCCGTGGCACCCTCCCCCGCCTTGGTCACCACATGGCAGCCGCCGCAGCCGGACTTGCCGGCCAGCCGGTCGATGGCCTCCCCCGTCTTGACCGCGGCCCATTGCAGGGCCTGGGCCCGCTCCTCCGGCTTCATCTCCGTGCCGGGCCGGCGGCGGACCACCGCCGGGGCAGTGACGTCGTCATAGTTGCCGGACAGGACGATGCTGTTGAAGTGGTCGCGCACCACCTCCAGCGCCTTCTCCGCCGCCACGTGGGGCACGGTGCGGGCGGGGCTGGCGGGGTCGAACTTGATGGCATGGCAGGACTGGCAGTTCTTCTCCATGCTGACCGGCTGGAACAGCCCGCCGCTTGGGGTGTGGCAGTCGCTGCACTGCATCTTCACGGTGCCGTCCGGCCCGCGGATGCCCTCCGCCTTCAGGTGGCGGCTGTGCGGGAAGACCAGGTTGGACCTCTCCACCAGCGGCACCTGCCCGCCCACCTCCAGCCGCTCCACCTTCCCGGTGGCGCCGTCGGTCACGACGGACGGGCGGAACTGCGGGTGCTTGCCGGGGTCGAAGGCCCAGACGTCCTGCAAGCCGGTCTTGGGGTGCTCCGCCTTCAAATTGGCGTGGCAGGTGGTGCAGCTGCGCTGGTCGTCCTGCACGGCGGCCTGCGGCCCCTCATGCTCCTTGTGGCAGGTGGCGCAGCGCGTCTCCGCCAGGCCCCCCACAAGGGCGGCCACCGCCGGGTCGGCGTGGTGGCCGATGTCCTGGTGGCACGCGGTGCAGGAGCTGTCGCGCACCATGACGAAGGCGTCCTGGTGGCAGGCGGTGCAGTTCTCCGCCGTGAAGCGGTGCGGGCCGGAGATGGCGCCGCTGGTCCAGACCGTGTCGAAGGCGATCCGCTGGTGCATCGCCTCCATCCTGGCGGGGTCGAGGCCCGCGTCGGACGTGACCGTCGGCCGCTCCGCCAGGAAGCTGTACAGCGGCAGGGCCAGGAACAGCACCAGCACCGCCGACACCAGGGCCCAGGCGATGGGGCGGCGGCCCGGCATCTCCCTGGCGAAGCTGGTGCGGGCGCAGGCGCGCACCCGTTCCTCGTCATCGGACTGGGGCGCCACAAGCTCGGCGGAGACGCCGACCTCGTGTCCCTCCCCCGGCTCCAGCAGGCGGAGCCGGTACGGACCCACGTCGATCTCGTCGCCGGGGCTTACCTCCGCCGTGCGCACGGGCTTGCCGTTGACAGCCAAATCCGCGTCGCCCAGGGCCTGGATGGTGGCGTGGCCGGGGCCGGCGGGGTGGATGACGGCGTGGTTGTACTGGATGCGGATGTCGGACAGGTGCAGGGCGTTACCGGCGCCGCGGCCGATGCCCAGCTCCGTCGCCTCCACCAACTCGTCGCGGTTGACCGTGTTGCCGCGGGGGCGGCGGGTCACATAGCGGACCAGGATCTTCATCGGACCGCTCCCGTCACCAATAGAAGAACACGGCGAAGACGTGCACCAGCAGCGCCGCCAGCAGGGCGACGGACAGGGGCACGTGCACGAAGAGCCAGACCTCCATCAGGGCCCGGTACTGCAGGTCCTTGCGGATGCGCCGCAGCAGCCCGGCCTTGCGCCGGAGCAGGGACAGGAGCGCCGCCAACCGGTCGGCCGTGGCGTCGGCGGTGCCTTTTGCCAGTTCCTCCACCCGGGTGACGGCCCGGCCCGTGGGGCAGCCGCGGACCTTGCCGCTGAGCAGCGCCCAGGCATTGCCGCCGATCACCGTGTTCTGCTGGCTGTCCAGAACCACCCGCGCCACCTCGTCGCCCAGCCCCATGGCCAGGTCGCGGCATTGCCGGTCCAGCTCCGCCACGGCGCGCATCATGGTGTCCAGGGTCTGGCCGCCCCGGTTCGCGGTCATCAGGGTGGGGTAGCGGACATAGGCGTAGACGCCGTAGATGCCGCTGGCGATCACCACCACCATCAGGGCATAGGCCAGGGTGTGCACGTTCCAGCCGAACTGGAACCCGGTGTGCAGCGTCCCCACCACCAGGAGGGAAAGACCAAGGTAGACATGGGCGGAGACCCAGGCCTTCAGCTTCACCGGGCCAAGGTCGTACTGCCGCTTGCGGACGCCGAGGTAGGTCAGCCAGCCGATCAGCACCAACCCGACGGTGCCCAGGCCATAGCCCAGCCAGGTCCCGCCGTTGTGCGGGCCGATGGGGGTGTACAAGACATACAAAAGGATGGAGAGGGCGACGAGCGCGCCCGCCGCCTTCAGGAACCGGAAGCCCCGGTATTCCAGGAATGATTCGTGTACGGCCATCCAAGCCCCCCGGCCCTTGCCGGTCCCCGCCGGCACCCCCTGCATCCCCGCGGCACCCCATCGCCGCGGGGGCATCCCGGCCCGGGTCGTTGCCCGGGCCGGCCCCCTTCACTGACTTACTGCGAGGTCCAGCCGCCATCCATGGGCAGCGCAGCGCCGGTCATCTGGGCCGCGGCGTCGCTCGCCAGGAAGGCCGCCAGCTCGCCGAGCTGGTCCGGCGTGGCGAACTGGCCCGAGGGCTGCTTCTCCTTCAGCAGCTTCTCCTGCGCCGCCGCCACGGTGATGCCCTCACGGGCGGCCATGTCGTCGATCTGCTTCTGCACCAGCGGGGTCAGCACCCAGCCCGGGCAGATGGTGTTGCAGGTCACGCCGGTGCCCGCCGTCTCCAGGGCCACCACCTTGGACAAGCCGACGACGCCGTGCTTGGCGGCCACGTAGGCGGCCTTGTGCTTGCTGGCGATCAGGCCGTGCACGCTGGCGATGTTGATGACGCGGCCCCAGCCCTTGGCCTTCATGTGCGGCAGTGCATAGTGGATGCCCCAGAAGACGCCGGAAAGGTTGATGGCCAGGATGGCGTCCCACTTGGCCTGCGGGAAGTCCTCCACCGCGGCGGTGTGCTGGATGCCGGCGTTGTTCACCAGGATGTCCACGGCGCCGAAGGTCTCGACGCACTGGTTGACCATGGCCTCGATCTGCTCGGGCTTGCTGATGTCGGCACCGTTGTAGGCGGCCTTCACCCCGAACTCCGATTCGATGGCCTGGCGGATCTTCTCGATCTCCGCCGGGTCGCCGAACCCGTTCAGCAGGATGTTTGCCCCCTTCGCCGCAAGACTGCGGGCAATGCCCAGCCCGATGCCGCTGGTGGAACCCGTCACGATGGCTGACTTACCCTTCAACATCCCCTACCCCCCGATGCAATCCCAAGCCTTTCGGCCGTTGGTTATAAGGCAAACGGACAGGTTTCCCCTGCCTGCGAACGTCTCTTCCCCCATAATACACAAAGCGTTATAGTCGGGAAGCCGTTAGGGGCAATCTAATCACACTTAATTACAAATGATCGGGGGGTTGCGGCATGCCTGACACCACGCTGAGGGCGGCGCCTGCCGCCAAGCCGGCCAAATCCAGCCGACCCCGTCCGGTCCCGGGTGTGGCGCAAGCCCCTGCCCCGGCCGTGAAAACCGTCAACCTGGCGCTCCAGGGCGGCGGCGCCCACGGGGCGTTCGCCTGGGGGGTGTTGGACCGGCTGCTGGAGGATGAGAGGATCGGCTACTCGGCGGTCAGCGCCACCTCCGCTGGTGCGATGAACGCGACGGTTCTGGCTTACGGCCTAACCATCGGGGGGCGCGAGGGGGCGAGGCGGGAGCTGGCGAAGTTCTGGAAGAAGATCAGTGAGGCGGGGTCGCGCGGGCCGTTGCAGCCCAGCTGGCTCGACAAGATGATGAAGAACCACTCGCTGGACTATTCCCCGGCCTTCATGATGTTCGACATCATGTCCCGGCTGATGTCCCCGGCGCAGTTCAACCCGCTGAACCTGAACCCGCTGAAGGACGTGCTCCTGGAGTGCGTGGACTTCGAAAAGCTGCGCCGCGACTGCCCGATCAAGGTCTTCCTGTCGGCCACGAACGTCCGCACCGGCAAGGTGAAGATGTTCGAGAACCATGAGCTGCGGGTGGAGGCGGTGCTGGCGTCCGGCTGCCTGCCCTTCATGTTCCACACGGTGGAGATCGACGGGGAGGCGTACTGGGACGGGGGCTACATGGGCAACCCCGCCATCTTCCCGCTGATCTACGGGTCGACCACCAGCGACGTCATCATCGTCCACATCAACCCGCTGTACCGGGAGGAGATCCCGAACACGGCGCGGGACATCATGAACCGCATCAACGAGATCAGCTTTAACTCCTCCCTGATGCGGGAGATGCGGGCCATCGCCTTCGTCAGCCACCTGATCCAGGACGGCCAGCTGGACGATGAGAAGCACCGCCAGATGCTGATCCACTCCATCCGCAACGACGAGCACATGCGGAGCCTGGGCGTGGCCAGCAAGCTGAACCCGGACTGGGACTTCCTGCAGGACCTGCGGGACGTTGGCCGGGCCACCGCCAGCCAGTGGCTGGAGGAGAATTTCGACCACATCGGGGTCCAGACGACCACCGACATCAAGGGCCTCTTCCTCTAGGACGCCCCACCGCCGGCGCCCGGGGTCACGGGCACCGGCGGCCGAAGTCTGCCCGACGCACGGGCCCGACCATCCCGACATGCCATTCCTTGCCGAGAGGTGCCGACCGTGACGCCTGACGAGATCCTGAAGCTGCCGTCCATGCCGGCGGCCAGCCCCAGCTACCCCATGGGGCCCTACCGGTTCGTGAACCGGGAATACATGATCATCACCTACGAGACGGACCACGACCTGCTGCGCGCGGCCGTGCCCGAGCCGCTGGAGCCGAACCCCGACGGCCACGTGCTGTATGAGTGGATCAAGATGCCGGACAGCTCCGGCTTCGGCGACTACACCGAATCGGGCGTCGTCATCCCCTGCCTGTTCAAGGGGGAGCCGATCAACTTCACCGCCCAGATGTACCTGGACGACGAGCCGCCGATCAGCGCCGGCCGCGAGATCTGGGGCTTCCCCAAGAAGTACGCGCACCCGAAGCTGGAGGTCACCTCCGACACGCTGACGGGCACGCTGCACTATGCCGGCCAGCTGGTCGCCATGGGCACCATGGCCTACAAGCACCAGGAGTCGCCCGGCGGGGTGGAGGCCATGGCCAAGGGCATGACCAAGACCCAGTGCAACCTGAAGATCATTCCCGACGTGGACGGCAAGCCGAAGATCTGCCAGCTCGTCGCCTATAACCTGACCGAGATCACCATCAAGGGGAGCTGGCTGTCGCCCGCCCGCCTGCACCTGATCCCGCACGTGAACGCGCCGGTGGGCGACCTGCCGATCAAGCGCATCGTCGGCGGCAAGCACTTCATCGGCGACATCACCCTGCCCCACGGCCGGGTGCTGTTCGACTACATCAAGGACCAGGAAGGCTGAGGGGTATCAGACCATGAAGAAGGCCGACGTCCTGAAGCTGCCGTCCATGCCCTTGCAGAGCCCGACTTTTCCGCACGGGCCCTACAAGTTCTTCGACCGCGAATACATGGTCCTGACCTACAAGTCGGACCCCGCCGCCATCCGCCAGGCCCTTCCGGAGCCGTTGCAGCCGGCGGGGGACTATGTCTCCGTCCAGTGGCTGGACCTGCCGGACGGGCAGGGCATGGGCGCCTATGGCGCCACGGCGCAGGTCATCCCCTGCACCTTCGACGGCAAGCCCTGCAACTTCATCAGCCAGATGTACGTGGACAACACGCCCCCGTTGGCCGGCGGGCGTGAGCTGTGGGGCTACCCGATGAAGTTCGGCAAGCCCGCGCTTAAGGTCAACGCGGACACCCTGACCGGCACCCTCACCTATGCCGGGCAGCACGTGGCCACGGGCACCATGACCTACAAGCACGACCATGGCCGCACCGACCTGGCGGCAATCAAGGCCCAGCTCGCCCGCACCCAGGTGACGCTGAAGCTGATCCCCGACATCGACGGCAGCCCCGCCATCGCCCAGCTGGTGGCGGTGGAGTTCGCGGACATCGTCGTGAAGGGCGCCTGGACCGGCGCCGCCCGGCTGGAGCTGATCCCGGCCGTGAACTGCCCGCTTGCGGACCTGCCGGTGCTGGGGCCCGCCACGGGCCTGCACATCGTCACCGACATGACCCTGCCCTACGGCAAGGTTCTGCACGACTACCTGGCTTGACGGCAAGGTGGCGGCGGCCCGGTCCGGGGCCGCCGCCACCTCATCCTTTCGGGCATTCCTACCCCGGAAGGTGAAACATACGGTTGGCGGCAGGAAGGCGCCGGTTTACGCTTTCCCCCGCGGACCCAATAAAGGTGCGGGGGCACCTATGGCGGCGCGGGGGGCTGTCCCATGGACCCGTTTGATTCCCGGCAGATCCTGATCGACTACTTCGTCGGGCGGCTGCGGGACACGTTCCAGCGGGTCTACGGCACCGGCTACCCGGACCACCTGAACACCTTGTCCGTCGCCGCCGTGCTGGCGATGGAGACCGTCAGCAACTCCACGGCCATCTACCATGACCTGGAGCACAGCATGATGGTCACCTCCGTGGGGCAGGAGATCGTGCGCGGCAAGATGCTGCGCGAAGGCAATGTCAGCCCCGGCCAGTGGGTGAACTACCTGGTGGCCCTGCTCTGCCACGACATCGGCTATATCCGCGGCATCTGCCCCGGCGACAAGGGCGACCGGGCGGTGGCCGACTCGTCGGGCAGCACGGTGGACATCCCGCCCGGCATGACCGACGCCTTCCTGACACCTTATCATGTGGAGCGGGGCAAGCTGTTCGTCCGCTGGCGCTTCCGGGACGACCCCATCATCGACAGCAACTTCGTCTGCCGCTGCATCGAGCACACCCGCTTCCCCGTGCCGGAGCGGGAGGACAAGCCCCAGGACGACTGGCCGGGGCTGGTCTGCGCCGCCGACCTGATCGGCCAGATGGGCGACCCGGATTACCTGCGCAAGCTGCCCGCCCTGTTCCAGGAGTTCGAGGAGACGGGCACCAACAAGCGCCTGGGCAACCAGTCTCCCGCCGACTTGCGCCGCACCTACCCGTCCTTCTTCTGGAACCATGTGCACCGCCACATCGGGCCTGGCCTCGCCTACCTCGAGGTGACGCGGGAGGGGCGGAAATGGGTGGCCAGCCTGCTGTCCCACGTCTTCGTGGAGGAACATGCCGGCCAGGGGAGGGTCTGCTGATGTTCCGACCGGCCGACATCGTGACCGAGGCCCTGCTGGAACGGCTGGGTGCCGCCTTCACGGACCTGTTTCCCGGCGCGCCGCCGCAGGAGCGCCATGCCCTGCTGCGGGCGGCGCGGGTGGGGCTGACCTTCAGCTCCCTCACTGACGCGGTCTACCATAACCTCGACCACACGGTCCAAGTTGTCTGCGTCGGGCTGGACATGCTGCGGGGCAAGGTGGTGCGGGACGGCAATGTCCGCTCCATCGAGGCGGTGCATTTCCTTGCCTCCCTCTGCCTCTTCTCCGTCGGCTTCAACCGCCGCCTGCTGGCAGAGGATGACGGCACCTGCTGCGTGGTGGCGGACGGGGCCAGCATCACCCTGCCGCCGGGAGCCACCGACGCCTATCTCTGGCCCCACTATGCCGACCGCGGCATGCTGTTCGCCCGCCGCCACTTCCACGGCGACCCCGTGCTGGACGGGGAGATGCTGGCCGCCAACCTGGACTATGCCCGCTTCCCCCCGCCCCTGGACCGGCTGCCGGAGACGGACAGCTACCCGGGCCTGCTGCGCGCCGCCCACCTGATCGGCGCCGTGGCCGACCCCTACTTCGTCCACAAGCTGAAGCCCCTGACCCTGGAGATGGAGGAGTCGGGCATCCTGGGCCTGCTGGGCTTCAAGGACGTGGTGGAGTTCCGGGCCAACTATACCGAGCTGTTCTGGAACACCCTGGCCCCGGTCATCCGCGACGGGGCCGCCCTGCTGGAATACACCACGCCCGGCCGCCTCTGGCTGTCCTCCATGCGCTCCCACTTGCTGCGGGAAGAGCATGTGATGGCGGGGGTCTGAGGTATTGAGCCCCCGCCTGCGCCGCGCCGCCCTGATGGCCGCCCTTGCCCTGGCGGCGGCATTGCTGCCGCTGACCATGGAGCGACTGCTGCCGTTCCTGGGCGGGTTCGAGACTTGGGTGGCCGACTACCGCGTCGCCACCCTGCTGCCGCCGGAGCCGCAGCACCCGGACATCGTCGTCGCCGCCCTGACGGAGGAGACGGTGGCGCGGTTTCCCTACCGCAGCCCCATCGACCGCGGCTTCCTGGCCGACCTGTTGCGCACGCTGGAGCAGAAGGGGGCGGCGGCCATCTTCCTGGACGTGCTGCTGGACACGCCGACGGAGCCCGCCAAGGACGAGGCCCTGCGCCAAGCCCTGGCCGACCTCAAGATTCCCGTCGTGGTCAGCTATGGCGACGGGGCGGAGGGGGCGACGGCCGCCCAGGTGGGGTTCCTGGAGCAATTCCTGCCCCCCGGCCTGCGCGCCGCCGCCAACCTGCGCAAGGACCCCTATGATGGGGTGGTGCGGGAATACTTCACGGCCAAGGCCCTGGCCGACGGCACCCGCCTGCCCGGGATCAGCGAGGCGCTGCTGACGAAGCTGGGCCGGCCCGCCGCCCTGCCGGAGGGCACGCCCATCGCCTGGCGCGGGGCAAAGGACGGCGCCACCCCACCCTTCCGGCAATTCCCCGCCCACACCGTCGCCGTGCTCCCCCCCGCATGGTTCAAGGGCAAGGTGGTCCTGGTGGGGGCGGTGCTGCTGGATGCCGACCGGCACCTGACGCCCTTCCGCGCCGCCCGCACCGGGCTGGACAGCACCATGCCCGGCGTGTTGGTCCATGCCCACAAGCTGGCCCAACTGATGGACGCCAAGGCCCCGCCGGCCCAGGGGCTGTGGCTCTCCCTCCTCGCCTGCACCCTCGCCGCCCTGGTGGGGCTGCTGCTGGGGCGGATGGAGGTGGCGCTGTGGCTGCGCACCCTGCTGGGCCTGGCCGGCATCCTGGGCATCTGGGTGGGGGCGTTCCTGCTGTTCCGGTACCAGGCTGTCATGGTGCCTGTCATCACCCCGTCGCTCGCCCTGTCCCTGGCCCTCTGGATGGCCGACCTCTACAGCGGCCGGCAGGAGCGGGAACAGCGCAAGTTCATCCAGGGCGCCTTCAGCAAGTACCTGTCCCCCGCCCTGCTGGACGACATCCTGCGCGACCCGGCCAAGCTGCAGCTCGACCCCAAGCGGCGGGAGCTAAGCTATATCTTCACCGACGTGGCCGGCTTCACGACCATCGCGGAGGGTATGGACGCCGCCAGCCTGTCCGACGTCATGAACCGCTACCTGGACGGCATGGTGCGGGTGGTGTTCCGCCATGGCGGCACGGTGGACAAGTTCATCGGCGACGCCGTCTTCGCCCTGTTCAACGCCCCCAAGGACCAGCCCGACCACGCCGCCCGGGCCGCGGCCTGCGCGCTGGAGTTGGACCAGTTCGCCCAAACCTTCCTGGCGGCGGAACAGGCCGCCGGCCGCGCCTTCGGCGTCACCCGCATCGGGGTGCATTCCGGCCCGGCCAGCGTCGGCAACTTCGGCGCGGAGCTGCGGTTCGAATACACGGCCCTGGGCGACAACGTGAACACCGCCGCGCGGCTGGAGGGGCTGAACAAGTACCTGGGCACCCGCGTCGCCATGAGCGGCGCCACCGCCAGCCTCTGCCCCGACATCCCCCGCCGCCCCGTGGGCCGCATCGTCCTGAAGGGCAAGACGGAACCCATCCCGGTCTACCAGCCCCTGTCGGCGGAGGACGCCGCCAGCCCCTTCACCCAGGCCTACCTGGCCGCCTACGCCCTGCTGGAAGCCAAGGACCCGGGCGCCCTTGACGCCTTCGAGTCCCTGGCCGCCGACCGCCCCGACGACGGCCCCACCCGCCTGCATCTGGACCGTCTGCGGAAAGGCGAAATGGGGGACAAGGTGAAGATGGAGGAGAAGTAGGGGCGGGTGTCGGTGCGGGACGAGGCGGTCCGTCTTGTGGGTGGCCTCGGTGCCGTTGAACACGGACGACACGGACGCCGCTTCGCGGCACACGGACAGGCACGAACGCCACCACCTGCCTGTCCCGCGGCGAAGCCGCAATGATTCCAAAGTTTCCCCTGCGCCAGCCTGTCCCAGGCAGGACCGACTGCGGCTTCGCCGCGGTTCACAGTACAAACCGGACAGCCAGGCAGCGGTCCGTGTCGTCCGTGGCCGCGAAGCGGTGTCCGTGTCGTCCGTGTTCATTGGCACCCACGCTCCCAGGAGCCCGACCGCCTCGTCCCGCACTCCCCCCACTGCGGCGAACCGGCACTGGACAGGGCGGCGTGCCCCTGGCATGCGTAGGACCATGAACGGCCTGCGCCATATGCCTATTTCCCTCCGTCGCCTCGCGGCGTGGCTGGTGTTGGGCGCGTTGTTCCTGCGGGCGCTGGTGCCGGCCGGCTTCATGCCGGACCTGGGCGCCCTGGCTGACGGGGCCTACCCCATCACCATCTGCTCCGGCGGGTTCGAGAAGACTATCCTGCTGGACAAGGACGGGAACCCGGTGGACCAGCCGGCCCCCCATGCCAGCGAGAGCCCCTGCGTCTTCGCGGCGGTGGTGTCGCTGGCCCTGCCGCTGCTGGCGGCGATCCTGCTGCCGCTGCTGGCCCTGGCCCCCCTGGCCCGCTGGGTGCCCAGCAGCAGCGCGCCCACGCCCTTCCCAAGACCGCCGGGCCTTGCCGGCCCCCGCGCCCCGCCCGCCCTCGCCTGATCCCCACCGCCCCCGGCCTTAACACCGGGACGAGCCATCGTGCCGGGACCCCGCCCAGGGCGGCCCCGGCCGGATCAGGAGCATCCCCTTGCCTTCCCGCCTTTCCCGGGTGGCCGCCGGCCTATGCCTCGCGGCCCCCCTCGCCCTGCTGTCCGCGACCGCCGCGGCGCAGGAGCAGCTTGCCGTCCGCCCCATGGAGGAGATCATCGTGGTCGGCCAGCGCCAGGCCCCTATCACGGTGGAGCCGCGCGGCCTGTCCGTCTCCCTCGGTCCGGAGCAGTTCGACGCGGTCAACGCGGTGAACGTCGAGGACCTGATGAAGTACGCGCCGAACTTCTTCGTGCGGAAGCGCTTCATCGGCGACCTGAACGGCGTGCCCGGCTTCCGCGGCACCCACAGCACCCAATCGGCCCGCACCCTGGTGCTGGTGGACGGGTTCCTGGTGTCCAACTTCCTGGGCAACAGTTTCGGCTTCCCGCCCAAATGGGGCGTCGTCGGCCCCGGCGAGGCGCGCCAGTTCGACATCGTCTATGGCCCCTATTCCGCCCGCCACCCGGGCAATTCCATGGGCGGCGTCGTCTCCATCACCACGCGGGAGCCGGTGGGCACGGAAGCCTTCGCCACCTTGCAAGGCTTCGCCCAGCCGTACGAGCAGTACGGCACCGATGACACCTACCTGGGCTATAGCGCGGAGGCCGGACTGGGCTGGCGGCAGCAGGACGGCCCCTGGAACCTGCGCCTGTCCGCCCGACGGCTGGAGAATGAGGGGCAGCCCATGCAATGGCGCCAACTCACCCGCGCAACCGGCCCCGCCCCGGCCAGCCCGGTGACCGGCGGATTCGTGGACAATGAGCTGGTCAGCAAGACCCCCGTCTTCGCCGCCGACAGCCCGGACAGCACGGTGCAGGACCAGCTCCGCGCCCGCGTCGGCTACCGGTTCGGCGACGGCTGGCAGGCGGATGCGCTGGCCATCCTGTGGACCGTGAACAGCGACCAGACCAAGCCGGAAAGCTACCTGCGCGACGCGGCGGGCACCCCCGTCTACCAGGGCCGGGTGCGGCTGCCCGACGGGTCCCTGTGGACCGCCAACGGAGTCACCCTGTCCCTGTCAGAGCGCCGGGAAATCCTGGCCGGCGTGAAGCTGTCCGGCCCCCTGGCCGGCTGGGACCTGCGCGCCGCCCTGTCCCGCTTCCGGGTGGACCGGCTGGAGACGCGCACCTCCTCCAACCACCAGGCCGGCATCAGCAACGGCGCCGGCACCCTGGCCCGCCAGGGCGACACGGGCTGGTGGGCGGCGGATGTGCTGGCGGAGCGGGAGTTCGGCTCCCTGGACCTGGCCCTGGGCGCCAACGGCATGTGGTACGAGACGTCCCAGGACCTGTTCAACACCACCGCCTGGCGCAGCAAGGCCGCGCCGGTGTTCAGCAGCCGCACCGCTGGCCGCACCGGCCAGGTCGGCGCCTTCGTCGATGCCCGCTACGCCCTGTCCGACCACCTGACCCTGACCGGCGGCGCGCGGCTGGACCGCTGGCGGGCGGAAGACGGGCTGCTGGCCAACGCCAGTTCCCTAGCCACCTATCCCACCCGCCGCGACACCGCCGTCAGCCCGACCCTGGGTGCTGAGTGGGACATCGCGGACGGCTGGCAGGCCCAGCTCAGCCTCGCCACCGCTACCCGCTTCCCCACGGTGGGGGAGCTGTTCCAGGGCCGGCTGGTGGACGGGCAGCTCGACCCCGGCAGCTTCGACCCGGGCCTGAAGCCAGAGGAATCGCGCGACGCCAACCTGCTGCTGCGCCGGTCCTTCGGCGACGTCCGCGTCACCGGCAGCGTCTTCTGGCAGCGGGCGGAGGATGCCATCTTCAGCCAGCAGGGCTTCAACCAGTTCGGCGCCGTCACCACCAGCTTCAAGAACATCGACGTGGTGCGCCAATGGGGCGTGGAGGCCATCGTGGAGGCGGTGGACATCCTGCCCGGCCTGGACCTTGACGCCAACCTGGCCTGGACCGACGCGGAGACCCTGCGCAACCGCCCCAACCCGGCCGCGGAGGGAGTGCAGTTCCCCCGCATCCCCCGCTGGCGGGCCAACGCCAACGCCCGCTGGCGCTTTGCCGAGGACTGGCTGGCCAGCCTCGGCCTGCGCTACGCCAGCCGCCCCAACAGCAACCTGGAGGGCACGCAGCGCGGCGACAGCTTCGGCTACACCTCGGAATTCCTGATCCTGGATGCCAAGCTGTCCTGGGACGTGACGGACCAAGCGCGGCTCAGCCTGGGCGTGGACAATTTGGCCAACAACCAGGCCTGGGTTTTCCACCCCTACCCGCAACGCACCGTCGTGCTGGAACTCGGATGGAGGCTCTGATGCGTCGCCTGTTCCCCCTCGCCCTCCTCGCAGCCGCCCTCGCCCTCCCCGCCGCAGCCCAGCAGCACCAGCATGGCGGCGGCGCCAAACCCACCGGCGTGGCGGAGGGCTGCGGGCCGGAGGACGGCCGCCTGCGCTGCGCCACCGCCGTGACCCCGGCCCTGGGCCCTGACCGGACCCTCTGGCTGACCTGGGTGGCCGGCGGCAAGGTCTGGGTTGCCCACTCCCCCGCCGGCCAGCCCACTGGTCCCTTGGGTGAGCCCATCCCCCTGTCGCCGGAGCCCGCCCGGGTGGACGACAACGGCGACGGCCGCCCCGCCATCACCGTGGACGCCCAGGGCCGCGTCTCCGTCGCCTGGGCCGTGCGCAAGGATGAGCGGTACAACGGCCAGGTCCTGGTCAGCCATTCCGCCGACGGCAAGACCTTCACGCCACCCACCCCCCTGGTCCCGGACGGCACCAGCGAGCGTTTCCCCGTGCTCTCCAGCGACAGGCAGGGGCGCCTGCTCGCCACCTGGATCGACAAGGGTCCCCTGGCAGAGGCCAAGGCGAAGGGCCAACCCTATGCCGGTGCCGCGCTGAAGGCCGCTTGGTCCCTGGACGGCGGCCGCAGCTTCCAGCCGCCCGTGACCCTGGGCGACAACTCCTGCGAATGCTGCCGCGTCGCCCTGGCCTGGGCAGCGCCCGGAAAGCCCGTCATCACCTGGCGCAGCATCTTCGACGGCGGTATCCGCGACCACGCCCTGCTGGCCTTCTCCGCCCCCGACAAGCCCGGGCCCAAGCGTCGGGTATCGGTCGATGACTGGAAGATCGACGGCTGCCCCCACCATGGCCCCACCCTGGCCACAGCCGGCGGTACCATCCATGTAGCCTGGTTCACCCAAGGCGCGGCGCGGGAGGGTCTGTTCTACGCGCGCTCCGGCGACGGCGGGGCGTCCTTCACCGTGCCCGTCGCGGTGGGCGACCCCGACCGGCAGGCCGGCCACGCCCAACTCCTGGCGGCGGGCGACCAGGTCTGGCTGGCCTGGAAGGAGTTCGACGGAAAGCAGAGCCGCGTCATGGGCCAGCTGTCCGCCGACGGCGGCAAATCCTGGACCGCCGCCCGCCCCCTGGCCAGCACCGCCGACGCCTCCGACCATCCCATCCTGCTGTCCGATGGCAGGGGCGGCGCGCTCCTCTCCTGGCACACCAAGGCGGAGGGGTACCGCATGCTACCCTTGGAAGGGGGCACCCCATGAGGGCCACCTTGATCGCCCTGTCCCTCTGGCTCCTGGCCGTCCCGGCACTCGCGGGCGGGGCCAAGCCCTTCGTGGAGGGAAGCTGGCAGGCCATCCGGGATGCCCACGCCGGCAAGCCCCTGGTGGCCCACCTCTGGTCCCTGACCTGCGCGCCCTGTCTGGTGGAGCTTCCCCACTGGGCAAGGCTGGCGCGGGAGAACCCGAACCTCCGTATCGTCCTGATCAGCACCGACGGGGAAGAGGATGTGCCCCGCATGGCCGCTACCCTGGCCAGGGCCGGCCTGTCCGGGCTGGAGTCCTGGCACTTCGCCGACCCCTTCGCCGAGAGGCTGCGCTTCGAGCTGGACCCCCGCTGGCGGGGGGAGCTGCCCCGGACCCTGCTGGTGGCTCCGGGCGGGGATGTCACGGTGGTGCGGGGCCGTGGCATGGAAGCCGTCGAGTCTTGGTCGGCCCGCTTCCGTTGATGGGGGAGCCGGGACCCAAAGCCCGTCGGTCGCCTGACCTCCGACTTACAGGAATGCCGATTGCGCGGAATGCGGGTGGATCCGGAAGTCTGCCTACCTCCGCATGCCATCATGACTGCCTAGACCTATCCATAAGTATGTTAACAGCAGCGCACCGACCGATAGAACGCCCTCCCCCGCCGTGTTAATTCAAAATAAATGCCGGATATCCCCAATTGGCTATGTCAGTCGGGGCGAGTCTGGCTGTGCGAGCGGGGGGCTGGGTCATGGCGGGTGCGGGCGGCAAGGGCGGTCAGGAGAAGGCGCGTCGGTCGAAGCGGACGGCACTGGCGCTTGAGCCGCGCATGATGTTCGACGCCGCCATGGTCGCCACGGCGGCCGAGGCGGCCCAGGACACCCTGGCCCAGGACAATGCCTTCCAAACCCCCTTCGCCGATCTGGGCGGCCCGGCTGACGTCGCCCATGACGTGGTCACCATCGACGGCAGCGCCCCTCCTGCCCCGGTGCCGGCCGCCACCGGCCCGGGCCCGGCCCATCAACCCGGCTCCCTTACCGTCACCCCGGACGGGGCCGACCCGGTGCCGACCCCGGCACCCTCCCTTTCACCGAACCAGTTGGGGTCGGAGGCGGTCACGCCCGACGGCAGCCCGCCGCCCGTGACCGAAGGCGCCCTCATCCAGGACCAGCTCGGGTCCCTGGCCCTGACGCCGGAGGGGGAGCCTGCGCCCGGCACCGGGACGGACCCCTTCGCCAAGGACCAGGTGGGTTCCCTCACCCTTTCCCCGGACGGGGCCGAACCACCCCCGCCCGCCCCGCTGGCCGCCGACCAGCAAGGCTCCCTGTCGGTCAGCAACGATGACGAGGCGCCGATCCCGGCCCCGCAGCCGGCATTGCAGCAGAACCAGGTCGGCTCCGAAACCATCGGGGAGGATGAGGGCACGCCCATCCCCGTGACCTATTCCGCCATCGGGCCTAAGGACCAGATCGGGGCCGACCGGCTGGACGGGACGGGTGGGGAGGACCGGGACGGCGACGGTTTCCCCGACTGGCGGCAGGACATGGCCAGCCCGGCCGCGGGGACGGAGATCGTGTTCATCGACACCGCCGTCGCCAACTGGCAGCTGCTGCGGGACAACGTGCGGCCGGGCATGGAGGTCGTGCTCATCGACTCCAGCCGCGACGGCATCGCCCAGATCGCCGCCGCCCTCCAGGGCCGCACAGGCATCAGCGCCGTCCACATCGCCAGCCACGCCGATGCGGGCGCCATCCACCTGGGCAGCGTCCGGCTGACCCTGGACAACCTGTCGGACCATGCTGCCCGTTTCCAGGCCCTGCGCACCTCCCTGACGGAAGACGGGGACATCCTGTTCTACGGCTGCGACCTGGCCGCGGCAGCCGACGGCGTCACCCTGCTGGGCCGGCTGGCGGAGCTGACCGGTGCCGACGTCGCCGGTTCTACCGACCTGACCGGCAACCCCGACAGGGGCGGCGACTGGGTGCTGGAGCAGCGCACGGGGAACGTCGACGCCGCGGGATTCCTGACGGAAGCGGGCCGTGAGGCCTATGCCGGCGTGCTGACCAACACCCTCAGCAGCGCGTCGGGCTGGACGCCCGTCATGCAGTTCGACCCGGTGAACGATACCCAGGCCAATGCCGCCGACACCGACTTGGTGGGCAGCGTGGCCGGAACCAACCAAGCCGCCCGGGCCGTGCTCTACACCCGCTATGACGACAACGGCACGCCCAACAACACGGCCGACGACTTCCTGTCCTTCCGCGTCCGCATCGACAACCCCACCGGTCCCAACAGCTTCACCGGCGTGGCGGTGGTGGGCATCGACGCCAACCGGGACGGGCGGGTGGACCTGTTCCTGTCCATCGACGGCCGCAACAACGCCCAGGCCGTCCGCATCCTGGACCCCGGCACGGGACTGAACAACTCCCCCAGCACCACCAGCACCTCGCCGCTTCCCGTGGGCTGGCTGGCCAACAACGGCACCTACCCGTTCTCCTCCACGAACTATTCGGTGACACCGGTCAGTGCCACGTCCGACCCGCATTGGGACGGGGATGCCGACCTGGGCAATGACGGCAAGTCAGACATCTTCGTCAGCTTCCGCGTCCCCATGGCGGACATCGCCGCCGTCTTGGCCAAGCCGTCCCTGGCGGACCGCAACGGCGTGGTGGGCCCGCGCGGCACCACCGGCATAGCCGGCTATACCAAGGACACGCCCGTCCAGTACGTGGTGATGACCCAGACCCAGCCGGGCCCGCTGAACGGCGACTTGGGCGGGGTCGGTGCGGGGTACAACCGCGACTTCACCTTCGCCCAGCTCGGCGCCTTCACCCCCGTCATGTCCGCCGCCAACCCGGTTGCCGTCGGGCAGGCGGTGACGGTCAGCGGCGGCATCGGCGACGGCAACCTGTCCGCCACGGACGATGACAGCGTCACCCTGTCCGGCACCACCACGGGGGCGAGCAGCGGGGCCTGGGTCAAGGTCACCGTGTCCGACACGGACAACACCACCCCGGACATCGTCTTCTATACCCAGACCAACGGCACGGGCTGGCAGGTGGCGAACGCCAACCTCTCCGCCCTGGCCGACGGCACCTTGACGGTGTCGGCGGAGCTGTGGACCACCGGCGACGGGACAGGCACCCGCGTGGGCGGCTCCACCACCGGCAGCGCCACCGTCCTGCATGACAAGACCCCGCCGCTCCTGGCCGTGACCTCCAGCAGCACCGCTGGCACGCCGACCATCAGCGGCACCAGCGACCTGCCGGCGGGTTCCACCGTCACGGTCACCATCGACCCGGACAACAACGCCAACACCGCCAACAACGTCGTCTATCGGGCCGTGGTGGGCGCGGCCGGCGCCTGGAGCGTCAGCACTGCCACTACCCCCGTCTCCGGCACCGTGCCGGCGGGCGGCTTCACCGGCACGGCCCGGGTGACCGCCACGGCCACGGACCCGGCGGGCAACAGCAGCACCGCCACCGGCCTGAACCGGCCGACGGTGACCGCCCAGACCACCACGAACCCACGCCCCACCATCACCGGCACCTGGACCAACATCGCCGGCGATACCTTGTCCGTCACGGTGGGCGGTACCACCTACACCGTGGGCAACGGCCTGACCGTCACGGGCGACAGCTGGTCGCTGGTGCCCACATCCAACCTGTCCTTCGCCACCCATGAGGTTGTGGCCACTGTCACCCGCGGTGCCGGCAGCATCACCGACGCCACCGCGGGGGAGGTAACCATCTCCCAGGGGCCGGCCGTCACCATCACCGGCGGGGCCACGGCCACGGGTAGCAATCCCTGGCCCACCCTCTCCGGCACCTCCACGGTCATCAACGGCCTGATCACGGTGCGGCTGGACCCCGGCAACGACGGCGCGCTGTCCGACGCGGTCACCTATTCCGTCACCACGGACGGCAGCGGCAACTGGACCCTGAATACCCTGTCCGGCAGCCGCATCTCTGGCGCGCTGCCGGTGGGCGGCTACTACAACCTGACGGGCATCCTGGCCACAGCCAGCACCGCCGGGGGCATCGGCACGGCCTTCCAGGCCCTGACCGTGACCACTCCCACCCTGACCAGCCTGGCCATTGAGACGGGGATCAGCGCGGGCGACACTACCGCCCGGCGCATCACGGGCGACGGCATCCTGAACCGGCTGGAAGCCACCAACGTCACCATCAGCGGCCAGTCCAGTGCGGCAAACGGCACGTTCGTGGACTTGGTCATCACTGACGGCAGCAACAACCGGATCACCACCTCCGCCCAGGTCAGCGGCGGGAACTGGTCGGCCACAGGGCTGAACCTGTCCGGCCTTGACAACGGCACGCTCAGCGTAACTGCCACCCTGCGCGACACGGCCGTCAGCGCGAGCGGCACAGTCACCCACGACAAGGCACCGCCGCGCCTGTTCATCACCAGCCCGTCGGTCATCGCCCGCAACAACGGCACCGTCTCGGGGTCGAGCCTTGACCTGCCCATTGGCACCAGCCTGACCATCCAGTTCTTCGCGGGCACCAACCCGGCCGCCAATGCCACGGCGGCCCTGACCGCGACGACGACCGTCGCCGCGGACGGCACCTGGACGATCGCCAGCCTGGGCAACATCGGCTCGACCGGCACCTTCACGCTGCGGATTTCCGCCACCAACCCGGCCACAGCCACACCCTCACCCACCGACACGGCGGGCAACTTCGTGACGGCGGTGGACAAGGTCGTCACCATCGACAACGGCAACAAGGGCGCCAGCGGCAGCGTCACCATCAGCACCATCGCGGGTGACGACATCATCTCCGCCACGCAGGGCGAGATTGGCAGCGGCCTGACCATCAGCGGCACCACCAACCTTTCCGCCCCGGCCACGGTGGACCTGACCGTGTCCGACGGCACCACGACGGTGACGAAGACCGGGATCACGGTCACCAACGGGACCTGGAGCAGCACCCTGACCCTGGCGGAGGTGCAGTCGCTGCGCAACGGCACCCTGACCGTGCTCGCCAGTGCCTCCAACGCCAGCAACGAGGTGACGGCCTTCCGGCTGCCCACACTATCGCTGCCGTCGCCCAGCCTGACCATCACCGACGACGTGACTGGCGTGACCGACGGGCCGGTGACCTTCACCTTCACCTTCACGGAGGGGGTCAGCGGCTTCACCGCCGGGGACATCTCCGTCACCAACGGCACCGCCGGGACCTTCACCCAGGTGTCCGCCAGCACCTATACGCTGGTGGTCACCCCCACCGCCAACAGCGCCGGCGACATCCGGGTCAGCGTTGCGTCTGGCGTCGCCACCGGCACCCTGACCGGTCGCGGCAACGCCCTCGCCACGGCGACCCAGACCTTCGATACGGCGTCGGGCACCGTCGCGGCACCGACAGTGACGGTCAACGCGGACCTGCTGGCCACCAACGCCCGTCCCACCATTACGGGCACCACCAGCCTGCCCAACGGGGCGAGCATCCTGGTCACCATCGACCCGGACAACGACAGCGGGACCAGCAACAGCGTTACCTATTCCGCCACCGTGTCCGGCGGCACCTGGAGCGTCAACACCGCCACTGCCGCACCCATCGGCGGCACCGTGCCGACTACGGGCTTCTCTCCCTTCGCGCGGGTGACGGCGACCGGCACCAACGCCTATGGCAACAGCACCACCGCCACGGCGCTGAACAAGCCCACGGTCGTCTCGCAGGTCAGCAGCATCACCACCCCCACCATCACCGGCACCTGGGCCAACATTACGGGCGACGCGCTGAGCGTGCAGGTCAACGGCGTCACCTACACCACCGGCAACGGGCTGGTGGTCACCGGCAACGCTTGGTCATTGACGACCCCCGTACTGGGCCAGGGCACCTACGAGGTGGTCGCCACCGCCACCCGCGGCGGCAACACGAACCCGGACGTGACGACCGGGGAACTGGTCATCGATACCGCCCCGCCCGCCATCGCCATCACCTCGCCCACCATCACCAACATCACCAAGCCCGTCCTGTCCGGCACCACCGACCTGCCGGACGGGACACAACTGACCATCACCCTGGACCCGGACAACAACCCGGCCACGGCCAACAGCATCACCTACACCGTGGTCGCCAATGGCGGCACCTGGAGCGTGGACACCGCCACCGCCCTGCCCACCACGGGGACCCTGGCGGCGGAGGGCCTGTCCGGCCTGGTCGGCGTCACCGCCAGCGGGCGGGACAGCGCGGGCAACACCACCACGGCCACGCAGGCGTTGCTGGTGGACATCACCCCGCCGGCCATCGGCATCACCGCCAACCGGCTGACCCGCGACACCACGCCGGTGATCAGCGGCACCACGGACCTGCCGGCCGGCTCCGCCATCACCCTGACCATCGACCCGAACAACGACGGCAACCTGTCCGACGCCCTGACCTATACCTTGACCGTACAGGCAGGCGGCATCTGGAGCGTTGACACCGGTGCGGTTGCGCCCACCAACCGCGCCTTCCCCGGCGGCGGCCTGACCGGCACCGTTGGGCTGACGGCCAGCGGCACTGACGCGGCGGGCAACACGGCCACCGTCTCCCAGCCCCTGACCATCGACACCTCCGCGCCGGAGGTGGCGATCACCCGCAGCTTCGGGGACACCGTCCGGGCCAACAACATCATCGACGGCAGCGAGAACCATGCCGTCACCATCGGCGGCACGACCACGGCGCTGGCCAACGGCACGCGGCTGAGCATCACGGTCACCGACGGCAGCCAGACCATCGTGGACAGCGCGACGGTCAACAACAACGCCTGGTCCATCGACCCGCTGGACATCCGCCGGCTGGCGGACGGGGTCATCACCGTCACCGCCACCTATGTGGACGACAGCGGCAACGTTGTGCGGGACACCGCCACCTTCCTGCATGACCAGACGGGCCCCACCGCCACCCTGTCCGCCGCCGCGACCACCATCACCGGCCCCACGACGGTCACCGTCACCTTCAACGAGGCACTGGCTGCCGGCACCCTGACCCTGTCCGACTTCGGCACGTCGAACGGCGCCACGCTCAGCAACCTCGCCACATCGGACAACCGGACCTTCACCTTCACGTTGACGCCGGCTTCCGCCGGGTTCACCTCGGTCTGGCTGCCGTCCAGCCGGGCGACGGACCTGGCGGGCAACCAGAACGGCGCGTCCAACGTGTTGGCGTTCACCGTCAACGGCGGGCCCGCCGACACCAGCGCCCCCACCGTGGTCAGCATCCTGCGCGCCACGGGGGCCGCAGCGCTGACCAACGCCGACAGCGTGACCTTCCGTGTCACTTTCAGTGAGGCGATCAACACCAGTACCGTCCAGGGCACGGACTTCGTGGCGAAGCTGGGGGGCACCACCCTGTCCGGGGTCACCCTGACCGCCACGCCCGTGACGGGCCAAGCTGGCGTCTTCGACGTGACGGTCACCGGGACCGGCATCCAGAATGCCAACGGGACCCTGAGCCTGGAACTGCTCGCCACCAGCCATGGCATCGCCGACGCCGCCAGCAACGCCCTGGTCATCACCACGGCGGCGGAAAGCCAGTCCTTCACCCTGGACAACATCGCCCCGGCCCTGGCCGCCGCCAACGGCGCGGTGGTCAACGGCGCTGTCCTGACGCTGAGCTATGACGAGGCGCTGGGCACGACCACCCCGGCCATCGGCGATTATTCCATCGGCACCACGGGCGCTGCCCTTTCCATCACGGGCGTCAGCGTCAACACCGTGACCAACAGGGTCACCCTGACCCTGGACCGTGCGGTTATGAGCACGGAAACCATCACCCTTTCCTACACCGCCGCCAACAAGGTGCAGGACCTGGCAGGCAACTTCGCCGCGCCCTTCACCGGCCGCGCGGTCGCCAACAGCACCCCGGCCACGGACACCAGCGGCCCGGTCATCGACTTGGCGCCCACCGACAACGCCACCCTGAACCGCACGGTCACCAGCGCCAGCGGCGCAGCGGTCAGCCTGGACGACAACGCCAACGCCGCCACGGTGGTGGAGGCGTCGGACGCGATCACGCAGCTCCGCCTCACCGTCGCCGGGCTTGCCGACGGCGTGTCGGAGAAGCTGCTGTTCGGCAGCACGGCGGTGAACGCCAACGGCACCAGCCTGCCCGCCCTGGCCGGCATCACCGTGGGCGGGGTGTCGGTCAACGTCACCTATGCCGCCGGAACCTTCACCGTGACCCGGGCCAATTTCCAGGCCCTGACGGCGGCTGAGGCGCAGGCCATCGTCCGGGACATCCAGTACCGGAACGATGCCACCACCGTCACCACGGGCAACCGCACCTTCACCTTCGCCGCCACCGACGTGCACGGCAACGCATCGGCCAGCGGTGCCGTGGCGACCGTCAGCGTCACCAGCGCGACGCAACCCACAAATGCCAGCCCGGTCGGCGTCAACGACACCGGCGGCGCCACCGAGGCCGGCGGTGCGGCCAACGCCACGGCGGGCAACAATGCCACCGGCAATGTCCTGACCAACGACACCGATGCCGACACCGGCCAGACCCTGACGGTCACCGCCATCCGCACCGGCAACACGGAAGGCTCTGGCACAACCGGCACGGTGGGCCAGGCCCTGACCGGCCTTTACGGCACGCTGACGCTGAACAGCGACGGCACCTACACCTATGTGGTGGACAACAGCAACGCCACGGTCCAGGCCCTTGCCGCCGGGCAGACCCTGACGGAGAATTTCAACTACACCGTCTCCGACGGCACGGCGACGGACATCGCCGTCCTGGCCATCACCATCAACGGCGCCAACGACGCGCCCGTGCTGGCCGCCCCCGCCGCCATCACCCTGTCCGACACGGCCGGGGCCGATACCTTCGCCAACGCCACGGGTACCCTCAGCGCCACCGACCCGGACAGCCCCACCCTGACCTTCGGCATCACCGGCGGGACCACGGGCGGCACCACCCAGTTCGGTGGCATCACCTATGACGTGTCCAAGGCCGGGACCTACGGGACGCTGTACCTGGCCAGCGGCGGCACCCATGCCGGCAAGTATGTCTTCGTCGCCAACGCGACGGCGGTGGACGCACGCGGCACGAACGCGTCTGAGGAATTCACAGTCACCGTCTCCGACGGCAGCCTGTCGGACAACAAGACCCTGACCGTCAACGTCACCGCCGCCAACGACGCGCCCACCATCCCCACGGCGACGGTGACACGCACCATCGACGAGGACACGGCCGACACCCTGTCCATCGCCGACTTCGCCTATGCCGACGCGGAGGGCACGGGCATCGCCGCGGTGCGGATCGTCACCGTGCCCACGGCCGGCGTCCTGTTCATCGACGCCAACAACAATGGCATCGCCGACACGGGTGAGGCGGTCACCGCCGGCCAGTCCATCGCCAAGGCCACCTTCGACTCCGGCCAAGTCAAGTTCCGCCCGGCCAACGACGCCAACGGCACGGGCTATGCCAGCCTGACCTACCGGGTCAGCGACGGTGCGGCGGAGTCCGCCGGCACCGGCACCCTTGCCTGGGACGTGCGGCCCACGCCCGACGTCACCGCCATCGACCGCGCGGGCGGTGCAGCGGCCACGACCACGGCCGCCAGCGTCAGCTTCACCGTCACCTTCGACCAGGCGGTCACAGGCGTGGACGCCAGCGATTTCGCCCTGGTGACCAGCGGCCTGACCGGCGCCGCCATCACCGGCGTCACGGGTTCGGGCACCACCTGGACGGTCACCGTCTCCACTGGCACGGGTGAGGGCACGCTGCGCCTCGACCTGGCCGACGACAACAGCATCACCAATCTGGCCGGGCGCCCCCTGGGCGGCACCGGCACGCTGGACGGCCGCTTCACCGGCCAGAGCTTCACCGTCAACCGCCTGCCGGCCCTGGATCTGGACGGCACCGTCGCCCCGGGCAATGCCGTGACCTTCACGGAGGCGACCCACCAGGGCGCCAACGACGCCGCGGGCGTGAAGATCGCCCCCGCCGCCACCCTGTCCGACCTGGGTACGGTGGACCAGGTCGTCGTCAGCCTGACCAACGGCAAGGGCGACACGGGGGAACGGCTGTACTTCCCGGTGAACCACGTCCTGCCGACGGGCCTGTCGGTGGGCGTCAGCCAGGACGGCGCCACCCTCACCATCACCCGCACGGGCGCGGCCACCACGGCCGACGTCCAGGCCGCCCTGCGCGCCGTCGCCTACCAGAACAGCAGCGACACCCCGGACACCACCGCCCGCAGCATCTCCGTCACCGCCACCGACAACAATGGCGGGCAGGTGGCGGAGACGGTCACCGTCACCGTCCAGGCCAGCAACGACGCGCCCACCGTGACCGCCACCGCGGCGAACCCCGGCTTCGTCCGCGGTGCCGCCACCGGCAGTGACCTGTTCGGCACCGTCACCGTCGGCACGGTGGAGTCCGGCCAGAACCTGGACCGGCTGACCCTCACCGTCTCCGGCCTGAAGGACGGGGCGCGGGAGGTCCTATCCATCGACGGGACGCAGGTCCAGCTGACCCACGGCACCACTGCGACCACAGCCACGAACGGCCTGTCCGTCACGGTCGCCGTGGACGGCAACGGTGTCGCCACCATCACCCTGTCCAAGACCGGCGGCATCTCCGCCACCGACATGGCCGCCCTGGTGGACGGGCTTTCCTACAAGCATACCGGCACCGCCCTGGGTGACATCACCGGCGGCCAGCGCACGGTCACCATCACCAGCCTGCGCGACACGGGCGGCACGGCCGACGGCGGGTCGGACACGGCGACGCTGGGCCTCGCCTCCGCCGTCACGGTCTCCACCGGCAACAGCTCCCCCGCCTTCACCGGCCTGGACGGTGGCGCCACCACGGCGGAGCAGACGGCCGTGCGCATCGACGGCAACGTCACGGTCCGCGACGCGGAGATGGCGGCCCTCAACGGCGGCAACGGCAACTATGCCGGCGCCAGCCTGACCATCGCCCGCCAGGGCGGCGCCAACACGGACGACGGCTTCGGCTTCGACACCGCCGGGGCCCTGTTCACCGTGGACGGGACCTCGCTGAAGGCCGGCGGCCAGACCTTCGCCACCGTCGGCGGCACCGGTGGGACCCTGACCATCAGCTTCACCAACGGCGGGACCATCCCCACCCAGGCGTTGGTCAACGATGTGCTTCAGCGGGTCACCTACCGCAACGGCTCCGACACGCCGCCCGCCGGCATCACCCTGGCCTGGGGCTTCAGCGACAGCAGCGGGGACCCCACCGCGTCCGGCACCACCGCGGTCAACATCACGCCCGTCAACGACGCGCCGACCCTGACCGCCACGGCCAACGCCCGTATCTATACGGAGGACGGCGCCGCCACCGGCGCCCTGTTCGACGTTACCGCCCTGTCCACGGTTGAGGGCGCCGACCGCATCGCGGAGCTGCGCCTGACCGTCAGCAACATGGCCAACGGCGCGGATGAGGTCCTGTCCATCAACGGCACCGACCTGGGCCTCGCCGCCACCACCAATCCGGTCAGCCTGGGCAACGGCCTGTCCGCAACGGTGACCCTGGCCAACGGCACGGCGACCGTGACCGTCACCGGCAGCCTGACGGCTGACGCCGCCCGCACCCTGCTGAACGGCATCACCTACCGCAATGCCAGCCAAGCCCCCGGCACGGCGGACCGCACCGTCAGCCTGACCCTGCTGCAGGACGATGGCGGTATCGCCCATGGCGGCCAGGACAGCACCCAACCCACCCTGTCCGCCACCGTCCAGGTGGTGGCCGTGAACGACGCCGGCGGCCTGTCGGGGAACCTGACCCTGGCGCCCATCGCGGAGGACCCGGCCAGCAACCCCGGCCGGACCATCAGCCAGATCCTGTCCGACAGCACCGTCACCCTCCAGGACCCGGACTCCGGCTCCAGCCTGTCAGGCCTCGCCATCACCGGCAACGGCGCGGACGCCACCACCCAGGGCGTGTGGCAGTACTCCACCGACAGCGGGACGACCTGGCATGCCGTCCCCGCCACCGTTTCGGACGGCGCGGCCCTGGCCCTGTCCAGCGGTACCCTGCTGCGCTTCAGCCCGGTCGCCAACTTCAACGGCACGCCGGGCGGGCTGACCGTCCGGGCGCTGGACAACAGCTACGCCGGCAACTTCAGCAGCGGCGCGACCGCCGCCACCCTGGACACCCGGACCAATGGCGGCACCACCGCCGTCGCGGCGACGACACGGACCCTGTCCACCAGCGTCACCCCCGTCAACGACGCGCCCACGGCCACCATCCCCACCGGCATCACGGTGGTTGAGGACACGGCCACCGCCCTGACCGGCATCAGCTTCGCGGACGTGGATGCGGCGTCCGGCACCGTCACGGCAACCTTCGGCGTGGGCTCCGGCACCTTGTCGGCCACCGGCACCGGTGCCGTTGCGGTCACCGGCACGGGCACGGGGTCCCTGACCCTCAGCGGCAGCCTCGCCGACATCAACGCCTTCATCGCCGGCGGCAACCTGACCTTCACCACGGCCCGGGACAGCACGGCCGACGTGACCCTGTCCGTGTCGCTGAGCGATGGCGGCAACACCGGCTCGGGTGGGGCGAAGACCTCCGACTCCACCGTCACCCTCACCGTCACCCCGGTCAACGACGCGCCCACCCTGGCCGCGACCGCCCGCGGGCTGGGCTTCGTGCGCGCCACGGACATCCTGCTGTTCAAGGACGCCGCAGCTTCCACGATCGAGGCGGGCCAAGGCCTTGACCGGCTGGTCCTGGCCGTCGCCGGGGTGCGGGACGGCGCGGCGGAGGTGCTGCGCATCAGCGGCACCGACCTTGCCCTCACCGCCACCACCAACCCGGCGGACCTGGGCAACGGCCTGTCCGCCACGGTCACCTTGAACAACGGCACGGCCACCGTCACCCTGTCCAAGGCCGGCGGCATCACCCCGGCGGCCATGGCGGCGCTGGTGGACAGTATCGCCTATCGCAACGGGGCGGCGGCGGGGTCCGTCACCGCGGGTGACCGGGTGGTCACCCTGACCGGCCTGCGCGACACGGGCGGCACCGGTAACGGGGGCCAGGACACGGCCCCCCTCAACCTGTCCTCCACCGTCGCCGTAACCAACCCGACCATCACCATCGGCACCATCGCCGGCGATGACGTGCTGAACGCGACGGAGAGGGGCACCGACCTCACCATCTCCGGCACCGCGGCCGGCGTGGACGGCCGCACCGTGACCGTCACCCTGAACGGCAAGGACTATACCGGCACGGTCAGCAACGGCACCTGGTCGGTCACCGTGCCGCAGGGTGACGTGTCCGTCCTGTCCACCGGCACCACCCTGACCGCCACGGCCCGCGTCTCCACCCCCGCCGGCAACGGGGCGGAGGCGACGCGCCCGGTGGCGACGGACTTCACCGCCCCGACCTTGACCATCGCCGCCATCGCCACGGACGACGTGGTCAACGCGGTGGAGAAGGGCCAACCACTGGCCATCACCGGAACGGCCACGGGCGCTGACGGGCAACAGGTCTCAGTCACCCTGAACGGCAAGACCTACTCCGCCACGGTCACCAACGGCATCTGGTCGGCGACAGTACCCCAGGCAGACGTGGGTGCCCTGGCCGACAATGCCAGCCTGACCGTCACGGCCAGCGTGTCCGACACCGCGGGCAACGCCGCCAACCAGATCCGCGGCATCACCACGGACTTCGCCGCCCCCACCGTGGCTGTGGGCACCGTCGCCGGCGATGACGTGATCAACGCCGCCGAGAAGAACCAGCCGCTCACCCTGTCCGGCACGGCCACGGGTGCCGAGGGGCGGACCGTCACCGTCGGCTTCAACGGCCGCACCTACACGGCCACCGTCACCAACGGCGCCTGGTCGCTCCAGGTGCCGACCGGCGACCTTGCCAACCTGACCAGCGGCACCAGCCTGACCGTCACCGCGGACCTGTCCGACGCGGCGGGCAACCCGGCGCTGCAGGGCACGCGCACCGTCACCACCAGCTTGGGCGGGGCCTCCGTCGCCATCGGCCTGGTCGCCGGCGACGACGTCATCAACAGGGCGGAGCGGGGCCAGGACCTGGCCCTGTCCGGCACCGCCACGGGCCTGGACGGCCGGCAGGTCACCATCGGCCTGAACGGCAGGACATACCTCGCCACCGTCGCCAACGGCACCTGGACCGTCACCGTGCCGAAGGCGGACGTGGGATTGCTGGGCGACGCTGCCAGCCTGACCGTGACGGCGGACGCGACGGACTCGGCCGGGAACCCGGTGGTCCAGGGCACCCGCGCCGTCACCACGGACCTTTCCGCCCCCGCCCTGACCATCGCCGCCATCGCCGCGGATGACGTGGTGAATGCGGCGGAGCGGGGTTCAGCCCTCGCCATATCGGGCACCGCCACGGGCGCCGACGGCCGCACCGTCACCGTGGGCCTGAACGGGAAGACCTACACCGGCACCGTCAGCAACGGCATCTGGACGGTGACCGTGCCGCAGGCCGACGTGGCCGCCCTGGCGGACAACGCGAACCTGACCGTCACGGCGGACGTGGCGGATGCCGCCGGCAACGCCGCACAGCAGGCGACCCGTCCGATCAGCACGGATTTCACCGCCCCCACCCTGACGATCGGCGCCATCGCCGGGGATGACAGGCTGGACGCGGCGGAGAAGTCCCAGGTCCTGACGATCGGCGGCACTGCCAGCGGGGCGGAGGGGCGCATCGTCACCCTGTCCCTGAACGGCAAGACCTACACGGCCGTCGTCCAGGGCGGCACCTGGTCCGTCACCCTGCCCACCACGGACGTGGGCGCCCTGCCCGACGGCGCCAGCCTGACCGCCAGCGCCACCCTGTCCGACGCCGCCGGCAACCCGGCGCTGCAGGCGGACCGCACCCTGGCCACCAACGCCCTGCCCCGGCTCGGCGCCCCGGACCAGACCCTGACGATCACCGACAAGCAGACCGCCACCCCCTTCGCCCAGGTGACCATCGCCGACGGCGAGACGGCGGAGCAGCTGACCGTCACGCTCAGCCTGGACGATGCGGCCAGGGGCGGCTTCACCGCCGCCTCCCTCACCGCCTCCGGCTTCACGGTCCAGGGCAACGGCGCCTACCGCTTCACCGGCACGGCCGCCGCGGCCCAGGCGGCCATCCGCCAACTGGTCTTCCAGCCCACGGAGAACCGCGTCCCCGTCGGCCAGGGGGAAACGACGCGCTTCACCCTGACCGTCACCGACGCCGCGGGGGCAACCGCCACGGTCAATGCCGGCGCGGTGACCGCCACCTCCGCCAACGACGCACCCACCCGCCCGGGCAGCGTCACCGACCAGACCGCGACGGAAGACTCGCCCTTCACCTACGCCCTGCCCGCCGGCCTGTTCGCCGACGTGGACCTGGGCGACACGCTGACGCTGTCCGCCACCCTGGCGAACGGCCAGCCCCTGCCCGCCTGGCTGTCATTCAACCCCGCCACGCGCACCTTCTCCGGCACGCCGGCGAACGGGGACGTGGGCACCGTGCAGGTGCGGGTCACCGCCGCCGACGGCAGCGGCGCCACGGCAAGCGCCACGCTGGCCCTGGCCGTCCTCAACACCAACGACGCCCCCGTGGCCGTGGCCGACGCGGGCCAGACCTTCGAGACCACCGCCCTGGTCGTGTCCGCGGCGCAGGGATTGCTGGCCAACGACGTGGACGTGGATGCGGGCGACAGCCGCGCCGTGGCCGCCGTCAACGGCGTGGCGGCCGACGTGGGTCGGACCATCACCCTGGCCTCCGGCGCCCTGCTGCGGGTGAACGCCGATGGCTCCTACAGCTACGACCCCAACAACGCCTTCCGCGCCCTGAACGCCGGGGAGACGCAGACCGACCGCTTCACCTACACGGTGAAGGACGCGGCCGGCGCCACCTCCACGGCAGAGGTCGTGATCACCATCGGCGGCCAGAACAACGCGCCCCTGACCCAGGCCGACAAGGCCCTTCGGGTGGGTGAGGATTCGGCCCCCGTGGGCCTGTCCATCGATGTGCCCAGCGACGTGGACAACCAGGGCCTGACCGTCACCGTGTCCGGCCTGCCAACCACCGGCACCGTCACCACCCTGGACGGCCGCGCCGTCAGCACCGGCATGCGCCTGACACCGCAGGAGCTGGCGGGCCTGGTGTTCGAGCCGACGAAGAAGTTCACCGGCAGCGCCGGCCAGTTCCGCTACGTCGTGTCCGACGGGATCGACAGCGTGGAGCGCTTCGTCGAGATCAACGTGGTCCCGACCCAGCGCATCAGCATCACCAGCGTCACCACCGCGGCGGCGGAGGGGGCGGCCGGCAGCGGCACCACCTACACCTTCCAGGTCTCCCGCACCGGCCAGCCGGTGGGCACGGTCAACATCCTGTGGCTGATCGAGGAAGGCAACGGCATCGACCGGATGGACTTCGCCGATGGCATCCTGCCGTCGGGCGTCGTCACCCTGGCCGACGGGGAGGCCAGCCGCCTGATCATCGTCACCGTCCGCGGCGACGCGACGGTGGAGGCGGATGAGAGCTTCACCGTGAAGCTGGTGGGCATGACCAGCCAGGGCATCGACCCCCTGCCGGTCTACAGCAACGACCAGGCTGACGCGAAGATCGTGGACGACGACCGCGACCGCGCCCCGCCGCGGGTTGTGTCGGTGGAGCCGCCCGCCGCCAAGACCTATTTCCCCGGCGATGTGCTGGAGTTGTCGCTGCGCTTCACGGAGGCGGTGCAGGTCACCGGCGCGCCCACCCTGTCCATCACCGTGGGCGACACTGTGCGGCAGGCCCAATACGTCTCCGGCAACGGCAGCGACCGGCTGACCTTCCGTTATGTGGTCCAGGGTACGGACGTGGACCGGGACGGCATCTCCATCGCCAACCAGTTCACGGTGGCGACCGCCGGCCAGATCACCGACCAGGCCGGCAACGGCGTCGTCCCCGGCTTCGCCCTGCGCTCCGGCAGCGGCGCCGTGCTGGACCTGTCCAAGGTCCTGGTGAACTTCGTCCGCGGCAAGTCCATCGACGGCTACATCAGCGGCGCCACCGTCTTCGCCGACGCCAACCGCAACGGCGTGCTGGATGCGGGCGAGGCCAGCTCCGTCACCGACGCGGCCGGCAACTATGAGATCGCCGGCGGCGACGGCCCCTACGTCATGCTGGGCGGGCGCGACATCTCCACGGGCGTGACCTTCGACGGCGTGTATGAGGCGCCGCCGCGGGCCACCGTGATCAACCCGCTGACCACCACCGTCACCGGCATCGCCGGCCTGAACGGCACCGACGCCGCCTTCGACGCGGCTGCCGTGAAGCTGAAGGCCGCCCTGGGGCTGGACGCCCGGCTGGACCTGCTGACCTACGACCCCATCCTGGCCGCCACCGACCCCGCCGCCACGGCCGCGGACGTGGCGAACGCCGTGAAAGCGCAGGAGCAGGCGGCCAAGATCGCCAACCTGATCGTCCAGGGCTCCGCCGTGCTGATGGGTGCGGCCACCGGCACCCTGGCAGCGGGTGAAACCGGCCGCGCCGTCGTCACCGCCCTGGGCGCCGCCATCTCGGCACTCCCGGCGAACGGGACCATCGACCTGGCCAACGACGCCACCGTCACCGCCATCCTGCGCGACGCGGCGGGCCGCCTGGCACAGATCGACATGGCGAGGGTGGATGCCGTCGCCGCCGACGCGGCCCGGGTCATCGCCGCCGCCAACGGCAAGGTCGCCCAGGTGGCCGCGGCGGGCACCGACGCCACCGCCAGCCTGACGGAAATCGCCCGCGTCCAAACCGTGGCCCAGGGTGACGCCGCCCGGGCACTGGAGGCCGGCACCTCAGGCGGCAGCGTCGCCGCGGCCGTCAACAACTTCACCGGCGGGTCCCTCTCCACTGCCGTGTCCACGGCCAGCGTCGGCATCGTGGTGCCCACCCGCCTGTCCGTGGTTGCCACCGACGCCGTGAAGGCGGAAGGGGACAGCGGCACCACCGCCTTCACCTTCCAGGTGCAGCGCACCGGCGGCATGGCGGGCAGCGTCTCCGTCAACTGGGCCGTGGGCGGCAGCGGCGGGCTGGACGGGGCCGACTTCGGCGGCACCCTGCCCAGCGGCACCGTCACCTTCGCGGAGGGGGAGACGGTGAAGACCATCACCGTCCTCGTCTCCGGCGATCTGTCCATCGAGGGGGACGAGGGCTTCACCGTCACCCTGTCCGGCGCCACAGGCGGTGCCGACTTGGCGACCCGCCAAGCGGCGGGCACGATCCTGGACAACGACCCGGTCAACCCGACCCTGGTCCTGCCCACGGGCGTGGCGGTACTGGCCAACACGGCCGCCCCCATCGCCGGCCTGTCCCTGCTGGACGCGGACAGCGGCACGGTCACCGTCACCCTGACGCCGGCCAACGGCAGCGTCACCCTGACCGGCCCGGCAATGATCGAGAGCGTGGGCGGTTCCACCCGGCTGACCGGCACGGTGGCCGCGGTCAACGCCTCCCTCGCCACCCTGGTCTTCGTGGGCCAGACGGGCCAGAGCGCGGGTTCCATCCGCATCCAGGCGGGGGACGGGGACGCCGCCACCCCCGACACCGATCGTACCCTGGACATCCGCATCGCCACGGCGCCGGAGAACCTGCTGCCCATCCGGCCCATCGTCGTGGCTGGCTACGCGACGGAGATCATCGGCCTGTCGGTGCGCGACATCGACAGCCCGACCCTGACCGTCACCCTGACCCCCACCAACGGCACGGTGGACGTCACTCGCTTCGGCGACACCACCATCACCCGCCTGGACAACGGGGCGGTCCGCATCACCGGCAGCCTCGCCTTCGTCAATAGCGTGCTGGGCAGCCTGGAGTTCACGGCCATCCGCGGCACGGACAGTGCCACCCTGCGCATCGACTCCGCCGACGCCGACGGGCTGACGGCGGATGACGGGGACATCATCGTCATCGACGTGATCCACGCGCCGGAGACGACGCTGCCCGCCGACGTGTCCGTCACCGCGGGCAACCCCAGCCCGGTGACCGGCATCGTCGCCTATGACAAGGACAGCCCGCGCCTGGCGGTCACCCTGTCGCCCACCAACGGCACCATCGCCCTGACGGCTATCGGCGGCGCCACCATCACGCAGGTGAGCGACACCGCCTTCCGCGTCACCGGCAACGCCGCGGACGTGAACGCGACGCTGGAGACGCTGACCTTCACCGGCGACGGCGCCTTCGCCACCGGCAGCTTGCGCGTCCAGACCACGGACTTCGACGTGTTGACCCCGGACAGGGACACCACCATCCCCGTGCGCATCCTGTCCGGCCCGCTGGCCGCCCTGCCCACCCTGGCCCCGGTCCTGCCCGGCGCCACCACGCCGCTGGCGGGGCTGGCCATCCGGGACGTGGACACGCCCAACCTGACCGTCATCCTGACGCCGACCAACGGCACCCTGTCCATCCCGGCCCTGGCCGGGGTCACCCAGGTGGTGGGCACGGACGGCAGGATCACCCTGACCGGCGCCTGGACCGCCATCAACACGGCCCTGAACGGTGCCAGCATCACCACCGGCACGGACGGCCGCCCGGTGACCATCCGGGTGCAGGCCAGCGACGGCGACCCGGCCACCACCGACCTGGACCGGGTGCTGAACGTGCCCGTCGTCTCCGCGCCCGTGCTGGTGTTGCCGGACAGCCCGACCCTGCCCGCCGGCCGGACCACGCCGGTCCCGGGCATCACCGTCGCCGACAGCGACAGCCCCAGCCTGACCGTCACCCTACGGCCCGGCGCCGGCAGCATCGCCCTGACCGCCACCGGCGGGGCCGGCCTGTCCACGGCACCGGACGGCACCGTCACCCTGACGGGCAGCCCGGCCGCCCTGAACGCCACCCTGGCCACCCTGGCATTCACCGCCCCCACCAGCGGCGGCGGCACCAGCCTGTCCGTCACCGTCAGCGACGGTGACAGCCGCACGCCCGACACGTCGGGAACCCTGACCCTGGCCGTCGCCGCCGGGCAGCCGCCAGAGGCGGGCGGCGACGTCACCCTGACCGACCCCGCGGGCACCGCCACCAGCATCCGCCAGGGCACCACGCCCACCGCGGCCAACGTGCGGCTGGCGCCGGTCGTCCTGCGCGACCCCGACGGCAACACGCCCACCGCCATCCGCATCCTGTCGGTGGATGGCGGCAGCCTGACCCGGGCCGACGGCAGCGCCATCACCCTGGGCGGCGCGGGCACCATCCTCACCCTCACCGGCGGGGCGGTGGACCTGCGCTTCGCCCCCGGCGGGGCCAGCGACGCCCGCATCACCTATGTGGTGGTGGACCCGGACATCCCGGGCCTGAACAGCGCCGCCTCCACCGCCACGGTGCGGGTCACCCCGGCCAACACGGCCCCCACCGCCGTGGCCGACGCCGGCAGCGTCGCCGCCAACGGGCTGCGCACGGTCACCACCGCCGGCGGCTTGCTGGCCAACGACACGGACCCGGACACGGGCGACACGCTGCGCCTGACCGCCGTGAACGGCCAGGCCACCTTCGTCGGCCAGACCATCACGCTGGCGTCGGGCGCCCGGTTGCTGGTCAACGCCGACGGGTCCTACAGCTACGACCCCAACGGCCGCTACGCCGCCCTGGCCGCCGGCCAGACGGCGACGGACAGCTTCACCTACACGGTCACGGACAGCCAGGGCGCCACGTCCCGCGCCACCGTGACCCTGACCGTCACCGGCGCCAACGACGCGCCGGTGGCCCAGGCGGACACGGCCAATGCCGCCGCCAACGGCCGCCTGACCCTCACCCCCGCCGCCCTGCTGGCCAACGACACGGACCTGGACAGCGGCGACACGCTGCGCCTGTCCGCCATCGACGGGCAGGTCCTGGTCCCCGGCGGCACTATCACCCTGGCGTCCGGCGCGCGGATCACCGTGGGCGCGGACGGCAGCCTGTCCTATGACCCCAGCGGCCGGTTCGACGGCCTGGCCGCCGGGCAGACCGCCTTCGACCGCTTCACCTACACGGTGGCGGATGGCAGCGGCGCCACCAGCACCGCCACCGTCACCCTGCTGGTCCAGGGCGTCAACGACGCCCCGGTGGGCATCGACGACACACGGTCGCTGACGGAGGATGCGGGCATCACCGTCGCTGCCGGGTCCGGCCTGCTGGCCAACGACCGGGACGCAGACAGCGGCGACACGCTGCGGGTCAGCGCGATCAACGGCTTGGCCGCCAGCGTTGGCCAGACCATCACCCTGCCCTCCGGCGCCCTGCTGCGGGTGAACGCGGACGGGTCCTACAGCTACGACCCCAACGGCCGGTTCGACGGGCTGGCTGACGGGCAGACCGCGACGGACAGCTTCACCTACACGGTCGCCGACGCGGCGGGCCTGACCTCCACCGCCACCATGCGGCTGGTCATCGCCGGCCGAAATGACGCGCCCGTGGCCCGGGACGACGCGGCGACGGTGGGGGAGAAGGACCGGCTGGCGGTCCCGGCCCTGGGCGTCCTCGCCAACGACACGGACGCCGACGCGGGCGACAGCCTGCGCGTCACCGCGGTCAACGGCGCGGCGGCCAGCGTGGGCCAGGCGATCACCCTGCCCTCCGGCGCGTTGCTGACCCTGAACGCCGACGGGTCCTACAACTATGACCCCAACGGCCGGTTCGACGGGCTGGCGGCAGGCCAGACCGCCACCGACAGCTTCACCTACGCCGTCACCGACCGCGGCGGGGCCACAGCCGCCGGCCGGGTGATCATCACCATCCGCGGCGCCAACGACGCCCCCGCCCCAAGCCCCGACGCCGCCACGGTGCGGGAGAAGGGCACCCTGTCTCTCACCGCCACCCAAGGCGTGCTGGCCAACGACCGCGACGCCGACGCGGGCGAGAGCCTGTCCGTCGCCGCCGTCAACGGGCAGTCGGCGGACGTGGGACGGGCCATCACCCTGCCCTCCGGGGCCCGGCTGCTGGTGAACGCGGACGGTTCCTACGCCTACGACCCCGCCGGCCGGTTCGACGGCCTGGCGGAGGGCCAGTCGGCCACGGACAGCTTCACCTACGCCGTGCGGGACGCGGCCGGCACCCTGTCCACCCAGACGGTGACCATCACCATCCTGGGGGAGAACGACCGCCCCGTCGCCGGCGCCGACACCGCCCAGGCGGCGGAGGACTCCCGCCTTGCCACCACCGCTGCCGCCGGCCTCTTGTCCAACGACCGGGACGTGGATGCGGGCGACGCCCTGTCCGTGACCGCCGTCAACGGCCAGACCAGCAGCGTCGGCCAAGCCATCACCCTCGCCTCCGGCGCGCGGCTGACGGTGAACGCCGACGGGTCCTACAGCTATGATCCCAATGGCCGGTTCGAGGGGCTGGCCGCAGGCCAGAGCGGCAGCGACAGCTTCACCTACACGGTCACGGACCGCTTCGGCGCCAGCACCACCCAGACGGTGACCGTCAGCATCGCCGGCGCCAACGACGCGCCGACCCTGCTGCGCGGCATCGCCGACCAGACGGTGGACCAGGATGCGCCGCTGACCTTCCGCCTGCCCGCCGGCACCTTCGGCGACGTGGATGCGGGCGACAGCCTGTCCTTCACCGCCACCCTGGCGGACGGCAGCCCGCTGCCGGCCTGGTTGGGCTTCGACCCGGCCAGCCAGACCTTCAGCGGCAAGCCGGGCAATGACCAGGTCGGCACCCTGTCCGTCCGCGTCACCGCCCGGGACGGGTCGGGCTCTACGGCAAGCGGCAGCTTCACCCTGGCCATCCGCGACGTGAACGACACGCCCACGGCCAGCCTGGACCGGGGCGCCCTGGCCCAGACGGACAAGCAGGCCAGCAGCCCCTTCGCCACCGTCGCCGTGGCCGACGTGGACCGGGGGGAGGTGCTGACCGCCACCGTGTCCCTGTCCAACCAGGGCGGCGGCGGCTTCACGGCAGCGTCCCTGGTCGCCGCCGGCTTCACCGTCAACCCGGACGGCACCGCCACCGTCCGCGGCACCCCGGCGCAGGTGGAGGCGGCCCTGTGTGCCCTGGTCTTCCAACCGCAGGAGAACCGCAGCGCCCCCGGCGCCAATGACGGCGTCAGCGCCAGCATCACCATCCGCGACGCCGCCGGCGCCACGGTGCAGGTGGCCCGGCAGGTGCTGGTGGCTTCGGTCAACGACGCCCCCGTGGCCGTGGGCACGGCCACCCTGCCGGAAGGGCAGGCGGGCGGCGCCTACAGCGCGACCCTGCCCGCCGGCCTGTTCCGGGACGTGGACACGGGCGACAGCCTGCGCCTGACCCTGGCCAACCTGCCTGCGGGCCTGGCCTTCGACCCCGCCACCAGGACCATCAGCGGCACCCTGTCCAGCGCGGACGCCGGTTCCCGCACCCTGACCCTGGTGGCGACGGACAATGCCGGGGCGACGGCCCAGGTCAGCATCCCGCTGTCGGTCCGCGGCCTGCCCCAGGTCCCCGTGCCCGTGGTCACGGCCCCGGCGCCGGCACCGGCCTTCACCCCGTTCCCGGCGATCTTCAACACCCCCGTCACCGCGCCCAACGGCACGTCGGTGGGCGGCGGCACCAGCCTGTCCTCCCCCACGGACTATGGCTTCGGCGCCAACACCTACCGCTTGGCGGGGGAGGACCGGGGCGACACCAGCATCGGCCGCGGCATCCAGGGTGTCATCACCGTGGTGGCGGAGGACAATGGCGGTTCCGGCGGCAACGGCGGCGCCACCCTCTACATCCGCATCGCGGAGGTGCCGAGCCGCGGCGTCATGGCGCCGGACCCGGCCACGGGCATCAACGTCTACACCCTGCCCGACAGCACCTTCGTGTCCAACGACCCGAAGGCCGTCGTCACCGCCAAGGCCCAGTCCGGCCAGCCCCTGCCGGCCTGGCTGAGCTTCGAGCCCCGCACCGGCACCTTCCGGATCGTGGGGGAGGTACCGCGTGGCCTGACCACCTTCCGGGTGCAGGTCATCGCCCAGACCTCCGACGGTGCCCAGAAGGCCAACGTGCTGGTCACGCTGGTGCTGGGTGACACCACCCGCAAGCCCACGCCCGTCCAGGCCCCTGCCGACCGCCCCGCCACGCCCGACCGCCGGGCCGACGCGGAGCAAGCACCGACGGAGGCACCACCGCAACGGGAAGCCGCCTTCCTCCCCGCCGGGGCGGAGCCGCGCGATGCCCAGCCGTCGGATGCCCAACCGGCGGAGATGCCAGGCAAGCCGCCCGTCACCAGCCTGATCCGCGCCGCCAGCAGCGGCAGCCTGTGGCAGGAGGGCCAGGCCCTGCTGGACAGCCTCGCCGGGCTGTTCGGCGCGCCCGACCCCCTGCCCCCCACCGACAGCGCCGGCCCCGCGACCCCCGGCAGCCAGGACCCGGACCAAAAAGCAGCATGATGACCCTGACGCACCGCGTTTCCCCGACCCACCCGCGGCGGCCGGCCGCCCTTGCCGCGGCCCCGCTGCTGGCGCTCCTGCTGTCCGGCTGCGCCGTGACGCCGGAGCCCCTGACCCTGGAGCAGCAGGTGACTCAGGCGGCGGCCGACCGCGCCGCCATGTTCGCGGAGCAGCAGCCCCTGGCCGGCCCGGTCAGCCTGGAGGAGGCCATGGCCCGCGCCGTGGCCTACAACCTGCAACACCGCCAGTTCCTGCTGGAGCGGGCGCTGGAGGACCGCCTGCTGGACGGGGCCAGCCTGGACATGCTGCCGAAGCTGGCGGCCCGGGCGGGCCTGCGCACCCGCTCCAACGTCTCCGCCTCCGTCAGCGAGAGCGTCACCACCGGTCGCGTCTCGCTGGAGGCGTCCACCAGCCAGGACCGCAACCTGGGCAACGCCGACCTGCAACTGTCCTGGAACGTGCTGGACTTCGGCCTCAGCTACTTCGGCGCCAAGGCCCAGGCCAACAAGCTGCTGGCGGCGGAGGAGCGGCGCCGCCGCGTGGTGCTGAACCTGCTGGAGCAGGTGCGCGCCGCCTGGTGGGAGGCGGCGACCGCGGAGCGGCTGCGGCCCCAGGTCCAGGCCGTGTTGGCGGAGGCACGCGACGCCCTGGCCAAGGCCTCGGAGGCGGAACAGCAGCGCCTGCTGGCCCCGCTGGACGCCCTGCGCTACCAGAAGTCCCTGTTGGAGGTGGTGCAGCAACTGGAGGCGTTGGACGCGGAGCTGGCCATCGCCCGGGCCCAGCTTGCCAGCCTGATGAACCTTCCGCCGGGCAGCGCCTTCGCCATCGCGCCCGCCGGGGACGCGGCCGTGTCCCAGGTGCCGAAGATCGCCCTGCCGCTGGACGACCTGGAGGCGGTCGCCATGGTCCGCCGGCCGGAGCTGCGGGAGGAGGCCTATGTCGCCCGCAACGTGGCCATCGAGTCCCGCATGGCCCTGCTACGCCTGCTGCCCGGCGCCACCCTGTTCGCTGGGCTGAACGCGGACAGCAACAGCTTCCTGGTGAACAACGAGTGGGCGGATGCCGGGCTCCAGGTCTCCTGGAACCTGGTCGGCCTCGCCACCCTGCCGCAGACGCTGAAGACCGCCGACGCCAAGGAGCAGGCCGCCGAGGGCCGCCGCCAGGCCCTGCGCATGGCCGTGCTGACCCAGGTCCACCTGGCCTATCGCCGGTATGAGCGCAGCGCCACCCTCTACCAGCGCTTCCAGGCCTTGCAGGAGGTGGAGCGGCGGATCAACGAGCAGACCGCCAAGGCGGCGGAGAACGACGCGCAGACCACGCTGGAGCGCATCCGTTCCGGTGCCGCGGCGGTGCTGGCCACCCGCGCCCGCGACCGGAGCTGGGCCGAGCTGCAGGCCGCCTTCGGCGCGGTGCACCAGGCCGCCGGCCTGGACCTGGCCCCCACCGACTTCGCCGGCCAGGACCTGCCCCAGATCATCGCCGCCCTGGCCCGGTCCGCCCAGGACCTGGCCGCCCGCCGGGTAGAGGTCCCCGACCTGGGCCCCGCCAAGCCGGCCCAATAATGGCGCAGGGGCGCGGCAACGGGATGTTCAGGGACGGCGTGGCAAGCAGGGTTCGGCTGCCGCGGCTGCCCGCTTCCCCCGCGAAGGCGGGGGCCCACAGTTTCTTGCCACGGTCCCGGCGGATGGTGGGCCAAGAGCCGTGGACCCCCGCCTGCACTGGGGAAACAACCAACGTGCAGCCTACCGAAGCCTGGACGCCCTGATCCCCATGCGCCTCCTCCTCACCCTGCTCCTCCTGCCCCTCCCGGCCCTGGCCCAGGCGCCGGAGATCCGCGTGCAGGTCACCCCCCGCCAGCACACGGTCCTGTCCAGCGAGCTGGCGGGCAAGATCGTGGAGATGGCGGTGCGGGAGGGGGAAAGCTTCAGGAAGGGCGACCGGCTGGTGGCCTTCGACTGCGCCATGCACCGTGCCCGGCTGGACAACGCCGCGGCGGCGGAGGAAGCCGCCGCCAAGAAGCTGGAGTCGGTGGGCAAGCTGGACAAGCTGAACGCCGTCAGCGGGCTGGAGCTGTCCGACAGCGCCGCCAAGCTGGCCATGGCCCGGGCCGAGCTGTCCATGGCCCGCACCCTGGTGCAGCGCTGCACCATCGCCGCGCCCTTCGCCGGTCGGGTGGCGGAGCGCAAGGCCCAGGCGCATGAGTACGTGCCTGAGGGCAAGGAGCTGCTGGCCATCTATGACGACGGCGCCTTCGAGCTGGAGATGATCGTACCGTCCCGCTGGCTCGCCTGGCTGAAGCCGGGCCAGCCCTTCTCCTTGCGGGTGGATGAGACGGGGCAGGATTACGGGGCGGAGGTGGCGCGCCTGTCCGGCCGGGTGGACCCGGTCAGCCAGTCGGTGAAGGTCTTCGGCCGCATCCAGGGCAAGGCGGACGGCCTGCTGCCGGGGATGAGCGGCACCGCCCGCCTCACCCCGCCCGCGGGGGCCACCCCATGAGCGCCGCCCCCCAGGCCCAGTTGGACGTGCGCGACCGGCAGCTTGCCGTGCTGGCGGGACTCGTCCAGCTGGAGCGCCGCGTCCGCGCCGCCGCGACGCTGGAGGAGCTGGGCTTCCTGGTGGTGAACGACACCCACATGCTGGCCGGCTACCGCCAGGCCGTGCTGTGGCGCTGCGACACCGCCCGCGTCCAGGCCGTCTCCGGCCTCGCCGCCCCGGACCGGGACGCGCCCTTCACCCTCTGGCTCACCACCCTGTTCCGCGACGGCATGGCGGGGGCGGAATCGCGCAAGACCGCCGTCCTCACCGCCGCCGACCTGCCTGCGGCGGAACAGGCCATGTGGGCGGAACACCTGCCGCGCCAAGCCCTCTGGCTGCCCCTGCGCCGCCCCGACGGGTCCGTGCCCGCCGTGCTGCTGCTGGCCCGCGACGACCCCTGGCATGACGGGGAGAAGCAGCTCCTCGACACCCTGGCCGACGCCTACGCCCACGCCTGGGTGGCCCTGGCCGGCAAGCCCAGACGCGGCATCGCCCTGACCCGCAGCCGGAAGGTCTGGGCGGGGGTGGCCGTGGCGGCCCTGCTGCTGCTGGCCCTGCCCGTCCGCCAGTCCGTGCTGGCCCCGGCGGAGCTGGTGGCCCGCGACCCCGCCATCCTCCGCGCGCCCGTCCAAGGCGTGGTGGCGGAGATGCTGGTGAAGCCCAACGAGGCCGTGGAAGCGGGCCGCCCCCTCGCCCGGCTGGACCCGCGGGAGCTAGAATCCCGCCTGGAGGTGGCCCGCCAGTCCCTGGGCGTGGCGGAGGCGGAGCTGCGCCAAGCCCAGCAGACCGCCATGTTCGACGAGAAGGCCAAGGCCGCCCTGGCCGTGCTCCAGGGCCGCCGCGAACAGCAGGCGGCGGAGGTGGCCTATGTGGAGGAACTTCTCCGCCGCATCACCCTGGTGGCTCCCCGCGCCGGGGTGGCCATCTTCGACGATGCCGGGGAATGGGTGGGCCGGCCCGTTGCCCTGGGCGAGCGCATCCTGATGCTGGCGGAGCCCCGCGACGCCGAGCTGGAGATCCACCTGCCCGTCTCCGACGCCATCGCCCTGCCGCCGGGGGCCGACGTGCGCCTGTTCCTCAACACCGACCCCGCTTCCCCCCTGGACGCGCGGCTTGTCCGCGCCGGCTATCGCGCCGGCCAGACGCCGGAAGGCGTGATGGCCTATCGCCTGCGCGCCACGCTCACGGGCGACGACCCGCGGGTGCGCATCGGCCTGAAGGGCACGGCCAAGCTGTATGGGGAGCGGACCAGCCTGTTCATGTACTTGATGCGGCGGCCCCTGGCGGCCCTGCGCCTGCGCCTGGGCCTGTGACGGCGCGCCGCCATGGCCACCCTGACCATCGACAGCCCCCGCCCCCGGCCCCGCCCGGTGCCGAAGGCCTCCCTGGCACCCCTGCGGGAGGACCTGCACCTGCATGAGGGGCCGCGCCACCCCGACGGCTCCCCCTCCTGGACGCTGGAGGACCCGGCCCGCGCCCGCTTCTTCCGCATCGGCTGGGCGGAGGTGGAGATGCTCGCCCGTTGGTCCGTGGGCGACCCCGCCGGCATCGCCGACGCCGTCAGCCGCACCACCCCGCTGGAGGTCACCGCCGAGGAGGTGGAGGAGTTCGCCCGCTTCCTGGCCGGGTCCAACCTGCTCCAGGTCTGCGGGGCGGAGGCGAACGCCCGCCTGTCCCAGCAAGCCGCGATGATGCGGAGCAACTGGGCCAAGTGGCTGCTGAAGAACTACCTGTTCGTCCGCATCCCCCTGGTCCGCCCGCACCGCTTCCTGTCGGCGACGCTGCGGTACGTGGAACCGCTCTATTCCCGGACCTTCCTGCTGCTGACCCTGTTTGCAGGGGTGCTGGGCCTGTTCCTGGCGTCTCGGCAGTGGGACACCTTCCTGCACACCTTCCTGCACTTCTTCACGCTGGAAGGGGCCGCCCTGGCCGGGCTGACCCTCGTCTTCTCCAAGGTCCTTCATGAGCTGGGCCACGCCTATACCTGCACCCGCCACGGCGCCCGGGTCAGCACCATGGGCGTGGCCCTGCTGGTGCTGTTCCCCGTGCTCTACACCGACACCTCGGGCGCCTGGCGGCTGAAGCGGCGGCGGCACCGGTTGCAGATCGGGGCCGCCGGCATGGGGGTGGAGCTGGCGCTGGCCTGCTGGGCCACCCTGGCCTGGGGCTTCCTGCCGGACGGCATGCTGCGCAGCGCCGCCTTCACCCTGGCGACGACCAGCTGGGTGCTGACCTTGGCGGTGAACCTGAACCCGCTGATGCGGTTCGACGGCTATTTCCTGCTGTCGGACCTGCTGGACGTGCCCAACCTCCAGGACCGGGCCTTCGCCCTGGGCCGCTGGCGCCTGCGGGAAGCCCTGTTCGGCCTGGGCGAGCCGAAGCCGGAGCAGCTGCCGCCCCGGCTGGAGAAGACCCTGCTGGCCTATTCCTACGCAACCTGGGTCTACCGGTTCTTCCTGTTCCTCGGCATCGCCCTGCTCGTCTACCACGTCTTCTTCAAGCTCCTCGGCATCTTCCTGTTCCTGGTGGAAATCGTGTGGTTCATCGGGCGTCCGGTCTGGAACGAACTGGTGGAGTGGGCCAAGCGCCGCGACGCCTATCGCTGGAACCGCAACACCATCGGCACCGCCGCCGGCGTGACCCTGGCCCTTCTGCTGTTCCTGGTCCCCTGGCGCGGCACGGTGGAGGCGCCGGCCCTTTTCCGTGCCGAGCAGCAGGTTCAGCTCTACGCCCCCGTGGGCGCCCGGCTGGAGGCCGTGCTGGCCAAGGCTGGCGACACGGTCCGGGCGGGCCAGCCCCTCTACCGCTTTGCCGCCCCCGACCTGGCCCATGAGGCGGAAGCCCTGGACCGGGAGATCGCGACCCTGCGCTGGCAGGCCAGCTTCCAGGTGCTGGACCCGGAGGCCGCCGCCCGCCTGCGCGTGGTCCGGCAGATGCTGGACGGCGCCACCGCCCGCCGTGCCGCCCTGGCGCAGCAGTTGGCGCGGCTGGAGGTCACCGCCCCCTTCGACGGGGTGGTGGCTGAGCAGGCCCTTCCCCTTGCGCCCGGCGAATGGCTGCCCTCGGGCGAATGGCTGGGTACCCTGGTCGCCCCGGCCCGGGCGGTGACGGAGGCCTATGTGGCGGAGGCGGACCTCACCCGCCTGGCTCCCGGTGCCAAGGCCCGCTTCGTGGCGGAGGACCCGGCCCGCCCGGCCCTGGACCTCACCGTGGCGGAGGTCTCCGCCACCGCCACCCGCCGCCTGACCGCGGCGCCGGAACTGGCCTCCCCCCATGGCGGCCGCATCCCGGCTCTGCCCGACCGGGACGGCAACCTGGTGCCAGAGACCGCGGTCTACCGCGTGCTGCTCTCCCCCGCCGACACCATCGCCGCGCCGCCCATGGCCCTGCGCGGCACCGTGCTGGTGCAGGGCGAACGCCGCAGCCTCGCCGGCCGGCTGCTGACCACGGTCACCGCCGTGCTGGTGCGGGAAAGCGGGTTCTGAGGCGGTCAGCGCCGGCTGTGGATGGCGAACCCGGCGATGTAGTCCGCCACCCTGTCCGGGTCGAACTCCTGCCCGTCGAAGAAGCCGTCCGGCCCCAGCACCATGCGCCCGGCGGAGGACGCGACGCCGGTCGGTTCCTTCAACGCCCCTTCCACCTTCATGCTGGCGGCGGGCAGGGAGACGCCCGCCGGACCCAGGTACTTCCGGTACAGGTCGGGGCGATAGGTGCGGCGGGCCGCTTCCTGGTTGGCGGGGCTCTCCGCCACCTGCCCCCAGCGCACCATCTGGCTGTAGATCCACAAGGCGTGGCTCTGCCAAGGGAAGGTCGCGGCGGCGCGGTCGAACAGCAGGAAGTCGGGCACCGCCACCTCCTCCCCGCCCGGCTCCAGCACCAGCCGGTGGGAAAGGGAGCGGTGGATGATCCGGGCATCCACGTCCAGGTAGCGCTTGTCGGCCAGCAGGGCCGCCAGCTCATCCCGGTTGGCCCGGTCCTCTGCCCAGGCGCCCGCCTTGACCAGGGCGCGCAGCAGGGCGGCCAGGGTCTCCCCCTCCCTTTCCGCGAAGTCGGCGCGGAGGGCCAGCACCTTCTCCGGCCCCTGGCGCCAGAGATGGGCCTTGGTGGTCAGGATGCGGCCCACGCCGGCCTCCACCGCCCGGCTGTTCCAGGGCTCCCCCACGCAGAAGGCGTCCACCTGCCCCGCCGCCAGGGCGTCGGCCATCAGCGGCGGCGGCACTACCACCAGCCGCGCCTCCTCGTCCGGGTGGACGCCGGCCGCGGCCAGCCAATAGCGCAACTCATAGTTATGGGCGCTGAACGGGTGCACCGTGCCGAAGGTCAGCGGCGGCTGCCCCTCCCGCCCCCGGCGCCGCACCACGGCGGCCAAGGCCCGGCCCAGCCGCTTCGGGTCGGTCCCCGACAGGTCAGGCACCTCCGCCCGCATCTCCGCCCACAGGGGTAGGGAGGCGGTGATGGCGTTGCCGCCCAGGGTCAGCACCAGCGGCACGGCCATGGGCGTGTGCAGGCTGCCGATGCCAAGGCTGGCCGCCACCGGCATGGGCGCCAGCATGTGCGCGGCATCGAAGTGCCCCAGTACCAGCCGGTCCCGGATGTTCGCCCAGGAACTCTCCCGCTTCAGGTCCAGCCGCAACCCCTCCGCCGCCGCGAACCCCTTCTCCTGCGCCACCACCAGGGGCGCCGCGTCCACCAGGGGGATGAAGCCGATGCGCAAGGTGCGGGTATCCTGGCCGGGCGGGGCGAGGGTTGCTGTGTCCGTGTCCATTAATTCCCCCTAGCCCAGCAGCTTGGCCGCGGTGACGACGCTCTGGGCCACGTCGGCCAGCTTGCGGCTCTCGGCCTGGGCCAGCCTGCGCAGGGCGGCGTAGGCGTCCTCCTCCGACATGCGGCGCGTCTTCATCAGGATGCCCTTGGCCCGCTCGATCACCTTGCGCTCCGCCAACTCGCTGCGCGCCTTCTCCAGCTCCCCCTGCAGGCGGCTGAAGGCGTTGAAGCGGCTGACCGCCATGTCCACGATGGGCTTCACCCGCTCCTTCTTCAGCCCGTCCACCACGTAGGCCGAGACGCCGGCATCCACCGCCGCCTGGATCATGGCGCTGTCGGAGCGGTCCACGAACATGGCCACCGGCCGGGCGACGACGCGGGAGACCTGGAACATCTGCTCCAGCACGTCGCGGCTGGGGTTTTCCAGGTCGATGATGATGACGTCGGGGGCGAGGTCGACGAGCTGCCGCAGCAGGTTCCGCGTGTCATGCACCAGGGTCACGTCGCTGATCCCGGCGGAGAGGAGCCCCTCCTCCAGGATCGCGGCGCGGGCATGGTTCTCATCGACGATGGCGACGGAGAGCGAACCGTTCAGCATGGCAAGGACCATGGCACCAACCCTGCTGCGGCGCAACATGCGGCGGGCGTGACGGATCGCTGACGACAGAATGTTGCAAGCAAACACGGTCCCCCCTCCCTGGGGAGGGGGGACGGGGCCTTACACCAGCGGGAACGGCTTCTCCCCTTCCATCTCCGGCTCCGGCAGCACCGGCACGCCGCCGGCGCCCCAGGGCTGGAAGGCGAAGCGGGCGCGGCGGAGGATGCCGCCCTGCGGCTCCGGCTGCTGGCGGGCGGGGGTGGTGGCCACCAGCTCGGCCACCGCGCCGCGCGCGTCCACCGTCAACAGGCCATAGCCGTTGCAGTTGGTGTCCACATAGCGCAGGTGCGGGTTCTGGGCCGGGTTGGCCGCGGCCAGGCCCGCCTTCAGGTCCCCCGCCTTGGCCGCAGTGACCGCGGCCTTCGTGCCGTGGCGCAGGGTCAGGTTCAGCGCCTCCACCGGACCCGGTTTGCCGAAGGCGCCGCCGTCCTGGACCACCAGCGGCTTCAGCGGGCTGTCATCCTTCACCGCGCGGGCGAAGCCCTGCCACACCGGCGTGCTGCTGATGCCGGTGACGCTGAACTCCACCGCCGCGGGCACCTGCTCCTTGCCCTCGAAGTCGTCATGCACCAGCCCGGCGAAGCTCTGGTGGTGGTCGCCGGACAGGCTGATGACGTTGCCCACCTTCTGCGCCCGCAGGTGAGTCATTAGCTCCCGCCGCTCCTTCGGGAAGCCGTCCCAGGCGTCGGCGGTCAGCACCAGGGTGGGCTTGCCGGGGTCGACGGAGCCCATGTCGATCCGCATGGGCAGGAAGGGCACCGACGTGGCCAGCACCTTCCAGGTGGCGTCGGACCCGGCCAGGGTCTGCTTCAGCCAGGCCTTCTGCGGCCCGCCCAGCAGGGTGCCCGGCGGGCTGTCCTTGCGGGGGTTGGGGATGTCCTTGTCGCCGATGCGGATGGTTGCCGGTGGGTTGCCGCCGTTGGCCGTGCGGCCGGCGTCCATCAGCTGCACCAGCGGCTGCGGCAGCAGGTAGGTGGCCTGCCCGCCGATGGCGATGCCCAGCGCATCCGGCACCGCGTGGTCGCTGCGATAGGACCGCGTGTCGGTCAGCACCAGCTCCAGGTGCCGGCCCCAGCGGAAGCTACGGTAGATGCAAAGGCTGTCCAGGGCCGCGAGGTTGTTCGGCTCCTGCAACAGATTGTCGTCATCGACCGGGGCGTTGCGCGCGTCCGTGTCCACCACGCTGGCCGGCTTGAAGTCCCGCGCCGCCTGCTTCACCCCCTTCACCCCGGCGACGCCGGTCAGCAGGGCGGGCACGAACTCGAACCAGGCCTTGTTCGCCGCCAGCTTGCTGGTCTGGGCGGACTTGCCCTCCGGCGTGAAAGTGATGGTGGTCTGCCAATAGTCGTTGACGAACTCGTGGTCGTCCCAGATGCAGACGAAGGGGAACCGCGCCCGCGCCGCCCGGTAGTCCGGGTCGGACAGGTAGGTCCGCCAGATGTGGCGGAAGTCCTCCAGCGTCAACGCATGGCGCGCCGGGCCCCACTTGGTCTCCCCGCCGCCGCTGGGCAGGGGCGGCACAGTGCGCACCTTGCCATAGCCCGCCGTCTCATAGATCTGGTCGCCCAGGTGCAGGACGAAGTCCACCTGCGCGCCCGGGGTCGCCGCCTTGTCCTGGGCCACCAGGGTGCGGTAGGCGCCATAGAAACCGTCCTCATAGGACTGGCAGGAGACGAAGGCCAGGCGCACCGGCCGGTCGGCGTCGGGCGCCGGGGCGGTGCGGGTGCGGCCCGGGAACTCCGGCATCGCCCCGTCCGGGGCCAGGAAGCGGTAATGGTACACGCGGTCCGGCTTCAGCCCCGACACTACCACCCGCGCCGTGTGGTCGTTGGCCGCCAGGGCCTCCACCTTCCTCTCTAGCACCACGGTGGCGAAATCCTCGCCCTCCGACACCTGCAGGGTCAGCGGCACCTCCAGCGGTGTGGCGCTGCCCTTGGCCTCCACCCGCGTCCACAGCACGATGCCCGTGGGCGTGGGGTCGCCGGAGGCCAGCCCCTGGGGGAAGTGGAACGCCTTGGCCGCCCCCGCCCGGGCCGGGGCGGCCACGGGCAGCAGGGCAGCGCCGGCCGTGGCGAAGCTGACCGCCCCGCCCGCCAGCAGCATCTCCAGGAACGACCGGCGGCTGGTGCCGGTCCCGTTCGTCTGCTCGGTCATGGTCGGCCCCCGCTCAGAACGTGAAGCTCAGCTCGACGCCATAGAAGCGCGGCGTCCCGGCGATGTAGGTGGGCAGCCCGAAGGAGGCGCCGGTGTTCCCGGCATCGATCAGGTAGTCCCGGTCCAGCGCGTTCTCCACGAAGATCGTTGCCTTCCAGGTGCCGTCGGCATCCTGCACGCCGGCCCGCAGGTTCAGCAGGCCATAGCCGCCCTGCTCAATGCCCGGCTGGTTGGCGTCCTCGAAATAGACCCGGCTCTTCCAGGTGAAGCTGGGGGTGAGGAAGCCTTCCATGCTGCCCGCGCCCAGCGGGACGGTGGCGGTGCCCCCGATGCTGGCCACATGCTTGGGCGTCAGGCGGAACGTGTTGCCCGCCAGGGCCTGGGGCCGGCCGTCCGCGTCCTCGTCCTTGAACTCCGCGTCCACATAGCCGTAGTTGGCGAACAGGGTCAGCCCGTCCATCGGCCGGGCGACCACGCTGGCCTCGAAGCCCAGTGCCCGCGCCTCGCCCGCGTCGTCGGTGATGCTGAAGGGCGGGGTCGGGATGGCGACCGCCGTCTGGAAGTTGCTGTAATCGTAGTAATAGGCGGCACCCTCCACCTGGAGCATCCCGTCCAGGAACACGCCCTTGCCACCCACCTCATAGCTCCAGACGATCTCGTTCTCCAGGATCTGGCGCGGGGTGGTGCCGGTCACCTGCACCACGGCCGGACGGCGGCCGCGGGCGACGCTGGCATAGGCCAGGGCGTCGTCCGTCACCTGGTAGCTGGCCACGAAGCGGCCGACGACGCTGTCGAACTCCTCCTCCGCGTCACGGCGGGGGACGTTGGGGAACAGGTTGGCGAACAGGCTGGGGGTCTGGTCCACGGACTGGACGTACCCGCTCTTCAGCTCCTCCCGCGTGTAGCGCAGGCCGGCGGTCAGCGACAGGGCGTCGGTGACGCGGAAGGTGCCGTCGGCAAACACGTCATAGGCCGTGTTCTCACCGAAGTTCGTGAACTCCGCCGTGGCCAGGGTGCGCAGCGGCAGGTTCACCCCAGGGGCGATCGGCAGGGCCGGGATGCCCGGGTTCACGGTGCCGTTCGGCAGGATGATGGGGCCGGCCAGGGCGCCCACCGCCGGCACGGACTGGAGCGCCAGCGACCGCTCGTTGGTGCGTAGCGGCACCCGCTGGAAATTGTCCTCATAGAAATAGCTGGCGCCGACGAAGCCCTCGAACCGGTCGCCCAGCTCGAAGTTCACCCGCAGCTCCTGGCTCCACTGCTCGCCCTGGGCGTCCTCGGCGAACTCCAGCAGGTAGGCCTGGCTACCGTCGGCGTCGAACTCCTCGAAGCTGTTGAACTCCCGGTAACCGGTGATGCTGGTCAGGCTGAGGCTGTCGTTGACCCTGTACTCTCCCTGGAGCGTGGCGTTGAACAAATCGCGCTTCACGCCCAGCTCCTCGCCCCGGTTCAGCTGGGCGGCGGTGAAGGGGCTGGTGGTGCCGCCCTGGGGGGCGAAGACCCGGTTCTTGAAAGAGGTGCCGGTATAGTCGTCCTCCTGGACGTTCACGATAGCGGTGAGGGTCAGGTCCTCCGTCGGCTCCACCAGCACGGACCCGCGCAGCGCCTGCACACCCACCCCGTTCAGGGCCTCGCCCCCGGCCAGGTTCTCGATGTAGCCGTCACGCTTGCGGCTGATGCCGGCGATGCGGAAGGCGGCCTTGTCGCCCACGGGCACGTTGGCCGCCGCCTCATAGGTGCGCTGGCTGTAGTCGCCGAAGGCCACCCGGCCACGGACCTGGACCTCGCCCAGCACCGGCTTGGCGGTGACCACGCTGACGGCGCCGATCTGGGCGCCGCGGCCGAACAGGGTGCCCTGCGGCCCCTTCAGCACCTCCACCCGGTCCAGGTCGTACAGCTCCGATACGGCACCCCGGGCGCGGCTGGCGGCGACGCCGTCCACGAAGACGGACACCCGCGCCTCCTGCTGGGACGACCCGGTGTCGGAGGTCAGGCCGCGGATCACGAAGCCGGGGTTGTTCGGGCTCTGCAACTGCACCTGCAGGCCGGGGACGAAGTTGGAGAGGTCGTCCAGCTCGCGGATGCCGAGGTTGTCCAGGAACTCGGCCGACACGGCGGTCAGGGCGATGGGAACGTCCACGGCGCGCTGCTCGCGCTTCTGGGCGGTGACGATGATCTCCTCGATCTGGGCCACCTGGGTGGGCTGGGCGACGGCAGCCGGGGCCAGCAGGGCGGCCAGGGCCACCCCGGTCCGGAAGGTCTTCGCCGAACGGGTCGTCACGCGCATTTTCTCCAAGCTCCCCAACCTCTTGTGCTGTCCGGCCCCGGGCGGGACCGGTTGCGGCGCAGCATAAGGAGAGCGGTGACATGCCCATGATGGGACGGTGACGGGCCGATGAAACCTTCATGCCCGAATAATTACAGCCATAGGCACCCCAACGGGGACTGGCGGCAAACCCGGCCTATGTCCTAAGGCTTGTTGAGAGCAGGAATGCAGAATCGGCAATGCTGTCGCCATGAACCTGTTCATTGATAAGACCACGGTCGCCCGGTCCCTGCCCCTGTTCGGGCTGGACCCGCTGGCGCGCCTGCTGCGCACGGCCGACCGCCTGCCCACCCGCCCGCCCATGGTGGTCCAGGACGGTGACGCCGCCCGACCCCTGGGCACCCGCCTGCGGGAGGCGTTGGCCCAAGGGCCGGACCTGCTGGTGCTGGACGGGTCCGCGGTGATCGACCCCCGGCTGATGGGCCACCTGCTGTCACGCGGCCAGCCGGGCGTCGTGCTGGGGGGTGAGGGGGCGGAGCGGGCCGCCGCCCTGTGCCTGCGCCCCGAACATGCCGCCGCCGTCCCGCCGGACGCGGCCAGCGTGCTGGAGGTGGCGGACGCGCTGCTGGCGGCGGGCGCCCTACCCCAGCTCGACCTGGACGGCATGGGCCTGTTCGTGAAGAACCTGCGGCGGGAGGTGCAGCCCTGGCTGTTCACCGTGCCCGATGATGCCAGCCGCCGGGCGCGGGAGCGCTGGATGTTCTGGCAGAACTACAAGGGCAGCACCGATGCCCTGACCCGCTGGGTCTACCCACCCATCGTCTGGCCGCTGGTGCGCCTGTCGGCCCGGTTCCGGGTGCACCCGAACTGGATCACCCTGGTGTCGGTGGTCCTGGCCTTTGCCTGCGTGCCCTATTTCGCGGCGGGGGAGTTCCTGGTCGGCTTCCTCATGGCTTATGCCATGACCATCCTTGACAGCGTGGACGGCAAGGTCGCCCGCCTGACCCTGACGGACAGCGCCATCGGCAACGTCATGGACCACGGGCTGGACATCGTCCACCCGCCCCTCTGGTACCTGGCCTGGGCCTGGGGGCTGGGCGCCCGGTCGGTGGAGGACCCGGCCATGCTGGCTGCCCTGTGGCTGCTGGGCTTCTACGTGGCAGACCGCATCGTGCTGGGCATCGCCAAGGCCCGTTTCCGCCGCGGCCTGCACGCCATGACCAGCCTGGACGGCGCCGTCCGCACCTGGATCGCCCGGCGCAACATCAACATGGTGATCCTCTGCGTCGCGCTGCTGGTGGGGGAAGGCACTGCCGGCATGGTCGCCTGCGCCGCCTGGCAGGGCCTTACCCTGGCCTGGCACACGGCCCGCACCGCCCAACTCTGGGGCCGCCCCGCCACCGCGGCGTGAGGGGATCCTGCCCCCTGCCCCCGGTGGGGAGAGGGGGATTTACCCACCCCGCCGCGCCACGGCCGCCTCGATCATCTCCAGCGCGGCACGGGACGCCGCCGCCACCGTGAAGGGCGCCACGGCTTCCCGTAGCAGGTCCCTCGGCGGCGGATGGTCGAGCAGGCTTTCCAGCGCACCGGCCAGGGCCTCCGGGTCGCCCGGCGGGGCAAGGGGCCCCAGCCGCCCGTCCTCCAGCATGTAGCGGGCGCCCGGGTAGTCGGTGCTGGCCACGGGGCAGCCCAGGGCCATGGCTTCCACCAGCGCCCCCGGCAACCCCTCCCAGCGGGAGGACAGGGCGAAGGCGCCCGCCCGGCGCATGGCGGGGAACGGGTTGGCGCAGAAGCCCGGCAGGAAGACATCCCCGGCCACCCCCAGCTCCCGCGCCAGGGCTTCCAGCATGCCCCGCTCCGGCCCGTCCCCCAGGACCAGCAGCCGGGCCGGCCGCCGCTGCCGCAGGTGGGCGAAGGCGCGGACCAGGGTACCCATGTCCTTTTGCGGCACCAGCCGGCCCACGCCCAGGATCACCGGCCCCTCCCCCGCCGATGGCCATTCCGGCCCGGGCGCGGCCTCGCCCTTGGCCAGCAGGTCATCGTCCACGATGGGGTCAGGCAGGAACCGGGTGCGGTCCACCAGGGCGGGGACCAGCTCCACCACCTCCGCCGCCAGGCTGGGGGCGACGGTGGTCACGGCGTCCGCCCCGCCATAGCTCCACCCCGCCACCACCCGCCTCGCCTGGCTGCCGGGGCCGGAGCGCCCTTCCCGCAGGGCGTTGGTGATCCGCAGGACCAGCGGCGTGCCCGTGCCCGCCAGGGCCCGGGCGGCCAGGGCGGGGAAATGGGCATGGTTGGCGGCGGCCACCAAGGCCCGGGGCTTCCGCACCCGCAGGTAGTCGGCCAGGGCCGGCACGGCGGCACGCATGCGCCGGCGGCGCTTGTCCCGCACCCAAGGCAGGTGCGGAAGCCGCGTGTCCAACGCCACCAGCGGCACGTCGGGCGGGACCTCCGCGGCCAAGGGGCCCTCCGCCCCGACGACGAGCAGCTCCACCTCCAGCCCCAGCGCGGCGATCCCGCCCGCGAGCTGCAGGGTACGCCGCTGCGCCCCGCCGGCCTCGGGCGCGTGCAGGAAGAAGCAGATCGGTCCAGGTCGTGCCATGTATGATACTCCCACCCCCGCCGGGCGGGGTGATCCCAGGGACGCGCACCCTGGCGCCACCCTGGCTGTTTACCGGGAAGCCACCCTCCGCAACAAGGAGATGCGCCCATGCGGGCCCGGGGATTCCTCGTTACCTACACCGACCGACCCGTGCTGGACCCTTTCCGCCGCTGGCCGAAGGGGGAACCACCGCCTTTCCTGACCGAGCGCTTCGACACATTCGAGGAGGCTTTGGACTGGGTGGAGGCCGCCGCCACGCGGCAGACCCTGTTCGTCCCCGTCATCACCGACCTCTCGGAGGGCCAAATCTGGTCCTGGCCGGAGATCGACGGCATGCTGGCCCCGGTGGAGCGGGACTGACCGGTTTCGCAAATCTGCCGGGCGGGCGCTTTTCTGCGTGACGGCGGCCCCAAGGCGGTGTTGGTCCTTCAGCCTCCCCTGGAGGCTCTGCCGCGAAGGGGCCGGGATTGCCCGCCTTCCCCGACCGGCGGCTTCGCATGGTGTCCGCTCAAGACTTACCCCGCCGGCGGCGTGCCGGCGGGGCCCTTCAGGGATGCGGTCGGCCCTTTGGCTCAGGCGGCCATGCCGGCCCGGGCCAGATCCTCGCGGAACCCGTTCTCCAGCGCCCAGATGGCCGCCTGGGTACGGTTGCTGGCCTTGATCTTGCGCAGCAGGCCCTTCAGGTGGACCTTGACCGTGGCCTCGGTGATGCCGAGTTCGCGGGCGATCTGCTTGTTGCTCTCCCCCCGCATCAGGGCCGCCAGGATCTCCGTCTCTCGCTGGGAAAGCCCGCGGCCGTTGGGCAAGCCTATCCGGCCCGGTGGCCGGCCGGCCCGGCCGCCCAGCATCGACATCAGCATGTCGGGGGAGCAGGGATAGACCGTCTCCCCCAACATCACCAGGTGGAGCGCCTCCGCCAACGCAGCCGAGGGGCGGTCCTTGCAGACATAGCCGTCCAGGGCGCCGGCGATGGCCTCCCGCAGGCGTAGGCTGTCCATCCCGTCCGCCAGCAGCACCACCTTGGTGCCGGGGGACACCTCCCGGAGCCGCCGCGCCGCGGCCGCCAGGTCTTCCGTAGCCCGCAGGTCCAGCAGAACCAACCCGAAGCCGCGGCGCTCCCTCAGGAAGCTCTCCGCCTCATCCACGCTCGACGCTTCCGCCGCCACGACGAAGCGGGCCGGGGGCAGCAACTGCTTCAGGCACTCCCGCGACAGGGTGTTCCTGTCAAGCAGAAGGGTATCCACGGGGACTGCTGCCATTTGTTCATCCTCCTGGCCTGTGGCAGGCCGCGGCATCCGGACATCCGCGGCAGGTCAGGGGCAACATCGGCAGAGTTGCGGTGGTTCCGCACTTCTGCCGCTGGCGTTTGTTTGTCCTACTTACCCGTGCCGTCCGGCGGGGCGGCCGGCTCGCGGTCCGCCAGCCCCCAGTCGGCCAGGACCTCCGCCGTATGCTCCCCGGGCGCGGGCGCCGGGCGTCGTATGGCCCCGGGGGTGGCGGAAAAGCGGGGGGCCGGTGCCGGCTGGACCACCCCCGCCACCTCCGTGAAGGTGCCGCGCGCTTGGTTGTGCGGGTGGCCCGGCGCCTCCCCCATGGACAGGACCGGGGCGAAGCAGGCGTCCGTCCCCTCCAGCAGGGCGCACCATTCCTCCCGCGTCCTGGTGGCGAACCGCTCCGCCAGCTTGGCGCGCAGGGCGGGCCAGTGGGCCGGGTTCATCTGCTTGGCGAACTGCGGGTCGTCGATGCCCATCTTCTCCAGCAGCAGCCCATAGAACTGCGGCTCCAGCGGCCCGACGCAGACCCAGTTCCCGTCGGCGCACCGGTAGGTGCCATAGAAATGCGCCCCGCCGTCCAGCAGGTTGGCTTCCCGCCTGTCCTGCCACAGCCCGGCAGCCCGCATGCCATAGAACAGGCCCATCAGCGACGCCGCCCCGTCCGTCACCGCGCAGTCCACCACTTGCCCCTGCCCCGTGGCGCGGGCGTGCAGGATGCCGGCCAGCAGGCCGAAGGCCAGGTACAGCGACCCGCCGCCGAAGTCCCCCACCAGGTTCAGGGGCGGCACCGGCCTTTCCGCCGGCCCGATGGCGTGCAGCGCCCCGGACAGGGCCAGGTAGTTGATGTCGTGCCCCGCCGCTGACGCCAGCGGCCCCGTCTGGCCCCATCCCGTCATGCGGCCATAGACCAGCCGGGGGTTCCGGCCCAGCACCACCTCCGGCCCCAGCCCCAGCCGCTCCATCACCCCGGGCCGGTATCCCTCGATGAGCGCGTCCGCCCGGTCCAGCAGCTTGAGCGCCGTGTCCAAATCTTCCGGCCGCTTCAAATCCAGCAGCACCGACCGCCGCCCCCGCTCGATCACGGCTTGCGCCTGCCCGGCCCAGGCCTCTGCCCGGTCGATGCGCACCACGTCGGCGCCCAGGTCGGACAGCAGCATGCCACAGAAGGGCGCCGGCCCGATCCCGGCGAACTCCACCACCCGCAAGCCCGCCAAAGGACCCTGTGTCACCCTGCCCTCCCCATCGGTTATGTTTACCGTCAGGAACCTTGCCCCGAGCCTTGGGGTCAATAGGGCAGCGAAGCTTGATCGGAGTTGGATGATGACAGGCGACATGCCAAGCCGGGAGGAAGCGGAGGCGGCGGTGCGCACCCTGATCCGCTGGGCCGGCGACGACCCGACGCGGGAAGGGCTGCTGGGCACCCCCGACCGGGTGGTGCGCTCTTACCAGGAGTTCTTCGCCGGCTATGGCGAGGACCCCATGGAGCTGCTGGCCCGCACCTTCGAGGAGACCGCCGGCTATGATGAGATGGTGGTGCTCCGCGACATCGGCTTCGAGAGCCATTGCGAGCACCACATGGCCCCCATCATCGGCAAGGCCCACGTGGCCTACCTGCCGCGCACCCGGGTCGTGGGCATCTCCAAGCTGGCCCGGCTGGTGGAAGCCTATGCCAAGCGCCTGCAGATCCAGGAGAAGATGACCGCCCAGATCGCCAACGCCTTGCAGGACGTGCTCCAGCCCCTGGGCGTGGCCGTGGTGGTAGAGGCCAGCCACCAATGCATGACCACCCGCGGCGTCCACAAGCCAGGCACCATGATGGTCACCAGCCGCATGCTGGGCGCCTTCCGCACCGACCCGAAGACGCGGCGGGAGTTCCTGGGCCTGATCGGGCGGGGGTGACCTACCCCAGCGTCACCGCATAGGGCACCACCCGCCGTTCCAGCCCGTCCACCCGCAGCGACCGCCCCACCGGCGGGAAGGCCCGGTGGCGGCAGCTTTCGCGGTCGCAGACGCGGCAGCCCGGCCCCACCGGCACGGCGGCCTCCAGGTTCCGAAGGTCCAGCCCCGCGGCGTAGACCAGCTGGTCCGCATGGGCCACCTCGCAGCCGAAGCCCACCGCCGCCTCCCGAGGGCGGGCCAGGTAGGCGCCGCCGCTGCTGGTCACGGTGCGGGCCACGCACAGGTACCCCACCCCATCCGGCGTCTGGGCCAACTGCACCAGCACCTGGCCCGGGTGGTTGAACGCCTGGTGCACGTTCCACAGGGGGCAGGCGCCGCCGAAGCGGGCGAACTGGAAGCGGTTGGCGCTGCTGCGCTTGGAGATGTTGCCGGCCAAATCCACCTTCATGAAATAGAAGGGGATGCCCGGGTTGCCCGGCCGTTGCAGGGTGCTCAACCGGTGGCAGACCTGCTCGAAGCTGGTGCCGAACACGGCCTGCAACCGCTCCACGTCGTGGCGCAGTCGCCGCGCCTCCGCCAGGAAGCGGCCATAGGGCAGCAGCACCGCCCCGGCAAAATAGTTCGCAAGGCCCGTCCGCGCCAGCCCACGCGCCTCGGCGCTGCCCAGCCCTGCCCGCTCCACCTCCGCGTCGATCAGGCCCCCGTGCTCCAGCAGCGCCAGTTGGTGGGCCAGGAAGAAGGCGCGGCTTTCCCGCGGCGCGTTCTCCGCGATGGCCAGCAGCCGCTGCCCCTGGTCGAACCGCCAAAGCACCCCCTCCCGGGTCAGGCCGGCCACCACCCGCACCTCCACCCCATGACGGTCGGCCAGATAGCCCGCAAGGTCCTCCAGCGCCCGCCCCACGCGGATATCGGCGGCCTCGGCGAACCGCTCCGCCGCGTGGTCGATGGCCTCGAAGTGGTTGCGGCGGAGCTGGAACAGGTCCCGCACCTCGTCATAGGGGAAGGGGGCCGCCCCCGACAGGGCCGGGTCGGCGCCCACCCGCTCCCGCAACGACCGGTACTCTTCCCCCAACGCCTGGTATGCGCGGTAAAGCCGCACGAACTCCCCCGCCATGGCCGGCGCGGCGCGGACACAGTCTTTCGCTTCCCCCGCCGCCGCCCCGGCACCTGCGAAGATCGGGTCGCCCAGGGCCTCGCGCAGGGCGCTGGCCAGCCGCAGATCAGTGTCATCGGCGAAATAGGCCGGCTCCACCCCCAGCTGCGCCGACAGCCGGATCAGGGCGGAGGCGCTGAGCGGCCGCTGGTTCCGCTCGATCTGGTTCAGGTAGCTGGGCGACAGGCCGGACGCCGCCGCCAACGCCCCCTGGGTCATTCCCAGCCGCTCCCGCGCCTGCCGGACCCGCTCCCCCGCATAAACCTTGCCCGACATCGCCATCCCAAGGGCCTTCGCAAAATTCGCCACTTTGCAAAACTCGCTTGCGAAACTTTGCCCGATCACGCCTTGGCGCGTCCACCCAATCTTTGCGAGTTTCGAATTCGAAAGTGACCATTCGGTCGCGGGTTGCGAAGCTTGCCAAGCAGGCGGCACCGGGGGAAACCTAGTGCCGCGCGCATGTTTTGTCCCCGCGCCAACGCCAAGAACGTGAACCTGCAGGGGGAGTGCCCGGCCGTGACCATCGCCATCATCGACATGCTGGAGAAGAAGCGCGCCGAGGCCCGGGCCGGCGGCGGGCAGAAGCGCATCCAGGGCCAGCACGCCAAGGGCAAGCTGACCGCGCGGGAGCGGCTTGAGGTCCTGCTGGACGAGGGCTCGTTCGAGGAATGGGACATGTTCGTGGAGCACCGCTGCGCCGACTTCGGCATGGCGGAGCAGAAGGTGGCCGGCGATGGCGTCGTCACCGGCCACGGCACCATCAACGGCCGCCCGGTCTTCGTCTTCAGCCAGGACTTCACGGTGTTCGGCGGCTCCCTGTCGGAAGCCCATGCCGAGAAGATCTGCAAGGTGATGGACCAGGCCATGAAGGTCGGGGCCCCCGTCATCGGCCTGAACGACAGCGGCGGCGCCCGCATCCAGGAAGGTGTCGCGTCCCTGGGCGGCTATGCCGAGGTGTTCCAGCGCAACGTGATGGCCTCCGGCGTCGTGCCGCAGCTTTCCCTGGTCATGGGGCCCTGTGCCGGCGGTGCCGTGTACAGCCCGGCCATGACCGACTTCATCATGATGGTGAAGGACAGCAGCTACATGTTCGTCACCGGCCCCGACGTAGTGAAGACGGTGACGCATGAGGTGGTGACGGCGGAGGAGCTGGGTGGTGCGGTGACCCACACCGCCAAGTCGGGCGTGGCCGACCTCGCCTTCGACGACGACGTGGAGTCCCTGCTCCAGGCCCGGCGCCTGTTCGACTTCCTGCCCCTGTCCAACCGGGAGCAGCCCCCCGTCCGCCCCACCGCCGACCCGGCGGACCGGCCGGAGCTGAGCCTGGACACGCTGGTCCCGGCCAACCCCAACAAGCCCTATGACATGAAGGAGCTGATCCTGAAGGTCGTGGATGAGGGGGACTTCTTCGAGGTCCAGCCGGACTACGCCAAGAACATCATCATCGGCTTCGGCCGCATGCAGGGCAGCACGGTGGGCTTCGTCGCCAACCAGCCCATGGTGCTGGCGGGCTGCCTGGACATCGACAGCAGCCGCAAGGCCGCCCGCTTCGTGCGCTTCTGCGACGCCTTCAACATCCCCATCGTCACCTTCGTGGACGTGCCCGGCTTCCTGCCCGGCACGGCGCAGGAGTACGGCGGGATCATCAAGCATGGCGCCAAGCTGCTGTTCGCGTACGCGGAAGCCACCGTGCCCAAGGTCACCGTCATCACCCGCAAGGCCTATGGCGGTGCGTACGACGTCATGGCCTCCAAGCACCTGCGCGGCGACGCCAACTATGCCTGGCCCAGCGCGGAGATCGCGGTGATGGGCCCGAAGGGGGCCGTGGAGATCATCTTCCGCCAGGACATGGGCGACGCCGACAAGATCGCCGCCCGGACGGAGGAATACCGGGAGAAGTTCGCCAACCCCTTCGTCGCGGCCAGCCGCGGCTATGTGGACGACGTGATCATGCCCCACAACACCCGCAAGCGGGTGTGCCGGGCGCTGGCGCTGCTGCGGACCAAGCAGCTCCAGAACCCCTGGAAGAAGCACGACAACCTGCCACTCTGACCGGGGGGAGGACCGTCCCATGCTGATGCCCCCCGACCCGACCCGCGGGCCCGACTACGTCCCCTCCTTGGGCCCCGGCTTCGCCGAATCCCTCTGGTCCGTGGTGGAGAACCTGGACCCCGTCCGCGTCTACCTGCTGCCCCCCGACCCGGAGGAGCGGACGGATGAGGGCGCCGACCAGCCGGGCGTGCTGGTGCTGGTCCGCAACGGCCAGCACCGCAAGCAGGACGCCAGCTTCCTCAGCCGCGCCAAGCTGCGCGCCCATATCGAGGTGATGCCGCTGGCCCGTTTCCGCGACCAGGTGCGCCGCGATGGCGACACCCTGCGCCGCCGCCTAGGGTGCGGCCAGGTGCTGTTCTCCCGGGCGCCGGACGAGTTCGTCTTCCGCAACCGCCAACCCGCCACCCGTCCCGCCGCCGCCCGCCGGGCCGGCCCGGCCAGCCATTGAGGTCCTGACCCATGTTCACGAAGATCCTGGTCGCGAACCGCGGCGAGATCGCCTGCCGCGTGATCAAGACCGCCAAGCGCATGGGCATCAAGACCGTGGCCGTCTATTCGGAGGCGGACGCCGGCGCGCTGCATGTGGAGATGGCGGATGAGGCGGTGGCCATCGGCCCGGCCCCCTCGGCCCAATCCTACCTCGTGGCCGAGAAGATCGTGGAGGCCTGCAAAGCCACGGGCGCCCAGGCCGTCCACCCCGGCTACGGCTTCCTGTCCGAGAAGGCGCACTTCTGTGAGTTGCTGAAGGCCAACGGCATCACCTTCATCGGCCCCGACGTCCACGCCATCGGCGCCATGGGCGACAAGATCGAGTCGAAGAAGCTGGCCCGCGCGGCCGGCGTCAGCACCGTCCCCGGCTACCTCGGCGTCATCCGCGACGATGAGGAGGCGGTGCGCATCGCCCGGGACATCGGCTACCCCGTCATGGTCAAGGCGTCCGCTGGCGGCGGCGGCAAGGGCATGCGCGTGGCCTATGACGACGCCCAGGTGCGGGAGGGCTTCCGCTCCGCGTCGAACGAGGCGCGGTCCAGCTTCGCCGACGACCGGGTGTTCATCGAGAAGTATGTGGAGGAGCCGCGCCACATCGAGATCCAGGTGCTGGCCGACGCCTTCGGCAACACGGTGTACCTGGGCGAGCGCGAATGCTCCATCCAGCGCCGCCACCAGAAGGTGATCGAGGAGGCGCCGAGCCCCTTCCTGGACGAGGCGACCCGCCGGGCGATGGGTGAACAGGCCGTGGCCCTGGCCAAGGCCGTGCAGTACCGCAGCGCCGGCACGGTGGAGTTCATCGTCGACAAGGACCGGAACTTCTATTTCCTGGAGATGAACACCCGCCTGCAGGTGGAGCACCCGGTGACGGAGATGGTCACCGGCCTGGACCTGGTGGAGCTGATGATCCGCGTGGCGGCGGGGGAGAAGCTGCCCATCACCCAGGATGACGTGAAGCTGAACGGCTGGTCCATCGAGGCCCGCGTGTACGCGGAGGAGCCGACCCGCGGCTTCCTGCCCAGCACCGGCCGCGTCACCCGCTACCGCCCGCCCGTGGAGGGGACCAAGGCGGACGGGTCCATCGTGCGCGTCGACACCGGCGTGTATGAGGGCGGCGAGATCAGCATGTTCTACGACCCCATGATCGCCAAGCTGATCACCTGGGCCCCCACCCGCGCCCAAGCGACCCAGGCCATGGGCGACGCGCTGGACGCCTTCCAAATCCGCGGCGTCGGCCAGAACATCAGCTTCCTGGCCGCCCTGATGGGGCTGGAGCGGTTCCGGGAGGGGCGGCTGACCACCAACCTGATCGCGGAGGAGTTCCGGGATGGCTTCCACGGGGTGGAGCTGCCGCCGGCCCAGTTGAAGAAGCTGCTGGCCGTTGCCCTGATGGCCCAGCGCCGGGCGGCCGGGCGCGACGGCATGGTGTCCGGCCAGCTCGCCGGCCATGGCCGCCGCGCCGGGGAGCAGTGGGTGGCCCGCCACAACCAGGAGAACCACGCCGCCACCGTGCGGGAGGTGGACGGCGGCGCCGACGTGGCCTTCGCCGACGGCACGGTGCCTGTGCGCGGGGAGTGGGACCCGGGCCAGGTGCTCTGGCAGGGCACCGTGGGCGGCGAGAGCTTGAGCGTTCAGGTTGAGCAGCGCGGCACCGGCTGGCTGCTGCGCCAGGGCGGGGCGGAGCTGCTGGTGCAGGTGCTGACGCCCAAGGCGGCGGCCCTGAAGGCCCTGATGCCGGTGAAGCTGCCCCCCGACATGTCCAAGTACCTGCTCAGCCCCATGCCGGGCCTGCTGGTCTCCGTCGCCGTCAAGGAGGGCGACGCGGTGAAGGCGGGGCAGGAGCTGGCGGTGGTGGAGGCCATGAAGATGGAAAACATCCTCCGCGCCGAGAGCGATGGCACGGTCAAGAAGGTCCACGCTGAGAAGGGCGCCAGCCTGGCCGTGGACGACAAGATCATCGAGTTCGAGTGAAAGGGGCCGGGGTCATGGTTGACGCTTTCCTGATAAGTGTGTAGGTTACACACCGTGAAGAGCGCCGACCTGATCCGTGAACTGGCGGGGGCCGGGTGGGTCCTGGACCGGGTGCGTGGGTCGCACCACGTCTTCACCCACCCGGAGCGGCCCGGCATCGTCGTCGTGCCCCACCCGAAGAAGGATCTGGGGCCGGGTCTGGTCAAGGCGATCCGCAGGCAGGCAGGGCTATGATGCGATACCCCATCCTGATCGAACCCGGGTCTGACACGCAGGCCTTCGGCGTCGTCGTGCCGGACCTGCCCGGCTGCTTCTCGGCCGGGGACACGCTGGACGCGGCGCTGGACGCGGCCAAGGAGGCCGCTGCCGCCTGGATCGACGCCGCGCTGGACACGGGCGAGCCGATCCCGCCCCCCTCCCCGCTCGACACCTTGGCACGGAACCCCGACTTTGCCGGCTGGACCGTCGGCGTGGTCGAGCTGGACAGCGTCGTGGCCGACGACACGATCGAGCGCGTCAACATCACCCTGCCCCGCCGGGTGCTCCGCCGTCTGGACGACATGGCCGCCAGCCGGAACAAGAGCCGTGGCGGCCTGATCGCCGAACTGACCCTGCGTGCCCACGATTTGGGCTGACACCGAATGCCGGCCCGCCCCGGCGAACCAGCATCCTGCCAAGAGGGTACCATGACCACCTTCCCGAAGAAGACCCTGGCCGACTGGGAGAAGCTGGCCGCGAAGGACATCAAGGGCGCCTCCGCGGACACGCTCACCTGGACGACGCCGGAGGGGATCGCGGTCAAGCCGCTGTACACCGCGGCGGACCTGGAGGGGCTGGAGACGGAGACGCTGCCCGGCTTCGCCCCGTTCGTGCGCGGGCCCCGCGCCACCATGTATTCGGCCAAACCCTGGACCATCCGCCAGTACGCCGGCTTCAGCACGGCGGAGGAGTCCAACGCCTTCTACAAGGCCAACCTGAAGGCCGGGCAGATGGGCCTGTCCGTGGCCTTCGACCTGGCCACCCACCGCGGCTATGACAGCGACCACCCCCGCGTGGTGGGCGACGTGGGCAAGGCCGGCGTCGCCATCGACAGCGTGGAGGACATGAAGATCCTGTTCGACGGCATCCCGTTGGACAAGATGAGCGTGTCCATGACCATGAACGGCGCCGTGCTGCCCATCATGGCCATGTACATCGTGGCGGGGGAGGAGCAGGGCGCCGGGCCGGAGACCCTGTCCGGCACCATCCAGAATGACATCCTGAAGGAGTTCATGGTCCGGAACACCTACATCTACCCGCCGGACCCCAGCATGCGCATCGTGGCCGACATCATCGAGTACACGGCCCGCCACATGCCCAAGTTCAACTCCATCTCCATCTCCGGCTACCACATGCAGGAAGCCGGCGCGACCGCGGTGCAGGAGCTGGCCTTCACCATCGCAGACGGGCTGGAATATGTGCGCGCCGCGTTGTCCAAGGGCCTGGCGGTGGATGAGTTCGCGCCGCGCCTGTCCTTCTTCTTCGCCATCGGCATGAACTTCTTCATGGAGGTGGCGAAGCTGCGCGCCGCCCGCTTGCTGTGGGCGGAGCTGATGCAGAAGCACTTCCAGCCGAAGGACGCTCGATCCCTGGCCCTGCGCACCCACTGCCAGACGTCCGGCGTGTCCCTGACCGAGCAGGACCCCTACAACAACGTGGTTCGCACGACGATCGAGGCGCTGGCCGCCATCCTGGGCGGCACGCAGTCGCTGCACACCAACAGCTTCGATGAGGCGCTGGGCCTGCCCACCCCCTTCAGCGCCCGCATCGCCCGCAACACCCAGCTGATCATCGCGGAGGAGACGGGCATCCCCAAGGTGGTCGACCCCCTGGGCGGCAGCTATTACGTGGAGCACCTGACCCACAGCCTGGCCGCGGAGGCCATGAAGCTGATCGACCAGGTGGAGTCCATGGGCGGGATGACCAAGGCCGTGGAGAGCGGCCTGCCCAAGCTGATGATCGAGGAGGCTGCCGCCCGCCGCCAGGCCCGCATCGACCGGGCGGAGGAGGTGATCGTCGGCGTCAACAAGTACCGGCCCGCCAACCCGGAGAAGGTGGACGTGCTGGACATCGACAATACCGCCGTCCGCGAGGCGCAGATCGCCCGCCTGCAGCGCGTCCGCGCCGCCCGGGACGACGACAAGGTCCGCGCCGCCCTGGCCGCCCTGACCCAGGCCGCCACCGACAAGACCGGCAATCTGCTGGCCCTGGCCGTCGACGCCGCCCGCGCCCGGGCCACGGTGGGGGAGATCAGCGACGCCCTGGAGCAGGTCTTCACCCGCCACCGTGCCGTCGTCCGCAGCGTCTCCGGCGTCTATGGCGCCGCCTATGAGGGCGACGACGCCTTCCAGCGCATCCAGGGGGAGGTCGCGGCCTTCGCCGAGGAGGAGGGGCGCCGGCCCCGCATGCTGGTCGTGAAGATGGGCCAGGACGGCCATGACCGCGGCGCCAAGGTCATCGCCACCGCCTTCGCCGACATCGGCTTCGACGTGGACGTGGGGCCCCTGTTCCAGACGCCGGAGGAAGCCGCGCGCCAGGCGGTGGAGAACGACGTGCACGTGGTGGGCGTCAGCTCCCAGGCCGCCGGCCACAAGACCCTGGTCCCCGCCCTGGTGAAGTCCCTGCGGGAGCAAGGGGCGGACGACGTGCTGGTGGTCTGCGGCGGCGTGATCCCGCCCCAGGACTACCAGTTCCTGCTGGACGCAGGCGCCGCCGCCATCTACGGCCCCGGCACCAACATCCCCAAGGCCGCTGCGGAGATCCTGTCCCTGCTGCGCGACCGCAAGGTGCCGGCGTGACGGACCGCACGGCGGTCCTGGTCATCGACGTCCAGAACGCCATCATCGACGGGCTGGGCGGCGAAAGGGCGGCGGCGAACAGGGCCGCCCTGGACCAGGCCGTCGCCCGCATGGCCGAAATGCTGGACCGGGCCCGCGCGGCGGGCGTGCCCGTCCTGCATGTCCGCCACAATGAGGGGCCGGGGGAAAACCTTTCCACCGGCACGCCCGGCTGGGAAATCCGGGCGGAGGTGGCGCCCCACGACGGTGAGCCTGTCATCGACAAGCACCATTGCGACAGCTTCTACGGCACCGGCCTGGCCGACCGGCTGCGCGGCCTGGGCGTCGGCCACCTGGTCGTCATGGGCTGCATGACCCAGTTCTGCATCGACACCGCCTGCCGCCGGGCGGTATCGGAGGGTTTCGGCGTCACCCTCGCCGCCGACGCCCACGCCACCGCCGATTTGGGGCCCCTGACGGCAGAACAGACCGTCGCCCACCACAACTTCACCCTCCACGGCCTCAGCGCCGGCGACAGGCGGGTGCGGGTGGTGCCGTCGGCGGAGATTCGGTTTTAGTCCCTGTCCGGTGCGCCCAGGGGGAAGTTGGGCCGGAACGGCCGCGCCTCATCCACAGCCCGGGCGAAGGATGGGCGGGCCAGCAGCCGGGCGCGGTAGGCACGCACGGTGGGGAACGCTTCTGAGATCGGGTGCGTCCAGTCCGCATAAAACAGGGACGGCGCCGCCGCGCAGTCGGCCAGGGTGAAATCCGCGCCCGCCGCCCAGTCCCGTCCGGCGAGTTGCCCTTCCAGCCAGCCATAGGCGCGGTCCAGCCTCTCTGCCGCCTGGGCCATCCCGTCCCGGCGTTTCGCCGGATCGCCGGTCAGGGCGGCATAGACCGCCTGCTGCATCGGCTCCATCACATGCAGGTCGAAGAAACGGTCCAGGAAACGCACCTCGAGCGCGGCCCGCGGGTCATCGGGCAGCAGCCGCACCGGCCCGGGATGGGTGAGGTGCAGGTACTCCACGATGATGCTGCTCTCGACGATGTCGCGGTCCCCGTCCAGCAGCAGCGGGAACTTGCGCAACGGCCAGCGCCGCAGCCACTCCGCCGAATGTTGCGGCGAGTCCGGCCCCAGGCACCGGAACTCGAACGGCGTGCCGTTCTCATACAGCGCCACCAGGACCTTCTGCGTGTAGGAGGAGAAAGGGTGGCCGTAGAGCGCGAGCGACATGGCAAGGCCTCCGGTGTCGGACCGGCCTTCCTTCTACACCGGCCCGGGGCAAAGTCACACCAGCCGCATGGGAGGAAGGGACCGCCCCCTCACGCCACCGCCTCAAGCCGGTTCCCGGCCACGGCCCGCCCCATTTCCAGCACGCGACCGATGGCGATCAGCACCGGGTCCCCGCTGGGGATGTCCGCTGCCGCCAGCCCGTCCAGGTCCAGCGCCCGCACCGTTTCCTCTGGCCGGCTCACCGCCGTGATGATGCGGGCGGGGGTGGTGCCGGGCAGGCCTTCCGCCAGCAGCCGCGCCGCCAGCCCGCGCACGGTCCGCCCGCCCATATAGACCACCAGGGTTGTGGCCGGGTCGGCCAAGCCGCGCCAATCCAGGTCGGCGGGCAGACTGCCATCGCGGGCGTGTCCGGTGACGAACCGCACGGACTGCGCCGCGTCCCGGTGGGTCAGGGAGACACCGAGCCGCGCCGCGGCCGCCAGGGCGGCGGTGATGCCGGGCACCACCTGAACCGGGATGCCGGCGGCCTCCAACTCGGCGATCTCCTCCCCCGCCCGGCCGAAGATCATGGGGTCGCCGGACTTCAGCCGCACCACATGCTTGCCCTGCCGGGCCAGGCGCAGCATCAGGGCGTTGATGTCGCCCTGGGCGCAGCTTTCCCGCCCGCCGCGCTTGCCCACCATCATGCGCTTGGCCTCCCGCCGGGCCAGCTCCAGCACCTCCGCGCTGACAAGGTCGTCGAACAGGATCACGTCCGCCGACTGGAGTGCCCGCACCGCCTTCAGGGTCAGCAGCTCCGCGTCCCCCGGCCCGGCCCCCACCAGCGTCACCCGGCCGCCACCTCGTTCATTACCCTCCATCAACGTCAAGAGCAGATCCTTCACATCCGGCAACGCATCCCGCGCCGCCATGGCCAGGTCGGCGAAGCGTTCCCAGGCCGCGCGGCGGGCCTGCCGGTCCGGCAGCGCCTGGGCCAAGGCCCCGCGCATCCCCTTCGCCGCCGCGGCCCAACCGGCAAGGGCCGGCGGCAGCAGGGTCTCAATCCGGCGCCTTATGGCTTGGCCCAGGATGGGGGCGGCGCCGTCGGTGCTGATGCCGATCACCACCGGGCTGCGGTTGACGATGGCGCCAAAGGTGAAGTCGCAGAAGGCGGGCCGGTCGATAATGTTGCAGGGCACGCCCGCTGCCTTGGCCATCGCGTAAAGCCGCGCGGCCTCCGCCTCGTCCCCCGCTTCCGCCACCAGCAGGGCGGCGCCGTCCAGGGCGGCCCCGGTCACCGGGCGGTCATGGGCCGTCACGCCGGGCAGGTCCGCCGAGGCGCTGAAGACATGCACCTCGGCCCCCGCGGCGGCCAGCAGCTCCGCCTTCCAGGCCGCCCCCTCCCCGTCCCCCGCCACCACCGCCCGGCGGCCGTTCAGGTCCAGGAAGACGGGCAGCCGCGCCAGGGGCTGCATGCGGGCAGGACTGGCCTCAATGGGCGTGCGCGGGCTTGGCATGCTCGATGATCCTCCCGATCTCCGTGCGGCAGGAGCCGCAGTTCGTCCCGGCCCGCAGGGCCTTGCCCACCATCTCCACGGTCACGCAGCCCTGGGCCGCGGCCGCCGCGATCTGCTTGGCGCCCACGTCGAAGCAGGCGCAGACGATGGCCCCCCGGTCCGGCCCGTCCGCCCCCGGCCGCCCCGCAAGCAGGCTGCGACCCTCCCCCTCCCCTCCCACCAGGTCCACCACCCAGGTTCGGGCCACGGTGACCGGCTCCGGCGCCACGAACAGCACCGCCCGCACCCCGCCCGGCCCTACCAGGGCAAAGCGGTAGCGGCCCGCGGCAGGATCGCTGACCGTGACCATCTCACCGGTCGCATCCCCGAAGAGCCGCCGGGCGAAGGCCGCCCAGTCCGCCGGTGCCGCCAGCCCCGCCAGCTCCACCCGCCAGCCCCGGGGCGTGCGGGCCTTGGCCCAATACTCGGCCGCGATCTCCCCCGGATCACCCGACAGCACGGCGAAGCCGTACCAAGCCATGGGCGCCGGGGTGACGGTGACCGCTGTGTCCTTGCTCGCCGGCTGTCCTGAGACGGGGTCGGTGCGCGGCGCCACCACCGCGTCCACCCGTGCCTGGGAGGCATACTGGTCGGTCCAGTGCATGGGCACGAACACGCAGCCCGGGCGTGCCGTGTCCGTCACCAGTGCCCGGACCAGCACGGCGCCATGGTCGCTTTCCACCCGCGCGATGCTGGCCGGCGCGATCCCGGCCGCCGCGGCGTCCACGGGGTGGATTTCCAGGAACGGCTCCGCCAAGTGCTGCGACAGGCGGGGGGAGGTGCCGGTGCGGGTCATGGTGTGCCACTGGTCCCGGATGCGGCCTGTGTTCAGGCGCAGGGGGCGGGGCTGTTCGCGGGGTTGCACCACGGGCGTGGGGATGAACCGCGCGCGGCCGTCGGGTGTGCCGAACCGGCCGTCGGTGAAGAGGCGGGTGCCCGGGTCAGCGCTGCTGGGTTGTGCTTCGCTTGCCGCAGCACCTTTCCCTGCCTCCCCTGCGAAAGCCGGGGCCCACAGTTCCTCTTCCGCGGTCGCGGTGGGAACGGGGTCAAGAAAAGTGGGCCCCGGCTTTCGCAGGGGAGGCGGTTGTTCTTGGGTTGACGGGGTCGCTGCTCGATCTCGGTTGGGGAGCCCCGCCCGCACCGGCCACTGCACCGGCGACAGCGCGTCGTAGCCCTGACTGTCCAGCCCCACCAGCCCGCTAAGGTCCAGTGGCCCCATCCCGCCCGACGCCAGCGCCGTCAGCGCCGCATATTCCCGGAAGATGTCCGCCGGCCCCTCATAGGCGAAGCGGTCAGCGAACCCCATCCGCCGGGCCACCTGGGTGATGATCCACCAGTCGGGCCGCGCCTCCCCCGGAAGCGGCAGGAACCCGCGCTGGCGGCTGACCCGGCGTTCGCTGTTGGTGACTGTCCCGTCCTTTTCCCCCCAGCCCGCGGCAGGCAGCAGCACATGGGCCCATGCCGTCGTGTCCGTCCGCGCCGTCACGTCGCTGACCACGACGAAGGGGCAATCCTGCAACCCGGCCCGCACGGCGTCCGCCTCCGGCAGGCTGTCCACCGGGTTGGTCCCCATGATCCAGACGGCCTTGACCCGCCCTTCGGCGATGCCGCGGAACAGGTCCACCGCCTTCAGCCCAGGCTTGTCCGCGATGGTGGGGGAGCCCCAGAAGGCCCGGACCAGCGACCGGTGCGCCGCATCCTCCAGCGACAGGTGGCTGGCAAGCTGGTTGGCGAGGCCACCCACCTCCCGCCCGCCCATGGCGTTGGGCTGGCCGGTGACGCTGAAGGGCCCCATGCCGGGCCTGCCGATGCGGCCGGTGGCCAGGTGGCAGTTGATGATGGCGTTCACCTTGTCCGTGCCGCCGCCGGACTGGTTGACCCCTTGGGAAAAGACGGTGACCACCCGCTCCGTCCCCGCCCACAGGGCGTAGAAGCGGGCGAGGTCCGCCGCGGGCAGGCCGGTCAGGCCCGCCACGTCGCCCAGGGACAGCCGCGCCGTCTCCAGCGCCTCCGCGAACCCCGTGGTGTGCGCGGCCACATAGGCCTGGTCCACCCGGCCGGTGGCGTCCAGGTGCGTCAATAGCCCGTTGAACAGGGCCGTATCACTGTCCGGGGCCAGGGGCAGGTGCAGGTCCGCCGCGGCGGCCGTCTGGGTGCGGCGGGGGTCCACCACGACAAGCTTCAGGCTGGGCCGTTTTGCCCGTTCCGCCTGGATGCGCTGGAACAGCACCGGGTGGCACCAGGCCAGGTTGCTGCCTACCAGGACGACAAGATCCGCCTGCTCAAGGTCCTCATAGCACCCTGGCACCACGTCCGCCCCAAAGGCCCGGCGGTGCCCCGCAACGGTGGAGGCCATGCAGAGGCGGGAGTTGGTGTCGATGTTCGCCGACCCGATGAAGCCCTTCATCAGCTTGTTGGCGACGTAATAGTCCTCCGTCAGGATCTGGCCGGAGACGTAGAAGGCCACGCTGTCCGGCCCGTGCTCCGCGACGGTGCGGGCGAAGGTGCCCGCCACCAAATCCAGCGCCGCGTCCCACCCCACCCGCTGCCCGCCGACCATGGGGTGGAGCAGTCGGCCTTCCAGCCCCATCGTCTCCCCCAACGCCGCCCCTTTGGAACAGAGCCGGCCGAAATTCGCCGGGTGGTCCGGGTCCCCCTGCACCGTCACGGTGCCGCCGGGCCCGGGCGTCGCAAGCACCCCGCAGCCCACCCCGCAATAGGGGCAGGTGGTGCGGGTTGCCGGGGGTTGGGTCAGGGCGTCGGGCATGGTCAGGCCGCCTGCACGGCGCGCTGGCCGAGGCCCAGCAACACCCGCCCGCCCTCCACCCGAACCGGCAGGGTGCGGGCGCACAGCCGGTCCTCCCCCCGCGCCTCCCCGGTCGCCAGGTCGATGACCAAATTGTGCAGCGGGCAGGTCACGGACCGGTCATGCACGATGCCTTGGGCCAGGGGGCCGCCCTTGTGGGGGCAGCGGTCATCCAGGGCGAAGATGCGGTCGTCCGCCGTGCGGAACACGGCGACCCGTCCATTGGGCGTGTTCACCGTGCGGGCCCCGCGGACGGGGATGTCGGACAGGGTGCCGATGGCGACCCAGCTCAGCGCGTTGCTCATTCTGCGGGTTCCAGGACAGGCAGGGGGGACAGGGGCTGGAATTCATGCGCGTCCAGCCCGCGCACCCGCTCGGCCCAGGGGTCCACCTGGGCAAATTGTTGGGAGTGGACGAACCGGTCGTACAGGGCTCGGCGGTTGGACAGGTCCGCCACCACCTGGGCGCGGATGGCGTCACTGCCGACGCGCTTGGCCCATTTGTAGACCCGCTCCAGGTAGCGGCCCTGCTCCCGGTACGCCTGGACCAGGGCAGCGCAGACCTCCAGCACCTCCGCCTCCGTGCCCACATGGCACAGCACCTCGGTCCCCCTAATCTCCAGCCCCGCGGCCCCGGCGAAGTGGATCTCGTACCCGCTGTCCACGCAGATGATGCCGATGTCCTTGCAGGTGGATTCGGCGCAGTTCCGGGGGCAGCCGCTGACCGCCATCTTCAGCTTGGCCGGGGTCCAGGAGCCCCAGAGGAACTTCTCAAGCTTTATGCCCAGCCCCGTGCTGTCCTGCGTGCCGAACCGGCACCAGTCCGTGCCGACGCAGGTCTTCACCGTGCGCAGGCCCTTGGCATAGGCGTGGCCGCTGACCATGCCCGCGGCGTTCAGGTCGGCCCAGACGGCGGGCAGGTCTTCCTTCCGCACGCCCAGCAGGTCGATGCGCTGGCCGCCGGTGACCTTCACCGTGGGGATGGCGTATTTGTCCGCCACGTCCGCGATGGCGCGCAGCTCCTTGGCGCTGGTCACGCCGCCCCACATGCGGGGGACGACGCTGTAGGTGCCGTCCTTCTGGATGTTGGCGTGCAGCCGCTCGTTCACGAAGCGGGACTGCTGGTCGTCCACATATTCGCCGGGCCAGGTGGCCAGCAGGTAGAAGTTCAGGGCCGGCCGGCACTTGGCGCAGCCGCAGGAGGTCTTCCATTCCAGTGCCTGCATGACCGCCTGGATGGACTTCAGGCCCTGGGAAACGATGCGCCGCCGCACCTCGTCATGCCCGTGGCTGGTGCAGGCGCAGACCGGCTGCACCGCGGCGGGCTTGTACCTGTCGCCCAGGGTCAGGGCCAGCAGCTTCTCCACCTGCCCCGTGCAGGACCCGCAGGAGGCGGACGCCTTGGTGGCGGCGCGCACGCCGTCCACGTCCGTCAGGCCCTTGGCGGTGATGGCACTCGTGACCTGCCCCTTGCAGACGCCGTTGCAGCCGCAGATCTCTGCCTCATCCGGCAAGGCTGCAACGGCCGCCATAGGGTCCAGGGGGGCACCCCCGGCATAGGCCTGGCCGAAGATCAGGCTTTCGCGCAGGTCGGTGATGTCCGTGCCCTGGCGCAGCAGGTCGAAAAACCAGGGGCCGTCCGCCGTCTCCCCATACAGCACCACGCCCACGATGCGGTTGTCCTGGATGACCAACCGCTTGTAGACGCCGCGGGCGGCGTCGCGCAGGACGATCTCCTCCCGCCCCTTGCCCTCGGCGAAGTCGCCGGCGGAAAAGACGTCGATGCCCGTCACCTTCAGCTTGGTGGAGGTGACGGAGCCCTGGTAGGCCCGCCCCCCGTCCCCTGCCAACTGCGCCGCCGCCACCTTGGCCATGTCCCACAGGGGCGCCACCAGCCCGTAGCAGTGGCCCCGGTGCTCCACACACTCCCCCACCGCCAGGATGGCGGGGTCGCTGGTGCGCATGTGGTCGTCCACCAGCACGCCACGGTTCACCTCGATCCCCGCGGCCCGGGCTAGTCCCGTGCTGGGCCGGATGCCCACAGCCATGACGACGATGTCCGCCGCGATCTCCCGCCCGTCGTCCAGGCGGACGCCTGTCACCTTGCCCTCGCCCAGGATGGCGTGGGTGTTGGCCCTTGTGATGACGCGGATGCCGCGCTTCTCCAGCGCCTGTTCCAGCAGGTGCCCGGCCGCCGGGTCCAGCTGCCGCTCCATCAGGGTGGGCATCAGGTGCAGGACGGTGACGTCCATCCCCCGCGCCTTCAGCCCGGCCGCCGCCTCCAGCCCCAACAGCCCGCCGCCGATGACCACGGCGCTGCCGCCCTCGGCGGAAGCCGCCAGCATGGCGTCCACGTCCGCCAGGTCGCGGAAGGTGACCACGCCGGGCAGGTCCTTGCCCGGCACCGGCACGATGAAGGGGTCGCTGCCCGTGGCCAGCAGCAGCTTGTCATAGGGCACGAACAGGCCCGACACCGCCATGACCAGCTTCGCCGCCCGGTCGACGCCCACCACCCTGTCGCCGGCGTGAAGGGTGATGCCGTTGGCGGCGTACCAGTCCCGGTCGTTCAGGACGATGTCCTGGAACGTCTTCTCCCCCGCCAGCACGGGGGACAGCATGATGCGGTTGTAGTTCACGTGCGGCTCGGCGCCGAACACGGTGACGTCGTAACGCCCGGGGTCGAGGGCCAGCAGCTCCTCCACCGTCCGGATGCCGGCCATGCCGTTGCCGACGACGACGAGGCGTTCCCTAGGGTTGCTCTTGTTCATGGGTCAGTCCGCTCTCTTACCCCTCTCCCCACCGGGGAGAGGTCGGACGCGTAGCGTCCGGGTGAGGGGGTGGTGCCGCCGCACCGAGGTTGGCTGTGTTGCTGCTACGTGCCCCCTCACCCCGACCCTCTCCCCGGGGGGGAGAGGGGGAAAAGCGCCCGGGGGAAGGAGGCACCGTCGCGATTACTCGGCCGCCATCTTCGCCGGCGCGTGGCGCTCATACAGGAAGCGCAGCACCTCCGCCCGTGCCCGCACGTACGCCGGGTCGTCGGCCAGCTCCAGCCGGCGGCGGGGGCGGGGGAGGCCCACCTCCAGCACCTGGCCGATGGTGGCGGCGGGGCCGTTGGTCATCATGACGATGCGGTCGGACAGCAGCACCGCCTCGTCCACGTCGTGGGTGATCATGATGACCGTGTTGTTCAGCCGCTGCTGGATCTCCATGCAGGTATCCTGCAGGTGCGCCCGGGTCAGGGCATCCAGGGCGCCGAACGGCTCGTCCATCAGCAGCACCTTGGGCTCCATGGCCAGGGCCCGGGCGATGCCGATGCGCTGCTTCATGCCGCCGGACAGCTCATCCGGGCGCTTGCCCGCCGCGTGGGCCATATGGACGAGGCGGAGGTTGTGCTCCACCCAGTCGTGCCGCTCCGCCGCCGTCTTGGTCTTGCCGAACACCTTGTCCACGGCCAGGCGGACATTGTCATAGGCCGTCAGCCAGGGCAGCAGGGAGTGGTTCTGGAACACCACGGCGCGGTCGGGCCCGGGCTCCGACACCTCCCGCCCGTCCAGGATCACCCCGCCGGACGTGCAGCGGGTCAGGCCCGCCACGATGTTCAGCAGGGTGGACTTGCCGCAGCCGGAATGGCCGATGATGGAAACGAACTCCCCCTTGGCGATGCCGAGGTCGACCTCCCGCAGGGCGCAGAACTTCTGCGCGCCGACGGTGAAGGTCATCTCCACCTTCTCGATGGACAAATAAGGGGTGGTCATGGCGGCGCCCTCCCGGTTCAGCGCTTGGGCATGCCGCCGCCGACGCGGGCGGCCAGCAGGGTGATGGCGCGGTCCAGCATGAAGCCGACCAGGCCGACATAGACCAGGGCCAGGATGATCTCGCTCATCAGCGAGCTGTTCCAAGCGTCCCAGATGAAGAAGCCGATGCCCACGCCGCCGATCAGCATCTCCGCCGCCACGATGGCCAGCCAGGACAGGCCGATGCCGATCTTCAGCCCGGTGAAGATGTAGGGGACCGTGGCCGGCAGCATGATCTTGAAGAAGTATTCCAGCGGCGACAGGCGCAGCACCCGGGCCACGTTCACGTAATCCTTGGGGATCTGCCGGATGCCCACGGCCGTGTTCAGGATGATGGGCCAGACCGACGTGATGAAGATCACGAAGATGGCCGAGGGGTCCGCCTGCTGGAACGCGGCCAGGGAGATGGGCAGCCAGGCCAGCGGCGGCACCGTGCGCAGCACCTGGAACAGCGGGTCCAGGCCGCGGTAGGCCAGGGCCGACTGCCCGATCAGCACGCCCAGGGCGATGCCAGCGACGGCGGCGAGGGAGAAGCCCACCGCCACCCGCTTCAGGCTGGCGGCCAGGTGCCAGAACAGGCCCTTGTCCGTGCCGCCATTGTCGAAGAACGGGTCGACGATCAGCTCCCACGTGTCCGCCACCACCTTTGACGGCGGCGGCAGGCCGGCCTTGGTGCCGTGGCAGGCCAGCTCCCACAGGCCGAGCAGCAGGGCGAGCGCCACCAGGAAGGGCAGCAGGTCCACGGCCTTGCGGGTGGCTGCCTTTGCCAATCCCCTGATCGGCCCCATGATCCCGCTTCCCCCGCGAAGGCGGGGGCCCACAGTTTTTGACCCCGGTGCCGCGGCGCTGGTGCCGAAGAACCGTGGACCCCCGCCTGCGCGGGGGAGGCGGTTGGTGTTGGCGGGAAGGGGGGTGCCCTCCTCCCCCGTGCCGGTGACGTCGAGCAATGCGGACATGCGCCGATCCCCCCTCAGGCCACGCGCTTGATCGGCAGGGCGGCCAGGTAGGCCGACGGGTTCGCCGGGTCGAAGGTGATGCCGTCGAAGAAGGTCTCCGTCCCCCGGCTGGTGCCGGCCGGCACGGCGGTGGCGCCGATGGCGGCGGCGGCGGCGCGCCAGAGGTCCTCGCGGTTGACCTTCTGGATCAGGGCCTTGGTGTCCAGGCCGGCGGGCAGGTAGCCCCAGCGCTGGTCCTCCGTCAGGAACCAGAGGTCATGGCTCTGGAAGGGGTAGGAGGCATGGTCGCGCCAGAACTTCATCAGGTGCGGGCTGTCCTTCACCACCTTGCCGTTGCCATAGTCGAAGGTGCCCTGGGATCGGGCCAGGATGTCGTCCACCGGCACCTTGAACCATTCGCGCTTGGCCAGGATGGCGCACATCTCCGCCTTGTTCGCGGGCTCGTCGCACCATTGCGCCGCCTCCAGCACCGCCATCAGCAGGGCCTTGGCCGCCTTGGGGTGCTTCTCCACCCAGTCGGCGCGCAGGGCGAAGCTCTTCTCCGGGTGGTCCTTCCACAGCTCGCCGGTGGTCAGCGCGGAAAAGCCGATGTCCTGGTTGACCAGCTGGGCGTTCCACGGCTCGCCGACGCAGAAGGCCTCCATGGTGTCCACCTTCATGTTGGCCACCATCTGGGGCGGCGGCACGACGATGGTGGAGACGTCCTTGTCCGGGTCGATGCCGCCCGCCGCCAGCCAGTAGCGCATCCAGAGGTCATGGGTGCCGCCGGGGAAGGTCACGGCGCACTTGACCTCTTTCCCGCCGGCCTTGGCTTTGGCGAAGGCATCCTTCAGGGCGCCGGACTTCACGCCCACGTCCAGCCCCTGGTAGCGCTTGGCGACACTGATGCCCTGGCCGTTGGTGTTCAGCCGGGACAGGATCTGCATGGGCACCGGGTTGCCGTTCTTGGTGATCTTGCCCGCCGTCATCAGGTAGGGCATGGGCGTCAGGATGTGCGCCCCGTCGATGCCGCCGGCCCCGCCGCCCAGCTCCAGGTTGTCGCGCGTGGTGCCCCAGGAGGCCTGCTTCACCACCTCCACATCCGCCATGCCGTACTTGGCGAACAGGCCCTTTTCCTTCGCCACGATCAGTGGGGCGCTGTCGGTCAGGGCGATGAAGCCCAGGACGGCCTTCGTCACCTCCGGCGTGTCCACGATGGCCGCCCAGGCCCCGCCCGGCAGGGCCGCGCCGGCGGCGGAAAGCACGGCGGCGGCGCCGGCGAGGCGCGTGGTGCCGCCGAGGAGGTCGCGGCGGGAGAGGATGGGGGCCTTGGGCATGGTCGCTCCTGTCGCTCGGGCCAATAAAAAAGCCGCTGATCGTTCCCCCTCGCGCCTGGCAAAGGCGGGGGACGGTCAGCGGCGTCGCTCGTGGCCCGGCATCGGGCCCTATGTTCCGGGACCGGGCAGCGTTGCCCGGCCGCGCTTACATTGGCAAAGACCGTGCCAAGCGCCGGGCCATGGCTGCCCCCAGCATTCGTGCGGGATTCAGGGTGCCCCGCCGAGGGCGGCCATTCGCGGGTGCAAAAAACTCGGGCGGCGGTTCAGGGCATGTGCACAGGAAATGGGCGGAGATGGTGTTTGCCCAAGATCTGGGCAGTCAGGCCCCGCTGGGGTCGCCCGGGGGACCCGGCAGGTGGCGGAACACGGCAGCGGCCATGTCGTCGGGCACCGGCGCCAACGCCCCGTCCAGGGCCAGCCGGGCATAGCCATGGGCCATGGCCCAAGCCGCGAGCACATGGGCATCCGGCACATGGGGGCCGGTGGCAACGGGCACGTCACGCCCCGACGCGGCCCGCTCGAAGCTGTTGAAGGCCGACCGGCCCGCGGCCACGTAGCCGGGGTCCGTCCCGTCCAGCAGGTCCTGCATCCACATCAGGCTGAACAAGGCCGCGTTTGCCCGGGCAAAGCCTAGGTAGGCCGCGGCCAGGGCTTCCACCTTGCGCCCGGCCGCCCCCTCCGCCGCCGCGGCCAGGGCCTGGTCCAGCCTGCGGAAGCCGCCGGCGGCAATGGCGGTCAGCAGCCCGCGGGCATCCCCGAAATGGTGCGCGGGCGCGGCGGGGGAGACGCCGGCCCGGCGCGCCACCTCCCGCAGGGAAAAGCCGGCGGGCCCCCGCTCGGCGAGCACCTCCTCCCCCACCCGGAGCAGGGCCCCGCGCAGGTCGCCATGGTGGTAGCTGTCCCGCGCGGGGGTGGCGGGCGACGGCATCTTGACAGTGTTCAGTTGCTTCGGCATGACTGATCTATACATTGTTCAGATCAGGAGGGGAAGATGGGGATGGCGGCGGCGATGCGGGGGGATACGCCCCCGGGCACCAACCGGGCGGCAATGGCCGGCGGCGTGGCCGTGACGGTGCTGGCCTGTGCCGCGGTCTTGGCCCTGTTCCCCGCCGACATGGCGGTCGGCGGCGGCTGGGCGGAACGGGTGGCCGTGCCCGCCCGGATGGCGGCGCTGGTGTTGCTGGCCACCCTGCTGCTGGCCCGCGCCGGGCAGGGCTGGCGGGACGTGGGCCTGCGGGCCCCGGCTTCCGCCTGGCGGGTCCTTGGGCTGGTCCTGGGCGGCTACGTCGCCGTGGCCGCGGTCGGCGCCGCGCTGACCCTGGCCGTCCTCCCCGCCCTGGGCATCGCGCCGAAGACGGCCGCCCTGTTCGCAGCCCTGCGGGGGGACACGGCGGAATACCTGTACTGGCTGCTGCCGGTGGCCTGGGGTTCCGCCGCGTTCGGGGAGGAGCTGCTGTTCCGCGGCTTCCTCCAAAGCCGCCTGGAAGGGCTTTTCGGGAGCGGCCGGGGTGCGGCCTTGCTTGCCGTCCTGGCCCAGGCAGCGATCTTCGGCGCGCTGCATGCCTACCAGGGTCCCGGCGGGGCGCTGCTGGCCGCGGGCATGGGCCTGGTCCTGGGGTCGGTCTATCTGGTGGGCGGACGCAACCTGTGGCCCTGCATCCTGCTCCACGGGCTGGTGGATACGGTGAGCCTGACCGCCCTTTATCTGGGTGCCGTCCCGGCCGGGGCCTGACACGCGGCCCCAGCCGGCCGGGGACCCTTATACCAAGCGCATGAGTTTCTGACTCATGCGCTTGGAGGCCGGCGACTGCCGGCCCGCGGGCCCATGCCCGCGTGAGCCAAGCCGCCGGATGGCGGCGCCCGGCGTTTGAGGGGCCGTTGATCGGTCACGATCAACGGCGGCTGGTATTACGCCGCCCGCACGGTGGCGAGGAAGCGGCCCACCTCCCCGCGCAGGGTCTCCGCTTCCCGCGCCAAGCCGCCGGCCGCACCCAGCACCTGGGTGGCGGCAGAACCGGTCTCACCGGCGGCCTGGGTGACGCCCGCCACGTTGGCCGAGACCTCGGACGTGCCCTGGGCGGCCTGGGCCACGTTGCCGGCGATGTCGCGGGTGGCGGCGCCCTGCTGCTCCACCGCCGCGGCGATGGCGGCGGCGACCTGGTTCAGGCGGGTGATGGTGGCGGTGACCCCCGCGATGGAGCGGGATGCCGTGCCGGTGGCATGGCCGATGGCATCGGCCTTGGCGGCGATCTCCTCCGTCGCCTTGGCGGTCTGGGTGGCGAGGGCCTTCACCTCCGACGCGACCACGGCGAAGCCCTTCCCGGCCTCCCCGGCCCGCGCCGCCTCGATGGTGGCGTTCAGGGCCAGCAGGTTGGTCTGGCTGGCGATGGCGTTGATCAGGCCCACCACGTCACCGATCTGGCGGGCCGTGTCGGCCAGGCTTTCCACCACCCGGCCCGCCTGCCCGGCCTCGGCCACCGCCTCGCCCGCCATATCGGCGGACTGGGCAACCTGGCGGCTGATCTCCTGGATGGAGGCGCTGAGTTCCTCCGTGGCGCCGGCCACCATGTTGACGTTGGCGCTGGCCTGTTCCGTGGCACCGGCCACGGCGGTGGCCTGGGTGCTGGTCTGGGCGGCGGTGGCGGCCATGGCCTGGGCGGTGGCCTCCATCTCCGCCGCCGCGGTGGCGACGGCGTCCACCACGCCCTGGACGCTGGCCTGGAAGGTGTCGGCCATGCGGGCCAGGGCGGCCTTGCGCTCCCGCTCCGCCGCCTCCTTCTGGGCCGCGGCATCCGCCTCCATCCGGCGCAGGCGCAGGCCATTGTCCTTGAAGGTCTGCAGCGCGCGGGCAAGCTGGCCCACCTCGTCCCGCCGGTCGGCGCCGCGCACCTCCGCCGCCAGGTCGCCCCCGGCGATGGTGCCCATGCTGCCCGCCAGCCGCACCAGGGGCCGCACCACCAGCCCCAGCACGATCCAGGCCAGCAGCGGCAAGGACAGGGCAAGCCCGGCCCCCGCCACCCACCACAGGGTCGCCTTGGCGGTGGCGGCCTCCCGGGCGCTGCTGGCGCGCAGCTCCTCCATGGCGTTGCGGTTGAAGGCGGCCACGTTCTCCGCCAAAGCGACGGCCTTGCGCCGGGCCTCCCGCCCCTCCCCGTTGGACAGGGCGGCGGCCTCCGCGTTCCGGTTCTCAAGCCCGAACACCACCACGGCGCGGGCCAGGGCCTCATAGGCCTCCACCTCCTTGCCCAACTGTTCCAGCACCTTGCGGCGGTCCGGGCTGGGGGCGTACTGCACGATGTCCGCGGCGAAGCCCTTCGTGCGGGCGATGCTCTCCTCGAAGGCGGCCTGCACCTCCGCCAGGCGCTTGGGATCCGTCTCCACGATGGCGTTCTTCTCGGCGATGGTGGCGGCATTCAGGGCCGCCGCGATCTCCATCGCCAAGCCATAGCGCCGGGCCGTGCGCCCCAGCGCGTCCTCCATGGTGCCGGTCAGGCTGGACAGGGAGGCATGGCCCTGGGCGACGATGGCCGCCACGGCCAGCAACAGGACGGTGAGGGGGATGGCCAGCTTGGTGGTGAGCCGCAGGTTGCCGAACCAGGTGGACATGGGAAGCCAGGCCTTCTTCTTGCTTGTCGGACAGGCAGTTCCGGCCCGCGGCGCTTAACGACGGGTTACTTTCCCGCGCAGCGGCCCCCGGTCGGCCGCAGATTTGATCCAGCGCAAAAGTGTTAGGGTTCTAAGGGCCACGGCTCCGCCCCCGATGGGCGCAACCCACCCCGAATTCCCTTGTTCCTTCGGGGCCCGAACGGGAATCCGCGGCATTCCGGCAAAAAGCGGGGCCCCTTTCTCCCCCCGCGGGGTTTCCGTACCGGTGCTGCACCGCCGCAGCGCCGTGGGCCGACAGGAGGAGGTGCGGGGACGATGTGTGGTATCGCCGGTGAGATCCAGTTTTCCAAGGGCAGGGCGCCGAACCTGGCGGCCCTCCAGTCCATGTGCGACAGCCTGTCGGCCCGCGGGCCGGACGGGCACGGCGTGGCCGCCCACGGCAACATCGCCTTCGGCCACCGGCGCCTGAGCATCATCGACCTGTCCCAGGCCGCCCGGCAGCCCATGGTGGACAGCGAGTTGGGCCTGACCCTGGTCTTCAACGGCTGCATCTACAACCACCAGGACCTGCGGGCGGAACTGGAGGGCAAGGGCTACCGGTTCTTCTCGTCAGGCGACACGGAGGTGCTGCTCAAGGCCTACCATGCCTGGGGGCCGGATTGCGTGAAGCGTTTCCACGGCATGTTCGCCTTGGCCATCCATGAGCGGGACAGCGGCCGTGTCCTGCTGGCCCGTGACCGGCTGGGCATCAAGCCGCTGTACCTGGCGGAGGTGGAGGGGGGCTTGCGCTTCGCCTCCTCCCTCCCCGCGCTGGTCGCGGGCGGCGGCATCGACACGTCCATCGACCCGGTGGCGCTTTACCATTACATGAGCTTCCACGCCGTGGTGCCGGCCCCGCGCACCATCCTGAAGGGCGTGCGCAAGCTGCCCCCCGCCACCTTGCTGCGGATCGAGCCCGACGGGTCCCGCACCGAGACCCGTTACTGGGACGTCGCCTACGGCCCGCGCGCCGAGGACGAACGCAAGTCCTTCGCCGACTGGCAGGAGGAGGTGCTGGCAGGCTTGCGCACCGCCGTGCGCCGCCGGCTGGTGTCCGACGTGCCCGTGGGGGTGCTGCTGTCCGGCGGGCTGGACAGTTCGCTGATCACTGCCCTGCTGGCGGATGAGGGGCAAAGCGGCATCAACACCTTCTCCATCGGCTTCGAGAGCGTCGGCGAGGAGCGGGGCGACGAGTTCCAATATTCCGACATCATCGCCAAGCATTTCGGCACCAACCACCACCGCCTGTTCGTGGACAGCAGCCGCGCCCTGCCGGAACTCTCCGCCTGCGTCCGCGCTATGTCTGAACCCATGGTCAGCCACGACAACATCGGCTTCTACCTGCTGAGCCAGGAGGTGGCGAAGCACGTCAAGGTCGTGCAGTCCGGCCAGGGGGCGGATGAGGTGTTCGGCGGCTACCACTGGTACCCGCCCCTGTTGGACGCCGCGGACCCGGTCGCCGGCTATTCGAAGGTCTTCTTCGACCGCGACTTGGGCGAGATGCGCCAAGCCCTCGCCCCCGGCCTGGTGGACGGGGACCACGCGACATCCTTCGTCACAGACCACTTCGCCCAGCCCGGCGCCGACCGGCCGGTGGACAAGGCCCTGCGCCTGGACACCACGGTGATGCTGGTGGAGGACCCGGTGAAGCGGGTGGACAACATGACCATGGCCTGGGGGCTGGAGGCCCGCGTCCCCTTCCTGGACCATGAGCTGGTGGAGCTGGCCGCCCGCATCCCGGCGGAGATGAAGGTGGGCGGCGGTGGCAAGCACGTGCTGAAGGAGGCCGCGCGCCGCGTGGTGCCGGCCGCGGTCATCGACCGGCCCAAGGGCTATTTCCCCGTCCCCGCCCTGAAATACCTGCGCGGCCCCTTCCTGGAGCTGGTGCGCGACATGGTCACCGACCGGAAGGCGCGGGACCGCGGCCTGTTCCAGCCGGCCTACCTGGACACCCTTTTGTCCGACCCCGACCGGCACATCACGCCCCTGCGCGGCTCCAAGCTATGGCAGGCGGCCCTGCTGGAGTTCTGGCTGCGGGAGCAGGGGGTGGGGTGAGGCACCCTCATGCCCGCTTCCCCACCCCCGTGGGAGGGCGCCGACCCTCCGCTTCCGCCACTTTCTGTCTCCCCTGCGAAAGCAGGGGCCCACAGTTCTTCGACCAGTGTGATGTGGGATAGCGGGTCAAAAACCGTGGGCCCCTGCTTCCGCAGGGGAAGCGGTTGAGCCTTGGACAAACCGGCTTGCTGCCGCCTCGGCTCTGATCCGCCCCGTTGAGTCCCCCCGGCACCTCCCCCACCCCCCGACTGTTCAACGAACACCCCGCCCCCAACCACAGGACCAGCGGCGATGATGACCCTGCCCCAGAGCCGACCCCGCCCCCTGGATCAGCCCAAGCCCCGGACCGGCAGTGCCGTGGTGGCCTGCGGCTGGGGGCGGGTGCTGTTCGCGCACACCTTCCCCGACCCCCAGTCCCTGGCGGAGGAGATGCGGCGGGAGGTGCAGGGCCAACGGGACGTGGCGCTGTACCTGCAGGACCCGCACGTGGTCCTGTCCCAGGCCCCGCACGAGTTCTTCCTGGACCCCAGCCACACCTACCGCCTGCTGCTGGCAGACTACCAGCCCGCCGGGCAGGAGCCCGCCGGCTTCCAGGTCCGCCCCCTGCAAGGCCCGCAGGAGGCGCAGTCCGCCCACCTGATCTATGCCCGCCGCCGCATGGTGCCGCCGCCGGCGGAGTTCCTGTTCGACACCTGCCATGACCAGGTGCTGCGCCACTTCGTGGCGGTGGTGCCGGGGGACGGGTCGGTCATCGGCGTCGTCACCTGCGTGGACCACCACCAGGCCTTCGACGACCCGGAGAATGGCTGTTCACTATGGGGCTTGGCGGTGGACCCGCAGGCCAGCTTCCCCGGCATCGGGGAGGCGCTGGTGCGCGCCGTGGCGGCATACGCCAAGGCGGCGGGGCGGGCCCAGCTGGACCTGTCCGTCCTGCACGACAATTTCCACGCCATCGCCCTGTACGAGAAGCTGGGCTTCCGCCGCGTCCCCGTCTTCGCCCTGAAGACCAAGAGCCCCATCAACGAGAGCCTGTTCATCGGCCCCCCGTCGGAGGAGGAGGCGAAGCTCAACCCCTATGCCACCATCATCGTGCGGGAGGCGCGCCGCCGCGGCATCGGGGTGGAGGTGCTGGACGCGGAGGGCGGCTTCTTCTGCCTGACCCTGGGCGGGCGCAGCATCCACTGCCGGGAGAGCCTGTCGGAGCTGACCAGCGCCGTGGCCATGTCCCGCTGCGACGACAAGGCGGTGACCCGTCGCATCCTGGCCAAGCACGGCCTGTCGGTGCCGGACCAGGCGGTGTCCGACGGCGGCGACGGCGACCGCGCCTTCCTGGCCCGCCACGGCCGCATCGTCGTAAAGCCGGCGCGGGGGGAGCAGGGCCGCGGCATCACCGTGGACGTGCGCGACGCGGAGACCCTGTCCAAGGCCATCGAGTCCGCCAGGCGCCAATGCGAGGTGGTCCTGCTGGAGCAGTTCTGCGAGGGGCAGGACCTCCGCATCATCGTCATCGGCGGGGAGGTGGTGGCCGCCGCCATCCGCAGCCCGGCCCATGTGAGCGGGGACGGGTCCCACAGCATCCGCGACCTGATCGAGGCGCAGAGCCGCCGCCGCGCCGCCGCCACCGGCGGGGAAAGTCGCATCCCCCTGGACGCGGAGACGGAACGCTGTGTGCGTGCCGCCGGTTATGGGCTGGAGGACGTGCTGCCGGCGGGCGAGGTCCTGCCGGTTCGCAAGACCGCGAACCTGCACACCGGCGGCACCATCCATGACGTCACCCCCGACCTGCACCCGCACCTCGCGGACGTGGCGGTCCGGGCGGCGGCGTACCTTGGCATGCCCTTGGTGGGGTTCGACTTCCTGGTCCCGGCGGTGGATGGTCCCGACCACGTGATCATCGAGGCCAACGAGCGTCCCGGCCTCGCCAACCATGAGCCGCAACCGACGGCGGAGCGTTTCATCGACCTGCTGTTCCCGGGGACGCGCGGAGGCTTCTGAACGCATGGACATCAGGGACCTGCCGATCGATGGCACCTACCTGCGCGACACGCTGTTCCAGCTCCTGTCCATCCCCAGCCCCACCGGCTTCACCGACGACGCGGTGAAGTACCTGCGGGACGAGCTGACGCGCCTGGGCATCAGCTACGAGATGACCCGCCGCGGCGCCATCCGCGCCGTGCTGCCGGGCAAGCGCCAGACCCCCGACAGGGCCCTGGCCGCCCACGTGGACACCCTGGGCGCCCAGGTGAAGCGGCTGAAGGAGAACGGGCGGCTGGAGCTGGTCCCCATCGGCCACTGGTCCGCCCGCTTCGCGGAGGGGGCGCGCTGCACCCTGTTCACCGAAAGCGGCCGCCGGCGCGGCACCATCGTGCCGCTGAAGGCCAGCGGCCACACCTTCAACGAGGAGGTGGACACCCAGCCGGTCAATTGGCAGCAGGTGGAGCTGCGGGTGGACGAGAAGGTGGCGAACGCCCAGGACCTGATGGCGCTGGGCGTCCATATCGGCGACTGCGTGGCCATCGACCCCCAGCCCGAGCTGACCGACAGCGGCTTCTTCGTCTCCCGCCACCTGGACGACAAGGCGGGCGTGGCCATCATGCTGGCCGCGGCCAAGGCTGTGATCGAGCAGCGGGCGGAGCTGCCCGTGGACTGCCACCTGCTGGTGACCATCAGCGAGGAGGTGGGCTCCGGCGCGTCCACCGGCCTGCATGAGGACGTGGCGGAGATGGTGACCATCGACAACGGCACCACCGCCCCCGGCCAGAACTCCTCGGAGTTCGGCGTGACCATCGCCATGGCCGACATGACCGGCCCCTTCGACATGGCCCTGACCCGGTCCCTGATCGGCCTGTGCCGGGAGTTCCGCGTCCCGCACCAGCGGGACATCTTCCGCTATTACCGCTGCGACAGCGCCGCCGCGCTGGAGGCGGGGGCCGACATGCGCACGGCCCTCATCACCTTCGGCATCGACGCCTCCCACGGCTATGAGCGCATCCACATCTCCTCCCTGGTGGACGTCGCCCGCCTGGTCGCGCTCTACATGCAGAGCCCGCCGGAGGACCCGCGCTGACGCCTCTTCTCCCTGGGGAGAAAGCCTGCCCGGGCCGTGGTCCCCGGGGCGAAAAGCCGGTTGCCGTGGCAGGTTGTCGTGCTTCCCCCGCGCAGGCGGGGGTCCAAAGTTTTCCAACGCCAGGGCCGGCGCAACCCGGGTCAAGAACCGTGGGCCCCCGCCTTTGCGGGGGAAACAGAAATCCCCGGCACGGGCGGCACGTCTCCGTCACCACAGGGGACCCGTCATGACCGGCGTGGATTTCGTGGCCTTGCTGCTCGCCCTCGCGGGGCCGGCCCTGCTGTTGTCGGGGTTGCTGAAGCTGCCGCCGACGCTGGCCCTGTTCGGGGCGGGGGTGGCGTCGGCGTTCATCCCCGGCCTGCCCCAGGGGCATCCGCCGTCGGAGGTATTCACCGTCCTGTTCCTGCCGCCGATCATCTATGCGGCCAGCGTGCGCGCCTCTGTCCCGCTGCTGCGGACCACGCTGCTGACGGGGGTGCTGGCCGGGGCGGTGCTGACCCTGGCCACCGTCGCGGCGGTGGCGGCCCTGGCGCATGTCCTGCTGCCCGGCATCGGCTGGACGGCGGCCCTGCTGCTGGGCGCCATCCTGGCGGTGTTCGACACCCGCCTGTTCCATGAATCCAAGGGCCGCCCCCATGTCCCCCGCGCCCTGGCGGACGCGTTGAAATCGCGGGAGATGGTGTCCCGGGCCATGGCCGTGGCCCTGTTCGGCCTGCTGGTGGAGGAGTTGGGGCCGGCGGGGCCCGACCTGCTGCCCCTGGCGGGCAAGCTTGTCCTGGGCATCGCCGGCGGGGCAGTGCTGGGCGCCGTGCTCGGCATGGGCATGGTCTGGCTGCGGGAGCGGTCTGGGCCGGCGCCGGTGGAGATTCTGGTGTCCGTGGGCACCCCCTACCTAGGGGCGTTGGGGGCCAGCCTGCTGGGCCTGCCCACGGTGGTGGTGGTCATGGCCGCGGCCCTGGCGGTGAACGCCGTGCGGTTCGAGACGCGCACCGGCGCGCCGCGCAGCTCCTCCGAGGCCCGCATCACCGCGGTCGCTTTTTGGGAGGAGGCGAGCCTGCTGCTGTCCGCCACCCTGTTCTTCCTGACCGGCCGCGCCCTGCCCGGCGCCGTCACGGGGCTGGACGACCATTCCCCGGCCTGGCTGGCCCTGCTGACGGGGGCGCTGCTGCTGGCGGTGATGGCGGTGCAGGCGGCGGTGTCCTGGCTGGCAGCCCGGTTGCCCACCCTGCGCCGCGCCCTGGACGGCACGCCCGCGCAAGGGGCCGGCGTCTCCGCCTGGGCCTCCACCCGGTCGGTGGTGGGGCTGGTCCTGGCCCTGTCCCTGCCGGCCGCCCTGCCGGATGGGCAGCCCTTCGCGGCGCGGGAACTGCTGCTGGTCCTCGCCACCCTGGTGGTCGTCGCCTCCATCATCGTCCAGGGCGCCAGCCTGCGCTGGGCCGTGCGCAAGGCCGACCTGGGCGACGACAAGGAAAAGCAGGAAGAGGAAAGCCGGGCCAAGCAAGCCATGGACGCCGCCTGGAAACATGAAGGCGCGGCCGAGGGGACTGCCAACCGCTTCGACGCCGAGCGCCGCGCCCTGCTGGCCCTGCGGGAGGAGAACCGCATCGGCGACGAGGTGCTGCGCGCCATGCTGCGGGAGGTGGACCTCCGCTCCCGCGCCGCGGAGGGCGGCACCCTGCCCGGCGCCGGCCCGCCGAATCCTTGAGGTCAGCCGGCGGCCGCCAGTGCGACGGGGCCCCCATCCAGCTCCACCCTGTCGCGCCCGTTGTCCTTGGCGCGGTAGAGGGCGCGGTCGGCGCGGCCCAGCGTGTCATCCAGGGCCCCGGGGCTCTCGGGCGCCTGGGCGATGGCGACGCCCAGGCTGATGGTCAGGTGGAGCACCGCCCCGTCGGGCAGGGGGATGGGCGTGGCGGCAACGGTCTGGCGCACCCGCTCGGCCACGCCGGCCGCGGCGGGCAGGTCCGTGTCGGGCAGCAGCAGGCAGAACTCCTCCCCGCCCAGGCGCCCGGCCAGGTCCCCGGCGCGCAGGCTGTCGCGGCAGGTCTCCGCCACCCGGCGCAGGGCCTCGTCGCCGGCGGCGTGGCCATGCCGGTCGTTGACGCGCTTGAAATGGTCGATGTCCAGCATGACCAGGGCCACGGGCCGGTTGCGGCGCCCGGCGCCCGCCAGCTCCCGCCCCGCGGTCTCCAGGAAGGCGCGGCGGTTGGGCAGGCCGGTCAGCGGGTCGGTGGCGGCCAGCAGCCGAAGCTGCTCCTCCAGCTTCCGCCGCTCGGTCACGTCGCGCACCGTGGCGGTCAGGGGAAAGCTGCCTTCGGCGTCCTTTGACACGGACACCTCGATGGGGAACTCATGCCCGTCCTTGTGCCGGGCCACGAACTCCCGCGGGCGGTCGTTCAGGGACCGGGAAGCGGGGCCCATGGTGGCGTAGCGGTCCAGGTACCGGTCATGGTCCGGCCGCAGCCGCTCCGGCAGCAGCATGGCCATCGGCATGCCCAGGGCCTCCGCCGCCGTGTAGCCGAAGGTCCGCTCGGCAGCCGGGTTGAACAGGATGATCCGGTGGTCCCTGTCCACCGACAGGATGGCGTCGTGGGCCAGGGTGACGATGCTTTGCAGCCGGCGTTCCGACCGGCGCAGCCTGTCTTCCAGGTGCATGCGGGCCATGGCGTGGCGGATGGCCCGTTCCAGCGCCGGCCCGTCCGCCGCACCCTTCACCAGATAGTCCTGGGCCCCGGCCTCCAGCGCCGCCAAGGCAAGGTCCTCGTCGTCATGGCCGGTCAGCACGATGATGGGCAGGGACTCCGCCGCCTGCCGGACCCGCAGCAGCGTGTCCAGCCCGACGCTGTCCGGCAGGCCGAGGTCCAGCAGCACCACCTGGCAGTCGTTGCCCGCCAGCCAGGCCAGCCCGTCGGCCAGGCTGGCCTGCCGGGTCACCCGGAACCGCCCCCCAAGCGGGCGCAGGGCTCGGCGGACAAGGCCCGCATCGGCCTCGTCATCTTCGACCAGGAGCAGGTTGATAGGGTCCCGGGGGGACATGGTTTCAGTTCGGCAAAGTGACGGCGGAAAACCAATAGGCCTGGATGGCATGGACCAAGCCGAAGAAATCGTCAACATCCATTGGTTTGGTCACATATGAATTCGCCCCGTGCCGGTAGCAAGCATCGATGTCTCGGCGCGCGTCGGAAGTAGTCAGCACCACCACAGGTATGGCGCTCAGGTCGGGGTCGGTCTTGATGTCGCCCAGCACCTCCCGCCCGTCCCGGCGGGGCATGTTCAGGTCCAGCAGCACCAGGTCCGGCCGCGGCGCGGCGGCGAACCGGTCGCCGTGTCGCCGCAGGTACGCCAGCGCCTCCACCCCGTCGCACACATGGTCGAGCTGGCAGGGCACCGGGCCCTGGCGGACGGCGCGGTTGACCAGGGCGGCGTCGGCCGGGTCATCCTCCACCAGCAGGATGCGGTAGGGCCGCGGATGGGGGGCGTGCATTTCGGTGCTCCGGTCAGGCAAGGATGTCGCCCGGCACCGCCGGGAGGGTGAGGATGAAGGTGCTGCCCTGGCCGGGCACGGACCGGACCTCCAGCCCGCCGCCCAGCCGCTCCGCCATCTTGCGGGCGATGGCCAGGCCCATGCCGGTGCCGGGGTGCTGGTCCCGCCCGTGCAGGCGGCGGAAGACCTGGAAAATCTGCTCGAAATAGGCGGGCTCGATGCCGATGCCGTTGTCCGCCACGGAAAGCCGGACCGCGTCACCCTCCCGCACGGCGGTCACGTGCACGGCGGGCTTGCGGCCGGGGTGGTGGTATTCCAGGGCGTTGCCCAGCAGTTCCGCCAGGATGGCGCGCAGCCGGCGCCCGTCGGCCATGACGGCCGGCAGGGGCCCGGCGGTCACGCTGGCGCCGGAGCGGGCGAGGCAGGGCCCCAGCTCCTCCATCGCGCCCCGCAGGGCTTCCTCCGCCGCGGTGGGGACGGCGGCGGGCGGCTCCCCGTCCTCCGCCAGGAACACCTCCACGTCGTGCAGCAGGGCACGCAGGCGCGCCGCGCTGTCCTGGACGTGGCGCAGGCAGGCGCGGCCCTCCGGCCCCAACGCCTGCTCCCCCACCTGCCGCCCCAGAAGCTGGGCATAGGTGCCCACGGTGCGGGCGGGTTCCTGCAGGTCATGGGCGGCGGCGTGGGCAAACTGGGCCAGGTCGCGGGCCCGCGCCTCCGCCATGCCGCGGGCCTCCACCAGTTCGGCGGTGCGGCGGCCCACCAGGCGCTCCAGCGCCACCCGCCGCTCCGCCACCAGGAAGGTCAGGGCCAGCGCCAGCAGGGCACCCACCACGAAGGCCACCGACAGGGTGCGCTGGTCGGCGGAAGCCGCGGCCGCCCCGTCCCACCCCGCCGGCGGCACCACACCCAGCTCCCAGACCGCGTCGGGCAGGTGGATGCGCTCCAGGATCGGGTTCTTGTCGAACACGCCCAGATCCCCGGCCACCCCGGCGCCCGTGCCCGTGCGGATGCCATAGGCATAGTGCCCGGCGAGGCCCGGCAGGTTGGCGGCGTCCAGGATGGGTTGCAGGTCCAGCACCACCCCCACCGCCCCCCAGGCCTCCCCGTCCTTGCGGACGACGGCGCGGGCGATCAGGCCGGTGCCGCCCTGGATCAGCTTCAGCGGCCCGTGGGTAGTGACGTCGCCCGTCTCCACCGCCCGGCGGACCGTGTCGGCGAAGCCGGGCCGCGGGTCCTTCAGCAGGTCGTTGCCCAGGACGGATGCGTTGCCCGCGACCGGGTTCACGTGGCGGACAATGAAGCCGGGGCTGGCGGACATGTTGCGGATGCCGGGCACGCTGCCCCGCAGGGCGTCGGCAAAGACGGGGAACTCCTCCGCCAGGTCGCCCGTGGCGGCCTTCACCGTGACGAAGGCGGCCAAGCCCCGCACCAGGGCCAACCGCTCGTTCAGCGCCCCCGCCAGCAGGCCCGCATAGGGGGTGGCCGTGGTGGCGGCCGTGGCCCGCAGGTCGGCGACGGCGGTGCGTAGCGTCACCGCCCGCACCCAGTGGTAGGCGCCCAGCAAGGCCAGCGCCACCAGGGCCATGGCGGCCAGGGTGCGGGCATGGTCCCGGGCCCATCCGGCGATGCCGCGGCCGGTCATGGTTGCCCCTTCCCCGCCAGGGGCAGGAGGACATGGAACGTGCTCCCCTCCCCCGGCACGGACTCCGCCCAGATCCGGCCGCCATGGCGCTCCGCCACCTTGCGGCAGATGGCCAAGCCGATGCCCGTGCCCTCATAGGCGTCGCGGGCATGCAGCCGCTGGAAGATGCCGAAGATGCGTTCAAGCCCGTCGGCGGGGATGCCGATGCCGTTGTCGGCGACCCGGAAGTGGGCCATGCCGCCCTCCGCCGCCCAGGTGACGCGTATCACCGGCGCCCGGCCGGGGGCCCGGTACTTCACGGCATTGCCCAGCAGGTTGGCGAACAGGCGCATCAGCTCGTCCCCGTCACCCCACAGGGTTGGCGGGTCCGGCGGCAGGGTGACGGTGGCGCCGGCCTCGGCCACGGCGACCTCCAGCCCGGCCAGGGCCGCCTCCAGGATGGGGCCGGCGGGTTCCGCGGCGGAGGGGCGGGCCTTGCGGCCCACGCGGCTGTACTCCAGCAGGTCCACCACCAGCCGGTCCATGCGCCGCGCCCCGTCCCGGGCGAAGACGATGCATTCCCGCGCGTCATCGTCCAGCCTGTCGCCCAGGTCCTTCTCCAGCAGGGTCAGGTAGGCGCCGATGGTGCGCAACGGCTGGCGCAAATCGTGGGAGGCGACATAGGCGAAGGCCTCCAGCTCCTCGTTGCTGCGTTGCAGCTCCGCCCGCTGCCGCTCCAGCGCGGCCGCGGACTCATGTGGGCCCGTGATGTCCGTGTGGGTGCCGACGACCCGCAGGGGCGTGCCGTCCGCGGCCCGGCTGACGACGACGCCCCGGTCCAGGATCCATTTGTAGCGCCCGTCCTTGCAGCGGACCCGGTGCTCGTTGGCATAGACCGGCGTTTCCCCGCTCAGGTGGCGGGCCACGTCCTCGCGGGTGCGGGCCCGGTCGTCGGGATGGATGCGGGTTTCCCATTCCTCCAGCCGGGGGGACACCTCGTCCTCCCCATGGCCCAGCATGGCCTTCCAGCGGGCGGAGTAGAAGACGGCGCCCGTGGTGGCATCCCAGTCCCAGACCCCGTCACCCACCGCGTCCAGGGCCAGGCGCCAGCGCTCCTCCGTGCGGGCCAGTTCCCGCTGGGCGGCGGCCAGGCGGGCCTGCTGTCGCGCCTGGCGCTGGGCCAGCCAGGCCACCAGCAGCAGCGCCACCACCACCGTGGGCGTCACCACCAGGGCGGTCTGCATGACGGAGCGGCGGTGGGACTGGAAGCCCGCCATGGCCACGGCCCCGTCCAGGGCGGCCACCGCGACCAGGCCGTCCTGGGGCAGCCGTCGATAGGCGACCAGCCGCTCGCTGCCGTCGCCACCCCGGTGGCGCAGCACGCCATGGGCCGGCTGGCCCGGGTCCCGCAGGACCGCCAGGGGAAGCAGGTCGGCGACGTCGGGGCGGGAGCCGCCGCGTACCATGCCTTCCGGGCCGAGCAACGCCTCGAACCCGGCAGGGCCCAGTTCGGACGCGTCGTGGAAACGGGCCAGGGTCCCCGGGTCCACGGACAGCAGCATCACCCCGTCGAAGGCGCCGCCGGGCGCCCGCAAGGGGCGGGAGAACTGCAGGGTCCATTGCCCGGAGACGCGGCCCGTCAGCGGCTCGCTGATCCGCAGCCGATCCTCGGGATCATCCCGGTGGGCGTGGAAATAGGCCCGGTCCGCGACCAATACCGGCCCCGTCAGGTGAACCGGGTAGCTGAAGACCAACCGGCCGGCAGCATCCGCCGCCACGGCCTGGAAGGCCAGATCGCCATGCAGTCGGGCATGCAACGGCGCGCGGGCCGGGAAGCTGGACCGGTCGTGCTCATACTCGTCGCGCAGGTGCAGCAGGGCATGGTCCAGGCGGCGGACCAGCTGCCCCACATGCTCCCCATAGGCGCGGGCAAGGCTGCCGGCACGGGCCTCGGCCGTTTCCACCGCCAGGGCATGGGCGTGGCGCAGGACCTGGGACGCCGCGTAGGACCCGGCCGCCACCAGCAGGACGGCCAGGGCCACCACCAGCGCCGGGACCTGCCGCTGCATCCGGCGCAACTGCCCGGCCAGGATCGGGATGGCATTGCCGGCGGCAGCCTGGCCGCCGGTCATGTCCGCCCCCGGCGCGAGGATGCCGCCCATGGTCTACCCCCGTGATGACGCCGGCGCGGGCCGGTCCACCATGCTTTACGACCGAAAGGGGTAGGGCGTATTTGATCTGCGTCAGGGCCGTGGCGCCCAGCGTCCGGCCGGCACGCCCGCCGTGGCGCCGGTCAGGCCGGGTCGCGCACGTCGGCCACCGGGTTGCCGCCGAAGCCGTCCCGCAGCAGGAAGGACACCAGCTTCCCCGCCGCCTCCGCCGGGGTGGACAGGCCGCCTTCCGCCTTGAGGGCGTGGAACCGCCCCAAGGTGGGGAAGTCGTCCGCCTTGCTGCCGCGGATGGTGGCCTGCATGTCCGTGTCGATGACCCCGGGCGCCACGCTGGACACACGCAGCCCCGGCACCCCGTCCAGCATGGCCGCCTGGGCGTGCATGTCCAGCGCCGCCTTGGTGGCACAATAGACCGACCAGCCCGCATAGGGCTTCCGTCCCGCCCCGCTGGACACATGCAGGATGCGCCGGTCCGCCACCCTGCCCGTGGCGGACACGAAGGCGTCGGCCAGCACCAGCGGCCCGGCCACGTTCACCGCCACCGCCCGTGAGATGGCGGCGGCGCCCTGCCTTCCCAGCGCCGCGATGGGGGTGACCAGGCCGGCATTGTTCACCAGCAGCGCCTGCGAGACGCCCTCCAGGAACCGGCCGAGGTCCGCGCCCCCGGCCCAGGCCGCCAGCCCGTCCGGGTCGCCCAGGTCCACCGCCACCTCCGCCAGCAGGCCGGGGAACCGCCCCGCCAGCCCCGCGGCGGGGGAGCGGGACAGCCCCAGCACCGGGATGCCCCGGCCCAGCAGCGCCTCGGCGACGGCGAGGCCCAGGCCGCGGCTGTGGCCGGTGACGACGGCTTTGCTGGTCATGGCGCGCATTCCTCGATCGGTGGGCAAGGGTCCTTGCGTGACACCGGCGGCGGGCGGATGCAAGCCCGTCCCGCCTCAATCCCCCGCGGCGGGGGACAGGGCCTCGATGATCCGGCAATCGGCGATCCTGCCGCCGCCGCAGCCGTCGGCGATGCGCAGCAGCTCATCCCGCAGGCGGGCCAGGTCGGCCATGCGGGCCTCGATCTCCGCCACCTGTTGCCGGGCCAGGGTATCCACCGCGGCGCAGGACTGGTCAGGCCGGTCGGCCACCTCCAGCAGGGCCCGCACCGTTTCCAGCGGGAAGCCCAGGCCGCGCGCCCGCCGGATGAAGGCAAGGCGCCGCACATGCCCGTCGCCATAGGCCCGGTAGTTGCCCGCCGTGCGCGGCGGGGCGGGCAGCAGGCCGATGCGCTCGTAATAGCGGATCGTCTCCACATTCGTGCCGGTCAGCCTGCCCAGGCTGCCGATGCTGTATGTCGCGGCGGCCATGCGCCCCTCGCCCCTTGACCCTGTAGCGGCTACGGACCCCAGCCTAGCGGGGAAGCTTCTGATGGAGAACACCGATGGGCGCTTCCTGTTGTGGCGGCGGCTGCGGCACCGCCAAGCCCGCCGCCGACCCCACCTACCGCCGGGTGCTGTGGGCGGCCCTGGCCGTCAATGCCGTCATGTTCCTGGTGGAGATCGTGGCCGGCGTGGCCGCGGGGTCCGTGTCGCTGAAAGCGGACGCGCTGGACTTCCTGTCCGACGCGGCCAACTACGCCGTCAGCCTGTTCGTGCTGGGCGCCGTGCTGGCCGTGCGGGCCAGGGCGGCGCTGCTGAAGGGCCTGTCGCTGGGGGCGGTGGGCCTGTTCGTGGCGGGCAACGCCTTGTACAACGCCGTCGTCCTGAAGCTGCCCATGGCGGAGGTGATGGGCGTGGTCGGGCTGCTGGCCCTGGCCGCGAACCTGGGCGTGGCCGCCATGCTCTATGCCTTCCGCACGGGCGACGCCAACATGCGGTCGGTGTGGATCTGCAGCCGCAACGACGCCATCGGCAACGTGGCGGTGGTCCTGGCCGCGGCGGGGGTGTTCGGCACGGGCACGGCGTGGCCGGACATCCTGGTGGCGCTGGTCATGGCCACCCTGTCGGTCACCGGCGCCATGCAGATCGTGCGGCAGGCCCGGGCGGAGCTGCGCGACGGCACCCCGGCGGTCAGGGCGGCCCCCGCCGGCCCGTGACGCAAGCCGTCAGGGCCCCAGCCCGTCCAGCGGCAGGTCCAGGGTCACCCGCAACCCGTCCGGCGCCCAGTCGAAGGCGACGCTGCCGGAAAGCTGGCCCTGTGCCGTCGCGGCGATGAGCCGGGAGCCGAAACCTTCCCGCCGCGGCGGCCCGGCCAGGGCCGGGCCGCCCTGTTCCGACCAGCGCAGCAGCAACCGGTCCGGCGTCGTCTCCCAGGAAAGGAGGACCTTGCCCGCGGGCACCGACAGGGCCCCGTACTTGGCGGCGTTGGTGGCCAGCTCATGCAGCACGAGGGAAAGGCCGGTCACGGCCGGCGCCCCCACCACCACCTCCGGCCCGTCCGTCACCAGTCGCCCCGCGGCCCCCGCCAGGTGCGGGGCCAGCAGGGTGTCGGCAAGCTGGCACAGGCCGGTGGCCCCGGCCGTCGCCGCCGTGCCGGGCCGCATGGCCGGGCGCACCAGCTCATGCGCCTTGGCCAGGGCCATCAGCCGCCCGGTCAGGGCCACGGCCATGTCGTCGGGGGTTTCGGCGTGGCGGGCGGTCAGGGACACCATGGCGGTGGCCATGGAGAACAGGTTCTGGACACGATGGTCCAGTTCCCGCAACAGCAGTTGGCGCGTCTCCTCCGCCCGCCGCCGCTCCGTCATGTCCTGGATGGCGCCCACCAGCCGCACCGCCCGGCCCTGGCCATCCCGCCGGATGAAGGCCCGGTCCAGCACGACCGCGTAGCTGCCGTCCGCCCGACGGAACCGGTACTCCAGGGCGCCATGGTCCCCGCCCCCCTCCAGCACGGCCCGCACGCCGTCCAGCACCCGCGGGCGGTCGTCGGGGTGGACCTGCGCCGCCCACCAGTCGAAGGACGTCGCCGCCGCCGGGTCATGGCCGAAGCGGTCGCGAAGGCCGCCGTTCCACAGGATGGTGCCGCCCACCAGGTCCCGGTCCCACACCGTGTCCCGGGTGGCGAGCAGGGCCAGGCGGTAGCGCTCCGCCACATCCGCCAGGGCCATCTCCGCCTGCTTCCGGGCGGTCACGTCCACGTCGAAGCCCACCATGCGCACGGGCTTGCCCGAATCGTCCCGCAGCACGGTTCCCTGCGCCGCGGCCCAGCGAATGGACCCGTCGGGCCGGACCATGCGGAACTCCACCGCATAGGGCGCCTGCCCGGCCAGGGCGGCGGCCAGGGCCGATCCTACCCGCTCCCGGTCCTCCGGGTGGACCAGCGCGCGGAAATCCTCCAGCGTGCCCCCGAACCCGGCCGGGCCCAGGCCGATGATCTCCGCCAGGTTTTCCGACCATTCCACCCGGCCGCTGGCGATGTCCCAGTCCCAGGAAGCCAGCTGCCCGGCCTGGAAGGCCAACCGCAGCCGTTCCTCGCTGGCCCGCAGGGCGGCCTCCGTCTCCTTCCGGGTGGTGATGTCCTCGACGACGGAAACGAAATAGGCCACGGCGCCGTCAGCACCCCGGACACAGCCGACAGACAGGTGGGCCCAGACGATGCCGCCATCCCGCCGCAGGTAGCGCTTCTCCGCGCTGTAGCGGTCCACCTCCCCCCGCGCCAACTGCCCCACCAGCACCATGTCGGTCGCCAGGTCGTCGGGATGGGTCAGGTCCTGGAACCGCAGGCCCAGCAGTTCCGCCTCCGCATGGCCCAGGATCTCGCACAGCCGCGCGTTGGCCCGCAGGAAGCTGCCGTCCGGGGCGACTTGGCAGATGCCGACGGCCGCGTTCTCGAAGATGGCCTGGAAAAGCCCCTGGCCCAAGTCCGGGCTTGCGGTCGCGACCCGAGGCCCGGCCGACCCCTCCGGCAAACCCTGCACCGACCGCCCCCCGTCTTGCGTCCACGACTTAAGGCATCGTAACGCGACGGGATCGGCAACGGAACATTTCATATGTGAATGGTTGCCGCTCCCGGGGAAGGGCGACGGGTCAACCTGCGAGCCGCCCGCCGCCCAGGTAGCGTGCCACGGCGGAGATCACGGTTGCCTGCCGGGTGATGCCCCAATGGTCGCCAGGGACGAGCAGGCTTTCCTCCGCCCCGTCCAGCCGCGTTTCCGCCACGCGGACGACGCCGTCATTGTCCCCCGCCAGCCAGGGGTTCAGGCCGCGGCGGTTGCCCTGCCCGGCCATGATGAGGGCGAAGGGGAAGTCCGGCACCGGCAAGGCGCGCGCCTGCCGCGGCAGGATGGCCCGCCCCGCCGGGCCGACGGTGCGCAGGGCCTGGGGCAGCGCCAGCAGGCTGGCCAGGCGGCAACCCTGGTTGGGCGTTCCCAGCAGCACCGCCCGCCCACACGCCAGCCGCGACCGCCACCGGGCACCGGGGCCCAGGGCGCGGCGCAGCACCAGCCCGCCCAGGCTGTAGGCGACGAAGAAGACGGACCTGGCGCCATGGTCGGCCAGCGCCTCCAGCACCCCGCCCAGGGCGTCGGCGTTCTGCTCCAGGGAGCGGAACAGGCTGGCATAGCCAAGGTTGACCGGATACAGGCCCCCGGCGCGCAGCGCGGCCTCCATGGGCTCCATCAGGTCATGGCCGCAGCCCAGCCCGTGCAGCAGGATGGTCACCTGTTCCGGGACCGCCAAGCCTTGCGGCACCAGGGCCCGGCATTCGTCCCAGCCGCCGCTGGCGCGGGTCCGGTGCGCCGGGTCCAGCAGCCGGTATTCCCCCGTCAGGGCATGCTGCTGCACCCGCCATTCCGCCACCACGAACAGGTCCGACCAGACATGGGCCCCGCCCAGGATCGGCACGGCCAGCCGGGCCCGCCAGGGCGTCTCCCGCAGGGGCAGCCGCTCACCCCGGGGCGAGGGCGCGCGCGCCGGGGCGGCCCGGGCGACGCGGAACGGGAACAGCGAGGCCTTCGCCTTGGCCAGGGCGGCATTCATCGGATCGGTCGGGGATACTCGTGGGGGGACACACCCAGACGGGTAAGCCCGCAAGTATTACCAATCCGTGAAACCCGGCACCACCCCGGAATGAAGCTCACTCCTGCCCCATGACCTCCAGGAATTCCTTGGGCGAGACGCGGATGGCGGCGCCGGTGGGGCAGGCGCGCACGCAGGCCGGGCCGCCGTCGATGCCCTTGCACATGTCGCACTTCACCGCGTGCTTGCCGCCGGTGCGCTTCTTCAGCGCCTCGGGGCTCTTGTCCTCGCCCGGGCCGCTGCCCAGGCCGAACAGCAGCCATTGCCACAGGCTGGGCTTGTGCGGCGGGGTGGCCGCCATCTGGATGACCGAGTAGGGGCAGTTCCGCTCGCAGTTGCCGCAGCCGATGCAGCTGTCGGTGATGAACACCTCACCCGTGGGCGCGCGCAGGATGGCGTCCGCCGGGCAGTCCTTCATGCAGTGCGGGTGCTCGCAATGGCGGCAGGAGGTGGGCACGTGCACGTTGGCGAAGGTGGGGCCCGCCTCCCGGTTCAGGCGGGAGACGCCGTGGTGCGTCTCGGCGCAGGCCTTCTCGCAATTGTCGCAGCGGACGCAGAGCGACTCGTCGATCAGCAGCACGTCCGTGGCCTCACCCAACCCCTGCTTCATCAGGAAGTCGGTCATGCCGCCCACGGCACCCTTTTCCTCACGCGTCACGTTGGCGACGGTGCGGGCGCGCAGCGTGGCCTCCAGCTGCGTGCGGATTTCCGGGTTGTGCTCCATCAGCGCGCGGAGCGCGTCGCTTTTCATGCGGATGGCTTCCAGGGCCACCGCGGCCTTCACCGTGGCGGAGCGGGGCTGGCGCTTCAGCATCGCCATCTCGCCCACATAGTTGCCGGCCGGCACGTAGGACAGCACCGTCTCCTTCGCCCCGTCGCTGCGGGAGACGACGACCGAGCCGCTGCGGATCAGGTAGACGCAGTCGTCCTCCTTCCCCTGCTCGATCAGGATGTCGCCCTTCTTGAAGTTGGCGACCTCCGCCGTGGCCACCACGTCGGCCAGCATGTCGCGGCTCACCTTGGGGGCCAGGTAGGTCTGGATCTGGCGGACGATGGCCACCTCGTCGATGGCGCGGCGCACCTCCGGCACGGTGTTGCGCAGCCGGATCATGATGCTGCGCGGCACCTCCAGCAGCAGCGAGGGCTGCCTGGCCCGCACGGTGGCGGTGCGGCGGCGGCCGGAAATCAGGCCCATCTCGCCGAAAAACTCACCGGTCTTCAGGGTCACGACCTCGTTCGGGTTTGCGGGGTTCACCTCGATCCCCACGGCCCCGTCCACGATGGCCCAGAAGCTGTTGGTGTACTCGTTCCGCTCGAACGCCACCTCCCCCTTCTGCTTCATGTGGATGTTGCTGCCCACCAGGAAGTCGCGCACCTGCAGCTTGGTCAGCTTGGCGAAGATGGGCAGGTTGGCCTGGATCAGATTGATCAGGTCGGGCACCGCCATGCGGGCGCCGGCGGCCTTCATCTTGGCGGCCACCAGCTCCTCGTCCACCGTCTCGATCCGGTTGCCGCGGATGAACTCGACGACGTCGTAGCCCTGGTTCATGCACTGTTTGATCAGCGGGTAGCCCGCCAGGGCGCCGATCACATAGATGCCGGGGACACTGGACTCATAGGTTTCCGTCAGCACCGGGAACGCCGTGGGCGCGTCGCTGGCGAAGGCGATGCCGCAGGATTCCACGAACTTGCGCGGCGGCAGGGCGCCGATGCGGGCGATGATGCGGTCGCAGGGGACCTCCGCCTCCCCCTCCGGCGTGTTCAGCACCAGCACGCCGGGCCGGACGGCCTTGACCGTGCAGCCCATGTAGGCCTGCATGGCGCCCGTCTCGATGGCGTTGGTGATGAGCTGCTTGTTCTGCGGGCTGGCGTAGGCGAACTCGGTCTGGTTGTTGACGATGCTGACGTCGTTCGTGTTCATCAGCGCCAGCGCGTTCTCGATGCCGGCGTTGCCGGCGCCGACCACCACGATCCGCTCATCCTTGTAGGCGTCGGGGTCGGAGAGCTGGTACTGGACCCGGTCCCATTCCTCGCTGCCCGGCACGCCCAGCTTGCGCACGTTGCCCTGCACGCCGATGGCCAGCACCACATGCTCGGCCGTGATGGCGGCACCGCCGGCCAGGGCCAGGGTGAAGGCGCCCACCTGGCCGCTGATGGCGGTGACTTCCGCGTTGTAGCGGACATGCGCCTTGGGGCCGGCGATGCCCCGGTCGAAGGCGGCCAGCACCTCCTCCCGCAGGCCCTTGTCGAACTCCACGTCGCTGCGCAGGGCCAGGTTTTCCGGGTTGGCCTCAACCGGTTTGCGCTTCTGGTAATTGTAGATGGTGTCGGACAGATGGTCCGTGCGTTCCAGCAGGACGTGGGAAATCCCAAGCTTGGCGGCGCGCGCGGCGGCGCTCAACCCCGCCGGGCCGGACCCGACAATGGCAATCGTATAATGCTCGGCCATCCCCAACCCCCCGACGCGGAAAGCCCCCTTTTGGCGATGCACTATACTTTGGTTTCGCCGCCGGGGAACAGGGGGGATCGGGGCGATAGGCGCAAATTATGCCGCCGGGCCAACGGTTTCCTTCCGGAGGGCCCGGCACTTACCTCTTCAGGACAGGGCCGCCCCGCCCCTCCGCCAGTGGACGGGGCGGCGAGACAGCGGCATGAGGCATCGGCTCATGCCGCTGGAGGTCGGCGACCGCCGGCCCGCGGGCCCATGCCCGCGTGAGCCAAGGGCGCGGATGCGCCCGCCCGGCGTTTGAGGGGATAGGTGATCGGGGACGATCACCTATCAACAGCGTCAGTTGCCTCGCCAGCCATAGCCGTTGCCGTGCCCGTAACCCCAGGTCGGCGGCGGCGGGGGGCGGTGGCCGTAGCCGTACCCATGACCGCCATGACCATAGGCGTCGCGCCGGGCTTCCCGCAGGTCGCGCCGCGCCTCACGCACGTCGCGCCATTCCTCCCGGATCCGGCGCTCAGCCCGGTTGGCTGAGCGGTAGTCGCCCCGGGCCAGGGCCTTGTCGCGCCAGTAATAGGCCTCGGCCAAGTCCCTCTTCTCCTGCTGCAGGTCGCGCCACTCCCGCCGCACCTGCGGGTCGCCCCGCCGGCCGTCATGGGCCGCCGCCGGGACCGAGAAGGCCGCCGCCGACAACACGCCGGCCAGCAACAGGGTGATCGCCTTGGTACGCATGGTCGTGATCCCTTGGAAAGGACCGGGCCCCCAGGCCCGACACTTGCCAAGATGCAAGCCCATGCGGGCTTCACTTGGACGGGATCACGGCAAACTGGTGTCAGGGGGGATGTCCCATCCTTGTCACGGCCGGTCAGCGTTGCGCGAACACCGCCCGTGTCCCGTCGGCCCGGAACAGCACCACCTCATACGGGTCCTTCACCCCCGTCTCCATCCCCGGGGAGCCCTGGGGCATGCCGGGCACAGCAAGGCCGCGGCCGGCGGGCTTCTCCGCCAGCAGGCGCTTCACGTCCTCCGCGGGGACATGGCCTTCCAGCACGTAGCCGCCCACCTGGGCCGTGTGGCAGGAGGCGAGGTCGGCCGGCACGCCCAGCCGGGCCTTCACCTGGTTCATGGCCCGCACCTCCTCCACCTCCACCGTGAAGCCGGCGGCGCGGACATGGTCCACCCAGGCGCCGCAGCAGCCGCAGTTGGGGTCCTTCCAGACCTTCATGGGCGGCAGCGCCGCGGCCCGCGCGGCGGGGCCGGCGACGGAGATTGCGGCCAGGCCGACGAGGACATGGCGACGGGTGGGGTGCATGGCGTTCCTCCGATACCCGACAGGGGCATGCGGGTATCTGGGGTCCAGCGGGCCGGGAGGGCAAGGGGCATCCTGTCCCCTCTCCCTGGGGAGAGGGTGGCCGCGTCAGCGGCCGGGTGAGGGGGACGGGTTCCTCGAAACGCCTGGGTTCCAAGTCGGTCTTTACGCCTACCTCCCTCATCCGGCGCTGCGCGCCACCTTCTCCCCAGGGAGAGGGAATTATGCCCGCCTGAACCTGCGCGTCGGGAAGCTTTCCTTCAGCTCCGCCCAGCCGCCGGGCGCGCCGGGGGCGAGGTTGTTGGCCTTCGCCTTGCGCACCGCCTTCTCGATCCGCTCCACCCGCTTCTCCGTGCCGGGGTGGGTGGAGTAGAGGCTGGTGGTCTCCTCCGTCTGCTTGGGCAGGACCTGCATCATGGTCTTGTGGAAGTTGGCGGCCTTGCCCAGGTCAAGGCCCACCCGCTGGAACACGCTGATGATGTGGCCGTCCGCGTCATACTCCAGGTCACGGCCATAGCCTGAGGTGACCATCTCATAGATCGGCGCCTCCAGCACGCCCAGCAGCTCCGTCGTCAGGGTGCCACCCAGGCTGCCCAGGCTGCCGCGGCTGACCCGGTCCACCAGGGCCTGCTTGCCGAGGCCGCCGAGGTTGGACGTGAACTGCTTCGACTTCATCTGGGCCACGGCGTGGCTGAACTCCGCATGGGCCAGCTCATGCGCCAGCACGGCCGCCAGCTCCTCCGGCGTGGCGGCATAGCGCAGCACGCCCTTGTGGACCGCCAGCTTGCCGCCGGGCAGGGCCCAGGCGTTCACCGTCTCATTGTCCACCAGCACCACCTCCCACGGCAGGTGGGGGCGCAGGCTGGTGCGGATGATGGGGTCGGCGAAGCGGCGCAGGGCCTCCTGGGCGCGGCGGCTGTTGTAGCGCCCGCCGGACTGGGCGATGAACCGCTCATAATAGGCGGTGCCCATGGCCAGCTCGTCCGCCTCCTTGAAATCCATGCCCTTCATCAGCCCGTCCAGGCTGTTGGCCACGTCCCCCAGGCCACCCTGGCGCAGGATGTCCCCCAGCTGGGCCGCCGCGGGGTTCGCCACGGTGAGCAGGGCGGCGGCCCCGGCCAGCAGGGCGCGGCGGCTGGGCTGCGTAGCGTCCGACGGGTGGTCGCGCATGGGTCTGTCCTCCGGAAGCCGCGATGGTTCGGCAGTGATCATTTCGTCGTCATGGTGAAGGTGCCGTCCCAGTCCGCGGGCGGCGGCGCCTCCGCATAGGCCACGCAACGGCGGGCATAGAGGGCGGCGCAGGGGTCGTGCGGGCTGAGCGCGGCGAAGGCCCCCGCCGCCTCGGCGAACTTGCGGCCGTCATGCAGGGTCATGGCGGCCTCGAACAGGGCCACCTCCGCCACGCGGCCGGCGGGCAGCTCATGCAGGCGGCCCACCACCTCATGCACCAGCACCGGCTCGGTCTTGCCTTTCACGACCAACCGGTCCAGCCGGCGCAGCACGAAGCCGTCGCCCAAGGCCTTGGCCGTGGTTTCGTTGACCATGATGATGCTGCCATATTCCTTGTTGGCGCCTTCCAGCCGCGCCGCCAGGTTCACCATGTCGCCGGTGACCGTGTAGTTCAGGCGGCTGGCGCTGCCGATGTTGCCGGCGATGGCATAGCCCGTGGCAATGCCGAAGCGCGTCCCCAGGGGCGGCAGCCCGTACTGGCCCACCACCACCTCCGTGTTGAAGCGGTCCAGGGCGGCCAGGCAGTCCAGCGCCGTCTCCACCGCCCGGCGTTCCGGGCAGCCCTCATCCACCGGGGCGCCCCAGACGGCCATCACCGCGTCGCCGATGAACTTGTCCACATAGCCGCCGTGGCGGGACACCGTCTCCGACATCAGGGTCAGGTAGCGGTTGATCAGCTCAACCAGCAGTTCCGGCTTTTCCCGCAGGGACTCGCTGACCGTGGTGAAGCCGACGATGTCGCTGAACATGACCGACAACCAGCGCCGCTCCCCGCCCAGCTTCAGGGCGCCGGGATCGCTGGCCAGCTTGTCCACCAGCGCCGGGGACAGGTAATGGCGGAAGGCGTGCTTGATGCGCCGCCGCTCCCGCCCCTCCACGAACACGCGGAAGCCCGCGGCCAGCAGGTAGGTGGCCGCCAGCGCCAGGGCGAAGCCGGGCAGCGGCAACACCGTCCCGGCAGCCAGGGCCTGCGCCCCCGCCAGGGCCGACCCGCCCAGCAGGCCCAGCACCAGCAGCCCGCCCGCCGCCGGGTTCAGCAGCAGCAGGCCCACCGACACGGCGAACAGCAGCACCGCCATGCCCAGCCCGGCCACCGGCCAGGACAGGGGCACCAACCCCTGGCCCAGCACCAGCGTGTTCACCGCGGCCGCGTGCACCAGCACCCCGGCCATGGTGCTGCGGGCCAGCAGCGGCTCCGCCCGTTGGGGCGGCACCGGCAGGGCACAGCGCTCCGGCCCCGCCTCCGTGCCCGTGCCGTCCAGGCGTTGCACCAGGCGCTTGGTGGTGCGCACCCGGTCCTCCAGGTCCAGCACCTCCCCCAGCAGCACCACCTTGCCGGCGAAGTGCCGTTGGAAAAAGTCGCCCTTGCCCGCCAGGGCGCAGGCATGCAGGTCGGCCAAGCTGTAGACAGGCACGTCCCCCGGCCCGGTGTTGAAGTTCACCAGGAAGTCGCCCGGCGGCAGGGCGGCACCCGCCCGGGCCGCCAGCTCCACCCCGAAGGACGGCACCAGCTCCCCCGACCCTTCCGCCGCGAAGCCCTTCCAGTACTGGCGGACCACGTCGTCGTCATCCAGCTTCAGGTTCAGGGTCCGGACGTTGCCCCCGCCCTTGGCCGCCAGCACCTGGCCGGGATAGGGGGCGATGGTCTCCGCCGACAGGCGGGCTTGGCCCAGCACCATCTTCCCCTGGTCCGCCGCCTGCCGCAGGGCCAGCAGGAAGGGCCGGTCATAGCCGGGCAGCAGCCCCGGCCGGTCCAGGCTGGTGGGGAAGATCACGTCCAGCCCGATGACCTTGGGTTCCGCCGCCAGCACACCCTGGATCACGGTGCCGAGCTGGGGCGTCCACGCCGCCTTGGGGGTGTTGGCGAAGGGCGGGGTGCGATAGGTCTGCTCATCGATGGCGATGACCACCGCGGCCGACCTGTCCGGCCCATGCAGCGGCCCGGCCAGCCAGTGCCGCAGGGGCAGCAGCAGGTCCAACCCCTGCCGGTTCAGCCCGTCCGCCAGGGGGCTGGCCGCGGCAAGGCCCAGGCCCGCCGCCAGCAGCGCCGCCAAGGCCAGCCGCCCGGGCCCCGGCAGCCCCTCACCTCGCGGCGACGGGGACGACACGGTTCGCCAGTGTGTTGGGCACGTCCAGGCCGGGGTCGATGGAGAACAGCGCCCCGCCCACCACCTGCCCGCCGCGCAGCAGTTCCGCCCGGTAGGGCAGGCCGGGCTTGAGCGCCGGGGCGCCCTGGGCCGGATAGGCGATGAAGCTGTTGCCGGCGTTCGCCTTGCCCTGCCAGACCAGGGCGGCGGGTTCCTGGTCCAGGTCAAGGATGCGCAGCTCTGTCCCGCCCAGCTTGGCGTCCCACTTGAAGGTGGGCGGGCCGGACTTGATGGCCCGCTCGGCCCAATCGGTGCCGAAGGGGCTGTTCTTGCCCAGCCGGCCCACGGCGGCCCCGGCCTCCGACGCCTCCGCCAGGACCATGGGCTTGGCGGGCTCGCAGCCCGGGGCGTTGCTGGCGGTGCGCTTGCCCCCGCCGCCCACCTGCGCCCCGTCCAGCCCCACTTTGGCCGTGCCGCCCTGGATCGTCTCCGTCAGGCAGCCGGACAGGTAGCTGAGCACCAGCTTGCCCTTCTTGCCCAGCTCGATGGTCTGGCCGGGGAAGACATAGTCCATGACCGACAGGCCGGTCACGCCCTCCACGCTTTCCACCACCGCCGCGGCGTCGGAGCCGACGGCCGCCAGCGGCGGCAGGGCGGTGCCCGCGACCAGGCCCATCGGGGCGCCGCCCGGCGCCGGTCGGGCCGGGGACGGCGCGGGGGCGGACGGCGTGCCCAGGCCACGCACCGCCTGCCCCAGCATGTCCTGCAAGTTCCCCTGTGCCCAAGCGGTCGAACCGGGCAGCAGCAAGGCCGCGCCCAGCGCCAGGGCGCACAGCCGCCCCGTCAGTCCCGATCCCATCGTTGCCCCCCGGCCCGTGATACGCACGGCGCGAAAACGCCTCAAATGTCCGCCTTTTCCGGATGGCGGGGCTAGTGGCCCGACGGGGAAGACGTGCAGCGCAAAGGTAGAGGTTTCATCGCAGGCATGGAACCAATTCGGGAAAGCTCAGCGGCAGGCCCGCGACGGCCCCATGTCCAGGTGGAAATGGTCGGCATGGGCGGCGTTGTAGTCGGGGCCCAGCACCACCCGGAAGAACCGGCAAGCCCCGTCACGCACCGCCCGCAGGAAACGGGCGTCGGCATCGTCCCCTTGCCAGTCCCGCAGCAGGGTGACCCGGCGCCCATCGGCCAGGACGAAGCCGGACACGTCGATGGCGTTGGCCGTGGCGTGCTGGCTGCGGCGGCGCAGCGCCTCGCCCAGCCCGCCGCCAATGTCCCGGCAGTTGTAGGTGCCCAGCGTCTCCACCCGGGCCACCTCCTGCCCCAAATGCTCCCGCGCGGCGGGCTGGACGGCGTGGCGCAGGAAGAGGACCCAGGCGGCGGCCACCCCGCAGGTCACGACGAAGCTGTCCCGGGACCCCAGCCCCGTCGGGTCCACCCGCACCGCGTCCCGATAGCCGCAGCCCTGGCGCAGGGGGCGGTCCGGGGCGGGGGCGTGGGGCAGGTCGGTCCGGCCCAGGGTGGAAAGGCAGAGGGCCGGGTCTTCCCGCAGGCGCGCCAGCTTCCACGCGGTCCAGGGTCCCGGCTCCTCCATCAGGTCGGGCGGGGCGAAGGGGTCCCAGCGCGGCGGCGGCCGGACCCCCGCCAGCCACGCCCCGCCCTCGGCGGCCAGCAGCAGCAGGAGCAGGGCCGGAAGGATCAAGCGGCGGGGGGATCGGGGCATGGGCGGCCGGTCTCCAGGACTATCCGCCCGGCATAACGCCCGCGGACGGTGCCGGGATGGCGGCAGGCTGGCGGAATTGACCCGCCCGCAAGGGCAAGGCGCGCAGTCCCCGGCCCACCAGGGGGCTAGCCGCCCCATGTCGGCGGTAGCCCTGCCGCCACATGTCCGTCACTTCAGTCCAGGTGTCGCAACCGCCGGGGCGCATGGCCGTTGACTCCATACTGTCACAGGATGACCGGCCTGGGACCTACCGCTTCCGGAAGTTGTCCCCCCGGGGCGGCGGAGCCGGGGGTTGCGGGGGGTAAGCCACCACCCCTTCCGCCCGGCTGTCCTGCGGCGCGGCAGGGGATCGGGGGTGGCCCCGGTTGGGCAGGCCCGCCACCGATGTGTCGCGATTTCGTCATGCGGGCAAGGCGGTGGCTTGCCTTCGGACACCCACTCACGTCCCGGCGCTCGCCGGATGCGGGGCTGGGGTCGACGGACCAAAGCTCTATGATTTCGGGACCGCACCATTTCACGCGGCGAATGAGAAGGACGGGAGGACGCCATGACCGAGCTGGAGTTCGGGACCTTGCTTGCCCGATTCCGAGGCGGCGACTTCCGTCTGCCGGACACGCCCGCGACCCGGGCAGCCATGCGGACCATCGCCAGCACGGCCAAGGAGGCGGCGGATTGCGGGCACCTGCTGTCCCTGGCGGCGACGGCGGAGGGGCTGGCCCCCGGCCTGCGGCGGCTGATGGCCAACCGCGCGGCCCGCGCCCTGCGGCTGAGCCGGGCCGAGCGCCAGGCGGAGGCGGTGCTGATGCGCGCCCTGAACGGCCTGCCGGCGGAACCGCCGCCCCGGCGCCGCAAGGGCGCTGCCTGACCATCCGCGCGGGGAACGGCCGCGCGGCCCGCGGGTTGGGACCGGACCCCCTTGGCAAGACAGGAGCAACCGCCATGCAGACCCGCCGCCAGATGCTGGCCCTGACCGGCGCCGCGATCATCGCCCTGTCCCTGCCCCTGCCCGCCCTGGCGGCGGCGGACGCGGCGGGCCTGGTGGGTGCCCTGACCAGCCAGTTGGGCATCAGCAAGCCCCAGGCGGAGGGCGGGGCCGGCGCCCTGTTCGGCCTGGCGAAGCAGCGCATGGCCCCGGACCAGTTCGGCCAGGTGGAGCAGTCGGTGCCCGGCATCGGCTCACTGATCTCTGCCGCCCCGGCCATGGGCGGCAGCCAGCAGTCCGGCGGCGGGCTGGGCGGCATGGCCGGTGGTGCCCTGGGGTCGTTGGGCGGCGGCGGGGGGGCGGCGGGCAGCCTGGGCGCCCTGGCGCCGCTCGCCGGCAGCTTCAGCCAACTGGGCCTGTCGCCCGACATGGCGAGCAAGTTCCTGCCGGTGATCATGCAGTACCTGAACGGCAACGGCGCCGGCTCCGCCGCCGGGTTGCTGGGCGGCGCGCTGGGCGGCTGAGGTCACCGGCCCGGGCAGTCCGGCAAGGATACGGCGGTTTCGAATTCGAAACCGCCCGGCGCGGCAGAGGTGAGGCAACCAACGCGGCCCGGGGCCGTTCACCCTGGCCCGACCCCGCCACGGACCCTGCCTGGATGACCTTCGCCCAAGCCTCCGCCTTCGCCATCGTCATCACCATGATGGCGCTCTTCGTCTGGGGGCGGCTGCGTTATGACGTGGTCGCCATGCTGGCCCTGTTCGCCGCCGTGGTCACCGGCATCGTCCCGGCGAAGGAGGCCTTCACCGGCTTCGCCGACGACATCGTGGTCATCGTCGCCGCTGCCCTGCTGGTCAGCGCCGCCGTGGCCAAGTCCGGCGTGGCGGAGACCGCCATGCGGCCCCTGGCGCCATACCTGACGACCACCCGGTCCCAGGTCTTCGTCCTGGTGCTGGCGGTGATCGCCCTGTCCACCTTCGTGAAGAACGTGGGCGCCCTGGCCATCCTGATCCCGGTGGCCTTCCAACTGGCCAAGCGGTCCGGCACGTCGCCGTCCCGGCTGCTGATGCCCCTGTCCTTCGGGTCGCTGCTGGGGGGCATGATCACGCTGGTGGGCACGTCGCCCAACATCATCGTGTCGCGGCTGCGGGAGGAGATCCTGGGCCAGCCCTTCGCCCTGTTCGACTATGCCCCCGTGGGCGCCGGGCTGTCGCTGCTGGGGCTCATCTGCCTGACCCTGACCTATTGGCTGCTGCCCAAGGACCGGCAGGCGGGCACCAGCCTGGACGCGGCCATCGACATCAAGGACTACACCGCCGAGCTGAAGGTGCCGGAGACATCCCCGCTGGTGGGCACCCTGGCCCGCGACGTGCCCGCCCTGGCGGAGGGGCCGGCCACCCTGACCACCGTGGTGCGGGAGCGGTTCCGCCGCTACAAGCCCACGCCGCTGCTGAAGCTGCAGGCGGGGGACGTGCTGCTGCTGCAGGGGGAGCCGGAGGCCATCGAGCGGGTGGTGGCCCGCGGCGGGCTGGCCCTGGCCGGCCAGGACCAGGCCGCCGCCGCGGACGGGGACGCGGTGGGCACCGTGGAGGGCGTGATCACCGGCGGGTCCGCCCTGGTGGGGGAGACGCTGGCCACCATGGACCTGAAGCAGCGCTTCAACGTCCACCTGCTGGCCATCAGCCGCAGCGGCCAGCGCATCACCCAGCGGCTGCGCTCCGTCCGCTTCCAGGCGGGGGACGTGCTGGTGCTGCAAGGACGGTTCGAGGCCCTGCCGGACGCGCTGAAGGAGCTGGGCGTGCTGCCCCTGGCGGAGCGGGACCTGGCCCTGGGCCGGGGCCGGCGGCGCTACATCCCGGTGTTGGTGCTGGTGGCGGCCATGGCGTCCGTGGCCTTCGGCATCGCGCCCATCGCCATCGCCTTCTTCGGCGCAGCCCTGGCCCTGCTGCTGACCAAGTCCCTGTCGCTGCGCGACGCCTATGAGACGGTGGAGTGGCCGATCCTGATCCTGCTGGGCGCCCTGATCCCGGTGAGCGAGGCGGTGCGCACCACCGGGGCCACGGACCTGATCGCCGGCTGGCTGAGCGTGGCGGCGGACGGCCTGCCGCCCCTTGGCGCCCTGGCCCTGATCCTGGTGGCGGCCATGGCGGTGACGCCGTTCCTGAACAATGCCGCCACCGTGCTGGTGATGGCGCCGGTGGCTGCCAGCCTGGCCCAGAAGCTGGGGCTGAACCCGGACCCGTTCCTGATGGCGGTGGCGGTGGGTGCCGCCTGCGACTTCCTGACCCCCTTCGGCCACCAGTGCAACACCCTGGTCATGGGGCCGGGCGGGTACCGGTTCGGCGACTATTGGAAGCTGGGCCTGCCCCTTTCCGTGCTGGTGGTCGCCGCCGGCGTGCCGCTGATCGCCATGGTCTGGCCGTTGGTCAGGGGGTGAGGGTGAAGGACGTAAACCAGCGGCGGCAGCCGCTGGAGGCCGGCGACCGTCGGCCCGCGGGCCCATGCCCGCGTAAGCCAAGGGCGCGGATGCGCCCGCCCGGCGCCTGAGGGAGCGTGAAGATGAAAGTTGCCGACGTGATGATCCGGCATGTGGAGTTCATCGAGCCCGACGCCACGGTGCAGGAAGCCGTGGTCACCATGGGGGAGCTGGACGTGAGCGCCCTGCCCGTGGGCAGCGCCCAGGCGCTGGTGGGCGTGGTCACCGACCGTGACGTGCTGTACCGCGCCGTGGCGGAGGGCCGGGACCCCCGCCGGACCCGGGTGGCGGAGATCACCACCAAGCTGGTCTTCACCTGCCGCCCGGACGACACCCTGACCGCCGCCCTGGACCTGATGGCCAGCCACAACATCCGCCGCCTGCCGGTGGTGGAGGAAGGGGCCGGCGTGGTGGGCTGGCTGACCCTGTCCGACGTGTCCCGCCGCCTGCTGGTGGACAGCGAGGTGGTGCAGAAGGGCCTGAGCGACCTGACCGACCGGCTGGGCGAGGGGGCCAGTGGCGGGCAGGGCATGTGACCGAGGAGACCTTAAGGTGACCAAAGGTGACGCTTAAGGTGACACGCGTCACCTTCCAAGGCGTTGGCCAGATTAGGAATTCGGGCTTAACGAGACTAAGGTGACGGGGTTCGGACCATGTCTCGTTTGTCTCCTTAAGGAGCGGACCTGTTAGGGATTCAGAATGTGCAAGAGCCGGTGCCGGGGTGGGCACGGGGTTCAGCATGGCATAGGGATAGGACATTTGTCCAGGGCGGGGGGTCGGGGGCGGGCCTTGCGGTAGGTGCCGGTGCCTTTGAACGCAGAGGACGCGGAGGGCCGCAGAGGACGCAGAAGAACTTACTTGAACAGGGATGACCTCTGCCAAGCACGGCTGTTTCCCCCGCCTTCGCGGGGGAGGCATGAAAATGCTGCCATGCTCGGTAACCTGGCGCCTATGGGACCAAGTCTGGGGGCACGTCCAGTGATCTGCAGGACTAGGCGGACGCCCGGAACCGCTGTTCCAGGCTGCGGGCCAGGTCGTCGGAGAGTTGCAGGCGGGCGACGAGGTAGCGGAGGTAGTGGCGGTTGACCGGGTTGCGGGGATCAATGGCCAGGAGGGAGGCGGCGTAGAACAGGGCGGCGGACTGCACGTCGCGCACGTCGCGCAGCAGGGCATGCAGGCACCCCGGGTTGGCGATGGCGTCGTCCAGGGCGGCCGGGTTGCCGGGGTGGGTCATGTCCACCACGCCGGCCATACGGGCCCGTTCCCGGTCGTCCACGGTGCCGTCGGCCTCTGCCGCCGCGACCATGGCATGGAGCACCAGCTCGGCCTGCGCGGGGGCCAGCCGGCGCAGGTCCACGGCGAAGGGGAAAAGCAGCTGGTAGCGGTTGCGCAGCCAGGCCTGGAGCACCTGTTCGGCCAGGGTGCAGGCGATGCCGGGGTCCAGGCCCTGCGGGCTTTCCGCCTGCCCGGCCGCGGGGATATCGGTCCCCCCGGGCGGGGCGGGGTCCGGCAGGATGGGGGGCGGGGCCGCGGCGGGGCGGCCCAGGCGGAAGATGCGGGACAGCAGGCCGTCCGCCACCCCGTCCTGGTTCTGGGCGGAGGCTTCCGTCATAGTCAGGGCGCACCCGGCTGGGCATCGGGCGACGCGCCCAAGGCGCCGTCGATCTGCGACAGCAGGCGGCTGAAGTCCACCGGCTTCGGGTGGTAGTCGTCGCAGCCCGCCGCCAGCGCCTTGTCCCGGTCCCCCGCCATGGCGTGGGCGGTCAGGGCGATGATGGGGATGCCGGCCATGTCCGGGTCGCCCTTCAGGTGCCGGGCCGCCGTCCAGCCGTCCATCACGGGCAGGTTCATGTCCAGCAGCACCACGTCCGGCCGCTCGGCCCGGGCCACGTCGATCCCCTGCTGCCCGTCATGGGCCAGGACCACCTCATAGCCGCGCCGTTTCAGGCGACGGGACAGGAAGTCCCAGATCTCCTCATGGTCCTCGACCAGCAATATCTTCGTCATGCCTGCCCCTCGGCCCCGTTCCTGGGCTGTCGACCGTAAGCGGTCGGCAGCCCCCTTGATCGCCGGCCCCCGGCGGCCTGGCTCAGGATGTCATGCCGCCGGAATTGCGCCCGTCTTCCCTAGGCAAACGCTCCGGCCCGGTTTCCGTCCCGTCCTCCGAAGGGGTGGTGTCCCGATAGCGGTCCAGGACCTGTTTCAACCGCGACCATTGCACCGGCTTGGTCAGGTGTTCCGCGGCACCGAGGGAGAAGGCCAGCCGCCGGTCCCGCACCATGCTGACCATCACCACGGGGATGCCCGCCAGGGCAGGGTCGGCCTTCAGGCTGGACAGCACGGCCCAGCCATCGGTGCCCGGCATCATCACGTCCAGCAGGATGGCCACCGGCTCGATCTCTGCCGCCAGGGCCAGCCCCTCCGGCCCGTTGCTGGCGGTGCGCACGGCAAAGCCTTCCTTCACCAGGAAACGGGTCAGCAGGTCGCGCATGTTGGGGTCGTCATCCACCACCAGCACCAACTCCCCCTCCCCCTGGGTGCTCCGGCCCGGTCCGGCCTGGGGGCTGCCGGGGTCCTCGCTGGCCGCGCGCAGGGCGGGGCGGGCGTCGGCCGGCAGGCGGATGGTGAAGGTGGTGCCCTTGCCGGGCGCGCTGTCCACGGTGATGTCGCCCCCCAGCAGGGTGCAGAAGGCCCTGGTGATGGCGAGGCCAAGGCCCGTGCCGCCGAAGCGGCGGGTGGTGGAGGCATCCGCCTGGCTGAAGCGCTGGAACAGCCGGCCCTTCGCCTCCTCCGTCATGCCGATGCCGGTGTCAGAGACGCGGAACTCCAGCCAATCCGTGCCGCCCACCGCGGCGCGGGATGCGGTCAAGGTGATGGTGCCCTTTTCCGTGAACTTGGCGGCGTTGCTCAACAGGTTGAACAGGCACTGGCGCAGCTTCACCGGGTCGCTCAGGGCGCCGCCCAGCGAGCCCTGCACCGCCACCACCAGCCGGTTGGACTTCCTGTCGACCAGGGCCTGGACCGTGTCCGCCACCTCCCGCACCAGCGGTTCCACCTGGAAGGGCTCCGGGTGGACCTCCATCTTGCCGGCCTCGATCTTCGAGATGTCGAGCACGTCGTTGATCAGCGTCAGCAGGTGCCGGGCGTTGCCGTTGATCTTGCGCAGATCGTCCAGCATGCTGGCGGCGCCCAAGTCTTCCGCCTCCTCCTCCAGCATCTCGCAATAGCCGATGACGGCGGACAGGGGCGTGCGCAGCTCGTGGCTCATGTTGGCGATGAACTGGCTCTTGGCCATGTTCGCCCCCTCTGCCGCGTCGCGGGCGGCCTCCAGCTCCTCCTCCACCCGCTTGCGGTGGCTGATGTCCTGCATGGCGCCGATCATGCGCAGGGGCCGGCCCCAGGGCCGGCGCTGGACGAAGCCGCGGTCCAGCACGTTGGCATAGCTGCCGTCGGCGCGCAGGAAGCGGTATTCCTCCGTCCAGTAGGTGCCGGCCGCGATCACCGCCTCGATCCCGGCGACGATGCGGTCCCGGTCGTCCGGGTGCAGGTGGTCCTTCCACCAGGTGCCGGGCGTCTCCGCCAGTTCCTCCGGGTAGCCGAACAGGGTGCGCATGGCCTCGTTCCAGACGATGCGGTCGCTGACCAGGTTCCAGTCCCAGATGGCGTCGTTGGTGGCGCGGGCCGCCAGGCGGTAGCGTTCCTCCGCCTCCCGCACCCCTTCCTCGGCGCGTTTCCTGTCGGTGGTGTCCCAGGTGACGCCCACCATGGACAGGGCGCTGCCGTCCATGTCGTCGATCACGAGCCCGCGGGCGACGACCCAGCGCACCTCCCCCGACGGCAGCAGCACCCGGAACTCCGTGTCGTACTCGCCCTGGTTCTCCCGCGCGGCGGCCACGATCTCCGTCAGCGCGGCCAGGTCCTCCGGGTGGGTGCGGCTGAAGAAAGCGGCGCTGTCCAGCACCTCGCCCGTGCCGAAGCCGAAGATCTCCCGCAGGCGGGCGTCGCCCTCGATCCGGTCGTTCCCCATGTCCCAGGACCAGGTGCCGATGCGCGCGCTGCGCAGGGCCAGTTGCAGCCGCCGCTCCGCCTGGGCCACCCGCGCCTCCGCGGCGCGCTGCTCGGTCACGTCGGTGTTGGTGCCCAGCCAGCGGGCCACCCGGCCCCGCCGGTCACGGATGGGCAGGGCGCGGGACAGGAACCAGCGGTAGGCGCCGTCATGCCGCCGCAGGGGGAAGGTGTCCTCCCACGGGGTCCCGGCGGCCAGCGCCTCCCGGTAGCCCTTGGTGACCCGGTGAAGGTGGTCCGGGTGGTGGAAGGCGGTCCAGTCCCAGCCCTCGCTCTGCCCCGGCTTCGCCCCGGTGAACTCGTACCAGCGCTTGTTGAACCAGGAGATGGAGCCCTGCGCGTCCGCCATCCAGGCGAGTTGGGGGATGCTGTCGGCCAGGGTGCGGAACTGGGCCTCGCTGTCGCGCAGCGCCTCTTCGTGGCGGCGGCGCTCGGTGGCGTCGCGGGCCACCTTCAGGAAGCCGGTCAGGCGGCCCGCATGGTCCAGCAGGGGGCGGGTGGACCCCTCGGCGAAGAACAGGCTGCCGTCGCGGCGCAGGTGCCAGCGGTCATCCTTCGCCAGCCCGTCCCGCTTGGCGGTGGCCAGCTCCCGCGCGGGCACGCCGTTGGCCCGGTCCTCCGGCGTGAACAGCATGGCGCTGTCCTGGCCGATGGCCTGTTCGGCCCGGTGGTGGAACAGGGCCTCCGCCCCCGGCGGCCAGGTGGTGATGATGCCGGCGGTATCGGTCAGGAAGATGGCGTGGTCCTTGATGCTCTCCAGGATCAGGGCGTGCTGGGCTGCCTGGGCCTCGAAGGCGGCGGACATGCGGGCCTTGTCGATGGCGACGCCCAGCAGGTTGGCGAAGCCCTGCAGGAAGGCGGCGTCGGCCTGGTCGAAGCGGCCGGGGTCCGGGCTGTCCACCTCCAGCACGCCGAAGGCGTCCGCGTCGCCGCGGATCACCACGTTGACGGCCCGGCGGATGCCGTGCTCCGCCAGCAGGCGGGGCGTGCGGAAGCGTTCCTCCCCGCCCAGGTGGTTGGAGATCACCGCCTCCCCCGTCTTGAGCGCGTAGCCGGCGGGGGAGGCCATGTCGGCGCCCACGGTGGCGGTGCCGACGATGCCGGGCTTCCAGCCCACCCCGGCCCGGACCAGCAGGTCGTCATGGTCCGGCACCACCTCCAGCACCTTGGCGAAGGGGGCCGCCAACCCCTCCGCGCTCAGGCGGGCGGCCTCCTCCAGCAGCATGTCCATGTCGGCGCCGCTGAGCGCCAGCCGGCCGAAGCGGGCCAGCAGCTCATGCTGGCGTTCACGATAGGCGAGGTCGTCTTCCCGGCCGGCCACTGTCCCGTCCCCCCTGTCCCCCGGTGTGCGGGGATAACGTCGGGGAGGGGTTTTGCTCCCGCCCGTGTCCCATCCTTCTCCCGGGCGCGGCGGAAAGGAAAAGGGCCCGCCGTCGCCGGCGGGCCCTGTGGACCTGCTTCCAGCAGACTGGAAACGGGTCCGGAATTCCGTGCTCCTGAGCCGCCCCCGGCCCGGGGGCCGGGGCAGGCTCCGCCGGAGCCCGGTGGCGCGGTGGTCAGAACCGGGCGCGGATGCCGGCGCTGACGCGGGTGGCGCGCTCATCGTCGGCCAGGGTCCCGGCGTAGCCGGCGAAGGCCTCGAACGTGGCGCCCACTTTCAGGGACAGGCCCAGGTTCAGGTCGACGCCGTCGTCCCGCTCCAGCCCGCGGCTGTCGAAGGCGGTGGCGCCGCCCAGGAAGCGGGCGGTGGCCGTGGTGCCGGGGTCGCCCTGCCAGCGGTAGGCGACGGTCACCGACGGGGTCAGGGTCGTCACCTCGCCCAGGGTGAAGGCGTGGCGGGCGCCCAGGCCCAGGGTTCCGTCCAGGCGGCGGTCATTGTCGCTGCCGACGGCGAGGCCGACGGCGTTGGCGCCGGACTCCGTGAAGCCGTCCACCCCGCGGACCTTGTAGGTCAGGCCGGCGAAGGGCGACAGCACCGTGCGGCCGCCGTTCAGAACGGCGTCATAGGAGAGCTTGGCCCGGGCCGTGCCCTCCACCCCCTCGGTGTCGGTGGTGGCGGTGCGGCCCAGGGTGGGCAGGCGGCGGGTTGCCTCGATGTCGTTGCGGCTGAGGACCGACTGGGTCTCAAACCGGACGGCGTCGTCCGCGCCGACCGCGAAGCGCATCCCGGCATAGAGGCCGAAATGCTTGCTTTCCACCTTGGCGGTGTCCAGCCCGCCGCGGCTGTCCACGTCGGTGTTGCCGCGGCCGGCCATCAGGCCCAGCAGCAGCCCGCCGGGGGTGCGTGCCTCCATGCCCACCGCGACGCCGCGGTAGTCGCCGTTGATGCCGGACAGGCCGGCACGCTCGCCAAGCTCGTCCTTGCCGCCGGTGAAGGCGACCCAGCCGCCGTAGCTGGTCTGGCCCGGGGGCGTGGCCCCCGCCTCGGCGTCCAGCCGGTCGGCCCCTGCCTGGGCGAAGTCCCGGTCGAAGTCCAGGGCGCCCAGGGAGGCGTAGAACTCCCCGTCCAGGTCGCCGGCCACGGCCGTCGCCTGGGCGGCGGTGAAGCCGAAGTCGAAGGCCGTCAGCAGGTTCGCCATGTCCTGCGCCGTGGCGTTCCCCGGCGCGGCGGCAAGGATGCCCAGCGTGGTCACCAGCGCCCCGTCCAGGGCCGCGCCCACCGCCGCGCCATTGGCGGCCCCGCCGGTCACGGTGGCGTAGGAGCGGCGGTCCAGCTCCACGCCCAGCACGGTCTGCGTGCCCACCGTCCGGGTCCGCAGCAGCGGCGTGATCACGGGGCTGGAAACGCCCAGGCCCAGGGTCATGCCCGTGGTGGACAGGGTGCCGCCCACCCGCATCACGTCCACCGTCTGGCCGTCGCGGTACAGGGTATAGGGGTTCAGCATCACCGTCATGCCGCCGGCCAGGGTGGCGTTGCCGCCCACCGTGACGAGGCTGCTGCGGGCGCCGGTATCCACGGCGAAGGAAGTGCCGCCCACCGGCACGCCGTTGGCGCCCAGCGTGGCCGTGCGGGTGAAGGCCGGCTGGACGTAGACCCGGTAGTCGCCGCCCTGGGCGAGGGAGAGGTTGCCGCCCACGGACATGTCGTCCGCGTTGGTGGCGAAGAGTTGGCCGTTGGCAAGGGTGATCGTGCCCTGGCCGGGGGTGACGCCCGGCATGAAGACGCCGCCGGACCGGACGGCGAAGTTGCCGGTGACGCCCGCGTTGGTGCCGGCGAAGCCCAACTGGCCGGCGCTGACGTCCAGGTTCGTGGCATCCACCCGGCCACGCAGCACCAGGGTGCCCGCCCCCGTCTTGGTGAAGCTGGTCAGGCCCGACATGCTGCCGCTGAAGCTGGCGGGGGTCGCGCCGGCCGCCACGTCCCAGGTGACGCTGGTGGTGGCCAGCCGCGTGCCGTCGGCAGCCACCAGGCTGGTCAGGCTGTCCACCGTGGCACCGCCGGACAGGGTCACCGTGTTGCTGGAGCCGGCGCCGGTGAAGCTGAGGCTGCCGATGCGGGCGCCCGTGCCGCTGAGCTGGATGCTGGTCTGCGGGCCCTGGGCCACCAGGGCGCCGATGGAGCCGGTGGAGGTGACACGGGTGCCGAGGGCCGTGTTCTGCGTGGCCAGGAGGTCGGCGGCGGTCGCCGATCGGCTGGCCGACGGCGTCGGCAGCACTGCCGTGGCCATCACGGTGGCCGGGGCCGCCAGCATGGAGGCCGGCAGGGCCGGCACCGTCGCCGCGGCCACGGGGGTAGCCGCGGGCGTCACCGCCTCCGGCTGGGCCTCGTCAGCAACCAGGGAGAAGCCCTGGGCCTCGGCCGACACCAGCCCGGGCAGGGCAATTCGGGCAAGCGGCGGCGTCGCCGCAGGGGCTGGGGTGGTCGTGGGCGCGGCCGCCGGCACCGAGGACGGCGTCGGCCCCTCTGCCGCAGCGGCGGGCAGGGCCGGGCCCATGGCGACAGCGGCAGTGGCAGTGGCAACGGCCGGGGTATCGGCAGCAGTGGTGGTCGGCGCCGGGCTGGCCGCCGTGACGGTCTGGGCGGTCGGGATCACGCCGATGGTCACGGTCCCGGTGATGGTCCCGCTGTTGTTCAGGATTCGCGTGCCGTTGGCCAGCAGGGTGACGTTCCCGGCGATGGTGCCGCTGTTCTCCAGGTAGGCGGTATCGTAGGCGCCGACGCCCACGGCCCCGGTGATGGTGCCGCCGTTGGTCAGCACGGCGCTGCCCAACAGGGCCGCCTGGGTGGTGCCGATGACGGAGGTCAGGCCTGACGGCCCGACCAGGGTCACGCCGGACGGCACCGTGGCGGGGCGGGCCAAGCTTCGGGTGGTCTGGCCGTTGGCGGTGGTGATATCGGCGAACAGCGCGTCACCCCGGCCCATGTCATAGTCGCCGAGGCGTGTGGACCCGACGGTGACGGCACCCGTGATGCGGCCGGCGTTGGCCAGGGAGGACTGGGCGAAGCCCAGCACGTTCACGGGACCGGTGATGGTCCCGTTCTGCTGCAGGGCGGCAAGGCCGCCGACGCGGGTCTGGCGCGTCGTGATCGTACCCCCGTCCGCCGTGGCGGACGTGTCGTACGACAGGGACTCCACCCGGACCTCGCCGGTGATGGTGCCGGAGGCGGCGTTGCTCAGCCGCGCCTCGGAATCCGCCGCCACGATGAGGATGGCAGGGTCGCCGCCCGGCAGCCCGGAGACGGTGCCGCTGTTGGCCAGGCTGGCCCGGCCACCCAGGGAGCGGGTGGCGGAGGAGACGAGCCGGTCATTGGCGAAACGTGCCACGCTGTCGAGGACGGAGCCATAGATGCCCAAGCCGGACACCCGGACCGCGCCGGAATTCTCCATGGACGAGACGGACCCGCCCAGCAGGATGGAGCCGAGGGACAGGGTGCCGCCGGCCTCGTTCCGCAGGGTGGCGACGGATGAAACGGTGCGGCTGGACGAGTCGGCGGACACGAGCGTCGATGTCCGGGTCGTGGGGCCGAAATCCAGTCGGGTCTGGGTGACGCGGGTCGTGGAGGATGACCGGGTGTCCTCAGACCGGTCCCCGACGAACAGCGACCCACCGGAGAGGCGGCCGGAGTTCACCAGCGTGGCGGCCTCCGGGGCGCTGACCTCAATCCCGCCGGTTACCTGGACCGAGCCGGAATTGCGCAGGGTCGCGGTGCCCCGGGCCGTCTCGGCGCGTTCCTGGGTGGTCTCCGTCGTGGTGGTCGCCAGGTTCCGCAGGAGGTTGCTGCCGGCGACGGTGACGTAGCGCGACTCCGCCGTCTCGGTGGTGCGCCGGCCCGTGGTCTGGGCCAGGCTGCGCGCGGACAGTATCACGTCGGTGAGCGTCACGCTGCCGGTATTGGCGAGTTCCGCCACCCGGCCTTCAAGGTAGACGGAGCCGGCCGGGTTGGCGACACCGTCCGGGCCTGCCACGAGGCGGCCAAGGGTGCCGGCATTCTCCAGCCGTACCGTGCCGCCCATGGCCTCGGCCGTGCTGGACAGGTCCGTGGTCGTGACGGTGCGGGAGAGCTGGTCGGTTATCGACCCGCTGGTGACATAGGTCTGCTGCACGACCACGGAGGACTGCGAGGTGGCGCGGCGGCTGCCCGCGGAAAGCCACGCGCCATCAAACACTGTCCCGCTGTTGGCGAGGGAGACGGCCCCGTCGCCCACCAAGCTCAGGAACCCGGTGCCGGGCAGGTTCGTCTCGCCGACCGTGCCGCGGTTCGTCATGGCCAGGGAGGCCCCGGCCGACGCGCCCGAGAAGGAAACGGAAGTCTGCTCCTCGCTGGTGGAGCGGCCGCTGGACGACTCCGACCGGAAGGTCCGGGTGGTCGTGCTGGTGGTGGAGCGGGTAGGGTCCAGGGACGACCCCTCGAAGAAGATGCCACGGCTGATCACGCCGTCATTGACGATGGCCGTGTCTGCGAAGTTGGCCAGGGTGATGAAACCGATGGTGCCGGTCGCCTCGTTGGTGAGCCGGACCGTCCCGGACACCGCGGTCTGGGTCGCCTCGGTCCTGGACGAGCGATCGACCAGGGACAGGAAGTTGATCCCGGATGGGGTGTTGGTCTGCCGCTCCGAGCTGCTCGACACCGTGCTCGAGTCAGTGGAGCCCAAGCTGGTCCGAAGGCTCTGGATGGACCCGGCGTTGGCCAGGGTGATCTCGCCCTTGAGGGCACTCAGCGAAACCGTGCCGCCGATGCTCGCGCCCTGGCCGTTCGTGACGCTGATCCGTCCTGCCACCGCCCTGGTGACGTTGGTGGACTGGGATGCGAAGTCGTAGGCCGAGGATGAGCCGAAGCTGTTCGAGCTGGAGTTGCTGGAGTTGCCGTCGCTGAGCGATGCCCCCGCAGAGACGCCGATGGAGCCCGTGATGGTCCCGGTATTGTTGACGGTGGCCGCGTCGGTGGCCGACAGGCTTGCGGTGCCGTTGAAAGCGCCCCCGTTCGTCAAGGTGACGCTGCCGGCGGTGGCGGTCGCCGTCGACCGCCCGCTGCCGCTGCTGGAGTAGCGGCCACCGCTGGCGGTGCTCGAGGAGGAGTAGTTGGAGCTGTTTTCCGAGTTGGAAACAGTGGTGCCGGCACTGAGGATCAGGCCGCTGACCGGCGTGCTGGCGACCGTGGCGCCCGCCTCGTTCGTGAAGGTGGCAGAGCCGGCGGACGTACGGGCGGTAAACTGCGAGAACCCGAACACGCCGCCCGCCCGGTTGGTGACCGACACGTCGCCCGCGACGACCCGGGTGGTCGAGATCGAGTTGGAAGTGCTCGAGGTCCCCACGATGAAGTTGTTCGGGGAGTAGGTGTCCACCCAGGTGTTACGGGTGTCATTGCTGGAGTACACGCCGCCGGCGCCGACCGACATGTTCACGAGATCCAGACGGCCTGCATTCTCGATGGTGGCGCCGCCGAGCCCGCTGAACCATTGGGTGACGAATGGCATGGAGGCGACCCGGGCGTTGATGACTCCCCCGGCCGCGTTCGACAAGCTGAACTTTCCTGTAGAGACGACTTCCGTGTCGGTGGCGTTCCGCGTGTTGGTCGTGACGACCCGGTTGCCGTTCGCGTCAGTCGTCGTGGACTGGTTGTAGGTGGAGGCAAGCGTCACGAACCGGGTCAAGCCAGCCGACACGTTTATGGTGTCAAAGATGTTGCTGGCGGCATAGGTGATGGTCCCGGCGTTGCTGATCGACAGGTCGCCGGCGCTGGACCCGACCAGCCCACCCATGGAGCCCGTGTTGCTGAAGCTGGCCGTCCCGCCCATGCTGAACCGCACCCACCCCAGCCGGCCCTCGTTGCGCAAGGTCAGGGAGTTGGTGGGCTGGTTGGTCTCCCCATAGATTTCCAGCGAGTAAGGGTTGAAGAAGGACGAGGAGACGGCGGTCAGCGTGCCCAGGTTCGTGAATTGGACGCCGCCGCGGCTGTTCACGAACCGGTTGATGAGGATGGGTGAGGTCACGGTGGCCCCCTGCCGCACCGTCACATTCACCCCGCCGTCGCCATACGGGATGGTCCCGCCCAGCCCGTTGCCGCAGGACAGCACGGTGGGGCCGGCGGTCGGCGCGCAGGCGGACTGCGCCTGCGCGGGGCCGGCGAGCAGGAGCGGCGCGCAGGCGGCGGTGGAGGCGAGGAGCAGGGCGCGGAGCGCAGGGGTCTTCTTGGGGCTCACGGTTCGGTCCGTCCGGGCTGTTGCCATTCAAGGTCGCGACAGGCCCGGCCATGGCGGCACCAAGTCCCGTCGGGGATCGGGGCGCCTATCCCATAGGGGTAGTTACAAAGTCAATCGCGGCGCTTATGCGTATTTATGATCGGCAGTTCGTTTATGAATCCGCGGCAGCGGCCATGGCCCGGCAGCCCTTGCGCCCCCCTTCTATTGCGATGCAGTATGGAGGACGCCGTGGGCGGGGGAAAAAGTCTCCCCCCGGCGGCGAGGTCGCGCTTGCCTGCGGCGCCGATTCGTTGCACCTGATGCTGGGCACCTGATGCCTGCGAGCCCACCGCCGGTGACCGGAAGCCCCACCGTCCCCCCCACCACAGAGCCCCGCCCGATGGCCACCGCCAAAGCCAAGCCCCTGCAGCAGCAGTTCCTGGACCACCTGGAGGACCGGGAGGTGGAGCTGGTGGTGTTCCTGTCGTCCGGCGTGAAGCTGCAAGGCCGCGTGGTCGGCCATGACCAGTACTGCCTGGTGATCGAGCACCGGGGCCTGCAGCAGCTTGTCTACAAGCACGCCCTGGCCACGGTGCTGCCGGCGCAGCCGGTGAACCTGTGGGAGCAGGACCCGCGCGGCAACGCCGAGGGCGCGGCGTCCCCTGGCCCCCGCGCGCCCTATACCGGCGGCCCCGCGGCCGAGCCGCGCCAGCCGTCCCGCGCGGCACCGGAGGTGGTGGTGGTCCGCCGCCGCAGCCCCCGCCTGCCGCCGCGGGGTTGATACCCCCCTTCCCCCCATGAAAGAAAAGCCGCCGCGGGTTTGCCGCGGCGGCCGAGTGGGAACGACATACCAGCAGGTAAACCGGGCCGGCCGCCCCTGTCGGGGTACCGGCCGCCGAGGCCCCCGGCCGCGCTGCGGCCGGGGGTTTGGGGTCAGAACCGCACGCGGAAGCCCGCGTAGTAGGACCGGCCGAACACGTCGTAATAGGCCGGGATGGTATCCAGCGCCTGGGTGCCCGAGGTGCCGGAGGGGAAGAAGGGCGGCTTGCTGTCGGCCAGGTTGTTGACGCCGAAGTAGAACTCGTACTGGTCCTCCAGGTTCAGGCCCAGCCGGACATTGTGGTAGAACCGGTCGCCGATCTTCGGGTAGGTCGGGTCCTGGTCGGTCTTGGCCTTGCCGATGTAGCGGGTGGTCCAGGCCACGTTGAACGGGTCCAGCTTGTAGAAGATGTTGAAGGTGCCCTGCCGCTTCAGGAAGCCGGCCAGGGTGGTGTCGCCGCCGGCCACGCCCAGCAGGTCGCGCACCTCGGCGTCCGGCGCCGGGCGGTAGTCCGCCTTGTCATAGAAGGTCATGGCCAGGCGAAGGTTCAGTTCGCCCAGGTCGGCGGACGCGCCGGTCAGGTCGGCCACGTCGAAGCCGTAGGTGGCCTCCACGTCGATGCCCTTGATGCGGAAGGAGGCCGTGTTGCCCGTCTGGTCATTCACGCCCAGCAGGGCGTAGGTGGCGCCGGGGATCAGCGGCGTGGCGCCGCGGGTCACCACGTTGCAGAACAGCCGCTCCACCGTGTCGTAGCACTGGTCCACCTGGGTCTGGCGGCCCAGGGTGGTGATGACCTTTTCCAGGTCGATGTCGAACCGGTCCACGGTGACGGCCAGGCCCGGCACGAAATCCGGCGTGAAGACGACGCCGTAGGTGGTGGTGATCGCCTCTTCCGGGTCCAGGTCCGGGTTGCCGACGACGAAGCCCTGCACGCCCTGGCGGACGAGCTGCGGCGGGTTGTAGTCGGCCGGCACGCCGTCGGCGGCGCAGTTGGCCGCACGGGTGGCGTTGGCGTTGCGGCGCTCCACGGCGCAGGGGTCGTTGACCACGCCCGCCGTCTCGAAGCCGCCGGTCAGCTCGCCCGGCAGGGGCGTGCGCACGGCGCGGGCGCGGTTGGCGCGGAAGCGGACGCTCTCGATGGGCGACCACTCGCCGCCATAGCGCCAGGTGTCATACTTCTCGCGGATGCCCTCCGTGTCGGAGTAGCGGTAGGCCAGCTCCAGCGTCAGGCTCTCCGCCCCCGGCAGGTCCTTCAGCACGGGGATGATGGCCTCGCCGAACACCTCCTTGGTGGTCCGGGACAGCTTCTCATTGTCCAGGATCTGGTTGCCGGTGACGGTGCCGGCGTTCAGCGCCTCATCCTGGTCGGTGAAGCTGGAGAAGTCGCGGAACTCCACGCCCAACGAGGCACGGACGGCGCCCGCCGGCAGCTCGAACAGCGGGCCGGAGACGAAGGCCACCGCGTCCTGCAGCTCGTTCTCCGCCCGGGTGCCGGCGTCGATGGTCAGGTACTCCGCCATCTCCTGCGTGTAGTCGGCGAAGGGGTTGATGGGCACGCAGCCGGCGGCGCGGGCCACCGGGTTGACGCAGCGGAACTGCCCCGCCAGGCCCGGCACCGGCTCCACCCGCAGCCCCTCGTACAGGTTGGTGAGGGAGACGAGGCCGTTGGTGTTGCTGTCCAGGGTGAAGCGGCCATAGGTGTAGGACGCTTCCCAATCGAAGTTCGAGAAGTAGTCGCCCAGCACGCCCAGGTCGCCGCGCAGGCCGCCCACGGCGCGGGTCTGCTGCCGGGTGTTGGTGGCGCCGCGGGGGCTGAGGGTCTGGAAGCGCTGCAGCCAGCTGATCTGGGTCTGGCCGGCGGGGATGCGGTCGCGCAGGACCTGCGGGATGAAGGGGTTGTTGACGGGGATCGTCGCCTCCAGCCCGTTCACGCCGCCGATCAGGTCGGAGCTGGACTGGAAGGGGTGGCCCTCGAAGGGGGCGTCCGTCTCGGACAGGCCGTAGGAGACCTCCACGAAGGCCTTGATGCCGCTGGCGATCTCATACTCCGTCTCCGCGCCGAACAGGTACCGCTCGGTGGGGATGGCCAGGGTGCGCTGGGCGTTGCGGTTGAAGCCGTCGATGGCCGTCTGGAAGACGAAGGGGTTGCCCGCCGGGTCGGTGAAGCTGCCGTTGCGGCGGGTGTAGTTGACGCCGCCGATGATGAACCGGCCGCCCAGGCCGATGCCCGACCGCACGCTGGGGCCGCGGATCGGGTCCGCCGGCGGGATCCACAGGAAGTCCTCGGAGCAGAGGGTGCGGTCGCGGCAGCTCACCTCACCCTGGTAGTCGGCCTCCGCCGTCACCAGGAAGTGGCCGCGGCCGTCGCCGTACTTGCCGCCGAACAGCACGTAGCCGTTGGGGTTCTCGTTGTCGCCCTTCTCGGAGATGCCGTAGCTGCCGCCGACCTCGATGCCCTCGAAGTCCTTCTTGGTGATGAGGTTGACCACGCCGGCCACCGCGTCGGCGCCGTACACGGCCGAGGCGCCGCCGGTCACGATCTCCAGCCGCTGGATGTTCTGGGACGGGATCAGGTTGAAGTCCACGCCGCCGCCGCCGGTCACCGCGTCAACCACGCGCCGGCCGTTGATCAGCACCAGCGAGCGGTTGGTGCCCAGGTTGCGCAGGTTCACCGTCTGAAGGCCCGACGCCGTGGCGCCGGAGAAGGTGGACTGGGTGCGCGAGGCGCCGAAGCTGGCCGCGAACTGCGGCAGGGTGGCCGCGATGTCGGCCACGTTCTCGAAGCCCTGCGCTTCCAGCAGGTCCTCGCCGATCACGCTGACGGGCGAGTTGGATTCCAGGTTCGGCCGCGCGATGCGGGAACCGGTGACGACGATCTCTTCCAACTGGGCGGACTGGCTGCCCGGGTCGTCGGTGGTCTGGGCCTGGGCGCCCGTGGCCAGGGCCGCGAGCGCGGCGCCGCCCAGGAACGCCGCCTTCAGCGCGGAGCCCCGCACCTGCTTCACCTTCATCATTCTCCCTGCATCCCCCTGCTTGAGGTGGACGGCGCCGTCCTTTGTCGGGGCACCTTCGTCCGATGGACCCGAGTAAGCAGAGGAGAAGCAAAGACGGCAACGTACAATGCTGCCGTCTTTGAAAGTTGTGACGCGGTGTTGCCAGTCAGATACTTCAGCTTTGCTGGCTAACACGGAACGTTTTCATCTTTGAAAATATTAAGCCGATTTGCTTTCACATCTGCTTAATATGTAGGTACCGGATCGATAGGCGGCTGTTACTTGCCGGCTTTCCGGCCGACGCCCAGCAGGTGGTACAGGATGATGGCGCCGATGGTGGCGGTGCCGATGCCGCCCAGGGCGAAGTCGCCGATCCTCACCGTCAGGTCCCCCGCCCCGGCGGTCAGCGCCACGGCGGCGGTGACCAGGTTGCGCGGGTCCGCCAGGTCCACTTGGTTCATCACCCAGATGCGCCCGCCGGTGGCGGCGATCAGGCCGAAGACCACCAACGCCAGCCCACCGATGACGGGGCCCGGCAGGGTCATCACCAGGGCCCCGAACTTGGGCGAGAAGCCCAGCAGCAGGGCGATCAGGGCGGCCACCACGAAGATGAGCGTGGAATAGACCCGGGTCACGGCCATGACGCCCATGTTCTCCGCATAGGTGGTCACGCCCGTGCCGCCGCCGGCGCCGGAGATCATGGTGGCGATGCCGTCCGCCATGAAGGCGCGGCCCACCAGCGGGTCGTAGTCGCGGCCGGTCATGGCCGCCAGCCCCTTCACGTGGCCCAAATTCTCCGCCACCAGCACGATGGCCACGGGGGCGATCAGGCCGATGGCCGCCCAGCTGAAGGTCGGCGCCTCGAACCGGGGCAGGCCGATCCAGGGGGCCGCGGCGACCGCGGCGAAGTCCACCGGCTTGCCCAGCCCCATCCCGTTGGCCCCCACCAGGTAGGCGCCATAGCCCACCAGCGCCCCCAGCAGGATGGGCAGCCGGCCGGACCAACCGGTGCCGCGCACGGCGAACAGGGCCACGGCCAGCACGGTCAGCAGGCCCACCGCGGCGCCGAACCCGTCGGTTCCCAAGCTCTTCACCGCCACCGGGGCCAGGTTCAGGCCGATGGCCGCCACGATGGCCCCGGTCACCGCCGGCGGCATCAGCCGCACCACCCAGCCGGGCCCCGCCACATGCACCGCCACGCCCGCCAGGGTATAGACGAAGCCCGCGGCGATGATCCCGCCCAGGGCCACGGCCACGTTCGGGTTCGGCCCGCTGCCCGAATAGCCCGTGGCCGCCGCCACCACGGCGATGAAGGCGAAGCTGGAGCCGAGGTAGCTGGGCAGCCGCCCGCCGGTCATCAGGAAGAACAGCAGGGTGCCGACGCCGGAGAAGAAGATGGCCGTGTTGGGGTCGAACCCCATCAGCAGCGGCGCCAGCGCCGTGGCGCCGAACATGGCCACCACATGCTGCACCCCCATGGCCAGGGTCTGCGGCCAGGGCAGGCGCTCTTCCGGGGCGATGTCGCCCGAGCGCTTCTCGGTCCAGCGGGGGAAATAGGGCATGGCGGCTCCTCTCACGGCCAACGGTCACATGCCCCTTCCTTTGGCATGGGCGGGCGGCCCGCGCCATATCCGGACGCGCCCGCGGGGCTTTCGCCCGTCCCCCGTTGCGCAGGCGCCTCAAGCCCCCCGCCTGCGCTACCGTTCCCAGGAAAGGAATCCAGCGGCGGGAGGGCACCATGACGGACCGGGAGGTGGTGGAGCAGGCCTATCGGCTGTATGCGGCGGGCGACCTGGGATCGGTCTTCGCCCTGATGGCGGAGGACATCGCCTGGGGATCCTGCGGCATCCCCGGGTCGGACATCACGGCCGGCTGTTCCACCGGGCGGGCGGCGGTGGACCGCTACTTCGACGCGCTGCGCGGCGCCTGGGAGATCGAGGGGTACGAGGTGCGGGAGATCCTGGGCACCGAGGGCCGCTTCGCCGTGCATGCCCGGGTCAAGGCACGCCACAAGACCAGCGGCACCCTGCTGGAGACGGACAAGGTGGACCTGCTGACCATCAGGGACGGCCGCATCGCCGCCTTCACCGAGATCATGGACACCCACCCGATGCACGCCCTGGCGGGGTAAGGGGTGGGCGCCGGGGCGCCGGCATGGCCGCCGGGATCAGCCGCCCCTGACCAGGGCCAGCAGGGCACGGCGGTGGCGGTGGGCCTGCATCAGCAGGGCCGGGTCCACCGCGCCCTCCAGCAACAAGGTATCGCCCTCGGGCCGCAGGACCACCTGCTGCTCCCGCAGGCGGGAGAGGAGTTGCCGAACCTGTTTCCGCTGCATGGGGTGAGCCTCCCTGGGACCTTAGAACCGTTCCAGAGTAAGGCAGCGCGAGTACAGGGTTAAATCGATAATGCAAATGGCTGCGATAGGCAGCGCCGATGGTGGTGGTCGGGGCCGTCACGCCCCCGCGTCGCGGACCACGATCCGCACCAGGTCGGCCGTGCGGCGGACGCCGTAGCGGTTGCGCAGGCGGACCAGGGTGTTGGCGACGGTCTTGTAGCTGATGCCCAGCCGCTCGGCGATGCGGCCGATGTCCGACGTCTCCGCCAGCAGGCCCATGATGTCGGTCTCCCGCGGGGTCAGGGGGCGGGGCTCCCGCGAGGGCATCCGGCCCAGGGCCGCAACAGCCAGGGCCATGCCGCGGCCCAGCCAGACGCGGCCCTCCAGCGCGGCGGCCACGGCGTCCACCACCGCCTCGGGCTCGTCGGACTTGCTGACATAGGCGAGCGCGCCGGCCTCCAGGCAGCGGGCCGCCACCTGCGGCGCCTCATGCATGCTGAGGACCACCACGGCGGCGCCCGTCTCCGCCAGGGCCTGGACCAGGGCGATGCCGTTCGGCTCCCCTGCCATGTTCAGGTCCACCACCAGGGCGGCGGGGGCTTCCTGGGCCGCCAGGGCCAGGGCCCCAGCCCCGTCCGACGCCTCCACCACCCGGAACCGGCCCAGGGGCGGCTCCAGCAGCCGGCGGCAGCCGGACCGCACCACGGCGTGGTCGTCCACCACCAGGACGGTCAGGTCATCGGTCTCGGCCTCGGTGCTCATGCCTGTCAGCCCCATGACTGCCACCTGCCATTTACCCCCTCTCCCCCCCGGGGAGAGGGTTGGGGTGAGGGGGATCGCACGGCTCGCGCGCCAGCGCTCCAAAATGCATTCGACCGCCTGCCGGCGGCGCGCCCCCTCACCCTGCCTCTCCCCGGTGGGGAGAGGGGGAGGTTTCGCGCACGGACAGCGGCAACAGCGCGATCACACGCGTGCCCCCGCCATTCCCCGGACCCAGGGACAACTCCCCGCCCAGGGCGCGCACCCGTTCCCGCATGCCCAGGATGCCATGGCCCGGCGCGCTGTCCGGCGCTAGGCCGCGGCCGTCGTCCCGCACCTCCACCGACAGCCGGTCGGGGCCGACCCGGGCCACGGACACGGCAACCTGACGGGCGTTGCCGTGGCGGAGCGCGTTCAGCACCCCTTCCTGCACCACCCGGTAGACGGTGATGTCCACCGCCTCCCCCAGCCCGGCGAGGTTGGGGGCGAGGTCCAGGGTGATGGCCACGCCCGGTTCCTGCCCGCGCAGGCCTTCCACCAGGTCCTGCAAGACCTCGCCCAGGTCCAGGTGGTCCAGCGCCATGGGGCGGAGGCGGCCCAGGATGCGGCGGGACAGGTCGCGGATCTCCCCCGCCGCGTCGGCGATGGCATGGGCGCGGGCCGCCACCTCCGGCCCGCCGCCCTTGGCCAGGGCGTGGGCGTCCACCCGGATGCCGAACAGCAGGGGCCCCAGCTCGTCATGCAGGTCGCGGGCAAGTTCCTGCCGTTCCCGGTCCTGGAGTTCCAGCACGGCGCGGGACAGGGCCCGGTTTTCCCGCCGCGAGCGGGCCAGGGCGTCGTCGAGGGCGCGGATCGTGTCGCCCAGGGTGCGGAGTTCCCCCACCGGGGCCACGCCGGGAGCCACCCCTTCCTCCCCCCGCGCCAGGGCTTCCAGCGCCTGCCGGAACCCGGCCAGGGGCGCCAGGGCCCTTGTCACCGCCCCATGGACGGCCACCAGCAGCAGCAACAGGGCCACCGCGGCGATCCCGGCCAGGGACATGGCGTCGGACCAGGCCTCCGCCAGCTCATCCCGCGGGTCGGCCTCCAGCACCACGGCGGCGCCGGCGAAGGGGATTTCCCGCCGGGCGCCGCCCTGCCAGACCAGGGCCGCGAACCAGCCGGGGGCCGCCCGCGCCTCAGGCGTGGTGCCGCGGATCGGGCCGTCATGGCCGGGGACGTGGGCCGTCAGGTGGCGGAGGTCCTGGGCGGAGAGGATGTCCACCAGCGCCGCCGCGTCCGGCACCGCGTCGGGCCGGGCCAGTTCCGCCGTCACGGCGAATTCCGCCGCGTCCAGGGCAGCCGTGGTTTCCGCCAGGGCCGCCGCGCGGGCATTCACCACCACCGCCGCGAAGCCGGCGAGTGCGGCCAGCCCCGCCAGGGCCATGACGATCAAGACCACCCGCGCCCGCAACGACACGCCCGTTCCCCCCAGTTCGTTGGTCCGGATTGTGGCGTGGTCGCCTTGGCGATTCCAGCCCCTTGCCGGTGGGCTTTGGTGCTAGGCGGGCCGAACGCCAAAGGAACGGTGATGACAGGGATGGCCAGGGATGACAGTGATGAACAGAAGAATTTCAGACCGATGGCCCAAAGGAAAACAGGGAAAGGAATGCCTGCGGCGCAGCCAGCAACCTGGTCTTCTTTCCGCTCGACCCCTCCGGGTCAGCGCATCATCACTGTCATCCCTGGCCATCACCGTCATCACTGTTCCACTTAACCCCCCCCACCTCCGAAAGGGGCCATCTCCCGAAAGGGGCAGGACAAACATCCCGCCCCCCTCGGGACACGGGGCTAACCGGTTCGTCCAATTGCAAGATGGCACCGGTTACCGCTCCCATGGGGTGAGACAAGGGACCGGCCCGATGCAGGCCGGCCCGACCGGAGGGAGACGCGTAAAGATGATCCAGCGCCGCCGTACCCTTGCCGCCCTCTTGCTGGCCGGCACAGCCTTTCCCCTGCCCGCCCTGGCCCAGGAACCGGCCGAGGCGCTGGAGGAGGTGGTGGTGATCGGCATCGCCCCGCGGGGATTCGGCGTGCCCGCGTCGCGCATCCCGGCCAACGTGCAGTCGGTGGGGTCGGAGGCGATCAGCCAGCCCGGCACCGGCACCCTGTCCCAGGCGCTGGACCGGCGGCTGGGCAGCGTGGCCGCCGTGGACAGCCTTGGCAACCCGTTGCAGCAGGGCTTGAGCATCCGCGGCTTCACCGCCGCCCCGGCCTTGGGCGAGCCGCAGGGTGTCGCCGTGTACCAGGGTGTCATGCGGGTGAACGAGGCCTTCGGCGACGTGGTGCAGTGGGACCTGCTGCCCACCTTCGCCATCGAGGAGGCGCAGGTCATCCCGGGGTCCAGCCCCGTCTATGGCCCCAACACCATCGGCGGCGCCGTGGTGCTGAACATGAAGAACGGCTTCACCAGCCCCGGCGGCCGGGTGGAGCTGGGCATCGGCCGCTTCGACCGATATTCCGCCACCGCCGAGTATGGCGGCAGCAGCGGCCCCCTGGGTTTCTATGCCGGCGCCAACCATGAGGAGGATGGCGGCTGGCGGGATGAGACGGAGAGCGAACTGCAGCGCGGCTTCGCCGACCTGGCCTGGCGCGGGCAGGACGGCAGCGAGCTGGGGCTGAGCCTGAACGCCGCCCGGTCGCGGCTGGCGGGCAACGGCCCGGCGCCCACGGACCTGTTGGAGCAGCGGCGCAAGGCGGTCTTCACCTATCCCGACAACACGAACACGGACCTGTTCGCGGCCAGCATCCGCGGCTCCACCGAGCTGTCGCCCAGCCTGAGCCTCACGGGCGGCGGTTATTACCGCTACCTCAAGCGCAAGACCATCAACGGCGACCAGGCCGAGTTCGAGGAGTGCGAGGAGTTCGTCGGCCTGATCCCCGGCTTCACCCCGCCGGAGGAATCCTATTGCTTTGGTGCCGAAGTGGAGGAGGAGGACGGGGAGCTGGAGGTGGAGGGCACGCCCACCGTGCTGGTGGGGCCCGACGGGCTACCGGTGGAGGAGCTGGACACGGACCCCGACGCCGTCTTCAACCGCACCCGCACCCGCACCCACAGCTGGGGCCTGAGCGGGCAGGCCGCCTGGACCGCCAAGCTGGGCGGGATGGAGAACATCCTGGTGGCCGGCGCCACCCTGGACTATGCCCGCACCCGCTATGGCAGCGGCAGCGAGCTGGGCACCCTGCTGCCCGACCGGGGGACGGAGAGCCTGGGCGTCACCATCGGCAATGACGAGTTCAATGTCGGCCTGAAGACGGAGAGTTGGCTGACCGGCCTGTATGTCAGCGACACCCTGTCCCTGACCCCCACCCTGCACCTGACCGGCGCCCTGCGCTGGAACCGGTCGGACATCAAGATGCGGGACCAGATCGGCACGGACCTGGACGGCGACCATCTGTTCAGCCGGGTGAACCCCGCCCTGGGCCTGGCCTGGAACGCCCACCCCGCCGCCACCCTGTACGCCAGCTGGGCGGAAAGCAACCGCGCCCCCACCCCGGCGGAGCTGTCCTGCGCCGACCCGGAGAAGCCCTGCCGCTTCCCCAACGCCTTCCTGGCCGACCCGCCCCTGGACGACGTGGTGGCAAGAACGTTCGAGGTGGGCGTGCGCGGGCGGACCAAGCTGGGGGCGGATGCCAACTTGTCCTATGCCCTGGCGGCCTACCGCACCCGGAACAAGGACGACATCATCTTCATCTCCGCCGGGCCCATCGTCGGCACCGGCTACTTCGACAACGCCGGCAACACGCGGCGCCAAGGCATCGAGGCCAACCTGACCGGCAAGGCGGGGCCGGTGGGCTTCTACGCATCTTATGGCTACGTCAAGGCCACCTTTCGCACGCCCCTGACCATCGCCGCGCCGGACAACCCCGGCGCCAACGAGGACGGCGACATCGCGGTGGAGCGCGGCGACCGCATCCCCGGCATCCCCGCCCACACCTTCAAAGCCGGCGCCGACCTGGACGTGACCGACGCCTTCACCGTGGGGGCCGAGCTGGTGGCGGCGTCCGGCCGGTTCCTGCGGGGTGACGAGGCCAACCTTCAGCCCAAGACCGACGGCTTCACCGTCCTGAACGCCTCCGCCAGCTACCGCATCGGCAAGGTGGAACTGTTCGCCCGGCTGGAGAACGTCTTCGACACCAAGTACGAGACCTTCGGCATCTTCGGCGAGGCGGACGAGCTGGGCTTCGAGGACCCGCGCTTCCTGTCGCCGGGGGCGCCCAGGACGTGGTTCGTGGGGGCGCGGGCGCGGTTCTGAGGGGCGCGGGGTGGCCAGCCCGTGCCGCAAGGCTGCCGCCGCGCCTCTTGCGCGCATGGATTGCAGTGCACTTGCATTCAGATGCATAAATGTATAATGTTTCGTAGACTTGAGGCGCGATCGATAACACGCCCGCTTCCCCCCGGTGGGCCCCTGTTTCCAGGGTGCGGTAGGTTTTCAGGCGGAGTTGCGGCATGGGGAAGTTCACGGCCCTTCCGGGGCGGAAAGGGCAAAGCATTGACAGCGGGCCCGGCGGCCCCCAACCTCCTGACATGGACGCCATGAGCCGACGCCTGGACAGACTGGAAAGCGCGCTTGATGACATCAAGCCGATGCTGATCCGCATCGACGAGAGGCTGAAGGCGACCGCGACCAAGGACGACGTCGCCAAGATCGCGGAGCGAACGGCCAAGCTGGAAGGCGCGGTGGACAAACTTCCCACGACGATCCAGCTCGCCGGGTTCATCGTAGCCGTCTTGGCCCTGTCGGGCGCGGCGAAGTACTTGGTGCCGTGAAGCCCTACCCTTGCAGCTTCATTTCATTTCAAATTTTCACTCCGACTCTTTGCGTCATGGCGTGTATGTCGGGTGTTCGCTGGCCGCGAGGTCGCCGGGGCGATTAGGTCGCTGCTGGAAGGGCCAAAGTCAAATAGAGAAAAGCCGCACGAGACCTTAGGTCGTTTCTCCATTCAAGCAGGCGGCCGGGCCGCCTTCCAATGACGCTGCCAGCTCCGACCTGAACCGGGCGATATCCGAGTATGTGGTGAGGAAAGAGACGGACAGTCTGTCCTCGATCTCCGACCAACCGGTCACTTTGCCAAAACTCGCTAGTTCAACGCAAATTAGCAGTTTTCCCAATGGGTCGTGCGCGAAGAAATCGATGCGGATCGGGCGCCGCCTGAACTCCGTTTGGTCACCCATGATCCAGCCACCGTCCAAGCCGACCGGCGACTTGTCAGGAAGTGGATAGGTGGCGATCCTTTCCGCGAAATCTTGCAAGTCGGCCTTTCTGATCCACGCGGCAGCAGACCCTGAATAATTGCCCACTTTCACATGCACAACAATCTGCCCAAGATCTTCACAGTCAGGCTCGTAACACAAACTTAGGTGCGCTGTTTTCATTTCATAAACTCAGCCGGGTAAGTCGGATGAACCCAACGCCATGCATCAATTCGGTGACGGAGATGGCAGCACCCACGGCCTTACCCCTGCTGGTTGCCGAAGTGTATGATGGGGCGCCCTGCCGGGCTCGTCAAGCCTACCCCAGCTCCTTGTACCACGCCGCCATGGCACCCGCCGGGAAGGCCTGGCTGAACAGGGTCCAGGGGCCCAGGCTGGCGGGGATGGTGAAGTCCTTGGCGGCTTCCTCCGCCGGCTTGCCCGCCTTGTGGCCGTCGCGGGCCACCCGTTCCACCAGGGCCAGCAGGTCCTGGTAGGGCTTCAGGTCGGCGGCCCGCGCCACCGCGCCGTGGCCGGGGACGATGGTGGTCTTGCCATCGGCCAGGGCCTGGGCCACCGCTTCGTTCCAGCGGGACGGGGTGGCGTCCATGAAGTTGGGGAAGATGCCGTTCCACAGCAGGTCGCCGCCGAAGGTGACGCCGGCGTCCGGTACGTCAACCAGCACGTCGCTGTCCGTGTGGCCGCTGGCCTGGCGCAGGCGCACGGTGCGGCCGCCCAAATCCAAGCTGGACAGGGCGCCGTCCTCTGGCAGGACCAGGGTGGGCAGCACCAGCCGCTGGGCCACCCGCTTGAACGGCTTGCCCTCCTCCGCCCGGCCGGAGCCGTAGCGGCTGACCACCAGGTCGCGCGTCCTGGCGGTAGCCAGCACCTCCGGCCCCTCCGCCCCGCGCTGGTAGCCGGCCAGGCCGCCCACATGGTCGAAATGGTAGTGGGTGGCCACCACATGGGTCGGCCGCCGGCCGGTCAGGCCCTTGGCGATCTCCGCCAGCCAATCGGCGCCCGCGGGGGTGTTGAACCCCTCCACCGCCAGCACCGCGTCCTTGCCGGCGATGATGCCGCCGTTGGACAGGGTGGTGCGGTCACCCCGCTGCCCGTCCGTGCCGAAGGGCGTGGAGACGACCGCCCACACCCCCTCCGCCACCGTCTCCACCCGGGCGAAGGGCGTGGTCGCCACCGGGGCCGCGGCGGGGGCGGCGGCGAAGGCCCGCCGGGTGGCCACGGGTGCCGCGGCCAGGGCGGCCATCACGAAGGCGCCGCAGCCCAGCGCGTGCCGGCCGAAGCCGCGGCGGCTGCAGGTGCAGGGATCGAGGGGCATGGGGTGTGCTCCGCCAGGAACCGTCTGGCGACAAGCTACCCTGCCCCATGCGGCGGCGGAAGATGGGGCGATGATGACCGCCAGGTTCAGGGCCAATCTGTTGATAAGCCCAATTCCGTCTCCCCTGCGAAAGCAGGGGCCCACGGTTCTTGAACCCATTACGGACGCTTCCCGAGCCTGAAATCCTTGATGCTCGACGAGAAAAACTGTGGGCCCCTGCTTTCGCAGGGGAAGCGGGATTAGCTAAACAAGGTTTTTTCCCTATCCTCCTCACCCGTCATGCCGCCAGGTCTCCGTCACCGGCTTGCCGTCCAGCAGCAGGCGGGCGGTCAGGGTGGCCGGCCCCTCCCCCGGCCGGTGGTCGAAGTACAGGCGCCAGCCGCGCGTCTGCACCACCCGTTCCAGGTAGGGGTCGGCTGCGATCCCTGCGGTGGCGTTCAGCTCCACGGTCAGGGGCGCGCCTTTCTCCAGGCTGGGCAGCGGGCCCCCTTCCCAATCTACCATATACAGCCGCCGCCCCGGCACCGGCTCCGGCAGGGGGCGCAGGCCGTCGGCGCTGCCGGTGCGGGTGGCGGTGACCCGGCCCAGGGGCGGCAGGTCGGGCCGGTTGCCGAACACGCGGATGTCGTAGGCGAGGCGCAATTCCTCCCCCGGCCCGGGCGCCCGGTCGGGGATGAAACTGGCGACCACGTTGTCCGCGAACTCCGTCACGCTGGGGAAGGTGTAGAGCTGGACCCGGCCCGGCCCCCAATCCCCCCGCGGCACCACCCAGGCGCTGGGCCGGTCCTCCTGCCGCGCCTCCACGTCCATGTAGCTGCGGAAGTCCCGGTCCCGCTGCATCAGGCCAAAGCCGCGCAGGTCCCTCACCGGCAAGTCGGTCAGCACGGCGTCCGTGCGCGCGTTCGACAGCGCCCGCCACGTCCACCCCCCGTCGGCGTGGAGCAGCAGGCCGTCGCTGTCATGCACCTCCGGCCGGAAGTCGTCATGGCCGGGCGGGCCGCCATTCTCCCCCGCCAGGAACATGCTGGTCAGGGGGGCAAGGCCCAGTTTCCCCAAGGGCTGGCGGGGGTACAGCGCGCACTCCACCGCCATCGCCGCCTCCACCCCCGGCCGGACGGTGAAACGGTAGGCGCCCGCCAGGCTGGGGCCGTCCAGCAGGGCGAGAACCTCGACCTCCCGCGCGTCCGGGCCCGGTTCCAGGACCCAGAAGGCGGTGAAGTCCGGAAACTCCTCAGCGCCCGGCCCGCCCGTGTCCAGGGCCACGCCCCGGCCGGACAGGCCGTATTCCTGCCCGTCGCCGCGCAGGCGGAAATAGCTGGCGCCCTGGAAGACGGCGAACTCCACCTGGTCGCCCGGCGGCCCGGCGCCGTGGTGCAGCCGGAACCCGCCGAAGCCACGCCCGTCCGCGGCGGTGAAGCGGGACAGGTCCACCCCATCGACGGCCGAGAGATCGAACTGGCCGGGGTCATAGGGCACGCGGCGGACAGTATCGCCGCTGACGACGTGAAGACTTACCGGACGCTTATAAAGGAAACCCGGATGGAAGGGCTGTATCGAGAAGGGCCGGTCGGCAGGCCATGACTTCAGGGGGTGCGGCCGGATGGCGCGGTACTGGTCATAGGAGAGGTCGCGCAACTGGGGGGAGTCCACCTCTGCCACCGGGCGGTAGGGGGCCCGGGCCAAGGCCTTCGCGAAGGACCGGAGGGCGCCGAAATCCTTGATATCTGGCCATTCCTGCCCGAAGGCCGGCCGGAGCACCGCCCATGACCCGGCCGCGAGCCCGAGGCCGAGTAGCTGCCGGCGCGTCGGTCGCGGCCAAAGAATGTCGCAACAATTTCGGGTGATCACGGAAGCGCCCCGGCTGCTTTCGCCGTTGTGGGTGCGGCCCGGTCCCAGCCCTCCCCCACGAAAGGGGCAACCCGGCCGCCCGAGACAAACCCCGGAAAGGGCCCGCTGTTCCATGACGCCAAAGACCGCCGACCGCGCGGCCGTGACGCTGCGCCGTGCCGCCTTCGTGGTGCCCATCCTGCTGCTGACCCTGGTGCAGCTCCTGCTTGCCGCCGAGGTACTGGGCGGCATCGACGGGCCCCTGTCGCTGCTGTTGCTGCTGCTGTTCGGGATGAACGCCGCCTGGCTTTCGCTGAACGGCTGGCAGGTGGCGCTGGGCTTCCTGGCGCACCTGTCGCAACGGCTGGCGGGCACCGTGCCGGCGCTGGAGCGGATGGCGGCGGGGCCCACGCCCGGCCCTTCAGGCACGACCCGCACCGCGGTGCTGATGCCGGTCTACAATGAGGAGCCGGGGCCGGTCTTCGCCGCGCTGGAGGTAATGGCGCGGTCACTGGCAAGGGATGGGGCCGGTGACATCGACCTGTTCGTGCTGAGCGACAGCACCGACGGCGCCGTGGCGGCGGAGGAGGCGCGGGCCCACCTGGCGCTGACTTCCCGGCTGGCCCGGCTGCCCGGGGCGCCGAAACTCTATTACCGCCGGCGCCTGCGCAATGTGGGGCGCAAGGCCGGCAACGTGGCCGACTTCTGTGAGAACTGGGGCAGCCAGTACGACTTCATGGTCATGCTGGACGCGGACAGCCTGATGACCGGGGACTGCATCCGCAAGCTGGTCGCCTGCATGGAGGCCAACCCGCGGCTGGGCTTGGTGCAGACCGTGTCCCACCCCACCAACCGGGAAACCCTGTTCGCCCGCATCCAGCAGTTCGCGGCGCGGCTCTACACGCCCCTGTCCGTGCGCGGCCTGGATTTCTGGCAGCAGGGGGACGGCAACTATTGGGGCCACAACGCCATCATCCGCACCCGCGCCTTCATGGCCCACTGCGCCCTGCCGGTGCTGCCTGGTGCTGCCCCCCTGGGCGGGGAGATCCTGTGCCATGACGTGGTGGAGGCCGCCCTGCTGGCCCGCGCGGGGTGGGAGGTGCGGGTCCTGCCCCTGACGGAGGGGACGTGGGAGGAGCTGCCGGCCAACGTCATCGACTTCGCCGGGCGGGACAAGCGCTGGTGCCAGGGCAACCTGCAGCACTTGCGGCTGATCCACGCCGACGGCTTCCGCTGGGCCAACCGGCTGCACCTGGCCAACGGGATCATGAGCTATGTGTCCTCGCCCATCTGGCTGCTGTTCATGCTGCTGTCGGCGCTGGACGCGGGCGCCGGGGGCCAGGGTCTGGACCTGATGACCGCCGGGCTGGTGGAGGCGGGCCCCGCGGCGGACTGGCTGTTCGGCATCACCCTGGGCCTGCTGTTCGGGCCGAAGCTGCTGAGCCTGGTCGCCACGCTGCTGGACCGCCAGGCGCGGGCGGGGTTCGGCGGCACGGGGCGGCTGCTGGGCAGCGCGTTGCTGGAGCAGGTGTTCAGCACCCTGCTGGCCCCGGCCATGATGGCGTTCTACACCCGTTTCGTCATCTCCACCCTGGCGGGCCAGGTGGTGGCCTGGAACGCGCAGCCCCGCGGCGACCGCGCCGTGGGCTGGGGGGAGGCGTGGCGCACCCATGCGGGCCATGTGGGGCTGGGCGCCGCGACAGGTCTGGGCGCGCTGATGCTGGGCGAAGGGCTGGTGCTGTGGCTGTCGCCCGTCATCGCCGGGCTGCTGGCCAGCCCCGCCGTCACCGCCCTGTCCAGCCGCCGGACCTTGGGTGTCGGCGCCCGCCGCGCCGGCCTGTTCCTGACCCCGGACGAGATCCGGCCGGAGCCGGAACTGGCAACCCTACGCCAGCGCGTGGCCGATGCCGCGGACCTGGTCCCGGCCGTGGCACCCAACGTCAGCCCCGCCCCGCTGCCGGCCCCGGTGCGCCTGGCCATGCGGCCCCAGTCCCTGCGCCGCCCCGACCCGGCGCTGGAGACCGCGGGGGCGGATCAGCGTCCCTGACCGCCGATCCGCATACTTCAGTGAATGCTGAAGCATGGGATGCAGTGACGAAGACAATCCAGAGCTGGCTTTGTTTCGCCTGCGTACTGTTTTTGTCCCGACTATCCAAGGGTAGGCCACACGCCCCGCCGGGCGCACCACCATCGGTGGATGGCGCATCCCGGCCGGGCACGCATCCTCAACCATCCGAGCGAAGCCGCGTGAGCGGCGTGGCGCCTGCAACGCCCGCCCCGGTCCCGGGGTGCGGCCCTATCCAGGGATCGACCTGATCATGAAGGACATGCCTTCCCGTCGCCTCGGTGTCGCGATCGTGGGGCTTGGGGGTGCCGTCGGCACCACGATGGTGGCCGGCATCGAGCTGATCCGGCAGGGCAAGGCCGGCACCACGGGCCTGCCCCTGGCCGAGACGCTTCACCCCGGCCTGGTCGCCTACCAGGACCTGGTGTTCGGCGGCTGGGACCTGTACGCGGACGACCTTGCCGCCGCCGCCGCCCAGCACCGGGTGCTGGACGGGCCGAGCCTGGACGCCGTCCGCCCCGCCCTGTCGGCGCTGAAGCCCTGGGCCCCCGCGGCCAACGTGGATTTCTGCAAGAACGTCACCGGGGCCGCCGGCAGCAACCGCGTCACCAAACGCGGCCAGGCGGACAGCATCGCCGAGGACCTTCGCCGCTTCAAGGCGGAGGCCGGGGTGCACAACGTGGTGGTGGTGAACCTGGCCAGCACGGAGCGGCTGGTGGACCCCACCCTGCCCCAGTTCCAGACGCCGGAGGCGTTCGAGGCGGCGCTGGACGCCGACGACCCCGCCATCGGCCCGGCCATGCTGTACGCCTATGCCGCCATAGCAAGCGGCGTGGCCTACGCCAACTTCACCCCCAGCGTGGCGGCAGACCTGCCGGCCCTGGTGAAGCTTGCCAAGCGCAACCGGGTGCCCGTGGCGGGCAAGGACGGCAAGACCGGCCAGACCCTGCTTAAGACCGTGCTGGCCCCGGCCCTGCGCGGCCGGGCCCTGCAGGTGGATGGCTGGTTCAGCACGAACATCCTGGGCAACCGTGACGGGCTGGCCCTGGACGACCCGGCGTCGCTGGCCAGCAAGCTGGGCACCAAGGGCAGCGTGCTGGACCAGATCCTGGGCTACCACGTGGCCAACCACAAGGTCCGGATCGAGTACTACCCGCCCCGCGGCGACGACAAGGAAGCCTGGGACAACATCGACGTGTCCGGCTTCCTGGGCCAGCGCATGCAGTTGAAGCTGAACTTCCTGTGCAAGGACAGCATCCTGGCCGCCCCCCTCGCCATCGAGATCGCCCGCTGCCTGGACCTGGCCCACCAGCGGAACGAGGGCGGGGTGCTGGACGCGCTGGGCACCTTCTTCAAGGCGCCGCAGACGGCCGACGGCAAGGAGCCGGAGCATGCCTGGTTCGAGCAGGAACGGCGCTTCCGCATGTGGCTGGACGGCACCGGCGACATGGAGGCCACCGGCCTGACCAAGGCGGCGCGGAGACTGGCCAATGTCCGCTGACGGCATGGTGGTGCCGGTGCGGGGGGTCGGGGGCGGCGACGCCCTGGGCCGCCTGACCGGCTTGTTCCGGGAGATCAACGACCTGAAGCGCACCCGCGTGGCCGGTCGTTCCGGAAGCCTTATGGAACAGGCTTTCCGCCGGTCCTGGGCCCGGCTGCTGGCCGGGCAGGACCTGGCCAGCGTGGCCCTGTCGGAAACGGCCGCCCTGGTGGTCGCCGCCCGGCTGGGCGGGCTGGACCGGCCGGTGCTGGAGAAGGGCGGCCTGTCCCCGGCGGAGGTGACCACCGTGCTGGTCCGGGGGCTGGACGAGTTCGCGGCCGTTCTGGACCCGAAACAGGCGGAGGCGATGCGGGCCGCCCTGACCGCCGACATGGCCATCGACGCCCTGCCCCCGGCCTTCGTCGCGCTGCTGGAACGGCAGCCCCGGGCCGGGGCCACCAAGCCCGGCACGGGGCGGCTGGTGCTGGAGCCGCCGGAAAGCCACGCGGACCATTGCATGGCCGTGGCGGCCCTGGGCGTGCTGCTCTGCCCCGGCTATGACGCGAGGGCTCCCCTGCCCTTCCTGGCCGGCCTGTCCCACCACCTCCACAACGCCTTCATGCCCGACGCCGGCTTCACGGGGGAGATGCTGCTGGGCGACCAGCTTGAGCCCGTGATGCGCCGCTTCACCGCCATGGCTTTGGCGGAGCTGCCCCCGGGTTTGAGCGCCCAGGTGGTGGAGAGCCATGCCCTGGTCGGCAACGCGTCCAGCCCAGAGGCCAAGGCCTTCAACGCCGCGGACGTGCTGGACCGGGTCCTGCAACAGGCCCATTACGCCCGCGCCGCCAGCTTCACCCTGAACGACGCGCTGGAGGAGATGGAGCTGGTCCATGCCGGGCCGCTACAGGCCTTCCAGAACGCCGTGCTGCGGCAGGCGGGGCTGGCCTGATGCCGCTGACCTGGCTGGCCCCCGGCAGCGGCCGCCCCCTGCATGCGGACACGCCCCATTCCCTGTCCGACGGGCGGGACCGCTGGCCCATGGCAGACGGCATCCCCTACCTGCGCGCCGGGAAACCGGAACTGTCCCGCGCAGCCCTGGCCGCCCTGGACGGGGGCGACCGGGCGGGGGCGCTGACCCTGCTGTTGCAGGACCAGGACGAGTGGGCCCGTGCCGCCCCGCCGACGCCGGAGGCGACCCGCGCCGTGGTGGAGGGGGTGGGTGCCAGGGCCATGACCCTGCGGGAGGCCATGGCGACGCTCGCCTATGGCCCCGTCGCCCACTACTTCGCCCACCGCTGGTCCGCCCCCACCTTCCTGTCCGCCCTGGGCCTGCTGGAGGCGCACTGGACCGACCCGCCCCTGGTGCTGGAGGTAGCCTGCGGCCTGGGGCAGGTGCTGCGGGAACTCAGCCTTCACGGCGTGCCGGTGGCCGGGACGGACGTGGTGTTCAGCAAGCTGTGGCTTGCCCGGCACTTCCTGCTGCCCGACGCCCCCCTGGCCTGCGCCGACATCGCGGAAGGGGCCCCCGCCGCGCCGGTGGAGGGCGCCACCCTGCTGTGCCACGACGCCTTCTATTTCCTGCCGGAGCAGGAGCGGGTGGCCGATGCCATGCGCGCCTTCGTCGGCGGTACCGGCACGGTCCTGGTCGGCCACGCCCACAACCGGCTGGTGGACCAGCGCGGCGTGGCCGGCCGCCCGCGGACCCCGGCGGAATACCAACGTATGTTCCCCGGAGCGAGGCTCTATGACGATGCCGAGCTGGCGCGGAGTTCATCCGCGGCGCCGCGGGACGTGACGGACTTGGAGACGGCGGAGGCGATTAGCCTGGCGTGGCGGCAAACTCACACTTTCGAATTCGAAAGTGCACGCTCTTCCCAAGATATACCGCTTCCCCCGCGAAGGCGGGGGTCCACGGTTTTTGAACCGGGTTCCAGGGACACAGGTGGAAAAGAACAGTGGACCCCCGCCTTCGCGGGGGAAACAGGAATGGGCGGCACGGGGGAAGCGGCCAAGCCCCCCCTGTCCCTCCGCATCCCCCCGCCCAACCGCCCCCTGCGCCTGAACCCGCTGCTCACCGAGCAAGGCGGCAAACTCCACCCCGCCTGGCCCACCCCCGCCTTCGCGGCGGAGTATGCCGACGCGCCCTATCTGGAAGCCGCCCCGCCGTCGGCCGACCTGCTGGCCCGGGCGGCGCGGTTCGGGACGCAGGACCCGGAGGTGGCGCGCCTTGCCGCCAACCGCATCCTGCTGGACCTGCCGGAGGGGTGGTGAGCATGGGGCCGGTGCGCTGGGGCATCGTGGGCTGCGGCTGGGTGGCGCGGGACTATGCCATCCCCGGCATTGCCGACAGTGGCAACGGCACCGTGGCCGCCCTGTGCGACCCGGACCCGGCAGCCATGGGCCGGGTGGGGGGCGATGCCGCCCGGTACCGCGACCTGGACGCCTTCTTGGCCCATCCGGGGCTGGAGGCGGTGTATGTCGCGACACCCAACCATTTGCACGCCCCCGTCGTCCGCGCCTGCGCCGCGGCGGGCAAGGCGGTGCTGTGTGAGAAGCCCATGGCCACCAACGGTGCCGAGGCGGCGAGCATGGTGGCGGCCTGTGCCAAGGCCGGCGTGCCCTTCGCCATGGCCTTCGACCAGCGTTTCCACGCCGCCCACCGGATGCTGCGGCGGCTGGTGGAGGGGGGCGACCTGGGCACGGTGACCCAAGCCCGCATCCATTACGCCTGCTGGCTGCCCCCCGACTGGACGCCGGACAGCAACCCCCATGACAATTGGCGCTGCGACCCCGGCCGGGCCGGCGGCGGCGCCCTGTGGGACCTGGCGCCCCATGGGCTGGATCTGCTGGAGATGCTGCTGGGCACGGAGTGGGAGGTGCTGCACGCCCTGCTGCAACGGCGGGTGCATGCCTATCCCGTGGACGACGGCGCCATCCTGTCCGGCCGGTTCCGTGACGGCACCTTGGGCGTGCTCCAGGTCAGCTACAACTGCCCGGATACCTATCCGCGCCGGGTGCTGGAGCTGGTGGGCACCCGCGCCATGGCGATCCTGAACGACACCATGGGCCAGACCCCCGGCGGCAGCGTCACCCTGGTGGACGCCGCCACCGGCCAGCGCCGCACCCTGCCCCTGGAAGACCATCATTCCCCCTTCCGGGTGCAGGCCGAGGCGTTCGCCGCGGCGTTACGCCAGGGCACGCCCTTCCCCTTCCCGCCGGAGCGCGACCTGCGCCTGTTCCGCCTGATGGAGGCCGCATGCCGCTGACCCATTACGCCTGTGCCCATTGCGGCTTCTGGCAGCCCTGGTTCGCCGGGCAGCAGCCGATCTTCTGCCCGGTCTGCATGGACGTGCGCAACGCCCTGCCGCCGGACGGCTGGGATTTCCGCACGGTGGGCGACCTCACCGGTGCGGTTGAGACGCTGTGGGCGGAGGTGGCGCCCAACGTCATCGGCTTTTCCTGCACGCCGTCCTTCGGGTTGGGCTCCACCGGCTGGCTGCTGTTGCGGCCGGAGGGGAACGTGGCCTTCGAGGGGGCGCCGTTCTACACGGAAAGCGCCCTGGCGCAGGTGGAAAGGCTGGGCGGCATCAAGGTGCTGGCGGGGTCCCACCCCCACGGCTTCGGCGCCATCTGGCAGTTGGCGGAGCGGTTCAGGCCGGAGGTGGTGGTCCACCGGGAGGCGCTGCGCTTCACCAAGGCCTTCAAGGTCACCTGGCCCGCGGACGACGACCACCAACTGGCCCCCGGCCTGACCCTGCATGGCACGGAGGGGCACTATGAGGGCCATGCCGTGCTGCATGACGCGGGCGCCCGCGCCCTTTACTGCGGCGACTGCCTGAAGGTGGAGTTCGACGGGGCCGGGCGGCCGGAGGCCATCAGCTGCCACAAGGGCTTCCACTACCAGATCCCGCTGAGCCACCAGGAGCTGCGGCGGTACCGGGAAGTGATCGGCGCCCTGGACTTCACCGCCGTCTACACCCCGTTCGAATACGCCGCCGGGGTGACCACCGCCCATGCCGTGGCCCTGTTCGACCGGCTGCTGGCGGGGCGGCCGTCCGCCAAGCCGATCCCGTTGGCGGAGCTGGTGCCATGAGGGGCCCCGCGGAGCTTTACCGGAACAGCCTGCCGCCGGGGGAGCTGGACTGCTTCCGGGTGGACGGGCTGGACCGGCTTGGCGTGCCCGTCACCTTCGCCTGCCACCGGGCGGGGGATGGCAGCCAGTTCGACGCCTTCGGCTATGGCGCCACCCCCGAGCAGGCGGAGATCGGCGCCCTGGGCGAGGTGACGGAGAATGCCCGCGCCCAGGCGGGGCTGGCGGACGCGCCGCGGGTGCTGGGCAGCTACCGGGAGTTGGTGAAGGCCCATGGGGACCGGGCGGTCTGCGACCCCGCCAGCTTGTGCCTGCCGGCCGGCAGTTCCTATAGTCCTGACACGTCCCTGGCCTGGGTGGCGGCCAAGCGCTGGCCGGGCGGGGAGCCGGTGCTGGTGCCCCTTGAGTTCGCCCTGTGCTACCGCTGCCAGCTAGGGTCCTACCAGCCGCTGACCACGCCCATCACCAACGGCCTGGGCGCCGGCGACAGCCTGGAGCGGGCGCTGGCCCACGGCATCCTGGAGCTGCTGCAGCGGGACGGCAACTGCACCCGCTTCCGCGCCCTGGACCAGGGGCGCGTGATCTCCCTGGACGGCGTCACCGATCCCGACACCCTGGCCCTGCTGGCCAAGCTGGACCGGGAGGGGGTGGAGGTGCTGCCCAAGCTGGCGACCACCGAGTTCGGCCTGACCAACCTGTACGTGGTCGGCCATGACCGCAGCGACACGGCCCCGCAGCCCATCATGCTGACCGCGGGGGGTGAGGCCTGCGACCCCGACCCGGCCAAGGCCCTGTCCAAGGCCCTGCTGGAATTCTGCGCCGCCCGCAGCCGCAAGGCGATGAGCCACGGCCCCTTGTCGGAGGTGGCCCGCGTGGCGCCCCCTGGCTACCTGGACGCCTACCGGTCCCGGCACGACCTGTCGAACGAGGAGCCGCGGGCGCTGGAGGCCATGCTGGCCTGGGCCGGGATGGGGGCGGGGGAGCTGCGCGCCCTGTTGGCCGACAGCGTGTTCAGCCGGCGGGAGGTGGTGCCCTTCACGGCACTGCCGCGGAACGCGGTGGGCGACAGCCCGGCCGAGCGGCTGGCCTTCCTGGCGGGGCGGTTGGCGAGCGCGGGCCTGGACATCCTGTACCTGGACCTGTCCCCGCCGGGGGGCGAGGTCTTCGCCGTCAAGGCCATCGTCCCGGGGCTGGAGTGCGAGACCCTGTCCTACCACCGCGTCGGCGAACGCGGGATCACCCGACTGCTGGCAGAGGGATCACCCCTGGCCGGGCTGGGCGTCCCGCCGCCGGGCGCGAAGCGGGCCGTGCTGTCGCCGGAGGCGGAAGAGCGGCTGGGCGGCCCGGCCTGGCTGGACGTGTCCGCCATCGACCGGCTGACGGCACGGCTGTACCCCCTGTACCGCGAGCCGGAAAGCCATGCGGTGCGCTTCGCCATGGAGCGGCGGAGGGCGGCGGAGTGATGGCCCGCGACCGACACCCTCTGCGCCTGGAAAGGCCAAACGGCGCCGTCCCGTCCCCCCCCCACTGGGGGAGGGGACGCGGTGGAGGTGTCCAACCCCTCCCATGCCCGTTGATCCCCTTGTCATCCCGCCCCCAACGGTGACCCCATGCCCCTTCGCTTCGCCTACAACACCAACGGCACCGCCAACCACCGGCTGGACGACGCGCTGAGCCTGATCGCGGACAGCGGGTATGACGGCGTCGCCCTGACCCTGGACCACCACCACCTGGACCCCTTCGCCGAGGATTGGGAGTTCCAGGCGGAAAGGCTGGCCGCCCGCCTCCGGGCCCTGCGGCTGGGCGTGGTGATCGAGACGGGCGCCCGCTACCTGCTGGACCCGCGGGCGAAGCATGAGCCCACCTTGGTGACGGCCAGCGAGGAAGGCCGGGCGCGGCGGGTGGAGTTCCTGTCGCGGGCCATCCGGGTGGGCGCCGTCTGCGGGGCGGAGGCCATGTCCTTCTGGGCCGGCGTGCCGCGGGAGGGGGTGCTGCACGAGGAGGCCTGGGAGTGGCTGGTAGACGGCGTCTCACGCGTGGCGGAGGTGGCGGCGCGGGAGGGCGTGACCGCCGCCCTGGAGCCGGAGCCCGGCATGGCCATCGAGACGGTGGACGACTGGGCCCGCCTGCGGGATGAGGTGGTGGTGCGGTCCGGCATGCCCCTGTCCCTGGCGCTCGACACCGGCCACTGCCTGGTGACGGGGGAGCGGGACCCGGCCGCCGCGGTGGTGGAGTTCCGCGACCACATCGGCACCGTCGCCATCGAGGACATGCGGCGCGGCGTGCATGAGCATTTGCCCTTCGGCGAGGGGGACATGGACATGCCGGCCGTCCTCCAGGCCCTGGACGGGATCGGCTTCGACCGCCTGGTCTGCGTGGAGCTGAGCCGGGAGAGCCACCGGGCCCACGCGATGGTGCCGCAATCCCTGCAATGGCTGAAGGCGCGGCTGCCATCGTCCCGCGCAGCGGCGGAGTGAACCGGCATGCGCATCTGCTTCATCAGCCGCCGCTTCTTCCCCGCCATATCGGGCATGTCGGTCTATGCCCTGAACCTGCTGCGGGAGCTGGTGGCCCATGGCCATGACGTGGTGATGGTCAGCCAGTACCGGGACGACGCCGAAGGCAGCGCCGTCTATGGCGGCGGCCCGCCCCCCGACGTGCCGGGGGTGAAGGTCATCGGCCTGCCGAGCCTGGGGGAGCAGGAGGTGAGCCAGGGCCGCGCGGCCGACTTCGAAGCGGACATCCGCGCCATGGTGGCGGCCGTGGAGGCGGAGCATGCCCAGAACCCGTTCGACATCATCCACGCCCAGTACGGCTATCCCTGCGGGCTGGCGGCGCTGGAGGCGAGCCGGCGGCTGGGCGTGCCCAACCTGGTGTCCATCCAGGGCGGCGACGGGCACTGGGTGGGCACCTGCTGTGCCACCCACAAGCAGGCCATGCTGGCGGTGCTGGACCATGCCGGCGGCCTGGTGATCGGCAGCAGGAGCTTCGCGGAGGAGGTGCGGGGCCACCACGGCACCCGCCTGGACCGCTTCACCATCGTGCCGGGCGCCACGGACACCAGCCAGTTCCGCCCCCGCGACGACCGGGAATTAGGCGCCCTGTCGGACCCGCCGGTGCTGCTGTACCACGGCCGGGTGGACCGGCGGAAAGGGGTGCTGGACCTGCTGCACGCCCTGCACGCGCTGCGGAAGGAGCGCCCCGCCCTGCGCCTGATCATCTCCGGCATCGGGCCGGACCTGGAGCCGGCGAAGGCGCTGGCCCAGGACCTTGGCCTGGGGGACGCGGTGACGTTCACCGGCCATGCCGGGTACGCGGAGGCGCCGGACGCCTATCGCCGCGGCGACATCTTCGTCAGCCCCACCTATGCGGAGGGGTTCAGCAACACGATCCTGGAGGCCATGGCCTGCGGGCTGCCCATCCTGTCCACTAAGGCCGTGGGCGTGGTGGACTGCCTGGAGGACGGGCGGGACGCCCTGCTGGTGCCGCCGGCGGACGTGCCGGCATTGGCCGACGGCCTGCGCCGGCTGCTGGACGACGCGCCCTTGCGCCGCCGCCTGGCCGCCACGGCCCTGGACGAGGTGCGGCGGCATTATAGCTGGGAGACGATCGGCCGGCGCATCCAGGAGATCTACGCCCAGCTCATCGCCACCAAGCCGGACACCGGCTGGACCAGCCTGTACGACCCGAAAGCAGTCACCAGGGAGACGGCGGACCCCACCTGCCGCTTCCGCCAGGCGCCGCACCTGCTGTAGGGCCACATTCCATGCCCACGGTACTGGCCGTCTCCCCCCACCTGGACGACGCGGTGTTTTCCTGCGGCGGCACGCTGGCGCGGCTGGTGGCGGGGGGCTGGCGGGTGGTGCTGGCCACCCTGTTCACCCGGTCGGTGCCGGACCCGCAAGGCTTCGCCCTGGCCTGCCAGTTGGACAAGGGCCTGGCCGCCGATGTGGACTACATGGCCCTGCGCCGGGCAGAGGACCGGGAGGCGGCGCGGCACCTGGGCATCACGGAAGTGCTGTGGCTGGACCTGCCGGAAGCGCCGCACCGCGGCTACCACAGCGCGCCGGCCCTGTTCGCCGGCGCGCGGGACGGGGACGACATCTGGCGCGACGCCGCGGCCTGCCTGGCGGAACTGCTGGGGCGGGTGGAGCCGGACCTGGTGCTGTCCTGCCAGGGCCTGGGCAACCATGTGGACCACATCCAGGCCGTCCGCGCCCTGCTGGCCCTGGACGGGCTGGGCGCCGGGGTGGCCGGGCGCACCGCGTGGTGGCGGGACCTGCCCTATGCCATCCGGGTGCCGGGCGCCACCCCCGTGCCGGAGTTGCCGAGGGGGCTGGATGGGTTGGCCGTCGCCATCGACGGGCAGGTGGAGCTGAAGGGCCGCGCCTCGGCAGCCTACGCGACCCAGGTGGGGTTCCAGTTCGGCGGGGCGGGCAAGGTGCTGCCCACCCTGGCCGCCTTCGCGGCGCGGGAGGGTCAGGCCGCCTGTTCGGCCGGGGTGGTGGAGCGGTTCGTGGCCCCTGCGGGCATCCGCACCACCTTGTCGTCGGTGCCTGGCGGGGTTTGAGCCTTCTCGGCCTGCCGCCGCTCCCGGCTGACGGTCACCCAGGTGCCCAGGGCGCCGCCGGCGCAGACGAACAGGATGTAGGCGGCGTTGTCCGCATACTGCACCACCATGACCGCGCCCAGCAGGTGCCAGATGAAGGCCAGCGTCGCCGCCATCTCCGCCCGCTTCTGCATGAGGTAATAGGTGTAGCGGGTATAGAGCCAGTCCAGGATGAAGGACGAGGCGAACACCGCGCCCGCGATCAGCGGGTCGATGGCGGTCAGGGCGGCGAGGGACATGGCGGGGCACCTTGGACGGGAGCCCGCACCCTATCCCCGCTATGGTTAACGCGCCGTATGCATGGGTTAATACCGATGGCGAAACAGGCGGGGCATCCCACCCCGCCCGCGTCCCGCCGCCCGTCAGCCCCAGGCGTCGTCGCTGCCGGACCAGGCGACGATCTTGCTGGACTGGAAGTCCGCCAGGGACACGCCGAAGCCGGAGATGGCGTGCTGGGATTCCCCGATGGTGAACAGGATCTTGCCTTCCGACCAGGTGGCGTCGGCCACGGCCTGGTCCAGGGCGGCCTGGGTGACGCCGCGGACCAGGATCACGTCCAGCCCGGCCTCAAATCCCGTGATGCGGTCGGCGCCGCTGCCGTCCAGCACGAAGGTGTCGGCGGAGCCGTCATGCCGGGACTGGTACCAGTCGCTGCCGCTGCCGCCGTCGAACCAGTCGGCCCCGGCGCCGCCCATCAGCGTGTCGCTGCCGGCCCCGCCTTCCATCCGGTCGCTGCCATCGCCGCCATGCAGGGTGTCGTCGCCGGACCCGCCATCCAGCCAGTCGTCGCCCTGCTGGCCGGACAGGAAATCGTCCCCCGCGCCGCCGCGCATCTGGTCGTCGTCGGCGCCGCCATAGAGCGTGTCGTTGCCGGCCCCGCCGGCGAGCACGTCCTGGCCCGCGTCGCCGGCCAGCTTGTCGTTGCCGGCACCGCCGTCCAGCCGGTCCTCGCCATCACCGCCATAGATGGTGTCGTTGCCGCCGCCGCCGGACAGCACGTCATCACCGCCAGCGCCCGACATGGTGTCGGCGCCGGAACCGCCGGAGAGCTGGTCGTCCCCGTCGCCGCCGTAAAGGGCATCGTCGCCGGACCCGCCCAGCAGCGTGTCGTCACCCGCCCCGCCGAGCAGCCGGTCATTGCCCGCCCCGCCGACCAGGGTATCGTCGCCGTCACGGCCGGACAGCACGCTGTCCGTCTTGCCCGGCGGGGCGGTCAGCACGTCGTCCCCGTCGGTGCCCAGCATGGGCAGGACGGAGTCGGGCAGGGTGGTCCGGGCAAGGACGGAGATCAGGGAAAGGGGCTGGGTCACATCGGTCATGGCGCACACCTCAAGCAGGCGACGCCCCGGGTCCGCGGGGGCGGCGCGACGGTTGTCGTTGGCACCACCCCGGGGGCGGGGTGGCCGGGCGGGGACCGGGGCGCATCCTGGACTTGCCCCCGACTTTCCCGCCACTTTGCTTCGCCCGTTCAACTACCACGAAATATCGAGTAGTGGTAAGACAATATTCAGGCCTTCCTTTTGGGATTACTTAGAATTTGTTTTCCTGGATTTGTTCTGCTGAAATGCTTTCAGTTTCGATACAAGTTGTTGCTTCACGCCGTTGCCAGACTGTTGTGCAATGTCTGAAAATCCGTTACCGAACTGTTGTGCGAAACCTGAAAATCCGTTACATAGAACGGACAGCAGGTGAGTACCGGGCCGCCCTGGGGGACGGGCCGGAAACCGCGTGGATGCCGAAAATTTGTGCGGCCTGGGCCGGGCCGGGGGTCCGGCTTGTTACATCGCCGTGTATGGCGCCGTTCCTGCGGACGCAGGCGCGCGCCGGGGTCACGGGTGGGGGCTGGACGATAACCGACAGGGGGAACGCGATGGCCGGGAAGGTGGTCAGGATCGTGGTGAAGCGGGTCGTGCGCACCGTGGAACTCGCGCGCCCTGCCGGCGGCCGGGCCGAGCCGTCCCCCACATTGCCGGCCCGGCAGCCCGCCCCCACCACCTGCACCTGGCAGGTGGAGCAAGGCCGCCCCGTGCTGCTGCTGGCCCGCCGGGCGGGCTGAGCCTCAGCCCTTCCCTGCCAGGTACCGACGCCAGCCGCCGAGGTGGGTGATCTCTGTGGCGCCATCCAGGGCGGCGGACTCGCACAGGAAGCCGCTGACCTCCCGCCCGTCGAACAGGCGTACCTTGCCGATGCCCAGGGGGCTGGGGATGGCGGCGACGAAGCGGCCGAAGGCGTCCGCCGGCAGGCTCCACAGCTCCCCCTCGATCCCCGGCCCCTGGAAGCCCGGGTCGCGGACCAGGCCGGGCTTGGGCGGGACCGTGCCGGCCAGGGCGTAGAAGCGGTAGTCGGGCGCGGTGCGCACCACCCCCAACAGCCGCGCGCCCACGCCGGTGAGCTGCCAGTTCAGCGGCAGCCCCGCCAGATGCGCGCCCACCGCCAGCACCGTGATGTCGCCTTCCCGCGGCCCCGACGGCGGCGGGCCGCCGGGGATGGGGGCTGTCCTGTCGGCGCCGATGCCGAAGCCCCCCGCCCGGTGCAGCCGGTCCGCCAGCAGGGCCAGGTCGCCATCGGCCATGGCCGGCCCCACCAGCGTGACGCCAAAGGGCAGCCCGTCCGCCCGGAACCCCGCGGGCACAGCGACAGCCGCCAAGTCCAGCAGGTTCACGAAGTTGGTGTAGCGGCCAAGGTTCCCGTTCAGCCGCACCGGGTCCGCCAGCATGTCGTCCACGCGGTAGATGGTGGGCGCGGTGGGGAGCAGCAGGACATCCACCGCGGCCCAGGTCGCCGCCGTCCGCCGCGCCAGCTCCACCAGCCGGTACTGGCCGCGGAAGGCGTCCACCGCCGTGATGCCCTTGGCGCCCAGGATGATGGCGCGGACAGTGGGGTCCATGGAGTCCGCGTGGCTGGCGGCGAAGCCCTCCACCGCGGCCAGCCGCTCCGCCACCCAAGGGCCGCCATAGAGGAGCTGGGCGCAATCCTGGAAGGGGGCGTAGTCGATGGGCACCGCCGTGCCGCCCAGCGCCACCAGCCGCGCCAAGGCCGCATCGTACAGGGCCTCGCTCTCCGTATCGCCGAAGAACTCCCGGTCCGCGCCGGCCAGCACACCGAAGCGCAGGCCGGTGATGGGCTTGTCGGCCGGTTCACGGCTGAAGGGGTCGGCCGCGTCCAGCCCCTGCGCCACCCGGCGCACCAGGTCCGCGTCGGCCACGGTGGCGGCCAGCACGCTGACGCAGTCCAGGCTCTGGCAGGCGGGCAGCACGCCGGTCAGGGGCAGCAGGCCCTTGCTGGGCTTCACCCCCACCACGTTGTTGAAGGCCGCCGGCACCCGGCCGGAGCCCGCCGTGTCCGTGCCCAGCGCGAAGGGCACCAGCCCCGCCCCCACCGCCACCGCCGAGCCGGAGCTGGACCCACCCGAGACATAGTCCGGGTCGAACACGCAGCGCGGCGCGCCATAGGGGCTGCGGGTGCCGTTCAGGCCGGTGGCGAACTGGTCCAGGTTGGTCTTGCCCAGGGGGATGCCGCCCGCCGCCCGCAGCCGCGCCACCACCGTGGCGTCCTGGGTGGGGGTGAAGGCGAATTCCGGGCAGGCGGCCGTGGTGGGCAGGCCGGCCAGGTCGATGTTGTCCTTCACCGCGAAGGGGATGCCCCAGAGCGGCTGGTCGGGCGACGGCCCCGCCGCCTCCAGCCGCGCCGCCTCCGCCAGCAGGTCGGCGCGGTCGCGCAACGATATCCAGACCGCCTTGTCCGGGTAGGCGGCAATGCGGTCCAGCAGGGCTTCCACCACCCGCGTCGGCGTCAGGGTGCCGTTGCGGTAGCGGGCGTGCAGGGTGGCGATGTCGGGGATGCGGGGGATGTCCATGGTTTCCTCCGTCACGCGGCGACCAACGCCACGGTCTGCCCGGCGGTAACGGTCCGGCCGGGCTTGCAGGTGAAGGCGTGCAGGGTACCGGACACGGGGCTGACCACCTCCATCTCCATCTTCATGCTCTCCACGACCAGGATGGGCTGCCCGGCCTTGACGGTCGAGCCCGGTTCCAGCAACAGGGTCCAGACATTGCCGGTCACGCTGGCCGGCACGGCGGTGCAGCCCTCGGGCACGTCCGACGGCTCCGGCGGGGGGCCGGTGTCGTCGCTGTTGAAGCTGTCCAGGCCGCGGGCCTTCCAATCCTCCCGCTCCGCCTCGAACGCCGCCTGCTGGCGGGCCTTGAAGGCGGCGATGCCGGCGGCGTTGTCCGCCAGGAACCGGGCATGGTCGGCATAGGCCAGGGTGGTTTCCTCGATCCGCACGGGATAGCGGCCATGGGGGAAGGCCTCCCGCGCCTCCGCCAGCTCCTGCTCCGACACGGGGAAGAAGCGGATCTGGTCGAAGAAGCGCAGCAGCCAGGGCGTGCCGGGCCGGAACGCGTCCGTGCTGCGCCAGGAATTCCAGACCTGGATGGTCCGGCCGAACAGCTGGTAGCCGCCCGGCCCCTCCATCCCATAGATGCACATGTAGGCCCCGCCGATGCCCACGGCGTTTTCCGGCGTCCAGGTGCGGGCAGGGTTGTACTTGGTGGTCACCAGCCGGTGGCGCGGGTCCAGCGGGGTGGCCACCGGCGCGCCCAGGTACACGTCGCCCAGGCCATAGACCAGGTAGCTGGCGTCGAACACCGTGCGGCGGACATCATCCACGCTGTCCAGGCCGTTGATACGGCGGATGAACTCGATGTTGTCGGGGCACCAGGGGGCGTCGGGGCGGACCAGCTCCTGGTACTTGCGCATGGCGAGGCGCACGGACGGGTCGTCCCAGGACAGGGGCAGGTGCACGATGCGGGACGGCACCACCATGTCCTTGGCGTCGGGCAGCGTGTGTTCGATCTCCTGCAAGGCCGCCAGCAGGCGGGCCCGGGGCAGCACGCGGCTGTCGAAGTGGACCTGCAGGGACCGGATGCCCGGCGTCAGGTCGATGATCCCGGGCAGGCCCGCCTCCCGCACCCTTTGGGCCAGCAAATGGACGCGCAGGCGCAAGGCCAGGTCCAGCACGATCGGCCCGTACTCCACCAGCAGGTAGTTGTCCCCCGCCCGGCGGTAGGACACAGCCACCGGCCCGTCCTCGCTGCGGGCCAGGACGGGGCTGGGCAGGTCCGCGGCGCGGATCGGCGTCGGCGCCTGCGGCCGGTCTGCCAGGAAGAACCGCACGCCATCGCCCGGGCGCATCTGGCCGACCTTCCACAGCTCGTCCCGCGCCACCACCACGGGGCAGACGAAGCCGCCCAGGCTGGGGCCGTCCGGGCCCAGGATGATCGGCATGTCGCCGGTGAAGTCCACCGCGCCGATGGCATAGGCGTTGTCATGGATGTTTGAGGGGTGCAGCCCCGCCTCCCCCCCGTCCTTCCGCGCCCAGCGGGGCCGCGGCCCGACGAGGCGCACGCCGGTGCGGGCGGAGTTGAAATGCACCTCGTAGCGCGCGGCGAACAGGTCTTCCACGTCCTCCGGCTGGAAGAAGTCGGGCGCGCCATGGGGGCCGTAATGGACGCCGACGGACCAGTCGTGGGTGAGGTCGGGCTTGTGAAACCCCCTCACCCCGACCCTCTCCCCGGGGGGGAGAGGGGGAACAGTGCCCACCTGACCATCCACACCTGCGACAGTCCCCGTGTTCAAGGCACCGACATCTGAAGGGCCGCTACCGGCCCCCTCTCCCCCCCGGGGAGAGGGTTGGGGTGAGGGGGTCTCCCCGCCCGCCAACCCCAGCGTGTCCCCCACCGCCAGCACCCCCACCCCGTGCCCGCCGAACTTGCCCAGGGCAAAGGTGGCCTTGGAGCCGAGGTAGTCCGGCGCGTCGAACCCGCCGCGCACGGCCAGGTAGGTGCGCTGGCCCGGGCCCTGCACCGCGCCCAGGGCCAGCACCTGCCCCGCCCGGACCTCCACCGGTTCCCAGTACGGCACCGCCGCCCCGTCCAGGGTGGCGGCCATCTCGGCGCCCGCCAGGGCCACGGTGGCGTCGCGGTTGAAGCGCAGGGTGGGGCCGGTCAGGGTGCATTCCAGGGCGGGCGCGCCGTCCGGGTTGCCGAGGAGCCGGTTGGCCAGGCGGAAGTTGCGGTCGTCGAAGGGGCCGGACGGCGGCACGCCCACGTCCCAATAGCCCAGCCGCCCCGGCCAGTCCTGCAGGCTGGTCTGGGCGCCGGCCGCCAGCACCTCCACCGTCGCCGGCTGCCAGCGGAAGCGGCCCAGCAGCGCCGTCGCCACCTCCCCCCGCCTGACCAAGGGATCGGCCAGCACGGCGCGCAGGTAGGCGAGGTTGGTCCCCACCCCGGCCACGCGGCTCTGGTCCAGGGCGGCCGAGAGCTTGTCCAGCGCCGTGTCCCGGTCGGGCCCGTGGGCGATCAGCTTGGCCAGCATGGGGTCGTAGTTGGCGGTGACCTCCGTGCCCGCCGCCACCCAGCCATCCACCCGGATGCCCTCGGGGAAGGCGACTTCCGTCAACAGGCCGGTGCAGGGGCGGAAGTCGCGGGCCGGGTCCTCCGCGTACAGGCGCACCTCGATGGCCGCCCCCCGCGGCACCAGGGTCGCGGGGTCCGGCAGGGTGAAGGTGCCCGCCGCCTGCCGCACCATCCATTCCACCAGGTCGATGCCATAGACGGCCTCGGTCACCGGGTGCTCCACCTGGAGCCGGGTGTTCACCTCCAGGAAATAGACCTGGCCGCGCTCCACGTCATAGATGAACTCCACCGTCCCGGCGGAGGCATAGTTGACGCTGCGGCCCAGGGCCACCGCCGCGTCGTGCAGCTGCCGACGCACCGCGTCGGGCAGGCCGGGGGCGGGGGTTTCCTCCACCACCTTCTGGTTCCGGCGTTGCAGGGAGCAGTCGCGCTCCCCCAAGGCCACCACGCCGCCGCGCCCGTCTCCGAAGATCTGCACCTCCACATGCCGGGCGGTGGCGACGAAGCGTTCAAGGTAGACGCGGGCGTCGCCGAAGCTGCCGGCGGCCATGCGCTGCACCGCCTCGAAGCGTTGGCGCAGCTCCGCGGCGTCGCGGCAGAGCTGCATGCCGATGCCGCCGCCGCCGGCCGTGCTTTTCAGCATGACCGGGTAGCCCACGCCCTCCGCCGCCTCGACGGCCGCGTCCGCGCTGTCCAGCAACCCGCTGCCGGGCAGCAGCGGCACACCCGCCTTGGCCGCCAGCTCCCGCGCCGTGTGCTTCAGGCCGAAGGCGCGGAGTTGTTCCGGGGTCGGCCCGATGAAGGCGATACCCGCCGCGGCCAGCGCCTCCGCGAAGGCCGCGTTCTCCGACAGGAAGCCATAGCCGGGGTGGACGGCCTGGGCGCCCGTGGCCCGGCAGGCGGCGATGATGGCGTCCGCCTTCAAATAGCTTTCCCGCGCCGGGGCGGGGCCCAGGCGCACCGCCTCATCCGCCGCCAGGACGGGCGGGGTGAAGCGGTCGGCGTCGGAATAGACGGCGACGGACGCGATGCCCATCCGCTTCAGGGTGCGGATGACCCTTCCCGCGATCTCGCCGCGGTTGGCGACCAGGACCTTGGCGAACATGGCCTCAGCCCTCCGTGTCGCGGATGGTCACCCGGACTGGGGTGGGGTTGAAGCCGTTGCAGGGGTTGTTCACCTGCGGGCAGTTGGAGATGACGCAGAGCAGGTCCATCGCCGCCGTCACCTCCACATGGTCGCCGGGCCGGGAGATGCCGTCCACGATGGCCAGGCTGCCGTCGGGGGATATGGGCACGTTCATGAAGAAGTTGATGTTGCCCACGATGTCCCGCTTGCCCAGGCCGTGGCGGGACAGGGCGAGCAGGAAGTTCTCCCGGCAGGCATGCATGTATTTGGTGTGGTGGCCGAAGCGGACCGTGTTCGCCTCACACGAACAAGCGCCGGCGGAGGTGTCGTGCCGGCCGCAGCTGTCGGCGGTGACGGTGGCCATCACCCGGCCCTCGTTGGACATCAGCCTTGTGCCCAGCCCCACATAGGGGCTGCCCTGGGACAGCACCGTGTCCTGGGCGCTGTAGCGTTCCGTCGGGTCGGACAGGCTGTAGAACAGCGTGTCCACGGCCTGGCAGCCCTCCAAATCGGTGATGCGCAGCGTCTGGCCCTGGCGCAGCACGCCGGACCAGGGGGCGTTGGCGGGGATGGTGTGGTCGAGCAGGATGGTCATGGCTTGGTCCCCCGCCTTCAGGCCGACAGCAGCGCGTCGGTGTTCTGGAAGCCGCGGACGGCCTCGTCCGTCGCCGTGCGGCAGAGGTCGTCCGGCCCGGCCGGCGGCACCTGGAAGATGATGACCTCCACCGGCCCGCCCTCCCCGGCGGGCGCCAGCGGGTGGGGGCAGTTGGACAGGGCGAGGACCACATCCATCTCCGCCCGGAGATCCACGAAGTCCCCGGCCCGGACCACCCCGTCCTGCCAGGACAGGCGACCGTCATCCCCGGTCACCACGGGCGCGAACAGGGTGAGGCAGGGGGGCACGTCCCGCCGCTCCAGCCCGTGCTTGCCGGCGGCAAGGATCAGGTTGTCCCGCGTGTTGCGCCCGCCCCCGGCCGTGGCGGGGGTGGAGCCGCCGGCGATGGCGTCATGCCGGCCGGACGTGTCCTCGATGAGGGAGAACATGACCCGGCCCATGTCGCTGAACAGCACCCGCCCCTTCCGCAGGGCGGCGGTCCACTGCACCTTCACCGTGTCGGCGGCGTTGTAGCGCTCCGACGTGTCGGCCAAGGACCAGGCCACCAGCGACACGCCTGGGGTGCCTGACGCGTTAAGCACCCGCACCACCTGCCCGCGGCGGACGATGCCGGTCCAGTACCAGCCGGCGGGCAGTGGGTCCCGCCGCAGCACGGACGCGGGCTCCAGCGGCGCCCCGTCCAAGGGGGTGGGGGGCGGCAGCGCCTTGGGCGCGCTGCCCTTGGCCTTCAGCTCCTCGTAACGGCGGCGGTACTCGTCGATGCTCAGGTTCGCCATGGCGGCCCTCCCTCAGGCGGCGTGCGCCGGGTCGTCCCGGCCGGGCCCGTCCAAAGTCGCCGGGTCGTCCCGGCCGGGGCGGTTTGGTTGGGGGATGCGCTTGTCGGGCTGGCCGGCGACGCGCTTGGGCCAGACCTCGATGTCCTGGGTGACGGTGGCGCCGTAGCGCAGCCGCTCCTCCGGCCTTGTCCGCGTCCGGTCGAAGGCGATGACCCGGGTGGCGAGGCCGAACGCCTCGCTGAGGTCATGGGTGACCATCACCACCGTCAGCGGCCGGCTGTGCCAGAGGTCCAGCATCAGGGCGTGGATCTCCGCCCTTATGCCCGGGTCCAGGGCGCCGAAGGGCTCGTCCAGCAGCAGCACCTTGGGCTTGGCGGCCAGCGCCTGGGCCAGGGCCAGGCGCTGCTGCATGCCGCCGGACAGTTGGGCGGGGTACTTGTCCAGGGCATGGCCCAGGCCGACCGCCTCCAGCATCGCCGCGGCCTCCGCCCTCGCCGCCGCGCGGGCCGGGCCGAACAGGCGGCCCCAGAAGCGGGACCGGCCCAGCTCCAGCCCCAGCAGCACGTTGCCCAGCACGGTCAGGTGCGGGAAGACGGAGTAGCGTTGGAACACGACGCCCCGGTCGGGCCCCGGCTCCGGCGCCAGGGGCTTGCCGTCCAAGGTGATGCTGCCGCGGCTGGGCACCTCCTCGCTCAGCAGCATCCTCAGGAAGGTGGTCTTGCCGCAGCCGGACGGGCCCACCAGGGCGACGAAGGAGCGGGGGGCGATGTCAAGGCTCACCCTCTCCAGCACCACTTGGTCGCCATACTCCTTCCACAGGTCGCGGACGCTGATCCCGGTCATGACCCGCTCCGTGCCGCTTCGTACCAGGGGAAGGCTTTGCCCTGGAGCTTGCGCAAGCCCCAGTCCATCAGGAAGGCCAGCAGGGTGATCCAGGCCACGTAGGGCAGGATCACGTCCATGGCGAAGAACCGCCGCACCAGGAAGATGCGGTAGCCAAGGCCGGACTCCGCGGCGATGGCTTCCGCCGAGATCAGGAACAGCCAGGCCGGCCCCAGCGAAAGCCGCACCGCGTCCACCATCCGCGGCAGCACCTGGGGCACCACCACCCGGATTGCCACCAGCCAGGTCCCGGCGCCCAGGGTCTGGGCCTTGATGATCTGCTGCCGGGGCAGGTCGTCTACGCGTAATATCAGGTCACGGATCAGGAAGGGGGTGATGCCCAGCACGATCAAACCGACCTTCGACGCCTCCCCCAGCCCCAGCGCGATGAACAGGATGGGCAGCACCGCCAGGGGCGGCACCAGGCAGACCGCGGTGACGAAGGGCGACAGCAGGGCCCGCACATGGGGCACCAGCCCCGCCGCCACCCCCACCAGCAGGGCGGAGAGTGAGGCGATGCCAAGCGCCACCAGCAGGCGCCCCAGGCTGGCCGCCGTATCGGCCCACAGCAGGATGTCACCGGTGCGCCGGTCCGGCTCCACCGCCACCCGCCAGAGGGCGGACCCCAGGGTGGACAGGCCGGGCAGCAGCTTGTCGTCCGGGTTCTCCGCCAGCCGCAGCCCGGATGCCACCAGGTACGCCCCCACCGCCAGGGCGAAGGGCAACCCCGCCAGCAACAGCCAGGTGCCGCGCTCCGGTCGCCGGTTGATCAGCCGCATGGGTCGGGCCTTTCCAGAAAGGCGTTTCAAGCCAGGCATTCAGCCGAGGTTGACATTGGGCAGGCACAAAAGGGGCTCCGTCCCACGCGCACCCAATTCAAGTTCAGGTTGGACGGTTCCACCGCGTCCCCTCCCCTTGAGGGGGAGGGACAGGGAGAGGGGTTAGAGCCTTTCCGGAAAGGGAAACCTGCGGGCAGGCTCCTGCTGTCCTGGTCGCACCACCCCTCACCCTGTCCCTCTCCCCCTGGGAGAGGGGACCATGGGGCGGCGTTCAGCCTCCCAGGGTTCCGCGGCACTTGCACACCATCGCCCTCACAGCTTCCCTTCCGCCGCCAGGGCCATCCACTGGTCGGTGAAGCGCAGCTTGACGAACTTGGGGTTGCCCCAGGTGCTGCCGTCGGCGAAGGCCATGCCCACGGCCTCGGCGTTGGGCGCGCCCTGCCCCAGCAGGCCGTGGTCATAGAGGAAGGTGGCGATCCGGGTCATGGTGGTCTTCGGGTCCCCGCTGCGCACGAAGGCCAGCGCGTCGGTGGGGGTGTAGAACATGCGCGTGGTCTTCAGCTGGGCGTCGAAGCCGGCCAGGTCTGTGCCGGTGGCCTTGCCCATGGCCTCCCGCGCCGCCTTGCCGGCGGGCGTGTCGGCGGACATCACGGCCATGGTCTCGTACCAGATGCCCACCAGGGCCTTGCCGAAGTCCGGGTTGTCCTTCAGCACCGCGGTGTTGGCCACCAGCAGGTCCATGATCTCGCCCGGGATCTTGCTGCTGTCGAAGACCGACTTGGCGTCCTTGTTCCCCAGGATGGTGGAGACCAGCGGGTTCCAGGTGACCACCGCCGTCACGTCCTTGGTCCCCCAGGCCGCCACCAGGTCGGCGTCGGAGGTGTTGACCACGGTCACGTCCCGCTCGGTCAGCTTGGCACTCTCCAGCGCCCGCGCCAGCAGGTAGTGGGAGACGGAGAATTCAACCAAATTGACCTTCTGGCCCTTCAGCGCGGCCAGGCTGTCCTTGCCCTTCAGGATCACGGCGTCGTTGCCGTTGGAGAAGTCGCCCACGATCACGGCCGTGGTGTCCACGCCGGCGGTGCCGGGGATGGACAGGGCGTCCATATTGGTGACGGTCAGGGCGTCGAAGCTGCCGGCCGTGTACTGGTTGATGGACTCGACATAGTCGTTGAACTGCACCACGTCGATCTTGATGCCGTACTTGTCGGCCCACTTCTTGACGATGCCGTTGTCCTCGGCCCACTGCCAGGGCACCCAGCCCACATAGATGGACCAGGCCAGCTTGAATTCCTTCTTTGCCTGGGCCTGGGCCGCCGCAGGCACCAGGGCAAGGCCGATGAGGGAGAGCGCCGCCGTGAGGCGCAACAAGGTCCGGCGTGCCAGCATGGTCCAACCCCCTTCCGTTCTCAGAATTCGGGTTGGCGAGACCGTGTGGCGTGCCAACCCTGCCACCGCGATCTCCCGGGCTTTTGTCCCGCCGTGTACCCGGCGGATGTCTCCCGCCGGGCGGCTGCTCTCGGACCAGTCATGCGGCGGGGGTGAAGCCCGCGGCACCGGAACCCTAGCGTCCATGCCGGGGTGTTCAGCAATCACCGTGCCAAGCGGAAGGCCGCGGGAATCCCGGGGGGCCGGCCGGCAGGGCCGCACAAACGCGCGCCACTTGCCCGATGCGCCGCCCAGATTTCAGGCAACCGCCCTGCCCTGCCTTTGGATTGGGCAGCACTTGCACGGCTTCCACCCTGGCACGGCACCTGCAATCCCAGTACCCGATGCAGTGACCGATGGGGCCCGCCATGCCGACGCCGACACAGCCCCCCTGCCCCGTCCGCTATCGCCAAGCGGCCCTGGGCAGCTTGATCCTCGCCGCCTGCGCCGGGTTGATGGCGCGGCTGCGCGGCCGCCCCGGCAAGGCGTCGGCAGCATCCCCTACCCCGCCCGGCCAGCCCTGACCCCTTCGGCCCCTGGCGCGATTCCAGTTTCTCTGGCCCAATAGTTGCTGAGGAAGACGCGACCGCGGCTGAACCGCGGCGCGGCGGGGATGGGCAATCCACTTCCTGCCCAAGAATGCGGCGGCCGGGGGTGCCGACTGCATAGTGGGGAGACACGACCCAGGACCCGACAACCAAAGCAACAACGGGCAGGGGGTACGGTCATGAGCGGTTTGAGCGGTTCCGGCGACGACGCCGTATTGGAAGAGGACAAGAAGGTCCTGCACAGCATGGGCTACGCGCAGGAGCTGTCGCGGCGCATGCGCACATTCCAGAACTTTGCCATCTCCTTCTCCATCATCTGCATCGTCTCCGGCGGCATCAACTCCTTCAACCTGGGCTTCAGCAGCGTGGGCGGGGCGGCCATCGGCATCGGCTGGGCCCTGTGCTGCCTGTTCTCCCTGGTGGTGGCGCTGGCCATGGCGCAGATCGGCAGCGCCTATCCCACGGCCGGCGGCCTGTACCATTGGGGCAGCATCCTGGGCGGCAAGGGGCTGGGCTGGCTGACGGCCTGGTTCAACCTGATCGGCCTGATCACCGTGCTGGCCGCCATCAACGTGGGCACCTACCTGTTCTTCGTCGGGTCGCTGGCTCCGGTGCTGGGGTTGGACACGGCGGCCCTGCTGCCGGCGGAGCCGACGGGCTACAGCCTGACCGTCCAGGCCCTGGCGGTGGCCGCCATCACCTTCAGCCAGGCGGCCATCAACCATTACGGCATCAAGCTGACCACGTCCCTGACCGACGCGTCCGGCTACCTGATCCTGGCGGTGGCGGTGGGGCTGACCCTGACCATGCTGTCGGTGGCGGACGGGTTCGACCTGTCGCGGCTGTGGACCTTCACCAACTATTCCGGCCCGGCCGGCGGCGACGCCTGGCCGGAGACGGGCAGCCTGTTCTACCTGTTCCTGCTCGGCCTGCTGCTGCCGGCCTATACCATCACCGGCATGGACGCCTCCGCCCACACGGCGGAGGAGACGGTGAACGCCGCCCGCTCCATCCCCAAGGGCATGATCCACGCCGTGCTGTGGTCCGGCGTGTTCGGCTGGCTGATGCTGTCCTCGGTCGTGCTGGCCGTGCCGGACATGGACAAGGCCGCCGCCCAGCCGGGGAACGAGTTCTTCTGGATCATGGACCAGACGGTGCCGGAGGCGATCAAGCTCGCCCTCTACATCGGCATCTTCATCGCCCAGTATCTGTGCGGCCTGGCCACCGTCACCTCCGCCAGCCGCATGGTCTTCGCCTTCGCCCGGGACGGTGGCCTCCCCTGGTCCACCATGCTGAAGAAGGTCAGCCCCAGCCACCGGACGCCGGTGCCGGCCATCTGGACCAGTGCCGCGCTGGCCGTGCTGTTCACGGTCTACACCCCCGTCTATTCCACCATCACCGCCGTGTGCGTGATCTTTCTCTACATCTCCTACGTCCTGCCCACGGCGGCGGGCCTCTATGCCCATGGCCGGACCTGGACCCAGATGGGGCCCTTCGACCTGGGCGCCCTGTTCAAGCCGGTGGCGGTGCTGGCCATCCTGTTCTGCGGGCTGCTGTTCTTCATCGGGGTGCAGCCGCCCAACGACAAGGCGCTGACCGTGACCCTGGCCTTCTTCGTGGTCACGGCCCTGGTCTGGTACGGGTTGGAGCGCAAGCGGTTCCAGGGTCCCCCCACCGGCGACCTGATCAAGGCCCGCCAAGCCGCCATCCTGGCCGCGGAGAGCGCGGTGGGCGAGGGCACCGCCACCCCGGCCGCCCCGGTCCGCCCCGCGGTGGGGGCGTGACGCCAAACGCCGCCCCCTTGCCCTGGGGCAGGGGGGCGGCGCATCCCTAGAGCGTGTTTACGGTCACCGTAAACACGCTCCGGCGGCGACTGCCGCCGCGCCCGCCCATGCGGGCGTAGCCAAGCCGCGGATGCGGCGCCGGCGACTGAGGAAAACGAAATGCTGGACCCGTTTCCAGTCAGACGCAAACGGGTCTAGGTGCGGAGGTGATCCCATGTACGCCACCACCCTGGGCCAGACCCGCCACAGCTTCCCGGACCTGAAGGCCCTGCTGGCTGCGGCCACGCCGTTCCGCTCCGGCGACGCCCTGGCCGGCATCGCGGCGGAAAGTGACGAGATGCGGGTGGCCGCCCGGCTGGCCCTGGCCGACCTGCCGCTGAAGACCTTCCTGGAGGAGGCGGTAGTCCCGTATGAGGCGGACGAGGTCACCCGCCTGATCCTGGACAGCCACGACCCGGTGGCCTTCCAGCCGGTCGCCTCCATGACCGTGGGCCAGTTCCGGGAATGGCTGCTGTCCGACGACGCCGACACGGCCGCTCTCACCGCCCTCGCCCCCGGCCTGACGCCGGAGATGGTGGCGGCGGTCTCCAAGATCATGCGCAACCAGGACCTGATCGCCGTGGCGCGCAAGACCCGGGTGGTCACGGCCTTCCGCAACACCATCGGCCTGCCTGGCCGCCTGTCGGTGCGCATCCAGCCCAACCACCCCACCGACGACCCGCAGGGCGTGGCCGCCAGCATCCTGGACGGGCTGACCTATGGCTGCGGCGACGCGGTAGTCGGCATCAACCCGGCCAGCGACAACACGGAGGGCTGCATCGCCCTGATGCGGCTGGTGGACGATATCCGCCAGCGCTACGCCATCCCCACGCAAAGCTGCATCCTGACCCACGTCACCACCAGTATCGAGGCGATCAACCGCGGCGCGCCCCTGGACCTAGTGTTCCAGTCCATCGCAGGCACGGAGGCCGCCAACAAGGGCTTCGGCATCACCCTGGACCTGCTGCGGGAGGGGCGGGAGGCGGCGCTCAGCCTGAAGCGCCACACGGTAGGCGACAACGTCATGTATTTCGAGACAGGCCAGGGCAGCGCCCTCTCTGCCGACGCCCACCATGGCGTGGACCAGCAGACGGTGGAGGCCCGCGCCTATGCCGTCGCCCGCGCCTTCAAGCCGCTGTTGGTGAACACGGTGGTCGGCTTCATCGGGCCCGAATACCTCTATGACGGCAAGCAGATCACTCGGGCCGGGCTGGAAGACCATTTCTGCGGCAAGCTGCTGGGCGTTCCCATGGGGGTGGACGTCTGCTACACCAACCATGCGGAGGCGGACCAGGACGACATGGACAACCTCTTGACCCTGCTGGCGGTGGCGGGGGTGAATTTCATCATGGGGGTGCCGGGGGCGGACGACGTGATGCTGGGCTACCAGAGCACCAGCTACCATGACGCGCTCTATATCCGCTCCGCCTTGGGCTTGCGCCCGGCGCCGGAGTTCGAGGCCTGGCTGGAAAGCATGGGCATGCTGGGGCCCGATGGCCGCGTGAAGGAGCTGCCCGCCAGCGACGCCGCATTCCGCCGCCTGCTGGGCCCCTCCGACGGGACCATGGTGGCGGCATGAGCGACAAGGCCCCGACCCCCGGAGACGCCCCGGACCCTTGGGCCCGCCTGCGCCAGGCCACCCCCGCCCGCATCGGCTTGGGCCGGGCGGGGGACGGGCTGCCCACGGCCGCGCTGCTGGAGTTCCAGCTCGCCCACGCCAGGGCGCGGGACGCGGTGCACACGGCTTTCGACCCGGACGCCGTCGCCGCGCAGCTCGACGGGTTGGAGATGCGGCGCGTCCATAGCCGCGCCCCGGACCGGCCCACCTATCTGCAAAGGCCCGACCAGGGCCGTCGCCTGGCGCCGGACAGTGCTGCCGGGCTGGAGCCGGGACCCTATGACGCCGCCTTCGTCATCGCCGACGGGCTGTCGGCGGCGGCGGTGCACGCCCACGCGGCGCCCTTCCTGCGCGCCGTGCTGGACCGGCTGCCGGGGTGGAAGCTGGCGCCCATCGTCCTGGCCAGCCAAGCCCGCGTCGCCCTGGGCGATGAGGTGGGGGAGCGGCTGGGGGCCGCCCTCGTCGCCGTCATCATCGGGGAGCGGCCGGGCCTCAGCGCCGCGGACAGTCTGGGCTGCTACCTGACCTGGGCACCGCGCGTCGGGCGGATGGACAGTGAGCGCAACTGCCTGTCCAACATCCGCCCCCCGGACGGGATGCCTTACGCCCTCGCCGCCGACAAGCTGGCTTGGCTGATGGCGGAGGCGCGGACCCGCAAGCTCACCGGCGTTGGGCTGAAGGAAGAGGCGCCGGGGTTGGGGCAGGAGGCGCGGGCGGGGATCGGGAGGTCCTGACACGCGTGCGCCCGGTCCTTTCGGCGGAGGCCCTTCAGCGTGGATCCAGCCGAGCCACAATCTTTTGTGCCTCCCCCGCCTTCGCGAGGGAAACGGTAAATGCCTGCCAGAGGCGGTTTGGCCCTGCGAGTTGGGCGATGGGCGGTCAGAACTGCCGGTACCGTGCCAATGGCAAGCCATGCCGGTCCACATGGTCGTTGGAAGATTGGATGGCCGCCTGGTTCTCGTCGATCCAGCGGTCGTCGAGCATGGCCCGGCCTTCATCCCGCGGATGCGCCTGCGGGGTCTTGGCCTGCAAGGGTTTCTGATCACGCATGGCTCTTCACCCGGAGTTGACGATGCCGGCTAGGATAAGGATGGTTTCGGACTCCGAAAAGCGAAAGGCCGCCGGTGCGGTTTCCCGCGACCGGCGGCCCTTTGGTGGCCGTTGGCGTGCCGATGGT
>MOEB01000291.1 GCA_001939945.1 Aerophototrophica crusticola | reverse complement strand
GCCAGCGCGCCGAGCGACGCCCGCAGCCGGCGCAGCAGCAGCGACATGGCCGCGGCGGCCACCCCGGCCATGGGGAGCACGTAGGCCAGCAGGTGCCACAGCATCGCCGTGCCGGGCGCCTCCGGCGTCCAGGCCAGGTAGCCGATGCGCCGGCCCCGCGGGTCGTCGAGCGGCAGCAGGCGCTCCCCCGGCCCGGCATCCGGGCGGCCCGAGAAGCGCGCGCCCTCCAGCAGGTGCTCCTCGCGCAGGTCCTCCAGGAACGAGCCGTCCAGGAAGCGCACCGACACCAGCAGGGCCCCCGGGCGCGGGGCGGGGGGCCCGCCGTCCGTGTGCGGCACCACGCGCATCACGCTGGCCGCCGCGGGCCGTCCCGCCACCAGCCCGAATTCCGTGGCGTGGACGGCGAGGCCCGTCGACTTGCGGGTGCCGGGGCCGGGGGCCGTCGCGGCGGGGCCGC
>MOEB01000290.1 GCA_001939945.1 Aerophototrophica crusticola | reverse complement strand
GCCAGGTCGGGCCGCCGGTCCGGCTCCCCCGCCGCCTCGCGCAGGTCCCGGGCATAGGCGCGTGTCGTCTCCAGCAGGCGGTGTCGGGCCGGGGTGCCCCCGTCCGGGGGCGTCACCAGCGACCGGGCCACCAGCGGCCCGACCAGGGCCGCGGCCTGCCCCGGCGCCAGGGGCGGGCCGCCGCACACCGCCTCCGCGGCCTCCGCCGTCCAGCCCGCGCCGAAGACCGACAGGCGGCGGANCGCCGTCCAGCCCGCGCCGAAGACCGACAGGCGGCGGAACAGCACCCTTTCCGCCGGCGACAGCAGCTGGTGGGTCCATTCCAGCGCGTCGCGCAGCGTGTCGTGCCGCGTCCCCCGGTCGGCCGGGGGGCAGGCCAGGTCGCCGCGCCGGGCCAGGTGCGCCGCCAAGGCGTCGGGGCCCATGTCGCCCAGCCGGGCGGCGGCGATCTCCAGCGCGAAGGGCA
>MOEB01000289.1 GCA_001939945.1 Aerophototrophica crusticola | reverse complement strand
CCCGCGCCGCCGGGCACCAGCACGGTGTCGAACGGGCCGTGGTCGAGGCCGGCGTCCGGGGCGAGGAGGATGCCGGACTCCGCCCGGTAGGGCCCCGGCCCGGCCGCGACCACGGTGGTGGCGTAGGGCGGGGGGGCGCCGTCGCGGGCGGCGGCGCCGTTGGCGGCGGCGAAGACCTCCAGCGGCCCCGTGAGGTCGAGGGCCGTGGCGCGGTCGAACAGGAACATGCCGACATGGAGGGTCATTCTTACCCCTTTCGGATAGGGCCCCAGCCTGCCCCAGGGGCGCCCGCGCCCGGAAGGACAAGCGCCCGACAATCCCGGCCACGCGCCGGCGCCCCCTGGGCCGCGGCCCCGCGTGGGCCTAGCGCGCCACCATGCCGGCGACGTCCTCCCGCAGGTCGCGCGCGAGGCGGTCGAGGCCCTCCGCGACCCCCACGAGGCCCGCCACGGACCCGCCCGCCTCGGCGG
>MOEB01000288.1 GCA_001939945.1 Aerophototrophica crusticola | reverse complement strand
CGCGCTGGATGCGGCGGCGCACCGGCCCCCAGGCGCTTGCCCAACGCGCCCGCATCGTGCTGGCCTGCGCCGAGCCCGGCGCTACCAACACCGGGATCGCCAGGGCGCTCGGCGTCAGCCGCCCCACCGTGATCACCTGGCGGGGGCGGTTTGCCGCGAACCGGCTGGACGGCCTGCTCGACGAGCCGCGGCCGGGCGCGCCGCGCACCATCACCGACGAGGACGTGGGGCGCGCGGTGACCATGACCCTGGAGCAGGAGCCGCCCGGGGCGACGCATCGGGGCACCCGGTCGCTGGCCAGGGCCGCGGGCCTGAGCCAGACCGCGGTGAGCCGCATCTGGCGCGCCTTTGCCTTGCAGCCCCACCGGCACGAGACCTCCAGGCTGTCGCGCGATCCCTTCTTTGTCGAGAAGGTGCGCGACGTGGTGGGCCTGTGCCTGAACCCCCCGGAACGCGCGCTGGTGCTGTGCGTGG
>MOEB01000287.1 GCA_001939945.1 Aerophototrophica crusticola | reverse complement strand
CCAGCCGGACCAGCACGCACGCGCCCACCGCCAGGTCCACGGCGTGGGTGGCCACGCGCGCGAGGCCGCCGGCGTCTTCCCGTGCCCGACACCTCAGGGGCCCGCTCCTCCCAGCGCCCGGCCGAGCGCGGCGGCAAGGTCGCCGGGCCCGTACGGCTTGGCGAGCACCTCCACGCCGGGCGGCGCCAGGTCGGCCTGCCGGCCGCCGTAGCCCGTCGCCAGCACCACCGCCACCCCGGGGTGCCCGCGGAGCACGGCCGCCGCCAGNCGGCCAGGTCCTGTTGCGCATCCCGCCCGGCATCACCACGTCCGAGAACACCGCGTCCACCCGCCCGCCCGCGCCCAGCACCGCCAGGGCCCCCGCCGCGTCGCCGGCCCGCAGCGTGCGGTAGCCGAGCCCCTCGAGCAGCCCGGCCGCGAAGTCGCCGGCCTCACGGTTGTCGTCCACCACCAGCACCGTGCGCCCCGCGGCCTGCC
>MOEB01000286.1 GCA_001939945.1 Aerophototrophica crusticola | reverse complement strand
CCGGTTCGATGCGGATCTCCCCGTCGTCGCCGTCGCGCCCGTCCCCGTCCGCCGGGCGGCGGCGCACCGCCGCGGCGAAGCGGGCCGCCGCGGAGGCCGCCACCTCGAACTCCGTTTCCCGTTCCAGCACCCGGATGCGGCCGATCTCGCGGCGCGTGACGTGCCCGCGGCGGCACAGGAAGGGCAGCAGCCAGCGTGGGTCGGCGTTGCCGGCGCGGCCCACATTGACCCGGAAGGCCGCGTAGGCCCCGTCGCCGTCCCGGGCGCGCTCGGGCGACCCCTGGCCGTCGCCGCCCGCCGACAGCTCCTCCGCC
>MOEB01000285.1 GCA_001939945.1 Aerophototrophica crusticola | reverse complement strand
GCCGGCCACCCCCGTCCTGTCCAATGGCGGGACCGAGCGTGGCCTGCCCATCTCCTGCTTCCTGAATGAGGCCAGCGACTCGCTGGAGGGCATCGTCGGCCTGTGGAATGAGAATGTGTGGCTGGCGGCCAAGGGCGGCGGCATCGGCTCCTACTGGGGCAACCTCCGCTCCATCGGCGAAAAGGTGAAGGGCAACGGCAAGACGTCCGGCGTCATCCCCTTCATCCGCGTCATGGATTCGCTGACCCTCGCCATCAGCCAGGGGTCCCTCCGCCGCGGCTCCGCCGCCTGCTACCTCCCCGTCTCGCATCCTGAGATCGAGGAGTTCATCGAGATGCGCCGCCCCACTGGCGGCGACCCGAACCGCAAGGCCCTGAACCTGCACCACGGCGTGGTCATCCCCGACGCCTTCATGCGCGCCGTGGAGGCGGATGAGGACTGGAAGCTGACCAGCCCCAAGGACGGCGCCACCATCCGCATGG
>MOEB01000284.1 GCA_001939945.1 Aerophototrophica crusticola | reverse complement strand
GCCACCTCGGGCCCGGCCTCGCCGGTGGGCAGCAGCCCCGGCAGGGCGCAGCCCACCCCTGACCGCGCGCGCCACCGCCTCGGTGCCCACCAGGCCGGGCGCCCGCCCCTCCCGGCGCGCGCCCCGCCGCCTGGCCCGGGTGGGCGGACATCGGCACGGCGTAGCCCAGGGATCCCGGCATCTGGCGGAGCCCCAGCAGGACCCGCTCCGAGAGCACGGTCAGCGCCGGCGGGCTGGCCGTGAGGCGCAGGCCGCGCAGCAGGTCCCGCGGGCGCATGTCCGGGGCCACCCGACGCCGCCTCCGGCCGGGAGATGTCCAGCAGGCCGTCG
>MOEB01000029.1 GCA_001939945.1 Aerophototrophica crusticola | reverse complement strand
AAAAGGCCGCCGGTCGCGGGATACCGCACCGGCGGCCTTTCGCTTTTGCCTGGAACCATGGTTCCATCCCCTTCCCTGCCCTGTTGGACATCCCATGGCCCCCGACGACGAGAAGCCCGGCCAGCCGGAGCCCGAGCTGGTCTTCGCCATCGCCCGGCACCACCCGGAGGTGGTCGCCCTGTCACGCCTGGGCCTGGACCGGATCGAGCAGGCGGCATCCCTGGGCATGGTCCCGCTGGGCCTGCCTTTGCCGCAGGGTCGCCGCGACCTGGTGGTGGCGGAGGAGCGGCGGGACGCGGTCCTGCTGGAGATCCACGGCCTGATTGCCCGGGCCGAGCGGCGGGCCGCCGTGCTGGAACAGGGCCGCCGCGCGCTGGAGGGAACCGACTTCGCCCTGGTGGTGGCGGAGGCGAAGGACAAGCTGCGCCTGAAGGCCTTCGACCAGATGTCCTGGCCCGGCATGCCCGGCCCCATCCGGCTGGAGGTCAGCCGCACCCTGGAAGTGGAAGAGCTGGCCGGGCTCGACGACGTGGAGATGCGCGCCCGCCTGACCGGCGACCCCGCCCTGGCGGAGAAGCTGGAGCAGGCCCTGGGCGACGTGGCCCAGAAGCTGTGGAGCCTGCGCGACGTAGCCGGGGAAGCCGACGACAGCTGGACCTTCGAGAACCTGGCCCAACGCCTGTACAAGGTCTGCCGCACCAACCACCAGCCCAACGACATCCTGCGCCGCTGGGACGAGGTGGCGGACGTCTGGCGCCAGGACCGGGCCGTCGCCCGGGGCCGGGAGTTCGTCAACAGCGAGTTCGACTTCGCCAAGTTCGAGCGGCTGTTCCCCCTGGCCCGCAGCATGGGCCGCAAGCTGGTGCTGGTCGTGGGCCCCACCAATTCCGGCAAGACCCACCGGGCCATGCAGGCCCTGAAGGGTGCCGAGACCGGCCTGTACCTAGCCCCCTTGCGCCTGCTGGCGCTGGAGGTGATGGACCGGCTGAACCGGGACGGCACCCCCACCACCCTGCTGACCGGCGAGGAGGAGATCCGGGTTCCCGGCTCCCGCCACCTCTCCAGCACGATCGAGATGCTGGACCCGGAAGCCCCGGTGGACGTGGCCGTGATCGACGAGGTGCAGATGCTGGCCGACCGGGACCGCGGCTGGGCCTGGACCGCGGCCTTGATGGGTGTGCCCGCCAGGACCGTGTACCTGCTGGGGGCGCCGGAGGTGCGGCCGTTGGTGGAGCGGGCCGCGGCGCATCTGGGCGAGCCGCTGGAGGTGGTTGTCCTGGACCGCAAGCAGCCCCTGCACATGCTGGAGCACCGGCTGGAGTGGGAGGACGTGCGCAAGGGGGACGGGCTGATCGCCTTTTCTCGCCGCGAGGTGCATGCCGTCCGCGACATCGTCCAGTCCAAGAACCTGGCCGCCGCCGCCATCTATGGCGCGCTGGCCCCGGACGTGCGCCGGCGGGAGGCGGAGCGGTTCAATACCGGCGAGGCCGACGTGGTGGTGGCCACCGACGCCATCGGCATGGGCCTGAACCTGCCGGTGCGGCGCATCCTGTTCACCAGCTTGGAGAAGTTCGACGGCGTGGAGATGCGCCCACTCACCGCGGCGGAGGTGAAGCAGATCGCCGGCCGCGCCGGGCGCTTCGGCCATTTCGAGGCCGGCGAGTTCGGGGTGATCGGCCGCGGCTCCCCGTCCGCCCTGCGCGCCATCCTGAACCGGCCGGACCCGGTGTTCGGGCCGAAGACCCAGATGACCGTGCGCCCCACCCGCCAGATGGTGGCGCGGCTGGCAACGCGGATCGGCAGCCACAGCGTCGCCCTGCTGGTGGACTGCTTCGCCGCGGCGAAGACCTCCGGCTCCCCCTACCGGGTCGCCGACCTGAAGCCCCTGCGCCAGCTCGCCCAGGCGCTGGACCAACGGGACATCAGCTTCGAGCAGAAGCTGAGCCTGCTGTTCATCCCGGCAGACCTGGAGCGCGACGGTGACGCCCGCTTCTTCCACCTGCTGTGCCGTGCCGTGGAAACGGGCGAGGCGGTGCCGCTGGGCTTGGTGGTGCCGGGGCGCGACCTGGAGAAACTGGACGATCTGTCCCTGGAGGAGGCGTCGCGCGCCTGCGACCTGTACTATTGGGCGGCGCGCAAGTTCCCCACCCTGTTCCCGGACCGGGAGGCGGTGCAGGACCGCCGCGCCGCCATCGGGGAGCGGCTGTCCACCATCCTGGCCAGCCAGGCCCGCCGCCGCCCGCCCCGGCCGCAGAAGCAGAAGAAGCCCCAAGGCTTCCGGGGGGCGCCGCGCAAGCGCTATGGGCCGCGGAGGGGTTAGGCCTGTTTCCAGCAGACAGGGACCAGGCCTGATCGTTCGTTCTCCTCAGGGCGCGGGCGCCCCATCCGCGGCTTGGCTTACGTGGCCACGAGCCCGCACGGCGGCGGTCGCCGCCGGATCGTGTTTACGAGAAGCGTAAACACGCCCTCTGTCCTCCCCGCCCTTTATCGCGGCGCACAACTTCCACCAGTTTCCCCTGATATCCGCCGGAACAGGCATGTTCCCTGGGCTGTTGGCTGCTGGCTGTCCCCTAGCCCGGACCTATCCCCATGGCCCTTCCGACCCCGTCGGCCTCGCAGCCGTCTTCCGACCCCGCACGCTGGCCCACGGAGGCCGGGCTGGAGCGGCTGGTGGAGATGGCTTTGCCCCGCTTCCTGCTGGAACAGCGCTGGTACGGCGCCAAGGACGCCGGCACACCTTCCGTGGGCCTGGAGCGGCTGGTGCCGCTGCCGGGCGTGCCGCACCCCGCCACCCTGGCCGTCTGGACCGTGGAACCACCCGGCCGGGCGCCCATGCGGGTGCTGGTGCCGCTGGCGCTGCTGCCCAAGGGCACCCTGCCGGACGACCATCCGGCCATCCTGTCCAAGTCCCACCCGGCTGACGGGCTGCTGGTGGACGGCTTTGCCTCCGACGCCGTGGTCCAGGCCCTGGTGCGGCTGATGGCCGGGGCCGGGGAGGCGACCGCCGAGGGCCTGCGCCCCGGCCACACCCAGGCCATGGCTGACGCGGGCATCGGCCCCGCCTCCCATGTCCGCCGCGGCACGGCGGAGCAGTCCAACACGTCGCTGCGCATCGGCGAGGGCGCCATCCTGAAGGTCTTCCGCAAGCTGGAACAAGGCACCCACCCGGAGCTGGAGATGGGCCGCTTCCTGACGGAGGAGGCGCGTTTCCCCAACATCCCGCCCCTGCTGGGCTGGCTCGACCTGGCCCCGGAAGCCGATGCCGGTGGCAGGGCGGCCACCCTGGGCGTGCTCCAGGGCTTCGTCCCCAACCAGGGCGACGGCTGGTCCTGGGTGCTGGGCCGGTTGGAAAAGGGTGAGGACACGCTGGCCTGGCTGTCCACCCTGGGCACGCGGACGGCGGAGATGCACCGGGCCCTTGCCAAGGACACGGAGGACCCGGACTTCTTCCCGGAGGCGGTGGACGCGGAGGACATGGAGGGCTGGGCGGAGGCCGCCCGAGCCATGGCGCGGCAGGCGCTGGAAGGGCTGGAATGGGGGGCCAAGGACCTGTCCGGCCAAGGGCGCGCCCTGGCGGAGCGGCTGCAATCCCGCCAGGCGGAGCTGATGGCGCGGCTGGACAGCCTACTGCCTGCGGCGGCCAGCGTGGCCAAGACGCGGCACCATGGCGACTACCACCTAGGCCAGGTTCTGGTCAGCGGCGACGACGCCGTGATCGTGGACTTCGAGGGGGAGCCGCTGCGCCCCCTCTCCGCCCGCCGGGCCAAGCACAGCCCCCTGCGCGACGTGGCGGGCATGCTGCGCAGTTTCGCCTATGCGGCGGCGGTGGCCGCCCGGGGCAAGGGCGACCCGGCCCTGGAGTCCCGCCTGGGCCAGTGGGCGGGGGAGGCGTCGCAGGCCTTCCTGCAAGCCTACCTGAAGGCGTCGGAGGGCTGCCCGGGCTGCGCTGCCGACGCAGCCGACACGGTGCGGCTGGTGCGCTTCTTCATGCTGGAGAAGGCGCTGTACGAGGTGGCCTACGAGCTGGCCAACCGGCCGGACTGGGTGGACATCCCCCTGGCAGGGGTGCTGGCCATCCTGGACGAGCAGGAGCCGGGCATCGCCGCCAAGCCGCAGGCCCCACCGGCGGACGCCCGCGCCCACGCCATGCCTTTCGGGGCGGAGCTCCAGGCCGACGGCCAGGTGCGCTTCCGCCTCTGGGCCCCGGCACACGGCGCCATAAAGCTGGAGCTGGAGGGAAGGCCGGAGCCGCTGGAGATGCAAGCCGGCGAGGGCGGCTGGCATGAGCTGGTCACGTCAGAGGCGGGCGCCGGCTCCCGCTACCGGTTCGTGCTGCCGGACGGGATGAAGGTGCCGGACCCGGCCTCCCGCCACCAGCCGCAGGACGTGCACGGGCCCAGCGAGGTGGTGGACCCCGGCGCCTACCGCTGGAAGACCGTGGGCTGGAAGGGCCGCCCCTGGGAAGAGGCGGTGGTGTATGAGCTGCATGTGGGCGCCTTCACGCCGGAGGGTACCTTCCGCGCGGCCATCTCAAAGCTGGACCATTTGAAGTCGCTGGGCGTCACGGTGGTCCAGGTGATGCCGGTGGCGGATTTCCCAGGCACCCGCAACTGGGGCTATGACGGGGTGATGCCCTATGCCCCCGACAGCGCCTATGGAAGGCCGGAGGATTTCAAGGCCTTCGTGGACGCGGCCCATGCCCGCGGCCTGATGGTCATGCTGGACGTGGTCTACAACCACTTCGGGCCGGAGGGGAACTACCTGCCCCTCTATGCCCCGCAGATCTTCACGGACAAGCACAAGACCCCCTGGGGCGCCGCCGTGAACTTCGACGACAAGGGCGGGGAGGTGGTGCGGGAGTTCATCATCCACAACGCCGTGTACTGGATCGAGGAGTTCAACCTGGACGGCCTGCGGCTGGACGCCGTCCACGCCATCCAGGACGACAGCGCCAAGCATTTGCTGGACGAGTTGGCGGAACGGGCCCGCGCCCTGGCCGGTGACCGGCCGGTGCACCTGGTGCTGGAGAACGAGGAGAACCAGGCCGCCCGGCTGGGGCGCGACGGCCACGGCAAGCCGGTGCACTACACCGCCCAGTGGAACGATGACGTGCACCACGGGCTGCACGTGGCGGCGTCGGGGGAGTCCGCCGGGTACTATGGGGAGTATGCCGGCAAGGTGGGCATGCTGGCCCGCGCCCTGGCGGAGGGCTTCGCCTTCCAGGGCGAGGTGATGGAGTACCGGGGCCACGCCCGGGGGGAGCCGAGCGCCCACCTGCCCCCCGGCGCCTTTGTGGCCTTCCTGCAGAACCATGACCAGGTGGGCAACCGGGCGTTCGGCGACCGGATCACCGAGAAGAACCCGGCCGAGGCGGTGCGGGCGGTGGCCAGCCTGTACCTGCTGTCGCCGCAGGTGCCCATGCTGTTCATGGGGGAGGAGTGGGGGGCGAGCACCCCCTTCCCCTTCTTCGCCGACTTCGGGCCGGACTTGGCGGACGCGGTGCGGGAGGGGCGGCGGAAGGAGTTTGCCCGCTTCCCCGAGTTCCAGGACCCTGCCGCGCGGGAGCGCATCCCCGATCCGACGGCGGACAGCACCTTCGCCTCCGCCAAGCTGAGGTGGGATGAGCGGGAGCGGGAACCCCATGCCGGATGGCTGGACTGGTACCGGCGGGCCCTGGCGGTCCGGCGGGAGCGGCTGGTGCCGCTGCTGGCCGGGATCGGCGGCGGGGCCGGGTCCCATGAGGTGGTCGGCACGTCGGGCATCGTCGTCCGCTGGGACTTGGGAGGCGGCAAGACCCTGGCGGTAGCCGCCAACCTGTCCGCCGAGCCGGCGGCAGGCTTCCCGGAAGCGGCCGGCGAGGTGCTGTGGGCCGAGGGGGAGGCCGGGGCGGACGGGCGCCTTGGTCCCTGGGCCGTGCGCTGGACCCTGGGGGATGGCGGCCCCGGCGGCGGGACGAAGAAGGCGCAGGAGACGGCGCTGGACCGGCTTGCGGCGCGGGCCGGGATCGAGGCGTCCTACGACAACGCCCGGGGTGAGCCGGTCCAGACCTCCCCCGAGACGCAGCGGGCGTTGCTGGCGGCCATGGGCCATGACGTGGCGGACGAGGGGGCCGCCGCCGCGGCGCTGGAGGCTTTGGAAAGGCGGGACTGGGGGCGACCCCTCCCCCCCGTCGCGGTGATCCGGCGGGGGGTGGAACCGACAGTGGCCCTGACCCTGCCCGCGGCCAGCGGGGAGGTGTCCTGGCGGGTGGAGCTGGAGGACGGCGGCGAACGTTCCGGCACCGCCCCCTTCCCCACCCTGGCCCTGGACGAGGCGTGGGACCTGGACGGCCAGTCCCTGGAACGCCGCAAGCTTCCCCTGCCGGGCGACTTGCCGGACGGTTACCACCGGTTGGTGATCCTGGGCATCAGCACTGGAGATACGGCGGGCGGAGCGGCCGCTAGGGGTGGAGAGGCGCCGAACCCCTCCCCCCCTGCCTCCCCCGCGAAGGCGGGGGTCCACGGTTCTTTTGCAGGGCAGCAGCAGGGATCGGGTCAAAAACAGTGGACCCCCGCCTTCGCGGGGGAAGCACAACAAAGCCATGAGGATGAAGGGCAGAGACAAGGAAAGTCCGTCGCCACCATGCCCCTCATCGTCTCCCCCGGCCGGTGCTGGCTCCCGCCGTCCCTGGAGCACGGCAAGCGCCTCTGGGGCGTCTCGGCGCAACTCTACCTGCTGCGGTCGGAAAATGACTGGGGCATCGGCGACTTCTCCGACCTCGCCCGGCTGGCGGAGATCACCGGCAGCCAAGGGGCGGACGTCATCGGCCTCAACCCGCTGCATGCCCTGTTCCCGGACAACCCGGAGCATGCCAGCCCCTATTCCCCGGCCAGCCGGCTGCTGCTGAACGTGCTGAACATCGACGTGACCGCCCTGCCCGAGTTCGCCGCCTGCGATGAGGCGCAGATGCTGGCCCGGGACGCGGAGTTCAAGCAGCGCCTAGCCCAGGCAAGGGAGGCCGGTCTGGTGGACTATACCGCCGTGGCCGACCTGAAGATGCAGGCGCTGGGCGTGCTGTTCCATGCCTGCCAGTCCTCGGCCGACCCTGCCCGCTGGCAGGCCTTCCAGGCGTTCCGGCAGGAGCGCGGGGAACCGCTGGAGCGAGCCTGCCTGTTCCTGGCGCTGCGCCAATCCTTCGCCGACCAGGGCAAGCCGGACTGGCGCCAATGGCCGGAGGGCTACCGCGACCCGGACGGGCCCGACACCCGGGCCTTCCTGCGGGACCACGGCCGGAAGGTGGAGTTCATGGCCTGGCTGCAGTGGCTGGCGGACGGGCAGCTCGCCGCCGCGGCGCAAGCGGCCAGGGACCAGGGCATGGAGGTCGGTCTCTACCGCGACCTGGCCGTGGGCGCAGACAGCGCAGGCGCCGAGACCTGGGCCAACCCCAAGGCGGTGGTGGCGGGGGCAAGCGTCGGGGCGCCGCCGGACATCTTCAACCCCGCCGGCCAGGATTGGGGCCTGCCGCCCTTCAACCCGGAGGCCCTGCGCGAGGAAGGCTACCGCAGCTTCATCGAGCTGCTGCGGGCCAACATGCGCCATGCGGGCGGCCTGCGCATCGACCATGTCATGGCGCTCCAGCACCTCTACTGGGTGCCCCAGGGAGCCAGCCCGAAAGACGGGGCCTATGTCGCCTATCCCCTGGACGACATGGTGGGCATCCTGGCCCTGGAGAGCCAGCGTAACCGCTGCCTGGTGGTGGGGGAGGATCTGGGCACCGTGCCCCCCGGCTTCCGGGAGAAGATGGCGGACGCCAATGTCCTGTCCTACCGCGTGCTGTATTTCGAGCAGGACGCGGAGAAGGGCCCCTACAAGGCGCCGGGCGAGTACCCCGCCCTGTCCCTGGCCACCATCGGCAGCCACGACATGGCGACGCTGCGCGGCTGGTGGGCCGGCAGCGACGTCGACCTGAAGGCCTCCCTGGACCAGCTCCCCGGCGAGGGGGAGGTGGAGAAGCAGAAGGCCCTGCGGGACCGGGACCGCGCCTGCCTGCTGGCCGCCCTGCGCGCGGAAGGCCTGCTGCCCGCGGATGGGGAGCCGGACGAGGAGGCCGTGTCCCTCGCCGCCCATACCTTCCTGGCCCGCAGCAGCGCGGGCCTGCTGGTGGTGCAGGTGGACGACCTGACGGACGAGGCGGACCCGGTGAACGTGCCCGGCACCTCCACCGAGCACCCGAACTGGCGGCGCCGCCAGTCCCTGACCCTGGAACAGATGGCGGCCCACCCCCGTTTCGCCGCCCTGTGCCGCGCCGTCGCCGCGGCCCGAGAGGAAACCCCCCATGGCTGACGAGACCCCCTCCCCCGCCGCGGTGCCCGTGCCGCTGGCCACCTACCGCGTGCAGTTCCGCAAGGAGTTCGGGTTCCAGGACGCGACGGCGATCCTGCCCTACCTGAAGCGGCTGGGGGTGAGCCACCTCTACGCCTCCCCCTACCTGCTGGCGCGGCCGGGCAGCACCCACGGCTACGACATCGTGGACCACCGCCGCCTGAACCCGGAACTGGGGGACGAGAAGGACTTCCTGGCCATGGTCAGGGCCCTGAAGGAGAACGGGCTGCGCCAGGTGCTGGACTTCGTGCCCAACCACATGGGCGTGGGCGGGGCCGACAACCGGTGGTGGCTGGACGTGCTGGAATGGGGGCCGGACAGCGCCTATGCCGGCTGGTTCGACATCGACTGGGACCCGGACAAGCGCTACCTGCAAGGCAAGCTGCTGATCCCCTTCCTGGGCGACCAGTACGGGGCCGTGCTGGAATCCGGGCAGCTGGAGCTGCGCTTCGACGGGGAAAGCGGCGCCTTCGCCGTCTGGGCCTATGGCAGCCACAAGCTGCCGGTCAACCCGCTGCATTACGAGGCCATCCTGGGCCATGACCACCCGGTGCTGGAACGGATCGGCGACGCCTTCGCCAACCTGATGACCTGGCGCCCCCACGTGGCCCGGCGGGCGCGGGAGCTGCAGGCCGAGCTGGCCCTCGCCGCCTGCCAGGACGACGGGGTCGCCGCCGCCATCCAGGCCGCGGTGGCCCGTATCAACGGCACACCAGGCGACCTGGAAAGCTGGCGCTCCCTGGACGCGCTGGTGCAGCAGCAGCATTGGCGCGCCGCCCATTTCCGTGTGGCGGCGGACGACATCAACTACCGCCGCTTCTTCAACATCAACGAGCTGGCCGGCCTGCGCATGGAGCTGCCGGAGCTGTTCGACCATGCCCACGGGCTGGTGTTCCAACTGCTGGCGGACGGCACCCTGGACGGGCTGCGCATCGACCACGTGGACGGGCTGCTGGACCCCAAGGGCTATTGCCGGCGCCTGCGGGAGAAGGCGCCACGGCCCTTCTACCTGGTGCTGGAGAAGATCCTGGCCCGGCACGAATCCCTGCGGGAGGACTGGCCGGTGGAGGGGACCACCGGGTACGAGTTCACCAACCTGGTGCTGGGCGCCCTGGTGGACGGGGCGGCGGAGGGGGACTTCACCCGCACCTACCAGGATTTCACCGGCCTGCGCGAGCCGTTCGGCGACATCGTCCGGGCCTGCAAGATCCGGATCATGGAGAACGAGATGGCGGGGGAGCTGAACGTGCTCGCCCGCGACGCGGCGCGCCTCGCCCGGCAGAACCCGCGCACCGCCGACTTCACCCGCAATATCCTGCAACGGGCCCTGAAGCAGGTGGTGGCCTGCTTCCCGGTCTACCGCACCTATGTGGACGGTGAGGCGCCGACGGACTCCGACCGGCGCGACATCGACTGGGCCGTGGCCCAGGCACGGCGGCTGGAGCCGGACGTGGATTCCAGCGTCTTCGACTTCGCCCACAAGCTGCTGACCACCGACTTGGTGAAGGACCCGCGCAGCGGCTACAGCCGGGAGACGGCGCTGCGCCTCGCCATGCGGATGCAGCAGTACAGCGGGCCGGTCATGGCCAAGGGGTTGGAGGACACGGCCTTCTACCGTTACAACCGGTTCGTGGCCCTGAACGAGGTGGGCGGCCATCCCGACCATTTCGGCGTTCCCCCCTCCGCCTTCCACAAGACCAACGCCGACCGGGCCCGCCGCTGGCCCCACACCATGCTGGGCACCAGCACCCACGACACCAAGCGGGGCGAGGACGTCCGCGCCCGCCTCGCCGTCCTGTCGGAGCTGCCGGAGGAATGGGCGCGCAACGTCCAGGCCTGGAGCCGCATCCTGCGCGCCCGCCGGGGCGACCTGGAGGGCACGGCCCCGCCGGACAAGAACGACGAGTACCTGTTCTACCAGCTCCTCCTCGGCGCCTGGCCGGCGGAGCTGACGGGCACCGCCCTGCCCGACGCGGAGGCGCTGGGCGACTTCACCGGCCGGATCGAGGGCGCCCTGGTCAAGTCCATGCGGGAGGCCAAGGTGCGCTCCACCTGGGCAGCCCCCGACCAGGCCTATGAGGACGCCATGCTGGGCTTCGCCCGGGACGCGCTGGACCTGTCGCGGCCGGCCTTCCTGGAAGCGTTCCTGCCCTTCCAGGCCCAGGTAGCGGAGCATGGCGTCTCCAACTCCCTCGCCCAGGCCGTGTTGAAGCTGACGGTGCCGGGGGTGCCCGACATCTACCAGGGTGCGGATCTGTGGGAGCTGAGCCTGGTGGACCCGGACAACCGGCGCCCCGTGGACTACGCCGCCCGGGTGCAGCTGCTGGACAGGATCGAGCAGGGGCTGGAGACGGACGCCCCCGCCCTGTTCCGCAGCCTGCGCCAGGACTGGCACGACGGCGGCATCAAGCTGGCCGTCACCCGGCAGGTGCTGGCCGCCCGCCAGCGCTTCCCCGCCCTGTTCAGCCATGGCGGATATGAGGCGCTCCAAGCGGAGGGCGACCGCGCGGACCACGTCATCGCCTTCACCCGGCGGCATGAGGGGCAGGCGGCCCTGGTCGCCGTCACCCGCCTGCCCGCCAGGTTGGAGTCGGCCGGTGGCTGGGGGCAGACGCAACTGACGCTGCCGGGGGGGAACTGGGTGGACGCCCTGACCGGGCAGCCGGTGGCGGACGGCGCCGCCGCGACCCTGTTCCGCCACCTCCCCGTGGCGGTGCTCGTCCCGGCGTGAGGTCGAGTTTCGAATTCGAAACTCGACATTCCAGAAGACCGGCATGGGGGCACCACGGGAATCCCCTCTTTCCCTACCGGGGAGAGGGGGCCGTTGCTGCCATTGACCGCGTCCAGCCTTCATACAAGGACCGGTACGCCGCCTCCAGCGCCCGGGCCGTGGCGCTCGCGTCGAAGGGGCCGCCGGGCCGGGTGCGCGCGGCGGCCAGCCTCTCCCGCAGGTCCCGGCGGGCGGCCGGGTCGTTGCCCAGGGCGATGGCCCGGGCGACATAGGCGTCCGCGTCCGGCATCACCAGCCCGTCCAGGCCAAGGTGGTGCAGCAGGCTGGCGGCCACCCGGGCGGCGAACCCCTCCCCCGCCCAGGTCAGCACGGGCAGGCCGGCCCACAGCGCGTCGCTGGCCGTGGTGTGGGCGCCATAGGGCCAGGTATCCAGGAACAGGTCGGCGGCGGCATGCCGGCCGATATGGGCGCCCAGGTCGCTGTTGGGCAGCACGGGCGCGAAGACCAGCCGCTCCGGCCCGATCCCCGCCGCGGCCGCCTGGCCGATCAGGGCTTGCCTTGCCATTGGGTGGGGTTCCAGCAGCCAGAGGACACTCCCCTCCACCCCCCTCAGGACCCGCATCCAGCAGCGCCAGACCGCTTCGTTCAGCTTGTAGATGGCGTTGAAGCCGCAGAAGACCACGGCCCCTTTCGGCAGGCCCAGGGCGGCCCGGTCCGGGCAGGGGCCGACGGGCCGCCGCGCGTCGTTGGGCTGGTAGCAGACGGGCAGCCGCACCACCGCCTCGTCATACAGCCCCTCGCACCCCGGCGGCGTGACCACGGCATCGCCGATGATGGCATCCACCAGCCCGCCCAGGGTGCCCGGGTAGCCCAGCCAGTGCACCAGCACCGGCGCCGGCCGCCGCAACAGGATGCCGGGCCGCACGCCCTGGGTGAAGCCCTTGAGGTCCACCAGCACATGGACGCCGGACCGGTGGATCAGATCGGCCGCCTCCCCGTCCGTCAATGACGACAAGTCGTGGAAGGCGTCCACCCCGGCCTCCAGGCGCGCCCGCATGGGTGAGCCGTCGTCCGGCCCGTGGCTGAAGGCGATGACCTCCACCGCCCCGCGGTCATGGCGCTCCAGCACCTCCGCCAACAGGAAGGCGGTGGGGTGGCGGTGGAAATCCGATGACAGGTAACCGACCCGCAGCCGCTCCGGCGCCTCTGCCCGGTGGGTGAAGCCCGCCCCCTGCGGCACCGTCTCCCGGTTCCAGGCGGTCATCCGGCGGGCGGCAAGGCGCCGGACCTCAGCCGGCACGTCCAAGGCCAGCAACGGGAAGGGCTCCCCGTGCCCCTGCCCTTCCCGGACCAGCCGGGCCAGCTCGCCGAGCCGTGCCGCCTGCCCCGGCCAGTCCGCGAGCCGCCCCAGCACATGGGCCAGGCTGACGGTCGCGGATGTCTGGTGCGGGCCCGGCACCCGCGCCGCCTGTTGCAGGCAGTCCACCGCGCCGGCCAGGTCGCCCAGGCAGTCCCGCACATAGCCAAGGGCCACCCAGGCCCCGGGCTCCCGCAGGCCCATGAGGATGGCCTGCTGCAAGGCCTGCTCCGCCTCCGCCAGCCGGCCGGTCTGGAACAGGGCGATGCCCAGATCGTGCAGGTGCATGGGGATCGGCATCCGCCCCGCCGCCCCCTGCAACGCCGGCACCGCCTCCGCCGCGTTGCCCGCCAGCAGCAGGAAGTTGCCCAGCAGGCCCAAGGCCCGCGGCTCCCCAGGGTGCCGCCGAAGGATGTCCCGCAGCCACGCCACCGCCCCGGCCAGGTCGCCCCCCTGCTGCGCCGCCAGGGCCCCTGACAGCTCGCCATACAAGGGGTCTTGCGGGAACGGTCCCTGGGACATGGTGCGTCTGCGGCTCCACAGCTTGTCTGATGCCGCAGGGTGATACCACCGGCAAGGACGGATAGGCGAGCACAGCGTAGGGGGCCTAACGTTCCTCCCAGGCCCCAGCCATACGTGCCCTTGCGGGAGGCCGGCCATCCAGGACCACATGGGGAAAGCGAAAACCGGGCGGCGCGGGGGGCGCCGCCCGGTCTCAGACCCGGAGCAGGGAAGGCGGGGAGGTCCCCCCTACTCCGCCGCCACCTTCAGGCCCGGCGCGGGGGCGGCCGGGGCTGACGTGGCGGTCTCGGCCCGGCCCACCCGGAACCACAGGGCATAGAGGGCCGGAAGGAACAGCAGGGTCAGGATGGTGGCGATGGTCAGGCCGCCCATCATGGTGATGGCCATGGGGCCCCAGAACACGTTGAAGCTCAGCGGCACGAAGGCCAGGATCGCCGCCAGTGCCGTCAGCACCACCGGCCGGGCCCGGCGCACGGTGGACTCCACGATGGCCTCCCGCAGGCTGGCGCCGGCGGCCAGGTCCACGTCGATCTGGTCCACCAGGATCAGGGTGTTGCGCATGATCATGCCGGCCAGGGCAATCAGCCCCAGCAGGGCCACGAAGCCGAACGGGCTGTTGGTCAGCAGCAGCGCCGCCACCGCCCCCACCAGCCCCAGGGGGGCTGTCAGGAACACCAGCGCGGTCTTGCCGAAGCTCTGCAACTGAACCATCAGCAGGGTCAGCATCACCAAGATCATCACGGGGAACACGGCATAGAGGGCGCCGTTGGCCTTGCCGCTCTCCTCCACCGCCCCCGCCGTCTCGATGCGGTAGCCGGCGGGCAGGCTGTCCATGACGGGCTTCAGCAGGGGTAGGATCTGCTTGGTCACGTCCGGGGCCTGCACCCCGTCCACGATGTCGGCATTGACGCTCACCACCGGCTCGCGGTTGCGGCGCCAGGTGATGGGCTCCTCCTGCTCGTACTTCAGGGTGGCCACCTGGGACAGGGGGATGGCGCGGCCGGAGGCGGTGGGGATGGTCAGATCCTCCAGGGCCGCGAGGTTCAGCCGCTCCGCCGGGACGGCCCGGGCCACCACCTCCACCAACTCGATCCCGTCGCGGATCTGGGTGATGGGGGCGCCGGACAGCAGGGTCTGCATGGCCTGGGCGATGTCGGCGGGGGCGAGGCCCAGCAGCCGGGCCCGGTCCTGGTCCACGACCAGCCGCACGGTGGGCGCCTTCTCCCCCCAGTTCAGGTGGACGCCATGGGTGTTGGGGTTGGCCCGCACCACGTCGCGCACCTGCTCGGCCACGCGCCGCGCCTCCGCCGCGTCGGGGCCGATGATGCGGAAGCTCACGGGGAAGGCCACGGGCGGGCCGAAATCCAGCCGCTTCACCCGCACGCGGGCCTCGGGGATCGCCTCTTCCTCGAAGGCCTTCACCAGCCGGGCGCGCAGCCGCTCCCGCGCCTCAGCCCCTTGGGTCATCACCACCGTGATGGCGAAGCTGTCGTTGGGCAGGGCCGGGTTCAGGGACAGGAAGAAGCGGGGCCCGCCGGCGCCCATGTAGGTGGTGTGCCAGCGCACGTCCGGATCGCCCTCCAGCAGCTTCTCCACCTTGCGGCTCGCCTCCTCCGCGGCCTGGAAGCTGGCGCCGCCGCGCAGGTTCAGCTCCACCAGCAGCTCGGGGCGGGAGGACTGGGGGAAGAACTGCTTGGAGACGAAGCCCATGCCGGCGACGGAGACGATGAACAGCAGGGCCGTGGCGATGACCACCTTCTTCCGGTGCTCCACGCACCAGGCCACGGCCGCGCGCAGCTTGCGGTACATGGGGGTGTCGTACAGGGCGTCATGCCCGTGGCCGGCGCCATGCTTGGCCATGCTGTCGGGCAGCAGCTTGGTGCCCAGGTACGGGGTGAAGACCACCGCCACCACCCAGGACAGCATCAGGGCGATGCCGACGACCCAGAAGATGCCGCCCGCATACTCCCCGGCCGTGGAGTTGGCGAAACCCACGGGCAGGAAGCCCACCACGGTCAGCAGCGTGCCGGTCAGCATGGGGAAGGCGGTGCTGGTCCAGGCGAAGGTGGCGGCGCGGAACTTGTCCCAGCCCTGCTCCAGCTTCACCACCATCATCTCGATGGCGATGATGGCGTCGTCCACCAGAAGCCCCAGCGCCAGGATCAGGGCTCCTAAGCTGATGCGGTCGAACTCCATCCCCGCCGCGTCCATCACCAGGAAGGTGGCGGCCAGGGTCAGCGGCACGGACAGGGCGACGACGATGCCGGTGCGCCAGCCCAGGCTGGCGAAACTGACCAGCAGCACGATAGCCAGGGCCGCCACGAACTTCAGCAGGAAGCTGTCCACCGCCTCCGCGATCACGGCCGGCTGATCGCTGATCTGCTTGAGGTCCACGCCCACGGGCAGCAGCCGGGCGATGTCCGCCTCCGCCTTGTCCAGGTCGGCGCCCAGGGCCAGGCCGTTGGCGCGCTTGGTCATGGACACGGCCAGCATCACGGCGGGCTGGCCGTCCTGGCGGATGCGGTAGGATGGCGGGTCGGCATAGCCGCGGGTGACCGAGGCGATGTCCCCCAGCCTGAAGACTTTCCCGTTCGCAGCCACGGGCACGGCCTCCACCGCCGCGGCCCCATCCAACGACCCGTCTACGCGTACAGCCACTCTCTCCGACGCGGTGTCGATGCTGCCGGTGGGGGTGACGGCGTTCTGCTTGCCCAGGCTGTCGAACAGGGCCTGGGGCGGGATGCCCAGGGTGGCCAGCTTGGCGTGGCTGAACTCCACGGTGATCCGCTGCGGCTCCTCCCCCAGCAGATCCACCTTGTCCACGTTGGGCACAGACAGCAGCCGGCCGCGGACGGATTCCGCCTGGCGCACCAGCTCCGCGTTGGGGATACCGTCGCCGGTCACGGCATAGACGGCCGCATAGACGTCGCCGAACTCATCATTCACGAAGGGGCCACGCACGCCGTCCGGCAGGGTGTGGCGGATGTCGCCCAGCTTCTTGCGCACCTGGTAGAACAGGTCCTTCACCTCCTTGGGTGGGGTCTTGTCCTCCAGCTGCATGGTGATGGCAACGAAGCCGGGCCGGGTATAGGTCTCCACCTTGTCCTGGTGGGGGACCTCCAGCAGCTTGACCTCCAGCCGGTCGGCCACCTGCTCCTGCATCTCCCGCGCCGTGGCGCCGGGCCAGATGGCGGTGACGGTCAGGGCCTTGATGGTGAAGCTGGGGTCCTCCGCCCGGCCCATGCGCAGGTAGGACCAGGTCCCCCCCGCCGCCAGGGCGATGATCAGGAACAGGACCAGCGCCGGGTGCCTGACCGCCCAGGCGGACAGGTTGAACCGGCTCGGCTCGTCATGGGGGGCGGTGCCGTTCATGACCGCACCTCCTGCACCCGCACCGCCTCACCCGCGTCCAGCCGGTGCGCGCCGAGGGAGACGATGAGGTCGCCGGGGTTCAGCGCCCCCTCCACCAACACCGCCTCATCCACATGGCCGCGCACCGCGACCTTCACCGGCTCCGGCTTGCCGCCGGCCGCCGGCACGCGCCAGACCTGCGGGCCCTGGCCGAAATCCACCACCGCCGTGCGCGGCAGCCGGATCGCCCGCGTCGTGGCCGGCAGGTCCAGGTGCACCGTGGCCGTCATGCCCAGGGCCGCCTGCGCCAAGGCCTCCGCCGGCAGGGTGAAGCGGGCGGCGTAGCTGCGGGTGACCGGGTCCGCGTCGGGCGAAACCTCCCTCAGGGTCACGGGGAAGCGCTTGCCGCCGTCGGCCCACAGGCTGACCTCGGCCGTGGCGGCGCGCAGGTCACCCAGCCGCGCCTCGGGGATGGCCACCACCGCCTCCACCTCCCCCGCCCGGGCCAAGGCGACGACGGGGGTGCCCGCCTCCATCACCCGGCCCGCGTCGGCCAGCACCGATGTCACCACCCCGTCCGCATCCGCCCGCAGCACCGTGTAGTCCAACCGGTTCGCCGCCAGGTCCCGCTGCCGCTCCGCCGCCCGCAACGCCTCCCGCGCGCCGTCCGCCGCGGCGCGCTTCTGGTCGTAGGACGCGGCGCTGACATGGCCCTTGGCTGCCAAGTCGCGGCTGCGCGCCTCATCCGCCGCGGCCTGTTTCAGCCGGGCGGCGTTGGCCGCCACCTCGGCTTGCGCCGCGGCCAGCGCCAAGCGGTAGTCCGTGTCGTCCAGCGTGGCCAGCACCTGCCCCTTCGCCACCCGCGCGCCCGTGTCCACCTGCCGCGTCGCCAGCTTGCCGTCCACCCGGAAGGCCAGCGGCGACTCGAACCGCGCCCGCAGCGTGCCCACATAGGACCGCTCCAGCACCGACGCGGCAGGGTCCACCTTCACAACCTGCACCGGCCGGGGCGCGGAGGCCGCCTGCGACCCGGCAGAGGCATCGCACCCCGCCAGCACCAGGGCGGACAGGCCCAGGGCCAGCCAGGGCGCTAGGGTTCCGTTGCGGGGCCGGGCCGGGATTGCCGGAAAAGCGTTGGACAGGGGGCGGGGACCCGTCATGGTATCCTCCTGGAAAGGGCCGCGGCGGCGCGGCGGGCCTGAGCGCTGGTAACTTATCAGCGTTTAAGTTATCATTGATCAGGTTAGCGTCAAGCCGACTGTCGGCTGTGACGGGCGTCACAGGAGCGGCCTTTTTGCCGCGGGTCGGCGGGGGCGGAAGTTCGGGTGGGAAGAAGGAACACGATGGACGGTCATGGACCGGTGGCGGCGGAAGCGGCGGGTGCCTCCAAGCCCTACCGCAAGCGCAAGGGCGAGGGGCATGAGCGGCGGGAGGAGATCCTGGCCGCCGCCCGCTCCGTCTTCGTGGCGGAGGGGTACGAGCACGCGACCATCCGCAAGATCGCGGCCAAGGCCGGCGTGTCCAGCACGGCGCTCTACCTGTACTTTCCGGACAAGGATGCCATCCTGCTGGAGATCTGCGACAAGGCCTTCGGCAAGCTGGTGGCGCGGTTCGAGGCCATCCGCAACGACGGCGGCACCCTGGTGGAGCGGCTGCGGCGGCTGATGGAGGCCTACCTGCGCTTCGGCCTGGCCCACCCGGACGAGTACCGGCTGATCTTCATGACGAAGCAGGCCATCCCCATGCCCTTCGACCACCGCACCGGGGCGGACATGCCGCAGGGCACGCCGGGGGCGAACGGGGCCAAGGCCTTCGCCGGCCTGCGCGACCTGGTATCGGCCCTGATCCAGGACGGCACCCTGAAGGGCGAGGACCCCAATCTGATGGCGGAGGTGATCTGGGCCAGTGGCCACGGCCTGGTCAGCCTGCTGATCACCATGCCCACCTTCCACTGGAGTCCGGTGGACCAGCTGATCCCCGCCATGATCGACGCGCAGCTGAACGGCGTGCTGCGCAAGGCGGGGTGAGGGCACCCCCACATCCCCGAAAGCATCCCTGCCAAGCTTCGGTCACGACGCCAAAAACCCTTGAGGGTGACAGGGTTTTCTCCGTAATCCTGCCACGGAACGATCCCGGGGACGCCCCCACCCGTCGGCAGGAGACGCCCATGGACCCGCTGCTGGAAGGCCACCGCCGCTTCCGTGAAGAGACCTGGCCCGCGGAACGCCGCCGCTACCAGAAGCTGGCGGAGCGCGGTCAGAACCCGTCAACGATGGTCATCGCCTGCTCCGACAGCCGCGTGGACCCGGCCACCGTGTTCGGCGCCGGGCCGGGGGAACTGTTCGTCGTGCGCAACGTGGCGGGGCTGGTGCCCCCCTATTCCCCCGACCATGGCTACCACGGCACCTCCGCCGCCCTGGAATATGGCGTGCGGGTGCTGAAGGTGTCGCGGCTGGTGGTGCTGGGCCACGCCCAGTGCGGCGGCATCCGCGCCATGGTGGAAGGCGCCCCGCGGGAGGCGCGGGACTTCGTCGAGCCCTGGATGGAGATGGCCAAGCCCGTTCTGGAGGCCGTTCCGGAGGGGCTGGAGCCCGGCGACCTGCTGCCCCACTGCGAGGAACAGGTGGTGCGCCTGTCCTTGCGCAACCTGATGACCTTCCCCTGGATCAAGGACGCGGTAGGGTCCGGCCAACTGGCCCTGGAGGGCTTCTACTTCGGCATCGCCAGCGGCGTGCTCGCCCGGCTTGAGGGGGAGAAGTTCGTGCCGGTGGCGTGACCTCCGATCCCTCTCCTTGGGGAGACAGACTGTCCCGGACCTGATCCGGGGATGCCCACGCCAGCGGGCGGGTGAGGGAGACGGTAGCAGGCCGGCGGTCCCGATTGCATGGTTCCCCACGCCCATCTCCCTCACCCGGCGCTTATCGCGCCACCCTCTCCCCAGGGAGAGGGCACTGTTCCTCACTTCCACCAACCGTCCTGCCCCTCGCAGGCGTACTTGTCGCCCCAGTCGGCCTTCACGGGCTCCAGCACCTCCTGGGTCTCGGGGGTCAGGGCCTTCAGGTACTCGATGATGGCGTAGCGCTCGTCCGGGGACAGGGCGCGGCCGATGACGCCTGGGCCGGGCGTGTCGGAGAAGTGGTGGCCGGTGTTGGCGTTGCCGGCCTCCTTGAAATCCATCTTGAAGCCGCCCTTGATGGGGGTCTTCACATAGCCCAGGGTCTTCGGGTCATACTCGAAGCTGCCCAGCCAGAAGGGCTGCCGCTCCCCCTCCGGGCCCAGCAGCTCGAACACGTTGGCGACGGCGCCGTTGTGCAGGTAGGGCGGCGTGGCCCAGACGCCGGCCAGGGGACGGGCCTTGTAGGCGCAGGGCGCTCGGACCAGGTTGGGCCGGCCGAAGCCGTCCATCTCCGCCCGCTTCTCCGGGTCAAGGCCGGCCAGCTCGTAGGCCCGGCCCTTCACCGCGTCCGTCACCACCTTCAGCCCCTCGGCCGGGGAGATGGGGTCCTTGGTGCCGGTCATCTTGACGGGGTCCAGCTTCTCCTTGGCGAAGTTGGTGGCCACCGTGGGGTCGGTGCCGATGACCTTCAGCGGCACCATGGTCACGGCCCACTGCGCCTTCACGTCGGGCCCCTGTTCGATGGGGCGGACGCCGTGGCACTTGGCGCAATTCTCCTTGAACAGTTCCCTGCCCTTGTCGGCCTTGGCCTGGTCCACCGCGCCGAAGATGTGGGCCGGCCACTTGGGCGCGGTCAGGTCCCACAGGGTCGTCTCGATCCGGTGCAGGTTCTCCACGGGGATGGAGGTGTCGAAGTTCGGGCCGTAGGTCCACCCCGGCTTCTCCGGCGTGGGGTCGACCGGCTTGCCCTCCGCGTCGATGAAGTTGGTGCGGGCACGCACGCCCAGCGCCTCGCCCACGTTGCGGGCCATGGGCTGGTGGACGCTGCCGTTGTACTGCACCCAGTCGAACCGCCAGATGTCCCAGAGGTACGGGTACGACACGGGCGCGTCGGCCACGCGGTAGTTGGCCTTCTCCACCAGATCGTCGCCGAACACGGTGTTGCCGATGCGGCCCAGCGCGTCCAGGCGGGTGAAGCCCTCATGGGTCGGGTAGGCGCCTGTCGTGAAGCTGTACCAGGCCACCCGCCGGGCGGCGACCACCAGCGGGTAGAAGCGGGCCTTCAGCGTCTTGTACGCCTGCCCGTCCTCATACTTCTCCTTCAGCACTTCCTTGGCGAATCGGCGCCACTTGAAGGGGTTGTACCAGGTCTCGATCAGGGTCAGGCCGAAGCTCTCGGAGAAGCCGGTCAGGTCGTGGCCGGCGGCCCCGCCGTCAATGCGGAAGGCCTTGCCCTGGTAGGTGAGCTGGCCGGTATGGCAGGCGGCGCAGGTCAACCCCACCACGGGGCCGAGCCCCTTGCCGGCCGGCGGCCCCTTGTCATCCAGCACGGCGAAGCCGACGGGCAGCCCGTGGGGGTTGCCAGGGTCCTTGGCCGTGTCCGGCCCGGTCAGGAAGCCCAGGGCGGAAAGGTAGGCGGGGTCGGACACCTTGTCCTTGCTGAAGGGCCGCTCCAGCGCGAAGAAGAAGTCCACCGGGGCGATGACCGTGCCCTGCCCGGTGTTGTGGTACAGGCTGCGCTGTTCCGCGGTCCAGCCCTGCTCGGCCCACTCCACGCTCTCAATGGGCGGGCGCTCCGGCAGATCGCCCCCGCACCCGACCAGCAACGCCACCAGGGCCACCGCCCCCACCAACCCCGCCTCGCGACGCATGCTACCCCCCGGTCCTATGCGTGAATAGGACAGGGAGGCTAACGGCTACGACTTTTGGGAAGCAAGTGATTTGCTGGTGAACCGGATGGGAGAGGCCGGCCTAGGCCCTTCCCCCCACCCCAGGCTCAGGCAGCGTCCGGCACGGGCGGCCCCACATAGCGGGACTGCGGGCGCAGCAACCGGCCGGTCGCCTCCTGCTCCAGCACATGGGCCGTCCAGCCCGCCACCCGGCCCACGGCAAAGACCGGCGTGAACAGGTCGCGCGGCAGGCCCACCGCGTCCAGCAGCAGGGCGGTATAGAACTCCACGTTCGTCTCCAGCTTGCGTCCCGGCTTGTGGCGCGCCAGCGCCGCCAGGGCCGCGGCCTCCACCTGCTCCGCCAGCCGGATCCGGCCGTTGTCGAGCCCCCTCACGACCCCCTTCAGCACCTCCGCCCGCGGGTCGCGCACCGTGTAGATGCGGTGGCCGAAGCCCATCAGCCGCCGCCCCGCCGCCAGCTCCCCGTCGATCCAGGCAGCGGCCCGGTCGGCGCTGCCGATGGCGTCCAGCATGTCCAGCACCGGCCCCGGCGCACCGCCATGCAGCGGCCCCTTCAGCGCGCACAGCGCCGCGACGATCGATGAGAACACCCCCGCCCGCGTCGACGCCACCACCCGCGCCGCGAAGGTGCTGGCATTCAGCCCATGGTCGCTGACCGTCACCAGATAGGCGTCCAACGCCTTGGCCCGCAGGGGCTCCGGCACCTCCCCCGCCCGCATGGCCAGGAAGTCCGCGGCGTGCCCCAGGCCCGGGGTCGGGGCCACGGGCGCCAAGCCCCGCCGCTGCCGGTCCAGGGCGGCCAGGAACACCGGCACGGCCGCCACGGCCAGCAGGGGCTGGGACCCCTCCTCCCCGTCGCCCAGGCCGGCCAGCATCAGCCGCAGCCCCTCGATGGGCGGCAGGCCCGCCGCTGCCGGCAGCAGCTTCGGCACCAGCGCGAAGGCCCGCGCGCGCGCCTGCCCCAACGCCTGCCGAAGGCTTGCGGCGTCATCGGCCAGGGGCTCGAACCCGCGCCACAGCAGGGCCAGCGCCCCCTCGAACTCCAGGCTTTCCGCCGCCAGCTCCACCGGCAAGCCACGCAGCACCAGCCGCCCCGCCTGCCCGTCCACATGGCTCATCACCGTCTCCGCGGCGACGACGCCGTCCAATCCGCTGCTCATGGTTCCCTCCGAACCGATCTCTTGTCCACGGGGGAAGCGTCAGGGCGGGGTCTATGCTTGTCAATGTTGATTAATTCTATCAATATATCAGCCATGGAGACGCCCCTGACCCTGACCGCCAAGGAGGCCGCCGCCGAGCTGGGCGTCAGCCTTCCCACCCTCTACGCCTATGTCAGCCGCGGCCTGATAAGGTCGGAGCCGCGGGCCGGTGGCCGTACCCGGCTGTACCGGGCGGAGGATGTGCGAACCCTGCTGGCCCGGCGCGACAAGCCGGACGGGGAAGCCAAGCCGCTGGACTGGGGCGCGCCGGTGCTGGAATCGGCCATCACCCTGGTGCCCGGCGACGGCTTATACTACCGCGGGCGTGACGCCACCCGTTTGGCGGCCAGCGCAAGTCTGGAAACCGTGTCCGCCCTGCTGTGGGACAGCCAGGGGGACCCCTTCGCCGAGCCGCCGCCGGACATCCCGGGGGGCTTCGCGGCCGTGCGGGGCGCGCTGGGCCCGCTGGAGCCGGTGGACCGGCTACAGGTGCTGCTGCCACTCGCCGCCGCGGCGGACCTCCGTGCCATGAACCGGACAGCGGACGGCCTGGCCCGCACCGGGGCCCGCATCCTGCGCTGGGTGGTGGCGATCCTGGCCGACGCCGACCCGTCCGCCTTGCCCCTGCATCAGGTCCTGGCCCGGGCCTGGGGCCTGCCGGATGGCGACGCGGGGCTGCTGCGCGCCGCCCTGGTGCTGTGCGCGGACCATGAGCTGAACGCCAGCACCTTCACCGTTCGCTGCGTCGCCTCCACCGGGGCCAGCCCCTATGCCTGCGTGCTGGCGGGCATCGCCGCGCTGCGCGGACCACGCCATGGTGGGATGACCGCCCGGGTTGCCGCCCTGCTGCCCGGCCTGCTGGCCGCCCCGGACCCGGCCGCCGCCTTCGCCGCCCTTCTGGCGCGGGGGGAGGAACTGCCCGGTTTCGGCCACCCGCTCTACCCCGCAGGCGACGTGCGGGCCAAGGCGCTGCTGAGGCTGCTGGCCGCCGCCCGCCCGAAGGACCCCATGGTGCGCAAGGCGCAGGCCCTGGCCGCGGCGGCGGCGGAGATCGCGGGCCAGCCGCCCACCATCGACTTCGCCCTGGCCCTGCTGGCCAACCGGCTGGGCCTGCCGCCATCGGCCCCGCTGGGCCTGTTCACCCTGGGACGCACCGCGGGCTGGGTGGCGCACCTGCTGGAGCAGGCCCGGTCACCCGCCCTGATCCGTCCCCGCGCCCGGTATGTGGGCTTGCGGCCCTGAGTCTCACCATCCGCCTATCCCTACCGCTTCCTTGCGGGGTAACCCTGGAGGGGCGCATACTCTGCCCCCATGTCGGAGACCCTGTCCCGCCCCCTTTCCCCCGCCCCGCCGGGTCCGGTCAGCGACCCGGCCCTGCTCGGCGCGTTGCTGGACGGGCTGGGGGTGGCGGCCGGCATCGTGGAGGTGGACGCCGCCACCGGCCGCGGCGCCCGGTTCCGCTATGTGAACGCCCTGCTGGCGGAATCCGCGGGCCGGACCCCGGCCGCCCTGTTGGGCCAATCGCCCCGCCTGCTGCTGGACAGCGCCCCGGGGCCCGACCCGTTGCGCCCGGTGGCGGAGGCCATGGCCGGCGGGCGACGCTTCAAGCTGGCCTTGTGGCTGGCCGGCCGTACCGGCGGCAGCCACCTGGTGGAGGTGGAGGGCTGGCCCCTGGCCCCGCCCGCCGGGGGCTGCCGACTGTTCGGCCTGGCCCTGCGGCAAGTGGCGTTGCATGCGGGGGAAGGGCACCTGCGCGACGCGGTGGAGGCGCTGAACGACGGCTTCCTGCTGCTGGACCCCAGCCGCCGCGTGGTGCTGCACAATCGCCGCTTCCTGGAGATCTACCCGGCCCTGCAAGGCGTCCCCCTGACCGGCATGACCATGGAGGCGCTGACGCTCCTGTCGGTGGAACGGGGCATCTTCCCCGCCGCCAAGGGGCGGGAGGAGGCGTTCATCGCCGAGCGCCTGCGCCACCTGCGCGCGCCCAGCGGCAGCCTGGAGCATGAGATGGCCGGCGGCCGCTGGGTCCGGATCAGCGAGACCCGCACCGCCGACGGCTGGACCGTCAGCCTGCGCAGCGACATCACCGGGGAGAAGGAGGCGGAACGCCGACTGCGGGAGGGGGAGCTGCGTTTCCGCACCCTGGCGGAGGCGTCCCCCGCCGGCATCTTCCAGACCGACCTTTCCGGCCAGCTGCAATATGCGAACCCGGCCCTGGCACGGCTGACGCAGATGGACCCGGCCACCCTCATGGCCCGGGGCTGGCGCTCCGGCATCCACCCGGAGGATTTGCGCATGGTCACGGACACCATGCGTCGGGCGGCGGTGCAGGGCACCGGCTTCGCCTTCCAGGCGCGGGTGGCCGGGCGGTGGGTAAGCGTGCTGGCGGCGCCCCACCGGGACGTGGCCGGCCGGCCCGTGGGCTTCATCGGCACCGCCACGGACATCCACGCCCGGCGGGAGGCGGAAGCGGCCCTCCAGGCCAGCGAGCGGCGCTATCGCAAGATCATCGAGACGGCCCAGGAAGGCATCCTGGCCGGCGACCAGGACAATGTCATCACCCTGGTGAACCAGCGCATGGCCGACATGATGGGCTACGCGCCGGAGGAGCTGGCCGGCAAGCACGTCAACCTGATCCTGTTCCCCGAGGAACACGCCCGGGTGGTGGAGAAGCAGCGCAACCGCCGCCGGGGGCAGAGCGAGCAGTACGACCTGTGCTTCCGCCGCAAGGACGGCACCGGCGTCTGGGCCCTGGTCTCCAGCACGCCCACCACGGACGCGGCTGGCCACTATGCCGGTTCCCTGGCCATGGTGGTCGACCTGACCCACAGGCGGGAGGCGGAGCTGGCCCTGGCCCGCCATGTGGAGGAGCTGGAGGAATCCCGCCGCCAGTTGCAGGAACTGGCGGCCCGCTATGAGCAGGAAAAGCTGCGGGCGGAGGAGTCGGCCCTGACCAAAGCCCGGTTCCTGTCGTCCATGAGCCATGAGCTGCGCACGCCGCTGAACAGTATCCTCGGCTTTTCCGACATGCTGCGCGACCCGGAGACGGGCCCCTCCGACCCTACCCTGCTGGGCTATGCGGAGGACATCCACCGGGCGGGCGCCTACCTGCTGGAGCTGATCAACGACATCCTGGACATGTCCAAGATCGAGGCCGGCAAGTATGAGCTGCGCGTCGCCCCCGTGGCGACCTACCGCCTGATCGGGGACACGGTGCGGCTGATGCGCAAGCACGCCGCCGACGCCGGCCTGGCGCTGGTGGAGGAACTGGCCCCGGACCTGCCGGAGCGGGTGCGGGTGGATGGGCGGGCGGTGCGGCAGGTGCTGCTGAACCTGCTGTCCAACGCCATCAAGTTCACCCACCGGGGCGGCCGGGTGACGATCCGCGCCGTCGCCGCGGCGGGCCGGCTGGAGCTGACGGTGGAGGACACCGGGATCGGCATCCCCCCGGACCATTTGCCCCGCCTGTGCCGCCCGTTCGAGCAGGTGGACAGCGCCCTCAACCGCCGCCACCAGGGCAGCGGCCTGGGCCTCGCCCTGTGCAAGGCGCTGGCGGAGATGCATGGCGGCCAGCTTTCCATCGACAGCGAGCCGGGCCGCGGCACCAGCGTGCACGTGCTGCTGCCGCTGAAGGTATGAATCCGCGGTTCCCTCCCCAGGAAGCGGGGATGCGACGCCATTGGTTGCGTCCCGCCGCCGAGGGCTTATCTTGGCGGCATCCCGGCCCGGCGGGCCGGGCCCGAGTGAAGGAAGGCTCCTTGTCCCCCACCCGTCGCCTCGCCCCACGGCTGCTGCCCCTGGCCCTGCTGCTGGCACTGACCGCCTGCGCCGCGCCGCGGCCGGCGCCGCCGCCCGACCCGGAGCTGGTCTTCTGGGAATCGGTCCGGGACAGCCGCAGCGCCGCGGAGTTCCAGGCCTACCTGGACGCCTATCCGCAGGGCCGCTTCGCCAGCCTGGCCCGGCTGCGGGTGGCGGCCCTGTCCCCGCCCAAGCCGCCCCCCACGGCCCCGAAGAAGCCGGAACCCAAGCCGGCCCCGAAGCCGGCCGCCCCACCCGCGCCCGCGCCGAAGCCCCCGCCGGCAGAGAAGCAGGGGGAGGCGGTGATCAACGAGGCACCTGCCCCGGCCGCCGCCTGGGCCAAGGTGGAGGACCTGTCCGGCATCGGCCTGCGCCAGCGCAGCAAGGTGATGGAGTGCTGGACCCCACCGGCCCTGCCCCAGGGCACCGGCACCCTGCGCACCGAAATCCGCATCTATTACGACGCCAACGGCCGGGTGATCGGCGCGGCCTATTCCGGCGGCAACGGCGACTTGGCCGACCCCGCCTACCGCGTCTTCGTGGAAAGCGCGCTGGCCGCCCCCATGCGGCCGGAGTGCCGTGACCTGGAGCTGCCGGAAGGGGCCGAGGCCGGCAGCTTCCTGCTGCTGTTCGGGCTGGACAGCCCGCCATAGGCCCTGGCGGCGCCAAACAGGCCCTCATACAGTTCCAGGTCCAGCTCGTTGGCGTTCTCGATTACCCGGCGGTCGCCGGGGGAGAGCCGGTAGCCGTCGGGGCGCAACACGTTCTCCCGGCCCAGCACCAGCGTCTCGCGTCCCACACCGGCCAGCTCGGCCAGCACGTCCAGGGTGGCGCCCATGTCCTCCGTCCGGCCCACATGCAGGAAGTTGCGCCGGATGTTGGCCTTGGCCCGCCGCAGCAGCGCCCTTGTCCACAGGGGCCGCGTGGGATTGCCGGTAAGGGCCCGGTACAGGCGGTTGCCGGCGATCTCCCGCCAGCGGCGGACGCGGCCGTAATGCGCCGCCAGCATGCGGACCTGATGGTTGTCCGACTCCTCCGTCAGCCGAGCTTCCACGAAGTCGGCGATGCCGAGGTTCTGGCCGTTGATCAGGCCGTGGAACGGCGCCCCGGGCACGTTGCGCTGGTGCCAGTAGAGGGAGACGACCCGCTCCACCGGGTCGCGCAGCACCGTCACGTACCGCGGGTCGCGATCCCCCAGCAAGGCGTGGAACCCGTGGCAGAAATGGCCGTACAGCACGTCCCCGTCGCCCACGCGGTCCCTCAGGGCCGGGCGGTTCCAATACCCGAAATCATCATAGACCTCGCGGACACGCCCCGGGAAAAGCCGGTTATGCACCAGCATGCGCAATGAGGTGCCGGCCGTCTTCGGAACATGCATGAAATACAGCATCTGCATTGTCCGTAATTTTACTTAAGCGCAATCATGAAGGAGAGGTCTACCCCCCGTTCGGCGGACGCGTATGCGCCCCACCGACTGGGCACGCAAGCAGATGCCCACGCCCGTCGTAGGCCGACCACTATGATAAGCTTGGAATACACGACCAGGAATGGCCGTTCCGGGCAGCCTCCGTCGCGCATGGGGAAGGAAAATACCGCCTACCCATTCCGCCCGCGGGAATTCACAAGGCCGGAAAGGCTCACCCGTCCCGGAGCAGGTAAACCCCGCGCCCGTCCTGCACCACCCGGTACCCCGGGGGCGGGGCGAAGCTGGCCACGGCTTCCGTCGCCCGCGGCACCGCCTTCTCCCCGGGCGTCGCGGGGTCGCGCTGGAAATAGATGATCTGCTTCCAGCAGCGGGTGATGTCGGCGCCGAAGACCAGGACCAGGTCGTCCGGCCTCGCCTGCTCCAGCGCTGCCTGCACGGCCTTCTCCTCCTCCGGCACGATCTGGATGGCCTCGTCCTTCACGCCCGCGGCCAGCAGCCCGGCGCGCAGGATGTCCGGCACCTCCGTCGGCCCGCGGCCCCGCAGGCTGTCGTCCCGCTTGCAGATGTAAATGTCGAACTTGCCCGCCACGGTGCGCGCCACCTCGCGGATGTCCTGGTCCCGCCGGTCGCCGGGGGCGGTCAGCACCACGATGCGCCGCCCACGCGGCTTCAGGTTTTCCACCAGCTCCACCATGGCCTGGATGGCGTGGGGGTTGTGGCCATAGTCCAGGATCACCTTGAAGGGGTGTTCCGTGAAAATGTTCATGCGGCCGGGGGTCTGGTAGAAGGTGTTGTCGAAGGTCCGAAGCCCGTGCCGGATCTCGTCCAGGCCCTTGCCCAGGGCATAGGCGATGGCGGCGGCGAACATGGCGTTCTGCACGTTGTGCCTGGCCTTGCCCTCCAGCGTCGCCGGGATCAGGTGGGTCCAGATCAGCGGGATCTGGGCGCCCTTGTCATAAAGGGCGATCATGTCGCCGTTCGCCCCACTCTCCAGCACACAGGCCCTGCCGCCGGCCCGGATGTGGGCACCAACCAGGGCGTGGGTGGGGTGCATGGTGACCCAGAGGATGTTCTTGGCCGGGCTCTGGTCGGCCATGCGGATGGTGAACTCGTTGTCCGCGTTCAGCACCACCGTGTCCCGGGCCACCTCCACCAGCACGGACTTCACCCGCGCCAACTCCTCCAGCGTGTCCACCCCGCCGAGGCCGAGGTGGTCGCTGGCCACGTTCAGCACGGCCGACACGTCGGCCCGGTCGAAGCCCAGCCCGGCGCGCAGGATGCCGCCCCGCGCCGTCTCCAGCACCGCCACGTCCACGCTGGGGTCGCGCAGCACCATCCGGTGGGCGGTGGGGCCGGTGAAGTCGCCGCGGACCGTCAGGTTGCCGTTGATGTAGACGGCGTCCGTCGTCGTCAGCCCCACGCAATGGCCGGCGGTCTTCAGGATGTGGGCCAGCATGCGGCTGGTGGTGGTCTTGCCGTTGGTGCCGGTGATGGCGGCGATGGGGATGCGGGCGTGGCTGCCCGGCGGGAACAGCATGTCCATCACCTTGCCCGCCACGTCCCGCGGCGTGCCCTCCGACGGGGCCACATGCATGCGGAAGCCGGGGCCGGCGTTGATCTCACAGATGGCCCCGCCCGTGTCGCGGTAGGACTTGGTGATGTCCGTGGTCAGGAAGTCCACCCCGCCCACGTCCAGCCCCACCGCCTTGATGGCGCGCACCGCCATTTCCCTGACGTCCGGGTGGATCACGTCGGTCACGTCGATGGCCGTGCCGCCGGTGGACAGGTTGGCCGTGCGGCGGAGATAGACCACCTCCCCCTCCGCCGGCACCGTCTCCACCGTGTAGCCCTTCTCCTTCAGCAGCTTCAGGGCCTGGTCGTCCAGCTCCAGCCGGGTCAGCACGTTCTCATGGCCCACGCCGCGGCGGGGGTCCTGGTTCACCATGTCCACCAGCTGCGCCACGGTGGAGGTGCCGTCCCCCACCACATGGCCGGGCATGCGCCGGGCGGCGGCCACCAGCTCCCCGTCCACCACCAGCAGCCGGTGGTCCAGGCCGGTGATGTAGCTTTCCACCACCACCCCGTCGCTGACCTCGCTGGCCCTCGCGAAGGCGTCCTCGATCTCCGCGTCCGTGGTCAGGTTGACGGAGACGCCGCGGCCATGGTTGCCGTCCACCGGCTTGACCACCACGGGCACGCCGATCCGGTCGGCGGCGCGCAGGCATTCCCGCAGGCTATAGGCGATGCGCTGCTCCGGCACCGGCAGGCCCAGGTCGGACAGGATGCGGTTGGTCAGGTTCTTGTCGCTGGCGATCTCCGTGGCGATGACGGAGGTGCGGCTGGTGGTGGTCGCCTCGATCCGCTGCTGGTAGCGGCCATGGCCCAGCTGGATCAGGCTCTGGTCGTTCAGGCGCAGCCAGGGGATGTCCCGCGCCTCCGCCGCCTGGATCAGGGACAGGGTGCTGGGGCCAAGGCTGCGGCGCTGGGCCCGGTCCAGGAAGCGGTCCAGCTCCTCCGCGAAGACGAAGTCCTCCGGCGCCTTGGGGTGCTTCAACCGGTCGAGGAAATAGTCCAAGGCCAGGTCGGCCGCGGCCAGCGCCGTGTCGTCATTCTCATAGGCGAACAGCAGCTCCTGCTGCGCGCCGCCCTTCGCCGGCTTCACGGCCACGAACTCCACCGTGGCGCCGGCAAGCCGCTGGAGCGCCAGGGCCATGTGCGCCAGCGCCTCAGCCAGTCCGGCCGCGCCCTCACGCAACTTCGCCCCGATGCCGCCGGCCTGGGTGGCGAGGCCGGGAACCTGGGACAGCAGGTCGTCCGCCGTAGCCGCATCCACCGTGGCCCCCGCCCGGTCGCCCGGATCCAGCACCAGGCGGACCAGCGGCAGCGTGGCGTGCACGTTCGGCCCGACATAGACGCTGGTCTTCACGAACTCCATGGTGCCCGCCCCCTGTAGCCCCGGTCGTTGGCGGCCCATTCCGGCCGCGCCTGCGATTAGAGCGCAGCCAACGCGAACGGGGAACCCGGATTTTCAACGGGAGAGCTCGTAGGCTGGATTAGCGAAGCGTAATCCGACGCCCCCGGATCAGCGCGGGGAAAAGGCGGTCAGGCCATTCCTTTCACTGTCGGATTACGCAGCGCTAATCCGACCTAGGAACGATGGCCCAGCTCATTGCAAAGCTTCAGGTACTCGTCGATGCTGCCCCGAAAGCTGTCCCAAAGCTCGGACGCATTCGTGCCTTCGAAATGGATCACGTCCGACAGGCCGGCGACGACGCCGGAGAAGGTGCCGTCGCCCGGGTCGAGTTCGATGGGGTCAGCAACGTAGCCCTTGTGCTCCATCGCCATGGCATCAGCCCCAAAGAATGCAAGCCTTCGTAACCGATACCATACAGCATTGCATCGCAAGTCTCACTATGTGTATGGTTCTGAATTATTTGACTTGGCTATGTCTGGCTAGCCGTTCTCATCAGTGTTTGGTCGGGAAGATAGATTTTCATGATGTTTAGAAACTGACGAGGAGAATGCTTGTGAAATTCGGAATCAACAGAATTCTGTCTTTGCTATCTTTAGCAATTTCATCCGCATGTTTGTGGTTTTCGGCGATACAACCCACGATCAACATAGGATTCCATTGGGTTTATTTGCAGCTTGTATTTCCTATATACCTTTTGCCGGTTTGTGCAGTGTTAATGGTAGTTTCGTTCATTAATGGGGAGAGATCGATAAACTACGCATCGTCCGCATTGATGCTGACGAATATAGTCTATTTTATTATCGTCCCATTTTATCCAACGCCCATGTAGGGTGTGACAAAGCAAAATTTTGCGTCTTTCAATAAAATTGAAACAAGCGCAGAGTTGGAAATCCATTTCACTGCTTTGGCAGGGAATCCAAAACACGACTACATCTACTGGTAATTTCGCCCTCAATCCGCCCCAGCCCGGTCGCTCTCGATGTCCAGCACCACCCGCCCCTCGGCGGCGCGGCGCATGGCCACGTGGATGTGGGTGGTGTGGGCCAAGCCGCGTTCGCGGGCGGCCTGCCAGCATTCCCGCTCCAGGGCGGCGACCAGGTCCTCCAGCCGCCGGGTGCAGTCCTCCGCCGTGGCGGGCGGGCCGCTGCCCAGCAGGTCGAAGCGGCTCCCGGGGCGGACCAGGCTCAGCACCACGCCCTTGGCGGCGAAGCTGTCGCCCTGCAGGGTAAGCTTCTCCGGCTCCAGTTCCGCCAGGACGATGCCGGTCCGGCCGATGGCCTCGATCTCCGTGCCGCCGCCATGCACCACCATGGCGCTGTCCTCACAGACGCCGAAGCCGAAGCGGGCGTTCTCCTCCGCGCAGGCCACCACCAGCCGGCCCAGCCGGTTCCGGTCGATGATGTTCTGGTCCACGATGCCCAGGTCGAACAGGCCGAAGCCTTCCTCCAGCAGCAGGCCGGCATGGCCCGCGTCCGCCGCGACACCGTAACGGATCGCCTGCCAGCTCCCACCCCCGGCGATCATGATGCCCGACAGGGCCGACGCTGCACCCGACACCGCCACCAGGGCGCCGCCGGCCTGGTAGACATGCATGACGGCGCCCAGCACCGGAGTCTCCGCCCCCCGGTGCAGCAGCGTCTCCACCAGCCGGGTCTGGTCGCCGCCGGTGAACAGGATGGCCCGCTTGGACGCCACCCGTTCCAGCAGGCCCGCGTCGGCCATGAGCTGGGGCATGGCGGCGGCGTGGATGCCCAAATCCTCCGCCTCCACCCCGCGGCGGCGCAGGGTCTCCACATAGTCCCGCGCCGCGTCCGCCGGGTCGGCGCTGGCCGCGGCGATGACCCCCACGGGTCCCCGGATGTTGGCCAGGATGCCGTCCAGCAGGGCCGGATGCCCCGTGAGCGGCGAGGACCCCGTCACCACGAGCCGCGCCCCCGGCGCCACCTGCCCGCCGGAAAGCCCCCGCGGTTCCGCCGTCCTGTGGCGCAGCCATTCCGCCCGGCTGGCCTTTTCCAGCGCCACGTCCAGCCGCATGTCCAGGATGGTGTGGCGGCGGCTGCCATCCCGCCTCCGGGCCGCCAGGGCCAGGGTTCGCTTCCGCTCCCGCACCAGGGTCAGCCGCGCGGCGGTGGCGGCCGACGGGTCATAGGCCAGCGCCACCTCCCGGTCATAGACGGACCGGTCCCCCTCGGCCAGGCGCACCATCAGCTCATACAGGGCATAGGGGCCAAAGGCGTTGCGCCGGCTGGCGGCGGGCGCGCGCCAACTGTGGGCGCCGGCCCGCAGGCGCCGCTTGGCCTTGGCGGGCCGCGGCTGCATGGTCGCCAGGTCCAGCCCGTCGCCATTGTCCAGGTAGGACAGGCGCAGCCCTTCCCAGGGCGGCCCGCCCGGCGCGCCCTCGCCCCGGTCCAGAAGCATCACCCCGTACTCGCCCACCACCCGGGCGTCGGTGCCCTCCACGACCAGGGCCGTGTTCTCGTCCACGCCGAAGCCCCAGCGTGTGCCGCTGGCGGCCATGCCCACCAGCAGCCGGCCCAGGCGCCCGCGCTTAATGAAGTGCTGGTCGATCAGCCCGTGGGGGAAGAAGCCCAGGCCGGTGCCCATCATCATGCCCGGCTGCTCCGGGTCGTCCGTCACCCCGTGCACCAGCGCCTGGACGGAGCTGCCGCCCAGGATCATCGGCCCGGACAGGCAGGCGGCCCCGGCGCTGGACCCGGCCAGCAGGCCACCCGCCGTCACCATCCGCTCCAGCGCCCAGAAGGCCGGTGACTTCTGCCCGCCCGGCAGGAAGGCGCCCGTGATCAGCGCCTGGTCGCCACCGGTGAAATAGGCGCTGCCGCATGCCTCGAGCGCCGCGGCCACGCGCGCGTCCTGCGCCGCGGCGGGGGCGCCCGGCCCGTGGATGGGAATGATGGCCGGCAGCATGCCGTGGCTGGCGAACAGCTCCGCCGTCTCCGCCGCCACCTCATCCGGCTCGCCCGAGGCGGTGGCCAGGATGGCGATGCGCCCGCCCGACAGGCGGCGCAGCTCCGCGAAGACGGCCGCATTGTCCGTCTCTAGCCGTCCGCCGATGATGGCGAGCTTCGGCGTCTTGCCCAAGGCCCTACCCCTTCCGTCTGTCCCGGCCGCATTCTATGCAGCCCTTGCATGTCTTGTGAAGGTAGGGCGCAGGTCAGCCCTATGAGGTGTCCGGTCGGGTCCTCCGCCGTGCCGGACTGTCCGGAAACGGACAGGCGGAACACAAACCCCTTGGGCCGGCCGCCCATTTTTCGCCGCAATCCGCGACCAAGTGGCCACCCCCGCCAACCCCCGCGCCCCCTACTTTCCAAAATCAAGCCGCACCGGACTTGGCACGGTGGTTGCTCTCATCCCTGGGCAGAAGACGACAGCGAAAACGAACCCGACGGAGATGACGATGACCACCCTGAGCCGCAGCGCCAACAAGCCTGCCGACCCCGTTTCCCTGGCCGCCCGCATCGCCGCCAAGCTGCCCCGCGCCACCGATTTCGTGGAGACCCTGTGCATGCTGGCCGTCGCCGCGACCATGACCGGCATCCTGAACCTGATGCTCTGACCAAAGCGCCCGCGGGACGGGGGAGCCCCCGCCCACGGGCGCAAACGGCTGTGCGCCGCACCGGGAACCAGCGGCGCGGGGATGCACAGGCCTGGTGGACGTGCCAATTCCGCCCTCCGCGTTACCCCGCGGGACCTAGGCCTAGGCTGGCTGGCGAGGTTGCCGCACCGCCACCTGGGTAACCGCAACAAACCTTTCGCAGCCGCGTGATGCTTTGGCAGGGCGCCTGTTCTGGACACCGATCCGTACAGGCTGCCGTGAGGAACCCTGCCATGATGCATATGCGGCAGTCCGCTGCCATCGTGTCCGCTCCGGGAAGGCCCGGCATGGCGCTCGCGCCGGACCCGGGACAGGCGATCGCGGTGGACATCGATGGCTCGCTGCTCCGCACAGACCTGCTGTACGAGTGCCTGGCCCTGCTGCTCCGCGAGAAGCCATGGTGCCTTTTCCTGCTCCCTTTCTGGCTGCTGGGCGGCAAGGCCCGGTTGAAGCGTGAGATCGCGCGCCGGGTGGACCTGGACATCGACACCCTGCCCGTCAACGAACCCCTCCTGGAATGGCTGGAGGATCGCCAGGCCGAGGGGGTGCGGCTGGGGCTGTTCTCCGCAAGCGACAACAGCCTGGTCCAGCGCGTCGCCGCCCGTTTCGCCATCTTCAGCGAGGTGCAGGGCAGCGACGGCACCGTGAACCTTGCCGGCGCGAACAAGCTGGCCGCGATCCGCGAGCGGTTCGGCGACGACTTCACCTATGTGGGCGATGGCGGCCAGGACATCGCGATCTGGGAGGGCTGCCGCTCCGCCGTGCTGGCCGGCCCGCGGGCCAGCGCGTTGCGCGCGCGGTTGGCGGAATCCGTGGAGGTGGTCCACGCCTTCGAGCACCCGGGCGTGAAGCTGCGCACCTGGGCCAAGGCCCTGCGCGTCCACCAATGGGCCAAGAACCTGCTGCTGCTGGTCCCCTTCCTGCTGGCGGGGGAGCTGCCGACGATGGAATCCGTGGCCGTGCTTGTGCCCGGGTTCCTGGCCTTCAGCCTGCTGGCCTCCCTCACCTACCTGCTCAACGACCTGTTCGACCTGTCAGCCGACCGGCGGCACCGCAGCAAGCGCAACCGGCCGCTTGCCTCCGGCGCACTGCCCATCAGGTCGGCCCTGCTGGCCATCCCCGTGCTGGGCCTGGCGGTGGTCGGGCTGCTGGCCCTGACCACGCCCGCCTTCGTGGCGGTGACGGCCACCTACCTGGTGCTGACGCTGGCCTATTCCTTCGGACTGAAGCGCCGGCCCATGCTGGACGTGGTGGTGCTGGCCATCCTGTTCACCCTGCGCATCCTGGCGGGCATCGTCGCCCAGGACGGCCCCTGGTCGCCCTGGCTGCTGACCTTCTCCATGTTCTTTTTCACCAGCCTGGCCGTGATGAAGCGCTACAGCGAGTGCCGCCTGCTGGCGCGCGAGGGCAAGGAGAAGGCGCGGGGCCGCGGCTACAACGCCGGCGACGCGCCGGTGCTGCTGGGCATGGGCATGGCGGCGGGGTTCTGCGCGCCGCTGGTGTTCTTCAGCTACCTGGTGGACATGACGTCCGCGGTGCGGAACTACGCCCATCCGGAGTTCCTGTGGGTGATCTGCGTGATCCTGGCCTACTGGCTGGGCCGCGCCTGGCTGCTGGCCGGGCGGGGGGAAATGCATGACGATCCCGTCGTCTTCGCCCTGAAAGACAGGGCCTCGTTGGCCATGGGGGCCGCCACGGCGTTGTTGGTGGTGGTGGCGGCAAAGGGCGACGGCCTGGCCAAACTCGCCGGCACCATGCTGCGCCTCTGAGGCGCGGCGACGGCCGGGGGCAAGGGCGGGACAGATGGCTTGGCGTGAGATGACCTTGACGGGCTGGGGCCGGGTGCACCAGGCGCGAAGCCGCGCCGCCCGGCCCGAGCGGCTGTCGGAACTGCAGCGCGCCCTCAAGGGGGCGGAGGGTACGGTCGCCGGCGTCGGCGCGGGCCGCAGCTATGGCGACGTGGGGCTGAACGGCGGGGGCAGCGCCCTGCTGACCACCCGCCTGGACCGGTTCCTGTCCTTCGACGAGGCGACGGGCGAGCTGGTGGCGGAGCCCGGCGTCACCTGGCGGGACCTGCTGGACACCTTCCTGCCCCGCGGCTACCTCGCCCCGGTCACCCCCGGCACCGCCTTCGCCACGCTGGGCGGCGGCGTGGCCAACGACGTGCACGGCAAGAACCAGGAAACCGCAGGTTCCCTGGGCGACCACGTGAACTGGCTGGACATCCTGACCGCGTCGGGGGAGGTGGTGCGCGCCTCCCGCGACCAGAACGCCGACATGTTCCGGGCCACGGTGGGCGGCATCGGCCTGACCGGCATCGTCACCGGCATCTCCCTCACCATGGCGCGGGTGCCGGGCAACACGGCGTTGGTCCATTCCCGCCGCCTTCCGGACCTGGATTCCACCCTCGCCGCCCTGATGGAGCCCCGCCCGGGCCAGCCCTACACCGTGGCCTGGGTGGACGCCCTGGCCGGCGGGCGGGAGCTTGGCCGCGGCATCCTGGAGGCGGCGGGCCCGGCGGACGGCTTCGTGCCGGAGAAGCAGGCGAAGAGCCTGGCCATGCCCCTGGACCTGCCGGGCTTCGTGCTGGGCAAGGCGGGGGTGCGCGCCTTCAACGCGCTGTACTGGCGCCGCGTCTCCGCGGCGGGGTCGGAGGCACGGGTGCCCTGGCGCAAGTTCCTCTACCCCCTGGACGCCATCCTGCACTGGAACCGCATGTATGGCCGCCAGGGCTTCCACCAGTTCCAATGCGTCGTCCCCCACGCGGGCGGGCCCTACGCGATCCGCCGGCTGCTGGAAGCCTTCGGCCGGGCCGGCCGCGGGTCCTTCCTGGCGGTGCTGAAGGCCATGGGCCGGCCGGGCCCGGGTGACCTGTCCTTCGCCATGCCGGGCCTGACCCTGGCGGTGGACATCCCCAACCGGCCGGGGGTGGAGGAGCTGTTGCGCGAGCTGGAGCACATCACCCTGGACGCGGGCGGCCGCGTCTACCTTGCCAAGGACAGCGCCCTGACGCCGGATGCCTTCCGGGCCATGTACCCCGACCTGCCCCGCTTCCGCGAGACCCTGCGGCGCTGGGACCCCGAGGGCAGGTTCGAGACGGACCTGGCCCGCCGGCTACGCATCCGGGAGGGCGCGTGATGGGCCGGGCACCGGGCGCGCGTGAGGCGATGCGGGCCGCCACCGAGGGCACCTGGGTGATCCTGGGCGCCTCCTCCCCCGTGGCGCGGGCCTTCGCGCGGGAGGCGGGCTGCGGCGCCGACCTGGTGCTGTGCGGCCGCGACCTGGATGACCTTGGGCGCACGGCCGCGGACCTGCGGGTGCGCCGCGGCCGCCGTGTGGACGTGGTCCCCTTCGACGCGCTGGACGAGGCCTCCCACAAGGCCCTGGCGGCCCACCTGGAGGCCATGCCCGCACCGCTGAGCGTCTTCCTCGCCTTCGGCTCCATGCCCGAGCAGGCGGAGATGGACGCGGACCCCGCCCTGGCGGTGAAGACCATCCAGGCCAACTATGGCGGCGCCGTCTCCATCCTCCAGCACCTCGCCCCGATCCTGGAGCGGCACGGCACGGGCACGGTGGTGGCCCTGGGCTCCGTCGCCGGCGACCGGGGGCGGCTGAAGAACTATGTCTACGGCTCGGCCAAGGCGGGGCTGCACGCCTACCTGCAGGGCTACCGGGCCCGCATGTTCCGCAAGGGCGTGAAGGTGCTGACGGTGAAACCCGGATTCCTGGACACGGGCATGACCTGGTCCGCCGGCCCCCTGCCCATGGCCATGGCACCGGACGCCTTTGCCAAGGCCGTGATGAAGGCCGTCCGCGGCAAGGCGGAGGTGGTCTATGTCCCCTGGCCCTGGCGCTGGATCATGACCATCATCCGGTCGGTGCCGGAGGCGCTGTTCAAGAAGACCAACATCTGATCAGGGCCCCGCCGCCGTGCAGGCGGGGCCGCCGGCAGGTAGGGCGAGCAGGCGGGAACCGTAGGCCGGGTCGTCGGAGGCGAGGCACAGGTCCGGCAGGGCCCCGGCCTCCTTGAGGGTCAGCCGGATCTCGAAGCCGCTTTCCCCCAGGCGGTGGTCGCCCAGGGCAGCGGCCACGTCCGGCCGCCGGACTGGATGTACCGTGGCTGAGGCGACGGCGGCGGAGGTGCTCAGGGACAGCCGGCGCCCGTCCGCATCCCCGGCGAACAGGCCCCAGCCCCGGATCACCACCGGGTTGCCGGGCACGACGGCATCCACCACCCCACCCGTCTGCGGCGCCCCCTCCAGGGCCGGCACCAGCGACAGGGCCGGCGCCCGCAGTCTCGGCGCGCCGAAGGCGAAGGCCGGCACCTTGATCACGTCGGCCTGCGTGGTAATGGGCACCTCCACCTCATCGGTGGCATGGATGTGGGCGAATCGGTTGAATACCTGGTTGAAGGCCGCGTCATCCATGCCGGGGAAGCGCGGGCGGAAGAAGTCGAGCTGCGGCCTCACCAGGATATGGCTGATGGAGCGGTAGCCCAGCCCGTTCTGCACGGCCCCTGGCAGGGCAGTGGTCACCAGCCAGCCCTGCGGATGCTCCGCCTGATGCTTGTCCAGCGTGGCGGTCAGGGCGGTGGGCGGGCGGTGGAAGATGGGCTTGGCCGACTGGACCGGATTGAACCAGCCAAACCCCAGCAGGTTCGCCGAGGCCGCCACGCAGAGGACGCCCGCCGCGGCCAACTGGCCGTGCAGCCGGGGCGCGGCCCAGGCCAGGAGCCCCAGCAGGGGCAGCAGCACCAGCGCGAAGGACCAGCGCGGCTGCTCCCGCCCGGCCACAAGCGCCTCCGAAGCCGCCCACGCCACCACGCAAAGGACGGCCGCCGCCAGCAGGCGCGGCCAGGACAGGCACGCGGGGGCCGCCCGCAGCACCGCAGCCGCGCACACCGTCAGCAACAGCCCCAGGGCGAAGGTCATGCGCACGGGCGGGACCCGGTCCCACAGCAGCGGCATCCCGGCCCAGGACGGCAGCGGCAGGATCATCCAGGCGCTGACCAGCAGCGCCGCCCCCAGGGGGACGAAGACGGTCAGCCGCGCCTCCTGGCCTGCCGTGCCGGGCGCGCGGAGCCGCTCCGCCAGGGCGCGGTGGTTCACGAAGACCAGCGCCAGCAGGGGCAGCCAGCTCCCGCCCGTGGAGACCTCGCAGACATTGACGCCCGCCAGCAGGGACTCGTCCAGCCACACCACCAGGAAGGGGAAGAAGTGGCTGAGCCATTGGGCCATGCCGACGTCGCCCCCGGCGGATATCCGCTGGCCCGGGTAGATGGTCTGGAGCATGGCCGCGAACGCCTCGGCCAGGTAGAGGTAGGTCAGGCCCACCGCCACGGCCGCGCCGATGCCGCAGGCCAGAAGGTTGCCCAGCCGCAGGGCGTCGCGCCGGAACGCCGCCAGCAGCACCACGCCCACGAAGGCGAGGGAAACCATGATCGGCGGGTAGAGCATGGCCATGAACCAAGCCGTCGCGACCCAGGCCATGGCCAGGGCCTTCAGCACCGGGTTGAACCGCCACAGCGCCACCAGCAGCAGCCAGGGGAAGATGCCGATCACTGGCCCGATGGTGGTCCACCAGAACTGCGAGGCGGAGGTGAAGTACAGCAGCAGCGACAGGGCCGCGGCCCACAGCCGGGCGAAGCCCAGCGCCTGGAACAGCAGGTGGTAGCCGATGACGAAGGCCGCCATGATGGCGGCGTGGGAAAAGGAATAGGCATAGGCCGGGTCCACCACGAAGAACGGCCAGAACTGCGGCTTGAACAGCAGGGCCCAGTCCCACAGGGGGAGCCCGTTCAGGTTCCTCAGGTCCTCGCCATAGGGCGAGGTGGCATTGAAGCGCTCGAACCCGTTGTTCAGCACGATCTGCAGGTGGGGCGTCCACAGCGCCCATTCGTCCGACCGGATCGGCTGGGGGTCGAACAGCCAGGTGCCCTTGTCCGGCACGTCAAGCAGGTGCAGGACCACGGAATAGGAAGAAGGCGACAGGGCAAGCGCCACATAGAGGACCGTCACCATGGTGACGGCCGTGACGAATGGATCGACGCGCCTCATTCAGCTTCCCACCAGCAACCGGTCCCCGGGTCCACCGGGTTGCGTAGCGATACGGCAAGTAGCCGGCCAAGATCAATCCCACCCCGGTCCCGACATGGCAGCCCCCAGGATGGCCGGTGTCGCCCATCGGCGGCACCCAAACCTGCCTGTGCCTTTCGGGAAACGGGCGCCGGCCCTACACAGGCGTGGTTGGAGACTATCCGGCCGGCCAGATGTCGCAATCGAATACCACTTCTGGATTAACCGATGTTTGCCGATCCCGTGACGCTTCCCAGCCGTTACTATCCGCCGCTTCATGGGTGGGACGGTGACGCCCGCCCGGATCGGTCGACCCTGGCCTGCCGGATGCCGAACGCCATGCCGCCTGATGTCCGGCCTACGGGCCGACCTGCCCGGCAGCCCCCAGCCCCCGCGCATGCAGCAGGCCCGTCGTCCAGCCAGGCCCACCCCAACGCCTCAGATTGCCCCGCGGCCGGGGATAGGGCCCGTCCCGCCCCCGGCCGGCGGTCCACAAGGGAAGCGCGATGAACCCGGACATCGACATTGAAGAGCACAGCCGCGTCTTCGCGGAGAACTATGGCAAGCTGAACTATGACAAGTCCCTGGTCGGGACGATGATGCGGCACAGCCATACCCTGGCCGAGCGGCCCTACGGCCCCGACAGGCACTTCTCCCGGGTGCTGGAGGTGGGTGCCGGCACGGGCGAGCACCTGAAATTCGTCCGCCACGGCTTCGACGACTATGTCATGACCGACTTCAACCCGACCATGCTCGGCCAGATCGATTCCGGCGGCCACCGCGGGCGGGTCACCATCGAGAAGCAGGACGCGACGCGACTGGACGTGCCGGACAACAGCGTGGACAGGCTGATCGCCACCCACGTGCTGGAGCACCTGCCCCATCCCCACAACGTCCTGCGGGAATGGCACCGGGTATTGAAGCCGGGCGGGATCATGACCCTGGTGCTTCCCTGCGACCCCGGCCTGATGTGGCGCACCGGCCGCCACCTTGGCCCCCGCCGCCGGGCGCAACGGCTTGGCATGAACTACGACTACGTGATGGCCCGGGAACACATCAATTCCGTGTGGAACCTGGTCTCCCTTGTCCGCTACTACTTTGACGACGTGTCAGAGGCCTGGTCCCCCCTGGGGGTCCCCCTGCCGGACTTCAACCTGTTCTATGTCTGCCAGATCCGATGCCGATGAAATCCGCCTCGATGGGCCACTACGCCATCGCCATCGCCTGCGTGGTGGCCATCGCGGCGGGCCAGGTCCTGTTCAAGCTGACGGCGGAGGCGGTGCGGACGGCCGGCACGCCCTTCGCGACCCTGCCGGCGACTTATGGGTTGCTGGCCGGCGTGATCTATGGCGGGGCGACACTGGCCTGGATCTGGATCCTTCAATACCTGCCGCTGGGCCGTGTCTACCCCTTGATGGCGCTGAGCTTCGCCCTGGTGCCCCTGGCGGGCCACTTGATCTTCGGCGAGGAGTTGGGCATCCGACAGTTCGCCGGCTCCGCGGCCATCGCTGTCGGCATCTACCTGATGGTCGCGCAATAGGGCCGGGTCACACCTTCTCGTACTCGTTCCGCCGCTGCTCTCCGGGTGCCTTGGCACCGGGCCGGGGCGGGACGGCACCGCCAGCCGGGTCCTCGCCGGAGATCAGGCCGATCTCCTGGACGAGCTGGGTCAGCCGGACCTCCAGCTTGTGGATGCGGGAGATGCTCCGGTGCAGGATGATGAAGACGGCCACGAACAGCAGGCCGAACATGACCGTCAGTGGCAACGCCACGCCGAAGAACCGCCCCACCCAGGTGGCGAAGCCGGGCCAGGCCACGAACAGCAGCGGCAACCCGGCCAAGGACAGCAGCAGCAGGAAATCGTAAAGGTCCACGGTCCGGCGCCGCAGCTTCTGCACGACATAGTAGGCGTAGGCCGCCGCGAACACCGAGACGATGGCGACCAGCTGTGGGGCGGAAGTGTACTCGGCCACGCTCACGCCCTCCCCGGCAGGATGGTCGCCCGGGCAAGCAGCACGTAGGACACCACCCGCACCATGTAGGAGATGGTCTTCATCATCCGGATGGAGGACACGCCGCCCTGCCGCTCCCGCATCTGCACCGGAACCTCCTCCACCCGCATCCCGCGGGCCAGGGCCCAGGCGATGGAGATGGGTTCGGGGAAGTCCGTGGGGTAATGGCGGGCGAAGAACTCGATGGCCCGCCGGTCCATCAGGCGGAAGCCGCTGGTGGGGTCGCTGACCCGCCGCCGCCCGCCGAAGCAGGAACGCAGCGCCAGCCCGATCACCCGGCCGCCCAGGCGGCGCATGGCCGAGGACTGGAACCCCTCCCCCGTCAAGTAGCGCGACCCGATCACGAGCTGGGCGCCCCCCTTGTCCATGGCGGCCATCAGGCGGCGGACCTCCCCGGGCGGGTGCTGTCCATCGCCGTCCACCTGCAGGCAGCGGCCATAGCCGTTCCGCTCCGCATATTTGATCCCGGTCTGCACGGCCCCGCCGATGCCCAGGTTCACCGGCAACCGCACGGCGCGGGCCGGGGCCGTCACCATCAGGTGCGTGTCGTCAGTGGACCCGTCATCCACCACCAGCACGTCGGCGAACGGGGCCTGCTCCGCCAGTTCGCCCAACAGCCGGCCGATGGACTCCGCCTCGTTCAGGCAAGGGACGATGATCAGAAGCCGGTCCGCCTTGTCCACGGCTGCCGCTTCCAGGGCCTGGGGCGCCGCGGGAGTGATGGCGGGCCCGCCACGGGTCCCCGCCAGGAACACCGGGGACCGCCAAGCCCCCTGCCGGTCCGGGCCGGCCGGGCCGACGCCTTCGGAATAGTTGCTCATCTCGGCTCTGCTGATGCGGGCACCAAGGTTGCCATGCAGCATTGACACGGCCCGCAACCACTATCCAATTGTCATCCCCAAGACAAGCGACCGCCCGGGCACCCATTAAGAGGTAACTCGTAAATCATACCCAGGCATTGCCACTGAAGTAATGTACATGGCGACTTGCGTCTAGCCATTCGGGATATGGCATTGATCATGACCGGCTCACGAATGTCGGGCATCATCCCACGGGGGCACCGGCTCGGCATACCCCGCCCTCAGATCGTCAGATATTCCCGCAGGCTACGGTCGCGGTGCCGGGACTGAGCCCAGGTGTCGAAGTTCTTCACGGTTGCCAGCAGGCCCGCCATCTGGTCGTCCATGCCGGTGAGCAGGTCCAGCAAGGGGGTGCACAGGTCCAACGGGTCGGGGGTGAAGCGGGCCGCGGCGCAGGTCTCCCGGAACCCGTCCCAGAAATCCTCCACCCCGCGCACGATCTCGTCGGAAACTTTCCGCCAGTCCTCCCCCCGGCGCCTCCCGGGGTCCTCCAGGGGGCGGACGCCCCCGCCAGGCGCGCGCTCATAGCCGATCACGCTGCCATGGGGGGCGGAGAACAGGATCTCTGCCACGACCCGGTTGGCATAGACCTTATCCAGCATCCCGGCCGGCACCGTTCCGGCGGACAGCAGCGCCCGCATGTCCAAACGCCTGCGCCGCTCCCGGCACTCCGGCGTCTCCGCCAGGCACAGATAATAGCCGACAAGCTCAACCGACATCAGCTTGGGCAGGGCCTGGGCCAGCGTGTCCTGGGTGGTCCCGTTCCAGCCCACGTCCACCAGGCCCAGCCGCATCCCGGGCCGGACCCCCAGGTCCAGCAGGTACTGGAACAGGCAGGCCCGGGTGCGGCGGCAGACCTTCAGCACCTCCGCCCGGTATGCCGCCATGAAGGCGGCCATCCGGTCCAGGCCGCCGGGTCGCAGCACCTCCGTCGGCCCCAGGCCCAACGCCTCCATCACCCCGTCGTCCGGGGGCGTGACGCCGATCCGCTCCAGCACCTCCAGCGGCGCCAAACCGTCGGCACCCGCCAGCAGGGCCGGCACCTGGGCGGCATAGTTGCCCTCGTCCGTGGCCGCAAGGGTGAAGGCCACCCGGGAGCCCTTGAAGTAGTGATAGGGCGGCAGGCCCTGCACCTTCCCGGCGCGCGCCATACGCTCCAGCACATAGCCGTCCCGGCTGATGAACAGCAGCATGTCCACCCGGTCTGCCGCCGCCTGGTGCCCGACCCAGCCCAGCAGCGCCGCCGCCGCGGGCCCGCCCCGGCGGAAGCCCAGGTCATAGAAGCCCTGGGCCGATGTCGGCTCCCCATAGGTCCGCACCAGCCCCGCCGCCATGGAGGCGGAGAGGGACGGGCGCTTGGACTGTGCCGGTTGCCGCCGGGCCCGGTAATGCCAGGTGTCGAAACCCTTGGCCCGCCCCTGCTGGATGTCGCTGAAGGCGTTGTCGCCCACATGCAGGATGCGGCCGGGGGCCAGCCCCAGGCCCCGGGCCACGATCTCGAACAGCTCCCCGCGGTCGCGCTTGGTGGCGTCCCGGTCTGCGGAGATGTAGGCCGGTACCGCGGGCAGGCGGTGCCGCTCCAGCAGGGCCGTGAAGAAGCTCGCCGGCAGGTACATGTCGGAGGTCAGGACGACCGGCTTGCGCCCGGAGGCGACCAGGGTGGCGAACAGCTCCGCCAGTTCCGGGTTCGGCCGGGTCAGGGCCAGTTCCATCTCCAGCTCCGCCTGCTTCAGCACCTCCGTCGGCACCGGCAGGTCGGGGAAGCAGGCATAGATGCCGTCCAGGGTGATCTCGTTCCGCCCGGCCCGGTGCATCTCGCGGAAGGCCTCGGCCTGGGCTTCCTGGCGGATCCGGCGGAAATCCTTCAGCCCGAAACGGGCCCCCACCAGGTCGAACAGGTCCTCCGGGTCACAGAGCGGCCGGACGAACAGGGTGTCGAACACGTCGAACGAAACGGCGTCGGCACGGTCGATGGCGGCGTGCAGGTCGCGCAACATGGGGCCGGTTCCTGGTTCCGGGGGGACCCTGCCGGGCAGCGCCGGCCGCGGGGCCACGGGGGCCTGCCGCAGGGTCGGGATGCCGGGCTTCGGGCCGCGGAAGGCTTCCTGCCGGCTCAGCACGGCAGGCCGAAATGGACGTTGTCTGGGTGCAGGTTCGGGCTGTGGAACGGGTCGCGCATGAAGAAGCCGGGGTGCGTCTCATAGAGCCGCCGCCGCTCCGTCTCCAGCCGCGCCCGCTTCTCCGGCGACAACTCGTCCCGGCCGCGGCTGAGGGATTCGTGGTGCACCAGCTCCGCCGCCTGGACCACGACGTTGTACAGGCCCTTCCGCACCAGGCGGAAGCACAGCTCCACATCGTTGTAGGCCACGGGGAAACTCTCGTCGAAGCCGCCGACGGCCTCGAACTTCGCGCGTTCCATCATCAGGCAGGCGCCGGTGACGGCGATCCAGTCATACTCCAGCAGCGCCCGGGCGAAATAGCCGGGGGCGTCCGCGTGCCCCTGCAGGAAGGCATGGCCCGGCCCGGCGGCAAGGTTCAGGATGCCCGCATGCTGGATGGACCGGGTGTTCGGGTAGACCAGCTTGGCGCCCACGGCGCCCACATGGGGGAGCTGGGCATAGCCGGCCATGCGCTCAAGCCAATCGGGCGTCAGCACTTCGGTGTCGTCGTTCAGGAACAGCAGGATGTCGCCCTTCGAATGGCGGGCGCCGATGTTGTTGATCTCCGAGAAGTTGAATGGCGCGTCATGCCGGATGACCGTGACCCCGGGCCGTCCCTTCAGCCCCTCCAGGTAGGCCACCGTCTCACGCTCGGTGGAGCCGTTGTCCAGGATCACCAGCTCGCGGTTGGCGTGGCTCGACTTGGCGTTGATGCTGTCGACGCACTGGCGCAGCACCTTGCCGTTGTTCTTGGACGGGATGATGATGGAGACCAGCGGGTTGCCCCGCGGCTTGTAGTTGACCCTGTAATGGCCGGGGATCTGGGGCACCGGCTCCAGCGTGCCCTCAAGCCCGCGCCGCTCCAGCGCCGTGACGCGGGCGAGGCGCGCGGCCTCGACGGCATAGGGCTTGGCGGCCAGGTCGGCGGCCACGGAGGCCGGGATCACGCGCCAGTGGTACAGCACCTTCGGCACGTGGGCGATCCGGTCGGTCTTCTCCACCACGCGCAGGATGAAATCATAATCCTGCGCCCCGTCGAACTTGCTGCGCAGGCCGCCCACCTCCTCCGCCAGGCTCCGGCGCACGCATGACACGTGGCAGGTGTACATGGTGCTCATCATGGTGTCGGGCGACCAGTCCGGCTTGAAGAAGGGCTCGGTGAAGCGGCCGTCCGGGGCAATCTTGTCCTCGTCGCTGTAGATGAAGTCCGGGTCTTCCCGCCCGATGCAGACGGCCAGCTCATACAGGCAGTCCTCCGTCAGCTCGTCGTCATGGTCGAGGAAGACGATGAAGTCCCCCGTCGCCCGCGCCAAGGCTTCATTGGTGGCGCCGGATATACCCTTGTTCTCCGTGAGGAAGTGGCATTTCACGCGAACGTCACCGATCGCGCGCATCTCGTCGCGTGTGGCTTCCCGGGGGCTGCAATCGTCCACCAGGATCAGCTCCCAGTCCGGGTACCACTGGGCCTGCACGGAAGCCAGCAGCTTGCCCAGCAGGTCGGCGGGCGTGTCGTAGACCGGCACGACGATGGAGAAGCGGGGCCGCACGGGCAGCGCCGCCAGGCGGGCATCCAGGTCGTCGGGGCGGCGCGGCGGGACATAGACATAGCCGCATGGGTCTGGCACCAGGGCGTAGCTGCCCGACCGGTGGGCCGGCAGGGCCCGCCCATCCGCGTCCCGGGCTTCCGGGGCCGGGGTAAAGGACAGGTGGGTCGGCTGGGGCGCCGGCACGCCCGGGGCGGCGGGCTGGGGGCCGGCGGCCCGGGCGCGGTCCCGCATGAAGCGCAGGCGCTCGGGGATCTTATGGGGCGTGGCCGCCCACCAGACCGCCTTCATCCCCCGCCGGGCATTCTGGCGAAGTGAGGGCGGAAGGCGCGACAGGGCCCCGCGCAGCGCGCCCGTCGCCCGCCAGGTGGTGCTGCCCTCGATCTCGTGCAGCCGGCGCACCGCCTCGAAATGGACGGAGGTCAACTGGTCCAGCCGTCGCTGCAGGTCCTCGGCCCGCCGCTGGGCCTGGGACAGCTCCCGCCGCAGGTCCTCCGCCGCCTGCGCCAAGTCCGCCCCCGGCTGGCCGCCGGCCAGGCTGGCGCGCAGGCCCTCGGCCTCCGCCCGGTAGGTCTGCACCTCCAGCGCCGCCTTGGCCAGTGCCCCGTCCCGCTCGGCCACCTGGGCCCGCAGGGCGTCGGCCTCGGCCTGGGCCTGCCGCAGGGCTGAATCCCGTTCCGCCCGCAACTGGGCCAGTGCGTCGTCGCGCCCGGCCAGCTCCGCGTCGCGCCGGGCGATCTCCCCGTGCAGGTGGGCGGCCTCCCCGTGCAGCTGCGCGATGGCGGCGTCGCGGGCACCCACCTCGGCCAGCCGCCGCGCCTCGGCTTCGTCGATTCCGCGCGCCAGCAGGGCGAATCGCCCCTCCGCCAGCAATCCGCGCCCCAGCCGGTGGAACAGCTTGACCACCCCGGCCTGCTCCGCGGCCGGCGCGTCGGTCAGGCGCCGGATGGCGGCCGGCGCCTCCGGTCCCACTGCCAGCACACCCAGCCCGTGGCCGTGGGGGAAGTGGAAGGACGGGTACCGCCCCGACAGCTCCTCCCACAGCCTCCACACGCCGAACTCCCGCTCCCGCACGTTGGTGTCGTGGAACAGGATGACGCCTCGCGGGCTGAGCTTGGGCAGCCAGGTCTCGAAGTCGTGACGCACCGCCTCGTAGGTGTGGAGCCCGTCGATGTGCAGCAGGTCGACGGACCCGTCGGCGAAATAGGGCAGCGCGTCGTCGAAGGTGGAGCGGACCAGGTTGGAGAAGCGGTCGAAGCGGGGGCCATGGTAGGCGGCCAGCTCCTTGAACACCTCGTCGCCATAGAGCCCGGCCTGGGGGTCGCCCTGCCAGGTGTCAACGGCGTAGCAGAGCGTGTCCGCCCCCACCAGGGCGACGGCCTGGCAGAAGGCGGAATAGCTGTCGCCCTTATGGGTCCCAAGCTCCACGAACAGCCGCGGGCGCAGCGCGTCGATGCACCAGAAGGCGAAGGGGATGTGGGGGTGCCAACTCGGCACGTCGGTCAGCCGCTCAGGGGTCCGCAACATGACCGGGTGTTGGGCGAGCATCGACAGCGCCAGGCCGAGGCCCATGCCCTCGGGCTCTGCCTGGAAGTCCCGGATGCTCTGGATCGCGTTCATGGCGGCGTCGGTCCTGGTCGGTCGTCGGTGGGACGGTGGTGAGGATTGGGTCAGGCTGCGGCCTCGGACGGGTCGCGGTCGGCGACGTCCAGCCGGATGTCGATCATGGGGATGCCCACGAGGCCCTTGGCCACGTGGGAGGACTGCACGCGGAAGAACAGGGCGTCGTCGATCCAGTGGTGCTGGACGTGGTTGGCCTGCGTCCCCTCCGCCAAGGCGACCACGACAGCGAAGTCCCCGCTTGGCAGGAAGGGCATCTGGAAATGGAAGCGGGCGGTCACCGACCGGCCCGGCGCAACCGGGGCCGGAGCCTGGCGATAGGCCAGGTAGGTGTTGTCCCCGAACAGGGTCTGCCCCCGCCGGTCCTTCACGTAGAAGCCGACGATGGGCCGGTCCAGCGGCTCGTGCGCCGTGGCGGTGACGGCCAGCACCACCTCCTCCCCGCCCGTCAGGACGACCAGCGGCCTCCCGTCCGGGCTCAGCAGGCGCACCGCCTCGATGGTGCCGCCCCGCTTGCCGAACCAGGGGCTGTCGGGGTCGAAGGCGAATATCTCCATGTCGTTGCGGTGGGTGGAGGCGGCCAGCAGCTCCCGCCGCGGGTCGTCCACCCGCGCGCCCTCCGCCACCGGGGCCCGGCGCGAGCCGCCGATGTGGAAGGCGCCGGCGTCCTCCCGCTCGCCATAGAGGGCGGCCAGGTAGGAATGGGACACTTCCCGTGCCGGCCCCTCCTCCCGTACCTCGCCCCGGTCCAGCCATATGGCGCGCTCGCACAGGCTGGTGACGGAGCCGGGGTCGTGCGACACCAGCAGCAAAGTACCCCGCTTCCTGAACTCGTGGATGAATCGCATGCACTTCTGTGTGAAGGCCGCGTCGCCCACCGCCAGGATCTCGTCCACGATCAAAACGTCTGCGTCCACATGGGCCGCCACGGCGAAGGCCAGGCGGGCGTACATGCCGCTGGAATAGAACTTCACGGGCTGGTCGATGAAGTCGCCGATGCCGGCGAAGTCGGCGATGGACTGGTAGCGCTCGGTCACCTGTTCCGGGGTCAGCCCCAGGATGGTGGCGGCCAGGTGGACGTTTTCCCGCCCCGTGAACTCCGGGTTGAAGCCGGCACCCAGCTCCAGCAGCGCCGCCACCCGGCCATGCACCTCGACGGTGCCGGAGGAAGGCTGGAGCGTGCCCGACAGGATCTGCAGCAGGGTGGACTTGCCCGCGCCGTTGCGGCCGATGATGGCCACCGCCTCCCCCCGCCGCACAGTGAAGGAGACGTCGCGCAGGGCCCAGTATTCCTCATAATAGCGGCGGCGACCGAAGCTCAGATACTGCTTCAGCCGGTCCTCCGGCCTCTTGAAGATGCGGTAGCACTTGCTGGCGCCTTGGGCGACGATCGCTGCCTCAGACGACATCCGCGAACCCCCCGCGCAGCTTCTGGAAGCACGCCCAGCCGAGCCAGGCCACCGCCAGCGATACCGCCAGGCCCACCGCCAGCAGGGTGCCATCGGGGAAGCGGCCCCAGAACAGCACGTCCTTGGAGGCTTCCAGCACCGGGGTCAGCGGGTTGGCCATGATGAAGGGTCGCGCCTTCTCGCCCAGGGCGGACACCGGGTAGAAGATCGGGCTGAGGAACATCAGCAGGCCGGTGAGGATGCCCACCGCCAGCTTCAGGTCGCGCAGATAGACGCCCAGGGCGGCCAGCAGCCAGCCCAGGCCCAGCGACAGCAGCACCAGCGGCAGCAACACCAGCGGCAGCAGCACCACCGATGCCGGCGGTGGGCCGAACTGGACGGCATAGACGGCCAGCATCAGCGACAGTCCCACGCCCAAATTGAACAGGGCGGACAGCAGCGAGACCCAGGGCAGGATCTCCAGCGGGAACACCACCTTCTTCACGTAGCTGACATTCTCCAACACCAGGCCCGGCGCGCGGCTGACCACCTCGGCGAACAGGCCGAACAGCAGCACGCCGGAGAACAGCAGCAGCGGGATGCTGACCTGGGCGCCCTCTGGCAGTTGCCAGCGGGGCTGGAACACCTGGGTGAAGACGAAGCTGTAGGTCGCCACGGTCAGCAGCGGGGTCAGCACGCTCCACAGCGCGCCGGCCACGGTACCACGATAACGGCCGGCCACCTCCCGCCGGGCCAGCCGCAGGATCAGGCGACGGTGGATCCAGGCAGAGGTGACCATGGCGTGTGGCGAGGGGGACGGGCGGGCCAGGGCCCCGGCGACAGGCATCCGCACAACCTTCGGCAACGACCGGCAAGCCCGGCCGGGGAATGGGGGCCACCCCGGCGGGACGCGGCGTGATACCTGACTGTACCCTCGCGCCGCAACCCGGCCAGACCGCCCAGCGGGCGGGCTTGGGGAACGATTCCGTGGTACACCGGGGCGACCGGCGCGTGACCGTGCGCAGAGGGTTTAGCCCGGTGTGGCTAACGGCCTGATGGCTCGCCGGCCCCGGCAGCGCCGGGTTCCCCCGTGGGGCGCCGACGGGCTAGATTGGTGCGGAGATCGAACCATCCGACCGGTGAGCCATGCCCCCGTTCCCGTCCCGCCACCGCGCCCCGGCCCTGGCCCTCGCCCTTCTCCTGGGGTCGGCGCCGGCCGCCTCCGCCCAGGGGGCACCCGCCGCCTGGGGCGTCGGCGGCAAGGAAGGGATCGGCACCAGCGCCACGGTTGACAGCAAGCTCTGGTTCACCCTGGCCCGCGGCCAGGTGCAGGAGGTATTCTACCCCACCATCGACGTGGCCAACGTCCAAGGGCTGGAGTTCATCGTCGTCGGCCCCGACGGGAAGCCGGTCACGGCGTCCCAGGCCCTGCACAGGACCAGCCTGGCGGATGAACGGTCCCTCACCTACCGCCAGGAAAGCACGGACAAGGTCGCTTCCTGGCGGCTGTCCCGTACCTACGCCGCCGACCCTGCCCGCGCCACCCTGCTGGTGGGGCTGAGGCTGGAGGCGCTGAAGCCCGGCCCCTACCGGCTGTTCGTACGTTACGACCCCTCCCTGGCGGGCAGCGGCCAGTGCGACACGGGCAGCGCCGCCGACGCGATGCTGCTGGCCCGGGACGACGGCCAGTGCGACGCCACGAACATCCTGAAGGGCACCACCGTCGCCTCCGCCCTCGCCGCTTCCGCCGGGCTCCGGGACCCGGCCAGCTTCCACGCGGGCAGCGCCGCCGACGGCGTCGCCGACCTGCTGGCCGACGGCAGGCTGGACAGGCCCCAGGCCGCCACGGCGGGCGGCGGCAACCTGGTGCAGCTGGCCGAGGTCCCCCTCGGCCCCGACGGGCAGGCCACCCTCGCCCTGTCCTTCGGCCCCGACACCGGGACCGCGGCCGAAGCGGCTCGCGCCAGCCTGTCCCGCCCCTTCGACGCCGTGCTGGCCGACTACCAGCGGGGCTGGCGCGCCTACCTGGACGGGCTGGCGAAGCCGCCCCGGTTCCTGGCCGACAAGGGGCTGGCCGCCCTCTACAACGTCTCCGTCATGGGCCTGAAGGCGCATGAGGACAAGACCTTCCCCGGCGCCAACGTGGCCTCCCTCAGCCATCCCTGGGGGGAGGCGATGGACGCCGACCAGTGCTGCAAGCATGGCTACCACGCCGTCTGGGCCCGCGACCTCTACCACGTCTCCACGGCCCAGCTCGCCCTGGGCGACAGGGCGGCGGCGGAACGGTCGCTGGACTACCTGTTCACCGTCCAGCAGAAGCCGGACGGGAGCTTCCCCCAGAACACCCGCCTGGACGGCACCCCCATCTGGGGCAGCCTGCAGATGGATGAGGTGGCATTCCCCCTGCTGATGGCCTGGCAGCTCGGCCGCACCGACGCGGCCACCTGGGCCAAGGTCAAGAAGTCCGCCGACTTCATCCTGGACAACGGCCCCGACACCCCGCAGGAGCGGTGGGAGGAGAACAGCGGCGCTTCCCCTTCCACCATCGCGGCACAGGTCGCGGGCCTGGTCGCGGCGGCGGAGATCGCCCGGGCCAACGGCGACAATGGCAGCGCCGCGCGCTATCTGGAGACCGCCGACCTCTGGCAGTCCAAGGTGGTGGAATGGACGGCGACCAGGACGGGTACCATCCCCGGCACGGATGGCAGCTATTTCCTGCGCATCGCCAGGACCGGCAACCCGGACAAGGCGGAGCGGATCACCATCACCAACGGCGGCGGCAGCCACGACCAGCGCGCCATCGTGGACCAGAGCTTCCTGGAGCTGACCCGGCTGGGCGTGCTGGCCCCGGACCATCCCATGGTGGAGAAGTCCCTGGCCGTCACCGACAAGGTCATCGGCCGCCCGGCCCCCGGCGACAAGGGCGGCCCGCCGCGGCTGTTCTACCGCTACAACCATGACGGCTATGGGGAGACGGCGGACGGGGAGCCCTATACCGGCCAGGGGGTGGGGCGCCTCTGGCCGCTGCTGAGCGGGGAGCGCGGGCAGTACGAGTTGCAACGCGGCCGGGACGCCATGCCCTACCTGCTGGCCATGGCCGCCACGGCCAATGACGGGCTGATGCTGCCGGAACAGGTCTGGGACCGGGACGACGGCCCCTACCGCTACGGCCAGGGCACCGGCTCCGCCACGCCGCTGGCCTGGAGCATGGCCCAGTTCGTCCGGCTGGCCCTGTCCATCGACAAGGGCGCCCCGGTGGACCTGCCCTCCATCGTGGCCGACCGCTACGGCAGGAAGCGCTGAGGCGGAAGCGGTGGTACACTGCCCCCGCTGGCCGGCGACCGCCGGCCCGTGGCCGCGTGAGCCAAGCCCGCGGAGCGGGCGCGAGCCTGCCCCGGCCCCCGAGCCGGGGGCGCTTGAGGGGACACCCGTGCCGGACCGGAGGGACGGCACGGGTGTCGCGCGAATGAAACTCTGGGCGATCTCGGACCTGCACCTGGGCTCCGCCGAGAACCGGGATGCCCTCCGCACCCTGCCCGCCTACCCCGGCGACTGGCTCGTCCTGGCCGGTGACCTGGGCGAGCGGCCGGAGCAGTTGGAGGAGGCCTTCGCTTGGTTGTCGCCCCGCTACGCCAGGCTGGTCTGGGTGCCCGGGAACCATGAGCTGTGGACCCGCCCCGGCCCGGACGGCCCCCTGCGCGGGGAAGCCAAGTACGCGGCCATGCTGGCGGCCTGCCGCCGCTACGGCGTGCTGACGCCGGAGGACCCGTATCCCGTCTTCGAGGGGGAGCGGGGCCCCGTGGTGGTGGTGCCCCTGTTCCTGCTGTACGACTACAGCTTCCGCCCGCCCGAGGTGGCCTTCGGGCAGGTGCTGGACTGGGCGGCGGAGCACCGGGTGCGCAGCGCGGACGAGCTGTTGCTGTCCCCCGATCCCTGGCCCAGCCGCCAGGCCTGGTGCGCCGCGCGGGTGGCCCATACCCGGGCGCGGCTGGAGGCGGAGCTGCCGCCGGGCCTGCCCACGATCCTGGTCAACCATTTCCCCCTGCGGCGGGACCTGGTCCACCTGCCCCGCATCCCCCGCTTCAGCCCCTGGTGCGGCACCACCGCGACGGAGGACTGGCACATCCGCTTCCGGGCCGCCGCCTGCGTCCACGGCCACCTGCACATCCCCCGCACCCTGGTGCGGGACGGCGTGCCGTTCCATGAAGTTTCCCTGGGGTACGCCAAGCAATGGACCGCCCGCGGCCGGCCCCCGGCGGACTATCTGCGGCGGGTGCTCTGATACCAAGCACATGAGTTCCCAACTCATGCGCTTGGAGGCCGGCGCCCGAGGGGCCGCTGATCGGTCACGATCAACGGCGGCTGGTATGAGACGGGGTCAGAGGTCGTCCAGGGTGACCACCGTGGGCCGCGCGCCGGACAGCGCCCGCCCCTCCTCCCAGGGAATGTCCACCCGCTCCGCCCGGACCACGAGGCAGCCCGTGGACAGGCGGACCGGAACAATCTGGTACCGGACATAGGCGGCGACCTCCGGCCCGGCGTCCCCCAGCCGCAGTCGGGCATGGACACCCGTGACGCTCACCACCTCCCCGCCGAACAGGGGTGCCCGCCAGGAACACTCCTCGACGCTCCGGACCCAGTTCTCCCGCATGACGGGCAGCGCCAACAGGGCATCCAGGGCCGCCTTGCCGCCATGGTCGGCGACGACCGCCGGCGACGAGATTGACGTCCCCAGGGTCGCGTCGGTCAGGTTCACGCGCCCCAGCGCATGGCGCACCTGCTCCACCACCACCCGGTCGGCGCTGTCGTTGTACAAGGGCTTGTGCAACAGGTCGCGGACCCT
>MOEB01000283.1 GCA_001939945.1 Aerophototrophica crusticola | reverse complement strand
CGCCGCCGGGCAGGCGGCGGAGGAGCAGGGCGGCCAGCGCCAGGAGCCCGCCGGCGGCGGAGGCGCCCAGCAGCCAGCCCAGCAGGTCGGGGAAGCCGAACCAGAGGCCCAGGGCGGCCAGCAGCTTGGCGTCGCCCCCGCCCCAGAAGCCGCCCGCGAACAGCCCGGCGCCCGCCAGGAAGAGGGCGGCGCCGGACCCGACATGGGCGGCGATCCCCCAGGGACCCAGGCCCAGCAGGAAGGCGGCCGCCGCGAAGAGCAGGACCACCGCCACATGGACCCAGTCGGGGATCTCCAGCCACAGCAGGTCCCACAGCATGGCCGCGGCGAGGGTGGCGGCCAGGGCCCCCTGGACCAGCGGGAGGGCGGCCGGGGCGGTCATGACGGCGCCGCCGCGAGCGCCCGGACCAGGGCGAGGTTGTTGCGGATCTGCCCCGCCCGCGGCGACGGCAGGGCGGCGGCGCGGGCCAGGAGTGCCGCGCCGGCCGGGG
>MOEB01000282.1 GCA_001939945.1 Aerophototrophica crusticola | reverse complement strand
CCCGCCGGCCCCGCGCGCCCGGGTGGTTCAGGAAACTTGGACGGGTGCCCCCCTCCCCCACCGGGGACGGGCGGCGCGGTCTTGGAAAAGTGAAGATGGTTTTGTGACCAAGGACGAGTTGCCTTGGGCCGTGGCGTGCGCCGGGTTCCACCTGCGCATGGCGCGCCCGAGGGTTGATCAAGCATGAGAAGGGCATCTGGTGGATGCCTTGGCACTGAGAGGCGACGAAGGGCGCAGCACGCTGCGAAAAGCCACGGGGAGCCGCGAGCGGGCTTTGATCCGTGGGTGCCCGAATGGGGAAACCCACCCAGCGATGGGTATCCCGCGCTGAATCCATAGGCGCGGGAGGCGAACCCGGGGAACTGAAACATCTAAGTACCCGGAGGAAAGGACATCAACCGAGACTCCGCTAGTAGTGGCGAGCGAACGCGGACCAGGCCAGTGGTCATCTCTACATAACCGGAACCGGCTGGGAAGCCGGGCCAGAGCGGG
>MOEB01000281.1 GCA_001939945.1 Aerophototrophica crusticola | reverse complement strand
GCCGGGTCGATCAACAGGGTGCCCGGCATGAAGCTAAAGACATAGCCCTTGCTGTTGCCCAGCGTGCCCTGCAACAGGTCGATGGCATAGCTGCCCACGCCGCTTCCCGTCCCCGCCGCTGTCTGGAACACCGGCGCGCCGGTCAGCGTGTCCGCCGCCGTGTCCCCGCCGACGAAGCCGCTGACCCGGTAGGTGAAGGCGGGGTTGGCCGCGCCGTAGGTCCGGCGGAAGCTGTCCGCGGTGAGGACCAGCGGCACGCCGTTGGCGTAGAGGACCAGGTTGCCGGACTCGGTGATGCTGCCCGGCGGGTTGTTGGCGAAGGTGCGGCCGACCACGGCCGGGGCGCCGGCGAAGGGGCCCAGCGCCGTGCCGTTGCGGCTGTTGGCATAGATCAGGTAGCGGCCGCCCACCTGCGCCTGGGCCGCGGCGTCGGCCACGAAGTTCCCCGTGGTGGCAAGGACCAGGTTCCTGCCCGTCGCCCGCGCGCCCGCCACGGC
>MOEB01000280.1 GCA_001939945.1 Aerophototrophica crusticola | reverse complement strand
TCCAGCATGCCCGGCAGCACCGCGGCGATGCCGTGCAGCACGCCCCGGACGTTCACGTCGATCATCCGGTCCCACTCCGCCACCTTCAGGGCGGCCAGGGGGGACAGGGGCATGACCCCGGCATTGTTGACGACCACGTCCACCCGGCCGAACTCGGCCGTGGCGACGTCGGCGAAGGCCTGCATGTCCTCCCGCCGCGTCACGTCCAGGGCGCGGAAGCGGGCGGAGCCGCCCTCGTCCCGGATGCGGGCGGCCAGCGCCTCCAGCCGGTCGGTGCGGCGGGCGCCCAGCACCAGGTGGGCGCCGTCGCGGGCGAGGCGCAACGCCGTGGCCTCGCCGATGCCGCTGCTGGCGCCGGTGACCAGGATGACCTTGTCGCGGATGTTCTCCATGGGTGTCGCTCCTTGTCGCGGGGCGCGGGAGGGCGCCCCCTGGTGGGAACGGCCGGCGTCAGTGGCCGGCCGGGAAGGCGGTGTCGCGGGCGACCGGGGCCCAGTCGGCC
>MOEB01000279.1 GCA_001939945.1 Aerophototrophica crusticola | reverse complement strand
GGCGCGCAGGAGGCCGGCGAGGTCCGGGCGGGCCCCCTCGAAGGCGGCCGGGTCGGCGGGCGCGCCGCCGGCCATGGCGTAGGCCGGGGCGTCGCCGGCATCGAGCAGGTACACCTGGTCGTGGCCGTACATGGCGTGCAGCCAGGCGCCGACGTTCTCGTGCAGCCAGCCGGCGTCCACGGCGCCGGGCAGGCTGTTGGCCACCGTGTCGTCCCACACGGCCACGGTCTCCAGCTCGTGCGCCAGGCCCGCGGCGGCGGTGGCGAGGTGGTGCTCGGCCACCCGCACCTGGCGCGCCACGGCGGCCGCGTCCGCCTCCCGGGCGGCATGCGCCATGGCCAGCCAGGCCAGGGCGAGGACCAGCAGGGTGGCGGCGGCCACCGGGCCGGCCACCAGGGACGGGAACCGGTACGCGCCCGGGGCCTCCGGACGGGGCGGGCTGTCGTTCCGGGCGGTGGGGGGACTGCCAGACATGGGCGCAGTAGGCCCCCCCGGCCCGGCGGCGGCAAGC
>MOEB01000278.1 GCA_001939945.1 Aerophototrophica crusticola | reverse complement strand
GCCGCCCTGCGGGCCACCGACGAGGCCGGGGCCGCCCTGGCGCGCCTCGCGGAGGCGGAGCAGGCCGCGGCCCGGGCTGGGCTGGCGGGGGAACTGTCCCGCATCCACCACATGCGCGGCAACATCCTGTTCCCGCAGGGCGACCTGGCCGGCTGCCTGCGCGCCCACAGGGCGGCGCTGGACTGGGCGCGGCAGGCGGGGTCGCCGGGGCTGGAGCTGCAGGCGCTGGGCGGCCTGGGGGACGCCCATTACGCCCAGGGCCGTATGCGCACCGCCCACGACCACTTTTCCCGTTGCGTGGACGGGGCGAGGGCCCGGCGGCTGGACCGGGAGGCGGCCGCCAACCTGCCCATGGTGGCGGTGACGCGGCTCTACTTGGGGGACCCGGCGGGCGCCCTGGCCGACGCGGGCGAGGCGGCGCGCCTGGCGGCCGGGGTGCGCCACCCCCGCGCCGAGATGCTGGCCGCCCTCGTCGCGCACGACGTGCTGCTGGAGCTGGACCGGCCGGGCGAGGCCGTGGAAGCCCTG
>MOEB01000277.1 GCA_001939945.1 Aerophototrophica crusticola | reverse complement strand
CCAGCCGCGGCAGCGGCGCCGGCGCCCCGCCTGGAGGTCGCCTACGAGCCCGTGTGGGACGTGCGCGCGGGGGCGATCACCACCTACCTCGCGAGGCCCCGCCGGGTGGGCCCGGGCGGCACCGCCTGCCCGGCGCACGCCGGCTCGCCCGACGGCGACGACGCCCTGGCGGAGCTCGACGCGCTGGCCCTGGGCGAGGCCGGCGAGGTGCTGAGGGAACTGCTCGAGAACCGCTTCAGGCTGTTCGTGAGCGTGCCGGTGCACGTGGGCACCCTGTCGCAGGCCGGCCGGCGGGGCAGGTACCTGGAGCGTTGCCGCGCGCTGCCCGGGCACGCCAGGCCCTACGTGGTCTTCTGGCTGCACGGGCTGGAGCGCGGGGTGCCGGCGGCCCGCGTGGGGGGCCTGGTGGGCCTGCTGCGCCCCCACGGCCGCGCGGTGCTGGCCCACCTCGGGGCCGCCGACCTCGACCCGGGCTCCCTGGTGGGCACGGGGCTCGCGGCGGTGGGCATGGACCTGCCCCCGGCGCTGCA
>MOEB01000276.1 GCA_001939945.1 Aerophototrophica crusticola | reverse complement strand
GTCAGGCGGGGCCACCCGCTGAGTTTAAGCATATCAATAAGCGGAGGAAAAGAAACTTACGAGGATTCCCCTAGTAACGGCGAGCGAACCGGGAACAGCCCACCTTGAAAATCGGGCGACCCCGTCGCCTGAATTGTAGTCTGTAGAAGCGTCCTCAGCGACGGACCGGGCACAAGTCCGCTGGAAGGCGGCGCCGGAGAGGGTGAGAGCCCCGTCGTGCCCGGACCCTGCCGCACCACGAGGCGCTGTCGGCGAG
>MOEB01000275.1 GCA_001939945.1 Aerophototrophica crusticola | reverse complement strand
TTTTAACAGGTTCTTTGATAAGACCCTTAATGGCGTGCATTTGGTTTACTTCGTAATCGTAGTCTTCACTGATTGTCAGATATTCCAGAAAATTTCTAATACTACTTTGAAAACGATTAATACGTGCATGGCTGGTTCCATCACGTTGCATTAATAAGAAGAAATTACGAAAATCTTTACGCTTTAATTGTGTGACAGTTTTGTTTGGATAT
>MOEB01000028.1 GCA_001939945.1 Aerophototrophica crusticola | reverse complement strand
CTTCAGCCCTGCCAACGAGAGGAAAGTATTCGTTATAATTAGCCTCGCGTGCATAGCAATAAATTCTCAATGCAGCATCTGCAAAAAAACCCCCATTTAGCCGAGCAGCAATATCACAAAGTGACTTTGCAAGATGCTCTGGCCGGCTATTGGCAAGCTGGTACTCAACCAATTCACGGACGAAGCGCCATGCTCGCTCTTCCCGTCCGCGCGCAAACTCTTTAACAATGTTTTTCTTCTGGTTTTCAATCTTCTCGATCAAGTCACCGGAATATGTGCGGGGAGTCTCCCTTTGGCTCAGAGACGCCTCTTCAACCCCATTCTGTATCAATGAAATGATAGGGTCATCATCCCGTTCACTATCTTTGTTTTTCTCTTTCTCAACAGAATCAATCGGCACTGAATTGCCTTTATCTGATAGCTTTCCGATGAGCATATTGGAGAACCCGACAAGAAACTTCGCCGGTTGTTGAACAGCGCCGATCAAACTCGCCAAAAGGGTGGCATCCAGTGGAAGCGTTGAGATGGCAAGACGGTCGCGGGCCATCAAACTCCGGGCGCAACGCTCAAAGATACCGGCATCGATCAACTGCCGCCGAAGAGCCTGGCCCGGAAAGTCGGGGGTCTGATTGGCGCAGGTTGCCTTCCAAGCGTCATGCAAGTCGGCGAGCGCCGGACGCAACCGCACCATATCGGCATAAAGCGCGACGACACGACTGCAATTTGCCGACCGCGCCAACCGGGAGCCGCCGTCCAAATCGGCGTCTTCAGGAACAGGACACCCGAGCAGACGCCGCGATGCGAAGTCGGCGGCAGCGCCTGACGTAAGCATCGGTTCCGCGAGATCGATCGACCACTTCCTGGAACGCTCACTCAAGTCATGATCAAGACCTTGCAGCAGCAAACGCAACAAAGTCTCTCCATCACCCAAGCGACGCAGGTTGGCTCGGACCCAGTCCAGGTTCCGGTGTCTCGACGGTATCTGATGAACTTCGTGTCCTGAATCCAGGATCAATCCGATTTCGCCGGGCCGCAGGTCATCAAGTGCATTCGCCCCGACCCCGCGCAAGACTTTGATCCGGTCAGGCCCGACAACCATGGCCAATCCGGCACCTGGCACCAGAAAGCCGCCCTGGATCAAATGCTCGTGCATCGGATACCCAACTTGTCCAACCGATCTCTGATCACGTTCAACTTCTGGTCTTTGGTTGGCGTTCCGCCTGCTTTGGGCAACACCGCCGCCTCAAAGGCCTGCAACGAGATTTTACCATGGATGTGAATCTCGATGAATTCATCGTCTTCCCGTGACCCGCTCGACCTTAACACCAAACGAGCAAAAGCGGCTTGCGTTGTTTGCCGCTCAATCATGGCACCACATTTGGCCACGGCCAACTCGGCCTTTCCCTGCCACGTCGCCCGATAACCCGCTTCCGGCATGCTGCCGGCCCAGAAAGGATGACGCTTGACAAAGGTATAGGTGTTGCATTCCAGCAAGCTCGCACGCGTTTCGACGGCAATCTCCTTTAGCCGCAAGCTAATCTCGCCATAGGACCTCAAGCCGACGCCATCCAAACTTAGGGCTGCGTACCGGATGTCTTTGGCTGTGGACCCAAAAAAACTGCACTCAACGGCCGTTCGCTTTACATCATTCTCGAGTTCAGCAACCATCCGGACTTCGCCATCGACCTGCAAGCGGTAGTTAGAATACAAGGTTTTATCATTTGCCAGCAAAGAGTCCGCATTGTCGATGCTGATATTGATGACAGCGCCAGCCATGCTCACGGCGCGTTCAAACTCTGCCAACCGGTCCTTTACGCCGCGGGCTTCGGCAGCGACCTTTGCTTCTTCATACCGTTTGCGCAATGCCTCCTTCTCCTGGGCACGCTCCGCTAAGCGGACATTCGGAACGCCCACCATTTCATTGCAAACAGGGCAGAGAACCGCATCCCATGGACACGGGTTCCTACATTTGGAGCAGGGGAAGCTTTCCATGCCGAGTACTAACCGGTGTTCTCTTTATAGGTAGCCCAGGCAGCTTATTGTCGTCTTCCGCGCATTGCAAGCTTGCCAAAGCCAACCAGAGCGTTGTCCGTTTCCCCACTCATTTGTTCGAAGTGCTATGAAGTCGATTTTCCCGCCACCTCCCCCTGTCAGTATCGCAACATAAGGCCAGCATTCCCGCAGCTGGCACACCCCTTGCTCCCGTCCGAGCCAACCACCGGGAAACGAGGGGAGCCCGCCATGATCCGCCGCACCACCATCCTGACCACCGCCGCCCTGGCCCTGCTGGGCACGCCCGCCCTGGCTTTCGGGCCGCAGGACTTCACCGCCCGGGCGGTTGAGGTGGACGGTGTTTTTGGCTCGTTGGAGGTGGTGGTGGACAAGTCCGCCACGAAGGTTACCGCCAGCGTCACCGGGCCGGAGCGCTGGTTGCAGGAGGTGACCGTCCGCCAGCAGGGGGACCGTCTGGTGGTGGAGCAGAAGGACCAGCCGGACGGGATGCGCCGCTGGGACGACCGCAAGGACTGGATCGCCGTCAAGCTGACCGTCCCCGCCGGGACCGCCCTGGAGGTGGAGGACTTCACCGGCGAGGGCACGGTGGGCGACCTGGGTGCCGCCTTGGTCGTGGACGACATGACTGCCGGCAAGCTGAGCATCGGCAACGTGACCACGGCCAAGCTCGGCATCTCCGGCAGCGGCGACATCATCCTGGGCGAGGTGGCCCGCGACCTGGCCGTGGAGATCAACGGCTCCGGCGACGTCCGCACTGGCCGGACCAGCGGCCAACTGGAGGTTGAGATCAACGGTTCCGGCGACGTGGAGGTGGCCCGGGTGGACGGGCCTGTGAAGGTGGAGGTCAACGGGTCCGGCGACGTCACGCTGAAGGCCGGCATGGCCGACCCGCTGGCGGTCGCCATCAGGGGATCGGGCGACGTGACCCTGGACGGGATGGCCCGCAACCAGGCCATCAGCAAGGCCGGCTCCGGCAATGTCCGCGTCACCGGCCGCGCCGACGGCTGAAGCCCTGCCCCCTCCCGGAAACATGAAGGCTGCCCCCATGCGCGCCCTCCCCGCTTTCACCCTGTTCCTGGCCCTGGCCGGCACCCCCGCCCTGGCCGCCCCGCAGAGCTTCACCGCCGACAGCGTGCGGGTCACCGACATCGTCGGGACCGTGCAGGTGGTCGTGGACCCCGCCGCCCGCGCCGTCACGGCGGACGTGACCGGACAGCAGCGCTGGGTCGATACCGTCCGGCTGGAGCAATCCGGCGACACCCTGTCCATCATCCAGGACAGGTCAAGCCAGCGCGGTCGGATCGGCAAGGACGACATGGTGACCGTGTCGGTGACCCTGCCCCCCGGCACGGCCCTGGAGTTGGGAAACCTGGTGGGTGATGCCCGGGTGGGCGACCTGGACGGGACCCTGCGGCTGCGGGGCAGCGGTGCGGCGGACGTCAAGGTGGGCCGGGTGGCCGGGGTGGACCTGGACCTGTCCGGTGCCGGCGACGTCACCCTGGGCGAGGTGCGCGGCCCCTTGCGCGGCAGTTTGAGCGGTGCCGGCAGCGTGGAGGCGGGCCCGGTCCGGGGCGAGCTGTCCCTGGACGTCTCCGGCTTCGGCGACGTGGACGTGGACGCGGTGCACGGCCCGGTGAAGGTGCGGCTCAGCGGCGTGGGCGACGTGCACATCAAGGGCGGCCACACGCCCCTGCTGGATGCCAACGCGTCCGGCGTGGGCAGCATCCGCTTCGATGGCAGCGCCGACGATTACCGGGTGGACCATTCCGGCATCGGCAGCGTCCGCATCAACGGCAAGAAGGCCGGCAGGAGCTGAGGAAGCTCCCCGTCAGACGACTGCCTTGGACAAGGACGCAGGCAGTCGGTCCCGGGGAAAGCGGACATGCACGGCGGTGCCTTGGCCCGGGGCGGTCTGGATCACCAGGGTGCCGCCATGCAGCCGGGTCAGGGCGTTGACCAGGGACAGGCCCAGCCCGGCCCCGGCATGGGACTTGTCCAAGCCGTTCTCCAACTGGCTGAAGGGCTCCAGCGCCTTGGGCACCAGCCGGGGGTCCATGCCGATGCCTGTGTCGGCTACGGTCAGCCGCAGCCGCCCGTCCGGTTCCAACTCCGCCGACAGGGTGACGTGGCCGCCGGGTCGGGTAAATTTGACGGCGTTGCCCACCAGGTTGATCAGCACCTGCCGCACCGCCCGCTCATCGCCCACCAGGGCCGGCAGGTCGTCCGGCACGCGGAGCAACAGGCCGACGCTGGCCGCCTCCGCCATGGGCTGCATCAGCCGCAGCACCCCGCGCAGGATGCGGGCCAGGTCCAGCGGCTGCTCGTTCAGCTGGAACTTGCCCGCCTCGATCCGGGAATAGTCCAGCACGTCGTTGACCAGGGCCAGCAGGTGCTTGCCGCCATCATGGATGTCGGCCGCATGCTCCACATAGCGCGGGTCGATCTGGCCATAGGCCTGGTCCTTGATCAGGTGGGAGAAGCCGATGACCGCGTTCAGCGGCGTCCGCAGCTCATGGCTCATGGTCGCCAGGAAGCGGGACTTGGACAGGTTCAGGGTCTCCGCCTCCACCTTGGCGTGGGACAGCTCGTCCAGCAGCAGCTTCTGCTGCCGCATCTGATCCCCCACCTTGTCGATGACCCGGTTGTACTGGGCGGCGATCAGCTCCACCTCCGACTCGGGCTCCACATGGACGGGCCGGTCGAGCTGCCCGTCCTGGCGGTGGCGGTCCATCTCCGCCACCAGCTCCAGCATGGGGGAGCGGGCGTCATGCTCCGCCACGTTCAGGCCGATCCGCTCATCCTCCGCCGGGATGCGCAGGGGGTGGACGCGGTCCAGCAGCTTCAGCAGAAGGAAGCCCAGGCCGAAGGCATAGGCACCGCAGGCCAGCACGCCCACCGCCTGCACGCCCAACTGCTCCAGCCGCGTGTGCCCCGTCCCCCACAGGGCCGGGTCACCCAGCAGGGCCACGGCCAGCGTGCCCCAGACGCCCGCCATCAGGTGGACGGGCACGGCCCCCACCGCGTCGTCCACCCGGAAGCGCTCCAGCAACCGCTCACCCGCCAGCACCAGGGCGCCGCCCACGGCCCCCACGCACGCGGCGGCGGGCGTGCCCATGACGTTGCAGCCGGCGGTGATGGCGACCAGCCCGGCCAGGATGCCGTTCAGGAAATGCTCGATCTTCGGCTTGCCGTTCAGCAAGGTGGACAGGCCGTGCGCCGCCAACCCGCCGGTGCAGCCGGCCAGGACGGTGTTGAGCAGGATGCCCGGCACGCTCTCCGACAGGCCCAGGGCGCTGCCGCCGTTGAAGCCGATCCAGCCGAACCACAGCAGCAGCACGCCCGCGGCGGCAAGGGTCAGGTTGGCGCTGGCCATGGGCCGCGCGCCGTCACCGAAGCGGCCCAGCCGCGGGCCGATGATCAGGCAGCCCGCCAGCGCCAGCCACCCGCCCACCGAATGCACGACGGTGGAGCCGGCAAAATCGATGAAGCCCATCCGCCCCAGCCAGCCGGTGGGCGTCCCCTCGGCCATCCCGCCCCAGGCCCAATGCCCGAAGATTGGATAGATCAAGCCGGACAACAGGGCGGAGGCGGCGATATAGCTGCGCAGCCCCATCCGCTCCGCCACGGCACCAGAGACGATGGTGGTGGCGGTGCCGCAGAACATCACCTGGAACAGCACGAACACCAGCAGGCCGGGCGGCCAGCCATGGCCGGGCATGAAGCCGCCGGTGCCGACCAGCCCGTTCCAACTGGGCCCGAACATCAGCGCATAGCCGAACAGCCAGAACAGGAAGGCGGCGATGCAGAAATCCATCACGTTCTTGACGGCGACGTTGATGGAGTTCTTGGCCCGGACGAACCCCGCCTCCAGCAGGCAGAAGCCGAGCTGCATGGCAAAGACGAGGGCGGTCGCCGCAAGAACCCAGACCAATGCGACCGGCTCGGCGGACATGATGGATGCCCTCGCTACCACAGGGGTACCGCCATGGGGCCACAGTTCCTGTTGCAGTGCAATATGGCTGTCATCAGGGTCGGCACGGCAGGGGTGTGGGGTGGCCCGACACGGACCACCCCCTCTACCTTATGGCGTAGGCCTTTCGGCTTGTACACTGTCCGTAGGGTCAGGTCTCACTGCCCCTGGCCCAGGCTGTAGCCCGCCACGCCGTCGAAGGTGCACAGCGTCTCCGTCTTGATCACGTCCAGGCCGGCCTCCACCAGGCGGGACATCAGGTCCACCACCTGCAGCCCGGTGACGCTGCCCGCCGTCGCCATGAAGCGGCAGCGCCAATGGTCCACCAGGAAGGTTTCCGGCATGTAGCCCGGCCAGACCTTCACGCCCCGGTTGGTGACCATCTGCAGGGACAGCCCCTTGCCGTCACCCCGCTTCAGGATCGCGGCCAGGTCATCGGGCGTGCCGCCGGACCATTGGACGAACATGTCCACGCCCACCATCTCCTTCCGCGCCTTGCGCGTCGGGCTGGCCTTGGGCACGGGCATGCCGCCGGCCCGGCCCTGGTAGGCCACGGGCTTGAAGTGCCGGGGCCCCTCCCCCAGCCGGTCGATGACCGCCTGGGCGAAGGCGCGGGTGCCCACCGTGGCCTCGGTCTTGCCACCCTTGGCGATGTCCGCCGTGTGGACCCCGTCCTCCAGGGTGCGGAGCCAGGCGTTGTGGATGCGGGTCGCCGCCTCCGCCTGGCCCACATGGTTCAGCATCATCACGCCGGACAGCAGCAGGCCCGACGGGTTGGCCTTGTCCTGGCCCGCGATCATGGGGGCGGAGCCGTGGATGGCCTCGAACATGCTGACATGCTCGCCGATGTTGGCGGACCCGGCGAGGCCGACGGAGCCGGTGATCTGCGCCGCCACGTCAGACAGGATGTCGCCATACAGGTTGGGCATGACGATCACGTCGAACACCTCGGGCGTGTCGGCCAGCCGGGCCGCGCCGATGTCGACGATCCAGTGCTCCTTCTCCAGGTCCGGGTACTCGGCGCCGACCTCGTCGAAGACCTTGTGGAACAGGCCGTCGGTCAGCTTCATGATGTTGTCCTTGCTGAAGCAGGTGACCTTCTTCCGGCCATAGGTCCGGGCATACTCGAAGGCATAGCGCACGATGCGCTCACAGCCCGGCCGGGTGATCAGCTTCAGGCACTGGAAGACCTCGTCCGTCTGCCGGTGCTCGATCCCGGCATAGAGGTCCTCCTCGTTCTCGCGCACGATGACCACGTCCATGGTCGGGTGCTTCGTGGCGACGAAGGGGTGCAGGCTGGCGCAGGGCCGCACATTGGCGAACAGGCCCAGGGTCTTGCGGATGGTGACGTTCAGGGACTTGTAGCCGCCGCCCTGGGGCGTGGTGATGGGCGCCTTGTAGAACAGCTTGGTCCGCCGCAGGCTGTCCCAGGCCTGCGGCTCGATGCCTGACGTGTGGCCGCGCTTGTAGACCTTCTCCCCGATCTCGATCACCTCCATGTCCAGCTTGGCGCCACCGGCCTCCAGCACACGCAAGGACGCTTCCATGATCTCGGGGCCGATGCCATCGCCATAGGCCACGGTCACGGGTACGGGCTTCACCATCGTCCAGTTTCCCTTTCCGGTGCCGGGCCACCCTTGGCCGCCCGCAGGAAGGGCGGCGGGGCCGGCATCCCTCGGCCAACCCCACCCGGCGCTTTGCCCTTTGGGATAGCGGGGGACATCAGATCGGGGAAATTGATTGTTCTGATCCGATACATTGGATAATCGGCATGTGTCGCCCCACCCCTGGGTTGGCGGCAGGCGAGCCATATGTTATGGGCCGAGACCGAACGATCCCGTATCCGCTGGAGAACCCGATGAAGTACCTGCACACCATGGTCCGGGTGACGAACCTGGAGCAGTCGCTGGACTTCTACTGCGACAAGCTGGGCCTGAAGGAAATCCGCCGCATGGAGAACCAGGCCGGCCGCTACACCCTGGTGTTCCTGGCCGCGGAGGAAACGCCGGACGCCCAGGTGGAGCTGACCTACAACTGGGACCCGGAGGAATACACGGGCGGGCGCAATTTCGGCCATTTGGCCTTCGCCGTGGACGACATCTACGCCACCTGCCAGCGCCTGATGGACAAGGGCGTGACCATCAACCGCCCGCCGCGGGACGGCCACATGGCCTTCGTCCGCTCCCCCGACAACATCTCCATCGAGCTTCTGCAGAAGGGCGGGTCCCTGCCCCCGGCGGAGCCGTGGAAGAGCATGCCCAACACCGGCGTCTGGTAAGCCAGGCTCCGGCCGACTGACGACAATGAAGGCGCCGGGCACGAACCCGGCGCCGCTTCATGGGGAGCCCCGGCGATGGCCGCGAACAAGCACATGCCCTGGATCGTCCCGCTGGCCTTCCTGGTCAGCGTCGTGGCCGGCCTGATGGCCGCCGGGGGTGGTCCCGGCTACCGGCTGGGGGTACTGGACCTGCCCACCGCCTTCGCCGGCATGCGCTATGGCGCTTATGTGGGCATCGCTGGTGCCCTGCTGAGCCTGGCCGCCGCCATCATCGTCCGTCCGGGCACGGGCCGGAAAGGCTTCGTGCTTGCCCTGGCGGGGCTGGTGCTGGGTGCCGCGGCCTTCTATGGCCCCACCAGCCTGCGGGGCCAAGCCCGCTCCGTCCCGCCCATCCACGACATCAGCACCGACACGCAGGACCCGCCTTCCTTCGTCGCCGTCCTGCCGCTCCGCGCCGGGGCGGCCAACCCGCCGGACTATGCGGGGCCGGAGACGGCGGCCCAGCAACAACAGGCCTATCCCGACCTTGCCCCCCTCACCCTGCCCCTCCCGCCTGCCGAGGCGGTGAAGCGGGCGGAGGCCGCGGCCCGCGACATGGGCTGGGACATCGTGGCGGTGGAGCCCGCAGAGGGCCGGGTGGAGGCCACCGCCACCACCGCTTGGTTCGGCTTCAAGGACGACGTGGTGGTGCGCGTCCGCCCCGAGGGGGATGGCAGCCGGATCGACGTGCGCAGCAAGTCCCGCGTGGGCCGCAGCGACCTGGGCGCCAACGCGGCCCGCATCCGCGACTACCTGGCGCGCCTGAAATAGCCATATCCCCCCGTGCCGACCGGCCTCCCCCCCTGTTCTGGGGAGGGACGGAGACGGGAGGTCGGCATGTATGACAGCGGCGGCGTGGACGGCCAGGTGATCTGGGCCTTCTTCATGGTGCTGGCGATCCCCATCGCCGCCGGCATCTTCACCTTCTTCGCCACGCGCGCGGACAAGAAGCGTCGCGCCGTGGCCGAACAGGCCAACCGTCCCGACCTGCTGCCCCCCGACGCGGCAGAGGCCAACCAGCGGGAGGCCACCCTGCCCGAAGCACACCCTGACAACCGCCCGCCGCGGATCGAGCCCGTGCACCTGGTAGACCCGGCCGGGAAGACGGCGCGGCAGGGTTAGGCCTCCCGCCTAAAGACCCTATCACCCACATCTCATTTCATACGTGTGAGTGCCTCGCCCTCAGACCGGAAAATTGTCCAGCAAGCGCGTCTTGCCCAGCCGCGCGGTGCAGACCACCCGCGCCGGCCCGTCCAGCCTTTCCAGCGGTTCCAGGCTGGCAACGTCCACAACGGCCAGGTAATCCACCGCGTCGAACCCGGCCGCCAGCAGGGCCCTCTCCCCCGCGGCCACCGCGTCGGCCACGGTACCCGGCTCGGCGCGCACCCGCTCCACCACATCGCGCAGCACCCGGTTCAGGCTGGCGGCCACGGCGCGCTGTTCCGCCGTCAGGTAGGCGTTGCGGGAGGACAGGGCGAGGCCGTCCGCCTCCCGCACCGTGGGCACGCCCTCGATGGACACGGGGATGTCCAGGTCGCGCACCAGCCGGCGGATGGTCTGGAGCTGCTGGTAGTCCTTCTCCCCGAACAGGGCCACATCGGGCAGACCTTGCAGCAGCAGCTTGGTCACCACCGTCGCCACGCCGTTGAAGTGGCCGGGGCGGAAGGCGCCCTCCCACCGGCGGGTCACGGGACCGACGTCAATGCTGGTGGCGAAGCCGTCGGGGTACATCACCGACACGTCGGGCGCGAACAGCAGGTCGCAGCCGGCGGAGGCCAGCTTGGCCGCGTCGCCCCCCTCGTCCCGGGGATAGCGGGCGAAATCCTCGCTGGGGCCGAACTGGGTGGGGTTGACGAAGACGCTGGCGACGACCTTGTCCGCCAGCGCCCGCCCCCGCCGCACCAGGGTCAGGTGCCCGTCATGCAGGGCGCCCATGGTAGGCACCAGGGCCACGCGCAGCCCCTGCCCGCGCCAAGCAGCCACCTGGGCGCGAAGGTCGGCGACGGTACGGACGGTGGGCAGGGACATGGCGGTCGGGTCCATCAGCAAAACCGGAACTTCCGGGGGGAGTTAAGGCGCCCAAGCCCCGGGCACAAGCGGCGGTATCACAACCCTAATCCGCCATGCGCTTCTTGATGGCCCGCAGGACCCAGCCCAGGACCGGCAACCGCTCATAGAACTGCTCCGCCGCGTCCCAATGGTCGATGTGGCTCTGCACCATGCCGGCATGGTCGAAGCGCACCTCCGACATGCCCTCGATGGTCAGGGGGCGGGCCTGGCCCTTGACCCGGAAGGTGAAGCCCCAACGCAGGAAGGCGGTCTGTCCCGAGGTGGCGTGGTCGCGCACGATGAAGCGGGGCTGTTCCACCCGCTGGTACATGTTCTGGAAGACATGCTTCATCCGGTCCCGTGACCGGAAGTCGTTGAACGGGTCCTTGAAGTGCACGTCCGGCACGGCCAACCGGTCCAGCCGGTTGACGGTCTCCGGCCGCAGGTCCTGATAGAACCGGATGTAGGCCTCCACGGCCTGTTCCACCGGGACCGGGGCATTCATTTCGGGACCGTCCTCCGCACGATGTTGAAATAGGCCGGGTAAGGCAGGCAGCGCAGCCGCTGGAGCCAGAAGGTGAAGCGGCGCGGGAAGGTAATCTCGAACCCTTCCCCCTTCAATCCCGACACAAGTCGCTCCGCCGCCTCCTCCACCGGCATCAGGAAGGGCATGGGGAAGTCGTTCTTGTCGGTCAGCGGGGTCTTGATGAAGCCGGGGCTCACCAGCTGCACCTTCACCCCATACCGCTCCACGTCCAGCTTCAGGGATTCCGCCAGGTTGATCAGCGCCGCCTTGGTGGCCCCATAGGCCAGCGACCGCGGCAGCCCCCGGTAACCCGCCACGCTGGAAACGATGGCGAGGTGGCCGAGCTGGCGGCCGATCATGTCGGGCAGCAGGGCGTCCAGGCAGTGGATGGTGCCCATCAGGTTGATGTCCACCGTCTGCCGGTACTCCTCCGCCTTCAGGGTACGGGCGCTGTCGGGCTTGAAGGTGCCGGCGTTCAGCACGGCCAGGGCCACCGGCCCATGTGCCGCCTTGATCCCGGCCACCGCGGCCCTTGTGGCTTCCAGGTCCACAAGATCGACCGGCCACGGAACGATCCGCCCCGGCCCCCGGGCGCGGGCGGCCAGGGCTTCCAGCGCGTCGGCCCGGCGGGCGCTGGCGACCACGGTCCAGCCCTCCCCCGCCAGCCGCAGGGCCACATGCTCCCCGATCCCGCTGGAGGCACCGGTGACCCAGGCCACGCCGTCGGCGGGCATGGGCGTGCGGATCGGGAAACTCATGCATCCTCCTGATGGCGGGTCGTTCCGGCTGCGAACAGGTCCGGGCTGCTAAGGGCGGGTTTCGTTACGCTTCCGGTCCCGTACAGGTTTTCCAGGAAGCGGGCGCTGTCGGCGCGGAAGCCGTCGCGCTTGGCGGGGGCCATCTTGTCCAGGGTCTTGTAGATCATGCCCATGCGGGGGTTGCCGCGCAGCTTGCCCTCATTCTCTATCAGGAAATTCCAGTAGAGATAGTTCATGGGGCAGGCATCGGGCCCGCTAGTCCGGGCCACGTCGAAACTGCACCGGCCGCAATAGTCGGACATGCGGTCGATGTACTTGCCGCTGGCTGCATAAGGCTTGCTGCCCAGATAGCCGCCGTCGGCATGCATCACCATGCCGTGGACGTTGGGCAGTTCCACCCACTCATAAGCGTCGGCATAGACGGCCAGGTACCATTCCTCGACTTGCGCCGGCTCCACCCCCAGCAGCAGGGCGAAGTTGCCGGTGACCATCAGGCGCTGGATATGGTGGGCATAGGCCTCACGCCTGGTCTGCCCCACCACCTCCGCCAGGCAGCGCAGGGGCGTCTCTCCCGTCCAGTACAGGTCCGGCAGGGGCCGGTGGGCCCCAAGGTGGTTGGTCCGGGCATAGTCGGGCATCTTCAGCCAGTAGATGCCGCGCACATACTCCCGCCAGCCCAGGACCTGGCGGATGTACCCTTCCGCCGCGTTCAGCGGCACCCGTCCCGCCCGGTACTCCGTTTCCACCCGGCGGCAGACGGCGCGCGGGTCCAGCAGGCCGCAGTTCAGGTACTGGCCGATGACGCTGTGGAACAGGGTATCCTGGCCCATGGCCATGGCGTCCTGATAGTCCCCGAACAGGGGCAGGGCGTGTCTGACGAAATGCTCGAAGGCGGCCTCCGCGTCCGCGGCGGTGACGGCGAAGCCGAAGGGCTCAAGGTCGCCGAAATGGTTGCCGAAGCGGCGGCGCACCAGGTCCAGCACCTCTGCCGTCATGGCGTCCGGCGCCACGGTGAAGCGGGGCGGCACGGGCTGGCCCCTGGGCAGGCTTTTGCGGTTCTCCGCGTCGAAGTTCCACTGGCCGCCTTCCGGCTCGCCGTCCGGGTCCAGCAGGATGCCGTGCTCCCGCCGCATCTCCCGGTAAAAGAACTCCATGCGCAGCTGCTTGCGGCCCTGGGCATGGGCGCGGAAGCGTTCCGGGGGGCAGAAGAAGCGGGTATCCTCGGCAATCTCCACCGGCAGGCCGCAGACATCGCCCCAGCCCCTCATGTCTTCCCAGACCCGCCACTCCCCGGGGAAGGTCACCGCCACCCGGTCGGGCCGGTGCCGCTCCACCGCGCGCAGCAGCTCCCCCCGGAAGGACCCTGTGTTGCCGGGCTGGTCCAGCCGGACATAGTCCACCCGCACCCCCTGCCGCCGCAGGTCCTCCGCGAAGTGGCGCATGGCGCTGAACAGGAAGGCGATCTTCTTGGGGTGATGGCGGACATAGGTGGCCTCGTCCCACACCTCCGCCATCAGCACCGTGTCGGCGGCCTTGTCCAGACCACGCAGGCTTGACAGGCCGGGGCTGAGCTGGTCGCCCAGCACGAAGCGAAGGGTGCCGGGCATGGCGTCAGTTCCGCGCCCCGGCCTGGCCGAACACCACCTCTGCCGCCTGGCCGGGGCGGACCAGCCCCTCCGGGTCCAGGACATAGCCGATGTCCTGGCCCTTGGCCTTGAAGGCCAGCTTCACCCAGGCGTCGTTGCGGTCGTACCAGATCTCGATGGCGTTGGTGGCGCCGGGCGGGTTGGTCAGCAGGCGGATGGTGTGGTGCCGGGCCGGGATGTCCTGCCCGCCGGCCCGGATCACCTGCTCCCCCTTGTCGTCGATGGCGACATCCATCAGCAGGCCCCGCTGCGTGTCCAGCAGCCGCGGGGCCTTCAGGGTGGCGATGTTCCAATAGCTGGTGGGGATGATGTCCGGCGGGGCGAACAGGCTTCCGCGGCTGCTCTCCACCGCGAAGGCACCGTCTTTGGCCTGCCCCTTGACCCAGTGCTTGTCACCGTCGTCGTTGGTCCTGGTATCCAGGCTCACCAACCGCCCGTCCTGCCAGACCTCCCGGTTCGTGTGCTTGTACCGGTAGGCGGTGATGAAGGCGACCTTGACCTCGAAGCCGATCTCCTTGTCGACGATGAACCGGTCCCCCTCCCGGCTGAAGCGCAGCCGGTGGTAGCCCATGGCGTCGTCGCCATTGCGGAAGACGCTGAAGGGGATCTGGCCGGTGCCGGGGATTGTGGCGGCACCGGCCCGTCCCGGGAGCCCGGCCCAGCCCAGCGCCGCGACGCCGGCCGCGCCCGCCACGAATCCCCTGCGCGACAGCGCCGGAACCATGCCCGCCCTCCCCTTTCGATCCTGCTCGGATTGAAGTAGGGCGCGGGTGCCCGGTCCGCAACGGCTGGTGAGGGAGGAACCGACGTCAGCCCTTGTTCCGCAGGGTCGACCGCCCGCCATCGACGCCCAGTGTCTGGCCGGTGATCCAGCTTGCATCCTCCGACAGCAGGAAGGCGGCCGCGGCGGCCTGGTCGTCCGCCTCGCCCAGGCGGGGGATCGGGTGCATGTTGGCGATGCCCTGGGCGAACTGGTCGCTGGTCAGCAGGGGATGGGCAAGGGGCGTGCGGGTCAGGGACGGGGCCACCAGGTTCACCCGCACCGCCGGCGCCCACTCCGCCGCCAGGGACCGGGCGAGGCCGGCCACGGCCCCCTTGGCGCTGGCGATGACGGAGTGGTTGGGGAAGCCCTGCTCCACCGCCACGGTGCTGAACAGGACCACGCTGCCCTTGGCGGCCTTCAGCCCCTTCTCCGCCGCCTTCAGGGCGGTGACGGCGCCGGCCACGTTCAGCCGGTAGGCCTCCATGAAGTCCTCCGCGCTGGCGGCCTTCAGCGGCTTGATGGTGATGGTGCCGACGCAATAGGCGAGGCCCGCGATCCCGTCGCCGGAGTCGGCCTGCTGCACCGCCGTGGTCAGGGCCTGGTCGTCCAGCACGTCGGCCGCGGCGCTGCCGACGGCGCCCAGGCTTTCCGCCAGGGGGCCCAGCTTGTCGCCGTTGCGGGCGACCAGGAACAGCGGCCGCTTCTGCGCGCTCAACCGCCGGGCCAGGGCCTCGCCGATGCCGCCGGTGGCGCCGATGACGATGATGGGGGCCGCCATGTCTCTCCTCTCCTCAGCACTGGGTCCCGTCCGGGAATTCACCCGATGGCTGCCTCAACTAGGGCGGGGGCGCGAAAGGTCCATCCGTCCCGTCGAATTCGGCGACAGGCGTCCCCACCTGTACTAGGGTTGGCGAAACCTGGACGTGTCAGGGATGGAGAGAGTGGGCGTCACCGCGCACCAGCATCAGCCGAGCAACGGCCACCGCCACGACCACGCCGCCTGCGTGCACGGCGCCATGGACCGGGCCCGCGACCTGTGCGAGGCGCGGGGCGTGAAGCTGACCGCCCAGCGCGCCCGGGTCCTGGAACTGGTCTGGTCCAGCCACCAGCCCCGCGGCGCCTATGCCATCCTGGAGGACCTGTCCAAGGACGGGAAGCGGGTGGCGCCCCTGACCGTCTACCGCGCCCTGGACTTCCTGCTGGAACAGGGCCTGGTCCACCGCATCGAGTCCCTGAACGCCTTCGTCGGCTGCCCCCAGCCCGGCACCAGCCACACCGGCCAGTTCCTGGTCTGCGAGCGCTGCGGGGAAGCGACGGAACTGACCGACACCACGGTGCGCGACACCATCACCGCCGCCGCCGCCGCCCAGGGCTTCACCGTGACCCGGCAGACGGTGGAGGTGACGGGGCTGTGCCCGGGGTGCAGGGGCTAAAGGGAGGACCGGTCCTGCCCGGGCCCGAAGATGCGGATGACCAAGATGGTGTCGTCGCCGCTACCGGGCCCAGTGCTCCAGATGAGCTGGTAGATTACCCGATGCCCCTCGACACCAAGCTCCCGCAAGCCATCGTGCCGGCTTTGGGCGCCCAGATACGGGTAGGTTTTCACGTTCCTGAGGGCTTGGGTAAGCCGGCGAAGCTTTTGGCGGGCTGCTGGCCCGGATCCCGGTTGGGTGTACCAGTCCCCGATCTTGTCCAAATCGCGGGCGGCGCGATCCGTCAGCTTCACCCGCCAAACCATCGGGCCCGATCACCGCCCAGATTGCGGCACAGGTAAATTCTCACCGCGTTCAAGGGCATCGACCCAAGCCTCGATATCTTCCAGGTCCACCACCCGTCCGACGGCAAAGTCCTGCAAGCCAAGCTCTATCTCGGCCCGCTCTTCGGCGAGGCGCGCGGCAAGATCATCGGGCGTCTCCTTGCCTCGCACCCATGCTGGCTCCGCCATGACCAATCCCCCGCGACGTGCTGGATATGAAGAAAGGAACCGAGAGGTTAAACGTCGAAATGCATAATATAGCATTCAGTTGCAGGAAGGCAAGAAACCTCGCTCCAGCTCACCCTGCCCCCCGTAACCGTCTCATCAGGCTTGCGGCACGGGATGGCGGGTGGCATTGGGGGAGCCCCTTCCTCATATAGCTTCCACGATAACACGGCGGGTGGCACCCTGCACCGCCGTTCCCCTGGAGCCGACACGACCCATGACCGCGACCCAGACCCCGCCCGCCCCGACGCCCCGCCTGCCCATCTCCGTGCTGACCGGGTTCCTGGGCAGCGGCAAGACCACGCTGCTGTCCCGCCTGATCCGGGACCCCGGCATGGCCCGCACCGCCGTGGTGATCAACGAGTTCGGGGAAGTCGGGCTGGACCACCTGCTGGTCAGCAAGGCGGATGAGAACACGGTGCTGATGGATTCGGGCTGCCTGTGCTGCACCATCCGCAGCGACCTGTCGGACACGCTGCGCGACCTGTACATGCGCCGCCTGCGCGGTGAGGTGCCGGAGTTCGACCGGGTGGTGATCGAGACGACGGGCCTGGCCGACCCGGCCCCCATCCTGCACACGCTGATGACCGACCCGCTGATCGCGTCGCGCTTCCGGCTGGACGGGGTGGTGACCACAGTGGACGCCGTCCACGGCATGAAGCAGCTGGACGAGCATGAGGAAAGCCTGAAGCAGGCCGCCGTGGCCGACCGGGTGGTGCTGACCAAGACCGACATCGCCGACAAGGACGCGGTCTACAATTTGCGCCACCGCTTGCAGCACCTGAACCCCGGCGCCACCCAGGTGGACGCCCAGAAGGACGAGTCCCTGCCCGTCCTGCTGTTCGAGGCCGGGCTGTACAACCCGCAGACCAAGTCCCTGGACGTGCAGCGCTGGCTGAAGGCCGAGGCCTATGAGGGCGACGGCCACGACCACGGGCACGACCATGACCATGGCCACCACCATCATGACCACGGCCATGACCACGATCACGACCACGCCCACTGCGACCATGACCACGGTCACTGCGCCCACGACCATGGGCATGACCATGACCACCACCACGACGCCAACCGCCACAACGACAAGATCCATTCCTTCGTCGTGACGCATGAGGCGCCGCTGTCCTGGGACAAGCTGGTGGGTTTCTTCGAGACGGTGGCCCAGGCCCACGGCGACAGCATCCTGCGCGTGAAGGGCCTGCTGAACGTGGAGGAGGCGGAGCGCCCCATCGTCATCCACGGGGTGCAGCACCTGTTCCACCCGCCGGTGCAGCTTGAGGGCTGGCCCACCGACGACCACCGCACCCGCATCGTCTTCATCGTCAAGGACCTGCAGAAGGACACGGTGCAGGCCCTGTTCGACGCCATGGTCACCGCCAAGGCCTGATGCGATGAAAGGGGCCGTCCCAGGCGGGTGGCCCCTTTCCCCTCACACCCGCACCACGTCGCAGCCTTCCAGCCAGGCGGCGTGGTAGCGGGACAGCTTGCCATAGCTGTTGTCGGTATAGGTGACCGGCCGTTCCAGCAGGCAGGACAGGATGATGGCGTGCAGCCGGTTGGTGGTGACCGCGTCATGGGCGGCGAAGGTCCGCACCATCCGGCCGACGATCCGGTCCCGCAGGCTGTACCAGAGCCGGTGGTTGGGGAAGCGGTGGCCCAACCTGTTGTCCAGCCGCACCCAGCGCAGCAACGCCTTGAAGGCGGCCATTTCCGCCGGCGTCACCATGTCTTCCCAATCCACGGGCTTGCCCGCCTGGCTGCCGAACTGGTCCGCGTAGTCCACCTTCTCGATGTCCACCCGCCAGAGGCACAGGGTTCCTTGCCCGCCCGCCTCCTGCCCGGCGCTGAGCGGCCAGAGGGCATGGGCCATGTCGGGGAACATGTGGATGGGCATGCCGCCCAGGGCAGGGCCCAGCAGCTCACGGCTTTCATGGTCGCGCACCGTGATGGTCAGGTCCCGGTGCCGCTTCAGGACGGAGGCCGTGCGCCGCAGGTTGGCCGCATCGCGGAAATGCACGGACTGGGGCATCACCACGATCTTGTTGTGGGGCAGGTCGGCCACCACCCGCTCCCGCAGTTCCTGGTGCACGCCGTACAGGTCGCCGAAGTTGCCGCCGCCATGCAGCAGCACGGTGGTGTCCTGGCTGATGCGGGTCCAGTCCCGCGGCGTCGCGTCATGCACGCAGGCACGGCCCACCACCTCATAGCCGTGGGCGGCCAGCCAGGCCTCCGTGCCCAGATTGATCAGCATGTCGCCGACATTCAGGTGCAGCGGATAATCCAGGTACAGCACCGGCCTACCCCGGGGGATGAAGTCGGCCAGCCCGTCAAGCCGGCCCTTCAGCCCTTCCATGGCGGCGGCGTGGCCGGGGGCGAGCGGCGGGGAGCTGCTGCGGGCGGCGATCATGGGCGGGCATCCGGGGCAAGGGTGCGGAACCTGGGGTCCGGGCACTCTACCCGCCATGCCGCACCGCGGCAGGCGCCATCAAGTAAGTGCCGGGGGCAATTGGATTTACCCAGATCGAACCGCCGACAATGGCGTATCGCCGCGCCTATACAGGGGTTGGGAACCGGCCCGGCCCGCCCGGGCCCTTGCCGATGCCGGGGCACCCGGCGGGGAGGGATGCATGCGCTTCGCCTATGTCTATGACCTGGACGCCAGCGACATCAACGTGCAGTCGGGCCGCCCCTTCTCCATCCTGTCCCAGATCGAGCGGCGCACCGGCCCGGTGGAGCGGGTGTTCCCCCTGGAGGACCGGGTGAAGTACGTCTTCGCCCCGCGCTACGCCTTCAACCGTCTGCGCGGCCTGCGCTATCGCCCGGATCGGGAAACCCTGTTGCTGCGCAGCCTGGCCCGCCAAGTGTCCAAGCGCCTGAAGGGCAGCGACGCGGATTGCGTCTTCTGCCCCGGCTCCCACGCGGTGGCGGAGTTGGAGACCAAGTTGCCGAAGATTTTCTGTGCCGACGCCACCTTCCAGAACGTCATCGGCTTCTACGACAGCTTCTCCAACCTGGCCCCCTCCTACCTGGCCCAGGGCCACCGGCTGGAGCGCAAGGCCCTGGCGTCCTGCGCCGCCGCCATCTACCCGTCCGACTGGGCGGCGCAGAGCGCCGTGCGCGATTATGGCGCCGACCCGCGAAAGGTCCATGTCGTGCCCTTCGGCGCCAACGTCCAGGCCCCCGACCGGGCCACGGTGGCCGACCGCATCGCCGCCCGCCCCACCGACCGGCTGGTGGTGCTGTTCAGCGGGCGGGAGTGGGAACGGAAAGGGGCGGACATCGTGCTGGCCGCCTGTGAGATGCTCCAGGCCGGCGGCATCCCGGTGGAACTGCACCTGGTGGGCATCCGCCAGCCGCCGGTGGCCCTTCCCCCCTTCGCCACCAGCCACGGCCTGCTGAACAAGCGCGACCCTGCCCAGAACCGGCTGATGCAGGACCTGCTGGCCAACGCCCACGTCATGTTCGTGCCGTCCCGGGCGGAGAATTATGGCATGACCTTCTGCGAGGCCGCGGCCTACGGCCTGCCCTCCCTCTCCACGGCGGTGGGCGGCATCCCGACCATCGTGCGCGACGGGGTCAACGGCTGGTGCCTGCCGCTGGAGGCAGGGCCGGCGGACTACGCCACGGTGCTGGCCGGGATGTGGGCGGATTATCCGGCCTACTTGGACCTGGCCCATGCCAGCCTCGCCGAATACCACGCCCGCTTGAACTGGGACGCCTTCGGCGACCGGCTGATGGAGATCGCCAAAAGCGTGGCGTGACGCTGACGTAGGTCGGATTAGGCGCGCCAGCGCCGTAATCCGACGGCACCACACCACATGCTTCGCTGTCGGATTACGTGGGCCCGGGCCCGCTAATCCGACCTACGCCCTCACGCATACCCCGCCCGCGGCCCCAAGGCCATCCGCACCCCCTCCGCCACCACCCGCCGCTCCGCCGCGCGGTGGGCGGCGATGGTGCCGGTCAGGAAGGCGAAGCTGACCCACAGCATCACCATGCTGAGGTTGGGGTTGGAGAAGGTGTGGATCATCAACAGGCCCAACAGGTGCCAGCGCAGGGGCGCCAGCTCCGAATCCCTGGACCGGCTGCCGTCCTCCCGCGTCACGGTGCGGGGCCGCAGCAAGTCCACGGCGAACAGGGCGAAGGCCAGGAAGCCCAGCACGCCCACGTTGGACAACAGGGTCAGCGGCAGGGCGCTGGGCTTGTGGCTGCCCAGGCCGATGCCGATGCCGCCCGTCTCCACCGTGATGTCCAGGGCCATCAGGTTCACGGTGGAGCGTTCCTCGAAGGAGGAGCTTTCGGTCTTCTGCAGCACCATCTTCTCAAAGACGGTCTGCACCGCCTCCAGGTTCTGTACCACATAGACCGTGCCGCCGAAGGAGGCGGCCAGCAGCACCAGGGCGGCCGCCGCCCCGCCCAGCCGCAGCCTTGGCATGGCGATGCGCCGGCGCAGGAACAGGGCCAGGCCCGTCTGCGCCACCAGCAGCCCGAACACGCCCATCACCAGGAACCCGGTGGTGGAGCGTGACAGGAACAGGGCGACCAGGCACAGCCCGATCATCATCACGCCGAAGCTGGTGGCCTGCTGCCGGAAGCGGAACCAGGCGAAGTACAGGAACCCGGCGTAGAAATAGGCCAGCGCCGACGGCTCGGAAAAGGGCCCGTTCACCCGCAGCTCGCCGAACAGCATCTGGTCCATCCCCCGGTACATGGGGTTCGACTGGAAGAAGCTGGTGGGCCAAGGGATGAAGCCGAAGCGGAAGCTGGCCCAGTGCCACAGGCAGCAGACGGACGCGAAGACCAGGGCGATGGACATGCCCTTGTACAGCAGGTCCACCCGCTCCTCCTCCGGTCGCCGCGCCACCTGGTGGGCGACGGCATAGAGGATGGCCACGTGCAGGGCCAGATAGGCAAGCTGGGTGATGTTCTCGCGCCGGAACACATAGGGTGCGGCGCGGTCCAGGTCGAAGCCGTCCGACCCGCCGATGACGTAGATCTCCCCCTGGAACATGACCAGCGCCGCCCACAGGGTCAGCACCGCCAACATCAGTAGCAGGAACATGGGCGTCATCAGGCGCAGCACGTGCCGGTTCAGCGCCTGGGGCTTCAACAGCACCTCCACCAGCGTCCGACCGACGATCATCAGCCCGAAGAACAAGCCGGGCTGCAGGCCGAAGGAACCGAGCTGGAGCACCGACGCCGCGTGCAGCAGGGCGATGGACGGCAGCGCCATCAGCGCCCAGCGCCAGGGCGCCAGGATCAGCAGCAGGCAAAGCGGGATGAGGATCAGGCCGGTCAGGGTCATGGGGGTCCCGAGTTCTGGTCCCGACGGACTATGGTGCAGATGCGGCCCGCGGTGGGCGGCGCGGAAGGGGTGCCCTGTTCCCTCCCCCTGGCATTGTCCCTTCTCCCTGGGGAGAAGGTGGCGCGGTAGCGCCGGATGAGGGAGACGGGTTCCTCGAGACATCCCCCTCTCCCCCCCGGGGAGAGGGTCGGGGTGAGGGGGAATCAGCAGAAAGACACTTGGTCCCTACGTCCACCTCCCTCACCCGGCTCGCTCCGCTCGCCACCCTCTCCCCAAGGGGCAGGGCTATCGCATATGAAAATCCCAAGTACGTTCCGTGCATTTGGAACCGCTCTTCGGATAGCGATTCTGCCCGGAACGCGCTTAGCAGAGTTCGATGTTTGCCGGGCGGAAGCGGGTCGAGCGCCATATGCGATAGCCCTGCCCCAAGGGGAGGGCACTAGCCTTACAACCTCACCCTGATCCCCAGCAGGATGTTGTTCTGCTTGTACTCCCGGCCCGGGCTGTCCGACTCCCGCCGGCGGTGCTGGACGGAGGCGGTAAGGCCCAGGTTGCGGTTCAACTGGTACTCCCCGCGCAGTTCCGCTTCCCAGCGGCGGTCGCTCCCGTCGTCCACACGGCCGAAATCGTCGATGGCGTAGTTGACCCGCGCCTCCGCCGACAGGTTCAGCAGGAAGTCGTGCCGTACCGACAGTTGGAAGCGGGTGCTGACCAGGTTGCCGGCCCCGGGCCGCGTGTTGGGGGCCTGGCTCCGCACCGTGCTGGCCGTCACCGTCGTCAGGGCCGACGGCTTCCAGGTCAGCCGCCCGTTGACGGCGAAGCTGGTCAGGTCCTTGAACTGGTCGGACCGGTAATCCTGCTTGAAGACGCCGACGCCGATGTCGCCGACCCAGATGGTGGACAGGTCGAACCGCGCCCCGGCCAGCGCCGTCAGGGTGGTGGAGGTGGCGCTGTCGAAGTTGGGGAAGTCCTGCCAGGCGAAGGCCGGTTGCAGGTAGGCGCTGAGGCTGGGTGAGAGCGCATAGGATACGCGGAGCGACGCCTGCGCGTCGTCCCGGTCCCGGTCGTTCAGCAGGCCGGGATAGTCCACGGTCCCGCCGAAGCCGGTGACCGACAGGGCGAAGTTGTTCACCCGCCGCTCATACAGCAGCGACGCGCTGTAGCTGTCGAAGCGGATGTTCTCCGCCGGCGGCAGGTTGGGGTCAACGTCCTGGAAGTTCCGGATCTCCGCCTGCCGGCGGAAGCGCAGGTCGAAGCCGACGGTATCGTCCTCCGTGGCGTCGAACTGGCCCGACAGGCCGGCGATGATGCTGGTCCGGTCCTGGTTCTCGTTCTCCCGGTAGCGGCGGGCGCGGACCTCCAGGTCGGCGTTCAGGGTGTCCCGCGCCCACAGGGTGTTGGCGGTGAACCCGGCCACGAACTCCGTCACCAGGTCGGATTCCTTGTCGGTCCGGTTGGCGAAGACGTTGTCGGTGTAACGGGCCACCACCCCCGCGGTGGGATAGATCTCCACCAGGCCCAGCCGCACGCCCAGGGGGCCATAGGGCGATTGGGCGGCGACGGGAAGTGTCAGGCTGCCGGCGGCGGCGAGGGCCGCCGCCGACCGGAGCCACCCGGCACGGCGGGCGGGCATGGTCAGAACACCCGGTCGAAGACGTAGATGACGTCACCGGGGCGGACCTGGGTGCTGCGCTGGGCCACCCCCTCCTCCGACTTGCCATCCACGGTGCGGACGATGGACACCTCGTCCGTACGGGCCCGCACGGTGAAGCCGCCGGCCACCGCCACGGCGGTCAGCACGGTCATGCCGGGTTGGTAGGGGTACTGGCCGGGCCGGGCGACGCTGCCCAGGATGAAGAAGGGGCGGAAGGACTTCACCTCGACGCTGACGTTCGGCTTCTCGAAATAGTCCTTCTGGAGCCGGGCAAAGATGGCCCGCTCCAGGTCCGGCACCGTCTGGCCGCGGGCCGGGATCGGGCCCACCAGCGGCAGGGACACGGTGCCGGCGTCGCTGACCGTGTATTCGCCGGACATGGGCTGGCTCTCCAGCACGATCAGCCGGATCGTGTCGCCGCTGTCCAGGCGATAGGCCTCTTCCGGCTTGTTGGCCAGGGGCGCGATGCGCTCGGCCCCGGTGCAGGCCGCCAGCAGCAGCGCCATCGCCGCCGCGACCAGGGTGCGGAACTTCTGACCCATGGAAAACCTCCCACGCTCGCCTGATGACGGTCGGGGCTTGTGCCGCCCCGTCCCGATGGGAAACCGCCCGGGCCGCCGGGCGCCAGATCAGATGGCGGCGACCACCGCGGCCAGCCGGTGGTTGCCGGTCGCCTTCGGCGGCGTCTTGATGCCGTGTTCCGCCGCCACCACGCCCAGGTCGGCGGCGACCATGTCGCGCACCAGCTCCGGGAAGGTGACCTTGTGCTGCCAGCCCAGCTTGGCACGGGCCTTGGACGGGTCGCCCAGCAGCAGGTCCACCTCGGTGGGGCGGAAATAGGTGGGATCGATGCGCACCAGCACCTTGCCGCTGGCCGCGTCGATGCCCTGCTCCTCCACGCCGGCTCCCTGCCAGGTGACCTTGCGGCCCACCTCGGCGAAGGCCAGCTCCACGAACTCGCGCACCGTGTGCATCTCGCCCGTGGCCAGGACATAGTCGTCGGCCACGTCCTGCTGCAGGATGCGCCACATGCCCTCCACATAGTCGCGGGCATGGCCCCAGTCGCGCAGGGAGTCCAGGTTGCCCAGGTACAGGCAGTCCTGCACGCCGTACTCGATGGCGGCGACGGCGCGGGTGATCTTGCGGGTGACGAAGGTCTCGCCGCGGATCGGGCTCTCGTGGTTGAACAGGATGCCGTTGCTGGCGTGCATCCCGTAAGCCTCGCGGTAGTTCACCGTGATCCAGTAGGCGTACAGCTTGGCCGCCGCGTAGGGGGAGCGCGGGTAGAAGGGCGTCGTCTCCCGCTGCGGCGTCTCCTGCACCTTGCCGTACAGCTCGGACGTGCTGGCCTGGTAGAAGCGGGTCTTCTTCTCCAGGCCCAGGATGCGGATGGCCTCCAGCACGCGCAGGGTGCCGATGCCGTCGGCGTTGGCGGTGTACTCCGGCGTCTCGAAGCTCACCGCCACGTGGCTCTGGGCGGCGAGGTTGTAGATTTCGTCCGGCTGGACCTCCTGCACCAGGCGGATCAGGTTGGTGCTGTCCGTCAGGTCGCCATAGTGCAGGCGGAAGCGCACGTCCGGCTCGTGGGGGTCCTGGTACAGGTGCTCGATGCGGCCGGTATTGAAGGAGGAGGAGCGGCGCTTCACGCCGTGCACCATGTACCCCTTGGACAGCAGCAGCTCCGCCAGGTAGGCACCGTCCTGGCCGGTGGCACCGGTGATAAGGGCAACTTTCTGCACGCGACGATCTCCCCCGAAGCCCAAAGCGGCCGGCGCGGCCCTATCCCCGCGAAAGGGGTGGGGCCGCGCGAATGGCGAAGACCATACTGCGCTTCGGGGGCCCGGGGTCCAGCCGGGCAAGGGAAGTAGCCCGCGCCCCCTGCTGCGCCGCACCATGGGGCGGGGGACTCACCCCGACCGGTTAGGGAAACCGTCACCGGCCGGTGGCGACAAGGAACCCGACCCCTCCCCGAAAGAGAAGGGTCAGGATCAAGCGGCGCCTCAGTCCGCTTGACGCCGGCAATTCAGGGGGCGGCTCACGCCGCGGCCCGGACCTGCGGGGCGGCGGCCTGGGGCTTCACGCCCAACGGGCGGGTGGCGGGCTGCTTCAGCACCACGTCCACATAGCGGCCGCCGGACTTGGCATAGAGGGCGGTCACCGCCGCCTCGGGCATCAGCCAGCCGCGGGGCTTGCCGTTGCTGCTGGGGCGGACGTCGTCCTCATCGTCATCGAAATCGTCATCGGCGAAGTCCTGGGCCGCCGGCTTGGCCTTGGCGGGCTTGGCGGCTTCCGGGCGGGCGGCCGCGGGGCGGGAGGCCATGGGCCGCGGGGCGGTGCGGCGGGCGGGAAGCTCGGGCAGCTCCTCGGCGGCCGGGATCACCACCGGCTGCGGGGCGGGCACGCAGGGTGCGGGCTGGCTGGCCAGGGCGGCCACGGCGTCCGGCAGGGCCTGCCGGCGCACGGCCATGCTGGGCGGCTGCACGTTGTTCGTCCTGACGACGCCGATCACCTCGGCCGCGCGGACGCCGATCATGGCGGCGATGTCGGTGATGCCGTGTCCGGCCTTGTAGGCCTCGACGATCCGGTTCTCGATCTCAGTCAGCGTCGTCATGGGGACCCCCCTCCGCATTCCAGGCACGTGAGACCCTAAGGGAGCCCTGAAAAGGTAAAGAGGAGACTTAAATCAGGCGCCAAACCGGCTACGAAAAAGGGGGATGCGGCGGGAAAAGGGGGCAGGCCGTGCAAGCGGCCTCCGGGGGTTGGCGCCTCATCAGCCCCCGGCGGGCAGGAAGCGCAACCAGCCGCGCCGCCGCTTTGCCCCCTGCCGGCAGGGCGGCGGCAGCCCCTCATACTCCAGGTCGCGCAACGTTGCGTAATGCAGGTCGGCGAAGGCGACGGCAGTCTCCAGGTCTTCCGCCGCGAAGCGCAGGCCGGGCGGCAAGCCCGCCTCCCCCAGCACCCATTCCGGCTCCGGGTGGCTGGCAAGCGCGCTGGCGCAGACCCGGATGGTGACGCCGTCCTCCATCACCTGGTAGATGGCGCGGGTCGGGTCATGGTCGCGGCGCACATAGAAGCCTGGGCGTGCCTTCGGCACGGCGTCCTCCCCCCATCCCGGGGCGCCCGGGGCGGCACCTATGCCGACCCGTTACCCGCCCCGTATGGCGAAAGGCTACCACCCCGCCACTTGCGGGCAAGCCGGTCAGCCGGTGTTCCGATTTTATTTCGGCTTAGCCCGACGCCGGGGCAACGCATTCCCATCCGGAATTTGGGGTCACGGGCGGAGGGCCTCGGCCAACGCACGCTCTACCTCGCCCCGCCGCCAGGGCTTCCGGACGCGCCGCACCCCGGGGTACTCGTCCTCCCCCGCCTCGTCATAGCCGGTGCAGAACACGAAGGGGATGCCCCGGTCCGCCAGGATGGCCGCGGCGGGAAACGAGGCCCGTCCCTGCAGGTTCACGTCCAGCAGCGCCACGTCCACCTGCTCCGTCGCGGCGAGCCGGGACAGCACGGCCAGGTTGGTGGCCGGGCCCACCACGTCGGCGCCCGCCGCCTCCAGCGTGGCGCGCAGTTCCAGGCCGATCAACCCCTCATCCTCCGCCACCAGCACCCGCTTGCCCTGGAGCGGCCGGACCTTGGACGGATCCGCGGCAGGGCCGCCCCCGTGGCCGGCCGGCGCGGGCCGTGCCGGTGGGGTGGACGACACCTCGGCCGAAAGGTGGCGGGCGGGGATGGTGACCTGCACGGCCAGGCCGTCCGGCCGCCAGTGTAGGCGTACCGTGCCGCCCAACTGCTGTTCCAGGCACTGGCGGATCAGGGTCAGGCCGAAGCCCTCATCCTGCGGCGGCGGCGCGCCGGGCCCGCCCGCCTCCCGCCAGCGCAGGCTCAGGTCGGTGCCCGGCCCCAGCCACCAATAATCCACCTCCACCCGCCCTTCCGGCACCGACAGGGCGCCGTACTTGGCCGCGTTGGTCCCCAATTCATGGATGGCAAGGGCCAGCGCCTGCACCGCCGCCGGGGCCAGGCTGGCCGCGGGGCCGGCGATGCCCAGGCGGGCCGGGTCCTCGACAAAGCCCTCAAGCCCCTCGCGCAGCACCTCCGCCACCGGGCCGCCGGCCCAGCAGCCGCGGGCCAACAGGGTGTGGGCCCGGGCCAGTGCCGCCACCCGCCCTTCCATCACCTGCTGGAAGGTGGGAAGGTCCCGCGCCGGGGCCAGGCGCAGCAGCGACTGTATGACGGACAGCATGTTCTTCGCCCGGTGGTCCAGCTCCCCCATCAGCAGGCGCTGGCGCTCATCCGCTTCCCGCCGGGCGGTCACGTCCAGGTTGATGCCCACCAGGCAGCGCCGCCCGTCCGGTTGGCGCACCACTTGGCCGCGGGCGGCGATCCAGCGCACGCGGCCGTCGGCGCCGATGACCCGGAACTCCGTGTCCACGGGGGTCCCGTTGCGTATGGCGGCCAGCTCCGTGCCCATGGCCGCCTCGCGGTCCTCCGGATGGATCAGGCGGGTGAAGTCCATGGCCGTCTCCGGCGCCATCTCCCGCGGGATGCCCAGCACGTCATGCTGGCTGTCGGACCACCACAGCCTGCCGCTGCCCAGGTCGATCTCGTAATGGCCGATGCGCCCGGCCTGCTGCGCCAGCTTCAGCCGCGCCTCGCTCTGCCGCAGCGCCTTCTCCGCCATCCGCCGTGCGGTCACGTCGCGGAAGGAGACGCCGAGCCCGTCCGGCAGGGGGAAGACCCGGACCTCCATGATCTGGCCGGGCCGGATATAGCTTGCCTCCTCCCGCTCGACGCGCACGCCGGTGTCCATGACCCGGCGCATCGCCTGCTCATAGTCGCTGCCCAGCGCCTGGGGGAAGACCTGCCAGAGGTCGTGGCCCAGCACCTCGGACCGGTCGCGGCCGAAATGCTCTTCCGCCACCCGGTTGAACACGGTGACGCGCCAGGACCGGTCAACCGCATAGAAGCCGTCGCCGATCCCGTCCAGCACGGACTGCAAGGCGTTGGCGGCCTGGGACAGGGACCCGGCGATGCTTTCCCAATCGGGCTCCCCTGGCGTGGTCGCGGACATCCCTGCTCCCGTGGTCATGTCCCGCGCCCGTATCATCCCGCACCAGACCAGCCAAACGATATCGCCTTCGGTCAGATACTATAGGACCGTAAGGCCGAATGATGCTAGCCGTATGGTCAGCATTTGCCGTTACAATCATGTGTTCACTTGTTGGCCAAGCACCCCGGGCACACACCCGCATCGGTGTCCGGCCGCATCTGCATGGGTTTCAATCCTTGTCCCGACCAGAAACCGCCTCAGCTTTATTATTCCTTCCGCCATATGTTCTACCGCCTTCCGGCCTATTCCTACCGGCATAGCGGCAGGCGTGACCGTTCCGTGTCCAGCTTCCCCGCGCTGGCGGCGCCTGCTAGACATCCCGGCACGACCCCCATTGCCAGGATGCCCACCCGTGACCGACTTCGACCCTGCCGTCGCCGCCGCAGAGCTTCTGACCGTCCGTGACTTCCTGCGCTATGGGGTGAGCCGGTTCAACGCCGCCGGCCTGGTGCACGGCCACGGCGTCACCACGGCCCATGATGAGGCCGCGTTCCTGGTGCTGGAGACGCTGAAGCTGCCGGTGGACCGGCTGGACCCCTACCTGGACGCCCGGCTGACGACGCCGGAGCGCAAGGCGGTGGCGGACATCATCGATGCCCGCGTCCGCACCCGCAAGCCGGCCGCCTACCTGACCAAGCGCACCTACATCCAGGGCGTGCCCTTCTATGTGGATGAGCGGGTGATCGTCCCCCGCAGCTACATCGGGGAGCTGCTGTTCGGCGACCTGTTCGGCGGCGACGGCTTCACCCTGGTGGAGGACCCGACGGAGGTGGAGCATGTGCTGGACCTGTGCACCGGGTCCGGCTGCCTGGCCATCCTGGCGGCCCAGGTGTTCCCCAATGCCAAGGTGGACGCCGTGGACCTGTCGGCCGAGGCGCTGGAGGTGGCGAGGATCAACGTGGCCGACCACGGGCTGGAGGACCGCGTCACCCTGTTCCAGGGCGACCTGTTCGCCCCGCTGAAGGGCCGCAAGTACGACGTCATCATCACCAACCCGCCCTATGTCAGCGACGAGTCCATGGCCGAGCTGCCGCCCGAATACCGGCATGAGCCCGCCATGGCCCTGGCCGGCGGCGGGGTGGAGGGGCTGGACATCGTCCGCAAGATCCTGAAGCAGGCGCCCAAATACCTGACCCCTGAGGGTGGCCTGCTCTGCGAGTTCGGCACCGGCCGGGAGGCGCTGGACGCCATGTACCCGGACGGGGAGTTCCTGTGGCTGGAAACCGCCGACAGCTTCGGTGAGGTCTTCTGGCTGACGCGGGAGCAGCTCACCGAGCTTTGAGGGGGCATCGGCCATCCCTGCCCCTGGCCTGCCTATCCAGCTTCGCCCGCCCTTTATTGTTTCCCCCGCGAAGGCGGGGGCCCACTGTTTTTTTGCCGCCGCGCCGCCTCACACCGGGTCAAGAACTGTGGACCCCCGCCTTCGCGGGGGAGGCAGTTGAGACTGTGACACGCCTCGTACGGGCGGGCAGATGCCCACAAGCATGCCGGTCAGCGCCGACCACCACCGCATTCCCCACCATCCCCTATGGCAAATCCGCATCACCCGCGTGGCGTCTGCTGCATGGCAGCACGCCAACGGCCGCAAAGCAGTGTCCGGCCCTCGGCTGAAACCAAGCCTTAACATGCTGGAATTACGCTGAATTCACCCATTCCACAGGGCGGCATGTATCTACATGCGCACTGTGGAGAAATTATATTTCACCTCGACAAAGCAAGCTCCCGGCCCAATCCTGTGGTTATCGGTAAGGACGGACGGCTTAGGGGCAGGCGATGGCGCTGCACACGTTCCCGGTCTCGCTCCCCCTGGGGGGGCGACCGGTCCTGGTGGTCGGTGGGGGTGAGCTGGCGTTGCGCAAGGCGCGGCTGGTCGCCAAGTCCGGCTGCCGCCTGACCGTCATCGCCGAAGACGTCATCCCCGACCTTGCCGCCCTGGCCCATGAGGTCCGCGCCCGTGCCTTCCAGCCCGCGGACCTGGCCGGCCACACCCTGGCCTTCGCCGCCACGGATGAGTTGGAGACCGACACATCCGTCGCCCAGGCCGCCCACGCGGCGGGCGTGCTTGTGAACGTGCCGGACAAGCCGCACCTGTCCACCTTCATCATGCCGGCCATCATCGACCGGGAGCCCATCACCATCGCCATCAGCAGCGGTGGCGCCAGCCCCGTGCTGGTGCGCCGCCTGCGCGAAAGGCTGGAGGCAGCGCTGGAGCCGGGCATCGGCCGCCTCGCCTCGTTCCTGGACAGCTTCCGCGGCGCCGTGAAGGCGGTGCGGGAGGGGGAGACCGCCCGCCGCCGCTTCTGGGAGGCGGTGATCGATGGCCCCGTGGCCCGCGCCTTCCTGGCAGGTGACGAGCGGACGGCGCGGGACCGGCTGCTGGTCGCCGTCAACGACCCGTCCTATGGCCAGCAGAAGACCGGCCGCATCACCCTGGTGGGTGCCGGCCCCGGCGACCCGGATTTGCTGACCCTGCGCGCCCTGCGGGTGCTCCAGGACGCCGACGTGGTGGTGCATGACAAGTTGGTGGACGACCGCATCCTGGACTATGTCCGCCGCGACGCCCGCCGCATCTTCGTCGGCAAGACCAAGTCCAACCACACCCTCGGCCAGTCGGAGATCAACGCCCTGCTGGTGCGGGAGGCGCAGGACGGCCATCGCGTCGTCCGGCTGAAGGGGGGCGACCCCTTCGTCTTCGGCCGCGGCGGGGAGGAGCTGGAGGCCGCCCGCGCCGCCGGCATCCCCATCGAGGTGGTTCCCGGCATCACCGCGGCGCTCGGCTGCGGTGCCGCCACCACCATCCCGGTCACCCACCGGGGCGTGGCCCAGGGCGTCACCTTCGTCACCGGCCACGGGAAGGACGGCGAGCCCGACCTGGACTGGCAGGCGCTGGCCCGGCTGAAGCATACCCTGGTCATTTATATGGGCCTGTCCTCCTCCGGCACCATCGCCCGGCGCCTGACCGACGCCGGTCTGGACCCGGCCACCCCGGCGGCCCTCATCGAGAACGGCACCCGCCCCGACCAGCGGCTGGTGGTGGGCAGCGTGGCCGAGCTGCCGGAGCTTGCCCGCCTGCACGGGCTGGTGGGCCCCGCCCTGATCATCGTCGGCGAGGTGGTCCGCCTGGCCGACCCCGCCCAACTGGCCGAACTGGCCGCCCCTGCTTTGCGCGAAGCCGTCTGAGGTAGCTGTACCATGTTGGTGAAGGCCAAGGGTCCCCTGCAATCCATCGCCGCCAACCGGCTGACCGACGGCGTCGCCGTCTGGCTGGGCAACGGCGGCCGCTGGGTTGAGCGCGTGGGTGACGCCGCCGTGTTCCAGGGCCCGGGCATCGAGGCCGCGCTGGCGGAGGCCGCCGCGGCCGTGAAGGCCCAGCTTGTCGTCGACACCTACCCCATCGACGTGGAAGTCCGCGACGGCGAGACCGTGCCCCTGCACATGCGGGAGCGGATGAAGGCCCTTGGCCCCAGCGTCCGCCCCGACCTTGGCAAGCAGGCCGAGCCCTCCCCGCAGAAGCCGGCGGCGGCGGCCTGAGGATCGACAACCATGAACCACATCGCGAAGCTCCCCAACGCCGCCCCCGACGCCAATGCCGGCGTCTACCATTATGACGAGGTGGATGCCCGCTTCGTGCACCAGCGGGTGGAGCAGTTCCGCGCCCAGGTGGAGCGCCGCCTGAAGGGTGAGCTGACGGAGGAGGAGTTCAAGCCGATCCGGCTGATGAACGGCGTCTACCTCCAGCTCCACGCCTACATGCTGCGGGTGGCCATCCCCTACGGCATGCTGGACAGCACGCGGCTGCGCAAGCTGGCCCGCATCGCCCGCGTCTATGACAAGGGCTACGGCCACTTCACCACCCGGCAGAACATCCAGTTCAACTGGCCCAAGCTGGTGGAGATCCCCGACGCCCTGCATGAGCTGGCGGAGGTGGACATGCATGCCATCCAGACCAGCGGCAACTGCATCCGCAACGTGACGACGGACGCCTTCTGCGGCGCCGCGGCGGATGAGATCCTGGACCCCCGGGTCTATGCGGAGGTGCTGCGGCAATGGTCCACCCTGCATCCCGAGTTCACCTTCCTGCCCCGCAAGTTCAAGATCGCCATCGCGGGCAGCCCCAACGACCGCGCCGCGGTGCGGGCCCATGACATCGGCCTGATCGCCAAGCGGAACGAGGCGGGGGAGCCGGGCTTCACCGTCTATGTGGGCGGCGGGTTGGGCCGGTCGCCCTTCCTGGCCGTCAAGGCCCGGGACTGGGTGGGTGAGGCGGACCTGATCGCCTATCTTGAGGCGATCCTGCGCACCTACAACCAGCTCGGCCGGCGGGACAACATCTACAAGGCCCGCATCAAGATCACCGTCCATGAGCTGGGCGCGGAGTTCCTGCGACTGGTGGAGGAGGAGTATGCCCGCCTTCCCCGGGAGAACTACCGTCTGGACCCGGCCATCGTGGAGAGCATCCAGCAGCACTTCACCCCGCCGCCGCATGAGGATTTGGCCGACGACCCGGCAGAGTTCGTGGCGGCCAAGGCCAAGGACCGCGCCTTCGCCCGCTGGGTGAAGAGCAACGTCACCAAGCACCGCCAGCCCGGCTACGCCATCGCCACGGTCAGCCTGAAGCCGGTGGGCGGCATCCCCGGCGACATCACCGATGTCCAGATGGAGGCGCTGGCCGACCTGGCCGACGCCTACAGCTTCGGGGAGGTGCGCGTCAGCCACGAGCAGAACGTGGTGCTGGCCCATGTGAAGCAGTCCGACCTCTACGCCCTGTGGCAGGGGCTGGAGGCTCAGGGCATGGGCACCGCCAACGCCGGGCTGGTCAGCGACATCATCGCCTGCCCGGGCCTGGACTACTGCGCCCTGGCCAACGCCCGCTCCATCCCCGTGGCCCAGCGCATCGCCAAGCTCTATGGCGACCTGGACCGGCAGCACGACATCGGCGAGCTGAAGATCAAGATCAGCGGCTGCATCAACGCCTGCGGCCACCACCACCTCGGCCACATCGGCATCCTGGGCGTGGATAAGAAGGGCGAGGAGTTCTACCAGATCCTGCTGGGCGGCGACGCCGGGCCCAACGCCGCCATCGGCGACATCGTCGGCCCCGGCTTCAGCTATGACCGGGTGGTGGATGCGGTGGACACCGTGGTCCAGACCTACCTGCGCCTCCGCCAGCCGGGTGAGCTGTTCGCCCAGACCATATCCCGCACCACCCCGGCGCCCTTCAAGGAGGCCCTCTATGCCGTTGCTTGAGAAGGGCCGAGAGGTCGCCGACCCCTGGACGACCGTGCCCGACGGCGAGCCCCTGCCCCCCACCGGCCCCGTTATCGTCAGCCTGGAGCGCTGGCGGGCGGAGAAGGCCGACCTGCTTTCCCGCGGCGACAAGGTCGGCGTGAAGCTGAAGTCCAACCAGCTCGCCCCCGAACTGGCCGACGACCTGGGCGCCCTCGCCCTGGTGGCGGTGGAGCTGCCCAAATTCCGCGATGGCCGCGCCTTCAGCACGGCGCGGGAGCTGCGGGAGCGGTTCAAGTTCACGGGGGAGGTCCGGGCCACCGGCCACATCATCCCGGACCAGTACCTGTTCCTGACCCGCGTGGGCGTGGACACGGTGGAGGTCCCGGCCGACCGGGCGGGTCCCGCCTGGGAACATGCGCTGGCGGAGATCAGCGTCGCCTACCAGCCGGCCCAGGACGACGCCCAGCCCCTGTCCCTGCTCCGCCGCCATGTGGGGAAGCAAGCATGAGCGACGCCTTGGAGCTGGAAGCCCTGGCGGCGGAGCTGTCAGCCCGCTTCGCCGACAAGGAACCGCAGGAGCTGCTGCGCGCCGGCGTCGCCCATTTCGGGCGCCGCATCGCCCTGGTCAGCTCCTTCGGCACCGAGAGTGCGGTCCTGCTGCACATGCTGGCCGGCATCGCCCCCGCGACCCCCGTCCTGTTCCTGAACACCGGCAAGCTGTTCGGGGAGACGCTGCGCTACCGCACGAAGCTGGTGGAGCGGCTGGGCCTGACCGACTGCCGCGCCATCGCCCCCGACGCGGCGGAGGAGCAGGCAGCGGACAAGGACGGCCTGCTGTGGCGCCTGGACCCGAACGCCTGCTGCGCCCTGCGCAAGGTCCGGCCGCTGGCCAAGGCCGTGGCGCCCTTCGAGGCCTGGATCACCGGCCGCAAGCGCTACCAGTCCGGCACCCGCGCCGCCCTGCCCCTGGCAGAGGTGGCGGACGGCAAGCTGAAGCTGAACCCCCTGGCCAACTGGGACCGGGCGCGGGTCGAGGCCTACCTGGACCTGCACGACCTGCCGCGGCACCCGCTGGAGGCGGACGGCTTCCTCTCCATCGGCTGCATGCCCTGCACCGACCGGGTCGCCCCCGGCGAAGACATCCGTAGCGGCCGCTGGCGCGGCACGGGCAAGACGGAATGCGGTATCCACCTGCCGCTCCCGTCCGCCACAACCCAGGTGGGAGCCTCCTGACCATGACCGGCACCCTCGACCATCTCGACCAGCTGGAAGCCCAGAGCATCTATATCCTGCGGGAAGCCAAGTTCCGGCTGAAGCGGCTGGGCCTGCTCTGGTCCCTCGGCAAGGACAGCAACGTCCTGATCTGGCTGTGCCGCAAGGCCTTCCTGGGTGAGATCCCCTTCCCCGTGGCGCACCTGGACACAGGGTTGGAGTTCCCCGAGGCCTACGCCTTCCGCGACCGGTACGCGGCGGAGTGGAAGCTGAACCTGATCAAGGACCCCTGCCCCCCGCTGGAGCGGACGGACCCCAGCCTGCCCCCCGGCGCCCGCATCGCCGCCCGCAAGAGCCTCGGCCTCGCGGAGGCGCTGGAGACCTACAAGTTCGACGGGCTGATCACCGGCATCCGCCGGGACGAGCAGGCCACCCGTGCCAAGGAGCGGGTGTTCAGCCCCCGCGGCCTGGACGGCTCCTGGCAGGCGGCCAACCAGCCGCCGGAGTTCTGGGACCAGTACACGGTGGAGCGCGCCCCCGGCACGCACATGCGCATCCATCCCCTGCTGGCCTGGACCGAGGTGGACGTGTGGCGCTACATCCAGCGGGAGAACATCCCCCTGGTCCCGCTCTACTTCGCCAAGGACGGCATGCGCTTCCGCTCGCTGGGGGAGATCGGCATCACCGTCCCCGTCGCCAGCAACGCCAGCACCGTGGACGAGATCATCACCGAGCTGGAAACCACCCGCACGCCCGAGCGCGCCGGCCGCACCATGGACCACGAGGCAGAAGACGCCTTCGAGCGGCTGCGGGCGGGGGGGTACTTGTGAGGGGAGCTTCGGTGCCTTCCATAACACGCTGACGTTGATTTTTATTGCTTCCCCCGCGAAGGCGGGGGTCCACAGTTCTTCAGCCACATGGACGCTGGCGCCCGGTCAAAAAACAGTGGACCCCCGCCTTCGCGGGGGAGGCTGGTTCCTGAAATCCAGGTCAGGATGATCCCCCGCCAACCACAGCGCCCCCGCCCATGCCAACCGAACGAGCCCACCCCATGGCCAAGGCCCCCTTCCCCATCGTCATCGTCGGCCATGTCGACCATGGCAAGTCCACCCTGATCGGCCGCCTGCTGCACGACACCGGCAACCTGCCGGAGGGAAGGGTGGCGGAGCTGAAGGCCGCCGCGGCCCAGCGCGGGCTGGAGATGGAATGGTCGTTCCTCCTCGACGCGCTCCAGGTGGAGCGTGACCAGGGCATCACCGTCGACACCACCCGCATCTGGTTCAAGACGGCCAAGCGCCCCTACGTCATCATCGACGCCCCCGGCCACCGGGAGTTCCTGCGCAACATGGTGACCGGGGCCGCCGGGGCCAACGCCGCCGTGCTGGTGACGGACGCGGAGCGCGGCAGCGGCGAGCAGACCCGCCGCCACGCCTACCTCTTGTCCCTGCTGGGCGTGCGGCAGGTGGTGATCGCCGTCAACAAGATGGACCTGGTGGGCCACCGCCAGTCGGCCCTGGAGTCGGTGGCCGCGGAGGTGGGCGGCTACCTGCGCAAGCTGGGGGTGGAGCCGCTGCACGTGGTGCCCCTGTCCGCCCGCCACGGCGACAACATCGTGGACCGCAGCCAGCTCATGCCCTGGTACCAGGGCCCCACGTTGCTGGAGGCCCTGGACACCCTGCCCACCCCGCCCAGCGCCCTGGACCTGCCCCTGCGCCTGCCGGTGCAGGACGTCTACCGCAAGGGCGACAACCGCCTGGCCGTGGGCCGGATCGAGAGCGGGCGCCTGCGCGTCGGCGACAAGCTGGTCATCGCCCCCACCGGCCAGCCCGTGACCGTGGCCGCCATCGACACCGGCCGGGGTGAGGCTGAGGACTACGCCACCGCCGGCCACTCCGTCGCCGTGCTGTTCGAGGAGGACGCGGCCCTGGCCCGCGGGCAGGTGGTCTCCGCCCCTGCCAGCCCGCCCCGCGCGGCGGAGGCGGTGCGCGTCCGCGCCTTCTGGCTGGACACCCAGCCGCTGACATCGGGCACCCGCCTGTTCCTCCGCCTCGCCACCGCCGAGCACCCGGTGCTGGTGGACCGGGTGGAGAAGGTGCTGGACCTCCAGACCTTGACCGACGCGGAGGCCAAGGAGGTGGGCCAGGGCGGCATCGCCGAGCTGGTGCTGCGCGCCGCCAGCCCCATCCCCTTCGACATCCACACGGAGATCGCCGCCACCGGCCGCGCCGGCCTTGCCCGGGAAAGCCGCATCGTCGGCGGCTGCGTCCTGCTGGGTGCCGCGGACGACGTGGCCAAGCCCGCGCCCAAGGCGGTCACCGCTGTCAGCTCCTCCGTCACCCGGGCCGAGTTCGAGGCCCGCACCGGCCACCGCGGCGGCGTGGTCTGGCTGACCGGCCTGTCCGGCGCCGGCAAGTCCACCATCGCCATGGCGGCCCAGCGGGCCCTGTTCGACGCGGGCTGGAAGGTGGCCGTGCTGGACGGCGACAACCTCCGCACCGGCCTGACCAGCGATCTGGGCTTCAGCGAGGCCGACCGGGTGGAGAATGTCCGCCGCGTGGCGGAGGTGGCGAACCTGCTGGCCCAGACCGGCACCCTGGTCCTGGTCAGCCTGATCTCCCCCACCCATGCCATGCGCGACCAGGCCCGCGCCATCGTCGGCGAGGGCTTCCATGAGGTCTGGGTCAAGGCCGACCTGGAGACCTGCGCCGCCCGCGACCCCAAGGGCCTCTACGCCAAGGCGAAGTCCGGCACCCTCCCCGGCTTCACCGGCATCTCCGCCCCCTACGAGCCCCCCGCCACCCCCGACCTGGTCCTGGAAACCGGCGCCGACCCGGTGGACACCACCGCCGGGCGGTTGGTGGAGGCGGTGCGGGCAGCGTTCGCGCCGGCCGTGCAAAACACCTGATGTCACCCCGGGCTTGACCCGGGGCCCTCGGGATCGGTCGATGCAGGGCACCGAAAGCCCCTGTTTTTCTTTATTCTTACCCCGCTGCCGCCCCTTGGCACGTCCGCCTTCCCAAGGCTCCCGGGTCAAGCCCGGGATAACATTCAGCACCTTGCACAAGCGAAAACGGCGCGGGGATCGCTCCCCGCGCCGCTGCCTTGTCCAACGCGTCCCGTCCTAGAAGAACATGATGGCGCCCAGGGCGATGCTGTTGTTCTCCGCCTTGTTGCCGTTGTGGGCGTCGGACTCGGTGTTGGTGTACTCGCCCACCAGGTTCAGCCAGCTGGTGAGGGCGTACTGGGCCTGGAACACCCAGGACTGGTTGGTCTCCACCAGCTCGGACACCGCCTCGCCGCCGGCCAGGTCCAGGTTGCTCTCGCCATAGCTGACGCCCAGGGCCGCCTTGCCGAACTTGGCCTGGCCCTGCAGGATGAAGCCGTCGCTGTCGCGCTTGTTCCCGTTCGCCGCGATGGCGTTGTAGAACAGGCCGGTCGTGCCCACGCCCTCGGTGGTGTAGTAATAGCCCAGCGCCGTCACCGGCCCGAAGGTCAGCTTGGTGCCCACGTCGAAGGCCTGGCCGGTGGGGCTGCGGCCGGTCCCGCCCACATTGGCCAGCTCCTGCGTCAGGAAGCTGCCCCAGACGGTGCCCTTCACGCCGCCGACATCCAGGGTATAGGTGGCCTTGGCCTGGAAGCCGGGCGTGTCGCCGCTGTCGCTTTCCAGGCTGAAGCCCGGCGCCGCCACCGCGTGCAGCGGCTGGAAGATGCCCGCCGCCACCTTGAACCCGCCGAAGTCCGGGCTGGTGTAGGTGATCTGCGGCTGGAAGTCGGTATAGATGTAGCCGATGCCGATGCGGCCCAGGCTGGTGTTGCCCGGCGCGTTGTTGCCGGCCGCCGTGCCGACGCCCAGCAGGGTAATGTCGTTCAGGATCACGTCGGACCCGAACAGGCCGATGTCGCGGCCGATCTTGATCTCGCCCGCATTCTTCGTGCCGAAGGTCAGGTAGTTCTGGCGGAAGTCGATGCCGCTGGTGCCCAGCCCGATGGGCAGGCCGCCGGAGTTGGCGCCCACCGCCGTGGCGCTGCTGTTGATGCCGGGATACAGGCCGAAATGGGCGCCCACGTCGATCCCGCCCTGGGTCGTCGTGATGTCGAACTTCAGGAAGCTGGGCAGCAGGCCGCTGCGGATGGAGGAGGTCTCCTCGGTGCCGCCCGCGACACCGCCGACGACGACATCATTGCCGCCCTTCGGGTTGTCATAGGTGTAGAAGCCGTTGATGGAGCCGGAGAGCTTCACCTCCACCTCACCGATCCGGAGGCCGACGCCGGTGTCCGCGGCCCGGATGAAGCCGGCGCTGTCGGCGTTCCCCGCGGGGGCCTGGGCCTGGGCCCGGGTGGTGTCCGGCACGGCTTGGCCGCGCTTGGCATCTTCCTCGGCCTTGCGGGCCTTGAGCACCTGGACTTCCTGCGCCGTCAGGATGCCTTTGGCCTGGAGTTGGTTCAGCAGGTCGTCGGTCACGTCCGCCCGGGCAGGCGCTGCCATGGACAAGCCCAGGGCGCCAAGGCACGCCCCGGCCAGCAGGATGTCACGAATCCTCATATCTTCCTCCCCGTGAATGCCCACGCCCGTTTCCTTTCCGGCGCGCAGGCAAAAGGTCCCCCGGCACCAAGACAATGCCTTGGCGCATCTTGTCCGACGGCATAAGGTCGCCCGGACTTGTGACAACAGAGTACGAGTGGTTATTAGGACGTCCTATTGAACTTTAGTCGCCGCCAAGGAGGCCCGGGTTACCACCGTTATCGAGCGGTGATTTTAATATTGCGATAGCTCAGTCATATATTGCGCTGAAGCATGGCACGCCATGCACGGACCCGGCTGGATTCTTGCCAAGTCTTGCCCGATGGGGTGGAATGTCGGGGGCTGGCCGGCCGGGCGCGGAAACGCTCCCGCGGCTTGGGCTGCGGAAGGATGACACCACGGCTGCGCACGGGTCCGGAATTGTGCCTTGGTCTAATATCAGGGCGGCGGGGGCATTTCCTAAGCTTCCCCGGCCAACATGAAGAAGGGTGGCCACGCCTGCGCGTGGGTCGAACCCCGGGCGGGAGGAAACCATGGCCGACTCGGTGACGAACGGCGCGCTGACGCGCCGCCAGATGCTCCTTGGCACGGGCGCCGCCCTGGCCCTGCCCGCCCTGCTGTCCCCGCCCGCCCGCGCCGCCCAGGCGGGCAGCTTGCGCCTTGGCGTCCTGCCCTTCGGCACGGTGCAGTGGGAGCTGGACACCATCCGCCGCTTCGGCCTGGACAAGGAAGCGGGCCTGACCATCGTGCCGGTGGAGCTGGCCGGCCCCCAGGCAGGCCAGGTTGCGCTCCAGGGCGGTTCGGTGGACGTGATCACCAACGACTGGCTATGGGTCGCGCGGCAGCGGGCCACGGGCACCAACCTGGCCTTCCTGCCCTACACCGCCTCCCTCGGCGCCGTGATCGTCCCCGGCAACTCCCCCATGAAATCGCTGGCCGACCTGAAGGGCCGCCGCATCGGCGTGGCCGGCAGCGCCCTGGACAAGAGCTGGCTGATGCTCCAGGCCCATGCGAAGCAGGCCCACGGGCTGGACCTGGCCACGGCGGCGGAGCCTGTCTATGCCGCCCCGCCCCTGCTGTCGCAGCAGTTGGAGGCCGGCCGTATCGACGCCGCCCTCACCTACTGGCACTTCGCCGCCAAGCTGGAGGCCAAGGGCATGCGCCAGCTCGCCGGCATGGATGAGGTGACCCGCGGCCTGGGCGTGACGACAGAGGTGCCCATGGTCGGCTATTGCTTCAAGGAGGACTGGGCCAAGGCCAACAGCGCCGCCGTCGCCGCCTTCGCCGACTGCTCCCGCAAGGCGAAGGAGATCCTGGCCAGGGACGACGCGGCCTGGGCGCCCCTGCGCCCCCTGATGGGCGCCGACAGCGATGCCGCCGCCCTGCGCCTGCGCGACCGCTTCCGGGAAGGCATCCCGACCAAGTGGGGGGAGCCGGAGCGCAAGGACGCCGCCGCCCTGTTCACCCTGCTGGCCAAGCTGGGCGGGCCGGAGCTGGTGGGCAGCGCCACCACGATCCCGGAGGGCACTTTCTGGCCCCTGGCCTGGGGCTGAGGGGCCCGCCGGATGAAAGGAATGGACCGCCGCCCCTGGACTGCCCTGTCCATCCTGGCCCTGCTGGGGATCTGGGCCGCGGCGGCCGCCATCGCGGCCAGCCCGACCCTCCCCGGCCCCCTGGCTGTGGGGGAGGCTTTGGTGGCGGAGGCCGCCAACGGCAAGCTGTTCTACCACCTTGGCCTCACCCTCTGGCGGGTGGCGGCCAGCTTCGCGCTCGCCATGAGCATCGGCGTGGCCCTGGGCATCCTGATGGGCCGGTTCCGCACGGCGGATGACATATTGGGCCCCTGGCTGGTGCTGACCCTGAACGTCCCGGCCCTGGTGGTGGTCGTCCTCGCCTATGTCTGGCTGGGCCTGACGGAGGCCGCGGCCATCGCCGCCGTGGCGGTGAACAAGATCCCCAACGTGGTGGTGCAGGTACGGTCCGGCGCCCGGTCCCTGGATGAGGGGCTGATGGACATGGCCCGCGCCTACCGCCTGTCGCGCTATGACACGCTGCGCCATGTGGTCCTGCCCCAGTTGGCGCCCTACATGATGGCGGCGGCCCGCAACGGCTTGGCGCTGATCTGGAAGATCGTGCTGCTGGTGGAGCTGCTGGGCCGGAGCAACGGCGTGGGGTTCCAGATCCACATGTTCTTCCAGCTTTTCGACATCGCCCGGTTGCTGGCCTATACCTTCGCCTTCGTCGCCGTTGCCCAGTTGCTGGAGCTGGCCCTGCTTGCCCCCGTGGAACGACATGCCGCCCGCTGGCGCACCGCCCGTCCTTGACCTGCGCATCGCGGGCAAGACCTATCCCGGCGCCTCTGGCCAGCCGGTCACGGTGGTGCGCGACCTGGCCTTCACCGTGGGCCCGCGGGAAAGCGTGGCCCTGGTGGGCCCGTCCGGCTGCGGCAAGACCACCAGCCTGAACATCGTCGCCGGCCTGGACAGCCGGTTTGATGGCAGCCTGTCCTTCCCCGCCCTTGGTGGCAGGGAACCGCACATCGCCTGCGTCTTCCAGGAACCCCGCCTGCTGCCCTGGCGCACGCTGGAGCAGAACCTGGAACTGGTCCTGCCCAAGCCCCGCCGCGGCACCGGCATCGCCGCCCACTGGCTGGCCCACATGGGCCTGGCGGAGGCCGCCCAGCGCTTCCCCACCCAGGTCAGCCTGGGCATGCAGCGCCGCGCCGCCCTGGCCCGCGCCTTCGCCGTGGAGCCGGACCTGCTGCTGCTGGACGAACCCTTCGTCAGCCTGGACGGCCCCCTGGCCCGCCGCCTGCGCCGCCTGCTGCTGGATACGCTGGCCGAACGCCCCTGCGCCGCCCTGCTGGTGACCCACGACCTGCGCGAGGCCATCGAGCTGGCCGACCGCATCCTGATCCTCTCCCCCTCCCCCACCCGCGTGGTGGCGGAGGTCACGGTCCCCGGCCGCCGCGAGGACCGCACCGAACGCGACGTCGAGGCCTTCCGCCAGGATTTGGTGAGCCGGCCGGAGCCCGTGTTCAGGTTGATCGCGTGACGTAGGTCGGATTAGCGAAGCGTAATCCGACGCCCACGCACATATCTCGCTCAAGGTTTGGGAAGGTAGCGCTTGAGGTCCATGGCGTCATGGATAACACAGACGATCTCGATGATATCAGGCCCAACCGGCCGGTATGCGATCAGGTGGCGCGGCGAGCGGACCCTGTCGGCAGAGGCAGATCCGGAAAGGCGGCTGTGCCGCAAATGGAAGATGCGGATGGGCTCGAACCCCTTTGCAGCCTTAGTACCAAAGCGCTCCGGATTTTCTGCCAGATCGTCAACGGCTTGCCGAATGAGTCGCTCGTACCGGGCTCGCGCCGCCAAGCCGAACTCGTCCCCCGACCAGTCAAGGATGTCCGCGATGTTTTGTAGGGCTCTTAGTGAAAAGCGAACCTGGACCATGGTCGCCTAAGCCGGCGGCCACTTCTTCGTGGCGGTCCGCCCAAGGCTGTTCAGGTAGTCGCCCAGCTGATCCAGGCGAACCTCCACATACTCGCCACGGTCAAGTTGGTCCAAGCCGATCTTGATCTCGGCATGAAGCCGGCGGAGCTGCATCTCTTCATCGCTGTCGATCAGCTCCAGCGCGAACACCCCATCCCTGAGCGCCGACTCCACATCAGGGTAACGTCCATCCTTCACCTGCGCGGCGATGAAGGCTTCCTGCTCCTCGGTCAATCGCACTTGGTGGACGGGCATGGTGCACCTCGCTTCATCGTCTCTATCCTAGCATGAACAGCCCGCCCGGCAATCCGGTGAGGGCCCTGCAAATCACCGGAGTCACCCCGGCCCCCGAGCCGGGGCCCTCGGGGACCGGTCGTGCCAATCACCGAAAGCCCAACCCGCTGTCCGCGGCTCAACGTGCAGGAACAGTGATGACGGTGATGGCTAGGGATGACAGTGATGTCTTGCTCCCTTTCGGGCCGCAGAGGACACAGAAGGGTCGGTACGGCGGTACCCTCGGGCATAACGATGCCCGCTCTGCTCCTAGGCGCCGAAGGCGCCAGTCAACTGCTCATTCACGCAGCCACCGACGCCCGTCCCAGGCCGAACGCATCACTGTCATCCCTGGCCATCACCGTCATCACTGTTCCAGTAAGTTGAACCCCTCTGCGGCCATCTGCGTCCTCTGCGTTCCAGAAACTGCTATCCGCCGCATCGACGCTCATCAGGAGGCCCGCTGCCGCGCCAGTGGCAGGTCCGCTTTCCCAAGGGCCCCGGGTCAAGCCCGGGGTGACCTCCCGCGCCCTGCAAAGTCAGTGACAAGAATCCTATTCCCTGCCACACTCCTCCCCGTGCGCCCTCCCCAGGGCCGCCGGTTCTTGGACAGCGTGAATTCCCAACCGCCATCCCCCTTAAAGTGACAAAGGTGACGCCATCGCAACCCCGTCTCCTTTGTCTCCTTAAGCCCAAAACCCCAACGATCCCAACACCCTGGAATGAGACACGTGTCACCTTAAGCGTCACCTTTGGTCACCTTAAGGTCTCGTTACGTCACCCGATGTCAAACACTCACCCCTCCCCCGCCCCGGCCTTCTTGGGCATGAGGCCGCGGGCGGGGTTGTAGGCCAGGAAGCTGGCGCCCAGGAACAACACCAGCGCTCCCAGCACCCAGGCCAGGGACACCCAGTCCACCTGGCCGTACAGGGCGAAGCGGATCAGCTCCACCGCGTGGGTGAAGGGGTTCAGGGCGCAGATCTGCCAGAGCAGCTCGCTGGACTCCCGCATCTTCCACAGGGGGTACAGGGCGGACGACAGGAAGAAGGCCGGGAAGATGACGAAGTTCATCACACCGGCGAAGTTTTCCAACTGCTTGATGGTGCTGGACAGCAGCATGCCCACGGCGCCCAGCATCAGCCCGGCCAGCACCAGGGCCGGCAGCACCGTGACGTATCCCCACGGCTCCGCCACGATGCCGAAGGCGGCGGCGATGACCAGGAAGGCATAGACCTGCATCACCCCAACCGCCGTGCCCGCCAGCAGCTTGGCGGTCAGCAGGAACTCCCGCGGCAAGGGGCTGACCAGCAGCAGCCGCATGCTGCCCATCTCCCGGTCATAGACCATGGACAGGCTGCTCTGCATGCCGTTGAACAGCAGCACCATGGCGCAGAGGCCGGGCAGGATATAAGTCTCATAGGTGATATAGGTCTCATAGGGCGGCTGGACGGAGACGCCCAGCGCCGCCCGGAACCCCGCCGCGAAGACCAACAGCCAGACCAGCGGCCGGACGAGGGCGGAGACGAAGCGTTCCCGCTGGTGCACGAAGCGCAAGACCTCGCGCCAGACCACCGCCTGGAGCGCGCGGACATACCCCATGGCGGTCATGCCGCGTTCCTCCCCACCAGGGCGTGGAAGGCCCGGTCCAGGCTGGGGGCGTCGGCCCGGGCCTTGATCTCAGGCACGCTGCCGGTGGCCACCACCCGGCCCCGGTCCAGCACCACCACCCGGTCCTCCGGCAATATCTCGTCGAACAGGTGGGTGGCCCACAGCACGGCCACCCCCTCCTCCCGGCACAGGGCGTGGACATGCTCCACCAGCGCCCGGCGGCTGGGCACGTCCAGCCCCACCGTCGGCTCGTCCAACACCAGCAGGCGGGGCCGGTGCAGCAGGGCGCGGGCCAGCTCCACCCGCCGCCGGTGCCCGCCATTCAGGCTCCGCACCTTGTCCCCCGCCCGCTCCGCCAGGGCGAAGCGGTGCAGCAGCATGTCGATACGGGGGGCATAGTCCGCCTTGGCCAGGCCGCGCAGGCCGGCGGCATAGGACAGGTTCTGGCGCACGGTCAGGTCCAGGTCCAGCGTGGCCTGCTGGAACACCACGCCCATGCGGGCCAGGGCGTCGCGCGGCTGCTTGCCCATGTCGAAGCCGCAGACCTTCACGCTCCCCGACCCGGCATCGAACAGCCGGGTGATGACCGCCAGCAGGGTGGTCTTGCCGGCGCCGTTGACGCCCAGCAAGGCCGTGAACTCCCCTTCCCCCACCTGGAAATCGATGTCGCGGATGGCGAAGGCGGCGCCATCGGCCCGCCTGCCATAGCCGAAGCTGACACCGGAAACGCCCAAGGCCGGAACGGCTTCTGTCACGGCTTCACCACCACGCCCCACGGATAACGGCCAACCGGGATGGATTTGACCACCTTGAGGCTCGCCACGTCCACTACCGAGACGTCGTTGCTGACGCCGTTGGTGGTGAACAGACGGGAGCCATCGGGCGTAAGCGCAAGGTGCCAGACCCGCCGGCCCACCAGCAGGTAGTCCTTCACCTCGAAGGTCTTGGCATCCACAACGGCCACGTGGTTGGCGGGGCCGAGGGCGACGAACATGGTCTTGCCGTCGGGCGTCAGCTCCATGCCCACGGGCTGGATCTTGTCCTTCTGCACGCCCTTGATGGCGAACTCGATGGTCTTCTTGGGCTGCCGTGTGGCCACGTCGATGACATGGACGGTGCCGCCGATCTCCGCCGACACCCACAACTCCTTGCCGTCGGGCGTGAACTCCGCGTCCCGCGGCCTGCTGCCCACCAGGGTGTTGTCCACCACGGCCCTGGCCTTGGTGTCGATCCAGTGGACCATGTTCGTCGTCTCGGACGTGTTCACCGCCCAGGCCCCGTCGGGGCTGACGGCCATCCCCTCCGGCTCCACGCCCACATCCACCTGGTAGGCCACGCTGCGGCTGGGCACGTCCACCACGGTGACGACATTGTCATCCTCGTTGGCGACATACAGGTGGGTCCCGTCGGGGGCCAGGGCGAAGGTCTCCGGGTCGTCGCCAGAGGGCAGGTTGTGCAGGATCTTGCCGGTGGCGATGTCCATCACCTGCACCGTGTCGTCGTCGCTGGCGCAGACGTACAGGTGCTTGCCGTCCTGGCTCAGGGTGATGCCCCGGGGCCGCATCCCGACCTTGATGGTCTGGGTCACCGCCAGGGTCTTGCCGTCGATGACGGACAGGGTGTTGTCCCGCTCGTTGGAGACATAGATCGTCTCCGCCCCCGCCGGCAGGGCCAGCAGCAGGCCCGCCAGCACGCCCGGCAGCAGGCGCCGCGGGTGGGGCAAGTTGACGCGCATACTTTCGTCACCCCCCGGTGACCCGGCCCGGGACCCGTCCCCGCCCCCGACCATGGTATGCCATCGACCCATGCCCTTCCTCCCGCTGCTGCCATCCTTCGGCCCCTGCCGGGCAGGGCGACGGCTTGGGGCCAAGCCTAGCGGGGCCGCGGGAAAGCCGGGAATTAGACGAAGGGCGAAGGCAAGTCTCCCAGGCCTCGCGCGGGGCGGCGCCTCCCCCCTGACACCAAAGTCGAATTAAGTCCGTCCGGGGCAAACGTCTAGATTTCGCGGGCCGGAAGCCCACCCACGGGGCCCGGCGCACAGCGGCCCGATGGGCATTGTTGGAGGTCATGCGTCATGAATCACGGTCCTCGCTGGCTGGCCGGTATCGCCGCCGCCACCTTCCTCGCCGTCGCGGGCGCCGGGTCCGTGTTCGCCCACGGCGACGTCACCCCCCAGGCCGTCAACACTGAGGGTCTGGAGAAGCTGGGCGCGGAGTGGCGGGCCAGCAACCCGTACCGCGGCAACGCCAAGGCCATCCAGATCGGCTCCTCCGCCTACAACCAGAACTGCGCCCGCTGCCACGGGCTGGGCGTGATCTCCGGCGGCATCGCCCCGGACCTGCGCTACCTGGAGCCCGGCGACAGCGGGGACGAGTGGTACAGCGAGCGGGTGCGCAAGGGCGCCACCCGGGACGGCAAGGTCTACATGCCGGCCTTCGGTGAGGTGCTGGGCCAGGAAGCCCTCTGGGCCATCCGCGCCTATATCGAGACGGTGCCGGCCGAATGAACCGGCGCGCCGTCCTGAAGGGACTGGCCACCGCGGCAGCGCTGCCCCTGGCGGGCGCGCTGCCGTCGCGCGTTTCCGCGGCCCCGCTGGACACGGTCGTCAAGAAGGGCCGGCTTCGGGTGGCGGTCTACACGGATTTCGCCCCCTGGTCCTGGCGCCGGGACGACAAGCTGGTGGGCGCCGACGTGGACCTGGCCTTCCTGCTGGCCGCGGCCCTGGGCGTGCGGGTCGAATTTTTCGAGCTGCCCGCCGACGAGAACGTGGAGGACGACCTCCGCAACGCCGTCTGGAAGGGCCCCATCACCGGGGGGGAGGTGGCGGACGTCATGCTCCACGTCCCGGTGGACAAGGAATTCGCCCTGCGCAACCCCAACGCCGTGATCTTCGGCCCCTACCACCGGGAGCGCTTCGCCCTGGCCTGCGACCCGGAGAAGGTGGACTGCACCGGCCCGGTCACCGAACTGGCCGGCACCCGCATCGGGGTGGAGATCGACAGCGTCCCCGACTTCTACCTGACCGGCTCCTTCGGCGGTCGCCTGCGCGGCGATGTCAACCACTTCCCCACCGGCGAGAAGGCGGTGGAAGCCTTGCGCAAGGGCGAGGTGGCGAGCGTCATGGCGTCCCACACCCAGATCGAGCATGGGCTGGGCGACGCGGCCAGGAAGTTCAAGCTGGTCGGCGGCCCCTTCCCCGGCCTGTTCCGGCCAAGCTGGGACATCGGCATGGCGGTGAAGGAGGATAGCCGGGACTTGGCCTACAAGCTGGAGGACGTGGTCAACGCCCTGTCCCGCGACGGCAAGCTTGCCGAAGTCTTCTCAAAATATGGTATGACGCATACGCCCGCCGTCAGCGGCTGATCAGGCATGTTACCTAATATAAGTGGCGTTGCCGGAAGGGAAACCTTGGCCGGCAACGCCGCCATGTGCTTTTCCTTTCATACAGCCACCGACCATTTTTCATGCCGATCCCTGCATATAACCCCATTTGTACTAAGGTCCAATTGTGACAATGGACACCCCCGGTAGTCTGCTGCTGTCGTGATCCGGCGCCCTGATGCGCCCTCCCCCGGACCTGGAACCAGGCATGGGGAGGGGGAACCCGGGATGATCATCGGTAGAGACACGTCCGGGTTCCGCGGGATTGCCGCGGCCGAAAACACAAGGGGAGATTGACGCCATGAAGCAGTTCCTGTTGGCGAGCTGTGCCGTGCTGGGCCTCTCGCTGGCGGCCCTTCCGCAGGCCTATGCCGCCGGACCGACCGACGCGGACCTGATGAAGGACGCGGAGACGCCGGGTGACGTGCTGACCAACGGCATGGGCCCGAAGGCCCAGCGCTACAGCCCGTTGAAGACGCTGAACACCGACAACGTCACCAAGCTGGTGCCGGTCTTCTCCTTCTCCTTCGGCGGTGAGAAGCAGCGCGGCCAGGAAGCCCAGCCCATCGTCCATGACGGCGTGATCTACGTGACGGGCTCCTACTCCCGCCTGTGGGCCGTGGACGCCAAGACGGGCGAGGAGAAGTGGCAGTACGACGCCCGCCTGCCCGAGGGCATCATGCCCTGCTGCGACGTGGTGAACCGTGGCGCCGCCATCTATGGCGACATGGTCTATTTCGGCACCCTGGACGCCAAGCTGGTCGCCCTGAACAAGGACACCGGCAAGGTCGTCTGGTCCAAGAAGATGGCGGACTACGAGGCGGGCTACAGCTACACCGCCGCGCCGATGATCGTGGATGGCAAGATCATCACCGGCAACTCCGGCGGTGAGTTCGGCATCGTCGGCAAGGTGGAGGCGCGCGACGCCAAGACCGGTGAGCTGGTCTGGTCCCGGCCGACCATCGAGGGCCACATGGGCACCTTGAACGGCAAGGACAGCACCATGACCGGGAAGCTGAACGCGACCTGGCAGGGCGACATGTGGAAGCAGGGCGGCGGCGCCACCTGGCTGGGCGGCACCTACGACCCCGAGTCCAAGCTGATCTACATGGGCACCGGCAACCCGGCCCCCTGGAACAGCCACCTGCGCCCCGGCGACAACCTGTACACCTCCTCCACCCTGGCCATCGACCCGGCCACGGGCGAGATCAAGTGGCACTACCAGACCACCCCGCATGACGGCTGGGACTTCGACGGCGTGAACGAGTTCATCCCGTTCGAGCTGAAGAAGGACGGGAAGACCATCAAGGCCGGCGCCAAGGCCGACCGCAACGGCTTCTTCTTCGTGCTGGACCGCACCAACGGCAAGTTCATCAGCGCGACCCCGTTCGTGTCCAAGATCACCTGGGCCAAGGGCTTCGACAAGAACGGCAAGCCGATCTACGACCCGGCCAACCGCCCGGGCAACCCGATGGAGGGCGGCGGCGCCGACGGCAAGGGCAAGTCCGTGTTCGCGGCCCCGTCCTTCCTGGGCGGCAAGAACTGGATGCCCATGGCCTACAGCCAGGACACCGGCCTGTTCTACGTGCCCGCCAACGAGTGGGGCATGGACATCTGGAACGAGCCCATCGCCTACAAGAAGGGTGCCGCCTACCTGGGCGCCGGCTTCAACATCAAGCCGCTTTACCAGGACCACATCGGCGTGCTCCGCGCGGTCGACCCGGCCACCGGCGAGATCAAGTGGGAGTACAAGAACAAGGCCCCGCTGTGGGGTGGCGTGATGACCACCGCCGGCAACCTGGTCTTCACCGGCACGCCGGAGGGCTTCCTGAAGGCCTTCGACGCCAAGACCGGCAAGGAGCTGTGGAAGTTCAACACCGGTTCCGGCGTGGTCGGCACCCCGATCACCTGGGAGCAGGACGGTGAGCAGTACGTTGCCGTCGTTTCCGGCTGGGGTGGCGCCGTGCCGCTCTGGGGCGGCGAGGTGGCAAAGTCCATCCAGCACATCAACCAGGGCGGTTCCCTCTGGGTCTTCAAGCTCCCGAAGGCCTAATACTTTTGAACTGTGAACAAAACGGGTGCGGGGCCGGATTCATCCGGCCCCGCGCTTGCATTAATGCCCCATGCCCTTAGTATGGTTGGTCGAAACGACTAACCCAATTCGCATATGCGAAATAAAAAGTCCGGGAGGACCGCCTTGGGGAAGGTGCTGATTTCCGATGACCACCCTCTGGTCCGGGACGGCCTGCGGACCGTGCTCGCTGTCGCCTTCGACCGGTGCGAACTGTTCGAGGCGTGCGACCTGGATGAGACCGTGCGCACCATCGACAGGGAAGGTGACTTCGACCTGGTCCTGCTGGACCTGAACATGCCCGGCATGAACGGCTTCGGCGGCCTGTCCACCCTGCGCACCCGTTTCCCGTCCCTGCCCGTTGTCATCGTTTCCGCCTCCTGCGACCGCAAGCTGGTGACAGAGGCCCTGCGGCAGGGGGCGGCAGGCTTCGTGCCCAAGTCGCTGCCCCGCAGCGCCATCGCCGATGCCCTGCGCGGCGTATTGAACGGGGAAATCTTCACGCCCGTGGACCTGGGCGACGAGGAACCCGCCGCCGCCCCGTCCGGTGAGGACCAGGAGATCCTGCGCCGCATCGACAGCCTGACCCCGCAACAGCGCAAGGTGCTGGAACTGGTGGTGGCCGGCAAGCTGAACAAGGAAATCGCCTACGAGCTGGACGTGACGGAGACGACCGTGAAGGCCCATGTCTCCGCCATCCTGCAGAAGCTGCGGGTGTTCAGCCGGACGCAGGCGGTGATCATGGCCAACAAGGTCAACTTCACCCCCAGCACCCCCTGCGCCGCCACGCCCATGCGGGCCGCGGCGCAGTAGGGCGCGCCGCTGACCGGGCCGGTTTCGAATTCGAAAGTGCGCCTACCCGCGCTTGTCCTGACCACCGGCCGCCACGCCGTCGCCGGTGGCCGGTGACAGGCGCAGCACGGACCCGCCCTCCTCATCCGTCAGGGCATAGACAGCCCCGTCCGGGCCGGTGACCACCTGCCGGATGCGGGTGTCCAGGGGGATGCTCTCCTGCCCCGTGACGGCGTCGCCCTCCAGGGTCAACCGTACGATTCCGCCCTCGCCCAGGGAGGCGACCAGCAGGTTGTCCTGCCAGCCGGGGATCAGGGTGCCCCGGTAGAAGGCCATGCCGGAGGGGGAGATGGCAGGGACCCAGTGCCTCACCGCATCGGCGAAGTCCGGGCGGGTCGGCGGGTCGGGGATGTCCCGCCCATCATAATGCTCGCCCCAGCTCACCAGCGGCCAGCCATGGTTCTTCCCGGCATCGGGCCGGTTCAGCTCGTCCCCGCCCTGGGGGCCGAACTCGATGGTCCAGACCTTGCCGTCCCGCGGGTCCACGGCGATGCCCTGCGGGTTCCGGTGGCCGTAGGACCAGATTTCCGGCCGGGCGCCCTGGCGGTTGACGAAGGGGTTGTCCGGCGGCACCGTCCCGTCGGGCCGCAGCCGCACCACCTTGCCCAGGTGGTTCGACAGGTCCTGGGCCGGGTCGAACTTGAAGCGCTCGCCCAAGGTGACGAACAGGGACCCGTCCGGCGTGAATGCCAGGCGAGAACCGTAATGGTTGCCGCCCGTGACCTTCGGTTCCTGCCGGAAGATGACCGACAGGTTCTCCAAGGCCCCTTCCCCAAGCGTGGCGCGGGCCACAGCCGTACCGGCGGTGCCGTTGGGCCCGGGCTCGGAATAGGTGATGTAGACCTGCCGGTTCTGGTCGAAGGCGGGGTCCAGGGCCACGTCCAGCAACCCACCCTGCCCCCTGGCCGCCACGTCAGGCACGCCGCGCAGGGGCCCTGACACCGTGCCGTCGGCGGAAACGACCCGCAGCCGCCCCGCCCGTTCTGTCACCAACATGCGCCCGTCGGGCAGGAAGGCGATGCCCCAAGGGTGGTCCAGGCCGCCGGCCACCGTCTCCACCCGCAGCGGCCCGGCCTGGCTGGGCACGGTGCGCGCCTCATCCGCCACGGCCGGGGTCGGCGCCATCGCCAGCGCCAGGGCGGTCAGCAGGGCTCCCGTCATCACGCGCATCGTCTCACGCTCCCGTCCCAGTCGGATACCGGGAGCGTCAACGCCCGGGACGGGAAAGGGTCACGGCTCCGTCTGCAACTGCCAGCGCACGGCCATGACCAGGGCCATCAGGCTGGCGACCGCCGCGGCGGAGAAGGCGAAAAGGTTCTGCTCCGCCGCCGCCCAGGCCAGCAGGCCATAGAGGCCCGCGGCGGCAGTGATCGCCTGGGCCATGCCGCAGAACATCAGCAGCAGGGCAACCATCCGCACCGAGCGCTCCTTGAAGCCGCCCAGCGCAAATCCTTCCCGCAACGGCCGGCGCCGGGAAACCCAGGGTTTCCACAGGCCCGCGAGGGTGAAGGTCTCGCAGAACGCCATCGCCATGCTCTCGAAGAGCTGGTCTTCCTCGCTTACCCCTGCCCGTGCCATGGCCCATGCCCCGCTGTCCGTTGCGGCCAGCAAACCCTGGCCCGGAGCGGTGGGTTCCCGCCATGACATGGATCACGGCCTCTTTCCCCTCTCCTTGGGGAGAGGGCACCGTCGACTACGCCAGCAACTGTGTCATCAGCGCCCGCAACTGGGCGGGCTTGACCGGCTTGGTCAGGACGGGAAGGCCATGTTCCTGCACCTTCTCATGCACCTCCGCCGTGCGGTTGGCGGTGATGACTAGGCCGGGGACGGGGCGGGCGCAGGCGCGGCGGACGGTGGCGATCTCATCCACGCCCAGGGCGCCGTCCTCCAGGTGGTAGTCGGCGATGATGACGTCCGGCGGGCTCTGGAAGCGGACCAGGGCGTCCATGGCCTCGATGCCGGAAGAGGCCACCTCCACCTGGCAGCCCCAGCCCTTCAGCAGGGCGCCCATGCCGTCCAGGATGGCGTGCTCGTTGTCGATGACCAGCACCTTGGCCCCCGTCAGGGGGCTGCGCACCGAGGTGGCGGCCGGGCGCGGGCTGACCGGCGGGCTGGGACGCTTGCCCAGGGGCACGGTGACGGAGAAGACGGAGCCCTTGCCCACCACCGAGGTGACGCCGATGGGGTGGTTCAGCATGCGCCCGGCCCGCTGCACGATGGCGAGGCCCAGCCCCATGCCGCGGTCGCGGCCGGCGGGACGGTCCGTGTCCAGGCGGCGGAACTCCTCGAAGATTTCCTGCTGCTTGTCCAGGGGGATGCCGGGGCCGGTGTCCACCACGTCGATGCGCAGGCCCTCCGGCACCCGGCGGCAGCCCACCAGCACGCGGCCGCGGCGGGTGTAGCGCAGGGCGTTGGAGACGAAGTTCTGCAGGATGCGGCGGAGCAGGCGAATGTCGCTGTGCACCACGGCCTTGCTGGGCACCACGCTGAACTTCAGGCCCCGTTCCGACGCCACGGGGGCGTATTCCTGCTGCATGCTGGTCAGCAGGGCGGACAGGGGGAAATCGTCCACCTGCGGCTGGACCACGCCGGCATCCAGCTTGGAGATGTCCAGCAGCGCCTCTAGCAGATCCTCGACGGACAGCAGGGCGGCGTCCGTCTTCTCCACCAGCACCCGGGAAGCCGGTTCCTGGTCCATGTCGCAGAGGGCGGAGACGAACAGCCGCGCGGCGTTCAGGGGCTGCAGCAGGTCGTGGCTGGCGGCGGCCAGGAACTTGGTCTTGGACAGGTTGGCCTGCTCCGCGGCGGTCTTCGCCTCCCGCAGGGCCTGCTCCACCTGCTGGCGCTCGGCGATTTCCTGGAAAAGCTGGCGGTTCACCTGGGTCAGGGCGGCCGTGCGCTCCGCCACCCGGCGCTCCAGCCCCTCATTCGCTTCCCGCAGGGCGTCGGCGGCGGCCCGCCGCTCCGTCACGTCCTGGATCAGGGAGAAGAAGCCCACCACCTCCCCGTCCGGGGCGAAGTGGGGGATGTAGGCTGCCTGGGAATAGCGCTTGCCGCCCTCCGGCAGGGGCCACTCCAGCTCGAACCGCGTCTCCGCCCCCGCCATGACGGCGCGGACATGGGGCTGGCGCACCTCATAGGCCTGGGGGCCCAGCAGGTCGCGCATCGTGGTGCCGATGATCTGTTCCCGCGGGCGCTTGAACAGGTCGCCATAGCGCCGGTTGACGAAGCGGTAGGTCTCGCCCGCGTCCACATAGGCGATGAGGGCCGGCATGGCGTCGGTGATCAGGCGGATGCGCTGTTCGCCGTCGCGCAGGGCCTGCTCGATCCGCTTGCGCTCCGTGATGTCGGTGTAGGTGGTGACGAAGCCGCCCCCCGGCATGGGGTTGCGCCGCACCTCCAGCATCAGCCCGTTGTGCCAGGCCTGCTCGAAGCTGAGGGGGTGCGGGTCCCCCGGGTCCCAGGCCGTCGCCTCCGCCGGGAAGCCGCGGTCGCCCAGGCCGGCGTTGTGGCGCAGGAAGTCGCCATAGGTGGCGTCGTCATGGACCACGTCGGGCGGCAGGTCCAGCAGCCGGACATAGCTGTCGTTCCAGGCCACCAGCCGCAAATCCTTGTCGTACACGCAGACGCCCTGGGGGATGTTGTCCAGGGTGGCCTGGAGCAGGACCGACTTTTCCGCCAGTTCCCGCGCCCGTTCCCGCGCGTCGTGCTCCTTCACGTCGGTGATGTCGGTGTAGATGCCGACGATGCCGCCGTCGCGGGTGCGCCGCTCATTGATCTGGATCCAGCGCCCGTCGGACAAGGCGTGGACATGGGCGCCGTCGGCTTCCGCATGCTGGGCCAGCCGCTCGTTCACCCAGCGGTCCGGCGCCACCAGGGCGCTGATGACGGAGCGCTGCTGCGCCGCCAGGGCCGCGATCTCCGTGAAGCTGATGCCGGGCCGGATGCGGTCCGCGATGGCCGGCCAGAGGCCCAGGTAGGTCTTGTTGCAGAGGACCAGCCGGTCGTTGCGGTCGAACAGGGCGAAGCCCTCGTTCACGCTCTCGATGGCTTCCTTCAGGCGGGTCTGGGCGGTTTCCGCCGTTTCCTTGGCGCGGGCCAGCTCGGCATTGCTGGCCTCAAGTTCCCGCAGGGTCTCCTCAAGCTGCTGGGTGCGGTCGCGGACCTTGGTTTCCAGGACGATGGCCGTCTGGAACAGGCTGAAGGCGTTGCCCTGGAAGTCCATGCTGCGCTCGACCCGGTCCATCAGGGCCTTGTTGATGCGGCGCAGCTTGAAGTTTTCCCGCTCCAGCTCCTGGATGCGGGCCTGCTCGGACGTTTCCGGCTGGTTGGCCGGCAGGGGAAGGTCGGCGAAGCGGGCGGTCATAGCGCCCCCACCAGCGGCGCAGTCGCCGCCGCGGCCATCCCGATGGCCAAACCGGTGAAGGTCTGGTTCACGTGCATGGCGTTGTACTGCTCACCATAGGTGCAGAAGCCGACCACGTTGTTGCGGCCCAGCAGCCGGCTGACCGACTGCTTGAGCTGCTTCTGCTCCAGCTCCAGGGAGCGGAAGACGCAGTCGAAGCCCAGGACCAGGTCGGGGGGCCCGATCTCCCGGCTGACTTGGTCGAACAAATCCTCCAGGCTGCGGACGATGTCCACCCCGTCCGCCACCGTCAGCACGATGCCCTCATCGATGGCGCAGAAGAAGGTCAGGCTCTCGTCGTCGTTCACCTTCTGGATCGCCCGCACATAGTATTCACCGCCGGTGCGCACCACGACGGGGTGGGCGGCGAAGATCATGGGCGTCAGGGGTTCGCCCTCCAGCCCCACAAGCCTTGCGTACTCCCGCGCCGCGGGTTCGGCGTTGATCTCCGTCACGATGCGACGGGCGGGGTCGGCCTGGGTGACCACCATCTTGCGGTCGGTGTGGACGAAGTGCTGGTTGCGGAAGACCTTGAAGGGCCGGGTGGTGCAGAGCATCAGCAGCAGGGCCGCGTCCTGCCGGAACTCCCCCTCATGCAGCACGTAGGTGTTCTTGAAGGACAGGTCGTCGCCGGCGGAGCCGCCGATCAGGGGCACGTCGCCCAGCGCGTCGAACAGGGCGCTGACCAGCAACTCCTCCTTCACGCACAGCCCGTCCACCAGGAAGAGGGCGATGCGGCGGGCGCCGGGGCCGAGGCGGGATGAGGCGACCTCCGCCTTCGCCAGGAGGGAGCGGGCGGCGGGCTTGGCGTCGCCGATCTCAAACCCGCTGACGCGGTCGATCCGTTCCACCGCCACGGCGAAGCCGTCCTTGGGGAAGGCGACGCCGGTCACGGCGCCGTCCATGTAGCCGAAGGGCGTCAGCTCCCCCGCCGTGGTGCAGCCCACCACGGGCACGTCGCCGAAGCGCGCCGCTAACGCCTTGGCCAGGGCGGGCAGGTCATGGTGGGTGGAGACGAACAGCAGCACCAGGGCCACGTCCGGCCCGCCCAACTGCTCGAAGATGTCCTGCGCGGCCACGTCCGCATCGGCCGCCTGGGTGCATGCCTTGCGGAGGGGCTGCGGGTTGCTGCCACGCATCATCCCATCCCTTGCCGCCGCGGGGTTCGGCCCCGCCACGTCCGCCCCCACGATACCCTGATGTCACGGGGGGAGCTACATAGGCCAGACTCTATCGGAGGGTCCGGGCCATTGCCAGTGACCGAGGGCCTTGCGACCGTAAGACATTAGTCGAATGGTAGCGGCCCCAATATGTAAGCTAACCCATTGATTGCTAGGGGAAAGAGAATTCCTTGGGGAGGCGCCCGTGCGCCAGCGGAGAGCGAAGGCCCGAACCATCGTCCTATGGGCCGCCCTGGCGGCCCTGGCGAGTGCCGCCCCCCTGCCCCGCCCGGCCCTTGCCCAGGCGGCGGTGCCGGCAAGCAACGCGGCGCCCCAGCCCCTGACCATCCCCATCGGCTTCATCGGCCTGGCGGAGGAACCGAGCAGCAGCCTGTCCTTCCTGGACCCGGTGATCCGCGACGGCGGGTTGCAGGGGGCGCGGGTGGGGGTGGCGGACAATGACACCACGGGCAGGTTCCTGAAGCAGAACTTCACCCTGGTGGAGGCGGTGGCGGAGGAGCCGGGCAAGCTGGCGGAGGCCGCGCAGGGGCTGCTGGCCCAGGGCATCCGCATCATCGTGGCCGACCTGCCGGCGAAGGAGCTGCTGGCCCTGGCGGACATGCCGGCCGCCAAGGGGGCCCTGGTGATCAATGCCAGGGCGCGGGATGACGCCCTGCGCAACCAGGACTGCCGGCCCAACCTGCTGCACACGGTGCCCAGCCGCCGCATGCTGGCCGACGCGCTGGGGCAGTACTTGGCTCTGAAGCGCTGGACCCGCTGGTTCCTGGTGGAAGGGCCGGGGCCGGGTGACAAGGCCTATGCCGACGCCATCCGCCGCACGGCCAAGCGCCTGAACGCCCGGATCGTGGAGGACAAGCCCTGGACCTTCGATGTGGGCAACGCCCGCACCGACGACGGCTTCACCAACGAGCGGGACGTGGTCCAGACCTTCACCAACGGCGCGGACCATGACGTGCTGATCGTGGCGGACGAGGGGGACCGGTTCGGCGACTACCTGTCCCACCGCACGGCCCGCCCGCGGCCCGTGGCCGGCACCCATGAGCTGGTGCCCACCGCCTGGAGCCGGGTGTTCGAGATGTGGGGCGGCACCCAGTTGCAGAACCGCTTCCAGGCCGCCGCCGGCCGGGCGATGACCGAGCGGGACTATGCCGCCTGGGTGGCGGTGCGCGCCGTGGGCGAGGCGGCGAGCCGGGTGAAGTCTGCCGACCCGGAGGAGCTGGCGAGGTTCATCCAGGGCCCCGCCTTCGCCCTGGCCGGCTTCAAGGGCCAGTCCCTGAGCTTCCGCCCCTGGGACGGGCAGTTGCGCCAACCGATCCTGCTGGCCAACCCCAGGCTTCTGGTCTCCGTCTCCCCCCAGGAAGGGTTCCTGCACCAGCGCACGCCGCTGGACAGCCTGGGCGACGATCTGGGGGAGAGCGGGTGCAAGGCGCGGGGGCGGTGAGATCGGAGACAAAGTTGACCTTAAGGTGACCAAAGGTGACGCT
>MOEB01000273.1 GCA_001939945.1 Aerophototrophica crusticola | reverse complement strand
GCCTGCAACGGGTTGGCCGACCTGTCCCGGCGCGAGGCCGACATCGCCATCCGCAACGCCCCCACGACCCAGCCGGACCTGATCGCCAGGAAGCTGCGGGACGACCGCGCCGGCTTCTACGCGGCCCCCGGCTACCTGCAAAGCCAGGGTGAGCCCACGCGCGCGACGGCGGCGGGGGCGCGGTTCGTCGGCTTCGCGAACAGGGACATCCTTGCCCGGGGCCTCGCCGGGCTGGGCCTGGGCGTGACGTGGGGCAACTTCCCCGTGACCTCCGACAGCCACCTGGTCCAGTGGGAGCTGGTGAAGCAGGGCGTCGGCATCGGCGTCATCACCGAGGCGGTGGGCGATGCCGAGCCGCGGGTGCGGCGGGTGCTGCGGGACGTGGGCCCCATCACCTTCCCGATGTGGCTGGTCACGCACCGGGAGGTGCACACAAGCCGCCGGGTCCGCGCCGTGTTCGACTTCCTGGCCGCGGCCCTGTCCGCGCCCTGAGTGCCTCGGCGGGCCTGCCGCCGCGGCGGCCGGTGCCGAACCGCCGGTGGGGG
>MOEB01000272.1 GCA_001939945.1 Aerophototrophica crusticola | reverse complement strand
GGCCGGCGAGCACGTGCACCAGCACCGCCCCGCCCGGGGCGGCGGCAAGGAAGCGCCCCCGCCCCCGGAGCACGTGCAGCGCCGCGCTGGCGCGGGCGCGGTCCACCATCAGGTTGAAGGCCCGCACCGGCCCGTCCCGCAACCGGCATGCCGCGGGCCAGTCGCCGGGGAAGGAGGCCTGGGCGAACGGCACGTCCAGGGACAGGGTGCTGGGCGGCGCGCCACCGGGCGGCTCCAGCTCCAGGGCCATGCCGCCGCCCGCCGCCAGCATGATCGTCCGGTCCACGCCGGGGAACAGGGAGAAGGGCCCGTCCCGGCCCACCTCCGCCAGGCTCAGGCGCCAGAGGAAGGGCATCCCGGCCGAGAGGCCGCCGGGCGGGTCGGAGGCGAGTTCCACCGTCGTCCCGGCGCCGTTGCGCCAGGGCACGGGCCGGTGGCCGGCGGTCGTGGCCAGGGCCAGGGGCATGGGGCGGTCTCCCGGGGTGCGGCGGCACGGTCATGCCACGGGGCGGTGGCGGCCCGCAAGCCGCGGGGCGGCGGCCGCCCCCCG
>MOEB01000271.1 GCA_001939945.1 Aerophototrophica crusticola | reverse complement strand
CGCACCTGGTGGAGGCGCTGCTGGCCCGGGGCGAGCGGGTGCGGGTGCTGGACGACCTGTCCACCGGCAGCCGCGCCAACCTGCCCGGCGGGGTGGAGCTGCTGGTAGGCGACGTGGCCGACGCCGCCCTGGCGCGCCGGGCCATGGCCGGCGTGTCGGGCTGCTTCCACCTGGCCGCCGTGGCCTCCGTCCAGCGCGGCAACGAGGACTGGCTCGGCACCCACCGCAGCAACCTGACCGGCGCGGTCGCCGTGTTCGACGCGGCCAGGGACGCCGCGGGCCCCGCACCCGTGCCGGTGGCCTACGCCTCCTCCGCCGCCGTGTTCGGCGACAACCAGGACCTGCCCCTCACCGAGGCCTCCGCCACCGGGCCCCTGTCGGCCTACGGCGCGGACAAGCTGGGCTGCGAGCTGCACGGCAGGGTGGCCGCCCTGGTGCACGGGGTGCCCACCACGGGCCTGCGCTTCTTCAACGTCTACGGCCCGCGGCAGGACCCCAGGTCGCCCTATTCCGGCGTCATCGCCATCTTCGCCGACCGGGCGCGGCGGGGGCTGG
>MOEB01000270.1 GCA_001939945.1 Aerophototrophica crusticola | reverse complement strand
CCTGACGCGGGCGGCGCGGCGGCAGGGGTGGTGGTCGTGCCGGGCCTGGGGCTTTCCTCCGGGGAGGAGGCCAGGGCCCGCATGGCCGAGCCCGACGCGGCCGCGGCCATGCGGGGGCTGTCCGCGGCGGTGGCACGTGGGGCCGAGGCGGCCACGTCCTGCTCGGGCGCCTTCCTGTTCGCCGCGGCCGGGCTGTTGTCGGGCCGCCGGGCGACGACGAGCTGGTGGCTGGCACCGGCGTTCCGGCAGATGCACCCGGACGTGCGCCTGGACGCCGGCGCCCTGGTCGCCACCGACGGCCCGGTCACCACGGCGGGCGCCGCGATGGCGCAGATGGACCTGATGCTTTCCGTGGTCGCGCGCCACGCCGACGGGCGGCTGGCGGACGACTGCGCGCGCTACCTGCTCCTGGACGCGCGCCGGTCCCAGGCGCGCTACATGGCGCTGGGCTTCCTGGCGGCGTCGGACGAGCGGGTGGCGCGGGCCGCCGCATGGGCCGGGGACCGCCTCGGCGAGCCGCTCACCGTCGACGACCTGGCGGCCGCGGCCGGGCTGGCGC
>MOEB01000269.1 GCA_001939945.1 Aerophototrophica crusticola | reverse complement strand
TGCTCGCCTTCGCGCGGCGCCAGCCGCTGCAGCCCGTGGCGGTGGACGTGGGGCGGCTCGCCCGGGGCATGGCGGACCTGCTGGCGAGCACGGCCGGGCCCCGGGTGCGCGTGGCGGTCGAGGCGCCCGACGGCCTGCCGCCGGCCAAGGCGGACCCCAACCAGCTGGAGATGGCGATCCTGAACCTGGGCGTGAACGCGCGCGACGCCATGCCGGACGGCGGCACGCTGCGGGTCGCGGTGGACGCGCCGGAGGCCGGCCGGGACCACCCGACGGGCCTGCGGCCGGGCCGCTACGTGCGGCTCTCGGTGGCCGACACGGGCGTGGGCATGGACGCGGCGACGCTGGCCCGGGCGGTGGAGCCGTTCTTCTCCACCAAGGGCGTGGGCCGGGGCACGGGGCTGGGGCTGTCGATGGCCCACGGCCTGGCCGCCCAGCTCGGCGGCGCGCTGCGGATCGACAGCCTCCCGGGGGCGGGGACGACCGTGGAGCTCTGGCTGCCCCTGGGGGAGGGGGAGGCGGCGGGCGGGGCCGTCGCCGGCGGTGCCACGCCGCCGCCCGG
>MOEB01000268.1 GCA_001939945.1 Aerophototrophica crusticola | reverse complement strand
CCGAAGGGCATCCCGCCCGAGTCAGCTTCCTTGCGCCTTACGGGTTTCCGCGCCCGTTGACTCGCACACATGTCAGACTCCTTGGTCCGTGTTTCAAGACGGGCCGAATGGGGCGCCCGCTGGCCGTTGCCCGGAGCGCGCTGGGCGCCGAAGCGCCTGCCCGGAGGCGCGCGCTGGATCCCTCAGCCGTGGCGACGACGCATCCACGGGCGGGAACAACCGCCCGGGCTTAGGCCGCCGCCGCGGCCCGCAACGGTCCGCGCCCCGAGTCGATCGGCAGACCGGCGAAAAGCCGTTCCGCATCCGACCGAGGCG
>MOEB01000267.1 GCA_001939945.1 Aerophototrophica crusticola | reverse complement strand
CGCTGCAGGCCGTCGCCGCCCGCCTGGACCTGCTGGCCGGCGCCCTGGCCGAGGGGTCCGGCGCCCGCGAGCCCGCGGCCGAGCGCGCCGTGGAGCGGCTGCGCGACTATGCCTGGCAGGTCGGCCACGAGGTGCTGGCGGGTGCCACCCGCGTGCTGGCCCTGATGCCCGACCCGGCCGGGGCGAGCCGCGCCGCCCACATGGCCGCCTTCGCCCTGGCCCAGGTGCTGGAGAATTTGGACCGGCTGGAGGTGCGCGGCCGCGACAGCGCCGGCGTCGCCGTGCAGCTGGAGCTGCCCCCGGGCGTGGTGGACGTGGCCGCCTTGCGGGCCCGCATCATCGAGCTGGGCCGCGGCGGGCTGGACCGGGACCTGTCGGTCAGCGCCCACGCCCTGCCCGGCGGCGGCGCCACCGCGCGCTTCAGCTACAAGACCGCCCAGCTGGTGGGCAGCCTGGGCGACAACGGCGCCGCCCTGCGCGCCAAGCTGCGCGGCGACGCCCTGTTCTGGGAGCTGGCGGGCGCCATGCGCCGGGTCTCAGCATTGGCCCACACCCGCTGGGCCAGCCACGGCGCCATCAGCCTGGA
>MOEB01000266.1 GCA_001939945.1 Aerophototrophica crusticola | reverse complement strand
GCGCGGCCGCGGGGTTGGCCAGCAGGTAGCGGCCCGCGAGGTCCTTGGCGAACACGGCGTCGCCCGCCCCCTCCAGCACGGCCTCCAGCAGCGCCGCCGCCTCCCGCGCCCGGTCCTCCGCCTCCCGGCGCGCGGTCACGTCGGTGTGGGTGCCCACCGCCCGCAGCGGCCGCCCGGCGGCGTCGCGTTCCACCACCTTGCCGCGGTCGAGGATCCAGCGCCAGGTGCCGTCCTTGGCCAGCACCCGGTGCTCGGCCTCGTACTGCGCCGAGCGGCCCCCCGGGTGGGCCCCGAGCGCCGCCATGACGCCCGGCATGTCGTCGGGGTGGACGAGGCGCTCCCAGGCGCGCACGTGGCGCTCCACCTCGCCGGGCGCGTAGCCCAGCATCGTCTCCCAGCGCGGGCTGAACCACGTCTCGCCGGTGGCGACGTCCCAGTCCCACAGGCCGTCGTTGGCGCCCTCCAGGGCGAAGCGGAGCCGCCGCTCGCTCGCCGCCAGCCCCTCGCGGGCGGCCAGCTCGCCGGTGACGTCGCGCGACACGGCGAGCACGGCGGCCACCGCCCCGCCGGGCCCGGGCACCGGCGTCACC
>MOEB01000265.1 GCA_001939945.1 Aerophototrophica crusticola | reverse complement strand
CGGCGGCGGGGCGCACCGACGCCGAGGTGTTCGGGGAGGCGGCGGCCGCGGCGCTCGCCCGGGCGGACCGGGAGGTGGCCGAGACGGGGCGCGCGCTGACCCTCGAGGAGGAGGTGCCCGCGCCGGACGGGCCGCTGACCTTCCTGTCCACCAAGGCGCCGCTGCGCGACGCCGCGGGCCGGGTGTCGGGCGTGGTGGGGGTGTCGCGCGACATCACGCCCATGAAGCGGGCCCAGGCGGAGCTGGAGCGGGCCAAGGCGGCGGCCGAGGGGGAGAGCGCGGCGAAGTCGCGCTTCNGGTGATGAGCCACGAGCTGCGCACGCCGCTGAACGCCATCATCGGCTTCTCGGAGATGATGGCCCTGGAGGTGCTGGGGCCGATGCCGGCGCGCTACCGGGAGTACGCGGGCGACGTGCTGGCCAGCGGGCGGCACCTGCTGGGCATCGTCGACGACGTGCTCGACTTCGCCAAGATCGACGCCGGCGCCATCGAGCTGTGGCCGGAGGAGCTGGACCCGGCGGCCCTGGTGGGGGAGGCCGCGCGGCTGCTCGGCCCCGCCGCGGCGGCGCGCGGGGTGCGGCTGCTGCCCTCGG
>MOEB01000027.1 GCA_001939945.1 Aerophototrophica crusticola | reverse complement strand
CGCCACGCCCGACGGCGCCCGCCTGCTGGCCCACCTGCGCCGCGTCGCCTTCGGCCGCGCCGTGGGGCCGGAGGCGCCGGAGGCCACCCTGCGCCACCTGGAAGGCCAGCGCGCCCTGGTGCTGTCCATCGAGACCCTGGCCGCCCGCGGCCGTGACCCCTGACGTTCAAGGAGCAAGCGATGACCGAAGTGACCGCTACCGATATCCCGGCCCCCCAGCCGCCCGAGCCCGCCCCCCGCCCCGCCGGGGTGCCGGAGAAGTTCTGGGACCCTGCCACCGGCCAGGTCCGGGTGGAGGCGCTGCTGAAATCCTACCTGGAGCTGGAGAAGCGCCTGGGCGCCCCCGCCGACCCGACCGCCGACGCTGGAAAACTGCGCAAGGCCCTGGGCGTGCCGGACAGCCCCGATGGCTATTGCATCGACTGCGCCCACGGCATGTTCGGCCCGGACATGGAGGTGAACGCCAAGCTGCACGCCGCCGGCTTCGCCCCGGCCCAGGCTCAGCTGGTCTATGATTTGGCGGCGGAGCGGCTGCTGCCCCTGGTGCGGGAACTGGCCGCCGAGTTCGAGGCGGAGCGGGAGCTTGAACGCCTCGTCGCCCAGTTCGGCGGGCCGGACAAGTGGCGGGAGACGGCCCGCCAGATCCTGGCCTGGGCCGGCCGCAACCTGCCCGCCGCGGCGGTGGAGGCCCTGGCCGGCACGGCGGACGGGGTGATGGCCCTCTACCGCATGATGCAGGGGGCTGAGCCCCTGGCCCTGGGCAGCGGTGAGCGGGAGGCCGCCAGCGAGGCCGACCTGCACCGGCTGGTGGGCGACCCCCGCTACTGGCGCGACCGCGACCCGGCCTTCGTCGCCAAGGTGACGGAAGGCTTCCGCCGGGCCTATGGGGGGTGACGCCCTTTACCGCGGGGCCAGGCCCAGGCCCCGCGCCTCCCGGCTGGTGAAGGCCGCCCAGGCCCGGGCGGCATAGCCGGGGATGCCAGGCCCCAGCAGGGGCAGGCCGCTCTCCGCCACCGTGGCGGCCAGGCCTTCCTCGTCCAATGCCCGCCCGGCGGCCCGGGCCATGCGGGCCAGGACCAGCTCCTGGCCCCAGAAATAGATGGTGTCGGCGCGGCAGTTCTGCTGCATGCGCCGCACCTCCTCCAGCCGGCCCTCATTCTCGAAGGGCAGCCAGATGTCGGGCATCAGCAGGTCCACCGGCTGGTCGGGCACGAACCCATAGGCGTCGCCCTCCACGATCCGCAGCTTGGCCGCGGCCCCGGGGGGAAGCTGGGACCAGATGTCCAGCTCCCGGTGCAGGGCCAGCACGTCCGGGTCCCGCTCCACCACCGTCACGGCCGTCACATTGGGGTTCAGGGCCGTGTTGGCGGCGGCCCAGCCCATGCCCAGCCCCATGATCACCGTGTGGCCGCGGGCATGGCGACAGCCCACCTCCTGGCTTTCCAACTCCATCGGGGCCAGGGACATCCAGGTTTCCCAACCGCCGCGGCCATTCTCCCGCAGAAGCCCCACCAGGTCGGCCACCATATAGGGCGTGCCCCAATAGCCGATGCTGGTGGACAGGGGCGCCATGGTCATCCGCCAGCGGCCGGAGCCCGTTTCCCGATAACGCGGCACGAACAGGTCGGTGCTGAAGAAGGCCGGCAGGGCAGCAGTCACGGTCATCATCCCTTTGTCGATCCCCGGTTGCCCTTTCTGCCGGTTCTGCCGACGGGCTGCAACCGCGCCGGCGCCGATGTCATCCGATGTCCCCGGGTCGTGGGACCTTGGGGCCCGTTCCGCTGTTCCCCCCAGGCCGCAACGACCTGGGTACCGCCCATGCCCGACAGCCTCATCCTTGATCCCCGCATACGCCCCGGCCGGTTGGTGGGGGTGGTGGGACGGGCCGTGCACCTGCTGGACGAGGGGGAGGGGCCGCCCCTGTTGCTGCTGCACGGGTTGGGCGGCCTGGCGCAGGAGGTGGCGGCCCCCCTTGCCGACCTTTCCACCCGCTACCGCCTGCTCGCCCCCGACCGGCCGGGCTATGGCCTGAGCGAGCCGGTCCCCGAATCGGACATGGCCCCGCACCGCCAGGCCGGGGCGCTGGTGGCCCTGCTGGACCGGCTGGGCCTGGACCGGGTGACGGTGGCCGCCCATTCCATCGGCAGCGCCACGGCCCTGTGCCTGGCGCTGGATTTCCCGGACCGCGTTTCCGGACTTGTGCTTGTCGGGCCCTATTGCCGGCCCACCCGGCCGGCGGCCATGCCGCTGCTGCGCTTGGCGGTGGCGCCCGTCGTGGGGGTGCCGGTGCGGGAATGGGTGGTGCCCTGGCTGGCGGAGGCGCTGGGCCCGGCCAAGCTGCAGGCCTGCTTCGCCCCGGACCCCGTGCCGCCGGTCCTGGCCGACTTCCCCCTGGGCCACGCCGCCCGGCCGGACGCCATGCTGGCCATGGCGGGGGAGCTGCGCGGCTTCAACGCCAGCATGATGCCCCGCGCCTTGCGCCTGCGCCGCCTGGCGGTACCCCTCATCGTGCTGTGCGGGACGGAGGACACGGTGGCCGAGCCGGGGCGCCATGCCGCCTGGCTGGCGAAGCGGGTTCCGGGGGCGGCGCTGCGCCTGCTGCCCGGGGTCGGGCACATGGCCCACCATGTCTGGCCGGAGGCGGTGGTGCGGGCCGTGGACGATCTGCACGGGCCTGCATTTTCTGGCTTGACAGCATAAGGACTATAAGCCTACCATCCGCCTTGCCAACACCCCCCGTGTGCCCGGGCCCAGCGGCCCGCCGCCCCGCGGGGTGTCCGGCATCCTGACAGCCTCCCTGCTCCCCAAGACCCCCGCCTGCCGCGACCGGGGAACCGCCGGACCTGTGTCCAGTGGCCTGGTCGCCGCTTGTATCCGTGGGGTGGGCAAAGCGCCAGGGGCGGCATCCCCCCATCCTTCCCGGCGTCCGCGCGGCGACCCCCGGTCGCAACCGCTGCTGTGGCCGGCCCTTGCCCTCCACACAGGAAGGAATTCATATGTCTGCCGAGATTGAGAAGGGCTTCGTCAAGCAGTTCGAGCGCGAGGTCCACGAGGCGTACCAGCGCATGGGCTCCAAGCTCCGCGCCACGGTGCGCAGCAAGAACAACGTCAAGGGCGCCAGCACCGTCTTCCAGATGGTCGGCAAGGGCAGCGCCAGCACCAAGGCCCGCAACGGCCTGATCGCGGCCATGAACCAGGACCGCGAAGCGGTGGAATGCCTGCTGGCCGACTATTACGCCGGCGACTGGATCGACAAGCTGGACGAGATCAAGACCAACATCGACGAGCGCGCCGTGGTGGCCAACGCCGGGGCCTATGCCCTGGGCCGCAAGACGGACGAGCTGATCATCAAGGAGCTGGACAAGTCCGCCCTGTTCGCCGGCGGCCCCGGTGACGGGCTGACCCGCGACAAGGTGCTGGAAGCGTTCGAGCTGCTGGGCGCCGGCGACGTGCCCGACGACGGCCAGCGCACCTGCGTGGTGGGCTGGAAGCAGTGGAGCCAGTTGCTGTCCATCGAGGAGTTCGCCAACGCCAACTATGTGGGCGTGGACGAGCTGCCCTGGCGCGGCACCCAGGCCAAGCGCTGGCTGGGCACCCTGTGGATGCCCCATTCCGGCCTGACCAAGCAGGGGGAGACGCGCCTCTGCCACTGGTACCACAAGACCGCCGTGGGCCACGCCTCCGGCTCCGAGGTGCAGCTTGACATCACCTGGCACGGCGACCGGGCCAGCCACTTCGTCAACTCCATGATGAGCCAGGGCGCCGCCCTGATCGACGCAAAGGGCGTGGTCACCCTGCGCTGCGTGGAGTGAGGCGTTGATGGTGCGGCGGCGGGGTTGCTGGCAGATTTCCACAGGTGTGCCCGAATACACGCACGAACACGCACAAGAAAAACACACGAACATTCACAAAAAGGAATGGCTGCGCCGCAGGCAATTGTCCTGTGCGTGTCCGTGAATGTTTTTGTGCGTGTTCGTGAATGTCCTCTTGTGTTTCCTGCGTCTTCCTGCCCCGCCGCTGCCACGCCCGCTCCTTCACCCGGCTTTTTCCCATCGACAAGAAAGGGTTCCCCCATGGCCTTCCTGCCGAAGGACCTGAGCGTGCTTGCCTATGCCAACGGCTTCACGCTCTGGCACTACACCACCCCCGACACGGCCGCCCAGGTGCGGGTGGCGGGGTACATGAACGCGGCCAGCCACATGCTGCGGCTGGGCGACATGGTGCTGGCCAACACCGGCACCGCCGGAACCCAGGCCGCCGGCATCTTCCTGGTGTCCGGCAACAGCGGCGGCACCGTCAACCTGTCCGACCTGACGCCCGTGGGCGCGGCGGACAGCGACTGATCCACCCCAGCCGGAGGCCCCACCCATGGCCCTCACCGCCATCGGGCTCTGCGCCCGTGCCTTGTTGAAGATCGGGGCCGCCCCCATCGCCACCTTCCAGGACGGCACGGCAGAGGCCGAGGTGGCGGCGGCCCTGTACGGGCCCACGCGGGACGCGCTGCTCTCGGCCCATGCCTGGAGCTTCGCCACCGCGCAAAGCCCGCTGAACCGGCTGGCCGGGCAACCGGCCGCCGACTTCGCCCACGCCTTCGCCCTGCCGCCCGGGTTCCTGCGGGCCCTGTCGGCGGGAACCGGGGGCAAGGGGCGGGGCCTGCCCTACCGTATCCAGGGGCAGGCCCTGCTGTGCGACGCGGCCGCCGTCACCCTGACCCATGTCTACCGCCCGGCGGAAGAAGGTTACCCGCCCTTCTTCGACCAGGCCCTGGTGGCGCGGCTGGCAGCGGAGTTCTGCGTGCCGCTGACGGAGAACACCAGCCGGGCGGAGGCCCTGTGGCGGCTGGCGGACGCGGAGTTCCGGCGCGCCCGGCTGGTGGACAGCCAGCAGGACAACCAGCCGGGCTTCGAGGATTTCAGCCTGCTGGAGGCCCGATTGCCATGACCCGGCTCAAGACCGTCAAGACCAACTTCACCGGCGGCGCCCTGGCCCCGGACCTGCTGGGCCGCGGTGACCTGCGGGCGTATGAGAACGGGGCGCGGACCCTGGACAACGTCATCGTCCTGCCCACCGGCGGGCTGGCGCGGCGCCCGGGCACGGCCTTCGTGGCGGCGGCCCCCGGCCCGGGGCGGCTGGTGCTGTTCAGCTTCAGCACCGACCAGGCCCATCTGCTGCTGTTCACCGACGGGCAGGTGCAGGTGTTCCGCGACGATGGGCTGGAGGCGACCCTGCCCACCCCCTGGACCCTGGCCCAGCTCAAGGACCTGACCTGGACGCAGAGCGCCGACGTGCTGCTGCTGTGCCACCCCCAGGTGCCGCCCCAGCGGCTGGCCCGCACCGGCCCGGGCGCCTGGACCCTGAGCCCTTGGGTCTTCGCGGCGGAGGATGGCAAGTCCCGCATCCCCTATTTCCGCTTCGGCGACCTGTCCGTCACCCTGACCCCATCGGCCAGGTCGGGCCGGGTGCGGGTGAAGGCGTCCGCCCCTGTCTTCCAGCCCGGCCATGACGGGCAGCCCCTGCGCATCCACCGCAAGCCCTGCCGCTTCGCCGCCATCCTGTCCCCCACCCTGGCGGAGGTGGACGTCTTTGAAACGCTCCCCGACACGGACCCCACCGTGGACTGGGACGAGGCGGCGTTCAGCCCGGTGCGGGGCTGGCCCGTATCCGCCTGCTTCCACCAGGACCGGCTGGTGGTCGGCGGCAGCCGCGACCTGCCCAACCGGCTGTGGCTGTCCCGGTCCGGCGACCTGTTCAACTTCGACCTGGGCGAGGGGGAGGATGACGAGGCCATCGAGTTCGCCATCCTGTCGGATGAGGTGAACCCGATCCGCGCCGTCTTCAGCGGCCGGCACCTGCAGGTCTTCACCACGGGCGCCGAATGGGCCGTGACGGGGGAACCGCTGACGCCGCAGGCCATCCGCCTGGACCGGCAGACCCGCCTGGGCAGCCGCGGCGACCGCCAGATCGGCCCGCGGGAGGTGGACGGCGCCACCCTGTTCGCCGCGGCGGACGGGTCCTTGCGGGAGTTCTTCTGGACCGACGCGGAGCGGGTCTACCAGGCCGGCGACCTGACCGTGGCGGCCCGGCACATCGCCGGGCAGACGGTGGAGATGGACCATGACCGCCGACGGCGCCTGCTGCTGGCGGTGCAGGCGGACGGCACGGTGGCGGCGCTGACCCTCTACCGCGCCGAACAGGTCAGCGCCTGGACCCGGCTGGTGACGGCAGGGCAGGTGCTGTCCCTGGCCGTGGTGGGCGACACCCCCTATTGGCTGGTCCGCCGCGACGGCGCCGTGTGGCTGGAGGCCTGGGACGACGGATTCCAGGTGGATGCCGGCATTAGCGGCACCGCCCCCGCGCCCACCGCCCGCTGGTCCGGGGCCGGGCACCTGGCGGGCCGCACGGCCACGGTGCTGGGCGACGGCATCGTCCTGGCGCCTTCATCGGTGAAGGCTGGGCGGCTGCGGCTGGACCGGGCCGTCCGCGCTATCCAGGCCGGGCTGCCCTTCACCCACCGGGTGGAGCCCTTGCCCGCCAACCTGCTGGCGGCGGAGGGGCAGGGGGCCAAGGCGCGGCTGCTGGCCGTGACCTTCCGGCTGAAGGATACGCCGGTGCTGAAGGCCGACCTTGGCCGCGGGGCCCTGGAGGTACCGCTGCGCCGCACGGGCGGGCTCGTGCTGACGGAAGCGCCGGCCGTCCCCTTCACGGGGGACCGGCGGCTGACCACCCTTGGCTGGCCCGCCGACCCGCTGAAGCCGGCCTGGAGCCTGGCCGACGACCGGCCGCTGCCCTTCACCCTGCTGGCCGCAACCCATGAGATGAAGGTGAACGACTGATGGCTGGGCTGACCACCCCGGTGCTGGCGACGCTCGGCACCCTGAACAACATCCGCCGCACCGCCACCGCCGTCCGCTCCCTACGCGGCAGCGGCGGGCGGGACAGGGGCGACGACGATGCCCTGCTGGGCCAGGCGCAGGAACTGGAACGCCGCTCCCTGGCCGAGGAACAGGCGGAGGAACAGCGCACCCAGAGCGAGGAACTCCAGCGCGAATCCGACCGCATCGCCCTGGAAGCGGCGGAGGATGAGCGCCGCCGCCAGCGCGCCCTGCGCCGCGCCGTGGGCCGCACCCGCGCCCAGCTCGGCGGCCAGGGCATCAGCACCGCCGACGGGTCGGGCGAGGCCATCCTGCTGGGCCTGGCGAGGCAGGACCAGGAAGACCGCGACACCGCCCGCCAACTCGACACCCTACGCCGCAAGGCCCTGACCGACCGCGACCAGTCCCTGACCCGCCGCAACCTGCTGGAACGCACCCGGCTGGAAGAACGGCAGCGGCTGGAACGGCTGGCGCGGGGGTACTAGGGGCGCCACCGTAGGTCGGATTAGGTGCCGCAGGCACCGTAATCCGACGGCCCCCCAGACGGCCCCTTGCCGTCGGATTACGCGGCTGGCGCCGCTAATCCGACCTACGAACCCGAACAGGACGACATCCCATGACCACCCACCCCCAGGTGCCGGCGGTGATGCCGCGCGTGCAGTATCTGGCGGATGGCGGCACGGCCGCCTTCGCCTTTCCCTTCCCCATTTTCGCCCAGGCCGACCTTAGGGTCTTCCTCAACGCCGCCCCGCAGGATGGCGGCTTCACCGTCAGCGGGGCCGGGCAGACTGAAGGAGGGTCCGTCACCTTCGCCAGCCCGCCCGCCGCCGGCACGGTGGTGACGCTGGAGCGGCGGCTCAGCGTCGAGCGGCTGTCCGACTTCGGGGAGAGCGGGCCCCTGTCCGCCCGCGCCCTGAATGAGCAGCTCGACCGCATGACCGCCATGGTGCAGGAAGCGCGGGCGGAGCAGGAGCGGGTGGTGCGCGCGCCCGCCACCGACCTGGCGGCGACGCTGGAGCTGCCCAGCCGCGCGGCGCGGGCCGGCAAGGTGCTGGGCTTCGATGAGGTCGGCGCCCCGGTGGCCCTGCCGCCCGGGTCTGGGGCCGATCCCGCCTTCACGGCGCAAGGGGCCGGGGCGGTGGGCCGCGGCATGGCGGCCAAGCTGCGCGACCTGGCCTCCGCCAAGGATTTCGGCGCGGTGGGGGACGGCATCGCCGACGACACAGATGCCATCCGCGCGGCCCTCGCCGCCCACCGGGCCGTGTTCCTGCCCGCCGGCACCTACCGCACCACGGGCACCATCACCCTCGGCCATGGCCAGACCCTGTACGGGGTGGGGGAGGGGTCGGTGATCCAGGCGCGGGCCACGGCCTTCGACCCCGTCAACCTGCCCAGCTACCCCAGCGGCTTCAACGCGGTGGAGCTGGTGGACGGCTACGCGACCCTGCGGGACCTGCGCATCGTCGGCGGGGCGGCGGGGGTGAAGCTCTATGGCCGCGACGGACCGTGCGTGAAGAACGTGCTGGAGAACCTGTCCCTGTGGGACAACGTCATCGGGCTGGTCCTGGACGGCTACCAGGACCCGGACCGGCCCTGTTATTGGAACCACATCACCCGCGTGCTGGTGGCCCGGCCGCAGTTGCACGGTGTGCTGCTGACGGTGGAAGGGGCGGGCGACACGCCCAACGCCAACAAGTTCGTGGATGTGCGCGTCTACAGCTTGGCGGCGCCCCTGTCGGGCTGCGGCTTCTTCCTGTCGGCGGGGCGGTTCAACAACAGTTTCACCGATTGCGAGGCGAACCTGCACCCCAATGGGGAGGCCTGCTTCCGCCTGGGTGCGGCCACGGACCAGACCCTGGTGGTCAACTTCTATGCGGAGAGTTTGGGGGCGCTTCCCGGCATCCGCATCGACAACGGGTCCCAGGGCACCAGCATCGTCAATTTGTTCAGCGCCACCGGCGGCCAGCCCATCTGGGACACGACGGGCGCGCGCAAGTACACCGCCGTCAACGCCGGCTTCCCTCTGCGCAACCTGTTGAAGGAGACGCTGGTCACCGACCTGCGGGTGGAGGGGTTCAGCCTGGACACGGAGTATGTGGAGCCCGCGGCGGGTGGCGTCGTCACCCCCGACCTGACCAGCACCACCTATTTCGTCAGCGCCTTCGGCGGGGCGGTGGAGTTCCGGCTGCCCCAGGCCTCCACCGCCAACGGCCGCGTCGTCACGGTGAAGAAGACCGACGGCAGCGCCAACCCCGTGCGCGTCACGGAAGGCGGCGGCCCCGGTCCGGACGGCCGCACCCTGCTGCTGGCCAGCCGGTTCGACGGCGCCACCCTGGTCAGCAACGGCGCCGGCTGGTGGGTCACCGCCCACAACATGCCGCCGGTGAACGCGGAGTTCTGGGAGACGGCGGGCCTCTTCACCCCCGACTGCGCCAAGGCCCTGTACCTGGTCAGCGCGTCGGCCGGGGCGGTGGAGGTGCGCCTGCCCGCCCCGTCGGACCCGCAGGCCGTCGGCCGCACCGTCACCATCAAGAAGGCCGACCTGTCCGACACCGCCGTCACCGTCACCCAGGCCGGCGGCGGGACGGGGCCGGAGGGGCGGGCCTGGGTGCTGTCCAGCCGGTACGATTATTTGACCGTCTTCTCCAACGGCGCGGCTTGGCTGGTGCTGGGCGGCCGGACCCAGCCGCTGGCAGTGCGCTTCCGGGAAGCGGCGGGCCTGTTCCAGCCGGACCTGGGCGCCGAGCTGTACCTGGTCAGCGCCTTCGCCGGCCCGGTGGAGGTGCGCCTGCCGGCGCCCGCCGACGGCAACGTAGGCCGCCGGGTCAGCATCAAGAAAACCGACGCCAGCGCCAACGCGGTCACGGTCACGTCCGGCGACGGCAGCACCGGCCCCGACGGCGCGACCCTCGCCCTCTCCGCCAAGAACGCTGCCGTCACCGCCATCAGCAACGGGGCGGCGTGGCACGTGGTGGCGCGGGTGTAGCCGCCGACACTCCCGGCCCCCCTCACCCCAACCCTCTCCCCGGTGGGGAGAGGGGGAAGGATCTCAAGCATGAATCCAGAAGATCGACTGCCCACGGGCAGCGTCAGCTTCCCCGCCTTCGTCGATGCCTGGAACGCCCGGTTCGGGCACGACACCCCCGACATCCACCAGGAGATGTCGCGCTGGCTCCAGGACCAGTGGGACATCCCCAACCGGGACCTGCTGCTGCTGGCCTTCCGCGACAGCGGCAAGTCCAGCATCGTCGGGCTGTTCTGCGCCTGGCGGCTGGTGGAGGCGCCGGACACCCGCATCCTGGTGCTGGCGGCGGAGGAGGGGCTGGCCCGGCGCATGGTGCGCACGGTGAAGCGGGTGATCGAGACCCTGCGCCCCGACCTGAAGCCGCCCAAGCCCGATCTGTGGGGGGCGGAGGCCTTCACCATCCTGCGCCCCGGCGTGCACCGCGACCCGTCCATGGAGGCCAAGGGCATCTGCGCCAACGCCACCGGCTGCCATGCCGACATCGTGGTCTGCGACGACGTGGAGGTGCCCAACACCGCCGACACTGCCGCCAAGCGGGCCGAGCTGCGGCTGCGGCTGGGGGAGCTGGCGCATGTCCTGTCCCCCCGCGGCACCCTGCTCTACATCGGCACGCCGCACCACCACCACACCATCTACGCCGCCCAGCCCCGGCCGGGGGAGACGCAAGCGTTCCTGGCCGGGTTCAGCCGCAAGGAGCTGCCGGTCTACCGGGACATGGACAACCGGGCCGACCCCTGGTGGTCCGACCGCTTCACGCCGGAGACGCTGGAGCGCATCCGCCTGCGCAGCGGGGAGGCCAAGTTCCAGTCCCAGATGCTGCTGGTCCCCCGCCGGCTGGGCGACGGCCGCCTGGACCCCAACCGCCTGCGCCGCTATTCGGCGGAGCCGGTGCGCCAGGGGAACAGCGCCGGGGCCACCATCCTGCTGGACGGGCGGCCGCTGCTGCATCGCCGCGCCTGGTGGGACCCCGCCCTTGGCACCAACCCGGAGAAGGGCCGGGCCGGCGACGGCAGCGCCCTGGCCATCCTGTTCATCGACAACGAGGGCTGCGCCTGGCTGCACCGTCTGCTGTACCTGACCGTGCCGGAGGGGGAGGAACCCGCCCAGGCCCAGTGCCGGCAGGTGGCCCTGCTCTGCCGCGAGTTCCATGTGCGCCAGGTGACCGTGGAGACCAACGGCATCGGCAACTTCCTGCCCGGCCTGCTGCGGGAAGCGCTGGCGACGCTGGGGGAGGCCGGGACCAGCGTCCAGGGCAAGCACGCCCAAGGGGCCAAGGTGGACCGCATCCTGGACGCGTGGGAGCCGCGGCTGCTGTCCGGCACCCTGTTCGCCCACGACACCGTCTTCGACACCCGCCTGGTGCAGGAGATGGAGGAATGGCGCCCCGACCTAGCCGACGCCAGTGACGACGGGCTGGACGCCGTGGCCGGCGCCCTGCGCGACGGCGGGGAAAGCGGCACGCCCGGCCGCAAGCACCGCTCCCCCGTCCTGGCCCTGACCGACTTCGCTGTCTGATGCGCTGCCGTTTCCCAACCCGCACCCCTGATCCTTTCTTCGACATCCGTCACCCCGGCGAAAGCCGGGGCCCAGGGGGATAGGAATGCGCTCGTGATCCTGGGTCCCGGCTTCCGCCGGGATGACGGTCATTCATTGGGGGAAACGGACGATTGATCCGTATGGGGTGGCATGACCCACCCCCCGATTGAGAGGAGATGCGAATATGACCACACCCACCCTCGACCTCGTCTGGTGGATCACCGCCATCGAGGTGCCGGCCCTGGCCGGGCTGTTCTGGATGATCCAGCAGGTGAAGCGCGACACGGAGCAGTCGCTGGAGCCCCTGCGCGCCGGGCTGGACGCCACGTCGGTCCAGCTCCGCGATGCCCTGGCCGCCTTCAAGCTGGAAGTGGCGAAGACCTATGCCTCGCAGGATGCCCTGCGGGAGGTGGAGCAGCGGCTGACCGCCCACCTGCTGCGGATCGAGACCAAGCTGGACGGCAAGATGGTGGCCGACGGGGGTGTGCGGTGAGCCGCCCCTGCCTGACCCCCGACCGCCCGGCGCCCCCGCCGGCGCCGCCGGTACCCCGTGCCGACATCCGGGCGACCCCGGCGGACACGCTGGACATCCTGGCCCGCACCCTGTGGGGCGAGGCGTGCGGCCAGCCGCCGCGGGTGATGGAGGCGCTGGCCTGCATGGTCCTGAACCGGCAGCGGCGGGAACCGGGGGCGACCCTGGCGGCCGCCTGTGCCGACCTGGCGGGCTTCCGCGGCGGGGACCCGGGGGCCGACGCCGGCCCGTCCCCCCTGGCGCCAAGCCCGGACGACCCGTCCTTTGCCATGGCCCTGCGGGTGGCCCGGCGGGCGCTGGCCGGCACCCTGTCCGACCCCACGGGGGGTGCCTGGCGTTTCCACCGGGGTGGGGAGTCCCCCGATTGGGCACAGGGGCTGGCCCCCCTGGCAGAGGTCGGGCCGCTGCTCTGCTACGGGTCCTGAGCGCGTCGGGCCGGGCCGGGGCGCGCGGTGCGCGCACCCGGCGACCCGGTTTCACCTGCCCGGCAACAGGGTCAATCCGCCGCCTGGAGCATCGCCGCATAAATACGCATGACGGTGCCGATGGAAACTTTGCCGGCATCGGCGCCCGCCGTAAGCATTTCCAGCGTCGGCTTCACCGGCACGGCAGTCAAGCCGCGGGTCCCCATGTGCGCGACCTCTTCCAGGGCGTGGCGCATGGAATCGCTCATGTCATCATCGTCTGGCATCATGGCCTGTCCCGTCATTCTCTTCATCGCTGACCCCCCGGATCTTCTCTCTTCTTCTCCCTTGATTGACATCTAGCACCAGCCTGGGATGTCGGTGATCTATGCGTTGGGATAGAAGGATGGGACCTATCCCTTTGGATTCCGCGCATAATCATATGCGCGCCTTGGAGAACTATTGGCCTTTACATAGTCCCCTGCGGAAATCCACATTCCTGGCAGGGACTTTTCTTGTCATCCGGGCCATCCCGGCCAAAGGCTGGTCAGGGCGCCCCGTTCGGATTAGGGTACGGCCCATGACGACCCTGATCTTCCACATGTGCCGCGAGCCCGAATGGCAGGCGGCGCTGGCCGCCGGCCGCTATGACTGCTCCTCCCAGGACCAGGCGGACGGCTTCATCCATTTCTCCGACGCGGCGCAGCTGCCCGGCAGTGCCGCCAAGCACCGGGCCGGCCAGACGGGCCTGCTGCTGCTGACGGTGGCGGCGGATGCCCTGGGCGACGGGCTGAGGTGGGAACCGTCCCGCGGCGGGCAGCTTTTCCCGCACCTGTACGGGCCGCTGCTGCCGGGGCAGGTGCTGCGGGTGGACCCGCTGCCCCTGGGTGCCGATGGGCTCCACGTCTTCCCGCCGCATGTGGCGGGGGAAGCGGCGAAGCGGGGCGGGGCCGGCGCGTGATCGACCTGTACCCCCTGGCCCGCCCCCTGATCATGCGCCTGGACCCGGAAAAGGCGCATGGGCTGACCATTTCCGCCCTGAAGGCGGGCCTGGTCCCCGCCGACCGGCGGCCGGACCCGCCAAGCCTGCGCACCCGGGTGTTCGGGCTGGACTTCCCCAACCCCGTGGGCCTCGCCGCCGGCTTCGACAAGAACGCGGAGGTGCCGGACGCCATGCTGGCCCTGGGCTTCGGCTTCGTGGAGCCGGGCACCGTCACCCCGCTGCCCCAGCCGGGCAACCCGCGCCCGCGCCTGTTCCGGGTGCCGGAGGCGCGGGCCGTGATCAACCGCTTCGGCTTCAACAACGGGGGGCTGGAGGCCTTCACGGCCCGGCTGAAGGCGCGGCACCGCAAGCCCGGCATCGTCGGCGCCAACGTGGGCAAGAACAAGGACCAGACGGACGCGGCGGCCGACTACGCCGCGGGCATCCGGGCCGTGGCGCCCTGGTGCTCCTACGTCACCGTCAACGTCTCCTCCCCCAACACCCCCGGCCTGCGCACGCTCCAGTCCCGCGACGCGCTGGCGGACCTGCTGGGCCGCTGCCTGGAGGCACGGCGTCAGAGCGGGGCCACCCCGCCCCTGCTGCTGAAGGTCGCCCCCGACCTGGCCGATGCGGACAAGGAAGACATCGCCGCCGTGGTGCGGGACAGCGGCATCGACGGGCTGATCGTCAGCAACACCACCATCGCCCGCCCGGCGGAGATCCCCGCCGACCTGGCCAAAGAGGCCGGCGGCCTGTCCGGCAAGCCCTTGATGGGGCCCAGCACAAAGGTGTTGGGGGAGTTCCACCGCCTGCTGGGCGGGGCCGTGCCCCTGGTGGGGGTGGGCGGCATCGCGTCCGGTGCCGACGCCTATGCCAAGATCCGCGCCGGCGCCAGCCTGGTGCAGCTCTACTCCGCCCTGGTCTATGACGGCCCGGCCCTGGTGGGCCGGATCAAGCGGGAACTGGCGGACCTGCTGGCCCGCGACGGCTTCCGCAGCGTGGCGGACGCCGTGGGCGCGGACCAGCGGGGCGGCTGAGGGGTGACGGCATGACCACCCTCCGCCACATCGCCTTCGCCACCCTGTACGTGGCGCTTGCCTTCGCCGTGGCGGTGACCCTGCCGCTGACCGGCGGGGTGGACCGGCTGGTCGGCCTGCTGTTCGGGCTGGTGGTCTTCCTGGCCGGGGCCCTGCTGCATGAGTTCTGGGCCCGCAACGCGGAGCGGGAGGCGCTGGAGGAGGAACTCTGGCACCTGCGCAAGACCCAGGATGAGATGCGCATCGTGCTGCTGCACCTGGAGGAAAAGCTGCGGGGTGGGATCGCCGCCCCCGCCGCTGCCCCCTTGGTCCCGCCCCCAGTGCCGGCCCGGCCGGAGCTGGACTCGGTGGTGTCCGAGGCGCGGATGCTGGAGACCCTGGCCGGGCAGCTTCCCGTCCGCCGCCCCGGCGGGCGGGTGGAGCCGGTGTTCGGCGGCCCCGCCACCCCGGTGGCCGAGGCCGGGGTGGATGCCGATGCGGTGCTGGAAATGGTGCGCACGGCCCTGCGTTCCGACCGGGTGGACATCTTCCTCCAGCCCATGGTCAGCCTGCCCCAGCGCAAGCACCGCTATTACGAGGTCTTCTCCCGTATCCGCGGCGATGACGGCAGCCACCTGCCCCCCGACCGCTACCTGGACGTGGCGGCCAACGCCGGGCTGATCGCCGCCATCGACAACATGCTGCTGTTCCGCTGCATCCAACTGATCCGGGAGACGGAGAAGCGGCACCAGACCGTGGGCTTCTTCTGCAACATCTCCGCCGCCAGCCTGGACGATGCGGGCTTCATGCGGGAATTCGTCACCTACATGGGCCAGCACCCCAGCCTGGTGAACAAGCTGGTGTTCGAGCTGGGCCAGGCCGACCTGATGCGTGGCGGGGTGTTCGCCACCGGCTTCCTGGACGGGCTGCGGCGCCTGGGCTTCCGCTTCTCCATGGACCAGGTGACCCACCTGGACGTGGACTGGGACCAGCTGGCCCGGCACGAGATCCGCTTCGTCAAGCTGGACGCCGCCCGCCTGCTGGACCCTGCCGGCCGCTTCGCCGACCCCGCCGCCTTCAAGGCGCTGAAGGGCCAGCTGGACCGCAACGCCATCGACCTGGTGGTGGAGAAGATCGAGACCGACCGCCAGCTCCTGGACCTGCTGGACCTCTCCGTCGACTTCGGCCAGGGCTACCTGTTCGGCGAGCCGCGGCTGGCGAAGAAGCTGGGGTAGGTCAGACGGCCTCACCCGCGCCCGGCATCTGCCGCAGGTCCGAGACCAGGTCGGGGTGCCGGTCCAGCAGGTGCAGCAAGGCCACTTTGGGGCGCAGGCGCGACGGTTGTGCCGGTGCGCCCGACCCGGTATTGATGACCGGCCTGCCCACTTGGATATGTCCCCATGACCCTCCCCATCCACGTCGGCCTGTCCCAGGTCGCGGACCGGTATGACGGTTTCATCCTGGACCTCTGGGGTGTCGTGCATGACGGGGTGGCGCCCTATCCCGGGGTGCCGGAATGCCTGGCGGCGCTGAAGGCCCGGGGCAAGAAGATCTGCCTGCTGTCCAACGCGCCCCGCCGGGTGGCGGCGGCCAAGGCCAAGCTGGACGGGATGGGGCTGGACGCCGGGCTCTATGACTTTCTCTACACGTCGGGGGAGGCCAGCTTCGAGGCGTTGCGGGACCCGCCGGATGCCTGGCACGCCGCCCTGGGGCCCCGGCTGTTCCACATCGGCCCGCCGCGGGACAACGACGTCTATGACAGCCTGCCCGGCCGGGTTCGGGTGGACACGCCCGACCAGGCAGACTTCGTCGTCAACACGGGCATCGACGATTTCGACGAGACCCTGGCGGATTACGAGCCGGTGCTGCAGGCCTGCGCCGCCCGCCGCCTGCCCATGCTCTGCGCCAACCCGGACCTGGTGGTGGTCGTGGGCACGAAGATGGTGATCTGCGCCGGGGAACTGGCCCGCCGGTATGAGGAGCTGGGCGGCTCCGTCGCCTGGCACGGCAAGCCGTTCCCGTCGGTCTACCGCCGCTGCTTCCAGTTGCTGGGGGGGATGGACCCGGCGCGGGTGCTGGCGGTGGGGGACAGCCTGCGCACCGACGTGGCCGGGGCCAATGCCGCCGGCATCGACAGCCTGCTGGTCACCGGGGGCATCCACCGGGAAGAACTGGGCACCCGATGGGGCGCGGCCCCCGACTCGGGCGCCGTGGCGCGGCTGCTGGAAACCGCCACACAGCGCCCCACCGGCATCATCCCGGCCCTGGTCTGGTAAGGACGGGGGGCGTCACCGCGACTCGAACACGTCCAGCGCCCGCTCAAACACGGGCGAATAGTGCCGCTCATGCCGGAACGACGCCTGCTCCTCCGCCATGCCGGCCAGGGCGTGGGCGGGGGTGGGCACCGGGTCGGCGGCGCTGCGGAAATAGCTCAGGATGAAGATGCGCAGCGCCGCGGTCAGGGCGCTGTCGCCCCGCTTCTGGTCGATCAGCGCCACCACGTCGTTGGTGGCCCGCCCCTCGCGGCGGCAGATTTCCGCAAGGCTTTCCCACTGCAAGGGCTCCATGCGGATGCTGGTCCGCCGGCCGCCCACCACCACGTTGCGGCAGACTGCCTTCATGGACTCCGGGGCCGTATCGTCGGGGATCACGGGGGGACGACGCTTCGCTGCCATCAACGACCTTCCGCCATAGGTTCTGGCCTGTACAAGGGTTGTGCCGAACATATTGAGTCTACTTGTATGGTACAATGGGTTGTAGCGGGTCTTATGACGGTTCTTGGCGTCGAAAGGCTGCCGGGTGGGCCCGGAAGGGCGGTGGGACGCGGCACCTTGTCCGGTCCATGACTTTTGTAACCGCCGTGAAACCGCGCATGACAGCCGCGTGGGGCAGTCTATCCTAAGGGGCATGAGGGACCCAGACGACATGCCCAGGACGCGACCGATGGACGCCAGCCTTGCCGCTCCCCGCACCCGACTGACCCCGGGCATCCCCATGGGGGGCATCGCGGCCCTGGCCGTGACCGTGGCCATGGTGGCTTGGGGCCTGTCCATGGGGGAGGAGGCGCCGCAGCCCCCCGCCCGCCCGGTGGCCGCCCGGGCCCCGCTCCCCCCCTTGCCGCCGATGCCGCCGGCACCCGCCCCGGCGCCGTTGCGGGCGACCAGCCCCGGTATGGTGGACCTGGACGCCATCAGCCGCTCCGTGCGCGCCGCGGCCGACATGGCGGCCAAGCTGGCCACGGCGCCATCCGAATCGATGCCCGGCCATGACGGTGGCATCCGCTACCTGGAGCGGACAAGCGCCGCCGACGGGACCAACCGGGTGGTGGCCACGGCCAACGCCCCGGCCGGGCTGCGGCTGGCCAACATCTATGGCCGCGTCACCATCCGGGTGGACGAAAAGGCGGCCGGCGTGCTGTTCAGCATGACCAACAGCCGCAAGCGCTACAATCTGGAGGTCCAGGACGGGCTGCTCTGGGTCACCGGCCCCGGCCCTGACAGGGAGCCGCGCACCGACCTTGAATTCACCGTGCCGAAGGGCACGCCCCTGCTGCTGAACAACCATACCGGCGAGCTGGTGGTGGACGGCGACCTGGGCGCCCCCGTGCGGCTGGAACTGGCCCGCGGCCGGGTGGACATCCCGGGCACGGTCGCCTCGGCCCGGGTGCGCGTGACCCAGACCGGGGAGGTCAGGCTGGGACGGGTGGACGGGCTGCTGGCGGTGCAGGTGCCGGCCCAGGCTGACGTCAGCGCCGCCGGTGCCGGCCAGGCCTTCGCGGAGGTGAACGGCGCCGGCACCCTGCGGCTGGGCCCGGTGCGCGAGGGCCTGACCCTGTCCATCCCCGGCTCGGGCGACGTGCAGGTGGCCTCCGTGGCCGGGCCGGTGGCCCTGGCCTTCCAGGGCGTCGGCAAGGTGGACATCGCCGACGGCGCCGCCGACCGGTTCCAGGCGGGGGTCACCGGCATGGGGACCGTGCGCTTCAACGGCACGGCGGCGGACCCGCAGGTGCTTGTCACCGGGCCCGGCAGCGTCACCGTCGCCAAGGTCACCGGCACCCCCACGGTGCAGCAGCTCGGTGCCGGCAAGGTCAAGCTGGGGGACTGACCCCGGGTTGGTACCCACGGGGTGCATGGCTGGGCGTACCACCGCCGGTACTCGGGAACCTTGTTGACAAGTCCACGTTCCTTCCACCGACCCGTGCCGCTGGTGCGGGCAGGACAAGACCCGGACGTGTTCCGTCCGGCGCCACTGGAAGGAACAATCATGACCAAGCGTTTCTCTTGGAAGACGCTCAGCGCCGCCGGCCTTCTTCTTGCGATGGCCGGCCTGTCCGCCTGCAACACCGTCGAGGGCGCGGGCCAGGACCTGCAGTCCGGCGGCCAGGCCGTGGAGAAGGCCGCCGACCGCAACAAGTAAGCGCCAGGGCGGCGGCACGGGGGCATCCCCCGGCCGCCGCCCCCACTTCCCCGTCCGGCCTTGCGCGCCACCCTTGCGGTGCGGCCCCGACCGGCCCATCTTGCCGGCATGAGCGACACGCCCGCCCAAGCGCCCGCCGGCCCCCGCATCCGCACCATCCCCGCCGGCGAGGACCGGGAGCGGCTGGTCTGCCCGGACTGCGGCTATATCGCGTACGAAAACCCGAAGATCATCGTCGGCTCGGTGGTCAGCGCCCCCGACGGGCGCATCCTGCTGTGCAAGCGGGCCATCCACCCGCGCAAAGGTTACTGGACCCTGCCCGCCGGCTTCATGGAGCTGGGTGAGAGCACGGAGGAAGGGGCCGCCCGGGAAGCCTGGGAGGAAGCCCGCGCCCGCATCCGGGTGGATTGCCTGCTGGCCGTCTACAACATCCCCAGGATCAGCCAGGTGCAGCTGATCTACCGCGCGGGCCTTGTCTCCCCCGACGTGGAGGCGGGGCCGGAGAGCGAGGCCGTGGCCCTGTTCGCCTGGGACGACATCCCCTGGAAGGAACTGGCTTTCCCCAGCGTCCACTGGGCCCTGCACGAACACCGCGCCCGCCTGGGCCAGACCGCCTTCCCCCCCGGCATCGCCCCGCCGGACGCGCCCATGGGGCTTTGAAGCCAGCGGCAGGAGCCAAGCCGCCGGATGGCGGCACCCGGCCCCTCGCATAAGCCCTCCCCTGGCGTTCCCGCCATGACCCTGGCATGAATGCGGGAACAGAGGCGGCGTCCCAGCCGCCCGGACCGGAGGAAACGGATGCGCAAGGCCCATGACACCCCCCGCGGCACCCTGCACCGGCTGGTGCTGGATTGCCGGCTGCTGGACGGGAACCTGCAAGGGGACCCGACGGAGCGGGAGGTGCATGTCTATGTTCCCGCCGGCCATGACGGGGCCGGGCTGCCCCTGCTGGTGGACATCGTGGGCTACACGGCGGGCGGCCCCGCCCACACCAACTGGCGCGCCTTCGGGGAGAACGTGCCGGAGCGGCTGGACCGCCTGATCGCGGCGGGGGAGATGCCGCCGGTGGTCGTGGCCTTCCCGGACTGCTTCACCCGGCTGGGCGGCAACCAGTATGTCAACAGCGCGGCCTTGGGCCCTTGGATGGACGTGATCTGCCAGGAGATGGTGCCCTTCGTGGAGCGGCAGTTCGGCTGCGGCGGCCCCGGCCGGCGCGGGATCTTCGGCAAAAGCAGCGGCGGCTATGGCGCCATGGCCCACGCCCTGCTGCGGCCGGATTTCTGGGCCGCCGCCGCCTGCCATTCCGGCGACGTGGCGTTCGAATGGTGCTACCTGCCCGAATTCCCCGGCGTGCTCCGCGCGCTCGCCAAGCATGACCTCGGCATCGAGGGCTTCATGCGCAAGTTCGAGTCGGCCAGGAAGCCCGACGGCAAGGACACCCATGTCCTGATGATGCTGTGCATGGCCGCCACCTATGACCCGGACCCCAAGGCCTATCTGGGCATCCGCCTGCCGGTGGACCTGGAGACCTGCGAAATCATCCCGGAGCGCTGGGCCGCCTGGCTGGACTGGGACCCGCTGATGCTGCTGGAAAAGCATGCCGACGGCCTGCGGGACCTGAAGGCGCTGTACATCGACTGCGGCGACCGCGACCAGTACAACCTCGTCTATGGCGCCCGCCGCCTGCACCGGCGGCTGGAGGCCCTGGGCATCAAGCACCGGTATGAGGAATTCCCCGACGACCACAGCGGCGTGGATTACCGCATGGACGAAAGCCTGCCCTTCCTGGCCAAGGCCCTGTCGGCGTGACGGGGGGGAGGGTAGCCATGGCCGGGAAAGGGGACGGGAAGAACGACGACACCAGCACCAGCGACCCGGCCGACGCCGCCGACCTGGCCCAGGGGCGGCTGCGGCTGGACAAGTGGCTGTGGTACGCCCGCTTCGTGAAGACGCGCAGCCTGGCGGCCAAGCTCTGTACCTCGGGCTCCATCCGCACCGGCGGGGCGCCGGTGACCAAGGCCAGCCACATGGTGCGGGCGGGGGACGTGCTGACCTTCCCCCTGGGCCCCCACATCCGGGTCATCAAGATCCTGGCCCTGGCCGCCCGCCGCGGCCCGGCCCCGGAGGCCCAGGCCCTGTACGAGGACCTGTCCCCGCCCACGCCGGAGACGCGGCTGCCGCGGGTGTAGCCATTTGTTCTCCTCAGTCGCCGCCGAAGCGTGTTTACGGCCAGCGTAAACACGCTCTGGTCCCCCTTTCCCGCGCCCCCGGCCAGGGTTACGCTCCCCGCAACGACAAGCGGCACAGGGGGCGGGGATGGGGCGGTTCGTGTGGGCGGCAGCCCTGGGGATCGGGGCCGCGCTGGCCGGGTCCGCGGCCCTGGCGCAAGGCGGTTCCCAAGGCTTCGACGTGCAGGCGGCCACCCAAGCCTACCTGGACAGCCTGCCGGCGGAGGCCCGGGCCAGGTCCGACGCCTATTTCGAGGGCGGCTACTGGCTGATCCTCTGGGGCCTGCTCTGGACCCTGGGCGCCTGCTGGCTGCTGCTGGGGACCGGCCTGTCCGCCCGGCTGCGGGATCGGGCGGAGCGGGTGACGAAGGCCCGCTTCGTGCAGGTCTTCCTCTACGCCGCCGGCCTGATCCTGGCCCTGACGGTCCAGACCCTGCCCTGGTCCATCTACACGGACTTCGTGCGGGAGCACCAATACGGCCTGTCCACCCAGAGCTTCGGCGCCTGGGCGGGGGAACAGGCCATCGGCACGGCGCTCAGCCTGGTCATCACCTCCCTCATCGTGGCGGTGATCTATGCGGTGGTCCGGCGCAGCCCGCGGCGCTGGTGGCTGTGGGGCACGGGCGTGGCCATGGTCTTCCTGGTGGTCGGCATCGCCATCTCCCCCGTCTTCATCGCCCCCATCTTCAACGACTACAAGCCCCTGGCGGAGGGGCCTTTGCGGGACCGCATCCTGTCCATGGCCCGGGCCAACGGCGTGCCGGCGGAGGAGGTCTACATGGTCGACGCCTCCCGCCAGACCAACCGGGTCAGCGCCAACGTCTCCGGCCTGTTCGGCACCACAAGGGTCAGCCTGAACGACAACCTGCTGAACCGCGGCACGCCGGAGGAGGTGGCCGCCGTCATGGGGCATGAGATCGGGCATTACGCCCTGGGCCACATCGACGAGGCGCTGTTGAAGCTGGGCGCCGTCATCCTGGCCGGCTTCGCCTTCGTCCACTGGGCCTTCCCGCGGGTGGCAAATGGTTTCGGGAGGGGCTGGGGCATCCGCGGCGTGGCGGACCCGGCCGGGGCGCCCCTGGCGCTGGCGCTGTTCAGCCTGTGGTTCACCCTGATGACCCCGGTGACCAACACCATCACCCGGAGCAACGAGATCGAGGCCGACATCTTCGGCCTGAACGCCGCGCGGGAACCCGACGCCTTCGCCACCATCGCCCTGAAGCTGGCCGAATACCGCAAGCTCGACCCCGGCCCCTTGGAGGAGTTCCTGTTCTACACCCACCCCAGCGGCCGCAACCGCATCGAGATGGCCATGCGCTGGAAGGCGGAGCACATGAGGGAACAGGCGCCGGTGGTGGGGGAGGCGGGGAAGCCCTGAGGCCAGGGGCGACGCCTGCCCCCCCATTCCCGCACCCTTCCCATGCTCGGGCGGGCATCCTGGCGGGCTTGTTCGCGGGTGCGGCAGGGGGTAAGGTCGGCTTTCCGCGAAACAAAATGGCGCATCCACGCCACGGACCTTTCCGGTTAGAACGAGACCCGACCCTACCCTAGTCGAGTGATCCCATGGCCACGCCGCGCACCCTGTACGACAAGATCTGGGACAGCCACGTCGTCCACCGGCAGGAGGACGGGACCGCCGTCCTGTACATCGACCTGCACCTGGTGCACGAGGTGACGAGCCCGCAGGCCTTCGAGGGGCTGCGCCTGGCGAACCGTCCCGTGCGGCAGCCGGCCAAGACCCTGGCCGTGGCCGACCACAACGTGCCCACCAGCCCCGACCGGCTGGAAGGCATCAAGAATGAGGAGAGCCGCATCCAGGTGGAGCAGCTCGCCATCAACGCGCGGGAGTTCGGGGTCGAGTACCTGGACATGGCGGACATCCGCCAGGGCATCGTCCACGTGGTGGGGCCGGAGCAGGGCGTGACCCAGCCGGGCCTGACCATCGTCTGCGGCGACAGCCACACCTCCACCCACGGGGCCTTCGGGGCGCTGGCCTTCGGCATCGGCACGTCGGACGTGGAGCATGTGCTGGCCACCCAGACCCTGCTGATGAAGAAGTCCAGGAACATGCGGGTGACGGTGGAGGGGGACCTGCCCCTCGGCGTCACCGCCAAGGACGTGACCCTGGCCATCATCGGCGCCCTGGGCACCGCCGGCGGCACCGGCTATGTCATCGAGTATGCCGGCAGCGCCATCCGCGGGCTTTCCATGGAAGGCCGGATGACGGTCTGCAACATGGCCATCGAGGCGGGCGCCCGCGCCGGCCTGATCGCCCCTGATGAGACCACCTTCGCCTACCTGAAGGGCCGCCCGCGCGCGCCCAAGGCCGGCGCCTTCGAGCAGGCGGTGGCCTACTGGAAGACCCTGCCGTCGGATGAGGGCGCATCCTACGACAAGGAAATCTTCATCGACGCCGCCACCATCGCCCCGCTGGTGACCTGGGGCACCAGCCCGGAGGACGTGGCCCCGATCACCGCCGCGGTGCCCAGCCCGGCGGACTTCGCCGACCCGCACAAGCGCGCGGCGGTGGAACGGTCCCTGGCCTATATGGGCCTGACCGCCGGCACGCCCTTGTCGGAGGTGCCGGTGCAGAAGGTGTTCATCGGGTCCTGCACCAACAGCCGGATCGAGGATTTGCGCGCCGCCGCCGCGGTGGCGGAGCAGGCGCTGAAGCGGGGCCGCAAGGTGGCCGACGGCGTCTATGCCATGGTCGTCCCTGGCTCCGGCCTGGTGAAGCACCAGGCGGAGGCGGAGGGGCTGGACAAGGTCTTCCGGGAGGCCGGCTTCGACTGGCGGGAACCCGGCTGCTCCATGTGCCTGGCCATGAACGACGACAAGCTGAAGCCCGGCGAGCGCTGCGCCAGCACCAGCAACCGCAACTTCGAGGGCCGCCAGGGCCCCGGCGGCCGCACCCACCTGATGAGCCCCGCCATGGCCGCCGCCGCCGCCCTGACCGGCCGCCTGACGGACGTGCGGGAGTTCACCGCCTGACGCGATGGGCCGGGCGTCGGTGGGACCGGCGCCCGGTGCCCGCCTTGAGAGGGAAGATCAAATAACATTCACGGACACGCACAAACACACACACGAACATTCACACAATGAATTGGCTGCGCCGCAGGCATTTTCCTTTTGTGCGTGTCCGTGAGTGGTTGGTGCGTGTTCGTGTATGTTTTTGGCTCCCCGCCCGCCGGTTCGGGAACCCGGCCCGCCAGCAGCCCCCTCAGAACCGCGCCTTCGCCCCCAGCAGCCATTGCCGTCCCGGCCCGATATTGACCAGGCCGTCGGTGCGCTTGCCGGTCTCGATGGTGCGGTCGGTCAGGTTCTCCACCGTGGCGAACAGGTGGACGGCGTCGGTGATGTCATAGCCGACATAGGCGTCGCCGGTGACATAGGGGGCCAGGGTGCGGGTGTTGCGGCTGTCCTCGAAGGATTCGCCCACGGCCCGCACCTGGAGCCGCAGCACCAGCGGGTCCAGGGGCTGCCATTCCGCCTCCGCCGTGCCCTGGTGCTTGGGCGCCTGGCCCAGCCGGTTGCCCTCCAGGGCCGCGAAGCCCTGCGCCCGCTCGATCTCGCTGTCGCTGTAGAGATACGATAGGCGGAAGCGCAGATCGTCTCGCGCGGCCCAGTCCAGCTCCGCCTCGATGCCGTTGGCCACCACCCGGTCCAGTCCGCGCCGCTGCGCCAGGCTGCCGCCCGCGGGCACGAACACGCCGGTGGCGGCGTTCAGGCCCGGTGTCTCTTGCAGCACCACATTGTCCACGGCGTTCTCCAGCCGCGCGTGGAAGTAGGTGGCGGACAGTTCCAAGCCCGGAACGGGGCTGAAGCGCACGCCCGCCTCCCCGCCCGTCAGCCGCTCCGGCCCCAGGTTGGGGTTGGCCTCCGTGATGTCGTTGCCCACGCGGAAGGGGCGGTACAGCTCGTTCAGGGTGGGCAGGCGGAAGCCGGTATAGAAGGCGGCCCGCAGGCCCACCTGCTCCGTCGCCTGCCAGTCCACGCCCGCCCGGCCGTTCAGCACCCGGCCGGACTTGGTCTCGAACCGGTCGTTGCGCACTACGGCGCCATTGTCCAGGTTCACCTCCCGCCGGATGCCGTCGTCATTCTCCCACCAGTCGAAGCGCAGGCCCCCGGTCACGGTCAGGGTGGGGGCGGGGGTCCAGGCATGCTCCACGAAGAGGCCCGCCACCTCTTGCTCCCCGCCGGCGGCGCGGTCGCGGCGATAGGCGCCGTTGGTGAAGGTGAAGAACTCCCGCGTCTCCCCGTCCGTCAGGCGGATGTCGGCGCCCACATCCGTCTCATGGTCCGGGAATGGCTTGAAGCCCACCTGGAACACGGCGCCATAGGCGGTGGCCGGCACCTCATACTGGTCCAGGGACGGGGTTTCCCCGGTGCGGGTGGCGTTGACGCCGGAAAAGGTGCTGTCGAAGGTCCAGTCGCGGGCATAGACCACCGCCTCCCACGACACCGCCCCCTGGCCCACCAGGCGCAGGCTGCCCTCCAGCGCCTCCGTGGCGTTCTCGGTATAGGGGGTGCCGTTGCCCCGGTGCTCCCGGAAGCCGCTCAGCTTCGCCGTGGCGGTGACGGTGCCCAGCTCCAGGCTGGCCGTGCCGTCGATGTTGTAGGCTTCGGCGTCCGCGTCGATGTCGATGGGGCCGCGCCGGTCCTTGCGCACCAGGGGCACGCCGTCCGTCTGGAAGGCGCTGGCGGTCAGGCCCAGCCGGAACGGGCCTGCCTTGCCGCCCACGCTGCCCAGGCCCTGGAAGGTGCCGTCGCTGCCGCCCGCCACCTCCCCATAAAGCCCGTCGGTGGCCCGCGTCTCGATCCGGATGGTGCCGGCCAGGGCCGCGTTGCCCCAGGGGCCGGCGCCGCCGCCGCGGGTGATCACCACCCGCTCCGTGCTGGCGGTGGGCAGCCGCGCCCAATAGACCCAGCCGCCGAACGGGTCGTTCACCGGCACCCCGTCCACCAGCACCAGGGTGCGCCCCGCCCCGTTGGGGCCCAGGCCGCGCAAGCTCACGCCCTGGGTCGTCGGGTTGGCGGTGCGGCTGCCGCTGCGGCGGAACAGGCTGAAGCCGGGCACGGCGCGCAAGGCCTCGTCCAGCCGCCGCTCCGGGGCGGTGTCCAGGAACTCCGGCCCCAGCACGGTGGGACCATAGGCCCGCTCATAGGCCGGCACGCCGGACCGGCGGCCGATCACCACCACCTCCTCCGTCCGTTGGCTGCCGGCGGTGGTCTGGGCCCCGGCGGGCGATGCCACGGGCAGGGCGGCCACCAACGCGGTGCCCAGCAGCAACAGGCCGCGCCCCCGGACAGGTTGACGGATGCCGGCGGCGGCGGGAGAAGGGGGCGGAGTGCGCATCTGGTTTTTCTTCTTCTGCGGGACCGGCGGGGGCGACGTGGCGGCGACGGGCAACGGCGGGGCGGGGCAGGGGCTGTTGGGTTCCCGGCTGGGCTGGGGCGCCTTCATGCTGGCCTGGGCGGCCCTGCTGGGCGCCAGCTACATCCGTGACCTTTTGACCTTCACATTGGAAGCTGGAAAAGAGGCCAATCCCGTCCCGTTCTGGCACTATGCAACCTGGGAAGCCACCAGCCGTGTCGGCTGGATCATCGCCTTCCCCCTGATGCTCCTCGCCTTTTCCCGGCTGCGCCCGGCGCGGGTGGGCTGGCCCAGGGCCGTGGCCGGGCATGCCCTGGCCCTGGTGGCCGCCAGCCTGCTGCACGTCTCGGCCATGGTGGGGCTGCGGGCGCTGCTGCACGCCGCGGCGGGGCAAGGATACGGCCCCTTCCCCCTGCGACCCGCCCACGAGTTCCAGAAGGACGTGCTGGCCTATGCCGTCGCCCTGGGCATGGCCTGGCTGATGGCCCGCGCCTTCCCCGCCCGGCCGGCGCCGGTGGAACAGCCCGTGCCCGCCCCGGCGCCCGACCCCGTCCCGGCCGCGGACCTGGTCTTCCCCATCCGCGAACGCTGGGGCAGCAAGGACGTGCCGGCCAGCACGGTGCTGCGGGCGGAGGCCGCCGGCAACCATGTGGAGCTGACCACCGCCGAGGGCCGCTACCTGCACCGCACCACCCTGCTGAAGCTGGAGCAGGAGCTGGGCCCCCTGGGCTTCGTCCGCGTCCACCGCGGCCATCTGCTGAACCGCGCCGCCGTCATCGCCGTGCAGCCCGCCCCCGGCGGCGACGCCCTGGCCATCCTGTCCAACGGCGACGAGGTGCCCGTCAGCCGCCACTACCGCGCCGCCCTGGGCGAGGGCGCCGGGGTGGGATGAGGGGCCGGACAGCACAGTTTCGAATTCGAAAGTGCTGCACATCCCCACCCGCATCCCTCCCCCTTGTGCCGTGCAATGGCGGGGAGGGGCGCGGGCCCCTATGGTCGGGGCACCATGGATCCCGTGAATCTCCTCTTCCTCGTCCCCGCCGCGCTCCTGGCCGGATTCGTCGATGCCGTCGCCGGCGGCGGCGGGCTGGTGACCGTGCCGGCCCTGCTGGCCACCGGCATCCCCCCGGCCCAGGCCCTGGCCACCAACAAGCTGCAAGGCAGCTTCGGGACGCTGATGTCCACCTGGACGTTCTGGAAGGCCGGGCAGATCGACATCCGGTCCATGCTGTTCCCGGTGGTCTGCGTGCTGGTGGGGGCCGCGGCGGGCACGGTGGCGGTGCAGGTGATCGACGCCAGCCTGATCTCCGCCGTCATCCCGTTCCTGCTGGTGGCCATCGCGCTGTATTTCCTGCTCAGCCCGCGGGCGGGCGACCTGGAGGCGCAGGCGCGGGTGTCCCTGCCGGTGTTCGGGCTGACCGTGGGCATCGCGGTGGGCTTCTATGACGGGTTCTTCGGGCCCGGCACCGGCAGCTTCTTCGCCATCGGCTGCGTGGCCCTGCTGGGCATGCCCATGCGCAAGGCCACGGCCAACACCAAGCTTCTGAACTTCACCAGCAACGTGGTCAGCCTCGCGGTCTTCGCGTTGGGCGGCCAGATCATCTGGTGGGTGGGCCTCGCCATGGCGGTGGGGCAGGTGACCGGCAGCTTCATCGGCAGCCACGCCGCCCTGCGCTTCGGGGCCAAGCTGGTGCGGCCCCTGCTGGTGGTGGTGTGCCTGGCCATGACGGTGCGGCTGGTGGCGAACCCGCAGCACCCCGTCTATGGTTGGGTTTCCGGTCTCTTCTCGGGGTAATCATCCCATGCTCGACTTTTCCGACTCCCAGATCGAGCGTTACGCCCGCCACATCATGCTGAAGGAAGTGGGCGGGGAGGGGCAGTCACGGCTGCTGCGGTCCTCCGTCCTGGTGGTCGGCGCCGGGGGGCTGGGGGCGCCCTTGCTGCTGTACCTGGCCGCGGCCGGGGTGGGGCGGATCGGGGTGGTGGACCATGACGTGGTGGACCTCTCCAACCTCCAGCGCCAGGTGGTGCATGACACGGGCAGCATCGGCCAGCCCAAGGTGGACAGCGCCGCCGCCCGGCTGAAGGCCATCAACCCCGACGTGGTGGTGGAGACGCACCGCGAGCGGCTGACCAAGGCCAACGTGCTCGACCTGCTGGCCAAGTACGACGTGGTGGCCGACGGCACCGACAACTTCGCCACCCGGTTCCTCCTGAACGATTCCTGCTTCCTGGCCGGCAAGCCGCTGGTCAGCGCGGCCATGCTGCGCTTCGACGGGCAGCTCAGCACCTTCAAGGCGCACCTTGGCCATCCGCACCCCTGCTACCGCTGCATCTTCCGCGAACCCCCGCCCCCCGGCATGATCCCGAGCTGTTCGGAGGGGGGCGTGCTGGGCGCCCTTGCCGGCACCATGGGCAGCCTGCAGTCGGTGGAGGTGCTGAAGGAGCTGCTGGGCATCGGCGACAGCCTGTCCGGCCGGCTGCTGATGTATTCGGCGCTGGAGACCAGCTTCCGCACGGTGAAGGTCCGGCGCGACCCGGATTGCCCCCTGTGCGGGGAACATCCGACATACCGGGACCTTTCACACCACGCCTGATTACCAGAAGCGGAGTAGGGGCATGCCCGACGGCACCCAGGGACTGGCGGCCATCATCCAGTCCGGCGGCTATGACAAGGTGCATTACGCCCTGGCCCTGGCCAGCGCCGCCGCCGCCACCGGCCGACCGGTGACCCTGTTCTTCACCGGCCGCGCCCTGCCGGCCCTGTTGCAGGGCGACGGCTGGAAGCTGCTGGACTTTTCCGACGACTGCACCAGCCCGGAGGCGCGCGACGCCACCCTGGCCCGCCGCGGCGTCGCCACCTTCCCCGAACTGCTGGAAGCCTGCGCCGAGCTGGGCGTGCGTTTCATGGCCTGTGAGATGGGCTGGCGGGCGCTGAACCTGCGCGACCCGGTCACCAACCCGGCCCTGGCGGTGGAGACGTCCGGCCTGGTCACCCTGCTGGGCATGGTCCAGCCGGGGCACCAGCTGGTCTTCATCTGAACCGGCAGCCTCAGTCCAACGGCCCCCGGTAGTCCGGGTGGACATAGTGCAGCAGCAGGGTGGTGGACCGGTCCCCCTCCGGCAGCCGCGGCCGGGAATGGGGCAGGCGCCGGCCGCGGAAGACCACCCCGTCACCCAGGCGGCACCGCAGCTCCACGGGCGCCGTGTCCGGCCCGGGGCGGATGCGCAACGGCCAGGGCACCGGGCCGTCGGGCCGGGGCCGGTGGTCGATGTGGAGGCTCAGCGTGTACTCGCAGGGCGGGCGGTCCAGGTGTTCGTCCAGGGCCGACGCCGCCCGATAGGCCGACAGGAAGGCATAGCTCGGCACCAGCGGCCGGCCGGCCAGGGCCTCCGCCGCCGGGCGGAACAGGTGCAGGAACAGGGTCCCCACCGGGTCGCCATGATAGGTGTCCCGGTCCGCCGCCTTGGCGGAATGCTCCGTCAGTCCGGCGGCCACCAGCGCGTCGGCATAGGCCTGCCAAGCAGCCAGGTGGGCCGGCGGTAACAGGCCGGGGACCAGCACGAAGCCCTGGGCCGCCAGCGCCTCCCGGCCCCCGCCGGTCACGGATGGCGCGGCGCCCCCCACCGGCACGGCCAGGCCTTCCCGCAGCAGGGTCGCCGCCACGTCGGGCGGGACGGGGGTGGGGATTTGGGTGTCAAGGGATCGCAGGGCGGCGCGGCAGGCCGGGTCCGGCCACCAGGGCAGCACCGGGCCGCCCGGCCGCTGGTGCCACAGCGGTTCCCCCCCGGACAGGACGCAGCGCCAGGGCAGCGACACATGCGGGGCCGGGCACAGGCTGCCCGTGGCCAGCAGCGGGACCGGTTCACCACCCTCCGCCGCCCCCGCCGCCAGCGGCACGCGGAAGCCGGGCAGGCCGTCCAGTTCCGTGTCCAGCAGGGCCAGGCCCTGCCGGATCAGCAGGGGCAACGCCTGGGGCGGCAGGCCCGTGGGTTCCACCCGGCCGGCGGCCAGCCGGTCCAGGATCGCCTCCCCCCAGTCGCGGGACAGGCCGCCGGGGCCGAACCTCGTCTCGATCCGCATGCCGCCGCGCCGGGCGGCCTTCAGCAGCAGGCTGCCGTCAGGCTGTTCACGGGCGGACAGGAACGGGTTCAACACCAGTGTCGCGGTCGCCATGGCCCGGACCCCCGGAAAGGGACGGATGGCGCCAAGTATAACAGCAAATCCTGAAACAACGGGCCTGCGCGGATGGCACCCCGCCGGGCGCGGCGGGGGCCATCCGTCACGGGGGGTCAGGCCGCCAGGCCTCGCTCCAAGAAGGTGGCAAGGCGCCTACTGAAAGCGGCAGGGTCGCTCACCGCCTCGCCTTCCACGATGCGGGCCTGGTCCAGCAACAGCCAGGCGGCTTCCTCCAGGCCCGGCTTGGCACCCTCATTGGCGGCGGTGGCCGCCAGGCGCTTGATCAGCGGGTGGGTGGGGTTCAGTTCCAGGATGCGCTTGGACGGGCCGGCGCCCAACTGCTTGTGCTGGGCCAGCAGCCGCTCCAGGTGCATGTCCAGGTCGCCGTCGTCCGCCACCAGGCAGACGGGGCTTTCCGTCAGCCGGTCGGACACGCGCACATCCTTCACCTGGTCGCCCAGGGTCAGCTTGCAGAAGGCCAGCAGGCTGGACAGCTCGCCCTCCGGCGGGGTGTCCTTCTTCTCCGGCTCCTCGCCCTGGATCTTGGCCAGGTCGGCCCCGCCGCGGGTGACGGACTTGAAGGCCTTGCCCTTGTACTCCCGGACCGAGCCGACCCAGAACTCATCCACCGGGTCGGTCAGCAGCAGCACCTCGACACCCTTGGCGCGGTAACCCTCCAGTTGGGGGCTCTTCTCCAGGGCGGCGCGGTCGTCGCCGGCGATGTAGTAGATGGCCTCCTGCCCCTCCTTCATCCGGCCCAGCACCGTCTCCAGGCTGACCAGGGCGCCGTCGCTGGCGGTGGTGCGCACCCGCAGCAGCTTCAGCAGGTCATCCCGGTGGGCATAGTCCTCGTACAGCCCCTCCTTCAGCACGGGGCCGAAGGCGTCCCAGAAGGTGGCAAAGTCGGCAGCGCTCTCCGCATCCTCCGCCTTCTTGACCAAATCGCCCAGCACGCGCTTGACGATGCCGGCCCGCAGCTTGGACAGGACCGGGTTGTTCTGCAGCATCTCGCGGCTGACGTTCAGCGGCAGGTCCTCGCTGTCCACCACGCCGCGCAGGAAGCGCAGCCAGGACGGGACCAGCCCCTCCGCCTCATCGGTGATGAACACCCGGCGGACATACAGCTTCACCCGGTGGCGGCGCTTCGGGTCGAACAGGTCGAAGGGCCGCTCCTTGGGCACGTACAGCAGGCCCGTGTACTCGATCACCCCCTCGGCCCGCCAATGCAGGGTCAGCCAGGGGTCGTCGAAGCCGTGGCCCACATGGTGGTAGAATTCCTTGTACTGCTCCGCCGTGATCTCGCTTTTCGGGCGGGTCCACAGGGCGGACGCGGCATTGACCGACTCCGCGTCGTCCGCCTTGCCCAGCAGGATGGGCACGGCGATGTGGTCGGAATAGGTCTTCACGATCTGGCGGAGGCGGTAATCCTCCAGGTATTCCCCGGCATCCTCGCGCAGGTGCATGACGATGCGGGTGCCGCGGCTGGGCGCGTCCTCATCCGCCGCCTCTGCCACGGTGAAGCTGCCGCGGCCGTCGCTTTCCCACTTCCAGGCCTGCGCCTCGCCGGCCTTGCGGCTGAACACCTCCACCCGCTCCGCCACCATGAAGGCGGAATAGAAGCCGACGCCGAACTGGCCGATCAGGCTCACATCCTTCTTGGCGTCGCCGGTCAGGCTGTTCAGGAAGGCGCCGGTGCCGCTGCGGGCGATGGTGCCCAGATTCTCCACCAGCTCGTCCCGGGACATGCCGATGCCGTTGTCCCAGACGGTCAGGGTCTTGGCATCCTTGTCGGGGACCAGGCGGATGCGGAAGCCGCTGTCGTCGCCCAGCAGGGCCCCATCCGTCAGGGCCGCATAGCGCAGGCGGTCACAGGCGTCCGAGGCGTTGGAGATGAGTTCCCGCAGGAACACCTCCTTCTCGGAGTAGAGGCTGTGCGCCACGATGTCGAGCAGGCGGCTGACCTCGGCCTGGAAACTGAGCCGCTCCTCAGTCATGTCTTGTTCCCTCACCCTTGTCATAAGTCGGCGTGGTTGGGCCGGCCCCCGCCCCTGGGGATGGGCGCGGGGAACCGGTGCCGACGATATGGGCAAAGGCCGGGAAAGACGCAAGCGGCAGGATGGGGGCGACGCGGGCGTCCCACCGTCACGATGCTGGAACTGCCCCCTCTCCCCCTGAGTGAGGGGGAACAAGGTGCCGCCCTGACCTTATCCCAGTACCGATGGGACCCGGTCAGGGGCCGCGCGTACTACGCGTTGGCCTGCTCGCGGTCGTCCTCGCCCTGGCCGGCGTCGTCGCCGCCGTCATCCTGGCCGTCCTCGCCGTCATAGCCGTTGCCGTTGGGCTGGCCATAGGCGCCGTGGCCGTTCTCCCGGCCCTGCGGGCGCTGGCGGCCTTCCTGCTCGTTGATCTGCAGGATGATGCGGTAATAGTGCTCCGCATGCTGCAGGTAGTTCTCCGCCGCCACGCGGTCGCCGGAGGCCTGCGCGTCCCGGGCCAGGGCCTGGTACTTGTCGTAGATCTGGAAGGCGTTGCCGCGGATGCGCACATCCGGGCCGTTGCTGTCATAGTTCTGGTGGCGCAGCGGCACGTTGGACCGCCGGTTGCCGCCACCGTTGTTGTTGTTCTGGTTGCCGCCGTTCGGGTTGTTGTTGCCACGGCCGCGCGAGCGCCTGGAGTTCGGTCCCTGTCTCATTCCGCTTGCTTCTTGCCCCAGTGAAAGTCTGCCCCTGGCCCTTGCCGCCAGCCCGGTCCCGTCCGCCCCTGGCGGCGACCCCCGTCCCGGACTGGCCAGCCACCGCTGGCATAGGTCGGGAAAACGGTCATCCATAGGGTCGGGCGGTGGGTTGCCCTGGCGGGGCGGGTCACCCCTGGCATGGTCGCCGACGACGGTGGGATGCCCAAGGCGCGGCACCCACACGGCCCCAACCGGCAACGGCCGTGGTACGGGCGGCCCCGAAACGGGGGGGCCACCGGACGGGCCGCGCCCCACGCGACAGCCCCGTTCCGTACCGGACCCTAGCCCTTGCCGCCCTTCATTCCAACAGCTTTTTTGCAGGCCCGCCCCTTTGCCCCGGCACCCGGCGGCCGCAAAATGCCCTGGCCATCGGCTCCCTCAGGCGCCGGGCGCCGGCAGTCGCCGGCCTTTAGCGGCATAAGCCCTCGTCTCACGCCGCTGGCACGACGCCCAACGTGACCCGGTCGCGGCCACCCAGGTCGTCCACCGTCTCCACCCCCGACAGGCCGGCCTGCCGCAACAACGCGGCCACCGCCGGCCCCTGGCCCAGGCCATGCTCCAACGCCGCCAACCCGCCGGGCACCAGCAGGCGGGGCAACTCCGCGGACAGGTGGCGGTAAGGGTCCAGCCCGTCCGCCCCGCCGGCCAGGGCGCGGCGCGGCTCATGCCGGGCCACCTCGGGCTGGAGGGTGTCGATCTCCCCATCGGGGATGTAGGGCGGGTTGGAGACGACGATGTCGAACCCCCCGCCCGCCAGGGCGTCCGCCCAGCTCCCGACCACGAACCGGGCCCGGTCGCCCGCGCCGTTGAGCTGGGCGTTGCGCGCCGCCGTGGCCGCCGCCCCGGGGCTCAGGTCCACGCCCAGGCCGGTGGCCCGGGGGTATTCCGACAGCAGGGCCAGCAGGATGGCGCCGGTGCCGGTGCCCAGGTCCAGGATGCGCCAGGGCCGCCCCCGGTCCGGCCGCCGCTTCAGCACCGCGTCCACTACCGTCTCCGTATCGGCCCGCGGGATCAGCGTGTCGGGGGACAGCAGCAACTCCAGCCCCCAGAACTCCCAACTTCCCAGGATGCGCTGCAACGGCTCCCGCGCGGCGCGCCGGTCCAGCAGCGCCTGGAACCGGGCGGCCCGGCCGGGCTCGACCGCCTCCCCCCCGCGCCGCCGCTGGGCCAGCCGCGGGATGCCCAGCGCATGCTCCGCCAGGTAGGCCGCGTCCAGCCCCGGGCTGTCGATGCCCGCGGCCTCCAGCCGGGCGGCGGCGGCGGAGAGGAGGTCGGAAAGGGTCGGCACGCTCATGCAGGGCCCTGATGTCACCCCGGGCTTGACCCGGGGCCCTTGGGAAAGCCGCGGTGCCAAGGGGCGGCAGCGGGTTTCAGGAAGGGGTTGTCGGCGACCTCCCTACCACGGCCGCTTGGGCGGGGCCAGGGTGGGGGTGCTGCTGTCCGGGCCCGCTGCCGCGCCAGTGCATCTAGGTGGCGAACCCTCGAATCCACCAAAATCCGTCATCCCCGCGGAAGCGGGGACCCAGGAGTCCCAAGCGCAACCTCCCCGCCAAACCGCTGCCCCCGCGAACCATGCCGTCGATCCCGTGACCCTGGGTCCCCGCTTTCGCGGGGATGACGGGAGAAGCATAGGAACAGGGGTAGGGCCAAACTCCCCCTACAATCCCCAATCCTGCAACGCCATCACCCCGCCAACCGCTGCAACACCGCGAACGGGTTGTCCGGGTCCACCGGTGCCGCCTTCCGTTCCTCCTGCCTGCGTTGCTGGCGCTTGGCGCGGCCGGAGCGGGCCCAGGGGCCGGGTTGGCCATCCTCCGTGGGCGGGCGCTGCTTCCAGCCCAGCACCTCCAGCACGCCCGCCAGCTCTTCCGTGGAGCAGCCGAGCAGGGAGGTCAGGTCCGCCACGCTGGCGATGGGGCCGGCAGCACCCCGGGTGGCCAGTTCCTTTTCCAGCCGGTCCAGCATGTCCACCCGGATGGCCCGGGGGCCGACGCGGGGGTAGCCCACCGCCTCCAGCAACCCGTTGGGCCCCGCGGCGGGGATGGAGACGCGGCCGGGCGGGGGAACCGGGGCCGGCAGGGCATGGCCGTGCTTCACCGCCCACAGCAGGGCGCGCAAGGACACCGCCTTGGGCTTGGACAACTGCGGCAGGAAGACGTGGCTGAAGCCCAGTCTGATGCCCAGCTTGGCCAAGTCCCGCCGCTGTTCCCGGGTCAGGGTGCGGATCAGCGGGTCCAGCGGGGGCCGGGGCAGGGCGCCCAGCCCCTCCGCCACCTGGAAGGCGATGCCGCGGCCGGGGCCCGTCAGGTCCGCCGTCTCCAGCCGCACCAGCGGGGCCAGGTTGCGGGTGATGTGGGCCCGCAGCCAGGCGGTCAGCCGGGCGCGTACCCGCTCCCGCTGGCTGCTGTCCAGCAGCTCGTCATGCAGCGGCTTCACCTGGGGTTCCAGCACCAGGGCGCCGGGCACCAGCCGGCCGGCGGGCGCCCCCTCCCAGGTAAGGATAGCGTGGTCGTCCAGGGCGAAGGCCTCGTCGCCGGCCTGTTCCAGCCGGGTGACCCGGTTGCCGACCTCGTCCTTCAGGGCCCGGCGGGCGGCGGTCATCAGGGCGCGCTGGTCGTCCGGCGCCACCTCCGCGTCCAGGGTGAAGCGCAGCCCGTCCATCCGGCCGACGGCATGGCCCTCCACCAGCACGGCCCCGTCCCCGGCCACGGCGCCCAGCAGGTCCCGCCCGTCCCGCAGGGATTTCACCAACCCGGCGGACCGCTTGTCCACGAAGCGCTGGGTCAGCCGCTCATGCAGCATGTCGGACAGCCGGTCCTCGATGGCGCGCGTCTTCTCCTGCCATTCCCGCGGCTTGGCCAGCCAGTCGGCCCGGTGGCTGACATAGGTCCAGGTGCGCACATGGGCGATGCGGGCCACCAGCGCGTCGATGTCCCCCTCCGTCCGGTCCAGCCGGTCCACCTGCCCCGCCACCCAATCGTCGGGCAGGCGGCCCGCCGGGGACATCAGGTGCCGGTAGATCTGGCCCAGCAGGCGGGTGTGCTGGTCGGACATGACCTTGCGGAAGTCCGGCACCTGGCAGACCTCCCACAACAGCCGCAGGTCGGACTGGCGGCGGACCAGCTTGGCGACCTCCTCCTCCTTGGACAGGGCCAGCAGGGCCTGCTGGTCGTCCGCCTCCCGCGCCCGGATCAGCACCGGCGAGGGCGGCCGCTCGTCCAGGGAGCGCAGCAGGTTGGGCAGGCTGCGGAAGTCCAAATCGCTGTTGCGGTAGAAGAAGGCCGTCTGCGGCGGGAAGGTGTGGCTCTCCACCGCCTCGACGGTCTCCTCATCCAGGGGCGCGCAGTCCCAGGTGGTGCCGAAGGTGCCGTCGGACAAATGCCGCCCGGCGCGGCCGGCGATCTGCGCCACCTCCGGCGCCCGCAGCCGGCGGGGGCTGTGGCCGTCGAACTTGTTCAGCCGGGCGAACCAGACATGGTCCACGTCCATGTTCAGGCCCATGCCGATGGCGTCGGTGGCCACCAGGTAATCCACGTCCCCCGCCTGGTACATGGCCACCTGGGCGTTGCGGGTGCGGGGGCTCAAGGCGCCCATCACCACGGCGGTGCCGCCGCGGGACCGGCGCACCATCTCCGCCAACTGGTAGACCTCCGTCACGCTGAAGGCGACGATGGCGCTGCGCGGGGGCAGGCGGGTCAGCTTCTTGTGCCCGGCATAGGACAGGTTGGAAAAGCGGGGGCGGCTGATCACCTCCACCCCCCGCACCAGCTTCTGGATCAGGGGGCGGGCGGTGTCGCTGCCCAGGAACATGGTCTCCGCCCCGCCGCGGGCGTGCAGCAGCCGGTCGGTGAAGATGTGCCCCCGCTCCGGGTCGGCGCAGAGCTGGATCTCATCCACGCACAGGAACTCCACCGGCCGGTCCAGGGGCATGGACTCCACCGTGCAGATCCAATAGCGCGGGGTGGCGGGGATGATCTTCTCCTCGCCCGTCACCAGGGCCACCGCGGCGGCACCCTTGGCCTTCACCACCTTGTCATAGTTCTCCCGCGCCAGCAGGCGCAGGGGGAAGCCGACCATGCCGGTGCGGTGCGCCAGCATGCGCTCCATCGCCAGATAGGTCTTGCCGGTGTTGGTAGGCCCCAGCACCGCGATGACCCGGCCGCCGGGGCTGCCCGCCCCCGGCCCCGGGGCAGGCCGGGGCGTCTGGGCGGAATCAAGCTTGCTCATGGCCCTCATCCTTGGGCGTTGCGGCACGTGAATGCAAGGGCGCGGGCCCGGTTTCGTTCCGGCGGCCTGTCGGATCATCCCGATGGCCCCACCGGGGAAGGCATCATTCCGGTTGCGCGACGACACAGTCCTGCCCGGCCATAGTTCTGCCATGGGGGCCCGCGATGATGGGGGCGAGATGGTCCATCACCCGAAGGCCTGCCCCATGCGTGTCCGCCCGATCGCGACATCCGCCCTGGTCGCCCTGCTGCTGGCGCCCCTGCCCGCCCTGGCGCAGGACACCTCGACCGAGGGGGCGGCGCGGCTGAAATCCATGGTGGAGCGGCGGCTGGCGGAAATGGCCCGCGGCGGCCCGGATGAGCTGCGGCTGGACGGGGTGCCCCCCGTGCAGGTCCGCCCGGCGGGGGAGACCTACCTGCTCAGCGTGCCCGGCCTGCGGGTGCTGCTGCCCGGCGGCTGGCTGGTGGAGGCCAGCGTGGTGGAGGCGGTGGTGACCCCCCAGGATGGCGGCGGCTTCGCCGTGGAGGCGACGGTGCCGCGGACCCTGGCCGTGTTCGGCGAACAGGGTTTCCGCGCCGGGGAGGTGACGGTGGGCAGCCAGCAGCTCCGCGGCCGGCTGACGGCGGACCTGTCCACCCTGGACGCGCTGGACGCCCGTTATGGCAACCTGGTCTTCACCCCGCGCACGGGGCAGGGCACCAGCCGCCTCGGCTCCTTCGCCGCCACGCTGGTGCCCCAGGGGGACGAACCCGGCAAGTGGAGCGGCCCCGCCACCCTGTCCATCGCCGACCTGTCCGCCCGGGGCATGGACGGCATGGAATGGCTGGCCCTGAAGCGGCTCCAGGCCACGGTGCAGGTGGCCGGGCTGGACACGGCCAAATACGCCCTGTGGAACGCCGCCCTGGCCCGCCGGGCCGCGGCGGATGACGACAAGGACGGGCTGTCGGCACCAGAGGCGGCGGCCCTGCAACCGGGCGTGCCCGCCCTGGACGGGCTGCTGTCCCGGCTGGACGCCAACCTGGAGGTCTCGGGCTTCCGCCAGGTGGGCGAGGCCGGCAAGCGGCTGGCCGTCGCCGACGGCACCTGGTCGCTCCAGGCCGCCGGGCTGAACGCCGACCGGGCCCGGGTGGCCTTCGCCTGGAAGCACAAGGGCCTGGCCGCCAGCGGGCCGGACGTGCAGCCGGGCTTGGTGCCCGCCACGGGGGAGGGGCGCCTGACCGCCACCGGCCTGCCGCCGGGGCCGCTGCTGGACGCCTTCGCCCAGCGCTTGGCCGACACCGCGGCCCTGGGGGACCGGGCGGCCGGTGCCGCCTTCCGCGACCGGGCGGTGGCCGCCCTGGGGCGGGCCGGTGCCCAGGTGACCCTGGACAAGCTGGCCCTGGACAGCGCGGAGGCCGGGCTGGACGGCAGCGGCACGCTGCGCTTCGACGCCGCGGCACCCCGCGGGCTGGTGGGGGCCATGTCGCTGCTGCTGCGGGGGATGGACGGGCTGGTCGCCCGGGTCAGCGCCGCCGGCAACCCGGCCAACCCCGGCCCCACCCTGGCGCTCTATGCCCTGCAAGGCCTGGCCAAGGTGGAAACCGACGCCTCCGGCCGGCCCCAGCACGCCTACCGCCTGGACATCCAACCCGACGGCCGCATCCTGCTGAACGGCAACGACGCGACGGCCCTGGTGACGGGGCTGATGAGCCTGGGGCGGTGAGATCGGGGCTGGGTTGGGAATTTGGACACGGACGACACGGACAAGGCCACGGACGGACACGGACAAGGAAAGGTGCCTGCGGCACCAGAACGATCTTTCACTGTGGGAGAGCACACCCTCTTCCCGGAAGGCACGGGCCACCAGCGCCGAAGGCGCAAGATGTTTGTCCGTGTATGTCCCTGTCCTTGTCCGTGCCGTCCGTGTTGACGGCCCCACGCTGTCGGACAGGGAAAACCTCACCCCACCCCGACCGTGTCCCCCACCGCCACCGTGCCGCCTTCCACCACCCGGGCGTAGACGCCGCAGACCACGTGGCTGAAACCTGACGACAGGGCCTTCAGCAGGTTCATGTCCCGCTCGCCGGTGGCGGGGTTGACCTCCGTCGCGGCGCAGCGGGTGATGGTCTGGAAGACCTCCAGCACCGTGCCGCCGACGGTCAGGCGCTTGCCCACCCAGGCGTTCTCCGCCCAGGGCTCAAGCCCGTCCAGCAGCAGGTTGCCGCGGAAGCGCACCGGGTCCACGGGGGCCTTGGTCACCCGCTCGATGTCCTTGGCGCTGGCCAGGTTGATCAGGGACACGGCCTTGTCCGGGATGTCGGTGAAGGCGTGGCCGGGGCTTTCCGCCAGCTTGTAGGGGCCGGGGGCGGACGTGCCCGCCATGTAGGCGGACAGGAACTGGTCGATCAGCAGGCGGCCCGTCTGGGTATCGATCTTGCCGCGGGCCACGCGTTTGCCGGCGCGGCGCAGCTCCAGCATGCAGGTGGCGGGGTCGAACACCGCCTCCAGCGTGGCCAGCTTCTCATCCCGCATCAGGGTCAGGAAGTTGGACTTGGGCTTCCAGGCCGGTTCCGTCGGGTCGAAGGTGGTGGCCCGGTGCAGGATGGCGAAGCGCCGGTCATGGGGCAGCGTCTCCCCCGGCGACAGGGTCACGGCCTGCAGGGGCTGGGCCGACAAGCCCTTGACGGGGAAGTAGTGGATGGTGGCGATGCGGGCGGTCATGATGCAACCATGTTGCGCCGCAAGGACGGGATGTCAACCGCGGTCGGCCGAACCGTTCGCGATCACGCACGATCCCCGCCCTGGATCCGTTCCCCGCAAGCTGGAAACGGATCTAGCCTTTCGTTTTCCTCACTCGCCGGCGCCGCATCCGCGGCTTGGCTTACGCGGCCACGAGGCCGCGCGGCGGCAGCCGCCGCCGGAGCGTGTTGCCAGTCAATGGCAACACGCTCCAAGCAAAAGGGCCCGCCACGGGGGCGGGCCCTTCTACGGCCGGTCGCGCGCTGGCGCGCGGGGCCTTACTTCTTGGTGGCCAGGAAGGCGATGACGTCCTTGCGCTCCTGCTCGTTGGCCAGCTTGTAGACCATCTTGGAGTTGCCGGTGGCCTTGTCCGCGGCGCCCTTCTCGGTCAGGTACTTCTTCAGGTAGCCGCTCGGGTCGGCCAGATAGTCGAACAGGGCGTCCTCCGTCCAGATCAGCCCGGCCTCGCTGGCCGCGTGGTTGATGTCGGAGTACTTGTAGCCCTCGGCCGTGCCGGCCTTGCGGCCGACGACGCCGTTCAGCACCGGGCCGACCAGGTTCTTGGCGTCCGGGCCCACGCGGTGGCAGGCCTGGCACTTCTTGAACACCGCCTCACCCTTGGCGGCATCGCCACCGGCCCCCTGGGCAAGGGCCGAACCGGCGGACAGGGACAGGGCGCCGGCGAGGAGTGCGGCGGCGAATTTGGCTTTCATCAGTAGAACCTCCCTGGAAGGGTGCCGGTCGGAAGTCTGCCGGACCCGGGGTTTGACCGCAGGATTGACTGCACGCGAACTTGAACACCAGAGCCCATCGCCTCGGCAGAGGCGGGGCCGACGCCAACGACATCGGCTTGCCAGGGATCCGGTCAAGCCACCCGGGGGACGGGCAACCGATCGGAAGCCCCTGTCCCGCCAGGATGGCCCCCGATCATGTCCCCATCATGGCCGGGGAGAAAGCCTTTGCGCAGCGGCAAAACGCTGCGGTTGCCCCTTCCGGCCGGGGTAGCCCGATGTCGCTGCCGGGCCGTGGTGAAAACGCGCGGGAATGCTGGTCGGCTCCAAAAAAAGATCCCGGGCCGCCCTGGGGTGGGGGCGGCCCGGGAGGCGGGAGGGAAGCGTCACTGCAAGGGGACCCGGGGTCCCAGCGCGGCGGACTGTCCGGGCGCCGCCGGGCCCTTGCGGGCCAGTTCGGGCCAGTCGGCGATCATCGGGGCGCCGAACAGGGGCTTGTAGGCGCCCTTGTGGCAGGTCTGGCAGTTGACCTTGGCCACGTCCCCCTCCGGCCCCAGCCGGTGGGCGGGGAAGACGCCTTGCAGGGGAAGCAGGTACTCGGCGTTCACGTCGCGGACCATGCGGATGCCGTGCCAGGCGGTGGTCCGCTGCGGCGGGCTCTGGCTCCAGTCGGCGAAGGCTCGGCTGTTGTGGCAATAGGTGCAGTTCACGCCCAGCGACTCGGACATGTGGATCATCAGCCCATAGGTCCACTCCGCCTGCTTGATGGAATGGTTGTTGCCCGTGGGCAGGGCGGTGTTCCCGATGACGCGGATGCCGGGGTCCTCCTTGCCCACCAGGTAGGTGGAGAAGGGGTCGGACGGCAGCGAGCTGAGCCCCACCTGGGCGGCGGGCCGGTTCTGGCCGGCGGGGTTGCCCACCATCCCGTGGGCGGGGGACCGGCCGGGGTCGGCGAACCAGATGCCCGTGGGCACGGGCTGGCCGCGGTGGCAGGTATAGCAGGTCACGCCGGTGGCCTGGACGTGGCTGCCCCAGTCCACGTTGATAGTCCGGGTCATCTGCAGCATCTTCCGCGCCACGACCTTGGTGTAGAGGCTGTCGGACGACAGCTCCTCCCCCTCCGCGTGGCAGTAGGTGCAGCCCTGTTCCGGCGACACCCAGGCGGTGATGGCCGTCATGGTGCGCAGGAACTCCGACTCCGTCAGGTCGCCCAGCACCTGGACGTTCTGGTAGACGGCGGAGGCCAGCTCGCCCTCCGGCTCCACCCTGTCGATGGGTTCCGGCAACTGGTTGGCGGCGATGCTGGCCGGGATGGCGCTGGCCCGGTAGTTCTGTTCCATCGCCACGCCGCGGAAGCCGGTCTGCACCGTCTCCACGCTGCCATACTCGAAGGTGAACAGCAGGCCGACGCCCAGCACGACCGCCGCCGCGGCGGCTCCTCTCAGGACCATGCTCATCTCACACCCCCTGTCGGCGGCAGCGTGGTGGGGTCGATGGCCGCGGGATAGGCCGCCGGGTAGGACGGCGCGACCCCGTGCTTCACGGCCCACAGGTACCAGTTGTCCACCACGGTCCCGGTCAGCAGGATGCCGATGCCGCCCGTTAGGGTGGTCAGGATGGCGAACCAGATGGCCCAGCGGTGGATGCTCTCGGCCGTGGCGTTGAAGCCCATGGTCCAGCGCCAGAACAGGGCCCCGCGCTCGAACGCCGTGCCGCGGTCCACGATCTGCTCCACCTCCCGCTCCGCCCCGAACCGGCCGGTGGCCAGCACGGTGGCCCCGTGCATGGCGAACAGCAGGGTGGAGCCGTACAGGAAGACGATGGAGAGCATGTGGAACGGGTTGTAGAACAGGTTGCCGTAGCGCAGCGAGAAGGCGGCGGTCCAGTCCAGGTGCGGGAAGATGCCGAAGGGCACCGCCTCGCCCCAGCTCCCCATCAGCAGCGGGCGGATGAAGCCCAGCACCAGGTACAGCCAGATGGCCGAGGCGAAGGCCCAGGCCGTGTGGGTGCCGATGCCCAGCATGCGGGACCGGCGATAGACCCGCAGCCACCACAGCAGGATGGACGCGGTCAGGAAGAAGCCCGCCAGCAGCCACCACCCGCCCTCGTTCAACGGCGGCAGGCGCAGGCCATAGGCCGGCGGCGGCGGCTCCAGCGCCAGCCAGGGCAGCTGGCGGATGAACTGGATCGGGTCCCACCCCACCGAGGCCCACATGTTCAGGCCAATGATCTCGATGGCGATGACGCCGCAAAGGATGGAGGCCAGGCCCAGCCAGCCCAGATAGACGGGGCCGACCTGGCTGTCGCCGATCTTGCCCAGCCAGTAGGAGAAGCCGGGCTTCATCTGCCGGACCCAGGGTCCCGCCTCGATGGGCACGCCCTCATAGGCGGGGCCGCGGATCTGCACCTGCGTGAAGATGTTCTGGTATTCGGCCATTGCCGCCTCCCTCACAAAGGCCAGATCGGCAGGTTGAGCCACCAGCCCCACCATTCCGGCCAGCCACGGGTCCAGAAGGGGCCGCTGATCACGATGCACACGGCACTCCAGAACCCGGCGGATAGCGCCAGGAACAGGCCCAGCCGGTGGATGCCCAGCGTGCCGATGGAATAGCCGATGGTGTCGCGGAAGAACGTGTTCTCATGCTCCGCCGTCTTCACCACGTCCTGGGCGCCTGACCGGGTCCGGCCGGGGTTGGCGGCGGCCAGCACCAGGGCGCCGTGCAGGGACAGGGCGAAGGTGGTGGTGAAGAAGAACGTCACCGCCAGCATGTGCGCCGGGTTGTAGTGGAAGTGCAGGTACTGGTAGCCGACGTTCGACACCCAGTCCAAATGGCTGAGGATGCCGTAGGGGAACCCGTGCCCCCAGGCGCCCAGCAGCACCGGCCGCACAACCACCAGGGTGAAATAGGCGAACACCGCCACGCCATAGGCCACGGGCACGTGGTAGCCCATGCCCAGCTTGCGGGAGATCTCCACCTGCCGCAGCGCCCAGGACCCGAAGGCCCCCAACGCGCAGATGGTGATGACCTGCCACAGCCCCCCTTCCTTCAGCGGGGCCAGCGCCAAGCCGTATTTCAGGTCCGGCGGCGCGATGTTGATCTGCCAGATGTTCCAGGTGGGCCCCTGCGAGGCCCCGTAGATGATCAGGAGCGTGCCGAGCACGGAGAAGAAGATCGTCGTGACACCGAAGAAACCGACGTAGAAGGGCCCGACCCAGAAGTCGAACAGGTCTCCGCCGATCAGGGTGCCGCCCCGGACGCGGTACTTTTTTTCGAAGTTGAGCATGGCCATGGTCGGATCCCCCCGTCAGGCGGCCCTGATTGTTAGGGAAGGCGGCCGGCGTCCCAGGGGTGACGGGGGGTGAGCCCCGTTCCCCCGGCGGCGCCGGCCTGTCCACCGGCCCAGGGCCTTACCGGCCCGCGGGCAGCGGCGAGTTCTGGGTCACCGCCGCGGCTGGCGCGGGACCTTCCAGCCAGTTGAAGCGGTTGGTGCTCAGCAGGATGAAGTGGATCAGGAGCGCCAGCGCGAACAGGAAGGTGGCCAGGGCCACCAGCGTCCGGCGGGGATCGAAGAGGAGCCATAAGCGCCACATGTCAGCCTCCTAGCCCAGCAGCGTGGTTGCGGTGTCCATCGCCAGCTTCACGCCGTCCTGCAGGGCGGCGTAGCCGTTCGGCCCCGGGATCCACGGGCGCCACGACCAGACGAGGAAGTGGGCCACGATGGCGATCAGGGTGAAGGCGATGAAACTCACGATGAAGATCTGGTGGAACTCGCGGGCTTCCGTCTCCGTCAGGCCTGACAGAGACGAGTCACCCCTTCCTTGTGCGTAATCAGCCATTGCTTACCTCCTGCTCTTTGGCCTCTCGGCCGGTGCGGCGCGCGGCGTGCGCGACCGCAGACATGGCGTTGGCCGCCATGACCGGATGCCCGTGCCCGGGGGCGCGGAGTTCTGGTGGGTGGAAGGGACGGACGGGCGAAGCCCAGGCCGCCGACCGGCGGCCCGCGGGCCCATGCCCGCGTAAGCCAAGCCGGCGGAGCCGGCGCCCGGCGTTTGAGGGGGCATGTGTCATGCCGCCCTCCCCGCGGTGAGGGTGGCGCCGGCGTTGGCGGCGTGGGTGCGGGTGACCCGCTCCTCGCCGGCGGCGCGGGCGGACTGCTCCGCGGCGTCGCGCAGGCGCTTGGCGGCGGAGATGCGGACCAGCACGGGCTGGGCCTCCACAAGGTCGTCCAGCACGGCGCGGGCATCGTCGTCCCAGGGCAGCTGCGTGTGCAGGCGCGACGGCGTGGCCTCCACCTGGTCCATGGTCTTGGCCAGGGGCAGGATGTTGAAAAGCGCGTCGAACAGCGCGTTGCAGACCTCCTGCACCACATAGGTCGCCCCGGCATAGCCCATGAAGGGCGTGCCCGTGTGGCGGCGGATGATGGCGCCGGGGAAGCTGGCGGGGATGAACTGGCAGCGGGCGCCGGCCTCTTGCGCGTACATGCGCTCGTTGAAGCTGCCGAACAGCACCAGCGGCGGGGTCTTGGCGATGGCGGCGCGCACCGCGTCGTTGTCCGGCTTCAGGCCCGGGCGGCGGCTGAAGGCGAAGACGCAGGGCAGGCCCAGCTCCTCCTCCAGGAAATGCCTGACACCCCGGGCATAGGTCTCGTTGGCGACGATGCCGAAGCTGGCGGTGCCGAAGAAATCCTGCGTCACCGACCGCCAGAGGTCCCACAGCGGCTTGATGGTGGTGTGCTTTTCCTTCTCGATGAAGGGCTCCGGGTCCAGGCCCAGCAGCTCCCCCAGCTTGCGCAGGAACTTGGTGGTGGAATGCAGCCCGATGGGGGCTTGCAGGTACGGCTTGTCCAGCGCCTCGCACAGCAGGCGGCCGAACTCCCGGTACAGGCAGACATTCACGTCCGCGTCCACCAGCCGGGGCACGTCCATCAAGTGGCTGCCCAGGGGGAAGGCCATGTTGACCTCCGCCCCGATCCCCTCCACCAGCCGCCGCACCTCCGCCAGGTCGCTGGCGGTGTTGAAGGTGCCGTAGATGGGGCCGATGATGTTGACGCGGGGCTTGTCGCCCTCCTTGCGCGGCTTCGCCTTGGGCATCACGCCGCGCCGGGCGCCGTACTCCGACCACAGCCAGGCCATGGCGCGGTTGGCGCTCTGCCACTGGTCCTCGTCGATGGTGCGGGGCAGGAAGCGCTGGATGTTGGTGCCCTCGGGCGTCACCCCGCCGCCGATCATCTCCGCGATGGATCCAGTGACCACCACGCTGGGCAGGCCGGGGTCCAGGGTCCGGTGCGCCCGGGCCATGGCCTTCTCCGTCCCGTGCTGGCCCAGCTCCTCCTCGCCCAGGCCGGTGACCACCACCGGCAGCTCGTGGGGCGGCAGCCCGTCGGTGTAGTGCAGCACGGCGGTGACCGGCAGGTTCTCGCAGCCCACGGGGCCGTCGATGATCACCTGAAGGCCCTTGATGGCGGTGAAGACGTAGACGGCGCCCCAATAGCCGCCGGCCCGGTCAAGGTCCTGGATCAGCATGGCGCGTCCTCCGCGACGGAGGTTTTTTCCTTCGCCGCCTTGGCGGCCAGGGCGGCGTTCTTCTTGCGGAACTCCGGCCGGTCGCGGGGCACCTTCTCCCACACGCCGGCGGCGTGGCCGGTGCCCACGCCCTCGAAGAACTCCCGCATGCTGTCGAAGCGTGCCTTGTTGCCCAGGGCGGCGTTGACCACCTGCGCCAGCGACCCCGCGCCCGCCGGGCCCATCAGCGGGCGGGCGGAGATCAGGTTGGTGAAGTACAGGGCGGGGATCGCCCTCTCCTTCGCCGCCTGCACCACGGGGGTGGTGCCGATGGCCAGGTCCGGCTTCACCGTCTCCAGCGCCGCAAGGTCCTGCTCCAGGCTGGCGCGGAACTGGACGTGGACGCCGCGGGCCTCCAGCCATTCCCGGTCCGCGTCGGACCAGCGGGTGCGCGGGCAGGCCGTGCCGACATAGGGCACCTCCGCCCCGCTCTCCACCAGCAGCCGGGCCACCAGCAGCTCCGACCCCTCATAGCCGGACAGGGTGATGCGCCCCTTGACCGGCTTGGCGGCCAGCGCCCCGCGGATGGCGGGAAGGAAGCGGTTCTGGGCGGCCGCCACCTTGTCCTTGGCGATCCCGCACGCCTCCCCGATGGCGGCCAGCCAATCGGCCGTGCCGTCATGGCCCACGGGGGCGGAGCCGACGATGGGCCGGCCCGCCGCCTCGAACTCCCGCACGCTCGCGGCATAGAAGGGGTGGATGGCTGCCACGGCGGCACCGTCCAGGGCGGCATACAGCTCCCGCCACTCCCGCGTCGGCACCACGGGCCCGGCCGCCAAGCCTAAGGGCTCCAGCAACATGCCGATGCTGACGGGGTCCGCCGGGAACATCTCCCCCAGCAGGGTGATGGTGGGCTTGTCCTTGCGGCCGTCGCGGGGGGCCTGCACGGGGCCCTGCTCGGCCTCCGTGCGGGCATAGTGCAGCATGGCCCCGGCCAGCACGTCCTTGGCCTCCGCATGGGTCGGCACGCCGAAGCCGGGCACGTCGATGCCGATGATGCGGACGCCGTTGATCTCCTTGGGCAGCAGCCGCAGCGGCACGCCGCTGGCGCTGGGCACGCACAGGTTGGTCACCACCACCGTGTCGTACAAAGCGGGGTCGGCCAGGGCATGGACGGCGTCGCGGATGTCCTCGAACAGCTTGCCGGTGACCAGCGTCTCCGAGTTGAAGGGCACGTAGCCCACGGACCGCTTGGCGCCATAGAAGTGGCTGGTGAAGGTCAAGCCATAGACGCAGCAGGCGCTGCCCGACAGCACCGTCGCCGTGCGCCGCATGCGCAGGCCGACGCGAAGGCTGCCGAAGGCCGGGCACATGCTCTGCGGCTGGTCGTGGGGCCCTTGCGGGTAGTCCTTGGCGTACTGCTCCAGCACCGCGCCCAAACCCGCCTTGGCGGCGGATTCCTTCAGCGCGGCCTTGTTGTGGCAGCCCTGGCCGTCGCCGCGACCCTCAAGCCGGGGCGCGCAGCCGCCGACGGAGTTGCCCTCCGGCACCGGGTCAGCCTGGGCCGCGGCGGCGCCGACGGCGTCGTAGACCACTTCCGTGCTGGGCGGGGGACCGGGGTCCCGTTGGGTGAGGTCGTCCATCATCCGCCTCACACGCTGTCGTAGATGACTTCGAGGGACGGCTTCTTGACGGCGGCCACGCCGCACATGTCCTCCATGCTGGCGGGCTCCAGCACCACGTTGCGGCCCACCGTCTCCCCGCTGAACAGGCCCAGCAGCCCGTCCTGGGTCAGGGGTGTCGGCCGCTGCGGCGGGGCGTCGGCCACGTTGCGGGCCAGCTCCTCGAACAGGGGGCCCCATTGGCCGCCGGGCTTGCCGATGATCTCGTAATTGGCGGACTTGCGGCGGATGTCCTCGTGCGCCGGGATGCTGGCCAGGACGGGGATGCCGGCGTTCTGGGCGAAGGCCGCCGCCTCCCCCGTGCCGTCGTCCTTGTTGATGACCATGCCGGCGACGCCGACATTGCCGCCCAGCTTGCGGAAATACTCCACCGCGGAGCAGACATTGTTGGCGACGTACAGGCTCTGCAGGTCGTTGCTGCCGACGACGATGACCTTCTGGCACATGTCCCGGGCGATGGGCAGGCCGAACCCGCCGCAGACCACGTCGCCCAGGAAGTCCAGCAGGACGAAGTCGAAGCCCCAGTCGTGGAAGCCCAGCTTCTCCAGCGTCTCGAAGCCATGGATGATGCCGCGCCCGCCGCAGCCGCGGCCCACCTCCGGCCCGCCCAGCTCCATGGCGAACACGCCGTCGCGCTTGAAGCAGACGTCGCCGATCTCGACCTGCTCCCCCGCCAGCTTCTTGCGGGTGGATGTCTCGATGATGGTGGGGCAGGCCTTGCCGCCGAACAGCAGCGATGTGGTGTCGCTCTTCGGGTCGCAGCCGATCAGCAGCACCTTCTTGCCCTGCTGCGCCATCATGTAGGACAGGTTGGCCAGGGTGAAGCTCTTGCCGATGCCGCCCTTGCCATAGATGGCGATGATCTGGGTCTTCTTGGCGGCGGGGCTGGTGTGGACGGGGTCCGGTTCCTGCGCCGCCTCGGCGCGCAGGCGATCCCGCAGGGCTTCCACCGCCGCTTGGGACTTTCGCGAAGGCTCGGCGACGCGCAGGGCGACGGTCATTGGGGGCCTCTCCAGTCCAGGATCATCTTCAGGCAGGCGGGGTCGCCGAACGCGGTGCGATAGGCGGCGTCTGCCTCGCGCGCCGGCAGGCGATGGGTGATCAGCCCGTCCAGGGACAGGCGCCCGCTTTCCACCAGGTCGCGCACCGCGACCAGGTCCAGGGGCTGCCACTCCGCGGCCACGCGGATCCGCGCCTCCCGCATGAAGGCGGGGGGGAAGGCGAAGCTCAGTGGTGCTGAATAGAACCCGGCCAGCACCACCTCACCCCCGCGGGCCAGGCGGCTGATCAGGCTGTCCAGCAGGGTGGCGTCGCCGCTCACGTCATGGATGGCGCGGTAGTCGCGGCGGGGGTCGGCTTGCGGGTCCAGCACGGCATAGAGGTCGGCGCCGTCGCGGCGGGCTTGGTTGCTCTCCCACACGGTGGGCGCACCACCCAGGGCGACGGCGATGCGGGCCAGCAGCCTTCCCAGCACCCCGTGGCCGACGACCAGGTCCGGCAGGGCGCCCCCGGCGATGGCATGGTGGGCGGTGGCGGCCAGGGCCAGCAGCACCGCCTGTTCCCCCAGCCCGTCGCCCACCGGCAGCACCTTGGCCCCCGGCACGACGATGCGGCTGGCCGCCCCGCCGAACAGGCCGCGGACGGGGCCGAAGCCGCGGGACCCCGGCGCGAACACCCGGTCCCCCACCCTGACCCGGGACCCCGGCCCGGCATGGCTGACCCGGCCCACCGACTCATAGCCCGGCACCAGCGGGTAGCCCATGCCGGGGAAGGCGGGCATGCGGCCGCTCCACAGCAGCCGCTCCGTGCCGGTGCTGATGCCGCTCCATTCCATCTCGACGATGACGTCATCCTCGGCCGGCGGAACCAGGTCCACCCTGCGCAACGCGAGCCTCTCAGGCTCCTCCAGGACGACGGCGAGCGATTCCATGGGACCCTCCGGGGGTCTTGGGCGGGACAGGCTTCCCGCCATGTGTAATCCTAGACTGACGCCGTTGAGTGTCAATCTATGTTTACGTCATAAGCCGCTGACATGGGCTTTTGCCCGCAGGGCGGACGGGATCACGCGCGATCCGGTCGGGCCGCCAGCAGGCTGGCCAGCAGGGGCGTGCGGGTCCGGACCGGCCTTGGCGGTTGGAATCCGGCAGCGACAAGCAGGGTTGACAGTTCCGCCGGCGTGCGCGGCCGGCCGCGGCCCATGGCCAGCAGGTAGAAGCCGAAGTAGGCGTCCCCCATGGCCCGGGCGCCCCGGCCGCGGGACCCCGCCATGGGCTCCGCCACCAGCAGGGTGCCCGTGGGGTGGATGGCCCGGCGCACCGCCTTCAGCAGGGCCAGCACGTCCCCGTCATCATGGTCGTGCAGCACCCGGACCAGGGTGACCAGGTCGGCCCCGCCGGGCAGCGCGTCCGTGTGGAAGTCCCCGCCCTCCGCCCGCGCCCTGCCGCCCAACCCTTCCGACTCGAAGCGTTCCTGGGCGCGGGCCGCCACGGCGGGCAGGTCGAACAGCACCAGCTCAAGGCCCGGCGCCCGCTGCCCCGTGGCCCGCAGGAAGCTGCCGTCGCCCCCGCCCACGTCCAGCAGGCGGCGGTGCTTGTGTACGGGCCAGGCGTCCAGCACTTCCGCCGCCACCAGCGGCTGGGTGGCCGCCATCAGGGCGGTATAGGGGTCGACGTCGCCTGCCAGCGCCTCCGCCGGCCGCTCCGCCCCGGCATAGGCCCAGTACCCGGCCAGCCCCGTGTCCGTCCGCCGCTGCCGCAGCAGGGCCACCGGGTCCGCCAGGTCGGCGTACAGCAGCACATGGTGCTCCACCATGGCCGCGATGCCAGGGTTGCCCAGCAGCGGCGCCCCCAGCGGGCCCAGGCCATAGCGCCCGCCGCCCCGCTCCGCCGCCAGGTCCAGCGCCGCCGCCGCCCGCAGCAGCCTTGCCGCCCCGTCCGCCGGCAGGCCCAGCCGCGGGGCCAGTTCCGCCACCGTGCGCGGCCCCTCCGCCAGCACCTCCGCCGCCCGCAGCCGCACGAAGGCCAGCAGTACCTGCGAATAGACGAAGCCCGCACAGAGGTCGAACAGCGCCCCCGCCCGCCGCCGGGCGACGGGGCGCGTCAGGGGGAAGGCGGTGGCGAACCGCATGAAGCCCGGGCTGGCCAGCAGCCGGTCCTTGGCCGCGTGCAGGCGGTCAATGAGACGTGTGAGGACTGTCTGACCAGCCACACCCGCACCACCTGCTTCCCCCGCGAAGGCGGGGGTCCACGGTTTTTCAACCCGAGTGCCGTCGGAGGGCGCGTCAAGAACTGTGGGCCCCCGCCTTCGCGGGGGACGCGGCAGTTCCTGGGGAAACGGGGGTGATCCCACCCCACCGCCCCACCTGTCGCTGTCGGCGCTCACGCCGCCACGCGGGCCAGTTCCTTCGGCAGGAACCGCCGCGCCTCCCAATGGATGATGGTCTTCAGCTCGGCTTGGCCTGGGCAAGGGGGGATGCTGTCCATGGCGGCGGCCACCAGCCGGTCCAGCCGGGCCAGCGCCCCGGCCAGGCCCAACTCCCGCACCGCGCTGCACCGTCCCAGCGCGGCGTCGCGGCCCACCGGCTTGCCGATGTCCTCTGCCTTCGACGCCACGTCATGCAGGTCGTCGGCCACCTGGAACGCCTCGCCCAGCCTTGCGCCAAGGGTGCGCCAAGGGGTGCCGTCATGGCCGGCGGCGATGGCCCCGGCCATGGTGGCGGCGGCGAACAGCACGCCGGTCTTGGCCCGGTGGTACTCGGTCAGGTCCACCGCCGGCTCGCACTCCCAGGACTGGCCGGCGACGATGCCGCCCGGCATGCCCACCGCTTGGGACACGGTCACCAGCAGGCTGGCCAGCCGGATGGGGTTGGCCGACGCCCCACGCGCCAGCGCCTCGAACGCCATCACGATCAGCGCGTCGCCGCACAGCACGGCCAGCGGCTCCCCATAGGCGCGGTGGACGGTGGGCTTGCCGCGCCGGGTCCCGGCGTCGTCGAAGCAGGGCAGGTCGTCATGGACGAGGGAGGCGCAGTGCAGCAGCTCGATGGACGCCGCCGCCGCCTCCGCCGCCTCCGGGTCGTCGTCGCCGCAGGCCCTGGCCACTGCCAGCAGCAGCTTGGGCCGGATGCGGGCGCCGCCGGGGAACACGGCATAGCGCATGGCCGATCCCAGCAGGGGCGGCGCGCCGGGGCTGTCCAGCCCAACCATGGCGCGGTCCAGCGCCTGCTCGATCCGGGCGATCACGTCCATGCGGCGTCTCCCCGTGGGCGAAGGGGCGGTACACCCCCTGTCAGCCCTTGTTGTCAGCCTAAACTGTCATCTAACATTGACACTGGTCTGTGTCAGGCGCAACGACAATCCGGGGGTGGCCCAATGGGTGGTCAGGAAGGCCGGGTGGTCATCATCGGCGCGGGCGTGGCGGGACTGGCCGCCGCCGCGATCCTGTCCGCCCGCGGCATGGAAGTGACCCTGCTGGACCGCGCCCCCGCCCCCGGCGGCAAGATGCGGGAGGTGGCGGTGGGCACCACCCGCCAGGACGCTGGCCCCACGGTGCTGACCCTGCGCCCGGTGCTGGAGGAGCTGTTCCAGGCCGCCGGCAGCCGCCTGTCCGACCACGTGACCCTGACAAGGGCCGACATCCTGGCCCGCCACGCCTGGGACCCCGGGCTGGGGGGCGGGGACGCGGCCCAAATGGACCTGTTCGCCGACGTGGACCGCTCGGCGGAAGCCATATCCGCCCTGGCCGGCCCGGCGGAGGGGCGGGGCTACCGCCGCTTCGTGGCGGACGCGGCGCGCATGTTCCGCACCCTGGACAAGCCCTTCATCCGCAGCCCGCAGCCCAGCATGGCCGGGCTGATGGCGGGCGTCGGGCCCTTCGGCCTGGGCGATTTGTGGGCCATCAAGCCGTTCGAGACCCTGTGGGGGGCGCTTGGCGGCTATTTCCAGGACCCGCGGCTGCGGCAGCTGTTCGGCCGCTACGCCACCTATTGCGGCTCCTCCCCCTTCCAGGCGCCGGCCACCCTGATGCTGGTGGCGCATGTGGAGCAGGCGGGTGTCTGGCTGGTGGAGGGGGGCATGCACCGGCTGGCCCAGGCCCTGTCCACCCTCGCCCAACGCAACGGCGCCACCGTGCGCTATGGCGCGGAGGCCCGGGAGATTCTGGTCAGGCGGGGCCGCGCCGCCGGGGTGCTGCTGGCCGACGGAGAGGTGGTGGAGGCAGACGCAGTGATCCACGCCGGCGACGTGGCCGCCCTGGGCGACGGCTTGCTGGGGCCGGGCGCCAGGCCTGCCGCCCCAACCGTGCCGAGGCAGGCCCGCTCCCTCTCCGCCCTGACCTGGAGCGTGGTGGCCAGGGCGGACGGCTTCCCCCTGAAGCGCCACACGGTCTTCTTCTCCCGCGACTACCGGGCGGAGTTCGACACGATCCTGGAACGCCGGAGCCTGCCCGCCGCCCCCACCGTCTATGTCTGCGCCCACGACCGGGGCGCGGGGCTGGAGGAGGACACGGTGAACGGCCCGGAACGCCTGCTGGTCCTGGTCAACGCCCCGGCGGACGGCGACACCAACCCCTTCCCACCGGACAGCGTGCGCGCCTGCGGCGAGGCGACCGCCGGCCTGCTGGCCCGATGCGGGCTGGAACTGTCGGAGCAGGAGGAGGTGACCACCACCCCCGCCGACTTCGCCAGGCTGTTCCCCGCCAGCGGCGGCGCCCTCTATGGCCGCGCCTCCCATGGCTGGCAGGCCAGCTTCCAGCGCCCCGGCATCCCCAGCCGCGTCCCCGGCCTGTTCCTGGCCGGCGGCAGCGTCCACCCCGGCCCCGGCGTGCCCATGGCGGCCTTGTCCGGCCATATGGCGGCGTCCCAGGTGCTCGCCGCTTTGGAGAAGGTGCAATGACGAACCTCGACCTGGGCTTCACCCGGCCGGTGCCGCGGGACGGCTATGCCTGGTGGTACATGGATGCCTACAGCGACGACCACCGTCACGGCCTGACCATCATCGCCTTCATCGGCAGCGTCTTCTCCCCCTGGTATGCCTGGGCGCGGCGCAAGGGGTCGGCGGAGCCGCGGGACTTCGCCTGCTTCCACATCGTGCTGACGGGCCCCGGCGGTGACCGTTGGGCCATGACGGAGCGGCGGGCCGGCGCCCTGTGCCGCACCCCGGACAGCCTCACCATCGGCCCCAGCGGCCTGGCCTGGGACGGGCGCACCCTGACCGCCCGGGTGGATGAGGTGACGTTCCCCCTGCCGCAGCGGGTGCGCGGCACCATCCGGCTGCACCCCAGCGCCGCCACCACCTTCCAGCCCACCCTGGACAGCCACGGCCTGCACCGCTGGTGGCCCATCGCCCCCTTCAGCCGGGTGGAGGTGGAGCTGGACCAGCCCGGCGTGCGCTGGTCGGGCCCCGGCTATTTCGACAGCAACTGGGGCGACGGCCCGCTGGAGGACAGCTTCAAGGAATGGGACTGGTGCCGCGGCCCCCTGACCGACGGAGCCAGCATCCTCTATGACGTGGTCCGCCGCGACGGCAGCACCCAAGGCATCGCCATCCGCATTGGCCGCGACGGCACGGTCACCCCCTATGACGCCCCGGCCCGCGTCACCCTGCCCGGCACCCGCTGGTGGCGGATAAGGCGGGAGACGCGGTGCGAGCCCGGCCACGGGGCAGAGGTGGCCCAGACCCTGCTGGACGCGCCTTTCTATGCCCGGTCCGTGGTACGGACGCGGCTGTTGGGACAGGCGGTGACGGCCATGCACGAAAGCCTGGACCTGGACCGCTTCCGCCAACCCTGGGTCCAGGCCCTGCTGCCCTTCCGCGTGCCGCGGCGGGGGTAGGATATCTGCCGATGCCAGCCTTCGTTGGCTGACACCTTGATGGTCGCGGCGTGGATTTCTGGTCGGCAAACGGGCCGAACCGCACCCCAACGTCCCCTCTCCCAGGGGGAGAGGGACAGGGTGAGGGGTGGTGCGACCAGGACAGCAGGAGCCTGTCCGCAGGTTCCCCTTTCCGCAGAGGGCCCAACCCCTCTCCCTGTCCCTCCCCCACTGGGGGAGGGGACGATGGGGCACGGTTCGGCCTTACAATTCAACGGAATGCCGACCCCAGCCTTCAGGAGCAGCAAGCGGTCACGCGTCCCGGGCCCGGCATTGTCGCTCACGTCGGGTGGCGGGTGCCGTCCACGGCGGCTTGTTCGGTGGAGCGTTCGGCGGTGATGCGGGTGCCGTCACCCATGTGCTCGCCGCGCTTGTGCCGGCTGTTGCTGGTCCGCTTGGCCTGCATGATGCCGATGGCCAGCACGGCCACCAGGGTGAAGAAGGCCAGGATCCAGATCAGGTTGCCGCCCAGAAGGTCGCCCATGGGTGCCTCGCTGCAAGGTGGGTCATGGGCACCCCAACCGCGCGCGCTTTGTATCGTTCCGAGTCACGGGTTCGGCGGCTGTCCCGCCCGTTCCTTCGCCCTGCGGTTGGCGCGGCGCAGGGACCACAGCTCATAGGCCCCGAAGCCCACCACCAGCCCGAAGACCAGCAGCATCTCTACCAGGCCGTAATAGTGCGGGTGCATGGCTCACGCCCCTTCCAGTCCGGTCTGCCCCAGCTCCTCCCGGCGCAGGCGCTTGCCGGGGCGGCCCGCCTGTTCCCAGCGCTCCAGCCGGTCGAACAGGGTCAGCACCCGCACCAGCCGCGCCCCCATGTCCCACCACGGGGCCGCCTGGATCAAGGTAGGCGGCGCGGGCGTGGCGTCCACCGCCTGGACCAGGAAGGCCACCGCCGGCAGGGGCGGGGCATGGACGGGGCCGCCGGCCAGGGCCGCCGCCGCCACGGCCTGGGACAGCAGGGCCAGCTTGCGGGCGCCGGGCACCACGGCACGGCTGTGCAGGGCGGCGGGGCCCAGCCGCTCCACCTCCCGCCCGATCTCCGCATACAGCAGCCGGGCGGCGAAGATGCCCGGGCGGCAGCCGGCGGGCAGCCGGGCGATGCCGGCCTCCGCCCGCGCGTACAGGGTTTCCGCCTCCCGCAACAGGCCTGCCACGGCGCCCGATATGGCCGGGTGCGGCCTGGGCCGGGCCAGCCAGGCCTCGGGGTCCAGCCCGCCGTCGCGCAGCCAGGACCGGGGCAGGTACAGCCGCCCGTTGGCCGCGTCCTCGCCTATGTCACGGGCGATGTTGGACAGTTGCATGGCCACGCCCAGGTCGCAGGCCCGCGCCAGGGCGCCGGGTTCGCGCAGCCCCATCAGCAGGGCCATCATGGCCCCCACCGTGCCCGCCACCCGGGCGGCATAGGCATGCAGGTCTTCCAGCGTCTCATACCGCCGTCCCTGCGTATCCCAGGCGATGCCCTCCACCAGCGCGGCGGGCAGGGCGCGGGGGATGGCGAAGCGCCTGACCGTGCGGGCGAAGGCCCGGTCCACCGGCGTGCCCAGGGGCCGCCCGGCATAGGCCCGGTCCAGCCGGTGCCAAAGCTCGTCCAGGGCGTTCTCCCCGCCCAGGCCGAGGTCCACCGCGTCATCCGCGGCCCGGCAGAAGGCGTACAGGGCCGTCGCCGGCTCCCGCACCCCCTTGGGCAGCAGCAGCGACGCCGCCCAGAAGGTGCGCGACCCCGCCCGCAGGTCCGCCCGGCACTGGGCCAGGTCGGCGGCGGCCTCCATGGCCTCGGCCTCAGGAAAAGACGGCGGCATCCGGCACCACACTGTCCAGCACCCGGGCGGAGGACAAGACCCCCGGCAGGCCCGCCCCGGGGTGGGTCCCGGCGCCGACCAGATACAGGTGCTCCACCTCCTCGCTCTTGTTGTGCGGCCGGAACCACGCGCTCTGCGTCAGGATGGGTTCGAGGCCGAAACCGGCCCCGCGCAGGGACAGGTAGCGGTCGCGGAAGTCCAGGGGCGTCTGGATGCGCTCCGTCACGATGGACGGTTCCAGCCCCGGCATGATCGTGTCGGACAGGCGGCGCAGGATGGCGTCGCGGTAGGTGCCGGCCATGATGCTCCAGTCCGTCTCCCCCTCCAGGTTCGGCACGGGGGACAGGGCATAGAAGCTGTCGCAGCCCGGCGGGGCCATGGACGGGTCCGTGGCGGTGGGCCGGTACAGGTACAGGCTGAAATCCTCCGCCAGCCTCTTCCGGCGGAAGATGTCGGTCAGCAGCCCCTTGTAGCGGGGCCCCAGCAGCAGCGTGTGGTGGCCCACCCCGTCGAAGCGGCGGTCGGTGCCGAAATGCCAGACGAACAGCCCCATGGAATAGCGTGACCGCTCCACCTTCCGGTCGGTCCAGCGCTGCCGCGCCTCGGGCGGCAGCAAATGGCGGTAGGTCCAGGCGCTGTCGGCGTTGCTGACCACGATGTCGGCGGCTATCTCCTCCCCCGACTCCAGCCGGACGCCCCGCACCCGGCGGCCGTTCAGCAGGATTTGCGTCACCGTGGCATTGCAACGGATTATGTTGCCCTGGCCGCGGATCAGGTCGGCGATGCCCGCCACCAGCGATCCCGTGCCGCCCATGGCGTAATGCACGCCCCATTTCCGCTCCAGGTAAGCGATCAGGGCGTAGATGGAGCTGGCGGCGAACGGGTTCCCGCCCACCAGCAGGGGGTGGTAGCTGAAGATGGTGCGCAGCCGCGGGTCGCGGATATGGCTCGCCACCAGGGAATGGACGGAGCGGAAGCCCCCCAGCCGCAGCAGGTCCGGCGCTACCCGCAGCATGTCCCGGATGCCGCCGAAGGGCACGTGGCCCAACTGCTCGAACCCGATGCGGAACCGCTCCTCGCTGGCCGCCAGGAAATCCTCATAGCCGCGCACGTCGCCGGGGCTGATGCGCGCCACCTCCGCCCGCATGGCGCCGGGGTCGCCGCTATAGGAGAACACCTCCCCGTCGTCGAACCGGATGCGGTAGAACGGGTCCAGCGGCACCAGCTCCACGTCGTCGGCCATGCGCCGCCCGCACAGGCCCCACAGCTCCTCCAGCAGGAAGGGCGCCGTCACGATGGTGGGGCCGGCATCGAAGGTATAGCCGTCCTGCCGGAACACCGACGCCCGCCCGCCGGGCGCCGGCAACCGCTCCAGCACCGTCACCCGATAGCCATGCGCCCCCAGCCGCACCGCCGCGGCCAAGCCCCCGAACCCGCTGCCGATCACCACGGCATGGGGCGCATCGGGGGAAACCGCCCGGCGGGGACGCCGGAGATGGAGTGTCATTCCGTCCATAGCTGAGGAGTGTAACAGAAACTGGACACTCCACCAGCGGAGATGGCGGGTTATCGGGGCGCGGGGGAAAAATGCGGGGCGATCCGGGCGATGCAAGCCTGTCCGGGGCAACCGTGCGGCCAACGCCGCGCGTGATTGGGAACGCAGAGGACGCAGATGGCCGCAGAGGACACAGAGGTCATCAATTCGGCAACCGGCATGCCCTTGGCGCCAATTTGATCAATCTATGGGCGCCGCGCCGTTGAGCTTTCTCCCGCCGGCGTGCAGACCGACCGCGCCGCCGCACCGACTCTCCGTGTCCTCTGCGGCCATCTGCGTCCTCTGCGTTCCAAGCCTCGACAGTGGAATGCTTGCGCGCCTCGTCATGTTGGGGACCCTTGCACCTCTGCCGTTGGTCGTGTCAGCTCCTCCGACCTTATCCGAGGCTTGCATAGCAAGGGGCCCATGGGCCGACAGGGAATAGACCTACGCGCTCTCGTCAAGATGCATCCGGCACCGGATCGCGCGGCTGACCTCCCCTTGCGCCAAGGTGGGGGCGTCAACGTCTTCGTAAATGGAAGCTTCTATCCCGGCATGGTCCTGGAATGCCCGCGGCCGATACCGCGCGGCGGCGTTGGGGAGGCCGTCATTGGGATCATCGGCTCGCCAGCCGACGGGTTGACCCTGCGGGAAGGGTCCCGGTTTGAACTCTGGGCTGGACCAGCCATCAAACTTGCCGATGCGGATGTCCTGGCCATCCTCTGAGCACAAGCCCATGAAAGGGCTCCCGTCCCCATCGGAAACCCCGTCCGGGCCGGAAATCGATCAAGCCGCCTCCGCCCGTCCCAGGAACCCCTGCCAGTCCGCCAGGAACCGTTCCGTCTGTTCCCAATGCACCAGCGCCCCGGTGGGATAGGGTTGCAGGGACCAGTTGGGTTTGGCCTTGGTCCAGCCGCTGCCGCTGAAATCCTTGAAGTCGCCCCTTGTGGCATGGGGCACCCAGACCGGCAGGGCGAGCGACTCGTACACGCTGACGATGTCGCCGCTGAACAGCCGCCCCGCCAGGAAGGCCAGGGGCGCGTTGCGGGCGCCCGGCTGGTGGCTGGTCAGCCAGTCATACTCCACCATGTCGTCATGGATGGCGTCGGAGCCGTAGGTGCGCTTCAGGAAGTAGCGGATCACCCCCTTGCCCACCAGCCGGTCATAGATGGCCTGGCTCCAGATGGCCGCGCTGAAGAAGGCGTGGAAGCCCGGGATCTCCAGCGTCGTGCCCGGCGCCCGCCGCAGCTTGGCGGATCGGCGGCTGAAGCCGGTGGGGGTGACCAGGGTCAGGCTGCGGAAGGCATCCGGCCGCTCCGCCGCCGCCCGGGCCAGGAACTCCGACGACAGGGACAGGCCCAGCGCGTCGATGGGCTGGCGGCCATGCTCCGCCTGGATCAGGTCCACCGCGTCATGCACCGCGTCGGTGTACAGCCGCGGGTCGTAGCGGCGCTGCGACCGGTCCGACTGACCGAAGCCCGGCAGGTCGGGCGCATAGGCCCGGCGGGTGGCCATGATCCCCTCGAACGCCGGCTTCACCTCATAGGCCGAGGCGGCGGCGTTGATGCTGTGCAGCAGCAGCACCGGCGCCCCGGCCCCCGCCACATAGCAGGCCAGCGGCCCGGCCTTGCCGGTGAAGCGGCGCAGCTCGCCCGGCAGGGCAGGGGGCAGGGGCGGGGCGGGCTCGGGCATGGCGGCCTCCAGGCGGGTGGGGCGGGCGGTTCCCCCTCAACAGCGCTGCCACCAGAAGGTGCCGAGGTTCCCCGACACCCACCATACGCCGCTGCCGCGTCCTGTCCACCCGCATAGGGTGTGTGGCGTTGGGTTTGGCATCCCCGGCCATACCTGCTATTCCAGGGGCCAGTCGCGTGGAAGGCCCCGGCAAAGGCGGGGGCCGAGGGGAAGTTGGTCCGACGATGACGATACCGTCCAGCACCATGGAGCCAGGCCCGGCGAAGGATCCCGCCGTCGGCGCGCGCCGGCTGCTGGCTCGGCTGCGCGACATCATGGCCGGCAGCGGCGCCGCCCAGGACCGGCTGGACAAGATCACCAAGACCATCGCCCATGAGATGGCGGCCGACGTCTGCTCCTGCTACGTCATGCGGGCGGGCGAGGTGCTGGAGCTGTTCGCCACCATCGGCCTGAACCAGGACGCGGTGCACAAGACCCGCATGCGGGTGGGCGAGGGGTTGATCGGCGACGTGGCCGCCCACGCTCGGCCCATCGCGCTCGCCAACGCCCAGAGCCACCCCAACTTCGCCTATCGGCCCGAGACGGGGGAGGACCCGTTCCACGGCTTCCTGGCCGTGCCGATCCTGCGCGGCGGCCGGGTGCGCGGGGTGCTGGCCATCCAGCACGCCGCCCGCCGCGACTATGACGAGCAGGAGGTGGAGACCCTCCAGACCATCGCCATGGTGGTGGCGGAGCTGGTGGCCGCGGGCGAACTGGTGGACAGCCGGGAGCTGTCCGTCGCCAACGACCTTGTCCTGCTGCCGTCACGGCTGGAGGGCAGCAGCATGAACCGGGGCATCGGCATCGGCCTGGCCGTGCTGCACCGGCCGCAGCTGACCATCCGCCAGATGGTGGCCGACGACCCGGAGGCGGAGCTGGCCCGCCTGCGCGACGCGGTGGACGGCATGCACTCCGCCATCGACCAGCTGCTCATCGCCGTGGGGCAGGTGGAGGGTGAGCATGCCGAGATCATGCAGACCTACCGCATGTTCGCCAGTGACCGCGGCTGGCTGAACCGCATCCGGGAGGCGATCCGCTCCGGCCTGACGGCAGAGGCGGCGGTGCAGCGGGTGCAGAACGACAACCGCGCCCGCCTGTCCCAGGCCTCCGACCCCTATCTGCGGGACCGGCTGCACGACCTGGACGACATCACCAACCGCTTGCTGCAGCATCTGGCGGGCAAGCCCGTCACCGCGGTCGGCGGCACCCTGCCGGACGAGTTCGTGCTGGTGGCGCGCAACCTGGGGCCAGCGGAGCTGCTGGACTATGACCGCCGTCGTCTCCGTGGCTTGGTGCTGGAGGAAGGGGCCGCCTACAGCCACGTCTCCATCGTCGCCCGCGCCCTGGACATCCCCGTGGTGGGGCAGTGCGCCGACGTGCTGAACCGGGTGGAGCCGCTGGACAGCCTGATCGTGGACGGCGACCACGGCCAGGTCTTCATCCGCCCGTCGGAAGACATCCAGGAGGCGTTCACCCGCTCTGTCCAGGCGCGGCAGCGCCGGATCGCGGAGTACGCGACCCTGCGGGACCTGCCGGCGGTGACGCGGGACGGCACGCCCATCAAGATCATGCTGAACGCCGGCCTGCTGATCGACCTGCCCCACCTGCACGCCACCGGGGCGGACGGCGTCGGCCTGTACCGGACGGAGATCCCGTTCATGGTCCGGGCCAGCTACCCGGACGTGGCCACGCAGCTTGAGACCTATTCCAAGGTCCTGGACGAGGCGAAGGGCAAGCCCGTCGTCTTCCGCACCCTGGACGTGGGCGGCGACAAGACCCTGCCCTATTTCCCGGAGCTGGGGGAGGAGAACCCGGCCCTGGGCTGGCGGGCCATCCGCATCGGGCTGGACCGCCCGGCCATGCTGCGCAAGCAGCTCCGCGCCATGCTGATGGCCGCCGGGGGCCGCGAGCTGCGGGTCATGTTCCCCATGGTGGCGGAGGTGGCGGAGCTGGACCGCGCCCGCAAGGTGCTGGACCTGGAACTGGCCCGGCTTGCCCGCCAGGGCCACAAGGCGCCGGCCAGCCTTCAGGTGGGCGTGATGATGGAGGTGCCGTCCCTGCTGTTCCAGCTGGACGCGCTGCTGCCGCGGATCGACTTCATGTCGGTGGGCTCCAACGACATGCTGCAGTACCTGTTCGCCAGCGACCGCGGCAACCCCATGATGAACAACCGCTACGACCTGCTGTCGCCGGCCATGCTGCGGGTGCTGAAGCTGCTGGTGGAGAAGTGCGGCGCCGCCGGCGTCAACCTGTCCCTGTGCGGGGAGATGGCCAGCCGCCCGCTGGACGCCATGGCGCTGCTGGGGGTGGGGTTGCGCACCATCTCCCTCTCCGCCCCGGCCTTCTTCGACGTGAAGAACATGCTGCGGCACCTGGACCTGCGGGAGCTGTCGGGCTTCCTGGACCGGCTGTACGACTGCGCCGACCACAGCGTCCGCCCCCGCCTGCGCGACTTCGCCCGGGATCGGGGGATTCCAGTCTGAAGACTGTTGATCCACGTTCAAGCCGATTGACTGCCTCCCCTGCGAAAGCAGGGGCCCACGGTTCTTGACCCCCTGCCCCCCGGCTCCCGGCTGAAAAACTGTGGCCCCCTGCTTTCGCAGGGGAAGCAATTGGCTTCCAAGCCGGGGCAGCTTCCCCCCACTCACAAGGGGTGTTCTCCCCTCCCACGGTTGCGTGGGCGCAACGGCGTTGCTAAGACGGGGCAACGAACGGAATCGGGCGCCACGGGGCACAATGGCCGAGCGCATGCAGCGACAGCAGGATCTCCGCAACCCGGTCCTGAGCGACCAGGTGCCGCCGGTGGACACAGGCCCCGGCGCCCCCCGCCATGTGGGTGAGGTGCTGCGGCTGAGGCGGGAGGAGCTGGGCCTGAACCTGGACCAGCTCGCCACCGACCTGTGCATCCGCCACGGCTACCTGGAGGCGATCGAGCAGGGCCGCTGGGCGGAGCTGCCGGGCCAGGCCTATGTCACCGGCTTCCTGCGCTCCTACGCCCAGGCGCTGGGGCTGGAGCCCACCCAGGTGCTGGCCCGCTTCCGCCAGGACACGGCCAACGTGGCCCAGCCGGCGGAGCTGTACTTCCCCGAGCCGGTGAGCGAGGGCCGCGTGCCCGGCGGCGCCATCCTGCTGGTGGCGGTGCTGGCCGCGGCGGTGATCTATGGCGGCTGGTACGTCATGTCCTCCGCCGACCGCAGCGTGGGCGACCTGGTGCCGCCCCTGCCGGACCGGCTGTCCGGCCTGATCTATGGCGACAAGACGGCGGAGCAGGCCACCCCCGACCCGGCCCAGACCCCCGTGCTGGGCCAGGACCAGGCGAAGGAGCTGGTCGGCTCCTCCCAGCCCACCGCGCCGGAGATCGGCGTGACCGGCACCAACCCGGTGCCCGTGCCCAACAGCCCCGCCGCCACGCCGCCCGGCGCGACGACCCCCGCCCCCGGCACCCCGCCGGCGACCCCCGCCCCCGGCACGCCCCCCG
>MOEB01000264.1 GCA_001939945.1 Aerophototrophica crusticola | reverse complement strand
GCAGCAGCTCCACGCCGGCCACGTGCGTCCCCCCGCCCTCCCCGTCATGGTAGCGGGTGGCGACGCGCGGCCGGGTGCCATACGGCCAAGTCAGGTCGGCCAGCAGCGGCGAGCGGCTCGCCGCCGCCATGGCGCCCGGCCATTCGGGCAGGTGGTGCGCCGGCGCGTGGGCCACGCGCCGCGCCCGCTGCTGGCGCGCGGGCATGTCCACACTGGGGACGCTTGCCGGCGAGAGCCCCCGCGCGCCTCGGCGCAGCCGTTGTGGTCGCCTCGCCCACCCCGGCGGCGGGATGGCGCGCTTGTCGGCGGCCGGGCCGCGCACGGGGCGGGCGGGAACACGCGTCAGTGGGGCGAGGCTGGCGGCGGGCTGGTGTCGCCGGGCCGCCTCGGTATCAGGTGGAAGTGCGCGTGCATCACCTTCTGCCCCGCCACGGCGCCGACGTTGGCCCCGAAGTTGAAGCCGCCCACGCCGGGGTCGGAGGCCATGACCTGTGCCCGGACGATGCCGGCGAGGCGGAACACG
>MOEB01000263.1 GCA_001939945.1 Aerophototrophica crusticola | reverse complement strand
GCGCCACCCGGTGGAAGTCCCAGTCCCCGCCCCGCTCCCACACGGCGTCGCCGTGCTGGTGCTGCACGTAGAACAGCCAGCCGCCGACCCAGGCGGCCACGCACACCGTGGGGACCAGCGCCAGCAGCACCGGCACCACCCCGCCCGCCAGGGGCGCCAGGGCGGCGACGGCCAGGGCCAGGGCGGCGTCCAGGGCGGCGACGTCCCGCCAGGCGGCGCGCCAGGGCAGGCCCATGCCGTTCGGCAGGCGCTGCAGGACCAGGAAGTTCAGGGGCGACCCCACCAGCACCAGCGCCACCGGGTTCCGGTACAGCCGGTACCAGAGCCGCCCCGCCCAGGGCAGGGCCCTGTACTCGCGCACCGTCAGGGTGCGGACGTCGCCGACGCCGCGCCGGTCCAGGTCCCCGGTCGTGGCGTGGTGCAGGGCGTGCGCCCGCTTCCAGCTGTCATAGGGCGTGGCGGTCAGCAGGGACAGGGCCCGCCCCAGCCGGTCGTTGGCGGCGCGGCTGCGGAAGTAGGAGCCGTGGCCGCAGTCGTGCTGGATCGTGAACAGCCGCACCAGCAGCCCGCCCGCCGGCAGGGCCAGCAGCAGGCCC
>MOEB01000262.1 GCA_001939945.1 Aerophototrophica crusticola | reverse complement strand
TTCGGCGACATCGCGACGCAGCTGGCCGCGCTGGGGCGTCCCATGCCGGAACTGGTCCTGCTGCTCAATGACCCCGACCGCCACTTCCCGGTGTTGGCGGACGTGCTGGCGCCCCACGGCCACATCTGCTCGGTCGTGCCCTTCTCCACCCCGCCTGACATGAACAGGATCATGCGCAAAAGCGCGGCCTTCCATTGGGGGTTCATGTTCACGCGGCCCATGTTCGCCACCCCCGACATGGCGCGCCAGGGCGCGATCCTGAACATGGTCGCGGACATGGTCGACGATGGCCGCCTCCTCTCGACCGCGACGGAGACGGCCGGCCCCATCACCGCCGCCAACCTGCGCGCCGGGCATGCGCGCCTCGAAAGCGGCCGCATGCTCGGCAAGCTGGTGTTGTCCGGCTTCTGAGACACCCACACACCTGAACGAGGACATGCCGATGAACCCGACAGCGACGGTCCAGGCCTTCCTGGGCCACATCTTCTCCGGCGCGATGGACCAGGCGCTCGCCATGGTTGACCCGGACGCACGTTTCATTTCCACGCGCCCGGTGGCCAACCCGCATAACCCGCTGCACGGGACCTTCGTCGGCGC
>MOEB01000261.1 GCA_001939945.1 Aerophototrophica crusticola | reverse complement strand
GCCCGGGGCAACCTGCGCCAGGCCCTCGCCACCCTGCGCCGCTGCCTGCCCGGGGCGGGGGAAGGGCTGCTGCTCGCCGACGCCGACTCCGTGGGCCTGGCCCCCGGCGCGCTGGCCACCGACGTCGCCGGGCTCGAGGCGGCGGCCCGGGAGGGCACGGCCACGGCGGCCCTGTGCGTGGCGGACCTTTACCGCGGCGCGTTCCTGGACGGGTTCGACGTGGGCGCCGCCGGCTTCGGGGAATGGGTCGGGGTGGAGCGCCACCGGCTGCACGCCCTCGCCACCGGGGCGCTCAGCCGGGGCTTGGCCCAGGCACTCGACGCGGGCGAGGGGGACGCCGCCATGGCGCTCGCCTTGCGCCTCGTCGGCGCCGACCCGCTGCAGGAGGCCGGGCACCGGGCCCTGATGCGGCTGCACGCGGGCGCCGGCCGCCACGCCGACGCGCTGCGACAGTACGAGGCCTGCCGCGCCGCCCTGGAACGGGAACTGGGCGTCGCGCCGGACCCGGAGACGGAGCGCGTGCTCCGTGAGGTGCGCGAGCGCCGCGGCGTCAGGCCGGCGCCCCCGCGCCCGGCCCCGGCGACGGCGATGGCGATGG
>MOEB01000260.1 GCA_001939945.1 Aerophototrophica crusticola | reverse complement strand
GGCGGCCCCCGCCGTCTGCGCGACGTTGCGGGCGATCTCCGCCGTCGCCGCCGACTGCTCCTCCACGGCGGCGGCGATGCCCGACGCGACCTCGTCCACCTGGCCGATCCGGGCCGCGATGCGCCCGACCGCCTCGACCGCGCGGCCGCGGACCGCCGCGATCCCGGCGACCCGCCGGTTGATGTCCTCGGTCGCCCGCGCGGTCTGGCCGGCCAGGGCCTTCACCTCCNTGATGTCCTCGGTCGCCCGCGCGGTCTGGCCGGCCAGGGCCTTCACCTCCGACGCCACCACGGCGAAGCCCTTGCCGGCCTCGCCGGCCCGCGCCGCCTCGATGGTGGCGTTGAGCGCCAGCAGGTTGGTCTGCCCGGCGATGCCCGCGATCAGGTCGGCGACCTCGCCGATCTGGCCCACGGCCGCCGCCAGCGCCTCGATCGCGGCCTGCGCCTCGCCGCTGGCGGCGACGGTGTCCCGCGTGACGGCGCCGGCATGGGCCACCTGGGAGCCGATCTCCCGGATGGAGGCGCTCAGCTCGTCGGTGGCCGCGGCCACCGCCTGGGCGTTCGACAGCGCCTGGGCCGCGGCCCGGGCGGCGTGGTCGGG
>MOEB01000259.1 GCA_001939945.1 Aerophototrophica crusticola | reverse complement strand
CCTGGCTGCGCCGCCAGGCCGGCACCGCCCGGCGCCTGGCGTCGGTGTGCACGGGCATCTACGCCCTGGCCGCCTCCGGCCTGCTGGACGGCCGCCGCGCCACCACCCACTGGCGCTTCGCCGCCGACGTCGCCCGGCGGTTCCCCCGGGTGGCCGTGGTGCCCGACGCCATCCACGTGCGCGACGGCCCCTTCCTCACCTCGGCCGGCATCACCGCCGGCATCGACCTGGCGCTGGCCCTGGTGGAGGACGACGTGGGGCCCGCGGCGGCCCTGGCGGCGGCCCGCGAGCTGGTGGTCTACATGAAGCGCGCCGGCGGCCAGATGCAGTACTCGGAGCCGCTGCGCTTCCAGGTGCGCGCCACCGGCCGCCTCGNCGCCGACCTGGCGGGCTGGATGGCGGCCAACCTCGCCGCCGACCTCTCGCCCGCCGCGCTGGCCGCCCGCGCCAACCTCAGCCCCCGCCACTTCGGCCGCCTGTTCCGCGAGGCGTTCGGGGCCGGCCCCGCCGCCCACGTGGAGCGCCTCCGCCTGGACGCGGCCCGGGACCGGCTGGCCGGCACGGCCGCCGCGGTGAAGGAGGTGGCGGCCTCGGTGGGCTAC
>MOEB01000258.1 GCA_001939945.1 Aerophototrophica crusticola | reverse complement strand
CGCGACCTGTTGCACAAGCCCCTGTACGACGACCGGGCCGACCGGGTCCTGGTGGCGCAGGTACGCCATGCGCTGGGGCACGCCTGCCTGGCCGATGCCGACCTGCGCCACGTCCACCCGTCCGCCGCGCTGGTGCGTGACCACGGGGGCGAGGGGGCGGTCCGCGCGATGGTGGCGAGCCCGGCGTTCCGGGAGTTGTGGCAGGAACAGATCGCCAAGGATTCCTGGCGGGCCCCCGTGTTCGGCCCGGACGTCGTCTCCGTCACCGGGGTGGACGACCGTGTCCGGCTGTCCGGGGACGGCCTGGAGATCGTGTCCTATATCCGGTACCATCTGACCCCCCTGCGGCTTTCCAGCGGCTTGCGGGTCGTGCGCCTGGACCGGGTGGACATCACGCCGTCGGACGCGGCCCCGTTCTTGGGGCGGCGGCCGGATGTGGTGGTCCTGGATGACCTTTAGCCAAGCCCCCCGGGCAGGTGCCCCGGAACGTCACCTGTCGCGAGAAGCATGAACCACGTCGCCCGCATCATCGCCCCCGAGGCCGCCGATTGGGCCCAGGCCGTGCGGGAGTGCCGGCGCCGGCTGGGGCTGAAGCAGTTCGCCTTCGCC
>MOEB01000257.1 GCA_001939945.1 Aerophototrophica crusticola | reverse complement strand
CACTGGCTCTGGCGGGCGGCTCCGTGCCAGGACGTGGGCCGCGCCTGGCATCTGGTGCGGTGCCGTCGCGGCACGGCCGCGGCGAGGCGGACGACCATGCCCGGGCCACCGGTCGCACAAGGGCCCGGACAGCCGGGCGGGCAACGGCCACCAGCTGACCCGACGACGGGAGCGGGTCATGGAGCGCCTCGGGTCACCGCCCCGGGCGCGACGCTCCCGCGCGTCCACGGCCAAGTCGCCAACCTCTAGCCCCGCCCCGCCCATCTCCCCGGCGCCGACCACCACCTTCGGCGCGCGCGGGCAGTCCAGACCCGTGCCGAGGTGCCCGGCGTGGACGAGGCCGTCTGGTGCCAATGGCGCCAGTTCGTCATCTGTCCGGCAGCGAACAAGCTGACGGTGCCTTGGCGGGGCGTCAGCGACGTGGAGCAAGTCCAGGAAACCCCCCGGGCACAGTGCCCCTGGCCGGCCACCTCCGCCGCCTCGCGCTGCGGGCCGGGGATGGCCCCCGCGCCATGGCCGGGCTCCCCGGTGCCGCAGGCTCGGCCTGTGCCCCCGGCCCCCGGGGTACCGGCCACCGCCTCCCGACGCCGCGTGGCGTGCGGTCAGAACCC
>MOEB01000256.1 GCA_001939945.1 Aerophototrophica crusticola | reverse complement strand
GACGGGCCCGGGCACGGAAGCGACGCGGCGCTCGCGGCAGGGCTGCTGGCGGCGGCCGAGGCCGTGGGGCCGGACTGCCCGCCCCTGGCCGCGCGCCTCCGGGAGCTGGCCGCCCAACTCCTGCATGCCGGCGGGGGCGGCTGATGGGCCAGGTCGTGCGCCACTGCTCCTTCCTGCTCCGCCGGGAGGGCGCCACCCCGCGCGCGCTGCGCCAGGCCAGGCTCGACATGGGCGCGCTCGCCCGGCAGGCGGCCTGCGACGCCGATGCCCTGGCAGGCAGCTTGCACNTGCTCGCGGAGGGGCTGGACTTCCACCGCCAGGCGCAGGCATGCTACCGCCCGGACGGCAGCGTGGACCCGGACGCCCACGCCGCGCTCCTGGGGCGCTGGCGCGCGATGGGCGCCGGCCCCGGCCAATGAACGCCGGGGATGGGCGGCATCCTTGGGGGCAGGGGCGGCGCATGCGCACGACACCACCCGGGACAGATGCCCCGTGGGGTGGATGCCGGCAGCACATGTCCTGGAGCCCCGTCGCCCCGCGTGGGCGGCCGGGCGGGACAAGGGGATGGCAGCCTTCCCGGCGACGTCACGCCCCGCGGCCGCCCGCGTCCGGGTTC
>MOEB01000255.1 GCA_001939945.1 Aerophototrophica crusticola | reverse complement strand
CGCCGCCAGGAGCACGCCGGCGCGCGGCATGGACACGGGCGCCCAGCCCGCCGCGGCCGCGCTGGCGAACATCTCCGCCGCCGTGGCCGGCCCCGGGAAGAGGATCACGGCCGTGCGCCCCGGCCGGGGCGCGAGCCCCGTGCCGAGCACCAGCGCCGTCCCGACGGCCGCGAAGAAGAACATGCCCGCTGCGGACGCCATCGCCGGCCCCTCCCCGCATTCCATTTGCGCCGGCGCGATGAATATTGCTACCTGACCTTAAGATCAGGCCGAGCCCACGCGGCCAATTCCGGAAATACTGTATGGTTACCGGGATGCTGGCGCGGGTCGCCCTGCNACGCCGGGCACCCCCTGTGGGGCCGGCCAGGGCGGGCGGGTCGCCGACCCGGCGCCACTGCGGGGCATCTCCCGGGACCACCGCCGCCGGCTGGCCCGGGCTGAACCTGCCAGCCGGACCGCGGCCCGAGGTGGCGAAGCCGGACATGCGCCTGGTGCCCGGCATCGCCCCCCCGATGGCCGCGCCGCCGTGCGGCACCTGGCCGGCCCCCGTGGGCCTCGGCGGGTGGCCCCGGGTCGCGGGCTGCGGGCCGGGCCCCGCCGGCGGTCCTGGTCGGCTGCCCCGGGGGGCG
>MOEB01000026.1 GCA_001939945.1 Aerophototrophica crusticola | reverse complement strand
CCCAGGGCGGCGGGCAACCGGCCACCCCGGCCGCGGCCAGCCGCGCGCCCGGCAAGCCGGCCGCGCCGAAGGGCGCCTGGGAGATCGTGCCGCAGGTGTTCAGCGACGGCAGCTTCAAGCTGTGCGCCGCCGCGGCGCAGTTCGACAACAACCTGCACCTGCTGTTCCTGCAGAACCCCGAGAAGAAGACCAACCTGATCCTGGGCGTGCCCGGCGCACAGATGCCGGCCGGCCAGCAGGTGATGGTCAAGGTTTCCGTGGACGGGAAGGTCACCAAGGAGAAGGGCGCCGTCATCAGCCAGCCGGAGGCCATCGCCATCCCCCTGGCGGACGACCCGGACCTGGTGCGGGCCATCACGGCCGGCAACGTGCTGAGCATCGAGGTGCCCGGCGACACCGCCACCTTCCAGATGAAGGGCGCCACCAAGGCCCTGAAGGACCTGGGCGCCTGCATCGACCAGGCCAAGGCCGGCACCCTGAAGCTGCCCGCCCCGGCCCAGCCGCCCATCCCGCCGGCCCTGGCGAAGATGCTGGTGGAGGCGGGCCTGAAGGATGCCCGCGCCATCCCCATCGACAAGATCCCGCCGCAGCAGCGGCCCGGCGACTTCGCCTGGCAGTTGGGTGAGCGGGTGCTGGGCTCCGTCCGCAGCTTCCCCCTGTCGGAAGAGGCCGGCGACTTCGGCGCCATCAGCCAGAAGTACCTGGACCAGTTGAAGCAGAGCTGCGAGGGCAACTTCACGCCCAACTTCGGCAATGTGGAGAACCTGACCGCCTATGGCCTGCGCACCGGCACCGCCGGATGCGACAGCAAGGAGGGCAAGATCCACGTGGCCATGACCATGCAGCTCATCCCCGTGCCGAAGCAGCAGGGGCAGGAGAAGCAGGTCCGCGTGCTGAACGTCTATACCCACGAGACCGTGGAGGCGGAGAAGGCCAGGGCCGACAGCGCCAACCAGGGCATCTACAAGGTGCTGCAGGAGCGGGGCAAGCAGCCCCTGCCGACGGCCCAGGCCCCGCAGGGTCAGGCCCCGCAGCAGGGCCAAGCCAAGCCGGCGGCCGCCGCGCCGAAGCCGGCCGGTCAGTAAGGGAGCACCCGGCACGGGTGGCGCGAGGGGGAGGCCGGGCAACCGGCCTCCCCTTTCCGTTTTCGGGGCGTGTGCGGGTGGGACGGCTCGCGCGGCGGGGGAACCGGGGAAGCCGATATGGGGTTCTAGGGACATTCGCCCCGCCCTTCCCGACAGACATGGCCGTCCCATGCCCGAGAGCGCCCTCGCCCGCCCCCTCCCGGCCGACGCGGCCCCCCGCAGCGACGCCCGCCCGGCCAGCCGCAGGCCGGGCCCCCGCATCTACAACCTGTTCCCCCTGCTGGCCGGGCCGATCAAGGGCTGGGACCGGCTGCTGCCGCACATTGCCGGCATGGGGTTCGACTGGCTGTATGTGAACCCGGTGCAGTATCCGGGTTTCAGCGGCAGCCTGTATGCCATCAAGGATTACTGGCGGCTGCACGACCTGGTCCGCGGCGACGCGGGCGAGGATGACGACACCCTGCTGCGCGGCTTCTTCCAGGGGGCAGGGGCGCAGGGGCTGAAGGTGATGCTGGACCTGGTGGTGAACCACACCTCCAAGGACGCCATCCTGGCCCAGGAGCATCCCGACTGGTACAAGCGCGAGTATGACGGGACCCTGCGCAGCCCCCGCGCGGTGGACCCCACCAACCCCACCAACGTGACGGTCTGGGGCGACTTGGCCGAGCTGGACTATGAGCGGCCCGAGGCCCGCGAGGGGCTGATCCGCTACTTCGCCGACTGGGTGCGACACCAGGTGGGCCTGGGCGCCAAGGGCTTCCGCTGCGACGCGGCCTACCAGGTGCCGGCGGGGGTCTGGCGGACGCTGATCGAGGCGGCCCGCAGCGTGGACCCGGAGGTGCAGTTCTTCGCCGAGACGCTGGGCTGCACCCCGCGGCAGGTGGAGGCGCTGGGCGACGCGGGCTTCGACTATCTGTTCAACTCCGCCAAATGGTGGGACCTGCAGGAGCCCTGGTTCCTGGAGCAGTATGAGCTGTACCGCTCCATCGCGCCCACCATCGCCTTCCCGGAAAGCCACGACACCGACCGGCTGGCGGCGGAGGTGGGCACCGACGACCCGCAACGGCTGGCCGCCGTCACACGGCAGCGCTACCTGCTGGCGGCCAGCATCAGCACCGGCGTGATGGCGCCCGCGGGCTTTGAGTACGCCTTCACCGGCAAGCTGGACGTGGTGAAGACCCGGCCCGAGGACTGGCAGCGGGAAGCGGCGCAACCCAGGCTGGACCTGTCCCGCTTCATCGCCGAGGCCAACGCCATGAAGGCGGCCCTGCCGGCCCTGAACGTGGAGGGGCCGTTGGCGCGGCTGACCACCAGCGACCCGGCCGTGACCGCCCTGCTGCGCCGCGACCCGGGGTCGGGGGAGGCGGCGCTGTTGCTGGCCAACACGTCCACCCATGAGGCCCGGTCGGTGGAAGCGGGGCCGCTGCTGCTATCCGCGGGCGGCCTTGCCTTCGACGACGTGACGCCGGGGACGGCGCCCCTGTCCCTGGCGCCGGGGGCGCGGCTGCACCTGGAGCCGCTGGCCCTGCGGGTGTTCCGCGGCCGGGCCCAGGTGGCCCGCGCCGAGCCCACCCATGAGCAGTCGCTGGAGCGGTTGCAGGCCCTGGCCCAGGACCGGGTGGCCGTGGAGGATGTCTATCCCGCCGTGGACGATGGCCGGTTCCCCGCCAAGCGGGTGGTGGGCGACCTGCTGGAGGTCTGGGCCGACGTCTTCGCCGACGGGCACGACAAGATCGCCGCCTGCGTGCAGATCCGGGCCCTGGGCGAGGAGCAATGGGCCGAGGCGCCCATGACCTTCCTGGAGAATGACCGCTGGCGGGCGTCCGTGCCCCTGTCCCGCAACGCCCGCCTGGAATACCGGGTGCAGGCCTGGCGCGACCTGTGGGCCACGTGGCGGGCTGAGGTGGTGAAGAAGAAGGAGGCCGGCCGCGACATCGCGCTGGAAATCGAGGAGGGCCGGCGGCTGCTGGACAACGCGGTGGAATGCGCCGAGGAGGGCCGCCCCCGCCAGACCCTGGTCGCCCACCGGGACCATGTGAAGGGCATCCCCGATTGGGACAAGGACCGGGCCTATTCGGTCATGATCGGGGAGACGCTGGCCGCCGACATGGCCCGCTATGGCGTCCGCACCAACAAGAGCCACGGCAAGACCTATGAGCTGATCGTGGACCGCACGGCCGCGCGGTTCAGTTCCTGGTACGAGCTGTTCCCGCGGTCCATGAGCGACGACCCGAACCGGCATGGCACCTTCGACGACGTGATCCGGAAGCTGCCCTATGTGCGGGACATGGGCTTCGACGTGCTGTACTTCCCGCCCATCCACCCCATCGGGAAGAGCCACCGCAAGGGCCGTAACAACAGCCTGACGCCCGGCCCCAACGACCCCGGCAGCCCCTATGCCATCGGGTCGGAGGACGGCGGCCACGACGCCATCCATCCGCAGTTGGGCACACTGGAGGATTTCCGCCGGCTGGTGGCCGCGGCGGCAGAGCACGGGCTTGAGATCGCCCTGGACTTCGCCATCCAGTGCAGCCCCGACCACCCCTGGATCAAGCAGCACCCGGACTGGTTCGACTGGCGGCCCGACGGCACCATCAAGTACGCAGAGAACCCGCCCAAGAAATATGAGGACATCGTCAACGTCCATTTCTACCGCAAGGCCATCCCGGACCTTTGGTTCACGCTGCGGGACGTGGTGCTGTTCTGGGCGCGGGAGGGGGTGAAGATCTTCCGGGTGGACAACCCGCACACCAAGCCCCTGCCCTTCTGGGAATGGATGATCCGCGAGGTGCAGGACCGGCACCCCGATACGATCTTCCTGGCGGAGGCCTTCACCCGGCCGAAGATGATGAAGCGGCTGGCCAAGCTGGGCTTCACCCAGAGCTATACCTACTTCACCTGGCGCCAGCACAAGGGGGAGTTCACCGAGTACCTGACGGAGCTGACGCAAGGGCCGGCCAAGGAGTACTACCGGCCGAACTTCTTCGTGAACACGCCGGACATCAACCCGCCCTACCTGCATTCCGAGAACCCGGCCATGTTCAAGGCCCGGGCGGTGCTGGCCACCACCCTGTCCAGCGTGTGGGGCCTGTACAGCGGGTTCGAGCTGTGCGAGGGCACGCCCGTGCCCGGCAAGGAAGAATACCTGGACAGCGAGAAGTACGAGATCCGCGCCTGGAACTGGGACGACCCGAGGAACATCCGCGACTATATCCGCACCCTGAACAAGGTGCGGCACCGGTTCCCGGCGTTGCAGCAACTGACCAACCTTCGCTTCTACAACGCTTACAACGACAAGGTCCTGTACTACGGCAAGCTGGACCAGAACCGGCGGGAGATGGTGCTGGCCGCCGTGAACCTGGACGGGGACCAGGGCGCCTACCAGGTGGCCATCGAGGTGCCTTTGTGGGAGTTCGGCCTACCCGATGACGGCGTGGTGGAGGTGGAGGACCTGTTCACCGGCGGCCGCTGGTTCTGGTATGGCAAGTGGCAGCACATCACGCTGGAGCCTTGGGTGAACCCAGCGGGTCTCTGGCGAATCAGCGCCCCGCGCGGGGCCTGAGGGGACGGGCTGCGATGCTTAATGACTCCTTTCCCGCATGGCAGCCCTGTTCCACAAATCAGTGGGGGCACCACCAGTGCTAGGGTCAAGTAACCGTGTATCTAGTGGGAGGTAACGCGGTCCCGCTGCCAAGCTGAGATGACGGGCTCGAATCCGTGTCCTTTGCGACACACCCCGCCGTGACACGACGGGCGAGGCCTTAATCCTCAATCGTGGTCGCATGACTCTGCGTTGCTGCTCATATAGAGTGGGGCCGTGGAGAAGGCCAGATGAACGCGTTCACGACAACCGCCCTTGCCCTTGCAGCACTGATCAGCGTCCCCGCCGTCGCCCTGGCCCAGGGCATCCCGGCGGACGGGACGGCGGGCGGGCTGTATGTGCAGGGATTGGGCGGGCGCGTGGCCCCGGATGCGTTGGGCACGCCGGCGGGTTCCCTGGGCGTCAACCTTCCCCCCGTGGCCGGCAGCACGGCGCTGAGCAGCGGTGGCGCCTCCAGCACCTCGCTGGGCTGGCAGCCCCTGGAAAGCCTGCGGCTGGAACTGGAATACGCTTACCGGGCCAATGACGCGGGCGCCGTGGTCACCGGCCCGGCGGATGGGACCGTCGGGTCCCACAGTGTCATGGCCAACGCCCTGGTGGACCTGAAGGTCACGGATTGGTTGACGCCTTATGTCGGCCTGGGCGTGGGCTGGACCCGGGTGGACGCCGACCGGATGATCGCCGCCGGCCTGACCCCGGTGGACGGCAAGGGCGACGCCATCTCCCTGCAAGGCATCGTCGGCCTGTCGGTGCCGTTCAGCGACCAGCTCTCCTTCTTCGCCGACACGCGCTACATGCGCACGGGTGACTTCGCCCTCACCCCCAGCACCGACAACTCCGCCCACGGGGTACAGAGCTGGTCCGCCCTGGCCGGCCTGCGGTTCCGGTTCGGGGGGAAGTGACCTGACCGGCCCCCCCGGCCACCGCCATCACACCATTTCCAGTTCTTCCACCTTGCGTACCACTGCCGCCCGCCGCTCCCAATGCGGGTAGCGCAGGGACAGGTCGTGGGGGCGGTCGTCCAGGTCCAGGATGGGGGTGGTGACTGTGGGGTCGCGGCGCATGGCATCGGCGCCGGCCATGTGGACCACGCCCACGGGGCGGTTGGGCAGGTAGTATTCCACCAGGCAGTCCCGCTGGGCGTCGTAGCGCCAAGGGCCGAGGTAGTTGCACCATTCGGGCAGCAGCTCCACCGGCATCTCATCGACAAAGATGCCCAATGCCATGGCGAGCTGGACGGAGCTGAACAGGCGGCAATGCCTGACCACCTGGGCATGCCAGCGGCGGAAGGCATCCCAGTGGGGCGCGTCCGTCCGCAGGGCGAAGGCGCCGCCATTGAGGGTCGGCCGCAGGGCCAGGGACTGGCGGATCGCCTGGGGCAGCCGGGCCTTCGCGGCGGCCTTGTACAGGATGGAGCGCACCCGGACCACGTCCCGGAACAGCCACTTGACCGTCACCTCCGTCGGGCGGAAGCGGCCGGTCTGGGCGACGCTGGCGAATTTGCCCTTCTCCGCCGCCCGCAGGAACAGGTCGATGGCGGCCCAGTCCTGGATCCAGGCGTCGGCGTCTATCCAGACGATGCTGCCATAGCCGGGGAAATGCCGGTCGAGGAACAGCTTCGCGATCTCTGCCCGCACATGGTCCTGGCCCATGGTGCGCAAGGGCGACAGGTCGTATTCCCAACCGGGGGTGACGAGCCGGCAACCCGCGGCTTCCAGCTCCGCCCGCTGTTCCGGCTTCAGGCCCACGTCCAGGATGCCCACGGGGCATTCGTCCACCGTCTTGAAGCGGCGGATGGATGCCAGCAGTTCCCGCATCAGCGGGAAGTAGTTCGCGTCGCCGCCGCTGACCAGGATGAAGCGTCGGGAGGCGGTCATGCTGCACCTTGGCTGGATCGGGCTAAGCCGAACGGTATAGGCGACCACCAGCGACCATTCAAGCCGCGCTCGGCAGCAATCCGCGCATATCCCAGAAACCTAATGCCGCCTGGACCTGTTCATGGGGGTGACCCGCCCGCAAGCCACGGCCCCCAGCATGATCGACCGCAGCGACCGCACCTGGTACAAGGACGCGGTTATCTACCAGACCCACGTCAAGGCCTTCTTCGACGGCAACAATGACGGCATCGGCGACTTCGCCGGGCTGGCCAGCAAGCTGGACTATATCCAGGAGCTGGGGGTCAACACGCTGTGGCTTCTGCCCTTCTACCCGAGCCCGCTGCGGGACGACGGCTATGACATCGCCGATTATCGCGACGTCAACGGCCGGTACGGCAACCTGAAGGACTTTCGCACCTTCGTGCGGGAGTGCCACAACCGCGGCATCCGCGTGATCACCGAGCTGGTGGTGAACCACACCAGCGACCAGCACCCCTGGTTCCAGCGGGCGCGCAAGGCCCCGCCGGGCCACCCGCACCGGAATTATTATGTCTGGTCCGACAGCGACCAGAAATACCAGGGCACCCGGATCATCTTCCTGGACACGGAGAAGTCCAACTGGACCTGGGACGCGGAGGCCGGGGCCTATTTCTGGCACCGGTTCTACAGCCACCAGCCGGACCTGAACTTCGACAACCCGAAGGTCCTGCGGGAAGTGCTGAACGTCATGCGCTACTGGCTGGACATGGGGGTGGACGGGCTTCGCCTGGACGCCGTGCCCTACCTGATCGAGCGGGAAGGCACCAACTGCGAGAACCTGCCGGAGACGCACGACATCCTGCGCAAGATCCGGGCGGAGCTGGACAAGGGCTACAGCGACCGCATGCTGCTGGCGGAGGCCAACCAGTGGCCGGAGGACGTGCTGCCCTATTTCGGAAACCCCGAGGTGGGCGGCGACGAATGCCACATGGCCTTCCACTTCCCCCTGATGCCGCGCATGTACATGGCGCTGGCCATGGAGGACCGGCACCCCGTCACCGACATCATGCGCCAGACGCCGGAGATCCCCAGCACCTCGCAATGGGCGATCTTCCTGCGCAACCATGATGAGCTGACGCTCGAGATGGTGACCGACAAGGAGCGGGACTATCTCTGGAATTTCTATGCCGGCGACCGGCGGGCGCGGATCAATCTTGGCATCCGCCGGCGGCTGGCCCCACTGATGGACAATGACCGGCGCAAGATCGAGCTGCTGAACAGCCTGCTCTTCTCCATGCCCGGCACGCCGGTGATCTATTACGGCGACGAGATCGGCATGGGCGACAACGTCTATCTGGGCGACCGGGACGGCGTGCGCACGCCCATGCAGTGGAGCCCGGACCGCAATGGCGGCTTCAGCCGTGCCGATCCGGCGGGCCTGTACCTGCCGGCCATCCAGGACCCGGTCTATGGCTTCCAGGCGGTGAACGTGGAGGCGCAGGCGCGCTCCCCCTCCTCCCTGCTGAACTGGATGCGGCGGCTGGTGGCCGTGCGGCAGCAGACCAAGGCCTTCGGTCGCGGCACGCTGAAGTTCCTCTACCCCGGCAACCGCAAGGTCCTGGCGTACCTGCGGGAGCATGAGGGCGACACGGTGCTGTGCGTCGCCAACCTGTCGCGGGCCCCCCAGGCCGTGGAGCTGGACCTGAGGACCTTGCGCGGCTGCGTGCCCATGGAGATGATCGGGCGCAGCGTCTTCCCGCCCATCGGCGACCTGCCTTATCTGCTGACGCTGCCGGCCTATGGCTTCTACTGGTTCCTGCTGACCACCCAGTCGGTCCAGCCGAGCTGGCACGAGCCCATCCCCGAGCCCCTGCCCGACCTGATCACCCTGGTGCTGAAGTCCGGCTGGCAGGATGTGTCCCAGGGCCGCGGCGCCCGCGACCTGGAAGAGGCGGCCCTGCCGGCCTTCGTCGCCAAGCAACGCTGGTTCGCCGCCAAGGACGCGCAGGTGACGGGGGTGAAGATCGTCGGCAGCACCGTGCTGCCCGGGCCGGGCGAGGGATACCTGCTGGCCCGAATCGACGTGAGCCATACGGGCGCGCCGGAGCCGGTGCCCTATTTCCTGCCGCTGGCGCTGGATTGGGGGGAGAATGCGGGCGGCACGGGCTGGCCGTTGCTGCCCTACACCCTGGCCAAGGCACGCCGGGGACCCAAGGTGGGCGCGGCGTTCGACGCCATGCAGGCCCCGGCCTTCGCCCGCGTCCTGGTGGATGCCATCCGGCGGGGAACCGAGATGCCCGCCGGCCGCGGCACCCTGCGGTTCCGCCCCACCGAGCGGCTGGCGGACGTGCAATTGCCAGAGGGGGAGATGGAGACACGCACCCTGGGGGTGGAGCAGTCGAACACCAGCGTGCTGCTGGCCGACGCCATGGTGCTGAAGATCTACCGGCGGCTGGAACCGGGCACCCACCCGGAGCTGGAGATCGCCCGCTTCCTGACGGAGAAGGTACCCTTCGCGAACACCCCGCCCTTGCTGGGCAGCGTGGAATACCACGCTGACGACGGCTGCACCGCCCTGGCCGTGCTGCAGGGCTTTGTCCGCAACCAGGGCGACGGCTGGCGCTTCACCCTGGATTACCTGACCCGTGAGCTGGAGGACCGCCGGCTGCGCCTGTCCGCGGCGGCGGCCACCCCGGACAGCCCGGTGCTGGCCGACATGGCCGCAGCCGGGGCGGACGATTGGGGCCTGTACACCACCCTGGCGCGGACCCTGGGCGAGCGGACGGCGCAGATGCATTGTGCCCTGGCCACGGCCACCGGCACCCCCGACTTCGACCCGGAGCCCCTGTCGGCAGAGGACAGTTCCGCCATCCTGGACAACGCCCGGCGGCAAGCCGACCGTGCCTTCCAGGCGCTGCGCCTGGCCAGGCCGAACCTGACCGAGGAGGCCGGACAGGCGGTGGATACCCTGCTGGCCCGCGAGGCGGAGGTGCATGACCGGCTGGCGCGGCTGGTGCGCGGCCAGATGGACGTGAGCAAGACCCGGATCCATGGCGACTACCATTTGGGCCAAGTGCTGCGCTCCGCCACCGACTGGTTCATCATCGACTTCGAGGGGGAGCCGGCCAAGGGCATCGCCCAGCGCCGGGCCAAGCAGAGCCCCTTGCGCGACGTGGCCGGGATGTTGCGCAGCTTCGACTATGCCGCCTGGGCGGCCCTGTTCCAGATCGCCGAGGTACATGCCGACGCCCTGCCCCGCCTGCGCCCCTTGGCGGAGGAATGGGAACAGGCGACCCGCGCCGCATTCCTGGAGGGCTATCGCAGCGCCATCGGCGGCTGCTCCGCCCACCCGCCGGGCGAGGAGGACGCCGACCGGCTGGTGGCCCTGTTCGAGCTGGAGAAGGCCCTTTACGAAATCGTCTACGAGGCCGGCAACCGCCCGGCCTGGTTGCCGATCCCGGTACGGGGGGCCCTGCATGTGCTGGACAAGGCGGGGGTGGAGCCGGTGGCCTGATCCTTCAGCCGGGTCTCCCCCTCACCCCGACCCTCTCCCCGGTGGGGAGAGGGGGCGGGTTGTACCATTGACGATCCGGTTGCCGATGCCCGCCACATTCCCCCTCTCCCCCACGGGGAGAGGGTTGGGGTGAGGGGGCAAACCGGGCGGGGACCAAGACCCCCGACCATGAACGAGACCCCAGGGACGAGAACCATGCCCGACACCATCGACAGCCCCTTCCGCGCCGCCATCGAGGCGCTGGTGCATGCCGACCATGGCGACCCGTTCAGCGTGCTGGGCCCGCACCCCGGACCTGGCGGCACCTGGCAGGTGCGGGCCCTGTTCCCCGGGGCCACCAGACTGGAGATCATCGCCCGGGAAGGCGGCGAGGTTCTGGCGGAGGGCCGGCTGGTCCACCCGGACGGGTTCTGGCTGGCGGAGCTGGACGAGGAGCGGCGGGACTACAAGCTGCGCCTGGACTTCGGCCACGGCCCGGTGGAGTTCGAGGATACCTACCGCTTCGGCCCCTGGCTGGGGGAGCTGGACCTGCACCTGATGGGTGAGGGCAACCATGAGCGCATCTGGGAGCGGCTCGGCGCCCATGTGGTGGAGCATGACGGGGTGGGCGGCACCGTCTTCACCGTCTGGGCCCCCAGCGCCCGCAAGGTGAGCGTGGTCGGCGACTTCTGCACCTGGGACGGCCGCCGCCTGCCCATGCGCAAGCACCAGGGCATCGGCGTGTGGGAGCTGTTCGTGCCCCATGTCAGCCATGGCGACCGCTACAAGTTCGAGATCAAGGGCCCGCGCGGGGAGATGCTGCCCTGGAAGGCGGACCCGGTGGCCTTCTATGCGGAGCACCCGCCGGCCACGGCCAGCGTGGTCCACGGCCTGCCACATTGGGACTGGTCGGACGCCGCCTGGCGCGATCGCCGCGCCGCCGCCAATGACCGCAAGGCGCCCATCAGCATCTATGAGGTGCATATGGGGTCGTGGAAGCGGGGCGACGGCAATCGCTACCTGACCTACCGGGAACTGGCGGACCAGCTGGTCCCCTATGTCAAGGAGATGGGCTTCACCCATATCGAGATGCTGCCCATCACGGAGTTCCCCTTCGACGGGAGCTGGGGCTACCAGCCGGTGGGGCTGTTCGCCCCCACCAGCCGGTTCGGCACGCCGGAGGACTTCAAGTACTTCGTGGAGGCCTGCCACAAGGCGGGGCTGGGCCTGTTGCTGGACTGGGTGCCCGGCCACTTCCCCACCGATGCCCATGGGCTGGGCCTGTTCGACGGGACGCACCTGTATGAGCACGCGGACCCGCGCCAGGGCTTCCACCAGGACTGGAACACCCTGATCTACAATTACGGCCGGCGGGAGGTGCGCAACTTCCTGCTGGGGAACGCGCTGTACTGGATGGACCGGTTCCACCTGGACGGGCTGCGGGTGGATGCGGTGGCGTCCATGCTGTACCTGGACTACAGCCGCAAGGCCGGTGAGTGGGTGCCCAACCAGTTCGGCGGGCGGGAGAACCTGGAAGCCATCGACGTGCTGCGCCGGATGAACGAACTGGCCTATGGCCACCATCCAGGCACCATGACCGTGGCGGAGGAAAGCACCGCCTGGCCCGGCGTGTCGCGGCCCACATACCTGGGCGGCCTGGGCTTCGGCTTCAAATGGAACATGGGGTGGATGCACGACACCCTGAACTATATGAGCCAGGACCCGATCCACCGGCGCTGGCACCACCACAACCTGACCTTCGGGCTGCTCTATGCCTTCAGCGAGAACTTCATCCTGCCGCTGAGCCATGACGAGGTGGTGCACGGCAAGGGCAGCCTGTTGAACAAGATGCCGGGGGACCGCTGGCAGAAGTTCGCGAACTTAAGGGCCTATTACGGCTTCATGTGGACCCACCCCGGCAAGAAGCTGCTGTTCATGGGCGGCGAGTTCGCCCAGGAGCGGGAATGGAGCCACGACCGGGGCCTGGACTGGTTCCTGCTGGACCTGCCGGAGCACCAGGGCCTGCGCGACCTGGTGCGGGACCTGAACATCCTATACCGCGACAACCCCGCCCTGCACCGGCTGGACTGCGAGCCGGAGGGCTTCGAGTGGCTGGAGGGCAACGACGCGGAGAACAGCGTTCTAGCCTTCCGCCGTACCGATGGGGAGGGGCGGAGCGTGGTGACGGTGTGCAACTTCACCCCCCTTCCCCGTCATAACTACCGGGTGGGCGTCCCCGCCCCCGGCCGCTATGTGGAGCGGCTGAACACAGACGCGGCCCAATATGGCGGGTCCAACGTGGGCAATGGCGGGGCGGTGGACGCCGGTGACATCCCCGCCCACGGCCGGCCCTTCAGCCTGAACCTGACCCTGCCGCCGCTGGGGACGCTGGTGTTGGAGCTGGAGCAGTGAGGGTGTGCCGGAGCTGTCAGGGCCTGGGGTGGGATGTTCAGGGAGCACGGATTTGACGGATTGAAGGGGTTGCAAGGATGAAGAAGGGAAGAAAACAGCTGGATGCCGCAGCCTGGGGACTATCGTGGTTTCACCGCGGTTCGCCTGGAACTGGCCTGTCCGCCTGAACTTTACTTGTGTCCGTGTTCATCCTGTTGGTTCCCCGACCCCAAATCCGCTTTCCGGCCCGGGACATTCGAATTGCGTTCATCTGCATGTGGCATTGCGTTATGCAATACGCGACACCCCCGGCCCCTGATCGCTTTTGCATTGGGCAAGTGCCATTAACATTGCCCGGCCGCATGTAAACGGTTGGTCGGCGAACTGCTGGCACCAGGGTTGCTATGTCAGGGGCAAGCGCAAGAAGCGCCGGCCGTGGCGGAAAACCGCCTGATCGAACCGACAGCAACCCGACAATGTGCCCCCGGCGCGGCCCCGGCCGCCTGACCCTTGCGATCCTGGCCCTACCGGCCCTGTGCGCCGCCCCCGCGGCGGCCCAGGGGACGGGAAGCCTGCGGCTGGGGGCCCTGGTGCAGGCGGAGTGCGCCTTGCAGGTCATGGAGAACCTGACCGTCCTGGACGTGCTGGGCGGTGTTCGGGACGTGCCCATCGCCACGGTGGGGGAGCGATGCAATGACGGCGACGGCTACCGGGTGGTGCTGACCTCCCGCAACAACGGCTTCCTGCGGGGCCAGAACGGGGATGTCCTGTCTTATCTGGTGAGTTATGGCCCGCTGGAGGCTGCCAAGCTCTCTGCCCCCCGAACCGTCATCGCCAACCATGCCCAGACCAATTGGAAGCAGCGCACGCTGATGGTGACCATCCCCGCCGCCCAGCAGGTGCTGGCCAGCGCCTACAGCGACGCCCTGACCCTGACCATCGAGGCGCGCTAGACCCGTTTCCCGCAGACTGGAAACGGGTCTAGCCCTTTGTGTCCCTCACACGCCGGCGCCGCATCCGCGGCTTGGCTTACGCGACCATGTGGTCGCGCGGCGGCAGTCGCCGCCGGAGCGTGTTTACGGTCGGCGCAAACACGCTCTAAGACGGCTGGCCCCCGGATTGCATCGTCCCACCGGACACGTCCCCGCCCCTTCGCGCCCTTGCAGGATGCAATGACCCTGTCCCGCCCCGCCCTCCTGTCACTCGTCGCGTTGGCGGGGCTGATGTCCGCCGGGCAGGTGGCAGCGCAGGGCACGGTGCGGCTGGCCGGGTCGGTGAACCCGAACTGCAACCTGCAGGTCCAGGATCTGGGCGCCACCCTGAACATCACCGGCGGCAGCACGCTGGTGCGGGTCGGCAGCATCAGGGAATATTGCAACGACAAGGACGGGCTGACCCTGACCTTCACCTCCAGTAACGGCGGGGCGCTGGTGGGGGAATCGGGCTTCCGGGCCGGTTACAGCATCAGCTATGCGGGGACAAGCAACTGGCAGGCCCTGTCCGTGCCCTATGTGGTCACCCGCAACAACAAGCAGACCAACGAGCCCTGGCGCGACCTCTATGTCAGCCTGCCCGCCAACGCCCAGGCGCATGCCGGCAGCTACCGGGACACGGTCACGGTCACCATCGCGGCGCGCTGAGGTTCAGGCGCCCTGCCCCGGGTCGGCCGGCCCCGAATCCGCCACCGCCGCTGTCGGGAAAGTGGACAGCCCGGGCGGCTCGGACCAGACGATCGTCCCGGTGCCCAGGATGATGCCGAACAACAACCCCACCACGGCGGCCAAGCCGTTGCGGTCCTCATCGATCACACCGTAGTGACGCATCATCGGTCCTCCTGCCCGGGAGGAACAAGCGTGGGCACGCCAAGTTGCGAGGCGGTCGCGCGGGACCCCCGAATGGGCAACGGGAGCCCAGGGCCATCCTGCGCCACTTCGTTGCAGGGCGCCACTGCCCAGCCGGGCAGGTCAGAGGGGAGAAGGGACGGGAAGGGGCCGTTCGGGTCAGGCGATTTCCGTGACCAACTTCTGCAGGAAACTCTCGGCGAAGCTCTCCGCGCTGTCGGCGCTGCGGACGAAGGCCCCCTCCCCGCCGATGATGCTGTCGGCGTAGTAGGATTCCAGCCAGGGATACTCGTCCAGGATGGCCAGGGCGTTGACCGTGACCCCCGCGGCGGCGGCATAGCCCCTGGCCGTGGCGGGGTCGATGCCGGCGTTGCTGAAGCCGTTGGAGACCAGGTCGATCTTGCGCTTGTGGGTGGCGAAGGGGGCTGCTTCCAGCAGCTGCACCGCCCCCACCACCGCGCTGCCCAGGGCCGTGCTGCCGCCCATGGCGATGCCGGGCAGCCCGTCCACGGTGGCGGCGAAGTCCTGGCAGTCCGCCTCCCCCGCCAGTTCCCGCCAGGGGACGAGGGTTGCCAGCGTGTCTGGCCCGGCGAACTGGGCCAGCATCACGGCGATGCGCCGCCGTGGCCCATCCTGGATGGCCCGGGCCACGGCCGGGTGCCGGAAGGCCGCCGCGTGGCCGCGGAGTTGGAAGTCCAGCAGGTCCTTGTTCACGCTGGCGGAGGCATCCACGGCCAGGACAAGCTGCAAATCCACCGGCACCCGGCCGACCCCCTGGGCCAGGGCGGGCGGGCCCAGCAAGGGTGCTGCGGCCAGCGCCCCCAACCCCTTCAGCACGGACCGACGATTGACAGGCACGACAGGACCTCCCGCCTTTGCGGCCCGCCCTCCCGTCAGGTGGCGTGGGCGAGGCCGTGGCGCACGACTTTGGCCATGACGGTGGGCAGCGCCTCCCCACCCAGCCGGTCCGGCGCCACCCAGGTGCCGTCGGGCACCGGGACGGCCGCCGGGACCCGACCCGCCAGGACGGATAATTCCAACTCGAAATGGGTGAAAGTATGACGGACGATCCCCGGCAGGAGGCGCCATGCGGCCTGCACCGGCGCCTGGGCCAAGGCAGCGTCCAAATCCGGCACCTCCGCCCCCCAACCGGTGGACGGCACCTCCATCATCCCGCCCAGCAACCCCGTCTCTGCCCGCCTCCGCAGCAGGATGGACCCGGTGCCGTCGGTGACGAAGAAGGCGACGCCGCGGCGGAGGGGCTTTGCCGCCTTGGCCGCCTTGGCCGGCAGTTCCTCCTGGATGCTTAAGCTCCGCGCCTCGCACCATTGCGCCCAGGGGCAGAGCATGCAGCGGGGCTTGCGCGGGGTGCAGATGGTGGCGCCCAGGTCGAACAGGGCCTGGGTGTAGTCGCCGGGGCGCTGGTCAGGCACAAGGCCCGCGGCCAGGGCCTGGAGGGCGGGCTTGGCCTGGGGCAAGGGGTCGGCGACGGCATAGATGCGGGCCAGCACCCGTTCCACGTTGCCGTCCAGGGCGGCGGCGGGCTGGTCGAAGGCGATGGCGGCCACGGCGGCGGCCGTGTAGGCGCCGATGCCCGGAAGCTGCCGCAATCCCGCTTCATCCTCCGGGAAGCTGCCGCCCAGTTCCGTCGCCACGACGCGGGCGCAGCGGTGCAGGTTGCGGGCCCGGGCATAGTAGCCCAGGCCGGCCCAGGCCCGCAGCACGTCGTCCAGCTCCGCCGCCGCCAAGTCGGTGACGGTGGGCCAGCGGCGGGTGAATTCCTGGAAATAGGGTCCCACCGTGGCAACGGTCGTCTGCTGCAACATGATCTCCGACAGCCAGACCCGGTACGGGTCCATCCGCCGCCCCGGCGGGGCCCGCCAGGGCAGCACCCGGGCGTGGCGGTCGTACCAGCCGAGCAGGACCCCTGCCATGGCGCCCGCCCGGGGATCGGGATTGGTCTGGCCCGCGGCGGGCGCTTCTGCTTTAACGGGTCGGCCGGAACCGGGACGCTTCGCCATGCACTACGGACCCCAGAGATTAGGACGGCAGCTCTCCGCCATCGCCGGCAAGGCGCTGGGCAAGCACGGGCTGGCCTTCGGCGCGCTGCTGGCCGACTGGGCGAGCATCGTGGGCTCGCGCCTTGCCGACCAGACGTCGCCGCTCAAGCTCGTCTTCCCCAAGGGCAAGCGGGAGGAGGCGGTGCTGCACCTCCGCGTGACGTCCCCGGCAGCGCTGCTGATCCAGCATGAGGAACCCCTCATCCTGGAACGGATCAACGCCTTCATGGGCTGGCGCGCGGTGGCACGGCTGAAACTGGTGCATGGCGCGCCGGTCCTCAAGACCCGCAGCTATGTGCCGCCCCGGCCCAAGCGCCTGACGCCGGAGCAGGAACAGGCCCTGGCGGCCAAGACATCCACGGTGGAGGACCCGGAGCTGCGGGCCTCGCTGGAGCGGCTGGGCCGCGCGGTGGAGGGGGACCCCCGCCGGGGGTGAGGGGCTTGAAGCGCCCGGACCACAACGTCTATGATCCAACATCTAGTGTCGAGGAGGCTGGAGTGCCCCGTTCTACCCGCAATCCCTTGGGCCGCCGCACCCTACTGGCCGCCGCCGGCGCCACCCTGCTGGCCCTGCCCTTCGCCGGCGCCGCGCTGGCGCAGACCACGGCCGTTTCGCCGCAGGACGCGGTGAAGTCGGCCATGGAGGGGATCACCTATGGCGACCCGAAGGCCCCGGTGACGGTGGTGGAGTACGCGTCGCTCGCCTGCTCCCACTGCGCGGACTTCAACAACACCATCCTGCCGAAGATCAAGGCGGAGTTCATCGACACCGGCCAGGTGAAGCTGGTGTTCAAGGACTATCCCCTGAACGCGCCGGGCCTGCGCGCCTCCATGCTGGTGCACTGCGTCGGCGGGGACCGGGGCAAGGCGCTGAAGAACGCCCTGTTCAAGACGCAGAGCGCCTGGCTGAACCAGGATTTCCTGAAGCACATCGCCCAGACGGCCAAGTTGGCGGGCGTCAGCCAGCAGACCTTCGACGCCTGCATGGCCAACAAGCCGCTGGAGGACACGGTCATCCAGAGCCAGCAGGTCGCGTCCCAGAAATATGGCGTGAACTCCACCCCCACCTTCATCATCAATGACGGGGCGGCGAAGATCGAGGGCGCCAACGAACAGGCGCTGATCGACGCGATGGTCAAGGCCGGCGCCAAGCGCAAGCCGCAGGGCTGAGGGGCGGGTTAGAGATGGGGGACAGGGGGATGGTGGGTCTGGATACCAAGGCCGGGAGCTGCGCGCGCCCCGGCCGCCCTCTGCCCTGCTGAGCCGGGGCGGCGCCCGTGCAGTTCACCAAGCTCCGCCTGTCCGGCTTCAAGTCGTTCGTGGACAACACCGAGCTGTTGGTCGAGCCCGGCATGACCGGGGTCGTCGGCCCCAACGGCTGCGGCAAGTCCAACCTTGTCGAGGCGCTACGCTGGGCCATGGGGGAAACCTCGGCCAAGAAGATGCGCGGCGAGGACATGGACGACGTGATCTTCGGCGGCACGGCCACGCGGCCGGCGCGCAACATCTGCGAGGTCACGCTGGTCCTGGACAATGCCAGCAAGACCGCACCGCCGCCCTTCAACGACTTCGACGAGCTGGAGGTGACGCGGCGGCTGGAGCGGGGGTCGGGCTCCGACTACCGCATCAACGGCAAGCTGGTCCGCGCCCGCGACGTGCAGATCCTGTTCGCGGACAATGCCTCGGGCGCCAGCTCCCCCGCCCTGGTCAGCCAGGGGCGGGTGGGCGCCCTGATCAACGCCAAGCCCGGCGACCGCCGCCAGTTGCTGGAGGAGGCTGCCGGCATCAGCGGCCTGCACGCCCGCAAGCATGAGGCGGAACTGCGCCTGCGGGCGGCGGAGACGAACCTGACCCGGCTGGACGACGTGCTGGGCACCATGGAGCAGCAGCTCCAAGGCTTGCGCAAGCAGGCCCGCCAGGCCAGCCGCTACCGGAATTTGCAGGAGCATATCCGCCGGGCCGAGGCCATCCTGCTGCACCTGAAGTGGAGCGAGGCGGAGCGGGCGCTGGTGCGGTCCCGCGCCGGGTTCGACGCGGCGGAGAACGCCGTGCGCGGCCTGATGCTGGCGGTGACCCAGGCCACCACCAAACGCACGGAGCAGGCCGCCGGCCTGCCGTCGAAGCGCCAAGCGGAGGCCGCGGCGGCGGCGGCGCTGCAACGGCTGGTCCTGGCGCGGGAACAGCTGGACCAGGAGGAGCGGCGGGCCAAGGAGGCCTTCCTGGCCCTGCAACGCCGCCTGGCCCAGGTGGAGGGCGACCTGTCCCGCGAGTCCGGGCTTGCCGCCGATGCCCGGCAGGCGCTGGAGCGCTTGGCCGAGGAACGCCAGATGCTGGCCGAGGCCCAGGGTGAGGAAGGGCTGGAGCAGGAGGAGGCGCAGGCCGCCCTGCTGGAGGCCAAGGACGTGGTGGAGGCCCTGGACCGGGAGCTGGCCCGGGCCATGGAAGCCGTGGCCGCCGACGAGGCCAAGCGCGCTTCTCTTGAGCGGCAGGTGCGGGAGCTGGAGGCGCGCGCCACCACCCTGCGCCGCCGGCTGGAGGAGCAGCAGGCCCAGAAGGACGCCCTGGAGCGGGAGGTGGCCGGCCGCGGTGACATGGCGGAGGCGGAGGCCGCCCTGGCCGAGGCAGAGGAGCGGCTGGAGCTTGCCCGGGAAGAGGCGGAGGCCGCCGAGCGGGCGAAGGCCGAGGCGGAGCATGCGGCGGAGCAGGTGCGGGCGGAGGGCCAGGTGGCCCAGGCCCGAGCGCGGGAAGCCGTGCAGGCCGCCGACAGCGCCCGCGCCAAGCTGAAGGCCGAGCGGGACGCCCTGGCCGACCTGCTGAAGGCCAACAAGGGCGACCTGTTCCCGCCCCTGATCGACGCGCTGACCGTGGACCCCGGCTATGAGCAGGCCCTGGCGGCGGCCCTGGGTGACGACCTGACCGCGCCCTTGGATGAGGCCGCACCCGTGCACTGGCGCGCCCTGCCCGCCCTGCCGGACCCGGCGCCCCTGCTCCAGGGCGTGGAGCCCCTGGCCGCCCATGTGCAAGCCCCGGCGGCCCTGGCGCGCTGCCTGTCCCTGGTGGGGATGGTGGCGGACGCTGCCACCGGTGCTGCCTTGGCCCCCGGCCTGAAGCCCGGCCAGGTGGTGGTGACCCGGGATGGCGGCGCCTGGCGCTGGGACGGGCTGACCACCGCCGCCGGCGCCCCCACCGCCGCCGCCATCCGCCTGCGCCAGCGCAACCGGCTGGCGGAGGTGGCGACCGAGCTGGAAGCGGCGGAAGAACGGCTGGCCGAGGCGCGGGAGCTGCTGGAGGAGGCGCGTCTCGCCGGGGAGAAGCGGGTGGCGGAGGCCCGCGGCGCCGTGGAGCAGGCCGCCGGCCGCGACCGGCAGGCGCGGGAGGCGGTGCGCACCGCCTTCACCCAGGCCGGGCAGGCCCGGGACCAAGTGTCGAAACTGGCCCAGGCGGCGGCGGCCACGGCCTCGCGGCTCCAGGCCCTGGCAGAGGCGGTGGGCCAGCTGGCCGCCGACCGGGCGGTGGCGGAGGAGGAATGGGCGGAGGCCCGCGCCACGCTGGAGGAGATGCCCGACGCCACCGAGGGCCGGACCCGGGTGGCGGAGCTGCGCGGCAGGTTGGCGGAGCAGCGCACCCGCCTTGCGGAGCGGCAGGGCGCCGCCGACCGGCTGGTGCGGGAGGCGGAGGCGCGGCGGCGCCGGTTGGAAGCCATAAGGCAGGAGGAGCAGTCCTGGGCCAGCCGCATGGCCGGCACCGACGGACGGCTGGCCGAACTGGCGGAGCGGGCGGCGGAGGCGCGGGCCGAGTTGGAGACCCTAGCCGGGCGCCCGGCGGAGATCGAGCTGGAGCGCACCGACCTGCTGGACCGCATCGCCGAGGCGGAGCGCGTCCGCAAGCGGGCGGGTGACGAGCTGGCGGCCCTGGAGGCCCAGGTCGCCACCGTTGAGAAGGACCTGAAGGAGGCGGAGAACGGCTTGGCCGACGCCCGCGAGGCCCGCGCCCGGGCCGAGGCTGCCGTGGGGGCGGCGCTCCAGCTCCAGCAGACCGTGGCGGAGCGCATCGCCGAGCGGGTGGATTGCGCCCCGGAGAAGATCCTGGAGGTTGCCGGCATCGACGAGGGCGAGGAGCTGCCCGAGCCGGCGGCCGTGGAGGCGCGGCTGGAACGCCTGCTGGCCGAGCGGGAGAACATGGGCCCCGTCAATTTGCGCGCCGAGCAGGAGGTGAAGGAGCTGGATGAGCAGATCGGCGTGATGAAGGGCGAGCGGGAGGATCTGGTCGCCGCCATCGGCAGGTTGCGCCAGGGCATCTCCGGCCTGAACCGGGAGGCGCGGGAGCGGCTGATGGCCGCCTTCGGCAAGGTGGACGCCCATTTCCAGGAGATGTTCACCAAGCTGTTCGGCGGCGGCCGGGCCCATTTGAAGCTGACGGAGGCGGAGGACCCGCTGGACGCGGGGCTGGAGATCTATGCCTCCCCGCCGGGCAAGAAGCTGCAGGTGCTGTCGCTGCTGTCCGGCGGCGAGCAGGCGCTGACCGCCCTGTCCCTGCTGTTCGCCGTGTTCCTGTGCAACCCGGCACCCATCTGCGTGCTGGACGAGGTGGACGCCCCCCTGGACGAGGCGAATGTCGGCCGCTTCTGCGACTTGGTGGAGGAGATGGCGAAGGGTGGGAACACCCGCTTCCTGATCGTCACCCACCACCGCCTGACCATGGCCCGCATGGACCGCCTGTTCGGCGTCACCATGATGGAGCGCGGGGTGAGCCAGCTTGTCTCCGTGGACTTGGCCGTGGCGGAGAGTTTGGCGGCGTGAGTAGGTCGGATTAGCCGCGGCGCGGCGTAATCCGACGGCGTCACCGGCGTCCCCAGCCGTCGGATTACGTGGCCTTGCGGCCACTAATCCGACCTACTTCCCGGTCAGAAATCCGTAATGCCCCGCTTGGACATGCGCACGTCGCGGTGGACATGGACGGACAGCAGCAGGCCAAAGCCGATCATCACCGCCAGGGTGGCCGTGCCGCCGTAGGAGATCAGCGGCAGGGGAACGCCGACGACTGGGATCAGGCCCATGATCATGGCCACGTTGATGAAGAGGTAGAGGAACAGGTTCACCGTCAGGCCCAGGGCCACCAGCCGGCCGAACTGGTGACGGCAGCGCAGGCCGATGACGAAGCCGAACAGCAGGAGCAGGCAGTAGAGCCCGAGGAAGCCCACCGCCCCTACCATGCCGAACTCCTCCGCCAGCATGGTAAAGATGAAGTCGGTCTGCTTTTCCGGCAGGAAATTGAGGTGGCTCTGGGTCCCCATCAGGAAACCCTTCCCGAACAGCCCGCCGGAACCGAAGGCGATCTTGGACTGGGTGATGTGGTAGCCCATGCCCAGGGGGTCGTTCTCCGGGTCCAGGAAAGTCAGCACCCGGCGCTTCTGGTAGTCATGCATGAACTGCCAGATGATGGGGATCGCGGCCAGCACGCTGCCGATGACCAGCCCGAACTTCCAGAGGCGCACGCCGGACAGGAAGAAGATGGCACCGCCGATCATGACCAGGATCAGCGACGTGCCCAGGTTGGGCTGCATCAGCACCAGCCCCACGGGGGCGAAGATGATGAGCAGCGGGATGAACAGGAACGGGATGCGGCCCGTGTCCTCCAGCGTCGCGCCATGGAAATAGCGGGCCAGCGCCAGGGTCAGGGTGACCTTCATCACCTCCGACGGCTGGAGCTGGATGAAGCCAAGGTCGATCCAGCGCTGGGCGCCCTTGCCCACGTCGCCCACCAGTTCCACCGCGATCAGCAGCAGGAAGACGATGCCGTACAGCGGGTAGGCCAGCTTCATCCACACCCGGATGTCCACCAGGGCAATGGTGAGCATCATCACCATGCCGACGCAGAAGCGCACGATCTGGCGCGATGCCCAGGGGTCGAAGTTGCCGTTGGCCGCGGAATAGAGCATGGCGAAGCCGACGGAGGCCACCACGCAGATCAGCAGCACCAGGCTCCAACTGATCTGGGCGAGCTTCTCGCCCAGGGACATGGTGTCGGCGGCGCCTAGGTCGAGGCTGCTCATCGCTTGGTCCCCGGCGCGACGGGTTCGGCCGGCGCCTCCGCCTGTTGCGCCACGGTGGCGCGGGCGGCGTCCAGCATCTGGCATTCCAGCAGGATGTCGCGGGCGATTGGGGCGGCCACCTTGGAACCGCCGCCGCCATGCTCCACGATCACGGCACAGGCATATTTCGGGTTCTGGATGGGCGCGAAGCTGATGAACAGCGCGTGGTCGCGCTCCTTCCAGGGCAGGTCCTCGTTCTTGCGGACGCCGGTGGCGCGCTCGGCCATGGTGATGCGGCGGACCTGGCTGGAGCCGGTCTTGCCCACCATCTCCATGCCCACCTGGGTGATGCGGGAGGCATAGGCTGTGCCGCCCTGCTCGTTCACCACGCCGTTCATGCCGTCGATGACCAATCTCAGATTTTCCGGCTTCACGCCGATGGCGGGCCAGACAGTCCGCTCCTCATAGGCGGACTCCACCGACTTGGTGACGTGTGGCTCCACCGCGTAGCCGCCATTGGCCATGCGGGCGGTCATCACGGCCAATTGCAAGGGCGTGGCAAGCATGTAGCCCTGGCCGATGGAGTTGATCAGCGTCTCGCCGTCGTACCAGGGCTCCTTGAGGGTCGCGCGCTTCCACTTGCCGTCAGGGACCAGCCCCGCGCGCTCCCCCGGCACTTCCAGCCCCGTCTTGGACCCCAGGCCGAAGCGGCGGGCCATCTCAGCAATGCGCTCAATGCCCAGGCGGCGGGAAACCTCGTAGAAGTAGATGTCGCAGGAGTGCTTCAGGGCGTCATGCATGTTCATGGCGCCGTGGCCGCCCTTCTTCCAGCAGTGGAAGCGGTGGCCGCCCAGCTCCATGTGGTCGTTGCAATAGACCCGGTGTTCCGCCGACACCACCCCGGCCTCCAACGCGGCCAGGGCGACCAGGCACTTGAAGGTAGAGCCCGGCGGGTACTGGCCGGCGATGGCCTTGTTGGTCAGGGGCCCACGCTCATCCGCCAACAGGGCCTGGTAGGCGTCATAGCCGATGCCCATGGCGAACTGGTTGGGGTCGAAGCTGGGGTTGGAGCACAGCGCCAGGACCCCGCCCGAACGGACATCCATCACCACCGCGGCCGCGCTGGGATGTTCCTGCAACCGCTGCTGGGCATAATGCTGGAGCTTGGCGTCCAGGGTCAGGGTGACCTGCTTGCCCGGCTGGCCTTCCTGCCGGGACAGTTCCCGCACCACCCGGCCGACGGCGTTGACCTCCAGCTGCTGGGTGCCGGCCTGGCCACGCAGGGCCAGGTCATGGGCTTTCTCCAGCCCGTTCTTGCCGATGCGGAAGCCCGGCAGGGATAGCAGCGGGTCCTCGGACCCCTGCAGCTCCTTTTCCGACACAACGCCCACATAGCCCAGCACATGGGCCATGGTTTCGCCGAACGGGTAGGCGCGGACCTGGCCCACCTCGATGGACACGCCGGGAAGGTCGGGGGTGTTCAGCTCGATGGCGGAGACCTGGTCCCAGCTCAGGTTCTCCTTCACCGTCAGGGGCGCGAAGGGCCGGGTGCGCGGCACGTCGCGCATCACCCGGCGGATATCCAGCTCTGTCAACGGCACCAGCTTGGACAGGCGTTGGAGCATGGCTTCCACGTCGCCCGCCTGCTCCCGCACCATCATCATGCGGAAGTTCTGCTCGTTCAGGGCCAGGGGCACACCGTAGCGGTCCACGATCAGGCCGCGGGGCGGCGACAGCAGCCGCAGCGAGATGCGGTTGTCCTCCGCCAGCATGGTGTAGCGATCGGCCTCCAGGATCTGGAGGTAGTAGAGCCGGGCCACCAGGGCCGAGACGGCTGCCGCCTGCATGCCGCCAAGCACCAGCGTGCGGCGGGTCAGCAGCCGCTGGCGTTCGGTGTCACGGTCGAAGGAGGACAGCACGGCCAGGGGCTCCTCAGCTCAGGTATGAGCGGTGCAGCTTCTGCATCAGCGCCGCCAGCGGGGGGAACAGGGCCACGGTCAGCAGGGCCTGGACCACCACGGGCTTCGGCTCCACCAGGCTGGCCTGGATGACGCAGAAGGTCAGCCACTGGACCAGCAGGTAACCGGCGGCCACCAGGGTGAAACCCAGCCACAGCATCAGGAAGGAAGTGCCCAGGAAGAAGCGCCGCTGCGTCAGCAGCAGCCAGTAGCTGAGCATCAGGGCCAGCGGGGTCAAGCCCAGCGGCGTGCCGCCCAGCAGGTCGGCCAGCACCCCGATCAGGAAGACCAGCGACGGGCGCAGCAGGTCCGGCCGGTGCACCGCCCAATAGAAGATGCTGACCAGCATGTAGGGGGGCGAGACCTGGCTCCACCCCGCCAGCGGCACGGGTGCCATGCCCACCAGCAGCAGCAACACGGTGATCCCCGACGGCAGCATGTTGCGCGCCGTCTGGTCCAAGCGGTTCCAGACCCCCACGGCCATGGGCGTCGCCTTCACTGCATGGCGCCGGGCTGCACGGCCTCGGCGGCGAGGCCCCCGGCGCCCCCGAAATCGACGATCTGCACATGCTCCACCCGCGACAGGTCCACCAGCGGGGCGACGCGGGGCTCCCCGTCGGGGGAGAGATGGACCATGCCCACGGGCAGGCCCGGCGGGAAAAGGCCGCCATGGCCCGACGTGAAGACCCGCTCACCCGGGGAGACCTGGGCGCCGCGGGGGACGTAGAGCAGCCGCGGCTGGTCGGAGTTGTCGCCGCCCAGCATGGCGCGCTGGCGGCTCTGTTCCAGGACCACGGGGATGCGGGCGTTGATGTCGGTGATCAGCAGCACGCGGGCCGACCATTCCCCCACCTGGACGACGCGGCCGATCAGGCCGGTGCCGGCCATGGCGGCCTGGCCGCGCTGCACCCCGTCGCGCCGGCCGGCCGTGACCACCACCGTGCGCACGAAGGCCCCGCCGGGATCGCCGATCACCCGGGCCGTGACCACGGTGGCCGGCGGGTCGGGGCGGAAGGACAAGAGGCCGCGCAGGGACCGGTTCTCCGCCTCCAGCCGCAGGGCGGCTTGCTGCCATTGCTGCAGGCGGGCGTTCTCATCCCGCAGGCGGGCATTCTCCTCATAGATGTCCAGCAACTGGCGGCCGGACTCGATCACCTGGGCCACCGCCGCCGCCGGCCGGGACAGGATGTTCAGGATGGGGGAAAAGGCGTCGGTCACCCGGGTGCGGGCTTGGTCCACCAGGACCGGTTCCATCCGCGCCAGCATCATCAGGGCGATGGCGGCCATGACCAGCAGCAGGAAGTAGAACCGCTGGACCAGCGCCCAGAGGGGCGCTGCCACTCGTACCACCGCGCCGCCGTTGCGAGTCTTCACGGGCCCAACCCATCCCTGTGCGCCGGCCACGGGGCCTGCGGACCAGGACCCCGGCAATGGCAACACGTGGTTAAACTAGCTCAATATGGGCTAATCAGCACGTTCTTCAGGGTCTTCATCTCTTCCAATGCGCGGCCTGTGCCCAGGGCGACACAGGACAGCGGGTCGTCGGCGATGGAGACAGGCAGGCCGGTGGCATGCCGCAGGACGAAATCCAGGTTGGACAGCAGGGCCCCGCCGCCGGTCAGCACGATGCCCTTGTCCACGATGTCGGCGGCCAGCTCCGGCGCGGTATGCTCCAGGGCGACCTTCACGGCCTCGATGATCTGGCTGACCGGCTCGGCCAGGGACTCGGCGATCTGCCGCTCGCTGATGATCAGCTCCTTCGGCACGCCATTCATCAGGTCCCGGCCCTTGATCTCCATCACCCGGCCCTCACCATCCTCCGGCGGGCAGGCGGAGCCGATCTCCTTCTTGATGCGCTCGGCCGAGCCCTCACCCACCAGCAGGTTATGGTGGCGGCGGATGTAGCCGATGATGGCCTCATCCATCTTGTCGCCGCCGACGCGGACGGAGCGGCTGTAGACGATGCCGCCCAGGGACAGGACCGCGACCTCCGTCGTGCCCCCGCCGATGTCCACCACCATGCTGCCCGTCGGCTCCGTCACCGGCAGCCCGGCGCCGATGGCGGCGGCCATGGGCTCCTCGATCAGGAAGACGCGGCGGGCGCCGGCGGCCTCCGCGCTCTCCTGGATGGCGCGGCGCTCCACCGCGGTGCTGCCGGACGGCACGCAGATGATCACCTGCGGGCTGGCGAAGCTGCGGCGGTTGTGGACCTTGCGGATGAAGTGCTTGATCATCTCCTCCGCCACCTCGAAGTCGGCGATGACGCCGTCCCGAAGCGGGCGGATGGCCTGGATGTTGCCAGGGGTGCGGCCCAGCATCAGCTTGGCCTCGTCCCCCACCGCCAGCACCTGCTTGCGGCCGCGCGAGTTCGCGATGGCCACCACCGAGGGCTCGTTCAGCACGATGCCACGGCCGCGCACATAGACGAGCGTGTTGGCCGTTCCCAGGTCGATCGCCATATCGGCCGAGAACATACCGAGCAGGTTCGGGAACATGTGTGGGGAATTCTCTGGATGCCGGTGTCTTCAGGCCGCTCCGCGCCCGGCCACCGGTATGTGCCGGACCGCGCCTGTTCCATAGACCATTCGGGTGACGGTCCTCAAGGGCGGAAAGTCCCCGCCCCGGTTTTTGTCGCCACCGCAGGGATGATTCCGCGGCATTGCAGCAACAGTTCGCGGGCGGGGACGGTGTTAACATCATCGTAGGTCGGATTAGCGGGCGTGCGCCCGCGTAATCCGACAGCCATGACCACCCCTGGGGCCGTCGGATTACGGCGCCTCGCGGCGCCTGATCCGACCTACGGGCGTCACGCGCTGAGCGCCACCGGGGCGGTCTTCAGGCGCTTCGTCAGCAGCTTGTTCAGGGCGTGGACATAGGCGCGGGCGCTGGCGACCAGCGTGTCGGCGTCGGCACCCTGGCCGTTGACGGTCTTGCCCTGCTCCTCCAGCCGCACGGTCACCTCGGCCTGGGCGTCGGTGCCGGCGGTGACGGCGTGGACTTGGTAGAGCTGCAGCCGCGCCTCATGCGGGAAGGCCAGCTTCAAGGCGTTGAAGACGGCATCCACCGGGCCGTTGCCGAAGGCCACCACGGGCGGGATGGGCTTGCCGTCCACCTCCAGCTCCAACACCGCGTGCTGCGGCCCGCGGGAGCCGGCGACCACGTGCAGGGCCAGGAAACGGATGCGGTCGTGCTGGCGGCCAGCCTCATCGTCGAGGATGGCGATCACGTCCTCGTCATAGATGTCCTTCTTCCGGTCGGCCAGGTCCTTGAAGCGGCCGAACGCGTCGTTGATCGCGTTCTCGCCCATGTCCTCATAACCCAGCTCCTTCAGCTTGGCGCGGAAGGCGGCGCGGCCGGAATGCTTGCCCATGACCAGGGAGGAGCGATGCAGGCCCACGCTCTCCGGCGTCATGATCTCATAGGTCTCGGCGTGCTTCAGCATGCCGTCCTGGTGAATGCCGCTCTCATGGGCGAAGGCGTTGGCGCCGACGATGGCCTTGTTCGGCTGAACCTGGAAGCCGGTGATGGTGGAAACGAGGCGGGAGGCGCGGGTGATGTTTTCCGTCTTGATGCCGGTATGGACCTTCATCAGGTCGTGGCGGGTGCGAATGGCCATCACCACCTCCTCCATGGAGGCGTTGCCGGCCCGCTCGCCCAGGCCGTTGATGGTGCACTCGATCTGCCGGGCCCCGGCGCCGATGGCGGCCAGGGAGTTGGCGACGGCCACGCCCAGATCGTTGTGACAATGGGCGGAAAAGACGGCCTTGTCGCTGTTCGGGACACGCTCGATCAGGGTGCGGAACAGGGCCGCGTACTCCTGCGGCATGGCGTAGCCGACCGTGTCGGGGATGTTGATGGTCGTGGCGCCGGCCTTGATCGCCGCCTCCACGCAGCGGCAGAGGAAGTCGATGTCGGATCGGCTGGCATCCTGGGCCGACCATTCCACGTCGTCGGTGTGGTTGCGGGCCAGGCTCACATACTCGACGGTGCGGGCCAGCACCTCCTCCTCCGTCATCTTCAGCATGTGCCGCATGTGCACAGGGCTGGTGGAGATGAAGGTGTGGATGCGGCGGCGCTCGGCGAACTGCAAGGCTTCGGCCGCGCGCTCGATGTCAGCCCGGTTGGTGCGGGCGAGGCCGGCGACGATGCTATTCTTTACCAAGCGCCCCACCTCACGCACGGCCTCAAAGTCGCCGTTGCTGGCGATGGGGAAGCCGGCCTCGATCACGTCGACGCCCATCTCCTCCAGCACCGTGGCGATGCGCAGCTTCTCCTCCAGGTTCATGGAGCAGCCGGGGGCCTGTTCCCCGTCGCGGAGCGTGGTGTCGAAGATGATGACCTGGTTGGGGTCGCGGGTGGCGGTGCTGGTCATGGCTCAAGCTCTTCGGGGATGCCGGCGGCGGGCCAAAGGGCCATGGGCCACCGTATGCGTTGATCCTGATATCGGCTGGGTACGCGGGCTCCGCCGCGTCAGTCCCCTGAACGCGGTTGCCGGAAAGGCCGGGCGGCTGCGCTCAGGGGCCGATTAGTCGAAGGCCGGCCAGTGCCAGCAGGCTCAGCAGCAGCAGGCCAAGGGACAGCGCGTTCGCGACCGGCAAACCATTCTCACGGGCGATGGCCCGGGCGGTGGTGCGGGTGCGGCGGCGAGGGGCAGACACGGGGTCCGGTCCTGTCCTTGGTTGCGCGAAGGCCCGAACGGAAAGGCCCTGTCTGGATTGGAGAGTAGGTCGCAATGCCGTTAGCGGCAAGTGCATTGTCGACGCAATGAACCGTCGCAGGGCGCATGCCAGCCCTCACAAGCCGGCAATGGGCGGCAACAGCCCCGCACCGAATGGCAGGGCGTCCTTGCGGGCAGCAGAAGAGCCGACCGGCATTTGCCACCTGGAAGGGTGCGCCCTGCGGGCATTCGGGATTTCCTTACGGAATCGTGCGCGCCTGCTCCCCTACAGGTCGCAGGAAACCATTGCGCGGGTAGGGAAATCATGGCATTCACGCAATCGCATACCGATCAATAAACACAAAACAATTCAACTTTGGGGGGAGACATGTTCCGCGTACTTGCGTCAATCGCCGCGCTTCTGCTGGCCGGCACCGTCCACGCCGAGACCATCACCCTGCGGGGGAACAACAACGTCGCGCCGAAGGCGTGGCAGGATGGCTCGACGCCCCGCGGTTATGCGGTCGAGGCCGCCATCGCCGTGCTGCAAGAGGCTGGGTTGCAAGCGGAGGTAAAGCTCGCGCCGTTCGCCCAGGCCATGGAACTGGCGCTGACGGAGGGCGGGGTCGTCACCGGCGTCTTCCACACCAAAGAACGCGCGGAGAAGTACCTTTTCAGCACCAACCTAGTGGATGACACGGTGCTGGTCGTCGTCAAGAAGGGCAAGGAGTTCAAGCTGAACACGGCCGCCGACCTGGCGGGCAAGCGGGTGGGCTACCAGGAAGGCGCCCGCTTCGGCCAGGAATTCGAGGATGCGGTGAAGAGCTTCACCTCCGTCACCGACAATGATCCCAAGGTCCGGCTGAAGCGCCTGCTGGACGGGGAGCTTGACGCCGCCATCATCAACCCGGGCCTGGGCGCCCTGGCAATGGGCACCAAGGCCGCCGGCCTGGACATGCGTGAGTTTTCCGCCCTGCCCACGCCCATCGCCCTGCTGCCGAACTACATGGTCATGGCCAAGGGCCCGGCGAACGAGGCGACGATGACCCGCATCAACGCGGCAATCAAGAAGCTGTCGGCCAACGGCACTCTGCAGAAGATCCGGGCAAGTTACGACCACTGACCGGGCGCGCGGCGCCCGTCTGGACGCCGCGACACCCCAGAAAGCGAACTGGCGCCCCTCCCTTGGGAGGCGGCGCCAGCGCTTGGTTCGGTCCGGTTGCCCGGCTCAGTTCCGGGCCTTGTCCACCAGCTTGTTGGCAGCGATCCAGGGCATCATGCCGCGCAGCTTGGCGCCCACCTCCTCGATGGGGTGCTCGGCCTGGCGGCGGCGGGTGGCCTTGAAGCTGGGCAGGCCGGCCTTGTTCTCCAGCATCCAGTCGCGGGTGAAGCGGCCGGACTGGATGTCCTCCAGCACGCGCTTCATTTCCGCCTTGGTCTCGTCCGTCACGATGCGGGGGCCGACGGTGTAGTCGCCATACTCCGCCGTGTTGGAGATGGAGTAGCGCATGTTGGCGATGCCGCCCTCGTAGATCAGGTCCACGATCAGCTTCACCTCGTGCAGGCACTCGAAATAGGCCATCTCCGGGGCGTAGCCGGCTTCCACCAGCGTCTCGAAGCCGGCCTGGATCAGCTTGGTCAGGCCGCCGCAGAGCACCGCCTGCTCACCGAACAGGTCGGTCTCGCACTCTTCCTTGAAGCTGGTCTCGATGATACCGGACCGGCCGCCGCCGATGGCGGAGGCGTAGGACAGGGCGACCTCCAGCGCGTTGCCGGACGCGTCCTGGTGGACGGCGACCAGGCAGGGCACGCCGCCGCCCTTCTTGTACTCCCCGCGCACGGTGTGGCCGGGGCCCTTGGGCGCCACCATGAAGACGTCCAGGTCGGGCCGCGGCTCGATCAGGCGGAAGTGGATGTTCAGGCCGTGGCCGAAGGCAATGGCGGCACCCTGCTTCAGGTTGGCGGCCAGCTCGTTGGCGTACAGGTCGGCCTGCAGCTCGTCCGGGGTGAGGATCATGACCACGTCCGCCCAGGCCGCGGCCTCCGCCGGGGTCTTGACGGTGAAGCCGGCGCCCTCCGCCTTGGCGCGGGTGGCCGAACCGGCCTTAAGCGCCACCACCACCTCGCCCACGCCGCTGTCGCGCAGGTTCTGGGCATGGGCATGGCCCTGGCTGCCATAGCCGACGACGGCAACCTTCTTGCCTTTGATCAGGTTCACGTCGGCATCGCGGTCATAGTAAACGCGCATGATTCTTTCCCGTACGAACGAATAACGTGAACTTTCCTTACCCAATGCCTTGCCGCAGGGCAACATGAAAATCCCGCAGGGCAGGTCTGACCCCCCGTGGCGGGCCCGGGGCGACACTTTGCAGCGGGTCAGGCGACAGGCAGAAGGCCGTCCACCAGGGCGGCATTGGCCGGATCGAACGGGTTCACGAAGGTGATGCCGCCGAGGGAGCGGCCGTCCTGGAAGTCCTCGGTCAGCAAGTGGGTGCAGCCGGCCCGGCGGACGGTAGCCCAGACTTGGGCGTCGAAGATCGACAAGCCATGCTCCCAGTGCGCGGTGATGGCGTTATCGAACGCGCCTTCGTCCAAGAAAGCGATGGTCGTGATGGCGCGTATTTGCCGGGCGGCGAACACCGCCTCCGCCCGGCCAAGCCTGAACTTGCGCTACAGGACATGGATGAACTCGGCATGGACCTGGGCGGGGACAACCACCGGAGCCAGGGCCAACCGCCGTACCAACTCCCCGGCCCGCTGCCGCTTGGCGGCGCTCTCCGGGCGAGAGTCGTACAGGTAGATCGGGACGTTAGCGTCGATTGAGGCGGTCATCATAGAGTTCGTCCCGGCTGAAACGCCAACCGGGCTCCGGCGAACCCAAGTTCGCCTGGGCATGGCTCAACAAGCCCTCGACGGCTGCCCTCCGCTCCTCGATTTCTGCAGCCATTTCCTCGAATGCGGCCATGCGCTCTTCCAGCGTCGGCACGACATTCTCCCGCCGGGACGGGCACCAGCCGGGCAACGGGCTTGCCGTGCTTGAGGATAAGGGTCTCCTCCCCCGCCTCGGCGCTGGCGAGAAGGTCAGCGACGTGTTCTTCGGCCTCGCGGGCCGTCACTGTCCGGGCCATGCCTGCCCCCTGTGATCCGTGCCTACAAAACTACCACAGGGGGAAAGACGCTCAGAGCCCCGCCGCCCCCCGGCTCATGGCCACGGCACCGGTGCGGCTGATGTCCACCAGGCCGAGCTGGTCCATCAGTTCCACGAAGCGGTTCAGCTCCTCCGCCGTGCCGGTGATCTCGAAGACGAAGCTGGTGATGGTGGCGTCCACCACGCGGGCCTTGAAGATGTCGGCGATGCGCAGGGCCTCCACCCGCTTCTCCCCCGACCCGCTGACCTTCACCAGCGCCATCTCCCGCTCGATGAAGGGGCCAGCCAGGGTCAGGTCCTTCACCTTGTGCACGGGCACCAGCCGGTCGAGCTGTGCCTTGATCTGCTCGATGATCATGGGCGTGCCCGAGGTGACGACGGTGATGCGGGACAGGCTGTCCTTCTCGTTCACCTCCGCCACCGTCAGGCTCTCGATGTTGTAGCCTCGGCCGGAGAAAAGGCCGATGACCCGGGCCAGCACGCCCGGCTCGTTGTCCACCAGGACGGAAATGGTGTGGCGGCGGATGGTGTCTTGCGGTGCCATGGGAGGGTTCCCGACGAGAGCTTCTTGTTTGTTTCCCCTCTCCCTGGGGAGAGGGTGGCGCGGCAGCGCCGGGTGAGGGGGACGGGTTCCGCGAAGCGGGTGGGTTTGCGTGGCGCTCTACGCCCACCTCCCTCACCCGCCCCTGCGGGGCACCCTCTCCCCAGGGAGAGGGATCAGACGAGCACCATCCCCTCCTCCGGGGTCGCCTCGGACACGCGTTCCTCGGGACCCAGCAGCATCTCGTTGTGGGCCTTGCCGCCGGGGATCATGGGGAAGCAGTTTTCCTTGGGGTCGACGCACATGTCCACCACCACGAAGCGCGGCGTCTCGATCATGGTGCGGATCACGTCGTCCACCTCCGACACCTTGGTGGCGCGCAGGCCCACGCCGCCGAAGGCCTCCGCCAGCTTCACGAAGTCCGGCAGGGCCTCGCTGTAGCTGTGGGAGTAGCGGGAGCCGTGCAGCAGCTCCTGCCACTGGCGGACCATGCCCATCCACTGGTTGTTCAGGATGAAGACCTTGACCGGCAGCCGGTACTGGGCGGCGGTGCTCAGCTCCTGGATGTTCATCAGGATGCTGGCCTCACCGGCCACGTCGATGCACAGGCCCTTGGGGTTGCCGATCTGGGCGCCGATGGCGGCGGGCAGGCCGTAGCCCATGGTGCCCAGCCCGCCGGAGGTCAGCCAACGGTTCGGCTTGTCGAAGGGCAGGAACTGGGCGGCCCACATCTGGTGCTGGCCCACCTCCGTGCTGATGAACACGTCGTCGCGGCCCTTCACCGCGTCGCGCAGCCGCTCCAACGCGTATTGCGGCTTGATCACCTGGTCGGTGCGGTCGTAGCGCAGGCAATCCTTGGCCCGCCACTGGTTGATCTGGTCCCACCAAGCCTTCAGCGCCTTCTGGTCGGGGCGCTTCTGCCGCGCCTTCCAGATGCGGATCATGTCCTCCAGCACATAGGCCGCGTCGCCGACGATGGCGATGTCTACCGGAACGTTCTTGTTGATGTTGCTGGGGTCGATATCGACATGGATCTTCTTGGAGCCCGGCGAGAATTCGCTGAGCTTGCCGGTCACCCGGTCATCGAACCGGGCGCCGATGTTGATCATCACGTCGCAGCCATGCATGGCCAGATTGGCCTCGTAGGTGCCGTGCATGCCCAACATGCCCAGGAACTGCGGGTCCGACGCGGGGTAGGCGCCCAGGCCCATCAGCGTGTTGGTGCAGGGATAGCCGGTCATCCGCACGAACTGGGTCAGCAGTTGGCTGGCGATGGGGCCGGCGTTGATCACGCCGCCCCCCACATAAAAGATCGGCCGCTTGGCATTGGCGATCAGCTCCACCGCCTCCTCCACCCGGTTCAGGTCGGGCTTGACCTGGGGGCGGTAGGATTTGGGTTGGCTTTCGCCGGGCGTGCGGTAGGTGCCCTCGGCGAACTGCACGTCCTTGGGGATGTCGATGACCACGGGGCCGGGGCGGCCGCTCTTGGCCACATAGAACCCTTCGTGCAGGGTGCGGGCCAGGTTGTTGACGTCCTTGACCAGGTAGTTGTGCTTGGTCGCCGGGCGGGTGATGCCTGTCGTGTCGCACTCCTGGAAGGCGTCGTTGCCGATCAGGTGGGTGGGGACCTGCCCGGTCAGGCAGACAAGCGGGATGCTGTCCATCAGCGCGTCCACCAAACCCGTCACGGCGTTGGTGGCGCCGGGGCCGCTGGTGACCAGGACGACGCCCACCTTCCCGGTGGAGCGGGCGTACCCTTCCGCTGCGTGGACGGCCGCCTGCTCATGCCGGACCAGGATGTGCTTGATGTCGTTCTGCTTGAACAGCGCGTCGTAGATGGGAAGTACCGCGCCGCCAGGATAGCCGAAGATCGTGTCCACGCCCTGGTCCCGCAACGCCTTGATGACGATGTCGGCACCGGTCAGCTTCGTTCCCGTCGACATGGCAGCACACTTTCCCTGAAATCGGTCCCTAGAGGCGGAAACAGCCCCTCTCGCAGGTGCGGGATGGGGCCTTGGGCCGGAAGCTAGACAAATCTGGAATGCCGGTCAACCCCGTCCGGAAATCTTCTTCTGCATATCACCCATGACACTGTCATAAAGTTGCTCGATTGCCGAATGATGCGCCCACGCGCCGGGATCGACCCGCCGCGCCGCGGCAAGCTGGTGGCGGAACCAGGTGAGCTGGCGCTTGGCATAGTTGCGGGTCATCTGCTGGGCCCGTGCCGTCGCGTCCGCCAAGGGAACCTCTCCCCGCAGATGGGCGAGAAGCTCCGGCACCCCAAGGGCCTTCATGGCGGGAAGGTCGGGGTCCAGGCCCAGGACGGCCAGTTGCCGCACCTCATCCAGCGCGCCCTGCTCCAGCATGGCCAGGAACCGGGCGTCGCATTGGGCATAGAGCCGGTCCCGCGGTGGCTCCACCACCAGGGGCAGGAAGGACAGGCCGGCGGGGGGGATCGGGGTGGCGTGGCGCTGCCACCAGGTGATGCCGTGGCCGGTGGCCTCCAGCACCTCCCAAGCCCGCACCAGCCGCTGGGTATCGCCCGGGTTCAGGCGGGCGGCGGTCTCCGGGTCCCGCTCCGCCAGGAGGGCGTGCAGGGCGGGGCTGCCGATGTCCCGCTGGAGGGCCAGGGTGGCTTCCCGCACCGCCACCGGGATGTCCGGCATGTCGGCGATGCCCTGCATCAGGGTACGCAAGTACAGGCCGGTGCCGCCCACCACGATGGGCAGGTGACCGGTCGCGTGGGCGGTGCGGATTTCAGCGAGGGCCAAGTCGCGCCAGCGGGCGGCGCTCATCCGCTCCGACGGGGGGACGACGCCGTACAGCCGGTGGGGGGCGCGGGCCTCGTCGGCGGCCGAGGGGCGGGCCGTGACGACATGCAGCACCCCATAGACCTGCATGCTGTCGGCATTGATCACCATGCCGCCCGCCCGCTCCGCCAGGGAAAGCGCCAGGCCGGACTTGCCGGACGCGGTGGGGCCGCCGATGACGAGCACGGGTTGTGCCGCTTGCGTCCCCTCTCCCGCATCCGCATAAAGGCGCTGCCTCGACCCCGTGCTTCCGGACATTCCCGATGACCCATGTGATGACCCTGATCACCGACCCGGCGCAGGGCGGGCTGGACGATAGCACGGCGCGGCTGGCGCGCACCGCCCTTCGGGACCTGGGCGCGGAGGCAGGCGCCCCCGACTGGCTGCATGAAGGTATCGCCTGCGACGTGGCCTTCTCCGGCCTGGACGCGGACCAGGCCCAGGCCGCCGTCGCCAAGGCCCTGGCCGGCCAGCCGGTGGACGTGGTGGCGCAAGTGGCGGAGGGGCGGCGCAAGGCCGTGCTGGTGGCGGACATGGAATCCACCATCATCGAGCAGGAAATGCTGGACGAGTTGGGGGAGCTGGTGGGCGCCCGCGACAAGATCGCCGCCATCACCGCCCGCGCCATGAATGGGGAGATCGATTTCAAGGGCGCTCTCAGGGAACGAGTGGCCTTGCTGTCCGGCCTGCCGGGGACGGTGCTGGCGGACATGATGGGCCGCATCACCCTGATGCCGGGGGCGGCCACGCTGCTGGCGACCCTGAAGAAGCACGGCACCTATTGCGCCCTGGTGTCCGGCGGGTTCAAGCCCTTCACCGCCCATGTGCGGGACCGGCTGGCCTTCGATGAGGACCAGGCCAACGATTTGGAGGTGGCGGACGGCAAGCTGACCGGCAAGCCGCTGGAGCCCATCCTGGACAAGGACGCCAAGCTCCAGGCCCTGATCCGCATCGCAGGATCGCGGCGCGTGCCCCTGGTCGCCACCATGACGGTGGGCGACGGGGCCAACGACCTACCCATGCTGCAAGGGGCCGGCACCGGCGTCGCCTTCCATGCCAAGCCCACCGTCGCCGCCCAGGCCCGAGCCCGGGTGGACCATGGCGACCTGACGGCGCTGCTGTACATCCAGGGCTACCGCGCGGCGGAGATGGTCGCATCTTGACCGAATGGCTGCTGCCGCTCCTGCCGAATGTCTGGCAGGCCCTCGGCCTCATCCTCGTGGGTGTGGTGGCCGGGGTGATCCGGGGATTGACGGGGTTCGGGGCGGCGCTGGTGATCGTGCCGGGGCTGTCCCTGTTCCTGGACCCGGCCCATGCCGTCGCCACCAGCATGGTGGCCATCGCCGCCACCAACATCCCCCTGCTGACCGGCGCGTGGAAGGAGGCGGACGGGCGGACCGTGGCCGTCTTCTACTTGGGTTGCCTCGCGGCCCTGCCCTTCGGCGTGTACCTGCTGCTGGTCCTGCCGGCGGAGGTGCTGGAAAAGGCCATCGGCGCCAGCGTCATCGTCGCCAGCCTGCTGCTGTCGCGCCCGCGGTTCCGGCTGGAGCGGGCGGGCCTGCCCCTGAAGCTGGGGGCCGGGGCCATGGCCGGACTGATGAACGGGTCCGTGGGCATGGGCGGGCCGCCGGTGATCCTGCTGCTCCTCGCCCTGCCCATCCCGGCCGCGGTGCAGCGGGCCAGCCTGATCCTGTTCTTCACCTGCCTGAACTTCACCAGCGTGGCCCTGCTGGCGTGGAACGGCCTGATCGACGGGCAGGTGCTGGTCTGGGGCACAGTGCTGTGCGTGCCGCTGATGCTGGCGGCCAAGTGGGGGGAGCGGCTGTTCCGCAAGGCGGGCGGCGCCCATTTCCGGCCCATCGCCATTGGCGTGCTGGTGGTGACGGGCGTGGCGGCGATCTTAGGGTAAGGGGCCGACAGACAAGGAAAGGCCCGCCCGGCTGTTCGGCGGGGCGGGCCTTCAAGGCTCTTGGGAACGAACTGGGGCTAAACTCACTGGCAGGTCAGTGCCGGACCTCCCAGGCGAACTCCACATGGCAGGGCGCGTTGGGCATGGCCGCGATGGGGTTCATCTGAAGCCAAGTCCAGAAGTCCTTGAAGGCGAGCTGCGGCCGGGCCTGGGCATAGGCGCCCAGACGGTCCGCCACCCGCTCCGTCAGGGTGCGCGTCACCTCCTCATACGCGACCTCCGGCACCCCGTGGGCCACCGCGATCTCCCCCGTGCGGGGGTCGGCGGCACGGAAGCTGTGGGCCCCGTTCCGGAACGCGTACGCAACCTTGATCGGCTCTTCCTGGTACATGATGTCCGTCCTGCATCGGATCGCGAACGATATGTACCAAAGGAAACGTCGGCGCGAAAGGAAAAGTCACATGCGCCGTGCGCAGTGCAGCATTCCATCGCGCCGACTCCCCTCACTCCACCACGATCCGCGGCCCCGCGCGGCGGGCGCCGGCGCCGCCCACCTTTGCCCAGACCTGGGCGGCGATGGCGCGGTAGACCTTGGCGTGGGGGCTGTCCGGTTGGGACATGACGATGGGGGCACCGCCGTCGCTGGTCTCCCGGATGGCGATGTCCAGCGGCACCTCGCCCAGGAAGTCCACGCCCAGCTTCTCCGCCTCCGCCCGGGCGCCGCCGTGGCTGAAGATGTCCGTGCGGTGTCCGCAGTTCGGGCAGCAGAAATAGGACATGTTCTCCACGATGCCCAGCACGGGCACGTCCACCCGGCGGAACATGTTCAGCCCCTTGCGGGCATCCAGCAGGGCGATGTCCTGGGGGGTGGAGACGATGACGGAACCGGCCAGCGGCACGTTCTGCGCCATGGTGAGCTGGGCGTCGCCCGTGCCCGGCGGCATGTCCACCACCAGCACGTCCAGCTCACCCCAGTTCACGTCGCGCAGCATCTGTTGCAGGGCGCTGATCACCATGGGGCCGCGCCAGATCATGGGCGTGTCCTCGGCCACCAGGAAGCCCATGGACATGACCTTGATCCCATAATTCTGCATGGGCTCCAGGGTCTTGCCGTCGCGGCTGTTGGGCTTGCCGGAGATGCCCATCATCCGCGGCATGCTGGGGCCATAGATGTCCGCGTCCAGCAGGCCCACCTTCTGCCCGTTGGCAGCCAGTGCCAGGGCCAGGTTGGCGGCGGTGGTGGACTTGCCCACCCCGCCCTTGCCCGAGGCGACGGCGACGATGGCCTTCACGCCCGGCACGGCGGCCTTGGCACCCCCGCCCTGCCCTTGGGGAGCGCCGTGCGAGTGCCCGTGGTCATGGCCATGCCCGCTACGGGCCGGCATCTGCGGGCCCGCCCGGTGGGCGGTCAGCACCGCGGTCACGGAAAAGACGCCGGGCAGCGCGTCCACCGCCCGCTCCGCCGCTTGGCGCAGCGGTTCCAGCGCGGGGCCACGCTTGGGGTCCACCTCGATGGAGAATCCCACGTTGCCGCCCTTCACCACCAGGCCGGACACCATGCCCAGGCTGACGATGTCCGCCCCCTTGTCAGGGTCCTTCACGGTGCGGAGCGCGTCCAGCACAAGTGCTTCAGTGACCTCGGCCATGGTTGAAATCCCTATCCCCTTCCCAATATTGGCAGTCATCTCTCGGCCGAGAGCCTTTCCTGCCAGCGCCCGGATATATACGGTGCCCGGCAGGCGCTGGAAAGCGCCCCGGCCGGGAAAGGCGGGGGGACGGTCATCCGCCTGTCCCGGGAAGAAATAGCGATAACAAGGGGTCGGTGCACATGCCCTGGAACAATCAGAGCGGTGGTGGTGGCGGGGGACCATGGGGGCCACCTCCCGGCGGTGGCGGCAACCCGTGGGGGCGCCCGCCCGGCGGGGGCGGCGGCCAGCCGCCCGGGCCCGACCTGGAGGAGCTGCTGCGCAAGGGGCAGGAGCGGTTCAAGCGCTTCGCCCCCGGCGGCTTCGGCAGCGGCAAGGGCATCGCGCTGGTCCTGGCCATCCTGGCCGGCCTGTGGCTGCTGAGCGGGTTCTACCGCGTGCAGCCGGACGAGCAGGGCGTGGTGCTGCGCTTCGGCCAGTATGTCCGGACGGAGGAGCCGGGCCTGCGCTACCATATCCCCTCCCCCATCGAGACGGTGCAGCTGCCCAAGGTCACCCGCGTCAACCGCATCGAGGTCGGCTACCGGTCCGGCGGCGCCCTGCGCCCGCAGGAGGACAGCCAGGAAAGCCTGATGCTGACCGGTGACGAGAACATCATCGACATCGACTTCACCGTGTTCTGGCGCATCAAGGACGCGGGCAACTACCTGTTCGAGATCCGCGACCCCGATTCCACCGTGAAGATGGCCGCCGAGAGCGCCATGCGTGAGGTGATCGGCCGCACCGACATCCAGCCGGCCCTGACCGAGGCCCGCGAGGAGATCGAGCAGGCCACCCGCACCCTGTTGCAGCAGATGCTGGACGACTACCGCTCGGGCATCGAGGTGCAGCAGGTCCAGCTGCTGAAGGTGGACCCGCCGGCCCAGGTGGTGGACGCCTTCAACGACGTGCAGCGGGCCCGCCAGGACCGGGAGCGCCTGCGCAACGAGGCCGAGTCCTACCGCAACGGCATCATCCCCGCCGCCCGCGGCGAGGCCGAGCGGCTGATCCAGGAGGCCAGCGCCTACCGGGAGCAGGTGGTCAACCTGGCCCAGGGTGACGCGCAGCGCTTCCAGAAGGTGCTTGAGGCCTACCAGCTGGCGCCGGAGGTCACCGCCCGCCGCCTGTACCTGGAGACCATGCAGGAGGTCCTCAGCGGCACGAACAAGCTGATCATCGACGAGAAGCAGGGCGGCCAGGGCACCGTGCCATACCTGCCGCTGAACGAGATGCTGCCGCGCGCGCCGGGCCAGCCGGCCGCGCCGCGCCAGTAAGGGGGACGGGACATGAACAGGAAGCTTTCCGTCCTCGGCGTCGTCATCCTCGCCGCGCTGGTCATCTTCTCCGGCGCCTTCTTCACCCTGGCCCAGACCCAGCAGGCGTTGGTGCTGCAGTTCGGCTCCATCCAGCGGGTGGTCACCGAACCCGGCCTGAAGTTCAAGATCCCCTTCATCCAGGACGTGGTCTACCTGGAGAAGCGGGTGCTGGACGTGTCGCCGGAGAATTTGCAGGTGCTGCTGGCCGACCAGAAGCGGCTGGAGGTGGACGCCTTCGCCCGCTACCGGATCAAGGACCCGCAGCAGTTCTACCAGTCCGCCCGGACGGAGCAGAACGCCGCCTCCCAGCTGTCATCCTACGTCAACTCGGCGCTGCGCCGCGTACTCGGCAGCGTGACGCTGCTGGCGGTGCTGTCGGATGAGCGGGCCAGGATCATGGACCAGATCAAGTCCCAGGTGAACCAGGAGGCCCAGCGGCTGGGCGTGGAGATCGTGGATGTCCGCATCCGCCGCGCCGACCTGCCGGAAGCCACCTCCCAGGCCGTGTATGAGCGCATGCGCTCCGAGCGTGTCCGCGAGGCGGCCGAGGCCCGCGCCCAGGGCCAGGAGCAGGCCCAGCAGATCCGCTCCCGCGCCGAGCGCGAGCGTACCGTGATCCTGGCGGAGTCCCAGCGCGACAGCCAGATCCTGCGCGGTGAGGGCGACAACCAGGCGATCCGCATCCTGTCGGAGGCGGGCACCAAGAACCCGGAGTTCTACCAGTTCTACCGCTCGCTGGAGGCCTACCGGGCCGCCCTGAAACAGGACAACACCACCATGGTCCTGTCGCCGGACAGCGAGTTCTTCCGCTACTTCGACAGCATGGGCGCGCTGAAGCCCCCGGCGCCGGGTCCCCGGGCCGCGGCACCGGGGCAGTGAACCGGTAAGCCATTCGGTGCTAGACTGGCGGACGGCCGGACCGGGTTCCCCCTGGTCCGGCCGTTCTGCCGTCCAGGCCCTGACGATTCGGAATCCCCGTGACCGATTTCCTGACCGCCCTCGCCCTTGTCGTCGCGATCGAGGGCCTGTCCTATGCCGCCGCCCCGTCGGCCATGAAGTCCCTGGCCGCCAAGGCGGCCGAACTGCCGGAGCAGACCTTGCGCCAGATGGGCCTGGTCGCCCTGGCGCTGGGCGTCTTCCTGGTCTGGCTGATCCGGGGCTGAACCCCGCACGGGGCCGTTCCGGACCGTCGGAACGGAACCAAATCCCGCTTGGCACGAAGGAATGCTTCGCCACGGGAATGCCGCATCCTATATTGAGGATCGGGACAGGTGCCGCGGGGGACGGCGCCGCTCCCCTCCCTTCGCCCGCGCGGCGGGGTGGCACCGGCGGCAAGCCGGCAGTGAAGAAGGCCCATGGAGACTCATGTGACTATTCCCGTTCGACTCCGCCCTGCCCTTGCCCAAGCAGCACCGGCCCCGGCACCCCGGAGGCTGGCCCGCTGGCTGTTTGCCGCGCCGGTGGCGGCCGCGCTGCTGCTGACCGGCACGCCGGCGGTCCAGCCGGCCCATGCCCAGCGTGGCGCGCCGGAAAGCTTCGCGCCGTTGGCGGAGCGTATCCTGCCGGCGGTGGTGAACATCTCCACCAGCCAGACCGTGCAGCAGAACCGGCCCGGCGGCGGGCGCTCGCCCGTGCCGATGCCGGAGTTCCCGCCCGGCTCCCCCTTCGAGGACTTCTTCCGCGACTTCTTCGAGCGGCAGCAGCAGGACCCCAATGCCCCGCCGCGGCGGGCGCAGTCCCTGGGCTCCGGCTTCATCATCGATGCCAGCGGCTACATCGTCACCAACAACCACGTGATCGAGGGCGCGGACGAGATCACTGTCATCTTCCAGGGCGCCGACCAGCAGGAGCTGAAGGCGGAGCTGATCGGCACCGATAAGGAGACCGACCTTGCCCTGCTGAAGGTCAACGCCGGCCGGTCGCTGCCCGCCCTGAAGTGGGGTGACAGCGACGGCATCAAGGTGGGCGACTGGGTGGTGGCCATTGGCAACCCGTTCGGCCTTGGCGGCACGGTGACCGCCGGCATCATCTCCGCCCGCGCCCGCGACATCGGCGCCGGCCGCTTCGACGACTTCCTGCAGACCGACGCCTCCATCAACCGCGGCAATTCCGGCGGCCCGCTGGTGAACCTGAACGGCGACGTGGTGGGCATCAACTCCGCCATCTTCAGCCAGACCGGTGGCAGCATCGGCATCGGCTTCGCCATCCCCGCCAACATGGCCAAGAACGTCATCGGCCAGCTCCGCGAGGGCGGCAAGGTGAAGCGCGGCTGGCTGGGCGTGCAGATCCAGAACGTCAACCCTGATGAGGCGGAGGCCCTGGGCCTGAAGGAAGCCAAGGGCGCCCTGGTGGGCACCGTCACCCCGGAGAGCCCCGCCGCCAAGGCAGGCCTGCGCCCCGGCGACGTGATCCTGACCTTCGACGGCAAGGACGTGGCCAACAACCGCGCCCTGCCCCGCATGGTGGCGGAGACGCCCATCAACAAGAAGGTCAGTGTCGGCGTCTTCCGCAAGGGGGAGCGGCTGACCGTGTCCGTCACCCTGGGCGAGTTCCCGGAGCAGCCCACCGTGCAGGCGGCCCTGCCGGGCGGCCGCGGCGGCCCGCAGGAGGAGCAGGGCCAGGCGAACGTGGAGGCGGTGGGCATGACCGTTTCCGGTCTGACCCCGGAGCTGCGCAAGCAGTTCAACCTGACCGAGGCGGCCAAGGGCGTGGTGGTGACCAAGGTCAACCCCAACAGCCCCGCCCAGGCCCGCCAGCTCCGCCCCGGCGACGTGATCGTCGAGGTGAGCCAGCAGGCCGTGGAAAAGCCCGCCGACGTGCAGGACCGGGTGAAGAAGGCCAAGGAGTCCGGCCAGAAGGCCGTGCTGCTGCTGATCGAGCGCGGCGGCGAGCTGCAGTTCCTGGCGCTGAGCCTGGGCTGAGCCGTCGGTAACGTCGGGCCTCGCTGCCGCTCGGCACCGACCCACGACTTGAATAATGAAGGGCCGCCATCCGGGATGGCGGCCCTTTTCCTTGGTCAGGCGAGCGGCGTGAACAGGCCTGCCGCCACGTCCGGCGGGATGCCCAGCAGCATCACCGTCGGCCCGCCGGCCAGCGTGAGGACGCTGCCGCCCGCATGGTCGCTGGTGACCAGCGGCGCCGGCTCCCCCTCCGCGCCCCAACCGTCCAGCAGCAGCGAGTCCCTGCCCAGCCGGAAGTCGGTGATGGTCACCCGGCCCGTGGCGGTGCCAATGACGAAGCTGTCGCGGCCCGCCCCGCCGGTCAGCACCTGGTCGCCGCCGCCCGCCACCAGCGTGTCGTCGCCCAGGCCCCCGTCGGCAAGGCCGCCGCCGCTGCCCAGCACCAGCCGGTCGCGGCCATCGCCCCCGTCCAGCACGGCCCGTCCCGTGCCGCCCGCCAGCACGTCGTTCCCCCTGCCACCCAGCAGGGTCGCCGCGCCCCAGCGGGCGGTCAGGGTATCGTTGCCGTCGCCCCCGTCGGCCGTGAGCGTGCCATAGCCGCCCAGCACCGTGTCATCCCCTGCCCCGGCGCTGACGAAGGCGGCCTCCGCCCTTGGCACCCACCGGCCGCGGTCCACATGGGTGAAGCTGTACCACATGTCCTCGGGCGTGGAGGGGGCCGGGCCGACCCCATCCACCTGGATGACATCGCCGCCCACGAGCCCCCAGGCATAGGGATTGCCCGTGTAGGCATAGGACCAGCCGCTCAAGGCCCCGTCGGCCGGATCCCAATCCCAAGCCCCTTCGTTGTAAATGTAAACCGAATCCAGATGGTTCGGGCCGATCCCGTACACGTCCATCCATCCCAAGGGCTGGCCGGTGAAGCCCTGCTCCAACGTCTTCCCGTCGAAGCTCATGGACCCGGTGCCCTTGCCCTCATAGGTCCAGCGCTCCTCCTCCCCGGAGAGATACCAGCGGAGATAGGCGCTGCCGGACTGGCCCAGGTCCGGGACCCAGTCGAACACGGCCGGATTGCTGATGGTGATGCTGTCAGCCCCATCCGTCCCAAAGATAGTCCTCATCGCCGCCTTCCCCGATCGTTTGGATGAGGAAGTATGGCGTTCCGGGAGCGGCGCTTTCAAATGTACTGAATTACGTCATTGATCCTTGCGATTTGCCAAGCATGCTCACGGGATTTCCCGTCATCTTCCTAGGCAAAGAAAAAGGGCGCCGGAGCACATGACCCCGGCGCCCCTTTGTGCTTGGCCTGTCAGCGTAGCGCTTGGTCCAGGTCGTGGAGCAGGTCGTCCAAATCCTCCACGCCCACGGACAGGCGCACCAGCCCGTCGTCGATGCCAAGGGCCGCCCGCTGCTCCGGCGGGACGGAGGCGTGGGTCATGATGCCGGGGTGCTCGATCAGGCTCTCGACCCCGCCCAGGCTCTCCGCCAGGCTGAACAGCTCGCACCGTTCCAGCATGCGCCGGGCCGGCTCCAGCCCGCCCTTCAGGTGGATGGTGATCATGCCGCCGCCGGCCCGCATCTGCTTCTTCGCGATATCGAACTGCGGGTGGCTGGGCAGGAAGGGATAGCGGACCCGGGCAACCGCCGGGTGCTTCTCCAGCCACTCGGCGATCACCTGGGCGTTGGCGCAGTGCCGCTCCATGCGCAGGGCCAGGGTCTTAAGGCTGCGCATGACCAGGAAGCTGTCGAACGGCCCCTGGATGGCCCCCACGGCGTTCTGCAGGAACTTCAGCTTGTCCGAAATCTCCCCCGCTTCCCGGGCCACCACCATGCCGCCCACCATGTCGGAGTGGCCGTTCAGGTACTTGGTGGCGGAGTGGCAGACGAGGTCGAAGCCATGCTCCAGCGGGCGCTGCACCCAAGGGCTGGCGAAGGTGTTGTCGCAGACCGTGATGATGCCGTGCTTGCGGCCCAGGGCGGCCAGTGCCTCCAGGTCGGCCAGCTTCAGCAGTGGGTTGGTGGGCGTCTCCACCCACAGCATCCGCGTCTCGGGCCGGATGGCGGCTTCCACCGCCTTCAGGTCGGACAGGTCCACCAGGGAGAAGGACAGGTTGGCCGTACGCTGGCGCACCCGGTGGAACAGCCGGTAGCTGCCGCCATAGAGGTCGTCCATGGCGATGACATGGCTGCCGGCATCCAGCAATTCCAGGATTGTCGCCTCCCCCGCCAGGCCGGAGGCGAAGGCGAAGCCGCGGTGGCCGCTTTCCAGGTCCGCCACGCAGGCCTCATAGGCGTTGCGGGTGGGGTTCTGGCTGCGGGCGTACTCATAGCCCTTGTGGACGCCCGGGCTGTCCTGGACGTAGGTGCTGGTCTGGTAGATGGGCACCATGATGGCGCCGGTGGTGGGGTCCGGCTGCTGCCCGGCATGGATGGCGCGGGTGGAGAAGCCTTGGCGGTTCGGGCGGTCGGTCATTGGGCAAACCTGTCAGCTCGGGGGAGACCGTTGTAGGGCGGCGGGAGGCACGGGCGCCAGCCCCGCCTCCCATTGGCCTCACCCCAATTGGCGGCGCAGGTGGTTCAGCATGTCCACCCGGGTCAGCAGGCCCAGGAACTTGTCCCCGTCCATGATGATGGCCACCAGGTTGCGGTCGAACAGCCGGGTCAGCTCGGACATGGGCGCCGTCACCGGCAGGGTCTCCAGCCGGTTGACCATGGCGGTGTAGACCTTGTCGCGGAATCGGGTGGGGTTCCGCTCCACATGCAGCAGCAGGTCGGATTCGTCCAGGATGCCGATGACCCGGTCCCCTTCCATGACGGGAAGCTGGGAGACGTCGCTGATCCGCATCCGCTTGTAGGCGGTCAGCAACGTGTCCTCCGGCCCGACGGTGACCACTTGGCCCTTGTCCCAGCGACGGGTCATCAGGTCGCGCAAATCGTTGTGGCGTTCCCGCGGGGTGAAGCCCTGGTCTTCCATCCAGGCGTCGTTGAACATCTTGGACAGGTACTTGTTGCCCGTATCGCAGACGAAGGTCACGACGCGCTTCTTCTCCGTCTGGTCGCGGCAGTACTTCAGCGCCGCGGCGAACAGCGTGCCGCTGGAGCTGCCGCCCAGGATGCCTTCCTTGCGCAGCAGGTCGCGGGCCGCGTTCAGGCTTTCCGCGTCGGAGCAGTAATAGGCGGCCTTGGCATATTTCAGCTCGCAGACCGGCGGCACGAAATCCTCGCCCACGCCCTCCACCACCCAGGAACCCGGGTCCTCGTGGGTGCCCTTGTTCACCAGGTCGGCGATGATGGAGCCGACGGGGTCGGCGATGACCATGGCCGTCTTCGGGCTGGCCTTCTCGAAAAAGGCGCCCAGGCCCGACAGGGTGCCGCCGGAGCCCACGCCCACCACCACCGCGTCGATGTCGCCGCCCATCTGGCGCAGCATCTCCGGCCCGGTCCATTCCTCATGCGCCCGCGGGTTCGCCGGGTTGGCGAACTGGTTCATATAGACGCTGCCGGGGATCTCCTTCGACAGGCGCTCGGCGATGTCCTGGTAATAGTCGGGATGGCCCTTGCCCACGTCGGACCGGGTGATGTGGATCTCAGCACCCAAAGCCCGCAGGTGGTTGATCTTCTCCACCGCCATCTTGTCGGGGATGACCAGGATCAGCTTATAGCCCTTGGCCGCGCAGACCAGGGCCAAGCCAAGGCCGGTGTTGCCGGCTGTGGCCTCGATCACCGTGCCGCCGGGCTTCAGGCGGCCCTCGGCCTCCGCCGCCTCCACCATCTTCAGCCCGATGCGGTCCTTGATGGAGCCGCCGGGGTTCTGGTTCTCCAGCTTCAGGTAAAGCTCGCAGGGGCCCGTGTCGAACCTGGTGACACGGACGACCGGCGTGTCGCCGATCATGGACAGGATGGCGGGCGCCGCATGGGCGGTGGCAGGCATGTTTCCCCCGGAAAAGCTGGTTTTGCCGGGCAGGGAAAACTATTCGGGAAGCCGGGGCAAGGACGTTCCGACTCGCGACATCAAGCTGCCTCTGATGAGCATTCCCGGAAAGATTCGGGCGGTACGGGCCGCCCCGCCGCATCGATCAGTCCGCGCTGATACAGCAGCTCCAGGTTCTGCACCAGATTCGCGGCGCAGGCCGGCCGCTCCCACCCTTCCAGCCAGTTCTGCTCCAGGAAGGCCAGGATGGCGGGCTGGCCCAGCTCCACCTCCCACAGGATGCCGATGAGGCTGGCCAGCGCCTCTTCCTCGATCTGGGTGTCCTTGTCCACGCAGAGCTGGGCGTCCGCCTCCGCCACCCGCCCGCTCTCCGGCCCGGCGCCAAGGCCGAAATCCAAGAGGGTGCGCCGCTCCGGGCTGGCCACCAGCCAGTGCCCCACCTCATGGATCAGCACATAGGCCTCGGAGCGCGTGCGGATGCTGCGTCCGTCATAGCTCCAGGCGTCCTGCGGGGCCTCGTCGATGGTGCCGATGCCGAAGCGGCGGGCCAACTCGATCCCGGCCTGTCGGTGGGCCGGGGTGTCCACACCCAGGGGGATCAGGTCGCGGGTAGCGGCAATCCGCTCGAACACGGCAAGGGCCATGGAGTCCGGGGCCAAGTTGGCGCGGACGCTGGCGATGGCTTGGGGAAGCTGGTCGTCGGGGATGGTGGTGAGCTGCATGGCGCGGGAAGATAGGCGAACGGGCCTGCATATCCCCTTGCGTATTTTGCCGCTCCCCCTTGCCGTACGTCGAGCGCACCGGACCGGAGGGCGCCCTTTGGTGTTAGGCAAGGTCTGAGCGATGCCATGGGAAAGACGATGACGGACACGCTTTCGGCACCCGAAGCCCTGTTCGAGCCAGGCCATGCCGTGACCCTGCCCTTCACCGTGACGGAGGGCATGATGGAAGCCTTCCGGACCGTCAGTGGGGACGACAACCCGCTGCATGACGACAAGGATTTCGCGGCGGCGCGGGGCTTCAAGGGGCCGGTGGTCTATGGCGGGCTGCTGGTGGCCCAGGTGTCGCGGCTGCTGGGCACCCGGCTGCCGGGCCATGGCTGCGTCTGGCAATCCCTGAACCTGCGCTTCCGCCAGCCTTTGCATGTGGGAGAGGCGGCGGAGGTGACGGGCACGGTGATCCATGGCAACGCCGATGTGGGCGTCGTGAGGTTGGCGCTTGCCATCACGTCGGGCGGCCGGAAGCTGGCGGAGGGGGAGGCGCAGGCCCTGCTGCCGCGGGGGCGGGCATGAGCGCGGGCACGGTCCTGGTCACCGGCGGCAGCGGCGGCGTGGGCGCGGCTGTCTGCCGGCAAGCCGCCGCGGCGGGCTGGAAGGTCTGGGTCGGGTATGGCAACGGCGCCGACAGGGCGGAGTCGCTGGCGGTGGAGATCAACCGGGTCGGCGGCTGGGCCAGCGCCCTGCACGTTCCCCTGGCCGACCCGGACGGCATCCGGGAGGCAGCCATCGCCCTGGCCGCGGATGAGCCGGCCGACGCGGTGGTGCTGTGCGCCGCCGCGCCGCCTGACGTGGCGCCCTTTTTCAAGCAGACCCCGGAACAGCTCCGGGTGCAGTTCGAGGTGAACGTCGTCGGCAACCAGGTGCTGCTGGCGGAGTTGTGGCGCCGCTGCTTCCGCCCCCGCGGCGGCGGGCACGTGTTGGGCGTGCTCACCGCCGCCCTCGGCCCCCCGGCGGCACCGCACATGGCAGGGTACGTTGCGGCCAAGGGGGGGCTCGCCGCCCTGCTGGAAGCTGCCAAGGCCGAGCTGGGCCCGGCGGGGCTGCGGGTGGACAGCGTCAGCCCCGGCTATATCGAGACACCCATGCTGGAGGCCTTCCCCGCCCTGTTCATCGACCGCGCCCGCGCCGCGGCTCCTGGCGGGCGGTTCCTGACGCCTGAGGAAGTAGCGGGGATGGTGATGGAGAAGCTCGGCAGTCGCGCCCCGTAGGTCGGTGCAGAGCGGCAGTGAGGCCCGACAGGGATTGCTGTAGGGTCTTGCTGTCGGGCTTACGCTCCGCTCCAGCCCGACCGACGGTCGAGTTGCAGCACCCGGTACGCCGGGCTGTCCGGCCCTACGGGCGGCTGCCGGTCCAGTTCCGTCTCGGTGAACCCTGCCCGGTCGAAAGCCGGGAACCGCGCGTCGCCCTCCGGCTCGGCGTCCACCTCGGTCAAATAGAGGCGGTCGGCCAGGGGCAGGGTGTCGGCGAACAGGGCCTCCCCCCCGATCACCATCACCTCCCCTTCTGGCCCGGCCAGGCGGCGGGCCTCGGCCAGGGCGGCTTCCAGCCCGTGCATCACCGTGGCCCCTTCCGCCACATAGGCCATGTCGCGGGTCAGCACGATATGCGGGCGGCCCGGCAGGGGCTTGGCGCCGAAGCTTTCCCAGGTCTTGCGGCCCATGACCATGGGCTTGCCCATGGTGGTGCGCTTGAAGAACTTCAGGTCGCCGGACAGCTTCCAGGGCAGGCGGTTGTCCACCCCGATGACCCCGTTCCGCGCCACCGCGGCGATGAGGGAGAGCCTGGCCATGGTCACACCGCCACCGGCGCCTTGATGTGCGGGTGGGCCTGGTAGCCTTCCAGCCGGAAATCCTCGTACCGGAAGGCGAACAGGTCCGTCACTTCCGGGTTCAGGTGCATGGTGGGCAACGGGTACGGTTCCCGCGCCAGCTGGGTGTCCACCTGCTCCAGATGGTTCAGGTAAAGGTGGGCGTCGCCGAAGGTATGGACGAACTCCCCCGCCTCCAGGCCCGTCACCTGCGCCACCATCATGGTCAGCAGGGCGTAGGACGCGATGTTGAAGGGCACGCCAAGGAAGATGTCCGCCGAGCGCTGGTAAAGCTGGCAGGACAGCTTGCCCTCCGCCACGTAGAACTGGAACAGGCAGTGGCAGGGCGGCAGGGCCATCTGGTCCACCTGGGCCGGGTTCCAGGCGCTGACGATCAGGCGGCGGCTGTCCGGGTTGGTCCGGATCATGCGGACCAAGTTGCTGATCTGGTCGATGCTGCCACCGTCCGGTGCCGGCCAGGACCGCCACTGGTAGCCATAGACAGGCCCCAGGTTCCCGTCGGCGTCCGCCCACTCATCCCAGATGCTGACGCCGTTGTCCTTGAGGTAGCGGATGTTGGTGTCGCCCTTCAGGAACCACAGCAGCTCATGGATGATCGACTTAAGGTGCAGCTTCTTGGTGGTGACCAGGGGGAAGCCCGCCGACAGGTCGAAGCGCATCTGGTAGCCGAAGACCGAGCGCGTGCCGGTGCCCGTGCGGTCCTGCTTGGTGACCCCATGGTCGCGCACGTGCCGCATCAGGTCATGGTACTGGCGCATCCCCGGGCCCCCGACATCTGGTGTGGGGAGGGAAGATAGGCGGGGTCCGCGGGGGAATCCAGTTGTTCCCTCTCCCCAAGGGGAGGGCACGGTTGCCCCCTTCCATCCCGCCGGCAAAAGGCCTATATGAGTCCGTGCCGGGGCAACCCGGCTATGGGGATAAACGCTGTACGGAATAGGCGTAGTGGACCCGGGGGCGGTACCCGGCGCCTCCACCATCACCCCTCCCCGCCAGGGGATGGGTCCATGGGGGCGAAACAGGATCGACACGCGTAGTAAAGGTACGGTCTTCTCCCGGCATGGTACCGCCGTTATCGGGCCATACTCACAGATGCCAACGATAACGTTGCGTCTGATCTGCGCGTGGCCGCCTAATTACCCCCTTCAGGGTAGTTAGCGGTTAACGCAGAACACGGCCCGGGGGGAGCCGGGTAACAGAATCCCCCCACTTCATCCCAGCCCATCGACAGGCACGCGTCGTCGCGTTACCCCTGTGCCATCGGCGCCCCTTGATTGTTGGGGCATAATGGGCTTGTCTTGGGCCAATAGGCGGCATGGGGGTCGCCGGATCGGTTGGGAACGGGATGTCTAAGGATTTGCTCCGCTACGACCGCATGGTCGAGGCTGCCAAGCGCAGCGTGGTTCGCGCCGCCCTACGGGAGGTGGTGAACCGCGGCGGTGAGTTGCCGGGGGAGCACCATTTCTACATCACCTTCCGCACCGACGTGGCGGGCGTGGACCTGCCCGATTACCTGAAGGCCAAGTACCCGCAGGAGATGACAATCGTCCTGCAGTACCAGTTCTACGACCTGCAGGCGACCAACGAATCGGTCTCGGTCACCCTCAGCTTCGGCGGCGTGCTCCGCCGGCTGGTGATCCCGCTGGCCGCCATCACCACCTTCGCCGACCCGTCGGTGAACTTCGTCCTGCAGTTCCAGCCCGACGACATGCCGGACGCCCTGCCGGAGGAAGAGCCGGAGGCGGTGGAGGAAGAGGTGGCCGAGGCACCGGAACCCGAGGCCCCGAAGGCAGGCGCCACCGTGGTGGCCCTGGACGCCTTCCGCAAGAAATAGCACCACGCGGCGTCATCGGATGAAGAAAAGGGCCGGCCCCCATGGGACCGGCCCTTGTCATGTCAGGCGCGGGGATCAGAACCCGACGCGCAGCGCCACGCGGAAATTGTGCGCGGTGTTGTTGTCAAAGCCGTCACCCCCATCATCCACCCAGATGTAGCGGTAGGACGGGACGATGGCCAGGTTCTCCCCCACCGGGATGGCCACGCCGGCCTCGCCGAACAAGGTCAGGTTGGTGTCGGACCCCAAGTCGCCCGCGTTGATCCCCAAGGCGGAGACGTTCTCGATGTCGGCGCTGAGGAAGCCGATGCCGCCGCCGACATAGGGCTGGATGCCGTCGGCGCCGAAGTCGTAGTAGCCGGCCAGGGTGCCGCTGAACAGGGTCTGTTCGGCGTCGAAGGATGACTTGGCACCATTGAAGGTGAAGTCGCCGCCGGACACCTCGCCATAGGCAAGCTCACCCTCGACGCGGAACTGGCCGAAGCGGTAGCCGGCCGCCGCGCCGATGGTCCAGCCATTGTCAAACTCGACCTTGCCGGTGTCGACGCCGTCATCGTAGTCCTGGCTCTGCGGGACCAGCAGGCCCAGGCTGGGGGCGACATAGAAGCCGTCCTTCGCCAGGGCCGGGACAGCCGCGGCAGCCGAGATCGCCAGGGCGGCGGCGGTGGCAGCGAGGATCTTCTTCGTGGTCATCATATTCCGTAGGTTGCAGTTGTTGTTGCCAACGCCGCTCATATAGGGCCTGGATCGTGGCGCAAAAGTGGTGTGTTCTGGCTACGAAAGAGGCAGCGATCACCTGTTGCGCTCACGCAACAGCATCAGTCCGGCAATCTGGGAGAGATGCATGATGGTCAAGTCCCGCGCCTATGTTGACCATGTGCTGGAACTGCTGGCCCCCTTGGGGGAAGTGAAGGCGCGGGCCATGTTCGGGGGCTGGGGCCTGTCCCTGGACGGGTTGACCTTCGCCCTGGTGGCAGACGATGTGCTGTACCTCAAGGTGGATGCCACCACCCTACCCGCCTATGAGGCGCTGGGGCTGGAGCGGTTCGTGCCGTTCGCGGACCAGCCGGAAAAGGCCATGAACTATTGCCCACCGCCGGACACCGCCTTCGACGACCCGGAGGAACTGATGGCCTGGGCGCGCCCCGCGCTGGAGGTGGCCCGGCGGGCGGCGGCGGGAAAGCGCAAGAAGCGCTGAGGACGCAAGAAGCGGGTGTCGTCCCCCGTCCCGATGCCCGATCCTCCGGCAACCCTACCAGCCGGAGACCCGCCATGACCCCCTTCCGCATCACCGGTTTGCCCGGCGAGCAATTCCTAGCCCTGGCCGGCCTGCCCGATGCCGAACTGGCCGCCCGCGGCATCAGGCGCTACGTGGCCGACGCCAAGCCCGGCTATCCCTGCCGCGTCACCCTGGCCGACGCGGAGCCGGGGGAAAGGGTGCTGCTGCTGTCCCACACCCACCAGCCGGCCGACGGCCCCTACCAGGCCAGCGGGCCGATCTTCGTCCGGGAGGGGGCGGCGGGGACCGAGGTGTTGGGCCATGTGCCGGATTACCTGCGCACCCGCCTGCTTTCCGTCCGCGCCTATGATGGCGATGACCTGATCACCGACGCGGAGGTGGTGCCGGGGACGGAGCTGGAATCGCTGCTGGAGCGGTTCCTGGCCGACAGCCGCACGGCGTACGTCCACATCCACTTTGCCCGGCGTGGCTGTTACGCGGCGCGGGTGGACAGGGCGTGAGACCCGGGGTCTCGGGGTTGCCGTTGTCCACCCCGACAAGACGCGCTCAAGGCGCGAACTGCTCTTTCAATATCCGCTCCTCCAGGTTCAACTCCGGGTCGAACAGCAGGGTGGAGCGGACGGTGCGGTCCTCGAACACCTCCACGCAGGTGACGTCGCGTACCTCCGTGAAGTCGGCCACGGCGCTGACCGGGCGCTTCTGGGCCTCCAGCGCCTCGAACAGGATGCGGGCGCCGTGGGGCAGCAGGGCGCCGCGCCAGCGGCGGGGGCGGAAGGCGCTGATGGGGGTCAGGGCCAGGATGTCGGCCCCCAGGGGCAGGATGGGCCCGTGGGCCGAGAGGTTGTAGGCCGTGCTGCCGGCAGGGGTGGAGACGAGCGCCCCGTCGCAGGTCAGTTCCGGCAGGCGCACCACCCCGTCAACGCTGATCCGCAGCTTCGCGGCCTGCCGCGTCTCCCGCAGCAGGGAGACCTCGTTGAAGGCCAGCCCCTGGTGCATCAGCCCGTCGGCGGTGCGGGCCACCATGCGCAAGGGGTTCAGGAAGACGCGCTGGGTCCGGGCGATCCGGTCCTGCAGCCCGTCCTCGCAGTAATTGTTCAGCAGGAAGCCCACCGAGCCGCGGTTCATTCCATAGACCGGCACTTCCCGCTCCAGGTAGGCGTGCAGGGTTTCCAACAGGAAGCCGTCGCCGCCCAGGGCGACGATCACGTCCGCCTTCTCCGGCGCGACGCAGCCATAGCGCTCGCAGAGCCGGTCCTTGGAGGCCTGGGCTTCCGCCGTCTCCGTCGCCACGAAGGCCAGGGCGGGCAGGTGGCCCACCCCGTTGCGGGCGGAGGCCTGGGGGATGGGGGGCGTCAGGGTCGTCATGGCAGCCGGAAGGTAGCGCAGGCGGCAACAACCACCTAGCCTTTATCCGCCGGTAACGCTCATGTGCCGGCCCACGGAGGGGGCGCGGCGGCGGTCGATGACGAAGTCGTGGCCCTTGGGCTTGCGCTGGATGGCGGCGCGGATCGCCTGGTCCAGCAGCGCGTCGTCGGCGCTGGCCCGCAGCGGGGCGCGCAGGTCGGCGGCGTCCTCCTGGCCCAGGCACATGTAGAGCGTGCCGGTGCAGGTGATGCGGACGCGGTTGCAGCTTTCGCAGAAATTGTGGGTCAGCGGCGTGATCAGGCCCAGCCGCTGCCCGGTCTCCTTGACCCTGACATAACGGGCGGGGCCGCCGGTACGGTAGTCGATGTCCTCCAGGGTCCAGCGCTTGGACAGGTCGCGACGCACCTCCGACAGGGACAGAAACTGCTCGGCCCGTGTCTCCCCGCCGCCGGTGCCGTCGATGTCGCCCAGGGGCATCACCTCGATCAGGGTCAGATCGAAGCCCTGTGCCCCGCACCAGCGGAGCATGTCATCGAACTCCCCGTCGTTGACGCCCTTCAGCGCCACGGCGTTGATCTTGACCTCCAGCCCCGCCGCCTTGGCCGCGGCCAGCCCTTCCATCACCTGGGGCAGGCGGCCCCAGCGGGTGATTCGGGCGAACTTGTCGGGGTCGAGGGTGTCGATGGAGACGTTGATGCGCCGGACCCCGGCGGCGCGGAGGTCGTCGGCATATTTGGCGAGCTGGCTGCCGTTGGTGGTGACCGTCAGCTCCTCCAGCGAGCCGTCGCGCAGGTGGCGGCCCAGGCTGCGCACCAGCTCCATGATGTTGCGGCGGACCAGCGGCTCCCCACCCGTCAGGCGCAGCTTGCGGGTGCCCATGCGGACGAAGGCGCTGCACAAGCGGTCCAGCTCCTCCAGGCTGAGGATGTCCGCCTTGGGCAGGAAGGCCATGTCTTCCGACATGCAATAGACGCAGCGGAAGTCGCAGCGGTCGGTGACCGAGACGCGCACATAGCTGATGGCGCGGCCGAAGGGGTCCACCAGGGGCTGGGTCCGGGAAGCGGCGGGGAACGTCCCGTCGGCGCTGGTCATGATACCGCCTTGTGCAGTCGGCCCCGGCGTCCCGGGGCGGTGTACATCAGGATATAGCGAGGCAAGGGCGCAGGGCCAAGTGACAGCGACGGGTCCCCCCTCCCCTGCCGCCTTGATTTCGCCGCCCGGGGTTGGGACCCTGTTGACGGAACGGGACGGGGGAGGACGGTATGCGCAAGCTGCTGGTCGGTCTGGGCGTCGTGGTGGTCCTGTTGGTGGCCGCATTGGTGGCCATCCCCTTCCTGGTGCCGAAGGAGGCGCTGGTCGCCCGGCTGGAGCGGGAAGTGGAGGCCAGGACCGGGCGGGAGCTGTCCATCAAGGGGCCGGTGGACGTGTCCGTCCTGCCCAACATCGCCGTCACCCTGCGGGACGTGACCTTCGCCGGCCTGCCCGGCGGGCCGGACCTGCTGAACCTGGGCAGCATGGATGTGCGCCTGCAACTCTGGCCCCTGTTGTCCGGCGAGGCCAAGGTGGACCGGTTCGTGCTGGACCGGCCGACCATCAACCTGGTCGTGGACAAGCAGGGTCGCGCCAATTGGCAGATACAGCCGCAGCAGCCCGCCCCGGCCGACCCGAACCAACCCGCCGGCGGCCCGGTGAGCGAGCTGTCCCTGGGCGACGTGGAGATCCGCGACGGCACCCTGACCTATGCCGACGCCCGCACCGGCAGCAGCCACAAGGCGGAGGACCTGGACCTGGAGCTGTCCATGGCCCGCCTGGACGCGCCCCTGGAACTGACCGCCGACATGCGCGTGGACGGCAAGCCCCTTTCCGTCCGCACCCAGGCCAACCCGGCCCGCGCGCTGGTGGAGGGCGGCACGGCCAAGCTGGTCACCACCCTGTCCACCGAGGGGGCGGAGGCATCGCTGGACGGGCAACTGACCCGCCCCGCGGGGGGTGAGGTGTCGGTGGCGGGGGACCTGCAGGCGGCGGTGGCGTCCCTGCCCGCCACGCTGAAGGCCCTGACCGGGCAGGCGCCGGCCAACCTGCCCGTCTCCAAGCTGGACCTGACCGGCAAGCTCCAGGCCACGCCGCAGCGCGTAGCGCTCAGCGGCATGGATTTGAAGGCGGATGAGATCGCCGTGACCGGCGACCTGGCAGCATCCCTGGGCGGGGTGCGGCCGGCGGTGAAGGGGGCGCTGGCCGTGTCGCGCCTGGACCTGGACAGGCTGATGCCCCCCGCCACCCCGGCGGCGGCGCCCGCCCAACCCGCCCCGGCAGGGGCACCCGTGTCGGCCCAGGCCACGGGCTGGAGCCGGGAGCCCATCGACCTGTCGGGGCTGAAGGCCGCCGACCTGGATTTGGACGTGAAGCTGGCCGGCCTGCTGGTGGCGGGGGTGGAGGCCGGGGCCACCACCCTGGGGCTGGACCTGAAGGATGGGAAGCTGAACACCGCGCTGGCGCCGATGCAGCTGTTCGGCGGCAGTGTCCAGGGCAAGCTGGGGCTGGACGCGGCGGCAGCCACGCCGGGTGTCGCCGTGCAGGCGACACTGAAGGGCATCCAGGCGGAACCGGTGCTGCGCCGCTTCGCCAACTTCGAGCGGCTGAGCGGCACGACGGAGGCGACCCTCGACATGAAGGGCCAGGGGCGCAGCCAGCACGACCTGATGGGCAGCCTGGACGGCCAGGGCCAGGTGATCTTCCGCGACGGTGCCGTGAAGGGCATCAACGTGGCGGCCCTGGTCCGCTCCGTCACCGGCGGGGCCACGGACGGGCCGCAGCAGACCGACTTCGCGGAGATGGGCGGCGCCTTCACCGTGCAGGACGGCGTGGCGAAGACAGAGGATTTCCGCCTGATCGCCCCGCTGCTGCGGGTGGCTGGGTCGGGCACGGTGCAGTTGCAGCCCCGCACCGTGGATTTCCGCATCGTGCCCCGGCTGGTGGCCAGCATCGAGGGCCAGGGGGCCGGCAGCACCGACCAGAAGGGCCTGTCCGTGCCCATCCTGGTCACCGGCAGCTTCGACGCGCTGAGCTTCAAGCCCGACCTGTCCGGCGTGGTGCAGGAGGCCATCCGCGACCCCGCCGCCCTGCGCGACAAGGCCAAGGAGCTGCGTGACCTGCCCGGGGCCTTGCTGGGCGGCGGCGGCCAGCCGGCCCCGGACGGGACCCAACCCCAGAGCGCGCCGAAGCCGGAAGAGGCCGTGCGCGGCGTGCTGGAGGGGTTGCTGGGCGGGCAGAAGCCCCCGGCGGGAAGCGGGCGGTGACCATGTCCGACCTGGCCATCCCGTTCTGGCTTGGCGATCTGCTGGGGTCGGCCGAGGCGGCTTCCCTCGGCATCACGGCCTGTCCCATGCCGATAGCCCTGGCCGAACGGGTCGAGGGGCTGCGGCCCTATCCACTCCTGGAGAGCCCGTCAGATGAGGTCGACATGACCCGCCTGCCGGGCATGCCGTCGGGCCAAGTGGTTCTGCCCCTGTCAGACAGCAATATCCACAATCACCTGCGAGGGCTGTTCGCGGCGTTGCGGGCCAGGGGCATCGACGCGATCTACTGCATTGGCTGCGTGCCAACCGAGCCGGCCCACGACGTGGTTTACCGATACCCGACAACAGAAGCGCTGGCCGACGCCCTGCACGGGCGATTCCAGCTGTCATCACGGATTTACCTGGACGAGGCCGGTACCTTCATCGCCCAGGACCTGCATGGCGACTTCCTGCAAATCCGGGCTGCCCGGCCCTTCTTGCAGGAGGTGCTTGGCCCCTGGGACCTGACCGCGGCGATGGCCGAGCACTTGGCATACCTTAGGATATCGACCTTGCCTGATGTCCAAAGGCTTGCCAGCGAGATCGAGGCATTCAACAGCAGCGTCCCCATGGCCGTCGGCATGCGGTGAGTGACCAAAGGCGACCTTAAGGTGACGTAAGGTGACCTTAACGCGACGCTTAAGGTGACGCGTGTCACCTTCCAAGCACTTGGGCGATATAGGAATTTGCGCTTAAGGAGACAAAGGTGACGCGGTTCGAATTGTGTCACCTTAAGCGCCGATCTCCCTAGGCTTCCTGCCATTCACCATGTCCAAGACCCGCCGCGCCCGGAAAGCGCGGCGGGCCCAGCATGTCATGGCCTAGGACACCTGTCCACTGGAGCCGGTTCCTTCCCCGGCTCATGCCACCTTGTCCAGGAACGACCGGATCACGGCGAAGCAGCCGTCCGGGTCGTCGCGCCAGAGGCCGTGGCCGCAATGGGGGACGCGGTGGTAGGTGGTGAGGTGGGGCGGCAGGTGGGCCACTAGCTCCTCCGCGCATTCCCAGGGGGTGATGGGGTCCAAATCGCCGGCCAGAACCAGGACCGGCACCCTTGTGCCGCGAAGGCTGTCGCGGAAGTCCATCTGCCACATCTCCCCACCCCGGCCGCTGAAATGCTCCAGCACCTCCGGCTTCTGGAGGGAGCGGCGGCGGCCGGGGACGCCGTCGGCGGGCTGCTGCGCCGTGTAGTAGGGCATGCAGGTACGGCTGAAGGCTTCCACCTTCTCTGCCCGCACATCGTTCCAGAAATCCATGGCCGCATCGCGCACGGCCGGGCCGCCGCGGCGTTCAAAGGCGGCGGCGATCAGGTCGGGGCACATGCGGGCGGCGGTGGAGGAGAGGATCACGCCCGCCGCATGGTCCGGGTGGCGGCGGAGATATTCCTGGGCGACGAAGCCGCCGAAGCTGTTGCCCAGGACCACCGGCTTCTCGATCCCCAGCGCGTCGCAGAAGGCGCGCACGTCGTCCGCCCATTGGGCCAGGGTCCAGGTGGAGCGGTCCTCGCCCCCGCTGCGCCCCTGCCCCCGGTGGTCCAGGTAGATCACCTGCGCCGTGTCGGCCAGGGCGCCGAAGGCCGGCTTGAAGGTGGCATGGTCGAAGCCCGGGCCGCCATGCAGCAGCACCAGGGTGGGGCGTTGGCGCATCCCTTCCCCGTCCGGCACCAGGCCGGGGCCCTCCACGTCGAACCAGAGCCGGATGCCGTTGACCGCGACCTGCATGGATGCACCTTTATTGCGGGAAAGCTGCCCCGTCCTAGCATTCCCAGCGGCCACGCCGCCAGCCCGGCATCGCTTTGTTGCCGAAGCATGCGCTTGGCATTAGATGGTCGGGGAGGAGGCGGGGCACCGCCTTGAGGGAAGAACGACAAGCCGATGCCAGGGAAGGCCAAGGACGGATGCGCAAGACGCTGGGAGCGCTGCTGGTGGCAGCGGTGGCGGCCATGCCGCTGATGACAGAAACCGTCGCCGCGGCGGACACCAACCCCCAACCCGGCCGCGGCGACCGGCTGGTGGGCGCAAACTTCGCCGGCCGGTCGGAGGTGATCGCCAAGAACGGCATGGCGGCCACCAGCCAGCCCCTGGCCACCCAGGTGGCGGTGACCATCCTGCAACAGGGCGGTAGCGCCGCGGACGCAGCCATCGCCGCCAACGCCATGCTGGGCTTGGTGGAGCCCACGGGCAGCGGGGTGGGCGGCGACCTGTTCGCCCTGGTCTGGGACCCCAAGACCAACAAGCTGTACGGCCTGAACGCCTCTGGCCGCGCGCCCAAGGGGCAGACGCTGGAACAGCTCCGCCAGCGTCTGGCGGACCGGGACGCCATCCCCAGCTTCGGGTCCCTGTCGGTGACCGTGCCGGGCGCCGTTGGCGGCTGGTTCGACCTGCACAAGAAGTTCGGCAAGCTGCCCATGGACAAGGTGCTGGCCCCCGCCATCGCCTATGCCCAGGACGGCTTCCCCCTGTCCCCCTTCATCGGCCAGGGCATGGCGCGCAACATCAAGCGCCTGCTGGAGCAGAAGGACGTGGAGGAGGTGGAGAACCTAAAGAAGACCTACCTGCCCGACGGCCGGATGCCGGAGGCGGGCCGCGTCTTCCGCAACCCAGACCTGGCCCGCACCTATTCCCTGATCGCCAAGGGCGGGCGTGATGCCTTCTACAAGGGCGAGGTGGCGAAGACCGTCGACGCCTACATGAAGCGGATCGGCGGGCCCCTGCGGTTCGAGGACTTCGCCGACCACACCAGCACCTGGGTGGAGCCGGTCAGCACCAACTATCGCGGCTACGACGTCTGGCAGATCCCGCCCAACGGCCAGGGCATCGCCACGCTGCAGATGCTGAACCTGCTGGAGGGCTATGACCTGAAGGCCATGGGCCACAACAGCGCCGACTTTGTGCATGTGATGGTGGAGGCGAAGAAGCTGGCCTTCGCCGACCGGTCCCGCTGGTACGCCGACCCGGAGTTCGTGAAGGTCCCGCTCCAGCGCCTGATCTCCAAGGACTATGCCAACGAGCGGCGGCCGCTGATCGACATGGCCAAGGCCGGCACGCCCGACCCCGGCAAGATGCCGGAAAGCCATGACACCATCTTCCTGTCCACCGCCGACAAGGACGGGATGATGGTGGCGCTGATCCAGTCCAACTACCGCGGCATGGGCAGCGGGCTGGTGCCGGACGGGCTGGGCTTCATGTTGCAGGACCGGGGGGAGCAGTTCGCCCTGAACCCGCAGCACCCCAATGTCTATGCGCCCGGCAAGCGGCCCTTCCACACCATCATCCCCGGCTTCGTGACCAAGGACGGCAAGCCTTGGCTGGCCTATGGCGTGATGGGCGGGGCGATGCAGCCCCAGGGCCATGTCCAAGTGCTGGTCAACATGATCGACTTCGGCATGAACGTGCAGGAGGCGGGCGACGCCGCCCGCTGGCAGCATGACGGCAGCGCCGAGCCAACCGGCGCCCCGGCGGAGGGGGTGGGCACCCTGTTCCTGGAGCAGGGCATCGCCCCGTCGGTGCTGGAGGAGCTGAAGCGCCGCGGCCACAACGCGATCTACAAGCCCGGCACCCATTACGGCAGCTACGAGGCCATCCAACGCGACCACGCCAACGGCGTCTACCGCGGCGGCACCGAGATGCGGGTGGACGGGCACGCGGCCGGGTTCTGAGGACGGACGTTGCCAGGAGGGGGCGCCGGCGGGGAGGCTCGCCGGCGCCCTTTTTGTTTCCTGCCAAGCACTTGCTGTCACCCCGGGCTTGACCCGGGGCCCTCGGGATCGGGTCGTGCAGGGCACCGGAAGCCCAACGGGCAGCCCGGGGAAACTTACGGGAACGGTGATGACAGGGATGGCCAGGGATGACAGTGATGCGTCGCTGCTTCCCGATTCTTCGCACCAGTGACTGGCCTGTTCGGGGAACGCAGAGGACGCAGATGGCCGCAGAGGACACGGAGGCTGTCGGTGCGGCCCTGCCGTTGGGCTTTGCTTGCCATGGCAACTATAACAGTGCGCCGCAGGCCGATGATGGTTCACGCCGACATCCGGGCACCACGCCGATTACAAGCCGAACCCATCACCGTCATCCCTGGCCATCACCGTCATCACTGTTCCCCTAGGTTGGTCTCCCCTCTGCGTCCTCTGCGGCCAACTGTGTCCTCTGCGTTCATAAGCCCCCTGACCACCGCGCCGGCGCCCACAAGATGGCCCGCTACCGCCCCTTGGCATGTCCGCTTTCTCAAGGGTCCCGGGTCACGCCCGGGCTGACAACCAGCATCTTGCAGAATGCAACACATGCACTCTGCAAATTGCATTTTGCAATCCCTTGCGAAATGCAACGTCTCAACCCTAGGCGACCAACCCCTTCATCCCAAGCATTTCCAACAACTTAGCTGACGGGAGCCCACCCCTACCCCTTTGGCACAGGGCCTGCAAACCTTCCTCGGCAAAGGCGCAAACGCCGAACCGATGGAGAGACAGATGACCAAGATCGCCGCCACCCTCGCCGCCGCCGTCGCCCTCGCCGCCCTGGCTTCCGCCCCCGCCCTGGCCCAGTCCGCCACCGGCACCATCCAGCTCCGCGGCTCCGTCGCCCAGAGCTGCACCATCCAGGTCCAGGACATGAACCAGTCCCTGAACCTGGTGAACGGCGAGAGCAACCGTGAGGTCGGCCGGGTGGTGGAGACCTGCAATTCCGGGACCGGCTACAACATCACCGTGGCCTCCGCCAACAAGGCCCTGACCAGCAATGCCTCCGGCAGCGTGCCCGTGGCCTACACCCTGGCCTACGACAACCAGGCCGGCAACCCGACCGCCAACCTGGTCGTGGCCCGCGCCACCGCCCAGTTCGGCAAGCAGTCCAGCCTGACCGTGACGGTCCCGGCCTCCGCCTCCCGCATCGCCGGCGACTATGCCGACACACTGACGGTCACCATCGCCGCCAAGTAAGGCCTTCGCATTCCCATCGGTTCTCCCGACGACTGCCCCGCCCGGATCACCCGCGGCGGGGCTTTGTCGTTATGGCTGGCATGGGGTGAGGAGCCTTGACAGGGCCGCTTCGGCGGCCGACCTATCCGCCCCATCATGCCGCGTGACCCGATCAAGCAAGTGAAGACCCTGCGCCGCCCCGCCGACCTGGCGGCGGCCGGCCTTGTCCAGCCGGAAGCCCTGTCGGCGCTGGAGGCGGTGGCCCAGCGCTTCGCCGTGGCGGTGACGCCGGACATGGCGGAGCTGGTGGACCCGACCGACCCGCGCGACCCCATCGCCGCCCAGTTCATCCCCGACGCGCGGGAGCTGGAGGTGCGGCCGGAGGAGCGGGCGGACCCCATCGGCGACGAACCCTTCACCCCCGTCAAGGGCATCACCCACCGCTACAAGGACCGGGTGCTGCTGAAGCCGGTGCATGCCTGCCCGGTCTATTGCCGCTTCTGTTTCCGGCGGGAGATGGTGGGCCCGGGGTCAGAGGCCCTGGACCCGGCGGAGCTGGACGCGGCCCTGGCCTATATCGCCGGGCATGAGGAGGTGTGGGAGGTCATCCTGACCGGCGGCGACCCGCTGATCCTGTCGCCGCGGCGCCTCCAGGAGATCATCGGCCGGCTGAACGACATCTCCCATGTGGGGCTGGTGCGAATCCATACCCGCGTGCCCGTGGTGGACCCGGGCCGGGTGACGGACGAGATGGTGCGCGCCCTGCGGGGGGAGCGGGCCCCCACCTGGATCATGCTGCACTCCAACCACTGGAAGGAGATGACGGCGGAGGCCCGGGCGGCCTGCGGGCGGCTGGTGGACGCGGGCATCCCCATGCTGGCCCAGACGGTGCTGCTGCGCGGGGTGAACGACGACGTGGAGACCCTGGCGAAGACCTTCCGCACCCTGGCGTCGGCGCGGGTGAAGCCCCACTACCTGCACCAGGGCGACCTGGCCCTGGGCACCGGCCATTTCCGTACGTCGGTGGCGCGGGGCCAGGAGCTGATGCGGGCGCTGCGGGGCAACCTGTCGGGCCTGTGCCAGCCCACCTATGTGCTGGACATCCCCGGCGGCCACGGCAAGGTGCCCATCGGGCCGGGATATCTGGAGCCGGGGGCCGACGGCGCCTGGACCGTCACCGACCCCAAGGGCCACACCCACCCCTATGAGGGTTAGGCGCCCGCAGCCGGGGGCCTGAGTATCTTTCCCTCAGCGCAGCGCCGGGTCGTCTTCGTCCACCACGGACAGGCTGACCACCGCGGCGTTGATCAGCAGCTTGCCGGCATGCTCGAAATTCACCGTGACCCGGTTGCCCACCACCGACTGGACCTGGCCCAGGCCCCAATCCGGCTGGCCGGGGTGGCGCACGATGGCGCCGGGTACCAGCGTGTCATCCATGGGGCGGCCTTCCGATGCACTTGGTTCCGGGATGGAAACCATTCACCATTTGTTACGGAAACCAATGCTACCCTTCCGTGCCATTGGGCGCCAGGGTGGCTTCGGCCAAGAAAACTCGGGAGTCGGGGGAATGCCGGTGACACTGTCCGTCCGCGCCGTGGAGCTTTTGTGCTCCCGCCTCTGCCATGACCTGGTCAGTCCGGTGGGCGCCATCAACAACGGCGTGGAGCTGATCGAGGAGACGGGCCTCGCCGACGGCGGGGAGGCGCTGGACCTCATCGCCGACAGCGCGGATGCCGCCGCCAAGCGGCTGAAGCTGTTCCGCCTGGCCTTCGGGGCCGCGGGCGGCCAGGACGGAATCAGTGCCGCGGACGCGCGGGCCGTGCTGGAGGGCTGGTTCCGCGGCGGGAAGGTGGCCCTGTCCTGGACCGCCACGCTGCCCACCGCCCCGCCGGGCTTCTTCAAGCTGCTGCTGGCCGCCGGCGTGCTGGCGGAGGAAGGCCTGCCCCGGGGCGGCAGCCTGCGGGTGGACGGCGATGCCGGCCGGCTGACCCTGGCCGCCCAGGGCACCGGTGCCGCGCTGCGGCCGGAGGTGCGAGTCGCCTTGGGCGGTGACCAGCCCGACGCGGAGCTGACCCCCCGCGGCATCGTGGCCCATGTGGCCGCGCGGATGGCCCTGGCCTATGGCTTCACCCTGGCCCTGGGCGAGGAGGCGGAGGGCCGCTTCACCCTGGCCATCGCCCAGGCCTGAACCCGGCAAGTTTCCCCCGCCCCCGCACTCGTGCGGGCAGGCGCCTGGCCCGTGTGTGTCCGCCCCGGATTTGACACCTGACCGAACGAACCCGGATGTCCGCTCGAAAGGGATAGTCCTGCCCCTCTCGAAAAAGGTATGCTCCCCCTTGCCAGGGAGGACAGGCCGCGCCATCAATTCGATCGTGGTAAGGCGGATTTAAGACAATACCGCCAGACTGCCATCGTCCGGCTGGCTGGATGGGGGCCATGGGGGTCCCGGTCCAGCCGTCTTGATGTGTGTTCGCGGCGCCAGACTATCCCGTGACGGGGCGAGGGACCATGGATGACCTGCTGAGTGAATTCCTCACGGAGACCAACGAGAACCTCGCGGTCCTCGACGTGGAGCTGGTGAGGCTGGAACAGAACCCCAACGACCCGGGGCTGCTCAGCAACATTTTCCGGCTGGTGCATACCATCAAGGGCACCTGCGGGTTCTTGGGGCTGCCCAGGCTCGAGTCGGTGGCCCACGCCGCCGAGAACGTGCTGGGCCGCTTCCGCGACGGGGAGCTGGAGGTCAGCCCCTATGCCGTGTCGCTGATCCTGGAATCGCTGGACACGATCAAGGCGATCCTGTCGGTCCTGGAACAGACCGAGGCGGAGCCCCCGGGCACCGACGAGGACCTGATCAAGCGGCTGAACGCCATGGCCGAGGGGCGCGAGCTGCCGAAGGCGGCCACCCCCGCACCCGCGCCGGAGCCGGAACCTGCCCCCGCCGAGAACGACCCGGACCAGCTTTTCGAGCCGGTGACGGCCGCCGCCATGGCCGCCGCCGTGGCCGCCGAGGCTGCCGCCGCGGCCGCCCCCCCTGCCCCGCCC
>MOEB01000254.1 GCA_001939945.1 Aerophototrophica crusticola | reverse complement strand
CCGCGGGCGCCACCGGCCACCTGCGCCGGGCCGCCGTCGCCCCCCGCCCGCATGATGCCGCCGGCCGGGTGCCGGGGGTGGGACTTGCGTCCCCCGCCTCGGGACGGTGCCCGCGGAAGCTGGCGGGGAGGCCGGGGGAGGTCCCGCGGCCGGCCGCCTGCCCGCCGCACGGCCATGTCCCACCACCTTCGTTGCCAAGCTTGATTCGATGTTAAGGGGGCGGCGGGGAACCTGTGCCCCTGGGCGGGCGGGGGCACTTGGCCATGGGGAGGGTAGCGAGGCGGGGACTGCTGGCGCGCTTGTCCGCCGCCGCCCTGTTGCCCGCCTTGTCGCGGGCCGTGGGGCTGTACGCGGCCTGCACGGCCTGGTGCGCCGGCCTGGAGACGCAGCGCCCCTTGCCGAAGGACGGCGCGGCGGCGACCGGGCGCCTGGGCCGCGGGTCCAGGGCCTGCCCATCCCCCGCGGGCGGGGACAGCTGGCCATGCCTGGTGCCGCCCGCCCGATG
>MOEB01000253.1 GCA_001939945.1 Aerophototrophica crusticola | reverse complement strand
CGGGGCCATGGCCATCCGGGCCGGAACCGGCAGGCGCCTCGCGTCACGGGCGCCACACCTGCGGGCCCTCGGCGACGGCCCGGCACGGACCCTCGCGGCGCCCGCGCCGGGGTCGGGCTTCCACTGCCCCGTGTTGGCATGCTATGGCCTGGGTGACGGCGCGGACCTGGGCGGCCGCGCCGCGCGGGGAGTGACGGGGGTTGCCGACGCGGACGGCGGCATCGTTGGGGGGCAGGGGCGGCGCATGCGCACGACACCATCCGAGATCGCGGCCCTGCCGCGGGACGAGCGCCAGCGGCGCGTGTCCGACTGGTGCGGGCGCACCTTCGGGGCCGAGAGCCAGATGGACCGGCGCAAGCGCGCGCTGCGCCTGCTGGAGGAGGCGATCGAGCTGTACCAGGCGGAGGGGGGCACGCCGGGGCAGGCGGGCGACCTCGTCGCCCAGGAGTTCGGGCGCCCGGCCGGGGACCCGGCCCAGGAGGCCGGCGGGGTGTCGGTGACGCTGCTGTCCTATTGCGCGGCGGCCGGGCTGTCGGCCGAGGGCTGCGAGGCGGCGGAGGTCGCGCGCGTCTTCGACAGGCCCGCCGGCGAGGCGCGGGAACGCTACCTGGCCAAGGCCAAGGCCGGGTTCTGACCGCACGCCACGCGGCGT
>MOEB01000252.1 GCA_001939945.1 Aerophototrophica crusticola | reverse complement strand
AGGGGCCGCCACGCAGGAGATCAGCCGCAACGTCACGCAGGCCGCCGAAGCGGCGCGGGAGGTCTCCGCCCGCATCGCCGAAGTCTCTGCCGAGGCTGGCACGTCCGGTGACCGGGCCGGCACTGTCCAGGCCGCCGCCTCCGACATTGCCCACGGCATCACCGACCTGCGCACCATGCTGGTCAGGGTGGTACGGACCTCCATCGCCGACGTGGACCGCCGCGCCGCGCCGCGGGTGGCCCTGGCGCGCCCCTGTGTGGTGGATGTGGCGGGCCGGCAGGTAGAGGGGACCCTGGCCGACCTGTCCGCCGGGGGTGCCTGCATCAGCCTGGATGAACCCCTGCCCGTGGGCACGCGCGGCAGCCTGTCCATCCCGGGGCTGGCCGTGTCCCCAGCCTTCACCGTGCTGGAAGCGGACGCCAGGGGCCTGCATGTCCGCTTCGACGGCCTGTCGCCCGCCCACCGCTCCGCCCTGGAAACCCTGCTGCGCCAAGCGGCCTGAAAAGCGAACGGCCCGCCCGGGTTTCCCCGGGCGGGCCGTCGCGGTCTGCCCTGGTGCCTGGGCTCATGCCAAGCCCATGAGTTGTTGCCTCATGCGCTTGGAGGCCGGCGA
>MOEB01000251.1 GCA_001939945.1 Aerophototrophica crusticola | reverse complement strand
GGACACGGGCCCGCGGCCCCTGCCGGAGCGGCTGGTGGCCCGGCTCACGGCGGAGCGCACCGCGGCGCTGGCCTGGCACCTGCAGGCCGACCCCGACGCCGCCCTGCTCGCCCTGGCGCACGCCCTGGCCCTGCCCCTGCTCTACGGCGACGCCTGGGGGTCCTGCCTGGACCTGGAGGTGTCCCCGCCCCGGCTGGAGGAGGAGCACCCCGGCATCCGGGACACCGCGGCGGGCAAGGCCCTCGCCCTGGCCAAGGCGCGGTGGGCCGCGCTGCTGCCCCGGGACGGCGGGGAGTTGTGGGCCTGGCTGCTGGGGCAGGACGCCGCCACGGTGCGCGGCCTGCTGGGCCTCTGCGCCGGGCTGCTGGCCGACGCCGTGCAGGCCCGCCACGACGGGGCCGAGCGCCCGGCCGACCGCGCCGCGCGGCTGGTGGGGCTGGACATGGCGCACTGGTGGGAGGCGACGCCCGACGGCTACCTCGCCCACGTGCCCAAGGCCCGCGTGCTGGAGGCCGTGGCCGAGGCCAGGGGGCCGCGCGAGGCCGCGCACATCGCTTCCCTCAAGAAGGACGCCATGGCCGCGCGCGCCGCGCGCCTGCTGGCCGGGACCGGCTGGCTGCCCGGGCCGCTGCGGCTGCCGGAGCCCGAGGCCGCCA
>MOEB01000250.1 GCA_001939945.1 Aerophototrophica crusticola | reverse complement strand
GTGGCCCGACAGCCGCTACAACCAGGATGCCACGCTCATCGGCTCCCGCTTCGCCATCGGCGTGGACGTGATCCAGGTGATCGCGGAGACGGGGGCCAACGGCTGCATCAACCACGCCGCCATCCAGGAGATCGACGACTTCACCTGGCACATGGCGAACGTGGAGGGGGTGCGCTCCACCCTGTCCATGGCCACGGCCATGCGCACGGTGAATTCCGGCTGGAACGAGGGCAACATGAACTGGCGCGTCCTGCCCCGGGACAGCCAGGTGCTGGTCCGCGCCGTGACGCCCATCGAGACCTCGACGGGCCTGCTCAACGCCGACTGCTCCGTCATGCCCATCCTGGTCTTCACCACGGACCACAAGGCGGAGACCATCGACCGGGTGGTCAAGGCCGTGGAGTCCTACACGGTCACCAACCCGGAGGTGAAGCTGCGCCTCGCCACCGGCAATGTGGGCGTGATGGCGGCCACCAACCAGGCCGTGACCTCCGCCGAGAAGCCCATGCTGCTGCTGGTCTACGTGACCGTGATCCTGTTCTGCATCATCACTTTCCGGTCGCTGGTGGGGGCCATCGCCACGGTGCTGCCGCTGGTGGTCGTCTCCATCCTCTGCAACGCCATGATGACCAAGCTGGGGATCGGTCTGAAGATCAGCACCCTGCCGGCGGCG
>MOEB01000249.1 GCA_001939945.1 Aerophototrophica crusticola | reverse complement strand
CGGCGCCCGCCGCCGGCGCATCCCTTCTCGCGAGACATGACACGGCCGCCGCCGTGCGCCCCCGGTCACCCGGGCCGGCGCGTGCCGCGGCGCCGGACCCGACCGGGGGCGTAGCTCAGCTGGGAGAGCGCGTGCTTTGCAAGCATGAGGTCGTCGGTTCGATCCCGATCGCCTCCACCAGGAGGTCCCCGCGCCACGGGCGCCGGGGGGATCGGGAAGTCTCGCGGAAGGACACAAGGGATCGGCCGGGCTTGGCCGGCGCGCCGCAACGCGTGCCGCCAGCCTTTGGCCGTGGGGTCTTGGACAGCGTGAATGACGGAAGGTAAGTGAACGTGGACGAGTGGGTCCACGTGCCGGGGACCGGTATCCCCCTGGCGCGTGGGCCGGCGCCCCGGGCACTTCCCTGGATCCGGCCGGGCGAACCGGCGTAGGCGGCGTCTTGCCCCTGCGCGGGGGGAACCCCGCGGGACCAAGGATGGCCGGGACGATCAAGCATGAGAAGGGCATCTGGTGGATGCCTTGGCACTGAGAGGCGACGAAGGGCGCAGCACGCTGCGAAAAGCCACGGGGAGCCGCGAGCGGGCTTTGATCCGTGGGTGCCCGAATGGGGAAACCCACCCAGCGATGGGTATCCCGCACTGAATCCATAGGTGCGGGAGGCGAACCCGGGGAAC
>MOEB01000248.1 GCA_001939945.1 Aerophototrophica crusticola | reverse complement strand
GGCCGGCCGGCCGGCGCCTGGCTCGTCCTGGACGCCGCCGGCGCCCGGGGCTGCCCCCGGCCCGGGACCAACACCTGAGGGGACCATCATGGAAGGACTGCTCTCGCTCCGGCGCACCATGGCGCGCGTCGCCGCGGCCCTGCTCTGGGCCAACGTCCTGCTCGTCCTGGCCATGGGGCCGGTGGCCGGCCTGGGCCTCGCCTGGCGGCCGGCCCTGGCCGCGGCCCTTCTCGCCGCGGTCCCCACCGCGCTGGCGGCCCGCGACCCGGGCGCCCCGGCCGCCCGGCACGCCGTGGCGGTGGCCTACGCGCTGCAGGTGTCGGCCGTGGTCTACGCGTTCGCCGGGCACCCCTGGCAGGTGGACTGGCACATGTACTACTTCGCCATGCTCGCGGTGCTGGCCGGGTTCTGCTGCGTGCCCACCCTGCTCCTGGGCGCGGGCGTGGTGGCGGCCCACCACCTGGTGCTGAACCTCGCCCTGCCCGCGGCCGTGTTCCCCGGGTCGGGCGACCTCGCCCGCGTGGCGCTGCACGCCGCGGTCCTGGTGATGGAGGCCGGCGTGCTGGTCTGGCTGGCCCGGCGCCTCGCCGCCTCGATGGCCGCGTCGGAGGCGGCGCTGGCCGAGGCGCGCGCCGCCGGCGCCGAGGCCGCCCGGCTCGCCCGGGAGCGCGAGGCCGA
>MOEB01000247.1 GCA_001939945.1 Aerophototrophica crusticola | reverse complement strand
GTGAGGGGGGACCACCCCATGACCGACACGACCGCCGCCCCGGACACCCTGGCCGTCAGCAAGACCGTGACCGTGGAAGGGTCCGCCGCCGAGGCGGACGTGCAGGCCCAGGCCCAGCAGTTCCGGGACATGGGCTGGCAGAGCGTCACCGTCACCGCACCCAAGCCGCCGTCCCAGCCGGACTGGACGATCCAGCTGACGGGATTTTCTTGATCGCGCGGCCCTTGCCAAACCGCGCGGCGGCTGCTTGGCTGGCGGCCATCGTCCCGACTGCCAAGGCAGCACCCCCCCGATGCCCCTGATCCTCGTCACCGGCTTCGAGCCGTTCCTGGGCCATGCCCGCAACCCCAGCGCCCTGATCGCGGAAGGTTTGGACGGGACCGAGGTGGCGGGGGCCCGGGTCACCGGCCTGCGCCTGCCGGTCACCTATGCCGGGGCGGCGCCGCGGCTGCTGGACGCGCTGGAGCGGCTGCAGCCCGACGCGCTGCTGATGTTCGGCCTGGCCTATGAGACGGACGCCATCCGGCCGGAACGGCTGGCCCTGAACCTGGACGATGCCGCGGCCGCCGACAATGACGGCGTGGCCCGCCGCAACCGGCCCATCGACCCGGACGGCCCCATGGGGTACTGGTCCACCCTGCCCCTGGACGCCATCGCCGACCGGCTGGAGGCGGAGGGGTATGCCGTGAAGC
>MOEB01000246.1 GCA_001939945.1 Aerophototrophica crusticola | reverse complement strand
GGGGACGCCGCCGCCCCGGCCCCCGCGGCGCCCCTGCCCGGGCGGCTGCTGGTGCTGGGGGCGTCCACCGGCGGGCCCGCGGCGCTGGAGGCGATCCTGTCGGAGCTGCCCGCGGACTTCCCCATGCCGGTGCTGGTGGCCCAGCACATGCCCGCCGCCTTCACCGGAGCCTTCGCCGCGCGCCTCGACCGGCTGTGCCCCATGCCGGTCGCCGAGGTGGCGCGCCAGACCCCCCTGCTGCCCGGGCACGCCTATGTGGCCAGGGGCGACGCCGACATGGTGGTGGGGCGGCGGCCCGGCGGGCTGGTGGCGCTCCCGGTCCCCGCGTCGCCCGCCCACCCCTGGCACCCCAGCGTGGACCGGCTGGCGCAGAGCGCGGCCCAGGCGGTGGGGCCGGCCAACGTGCTTGGGGTGCTGGCGACCGGCATGGGCCGCGACGGGGCCGACGCCCTGGCGGCCATCCGGGCCGGCGGCGGCTGGACCCTGGCGGAGGCGGAGGAGACGGCCGTGGTCTGGGGCATGCCGGGGGAGCTGGCGCGCCTGGGCGGGGCGACGGAGGTGCTGCCGCTGTTCGAGATCGCGGCGGCGGTGACGAGGGAGGCACGGCGCCATGCCGCTGGTCAGACGGACGCCTGAGGCACCCGCCGCCCCGGCCGGGGCCGGCGCGGGCGGGGATTTGCGATCCCCCGACCCGGCCCTGCGCCGGGCCGCGGCG
>MOEB01000025.1 GCA_001939945.1 Aerophototrophica crusticola | reverse complement strand
CCAGCATGTGGCAGCAGAAGCTGGGCGTGCGCACCGTGATGAATAACCAGGAATGGAAGGTCTTCCTCCAGACCCGCAGCCGCAAACAGTACCGGGACATCGCCCTGGGCCGCTGGGTTGGGGACTATAACGACGCCTACACCTTCCTGGGCCTGTTCCTGTCGGACCTGGGGCCGTCCAACTACAGCGGCTATGCCAGCCCCGAGTATGACCGCCTGGTCCGCGCCGCGTCGTCGGAGGTGGATGCGGAGAAGCGGCGCGACCTGCTGCAACGGGCGGAGGCGGTGCTGCTGGCCGACCTGCCCATCATCCCGGTCTATATCTATACCACCCAAAACATGGTCAGCCCGAGGGTCAAGGGCTGGGTCCCCAACATCCGCAACCTGCACCCCAGCCGGTTCCTGGATCTCAACTGATCTGCCACATTTCCGACACAGACCCTGGCTTTCCTGCAACAGGCAGGCCGTAACGATACGCCCGCGACCCCTGGGAAATTGACAGGCCCCACCCCCGCCCCTTAACCACCCCCGCGACAGACGTGAGAAGACGCATCCGGCCACCCCGCCCGGGGAAAGGCCGGAGCCTTAGGGACGGAATGCCCGCGAAGGGCCAAGACACGTTCACCGAAGGGGCCGTAAGAGATCATGATGGGTTCCAATTTCCGCCGGTCGGCGCTGCTGGGCGCGACCGCGATGATGGCCGTTTGCGCCCTGGGCGCGACCGGCACCGCCGCCCTGGCGCAGTCCACCCAGACCGCCGAGCTGGACGAGATCGTGGTCACCGCCACCAAGCGGGTGCAGAACCTGCAGGAGGTTCCCGTCTCCGTCGCCGCCGTCAGCCCGGAGCAGTTTGAGAACTTCTCCGCCGCCGGTGAGGACATCCGCTTCCTCTCCGCCCGGGTGCCGAGCCTGACCGTGGAGTCCTCCTTCGGCCGCACCTTCCCGCGCTTCTACATCCGCGGCCTGGGCAACACCGACTTCGACCTGAACGCCTCCCAGCCGGTCAGCCTGGTCTATGACGAGGTCGTGCTGGAGAACCCGATCATGAAAGGGTTCCCGGTGTTCGACATCGAGCGGATCGAGGTGCTGCGCGGGCCGCAGGGCACCCTGTTCGGCCGCAACACCCCCGCCGGCATCATCAGCGTCGTCTCCAAGAAGCCGACCCAGAAGACCGAGGGTTACGCCAGCCTGTCCTATGGCCGCTGGAACGCCATCGAGGCGGAGGCCGCGGTGGGCGGCGCCCTGGTGGAGGACAAGCTGGCCGCCCGCGTCAGCGTCATCCACCAGCGCCGCGACGGCTATGTGGACAACACCTTCACCGGCGAGAAGGACGCGCTGGAGGGGTATGAGGACACGGCCGCCCGGCTGCAGCTGCTCTACACCCCGACCGAGCGCTTCACCGCCCTGCTGAACGGCCACTTCCGTGACCTGAACGGCACCGCCCGCGTGTTCCGCGCCAACATCATCAAGCCGGGCACGAACGAGCTGGTGGACGGCTTCACGCCCTACAAGGCCTATGTGGACGGGCAGAACGACCAGGAGGTCAGCGCCCGCGGCGCCAGCCTGAACGCCCAGTACGAGTTCGACGGCGTCACCTTCACCTCCATCACCGCCTACGAGTATGTGGACGCCTTCTCCCGCGGTGACGTGGATGGCGGCGTGGCCCGCGGCATCGGCAACCCGCTGACCGGCCCGGGCCGGGTGCCCTTCTCGGTGGAGAGCGCGTCGGAAGTCGCCGGCATCGACCAGTGGACCCAGGAGTTCCGCCTGTCCTCCAGCGGCGAAGGCCCGTTGCAGTGGCAGGTGGGCGCCTTCTACTTCGATGAGAAGGCCCCCTTCGCCAACATCGGCTATGGCACCGCCACCACCGACCCGCGCGGCCGCACCACCCTGGCCAGCTCCGTCCAGAACAACGAGACCTGGGCCGTCTTCGGCCAGGGCAGCTACAAGGTGACCGAGCAGCTCACCCTGACGGGCGGCCTGCGCTACACCGAGGATGAGAAGGACCTGGTCCGCCGCCAGATCAGCGTGAACGGCACCAACGCCCCCACCGTCACCAGCCGGGCCAGCACCGAGGATGAGCGGATCAGCTGGGATGTCAGCGCCGACTATGCCTTCACGGCAGACGTGCGCGGCTTCGTCCGCGTCGCCAGCGGCTTCCGCGCGCCCACCATCCAGCCGCGCAGCGTGACCATCACCACCGCGGACTCCGAGAAGGTGATGTCCTACGAGGCGGGCGTGAAGTCCGACCTGTTCGGCAACCGGGCCCGCGTCAACGTCACGGCCTTCTATTACCGGGTGAAGGACCAGCAGTTCACCGCGGTGGGCGGCGTGGACAACACCAACCGGCTGCTGAACGCCGACAAGGGCGTCGGCAAGGGCTTCGAGGCGGACCTGGAGTTCCTGCCCCTGGAGAACCTGCTGCTGACCGTGGGCACCAGCTACAACGACACGGAGATCAAGGACGCGGACCTGCGGGTCCCGGCCTGCGGCGGCGGCTGCACCGTCACCGACGCGATCACCGTGGTGGGCACCTCGCGCCTGGCCAACATCGACGGGAACCCCTTCCCGCAGGCGCCCAAGTGGATCTTCAACGCCACCGCCCGCTACGGCATCCCCGTGGGCGACGCGGGCGAAGTCTACGCCTTCACCGACTGGTCCTACAAGTCCAGCCAGAACTTCTTCTTGTACGAGTCCGTGGAGTTCAAGTCCGACGCCCGCTGGCAGGGCGGCCTGCGCCTGGGCTACAGCCACGACAACGGCCGCTTCGACGTCTCCGCCTTCGTGCGCAACATCACGAACGAGCAGGGGCTTGAGGGCGGCATCGACTTCAACAACCTGACCGGCTTCGTCATCGAGCCCCGCACCTACGGCGTGACGGCCCGGATGAAGTTCTGACCGCTTTCCGGCGATCAGTGACAGGGGGCCGCGGGCGACCGCGGCCCCTTTGCTTTTTCCGGCGGGGCCTTGCTGCGACACCCCCTCACCCCGACCCTCTCCCCGGTGGGGAGAGGGGGAAGGTCGCGCCCTACGCCCAACCCCGGCTCAGAACTGGCCCACCGCCGCACAAAGGCGCAACAGCACCCCCTCTCCCCCCCGGGGAGAGGGTTGGGGTGAGGGGGAACCACGCCCGGGAAAAAACAAAACGGCCCGCCAGGTCTCCCCGGCGGGCCGTCCTTGCCTCAGCGGCGAACGGGAAGGGCTTACTCGCCCTTGTCGTTCATGCCGCGGCCGGTGGTGCGCTCGGCGATGCGGGCGCTCTTGCCGGTGCGGCCGCGCAGGTAATACAGCTTGGCGCGGCGGACGGCGCCCTTGCGGACCAGCTCGATCGAGTCGATGCGCGGGCTGTACAGCGGGAACACGCGCTCCACGCCCTCGCCATAGGAAATCTTGCGGACGGTGAAGGCGGAGTTCAGGCCCGCGTTCTTGCGGGCGATGACGACGCCCTCATAGGCCTGGATGCGCTCGCGGGTGCCCTCGACCACCTTTACGTTCACCTTCACGGTGTCGCCGGGGGAGAACTCCGGGATCGTCTTGCCCTGGGTGAGCTTGGCGACCTGCTCGGCCTCGAGCTGCTGAAGGATGTTCATCTCAACTGTCCTCGTTGCTGCCGGCAGTCCCCGCGGGGTCGTCTGCCGGGTTGGATGGCTGTGCCGCTGCCTTGGTGGCGCGGCGTTTCTTCACCTTTGGGGCCGGGCGGCTCTCCAGGTAGCGGGACCACAGGTCAGGCCGCCGGGCCTCCGTGATCGCCTCCGCCTGTTCGAGCCGCCAGGCCCGGACCTTGCCATGGTCGCCGGACAGCAGCACCGCCGGGACCTGGCGCCCGTCCCAAAAAGCCGGACGGGTGTAGTGCGGGTACTCAAGCAGTCCCCGCTCGAAACTCTCTTCCCCTGCCGTCTCCACGTTCCCCATGACCCCCGGCAGTAGCCGGACCACGGCGTCGATCAGGCAGAGCGCCGCCGGCTCACCGCCGGACAGCACGAAATCCCCGAGGGAAACCTCCTCCAGGGCATGCTTTTCCAGGACGCGCTCGTCGACCCCCTCGTACCGGCCGCACAGCAGGATGAGGGACCGTTCCCCGGCGAGTTCCTTCACCAGGTCCTGGTCCAGCACACGGCCGCGCGGGGAGAGATAGATCGCCCGCCCCCGTTCCCCCCGCGCCGCCACGGCTTGCGCCGTCGCCGCCTCGAGGGCCGCGTCCAGCACGTCGGGCCGCATGACCATGCCGGGCCCGCCGCCGAACGGGGTGTCGTCCACGGAGCGGTGCTTATCGCGCGCGAACGAACGGATGTCCAGCGTTTCCAACGCCCAGGTGCCATGTTCCAAGGCGCGGCCGGCCAGGCTGTGGCCCAGCGGCCCCGGGAACATTTCCGGGAACAGGGTCAGCACCGTCACGGACCACAGGGGCCCGGCCGGCGGCTCCGCCCCCGCTGGGTCCGGCGCGTCGGACATCAGCCCTCGCCCCGCTCCCCGGCCTCGTCCGCGGTCTCCCCCTCCCCGTCCGCCGTGTCGGCGGGGGGTGCGGGGTCATCCAGGTCATCCAGCCTGCCGCCCATCTCCGCCAGCTCCTCCGGGTCCGGCTTGGCCGGGGTGAAGAGGTTGACCGGCGGGTCCACCACGATGCGCGGCACGCTCACCTCCACCACCGGCACCACGGCCTTGGTGAAGGGGATGAACACCGTCTTGCCCGAGACATGCAGGATCTCCAGCATGTCGCCGGCGCCGAAGTCGTGGATGGCCTTGATGGTGCCGAAGTCCTGGCCGGCCACCGTGGTGGTGGGCAGGCCCAGCAGGTCGGCGTGGTAGAACTCTTCCTCGTCCTCCGGGTCGGGCAGGGCGGACCGGTCCACGAACAGCCGGGTCCCCTTCAGGGCGTCGGCCTGGGTCTTGTCCTTCAAGCCCTCGACGGTGGCGAGGAAATGGTCCTTGCCCATGCCCGTCATCTTCACCTTGAAGACACGGGTGCCCGCCTCGTCCGTCAGCGGCGCATAGGTGAACACGGCCTCCGGGTCCGCCGTGAAGCTCTTCAGCCTCACGCGGCCATGGACGCCATGGGCGCCGATGATCTGGGCAACGCAGACGCGGGATGACATGGGGGGACTCTTCGCACGCGGGATGGCGGGGCAGGCTGGGACACGGACGACACGGACATGCCACGGACAAGCACGGGACAGGGGCAAGGTGCCTGCGGCGCCCCGGGAGACACCCGTTCTGCCAAGCACCCGGCGGCGCAGCCGCCATTCCCCTATGTCCCGTGTCGTCCGTGGACCGTCCGTGCCGTCCGTGTTCCCTGTCAGACCCCGCCCGTCAGGAAGGGGAAGCTCAGGCCTCGGCGGCCTTGGCGGCCAGCTTGGCGCGCTCCTGGGCCTTCGCCTTCGGGGCGGACTTCTTCGGGGTGTCGCGGAACTTGGGCATCTCGATCAGGTTCGCCTTGCCCAGGAACTTTGCGACGCGCTCGGTCGGCTGCGCGCCGTTGGACAGCCAGTACTTCAGGCGCTCGTCCTTCAGGGTCACGCGCTCCGGGTGCTCGGCCGGCAGCATGGGGTTGTAGGTGCCCACCTTCTCGATGAAGGCGCCGTCGCGGGGGGCGCGGCTGTCGGCCACGACGATGGAGTAGTAGGGGCGCTTCTTGGCGCCGCCGCGGGTCAGGCGGATCTTGACGGACATGGTCTCTTACTTTCCTTGGATTGACTGAAGACCGGACAGGGACAGGCCGCCGGGAACACGCGCCCGTCCGGGTCGGGCGCGCAGGCGGTGTGGGGTCGTGGCGGGGCGTCGGGTCATCATGGCCCTCACGCCGCCGCCCGGGCGGACCGCCATTCGGCGGCCAGCAGCCCGTAGATCAGGGTGTCGTAATAGCGGCCGCCCAGCAGGAAATCCTCCCGCCGGACGCCCTCGCGGGTGAAGCCCAGCCGCTTCAGCAGCCGTTCTGACCGCGCGTTGCGCGGGTCCAGGTTGGCCTCCACCCGGTGCATGTCCCAGGGGCCGAAGGCGAAGTCCAGGGCGGCATGGACCGCTTCCGTCGCCAGCCCCTGGCCGCGGGTCTCCGGCAGCAGGATGTAGCCCAGCCAGACCAGCCGGTCCTGGGCGCCGAACAGGCTGACCCAGCCCTGGCAGCGGCCGCCGTCGCGGGTCACGGCCCAGGTACGGCTGGTGCCGTCCTCCTCCACCACCCGCTCCAGCTTGGCCCGGGTCTCCGCCACGTCCTTGTGCGGCAGGTGGGACCAATAGCGCATGCTCTCCGGGTCGTTGAACACCGGGAACAGGTCCTCCGCGTCCTCCACCTGCAACGGCCGCAGCACCAGCCGCGCCGTCACCAGGGTGGTGGGCGGCGGGGGCGTCTGGGCCTGGGCGGGGATGGCGGCGGCGTCGGTCATGGGAAGCTCAGCGGAAGCCCTTGGGCAGCAGGGCGCCCAGGCCCTGCCGCATCAGGCCCTTCTGGCCCAGCTTCTTCATCTTCTTCATCATCTCGGCCATGTCCTGGTGCTGCTTCACCAGGCGGTTCACGTCGGCCACGGTGGTGCCGCTGCCCAGAGCGATGCGGCGCCGGCGGCTGGCGTTCAGCACCTGCGGGTTCCGCCGCTCCTTCTTGGTCATCGACAGGATGATGGCTTCCTGCTTCTTCAGGATGCCCTCGTCGATGTTGGCGTTCTTCAGCTGGTCCTTGATCTTGCCGATGCCGGGCAGCAGGCCCATCATCCCGCCCATGCCGCCCATCTTCCGGATCTGGCGGAGCTGGGACAGCATGTCGTCCAGGTCGAAGCCGCCCTTCTCCAGCTTCTTGGCGAGCTTCTCCGCCTCTTCCCGGTCGATGGTCTCGGCCGCCTTTTCCACCAGGCTGACCACGTCGCCCATGCCCAGGATGCGGCCGGCGATGCGGTCGGGGTGGAAGGCCTCCAGCGCGTCCACCTTCTCGCCCACGCCCAGCAGCTTGATCGGCTTGCCGGTGACATGGCGCATGGACAGGGCGGCACCGCCGCGGGCGTCGCCGTCGATGCGGGTCATCACGATGCCGGTGATGCCCACCCGCTCGTTGAAGTTGGTGGCGACGGTGACCGCGTCCTGGCCGGTCATGGCGTCCACCACCAGCAGGCTTTCCACCGGCTTGGTGGCGTCGCGGATCTCCACCACCTCGCGCATCAGCTCATCGTCGATGGCAAGGCGGCCGGCCGTGTCCAGCATGACCACGTCAAAGCCGCCCAGGCGCCCCTCCTCCAGGGCACGGCGGGCGATCTGCACGGGCGTCTGGCCGGGGACGATGGGCAGGGTGGCCACGCCCACCTGCTCCCCCAGCACCTTCAACTGCTCCTGGGCCGCCGGGCGCCGCGTGTCCAGCGACGCCATCAGGACCTTCTTCTTCTCCCGGTTCTTCAGGCGAAGGGCGATCTTGGCGGAGGTGGTGGTCTTGCCCGAGCCCTGCAAGCCCAGCATCAGCACCGGCACCGGCGGGTTGGCGTTAAGGTTGATCTCCTCGCTGGCGCTGCCCAGCAGCTCCACCAAGTGGTCATGGACGATCTTGATGACCTGCTGGCCGGGGTTGATGCCGCGCAGCACCTCCTGCCCGACCGCCCGCTCCTTCACGCCGTTGACGAAGGCCTTCACCGCGGGCAGGGCGACGTCGGCCTCCAGCAGGGCCACGCGCACCTCGCGCAGTGCCGCGTTGACGTCATCCTCCGACAGCGCCCCGCGCTTGCGCAGGCGGTCGAAGATGTCGCCAAGCCGTCCCGTCAGTCCCTCGAACATCCGCACCCTTCCCGATCAGGCCCGCCAATGGTCCCGGCATCCTGCCACGACCCCCGCCGGGAACCCCAGACGCAAAAGCTGCCCAAGCACGAAAGCGCCAGTGCGCGAAACTCGCGGACTGGCGGCGCGCCGTGGCGCGTGACCCGTGCCCAGGTCTGGGGTTGGGCGTAAATAATGCCCGCGGGCGTAAGAGTCAACAAAAGCCGGGACGCACAGCCTGTCCCCGCCCGATGGGAGACATTATTAACGCATTCACATGAAAATTTCCTCACTTTGCCGGGAACGTGTTATACCACTTCCGTGTGCGCCCATTCAGGGCGGGGCATCACGGAACGCCCGTGGGGGGTCGTAAGGGATGGCTGGCAGTCTGGGACGGGATCCGGATCGGACGCGGGTGACCGCGGCCGAGTTGCAGCTTGTCCTCACCAAGCACCTGGCCTTCCTGCGGCGGCAGAATGGCGGCGTGCGCGCCAGCCTGAAGATGCGTGACCTGTCGCACATGGACCTGGCCGGCTATGACCTGACGGACGCGGACCTGTCCGGGGCCAAGCTGTTCGGCACAAGGCTGACGGGGGCCCAGCTCACCGGCGCCAACCTCTATGCCGCCGACCTGCGGCTGGCCAACCTGGAACGGTCGGACCTGCGTCGGGCCGACCTGCGCGGCGCCTGCCTGCGCGGGGCCATCCTGTCGGAAGCCGTGATGTCCGACAGCGACCTGCGCGACGGCACCATCATGCATGTCCGCAAGAACGGTGAGGTGGCCTTGCATGAGTTCGAGGCCATCGACGTGCATACGGAGATGTCGGTGGCAACCATCCGCGCCGCCGACCTGTCGCGGGCCAAGCTGTCCAACGCCTTCGTCATGCAGACGGACCTGACGGACGCCATCCTGCGCGGCGCCAAGTTCATCGGCGCCAACCTGACCAACTCCAACCTGACCGGCTGCGACCTGCAAGGCGCCGACCTGCGGGACGCCAACCTGTCCGGGGCCAAGCTGAACGGCGCCAACCTGACGGGGGCGGAGCTGAACGCCACCAAGTTCGCCAACGCGGACCTGGTAGGCGTCATCATGGATGAGCAGACCCGACGCTCCGCCAACCTGACCGGGGCCATCCTGGCCCGCAGCGTGGGCGAATCGGGACTGGACGTGCCCACCGTCCTGGCGGAGCACGCCACCTGGGTGGACAGCCACGGCAAGAAGGGCATCCGCGCCGACCTGTCGGGGCTGGACCTGTCGGGCCAGGACCTGACCGGGGCCAACCTGTCCGCCGCCCTGCTCCACTGCACCGTGCTGAAGGGGGCGAAGCTGGCCGGCGCCTTCTTCGCCATGGCCGACCTGTCCCTGGCCGACCTGCGCGACGCCGACCTCACGGGGGCGGACCTGCGGGGTGCGGCGATGGAGCGGGCGACCCTGTCCCGGGCCAAGCTGTCCGGCGCCCTGGTGGGCCCGGTCCAGATCCAGTCCGGCAGCGGCCGGCTGTGGAGCGCGAACCTGCAACGGGCCCGGCTGGACGGGGCCGACCTGTCCAGGGCCGACCTGCGCCGCGCCATCCTGAACCAGGCCACCCTCGTGGGTGCCGACCTGCATGAGACCCGCCTGAACGACGCCAAGCTGGTGGGCGCCGACCTGACCGATGCCCGATGCACCGGCGCCGTCCTGACCGGCGCCGACCTGAACGAGGCCAAGCTGGTGGGCGCCATCGGCCTGAGCCCGGCGCGGTAACGGGGTTTGTGGGGTTTTCACCACGAAGACACGAAGGGCACGAAGGCCAGTGCCGCTCTGCCTGAGGGTCTGCTTCTCTTGCCGATTTCCAATAAACATTCACGAACACGCACAATACACTCACGAACATACACCAAACTAGAATTCTGGCTGCGCCGCAGGCATTTATCCATTGCGGTTTTTATTGTGAATGTTCGTGTGTGCGTTTGTGCGTGTCCTTGAATGTCCAAGTTTTTCAGCCCGGCACGCCCTGGCATCACCCTTCTTCGTGCCCTTCGTGTCTTCGTGGTGAACTCCCTTTTCACTCCACCGACAGGAACCGGCTGGCGTTGGCGTCCACCGGGTTGGGGACCCAGCCCTTCACCCGCGGGCTGACCAGCCGGGCACGGGCGTAGGTGTAGAGGGGGATGATCCCCGCCTCGTCCAGCAGCAGCTTCTCTGCCTGGGCCAGCAGGGCGAGCCTTGCGGCGGGGTCCTTTTCCAGCGTCGCCCGGTGCAGCAGTTCGTCATAGGCCGGGTTGGTGTAGCCGGGGATGTTCTCCGGCCCCACTTCCGTCCGCATGAACTCCAGGAAGGCGTTGGGGTCGTCATAGGCGCCGATCAGCCCGCCCCGCACCAGCCCGGGGTAGGATTTGGTGCGGCGGCTGTCCAGGAAGACCTTCCATTCCTGGTTCGTCACCGTGGCCCGGATGCCCAGGCCCTGCTGCCACATGCTGGCCAGGGCCACGGCGATGCGGCGGTGGTTCTCCGCCGTGTTGTACAGCAGGTCCAGGGTCAGCCCCTGCCCGCCGGAATAGCCGGCCTCCGCCAGCAACCGCTTCGCCTCCGCCAGCCGCTTCTCCCGCGGCCAGCCGGTCCAGGCGGGCTTGGGCGCGGTGTAGCCGCTGACCGTGGCGGGCACGTAGGAGTACAGCGCCTGCTCCCCGCCTTGGGTGATCCTGTCCACCAACACCTCCCGGTCCACGGCCATGGACAGGGCCTGGCGCAGCTTGGCGTTGGACTTCCAGGGTTCCTTGGTCAGGTTGGGGGCGTAGTAGTAGCTGCCGAGCTGCGGGGCCAGGCGGAAGCTGTCCTTCAGGTTCTCCCGCGCCCACTGGACCTGGGCGGGCGGCAGGGTGTTGGTGGTGTCCAGCTCCCCCGCCCGGAAGCGCTTCAGCTCCGTGTCCTGGTTCTCCGTGGGATAGAAATAGACCGTGTCGATGGCGGTTTTCGCCGCGTCCCGGTGGTTCGGGTTGCGGACCAGCTTCACATGCCCCTGCGGCACCTGCTCCGCCAGCATGTAGCCGCCGCTGGACACCAGCGCCCCCGCCCTGAAGAACTCCTTGCCCTTCGCCTGCACGGGCCCCTGGGGCAGCACCACCAGGAACGGGTAGCTGAGCAGGGAAACCAGATAGGGCGTCGGCTGCTCCAGCGTGAAGACCACCGTCCGCGGGCCCGTGGCCGCCACGCCCAGCGTGTCCGGCGCCGCCTTGCCCTCCGTCACCGGCTTGGCGTTCTTCACGGGCCAGAGGAAATGGCCGTTGCGGCTGCCGCTGGCGGGGTCCACCAGCCGGCGGAAGCTGAACACCACGTCGTCCGCCGTGACCGGGCTGCCGTCCGACCACCTGGCCCCCTCGCGCAGGGTGAAGGTCACCGACAAGCCGTCCGCCGCCGTCTCCCACCGTTCCGCCAGGGCCGGCTGGTACTTGCCGTCCGGCCCGCGGCTGACCAGGCCCTCGTACAAATCATAGATGATCATCGCCTCGGGCAGGCCCGTGGCCGCATGCGGGTCCAACGTCTCCGGCTCCGCCCCGTTGCCCCGCCTCAGGACCGTCTCCGCCAGGGCGGGGGCGGTGAGGGCCGAGAGCAGCGTCGCGGCGAGCAAGAGGGTGGCGAGCCGCAACCTCCCCCCTCTCCCCACCGGGGAGAGGCCGGGTGAGGGCGCGCGCGGCCGGGAGGCCGTGGAATGGGTCGGTGCGCTTCGCGCAGGCATGCTTGTCCCCCTCACCCCAACCCTCTCCCCGGTGGGGAGAGGCGGAATTGCACAGTCCCTTGTCCCTGCCCTTCCCCTACTTCCCCACCGTCAGGAACCGGGGCAGGTTGAAGTCGGGCGGGTTGGGGGTCCAGCCCTTGACCGCCGGGCTAACCAGCCGGCGGCGGACATTGTGGAAGACCGGTGCCACGGGATAGTCGGCCAGGGCCACCGCCTCCGCCTGGGCCAGCAGGGACAGGCGCTTCTCCGGGTCGGTCAGCCGGTTGGCCTCCGTCGTCAGCCGGTCGTACTCGGCGCTCTTGTAGCCGGGGAAGTTCTGCTGCCCCACGTCCCCGCGCAGCAGTTGCAGGAAGGTATAGGGGTCCGGATAGTCGCCGATCCAGGCGTAGAAGATGATGTCCTTGTAGGCCTTCTCGTTGCCGATGCTGGCGACGACGCGGAATTCCTGGTTGTTGAGCTGCGTCTCCACCCCCAGCTTCTGCTTCCACATGGCTGCCACGGCCACCAGGACCCGGCGGTTGTTCTCGCTGGTGGAATAGAGCAGGTCCACCGGCGGCAGCGGCTTGCCGCCGGGGCCGAAACCTGCCTCCGCCAGCAACTGCTTGGCCAGCTTGTCCCGCTCGGCCTGGGTCTGCTTGGCGGCGGCCGGCAGGGGCGGCTCGTACCCGCCCACCTTGCCCGGCGGGGTGAAGGTCCAGGCGGGCTGGCCGCTGCCGTTCATCACCTTCGTCGCGATCACGTCCCGGTCGATGGCCAGGTACAACGCCGCGCGGAGCTTCGGGTTGTCCCGCCAGAACGGGTTGGTCATGTTGAAGGACAGGTAATAGGTCGAGTAGGTGGAACCGGAGGTAAAGGCGTCCGGCAGGTTCTGCTTGGCAAAGTCGTTCTGGGTGACGGGCAGCGTCTCCGTCGCGTCCAGTTCCCCGGCGCGGAAGCGCTTGAACTCCGTGTCGTTGTTGTCGATGGGATAGGACATGACCGTGTCCACCTGGACGTTGGCCGCGTCATAATAATGCGGGTTCTTCACGGCCTTCAGGTGCGACTGGGGCACGCTCTCCACCAGCATGTAGGGCCCGTTGGACACCAGCTTGCCCGGCTGCACAAAGGCTTCCCCGTGCTTCTCCACGCTGGCGCGGTTCACCGGGAAGGTGGAGGGGTGCTGCAAGGTGGCCAGGAAATAGCCCGTGGGTTCCGCCAGGGTGACCTTGAGCGTGCGGGCATCCACCGCCTGCACGCCCAGCTCCTCCGGCTTCTTCTTGCCCTCGCCGATGGCCTGCCCGTTCAGCACCGGCCACATGTAATAGCCATAGGGGCTGGCATGCTTGGGGTCCGCCAGCCGCCGCCAGCCAAAGACGAAGTCGTCCGCCGTGACCGGCGTCCCGTCCGACCACTTGGCCTCCCGCAGCTTGAAGGTATAGGTCAGGCCGTCGGGGCTGACCTCATGGCTCTCCGCCATGGCATTGCGGCGTTGCCCCTGCCCGTCCAGGCTGAACAGCCCCTCGAACAGGTCGTAGGTCATGCGGGCCGAGGGTTGCAGCTCCCCCTTGGTGGGGTCGAGCGTGTCCGGCGACGGCCCGATCCCCCGCCGGAACACCACCTCCGCCCCGGCGGGCAGCGCGAGCGACAGGGCCACCAGGGCGGCGAGGGCAATGCGCATCTTTTCTTCCTTTCGTAGGTCGGATTAGGAGCCACCAGGCTCCGTAATCCGACGCCGGCGGCGAAGCCGTCGGATTACGCTTCGCTAATCCGACCTACGGCGCGATGTCCAGGTACCGCGTCGGGTAGTGGTCGCGGGGGTTGGGGACCCAGCCCTTCACCTTGGACGACACCAGCTTGAAGCGGGTCGTGTGGATGGCGGTCATGATGGCATGTGAGTCCAGGAAGATGGCCTCCGCCTGGGCCAGCTTGGCGAAGCGTGCCGCCGGGTCGAGGCTTGCGTTGCCTTCCTCCAGCAGCCGGTCATAGTCGGCGCTGACGAAGGACGGGTAGTTCTGCAAGACCACGTCGGAGCGCATGATCTTCAGGAAGGTGTTCGGGTCGGTGTAGTCCCCGACCCAGCCGAACAGAAGCAGGTCCTTGAACTGCCGGTTCTGGGCGATTTCGGCCACCACGCGGCCTTCCTGGTTGGCTAGGTTTGCCTCGATCCCCAGCTTCTGCTTCCACATGGCCGCCACGGCGATCAGAATGCGGCGGTTGTTCTCGTTCGTCGTGTACAGCACCTCCACCGGCGGCAAGGGCTTGCCGCCGGGGCCGTAGCCCGCCTCCGCCAGCAGCTTCCTGGCCTGGGCGTCCCGCTCGGCTTGCGTCTGCTTGGCCCAGGCCGGGATGGGGGAGGCATAGCCGGGGACGGAGTTGGGCGGCACGAAGGTCACCGCCGGCCGCACCTCCGGGTCCATCACCTTCTTGGCCACCACGTCCCGGTCGATGACCAGCGACATGGCTTGGCGCAGCTTCGGGTTGGACTTCCAGGGCTCGTTCTGCAGGTTGAAGGCGATGTAGAAGGTGGCGAACAGGGGGGTGGGCTTCAGGGCGTCGGGCATGTTCTGGCGCACCCAGCCCAGTTGCGGCAGCGGGGTGGTGTAGGTGGCCTCCAGCTCTCCGGCGCGGAACTGCTTGAACTCCGTGTCCGTGCTCTCCGTCACGTACAGGATGACCTTGTCGATCTTCACCTGATCCGCGTCGTAATAATGCGGGTTGCGGGTCATGGTGAAGGAGCTCTGCGGCACCGTCTCCTTCAGCACATAGGCGCCGGTGCCCACCAGGTTGCCCGGACGGGTCCAGTCCTGGCCGTGCTTCTCCACGCTGGCCTTCTGCACCACGGACATTGCTTGGTGGCTGACTTGGCCCAGGAAATAGCCGGCGGGCTGGGACAGGGTGATCCGCACCGTGCGGGGGTCCACCGCCTCGATGCCCAACTGCTCCAGCGGCTTCTTGCCCGTGTTCACCTCCGGCCCGTTGGCGATGGGCCAGGTGAAATAGCCGTAGGGCGACGCGGTCTTGGGGTCCGCCAGCCGACGGTAAGAATAGACCACGTCCTCCGCCGTGATCGGCGTCCCGTCGGAGAATTTGGCGTTCGCCCGCAGGGTGAAGGTGTAGGTCAGGCCGTCGGCCGTCATCTCATGCCGCTCCGCCAGGGCGTAGCGCGGCTCCCCCTTGGCGTCGAGGCTCATCAGCCCCTCGAACAACTCGTAGATCACCATGGCCTCGCTGACCACGTCGGCCTTGTGCGGGTCGATGGTCCCCGGCCCCGACCCGATGCCCCGCCGGAACACCTTCTCCGCCGCGGCCGGTTGCGGCACCGCCGCGGCAAGGGTGGCCGTCCCGAAGCTGAGCAGGGTGGCAAGGGCGAGGCGGCGAAGGGCAAGACCCATGGGCGGGGCTCCAAGACGTGTCTTCGTAGGTCGGATTAGGCGCGGACGCGCCGTAATCCGACGGTGATCCCAATGATGTCGGATTACGCTCCGCTAATCCGACCTACAAAGCTGCGGCTTACCGCACCACGTCCAGCCAGCGGGCCGGGTTCTGGTCCATGGTGTTGGACACCCACCCCTGCACGACCGGGTTCACCAGGCGGCGGCGGTTGTTGTGGTAGACGGGGATGACCGGGAAGTCGGCCTGGGCCAGCGCCTCCGCCTGCCGCATCAGGTCCAGGCGCTTCTCCGGGTCGGTGGCGGCGTTGGCCTCGTCCAGCAGCTTGTCGTAGGCGGGGTTCTTGTAGGCGGACAGGTTCTGCTGGTCCACGTCGCTCCGCAGCAGCTTCAGGAAGTTGACGGCGTCCGGGAAGTCCCCGATCCAGCCATAGAGCAGCAGGTCCTTGTAGCTCTTCTGGTTGGCGATCTGCGCCACCACGCGGAATTCCTGGTTGTTCAGGGTGACGTTCAGGCCCAGCTTCTGCTTCCACATGGCCGCCACGGCGATCATCACGCGGCGGCTGTTCTCCGACGTGCTGTGGATCACTTCGACGGGCGGCAGGGGCTTGCCGCCGGGGCCATAGCCCGCCTCCGCCAGCAGCTTCTTCGCCATCTCGTCCCGCTGGGCCTGGGTCAGGTTGGCCCAGTCCGGCTTGGGCGGCTGGTAGGCCCCGCCCTTGATCGGCGGGGTGAAGGTCCAGGCCGGCAGCATGTCCCCTTCCAGCACCTTGCCGGCAATCACCTCCCGGTCGATGGCCATGGACAGGGCGGCGCGGAGCTTGGGGTTGGACCTCCAGGGCTCGTTGTTCAGGTTGGCGCCCATGTACTGGGTGGAGAAGGTGGGCGTGGGCGTATAGGCCTTGGGCTCGTTCTCCCGCGCCCATTTCACCTGGGTGATGGGGATCTGGTAGGTGATGTCCAGCTCCCCCGCCCGGTAGCGCTTCAGCTCCGTCTCCAGGTTCTCCGTCACGTAGTGCATGACGGTGTCGATCTTCACGGCCTTGGCGTCATAGTACTGGTCGTTGCGCACCAGCTTGTAGTGGGACTGGGGCACCGCCTCCGCCAGCTTGTAGGCACCGTTGCTGACCAGCACGCCGGCGGCGGTGAAGTTGCCCTGGGCGCCTTCCACGTTCTTCTGCTGCACCGGGAACATGGACTGGTGCACCAGCGACGCCAGGAAATAGCTGGTGGGCTTCCCCAGGGTCACCTTCAGCGTCTTGGCGTCCACCGCCTCCACCCCCAGCTCGGATGTGGGCTTCTTGCCGGCGGTCGCCTCCGGGCCGTTCAGGATGGGCCAGACATAATAGGCATAGGGGCTGGCGGTCTTCGGGTCGGCCAGCCGCCGCCAGGAATAGGCGAAGTCCGCCGCCGTCACCGGCGTGCCGTCGGACCATTTGGCCCCGTCGCGCAGGTGGAAGGTATAGGTCAGGCCGTCCGGGCTGATCTCCCACCGGCTGGCCATGGCCGGGCGGGGCTGGCCGTTGGCGTCGGGGGCGGTGATGCCCTCGAACAGGTCATAGATCAGGATGGATTCCTGGTGCAGCTCCGCCTTGTTGGGGTCCACCGTGCCGGGGCTGGAGCCGATGCCCCGGCGCAGCACCTTCTCGGCCAGGGCCGGCGGGGCCAGGGCCGCCGCCATGACGGCGAGCACGGGGATCAAGGCAAGGCGGGGCGACAGGCGCATCGGGCGGGGTCCTTCGCTGGCATTCGTTGCGGTCGGAACGGTAGGCGCTCCCGCCCGCCCGGGCAAGCCGCATCACTCCCGTGAGGGGGCCAAGGGAACTCCCACGCCGTAGGGCCATTCAAGCAGCGGAGCACCCGACAACCACGCCGTGAAGCCAAGACCATGTTCGACTGGATGTCCGACCCCGCAGCCTGGGCCAGCCTCGCCACACTGACGGCGCTGGAGATCGTGCTGGGCATCGACAACATCATCTTCATCTCCATCATGGCGGGGCGCCTGCCGAAGGAGCAGCAGGACCGAGCGCGCAAGATCGGCCTCGCCCTGGCGCTCATCACCCGGCTGATGCTGCTGGCGTCCATCGCCTGGATCACCCAGCTCACCAACCCGCTGTTCACGGTCGGCGGGATGGACATCTCCCCCCGCGACCTGATCCTGCTGCTGGGCGGGCTGTTCCTGATCTACAAGGGCACCAACGAGGTGCACCACACCATGGAGGGCGAGGAGGAGGAAGGCACCAGCCGCGGTGTCGCCACCTTCGGCTCGGTGGTGGCGCAGATCATGGTGCTGGACATCGTCTTCAGCCTGGACAGCGTGATCACCGCCGTGGGCATGTCCAACCACCTGCCCGTCATGATGCTGGCGGTGATCATCGCCGTGGCCGTGATGCTGTTCGCCAGCGGCCCCACCAGCCGCTTCGTGCAGACCCACCCCACGGTGAAGATGCTGGCGCTCAGCTTCCTGATCCTGGTGGGCGTGGCCCTGGTGGCCGATGGCCTGCACTTCCACATCCCCAAGGGCTACCTGTACTTCGCCATCGCCTTCTCGGTCGGCGTGGAGGCCCTGAACCTGATGGCCGCCAAGCGCCGCAAGCGCCGGACACAGGAAGAGGGCCGGCCGCAGGACAGCAGCTACGTGCCGGGGGCATAGGACTGGACGGGCAGGGGGCGGGGTGCCATGCTTCCGGTCCCTGCCCCCTGACCGGACGCCTTGGTGACCATGGGCAAGCCGCTGACCCTGACCCTGCCGCCTGAGGTTGAGGCGACCTTGGGCGACCTTGCCGCCCGCCGCGGGCTCTCCACGGCCGCGCTGGCCACGGACATCGTCTCCAGCTTCGTCGCCGACCAGGAGGAGTTCATCCGCGCGGTGGCGGACGGCATGGCGGACGCCGAGGCCGGCAACCTGATCGACCATGAGGACGTGGTCGCGGCCATCCGTCGGCGGCGCGCCGCCGCGGCATGAGGCTGCGCTGGACGAAGTTGGCTTTGGCCGACCTGGAAGCCATCTGGCGCCACATCGTCAAGGACAATCCCCAGGCCGCCGACGGGGTCGAGGATCGCATCGTGGACGCGGCGGCGAACCTGCGGCAGTTCCCCGGACTGGGCCGGGTCGGGCTGGTGGAGGGGACGCGTGAGTTGGTAGTCCCCGGCCTGCCCTATATCATCGTCTACGCGGCCAAGCCCGGGGGGATCGTCATCTACCGGGTGCGCCACGGCAAGCGCCTGTGGCCACCCCCATGACCCTCACCCCTCCCCCGACGCCGTCGGCACCGGGGCGACCAAGGGCAGGGTCAGGGTGAAGCGGGTGCCGTGGCCCAGGCGGCTGGCCACCTCGATGCGGCCGCCCAGGGTCTTGGTGACGATGTTGTAGACGATGTGCAGGCCCAGCCCCGTGCCGCCGGTGCCGCGGCGGGTGGTGAAGAAGGGCTCGAACACCCGGGGCAGGTGGGTGGCGGACATGCCGCGGCCGTCGTCGGCATAGGTGATCTCCACGTCCCCCGGCTCGCCGCGGCGGACCACCAGCGACAGCTTGCCCGACCGGCCGGGCGCATAGGCATGGACAGTGGAGTTGACCACCAGGTTCGTCACCACCTGCCCCAGGGCGCCGGGATAGCCGTCCATCTCTAGCCCCGGCGGGCAATCCAGGCTGAGCACGTGCCCGGCCTTGCGCCAGCGGGGGCCCAGGCTCACCACCAGCTCCTCCAGCGCCGGGCCCAGCTCGAAGCGGCGGCGCTCGTCATGGGTGCGGTCGGCGGAGACGTTCTTGAAGCTCTGCACCAGTTGGCTGGCCCGGCCGGCATTGGCCTCCAGCAGGGCCGCCCCCTCCGCCACCAGGTCCAGGAACTCGTCCAGCTCGGCGCGGCGCAGCTGGCCGCCTTCCAGCCGGGCGCGGAACCGGGCGGCCTGGTCCTTCAGGTGGGTGGCGGCGGTGTAGGTGATGCCGATGGGGGTGTTCAGCTCATGGGCGATGCCCGCCACCAGCCCGCCGAGGGAGGCCAGCTTCTCCGCCTGGACCAGGCTGGCCTGGGCGGCGCGCAGGTCCGCCAGGGCCCTTTCCGCCGCGGCGCGGGCGGCGGCCGTCTCCTCCGCCTCGCGCATGCGCTCGGTCACGTCGGTATAGAGGGACACCCAGCCCAGCCCCGGCGTGTAGGTGCGCCTGAACTCGATCACCGCGCCGGAGCCGGCGACGCGGAAGGTGCCTTCCCGTTCCGCATTGTCCCCGTCCACCCGGCCGCCGGGCCGGAAGCGCAGCAGGTGCCACTCCACCTGGGCTTCCATCTCCTCCTCCGTCGGGCGCTGCCCTGGCGGGCGGGCGGCCTGGCAGCGCAGCAGGGTGGCCAGGCAGGGGGTATCGGCCACCTGCCCCGCCGTGAAGGCGCCGGGGTCGAGGCGGAGGTCGTCATAGTCGCCCCGCCGCGCCTGCAGCCACAGCGTCTCCCGCACATTGCCATGGCTGCGGATCACGGCGTCCGTCGTGCCGCCGATGCCGGGGTAGCGGCTGTTCCAGACCAGGTAGTTCAGCCCCTCGTCCATCATCATGAAGCCGCCGGGGATGGCCTCCACCGCCGCGGCCAGCCGCGCCGCGTTGCGCTCCGCCGCCTCTTGCGCCTGCTTCAGGTCCGTGATGTCGCTGTAGCTGGTGATGACGCAGCCATTGGGTGTCCGCTCCTCCACCCGACGGAACAGCCGGCCGCCGATGGTGGCCTCGCTCAGGGACCGCCCGGCCAGGGCCGCCCGCTGGGCCAGGCGCAGCCGGATGAATTCCTCCGGGTCGGGGATGCCGGGGTCGGGCGTCTCCCCGCCCGCCAGCACCCGGCGCAGCAGCGCCTCGAAGCCCCAGCCGCGGATTTCCCCCTGGGGCGGGGCGGCGGGGAAAAGCTCATGGTACCGGGCGTTGGTGTAGAGCACCCGGTCATCCGGGTCGCACAGGACGAAGGGGTCGGCATAGCCGTCCAGGCTGTCCAGCAGCAGGCGCGCGGCCCGGCCTTGGCCCTGTTTCCCGTTCTCCCCGTCCAAACGGCCCTCCCCCGGGGCTGCCCGGCCTTCGCCGCCGGGATTGTCTTCCTGGGTACCGCTTCTATGATGCAGGAGTCAACCTGGGGCGGTGGGCGTCCGGCCAGGACGGACAACGCACGGTTTCACAACCGACCTCAATCCAGCCCCGTCCCCCCATCCACCACGGCCACCGCCTTCACCACCGCCCAGACCGGCTGTCCGGGGGCCAGCCCCAGCTCCGCCGCCGCCAACCGGGTCAGGCTGGCGGTCAAGGGCTGGCCGGCCATGTCCAGGCTGGCTTCCATCTCCGCCCCCGTCCCAGGCAGCAGGGCGGTGACCATGCCGGGCAGGACGTTGCGGGCGGAAAGGTCCCGCGGCGGGCGGGTGGACAGCAGCACGTCCCGCGCCAGCACCCGCAGCCGCACCGCCGCCCCCACCGGCCGGTCCAGCCGGGGCAGCAGCAGCGGCCCGGCGGGCGTCGCCACCCGGGTCAGCTCCCAGGCCGGGTCATGCCCTTCCACCGTGCCTTCCAGCAGGGTGGCGGTGCCGAACCGGCCGAACAGGGCCGCCAGGTCCGGCCGCGCCAGCATGGCCGCCAGGGGCCCGGACGCCACCACCCTGCCCTGCTCCACCAGCACCAGGGCGGTGGCCAAGCGGACCACCTCCGCCAGGCTGTGGCTGACATGGAGGATGGGCAGGTCCAACCCGTCCCGCAGCCGCTCCAGATAGGGCAGGATCTCCGCCCGGCGGGCGGCGTCCAGGCTGGCCAGCGGCTCGTCCAACAGCAGCACCTCCGCCCCCGCCAGCAGGGCCCGGCCGATGGCCACCCGCTGCCGCTCACCCCCCGACAGGCCGCCGGGCCGCCGTCCCAGCAGCGGCACGATGCCCAGCATGCCCACGATGTCGTCGAACGGAACCGTCGTCGCCCCGCCCCGCCCGGCGAACCAGCGGCCATAGGCAAGGTTCTGGCGCACCGTCAGGTGGGGAAACAGCCGCGCATCCTGGAAGACATAGCCCACCCGGCGCCGGTGCGGCGGCAGCCACGCGCCGGTGCCCGTGTCCACGAACACCCGGCCGCCCAAGGTGATGCGCCCCTGCTGCGGCCGCAGCAGCCCCGCCACCGCCCGCAGCAGGGTGGTCTTGCCGGCGCCCGAGCGGCCGAACAGGGCGGTGACGCCCGGCCCCGCCCGGAAATCCGCCTCCACCGTGAAGTCGCCCTGCCGGTGGCGCAGGCTGACGGACAGGCCCTCAGCCATCCCGCCCCTCCACCCGGCGCCGCACCCGGCGGGCCAGCATCTCGCTCGCCACCAGGGCGGCCACGGCCAGCACCGCCGCCACGATGGTCAGCCGCAAGGCACCCGCGTCGCCGCCGGGGACCTGGGTATAGCTGTAAAGGGCGCTGGGCAGGGTCTGGGTCCGGCCCGGGATGTTCGACACGAAGGTGATGGTCGCCCCGAACTCCCCCAGCGCCTTGGCGAAGCACAGGATGGCCCCTGCCACGATGCCGGGCAGCATCAGCGGCAGGGTCACGGTCAGGAACACCAGCGGCGGGGCGGCGCCCAGGGTGGCCGCCGCCTCCTCCAGCCCCTGGTCCACCGCCTCCAGCCCCAGCCGCACGGCCCGCACCAGCAGGGGGAAGCCCATGACGGCGCAGGCCAGCGCCGCCCCCTTCCAGTCGAAGGCCAGGACGATGCCTACCTCCCCCAGCAGCTTGCCCAGCGGCCCGTTGCGGCCGAACAGCAGCAGCAGCACATACCCCGTCACCACGGGCGGCAGCACCAGCGGCATGTGCACCAGCCCGTCCAGCAGCACCTTGCCCGGGAACCGCCCGCGGGCCAGCAGCCAAGCCACGCCGATGCCCAGGGGCAAGCTGCCCAGCGTGGCCCAGAAGGCCACCCGGAGGGACAGGCGGATGGCCGCCAGCTCGTCTGGTGTGAAGGCGTCGAGCATCAGGACAAGGGCGCCTTCACCGGGGAAGGTCAGGACGTTGGGTCAGTTCCCCAGGATGACGAAGCCTTCCTTCTCGAACAAGGGCTTGGCCTTCGGGCCGGCGAGATAGGCCAGGAACGCCGCGGCGTCGGCGGACTTTCCCCCGGCGGCGGTCAGGGCGGCGGGGTACAGGATGGCGGGGTGGCTGTCCGCCGGGAAGGTGCCCAGCACCTTCAGCGACGGGTCGGCCCTGGCGTCGGTGGCATAGACGATGCCCGCCGGCGCCTCCCCCCGGGACACCAGCAGCAGGGCGGCGCGGACATTCTCCGCCGGGGCCAGCCGGCCCTTCACCGTGTCCCAGGCGCCAAGCTTCTCCAGCGCCGCCCTGGCGTACTTGCCGGCGGGGACGGAGGCCGGGTCCCCCAGCGCCAGCCGCCCGTCCCTGCCCAGCACGGGGGTGAGGTCGAGCCCCGGCCCCAGCGCCACGGCGGCGGTGCTGTCCTTGGGCGCCACCAGCACCAGCCGGTTGCCCAGCAGCGTCCTGCGGCTGCCGGGGGCCAGCAGGCCCTTCCCCTCCAGGTAATCCATCCAGTCCAGGTCCGCGGCGATGAAGATGTGCGCCGGGGCCGCGGCCTCGATTTGCCTCGCCAGGGCCGAACTGGCGGCATAGGAAATAGCGACGGCCTTCCCCGTCTCCCCCTGGTATTGCCTGGCGATGCCGTCCAGCGCGTTCCTCAGGCTGGCGGCGGCGAAGACCACCGTCTGGTCTGCCGGGGGCGCCTGGGCCAGGGCGGGCGGGCCGCCCGCAAGCCCCAAGGCCAGCAAGGCGGCGCCGAGCAGGCGGCGGACGGGGCGGAGGAAGGCTGGGCTCATCGCGGGTCGCTCCTGCCGTCGGGGACATGGCTTGGCAGAAGTAATGGCTTGCAGGAATTCCCACAAGACATGCCGGGCCGAGGATGCGTGACAGCGGCGCCACGGCGCGCAAGGATGGCCCGGGCCATGCCACGAGCGGAACCGACCCATGCTGGGCCACCTGTCCTTCGGCGTCCGCGACCTGGACGCGTCCGTCAGCTTCTATGACGCGGCCCTGGCCCCGCTGGGCCTGGTGCTTGTATGGCGCAGCGGCCGGGGCGCCGGCTATGGCCCGCCGGGCGGGGAGGACATCCTGGCCCTGTTCCAGGAACCCGGCGCCCACCCGCCCGGCCCCGGCTTCCACCTGGCCTTCGACGCCCCCGACCGGACAGCGGTGGACCGGTTCCACGCGGCAGCCCTGTCCAAGGGCGGCCGGGACCAGGGCCCGCCCGGCCTGCGACCCCAGTACCATGCCCACTACTACGCCGCCTTCGTCCTGGACCCGGACGGCCACAAGCTGGAAGCGGTCCACCAACCCCGTCGGTCGGATTAGAGCGTGTTTACGCTGCCCGTAAACACGCTCCGGCGGCGACTGCCGCCGCGCGGGCCCATGCCCGCGTAAGCCAAGCCGCGGATGCGGCGCCGGCGTGTGAGGAACACGAAGGGCTAGACCCGTTTCCAGTCTGCGGGAAACGGGTCTAGCACCGCCAGCCGCGTAATCCCAAGGCCAGGGCAGCTACGCAGCCTTCCGGAACACCACGGTCAGGTTGTTCGCGGGCATCTCCACCACCCGGTCCAGCACGAAGCCGCTGGCGGCGGCAAGGTCGCCCACCACCTCCAGGTCGCGCACGCCCCAGCGCGGGTCCTGGGCGCGCAAGGCGGCATCGAACTCCTCGTTCGACGGGGCGGTGTGGGCGCCACCGCGCTTGAACGGGCCATAGAGCACCAGCGGCGCGCCCGGCGACAGCAGCCGGGCGGCCCCGGCGAACAGCCCCTCCGCCGACGCCCAGGGGGAGATGTGGATCATGTTGATGCAGACCACCGCGTCCGCCTCCGCCACCGGCCAGTCGGGGGCGGAGGCGTCCAGGTCCAGGGGGCAGCAGACATTCTGCAGGCCCAGGCTTTCGGTCCAGGCGACGATACTGGCCCTGGCTCCCGCGTCGGCGTCGCTGGGCTGCCAGTGCAGGCCCGGCAGTGCCTCCGCGAAATAGACGGCATGCTCCCCGCTGCCGCTGGCGATCTCCAGCACGGTGCCGGTGTCGGGCAGCACCTCCCGCAGCACGGCCAGGATGGGCTGGCGGTTGCGCAGGGTGGCGGGGGCGAAGCGGCGGGCGTCGTCGGTCTGGGTCATGGGGCCGAAGCTAGATCATGATTGCCGGGACCGTAAACAGCCTACGGCGGCACCCAACGCCTGAGGGCAGGAAACAGGCCGGCGACTGCCGGCCCGCGACCCCATGGTCGCGTAAGCCAAGCCGCGGATGCGGGCGCGAGCCTGCCCCGGCCCCCGAGCCGGGGGCGCCTGAGGGAACAAGCATAAGGAACGCCGGGGCAAGGTGCCGCGTTGCGATGGGGCGGCCCTGCCCGGGCTTGCCCCCGCCCCTTGCCAACACGACATGGTTGCCATGCTGAACCGTATCCGCCGCCTGTTCGACCAGCCCGACCGTGCCCTGGACAGCCTGGACCGCACGGACCGCATCCCCTTGTCCGCCGCCTGCCTGCTGATGGAGGCGGCGCGCCTGGACGGCCATGTCAGCGGCGAGGAGCTGTCCCTGATCCATGCCCTGGTGCAGCGGCATTTCCGCCTGACCAAGGAGGAGGCGGACGAGCTGGTGGCCGCCGCCCACACGGTGACGGACGGGCCGGCCCAGTGGCACGCCTTCACCAGCCGCCTGAACGACTCCATGGCCTATGAGGAGAAGGTCGGCCTTGTCGAGATGTTGTGGGAGGTCGCCTATGCCGATGGGCGGCTGAACGACCTCGAATCAAGCCTGTTGCGCAGGATGGGCGGTTTGCTCTACGTCTCCGACCGCGACAGGGGCGAGGCGCAGCGCCGGGTGAAGGCGCGGCTGGGTTTGCCGCAGGGGCCCGCCATCCCGGACTGATCCGGAACAGGCACGGGGACGGGCGAGGAGAGAGAGGACGAGCATGCCGTACGTGGTCACCGAATCGTGCATCAAGTGCAAGTACACCGACTGCGTCGAGGTCTGCCCCGTGGATTGTTTCTACGAGGGTGAGAACATGCTCGTGATCCACCCGGACGAATGCATCGATTGCGGCGTGTGTGAGCCGGAGTGCCCCGCCGAGGCGATCCTGCCGGACACGGACCCGAAGGCGGAGCAGTGGCTGGAGATGAACCGCGACTACTCCCAGAACTGGCCGAACCTGACCCGCAAGAAGCCCGCCCCCGCCGACGCGGATGAGTGGAAGGGCGTGCCGGACAAGTTCCAGAAGTATTTCAGCAAGAATCCCGGCTGATCCCCTGTCCCCACACCTCGGTAGAGCCGTGCGGGTGAAAGGTTCCTCTCCCGGCCATGCGGGATTCGCATGACCGGCATGGGGCGCCATGGGTGAACTTTGCGCGAACGGGAACACTCCACCTCTGTAACCGAGGCGTCACATCCATTATATTCACCGGCAAGGATCGGTTGCGCCGAACCTTGGGTCAGTGTGCGCCCGGTCCTGTAGATTCGCCGAGCATGGGTGTTCGTGATCACGGCTGCGCCGCCAGCCGGGTCCCCCATCGTCGTTCCCGTCCGTACGCCTGGCGCGCGGGCTTGCGCGGAAAGTGAGAGCCGACCGATATGTCCGAGACCCTTGATTTCACCACCGGGGACCACGTCGTTTATCCTGCCCATGGCGTGGGCAAGATCATCGGCATCGAGAACCACAGCATCGCCGGCATGAGCGTGACGCTCTATGCCATCCAGTTCGAGAAGGAACGGATGACGCTGAAGGTCCCCGTGGCGAAGGCCAAGGCCGCCGGCCTGCGCCGGCTGTCCAGCAAGGACCGGATCAAGGCGGCGCTGGAAACCCTGACCGGCCCCAGCAAGATCAAGAAGATCATGTGGTCCCGCCGCGCCCAGGAGTATGAGGCCAAGATCAACTCCGGCGACCCGGTCTCCATCGCCGAGGTGGTGCGCGACCTGTACCGGGGTGAGGACCAGTCCGACCAGTCCTACAGCGAGCGGCAGATCTACCACGCCGCCCTGGAGCGCCTGGCCCGGGAGCTGGCCGTCGTCGAGAAGATCGACGAGCGCAAGGCCACCGAGCGCCTCGAGGCGGTCCTCTCCAAGGCCGCCTGAAGGAGGGTGTTCCCTGATGGTGCACTGCGCAAACGCGGTGCACCCACAAGATTTTGCGTCCATCATGCGGCGCAGACGGAGAATGTGGGGCGGCCCGTGCGGTCGCCCCTTTTTTTGCGCGCGGCGGACCTTTACACTCCGTCAACCATTCCGGCGGGTCGTCCCCGCCCCGCACCGCGCCCTGGACTGAATGTCGGAAGACCAGAAATTCGCCCTGCTGGGCCGGCCCCGTCGCATCTGGGCCGTGGCCGCCATCCATGGCGAGGCCGACCGGCTGGCCGCCCTGCATGACGACATCGGCACCCGCTTCCTGCCCGGCGACCGGCTGGTCTACCTGGGCAACATGGTCGGGCGCGGTGGCGGTGTGCGGGCCACGGTGGATGAGCTGCTGGCCTTCCGCCGCCACCTGCTGTCCATCCGCAGCGTCATCCCCACCGACATCGTCTACCTGCGCGGCGGGCAGGAGGAGATGTGGCAGAAGCTGCTGCAGCTCCAGTTCGCGCCGAACCCGGTGGCCGTGCTGCAATGGATGCTGGGCCAGGGCATCGACGCCACCCTGGCCGCCTATGGCGGGGACCCGCAGCAGGGCCTGGCCGCCGCCCGGGACGGGGCCGTCAGCCTGACCCGCTGGACCAACCAGCTCCGCGCCGCCCAGCGGGCCGCCCCCGGCCACGACAACCTTTTCACCGCCCTCCGCCGCGCCGCCTACACCAGCGACCCGGACGGCCACCCCACCGCCCTGCTGTTCGTCAATGCCGGGCTGGACGTGTCCAAGCCCCTGGCCCTACAGGGGGACAGCTTCTGGTGGGGCGGGGCCAGCTTCCCCCGCATCGCCGAGCCCTATGGCGAGGTGGTCCGCGTCGTGCGCGGCTATGACCCCACCCATGCCGGCACCGGCCCGGTGGTGGGCCCGCACACGGTCAGCCTGGACGGCGGCACCGGCTTCGGCGGGCGCCTCGCCTGCGGCTGCTTCGCCCCGGACGGCACGATCCTGGAGCTGGTCGAGGTCTGAAATTCGGCGGGGTCCGGGCAGGCGCCGCCTCCCCATAAGCAATAGCCCTTCAGGCAGGGCACTCCCCAGCCCCGACCCCAGTCATCGCAGGGTCAATCCCGCCTGTCCCAGCCGGATACTGGGTTTTCCTCACGACCATCACCCCACCGCGACACGGGTTTTTACTGGTGTCGCGCCTCCGCCGGGGACGGATCGGGCACCCGACATCCTGTCCGCCACTCGGCCATTAGAGAAAAATATTATGTCCGGGTGATCCAGCCCGGAAGTGCCCTCGTATCCCTTGGCAATGAGACGGCGGGGATGGCCCAGCATCCCGCGAGGACCAAGAGGGCGAGGCACATGGCACACATCGACGATCCCGAGACCCAGCGCGCCAACCTGACCTTCATCAAGTCGTCCATGAAGGAACCCCTGCTGACTCGGGACCATGAGTTCGAGCTGGCCAAACGCTGGCGCGAACACAACGATGAGCGTGCCCTGCATGAGCTGGTGCGCAGCTACACCCGCCTGGTGGTGGCCACCGCCACCCGCTTCCGCAATTACGGCCTGCCCATGGGCGATTTGGTTCAAGAGGGCAATGTGGGCCTGATGCAGGCCGCGGCCCGCTTCGAGCCGCACCGCGAGGTGCGCTTCAGCACCTACGCCGCCTGGTGGATCCGCTCGGCCATGCAGGACTACATCCTGCGCAACTGGTCCATCGTCCGCACCGGCACCACCGCCGCCCAGAAGTCCCTGTTCTTCAACCTGCGCCGCCTGCGCGCCAAGATCGAGGACAGCCCCAGCCGCAGCAGCCTATCCCATGCCGGCCGCCAGAAGATCGCGGAGGAGCTGCGCGTGGACGTCTCCGAGGTGGAGACGATGGAGATGCGCCTCGCCGCCGCCGACCAGTCCCTGAACAGCCCCCTGTCGGAGAGCGGCGACGACGAGTGGCAGGACTTCCTGGCCGACCAGCGCCCCTCGCCGGAGGAGGTGGTGATCGGCATGCGCGACAGCCGCATGCGCTCCAAATGGCTGGCGGAGGCCCTGGGCGAGCTGTCCCCCCGCGAGCGCACCATCATCGCCGCCCGCCGCCTGCGGGACGAGGGCGCCACCCTGGAGGAGCTGGGCCGCAGCCTGGGCGTCAGCAAGGAGCGCGTCCGCCAGCTTGAGCACCGCGCCATGATGAAGCTGAAGGCCAGCATGCTGAAGCGCGTCAGCGTCGCCGACGACCTGCTGCTGGAGGCGTGAGAAGGCAGGCCTTCGACTCTGGAATCCTAGGGTCGAACGCGGCCCCAGCGTCCCCTCCCCCAGAGGGGCAGGGCTATCGCATATGAAAATCCCAAGTACGTTCCGTGCATTTGGAACCGCTCTTCGGATAGCGATTCTGCCCGGAACGCGCTTAGCAGAGTTCGATGTTTGCCGGGCGGAAGCGGGTCGAGCGCCATATGCGATAGCCCTGCCCAGAGGGGGAGGGACAGGGAGAGGGGTTGTCCTCTCTCCAAATCGCATCCCTGCGGACAGGCGCCTGCTGTCCTGGTCGCACCACCCCTCACCCTGTCCCTCTCCCCCTGGGAGAGGGGACCGGTTGGCACCGTTCGGCTTGCCCGGAGACTGAGGCCCTGCCCGATTTTGGCTGGCGCACTGAGCCCTCCGGTGATGTCGCCAGCGTCAAGGCGCCGCCGACAGGTAGCGCAGCGGGTGGATGTCCAACGGGTTGTCCACCCACCCCCGCACCCTCGGCCCCACCAGCCGGCGTGAGGCGATGTGCATCACGGGGATGCTGGCCGCGTCAGCGATGGCCATCCTCTCCGCCGCCGCCAGGTTGCCGAAGAACTCCGGCAGGGTGACCGACCGGTCCGCGGCGTCCATGGCCGCGTCGAAGGCCGGGTTCTGGTAGCCGGGCCCCAGCCGGGCGCTGCGGCCGCGCAGCAGGTTCAGGTATTCCGACACCAGCCCCACGGTCCAGGTGGTGCGGATCAGGTCCTGCCAGGACCGCTCGCGGTAGCGGCTGACGGTGACCTTGAACTCCTGGTTCTCCACCTCCGCCTTCACGCCCAGCTTCTGCTGCCACATGGCGGCGACGGCCACCATCACCTGCCGGTTCAGCTCGTTGGTGTTGTAGAGGATGTTGACGGTCAGCGGCTTGCCGCCCTTGCCATAGCCCGCCTTCTCCACCAGCCGCTTGGCCTCCGCGTCCCGTTGGGCTTGGGTCCAGCCCGCCCAGTCCGGCCGCGGCGGCTCATAGCCCAGCAGGCCCGGCGGGGTCATGGTCCAGGCGGGCACCTCCCCGCCGCGGGTGACCTTGCCCGTGATGATCTCGCGGTCGATGGCCAGGGTCAGGGCCAGCCGCAGGTCGCGGTTGGACTTCCACGGCTCCCGCGTCATGTTGGGCACAAGGTAATAGGTGGACGCCTGATAGGCCAGGTGGGCCGCGTCCGGCAGGTTCTGCCTCACCCAGTCCAGTTGTGACGGCGGGATGGACTTGGTGGCGTCCAGCTCCCCGGCGCGGAACCGCTTCAGCTCCGTCTGCAGATCCTCCGTCACGGCGAAGACCACCTTGTCCAGCTTCACCTTGGCGGCATCGCGGAACTGCGGGTTCTTGACCAGGGTGGTGTGGCTCTGCGGCACGGCCTCCGCCAGCATGAAGGGGCCGTTGCCCACCAGCTTGCCTGGCTGGACGAAGGCGTCGCCATGCTGCTCCAGCGATTTCCGGTGCAGCGGCGACAGCACCCAATAGGCGGTATAGGTGGTGAAGTCCGGCTTGGGGTGGTCCAGCCCCACCTCCAGCGTCCGCGCGTCCAGCGCCCGCACGCCCAACTGCTCCGGCGGCAGCTTGCCCTCCAGGATGGCTTGGGCGTTCTTCAGCGGCGCCACCCATTCCGGCAGGGCCATGCGGGTGGCGGGGGTGACGGCGCGGCGCCAGGCGAAGACGAAGTCCTCCGCCGTCACCGGCGTCCCGTCGGACCAGCGGGCGTCGGTCCGCAGGTGGAAGGTCCAGGTCAGCCCGTCGGGGGACGTCTCCCACCGCTCCGCCACGCCGGGCACGATGTTGGCCGCGGCGTCGAAGGTGGTCAGCCCTTCCCACAGCTCCACGAACAGGGTGCCGGCGATGACGGTGGTGGAGCGGTGGGGGTCGAGTGTGTCGATCTCCGGCCCCAGCCCGATGGTCAGGGCCTGCTCGGCCGCCGCGGGCCGGGCGGCGGGCAGGACCAGCATCAGGCAAAGCGCCAGCGGCAGGAACCAGGATCGCAATCGCATCACCCGCAGACCCCCGTCATGCATTCCAGGCCGGACACAGTGGCCGCCCGGGGCCGCCGCGTCCAGACCTGAAACGGGTCAGCGCTGCTGGGCCTCCGGCTGGGCGTCCCGCTGGCGCAGGTCGCGCTGCCGGGCTTCCTCCTCCACCTGCCGCCTCAACTCGGCCTCCGCGGCGGCCTGCTCCGCCGCCGCGCGCCGGGCCTGCTCATTGGCCTGGCGGCGAGCCTCCTCTTCGGCTTGGCGTCGGGCGTCCTCCTGCGCCTGCCCCTGGGCATCCTCCCGGGCCTGGCGCTCCACCTCCCGCCGGGCCTGCTCCTCGGCATCGCGCTGGGCTTGCCGCCGGGCCTCCTCCTGGGCTTGCCGCTGGGCGTCTTCCTGGGCACGGCGCTGGTGCTCCTCCAGCACCCGCTGGCGCCGCTCCTGCATCTGCTGCGCCCGTTCCTGCTCCCGCTGCCGTTCCAGGGCCTCGCCCTCGCGGCGGGCGTCCTCGTCACGCCACAGCCGCTCCGGCCCGGCCTGGTCGGGGACAAGGTCCGGGCGGGGGACACGGGGCTGGTCCGGGCGGCGCTGCGGCAGCTCCGGCCGGGTCCCCTCCCCCGCCGGGGGGATGGTGGGTTGCTGGGCCATGAGCGGCGGGTCCTGCGGGCGGTCGGGGCGCACCCGGTCCGGGTGGGGCCGACCAGGCTGCGGCCGGTCGGCGGGGGGCGGCGGGTAAGGCTGTATGGTCACCTCGTCCGGGCGGTCCTGGCGGGGGCGGTCGGGCCGGGGCCGGTCCGGGCGGTCAGGTCGATCCGGGCGGTCCTGCCAGTCCGGGCGGTCGGGCTTACCGGGGCGGTCGGGCTTGCCCGGGAAGTTGGGCCGGTCCGGCGGCGGCTTGCCGACGACGGGTGGGGGCGGCAGGGTGCCGGGGCGGTAGAAGACGCGCAGGCCCTGGCCGTTGCGGGTGCAGTCGAACTGGTCGGTGCCCGGCTTGGCGCGGCCCGTGGTGTAGGCATAGCGCGGGTCGTCGCAGACACCGTTGCGGGCGAAGGCCCCCTCCTTGCCCACATAGCGACCCTTCAGCCCGTTGCCATAGAACAGGCAGTCATACTCGTCCTCGCCTTCCTCGGCCCGGCCGCCGGCGCTCGACTCATAGCGCGGGTCGTCGCACCGCCCGTTGTAGCGATAGTCCTTGGGCCGGTCCCGATAGTCCGGTGGCGGATGGTATACCGGCGGCGGCCGATAGACGGGCGGCGGCTTCGGTGGCGGATACCCCCCGCCCGGCGGGCCCCAGACCACGTCGGAATTGTCCTGGGGCAAGGGCGCGCAGGCCGCGAGGCCAAGCAGCAGCGGCAGGATCAGGACCGGGATCGACCGGCCGGGGGCAGGCATGGGGGCAACCTCGGGACAGGGACTACCGGCGGCCGAAACCGCCCGTTCCTTATCCGATACCCCGAACGTGGCAGGAATGGGGAAGGATTTGTGACGGAGTGGGGAAAGGCATTCCCATCCCGCCCCGGCACCGGGAAATGCCGAACGGTCCCGTTCCGTCCCCTCTCCCAGGGGGAGAGGGACAGGGTGAGGGGTGGTGCGACCAGGACAGCAGGACCCGCGCCGCAGGTTCCCCTTTCCGGAGACAGGACAACCCCTCTCCCTGTCCCTCCCCCACTGGGGGAGGGAACGCGGAAGGTAAGGTTCAACCTTATTCCAAACGGAAAACCTGTAGGCCCGCCGCCGTCAGGCGCGAACCAACGGCTTGTACTTGATCCGGTGCGGCTGGTCGGCCTCGGCGCCCAGGCGGCGCTTCTTGTCGGCCTCATAGTCGGCGTAGTTGCCCTCGAACCAGACCACCTGGCTGTCACCCTCGAAGGCCAGGATATGGGTGGCGATGCGGTCCAGGAACCAGCGGTCGTGGCTGATCACCACGGCGCAGCCGGCGAAGCCGGTCAGCGCCTCTTCCAGGGCGCGCAGGGTCTCCACGTCCAGGTCGTTGGTGGGCTCGTCCAGCAGCAGGACGTTGGCGCCGGACTTCAGCATCTTGGCCAGGTGCACGCGGTTCCGCTCACCGCCCGACAGCTGCCCCACCTTCTTCTGCTGGTCGGGCCCGCGGAAGTTGAAGGCGCTGACATAGGCGCGGGACGGCATGGACTTCTTGCCCAGCTCGATCACGTCCAGCCCGCCGCTGATCTCCTCCCACACGGTCTTCTTGCCATCCAGGGCATCGCGGCTCTGGTCCACATAGCCAAGCTGCACCGTGTCGCCCACCCGGAAAGCGCCGCCATCCGGCTTCTCCTGGCCCGTGATCATGCGGAACAGGGTGGTCTTGCCGGCGCCGTTCGGGCCGATCACGCCCACGATGCCGCCGGGCGGCAGGCGGAACGACAGATCGTCCACCAGCAGCCGGTCGCCGAATCCCTTCTTCAGGTTCTCCGCCTCGATCACCAGGCTGCCCAGGCGGGGCGGCGTGGGGATGACGATGCGGGTCTCGCCCACGCTTTCCTTCTGGTTGGCGCTGGCCAGCATCTCCTCGTACGCCTGGATACGGGCCTTGCTCTTGGCCTGGCGGGCCTTCGGGCTGGCGCGCACCCATTCCAGCTCGCTGGCCAGGAACTTCTGCTTGGCGCCCTCTTCCCGCTGCTCCTGCTCCAGCCGCTTCTGCTTCTGCTCCAGCCAGCTCGAATAGTTGCCCTCGTAGGGGATGCCCGAGCCGCGGTCCAGCTCCAGGATCCAGCCGGTGACCGCGTCCAGGAAGTAGCGGTCGTGGGTGACCATCACCACGGTGCCCGGATAGTCCGCCAGGAAGCGTTGCAACCAGGCCACCGACTCCGCGTCCAGATGGTTGGTGGGCTCGTCCAGCAGCAGCATGTCCGGCTTGGACAGCAGCAGCTTGCACAGGGCCACGCGGCGCTTCTCACCGCCCGACAGCTTGTCCACCGCGGCGTCGCCGTCGGGGCAGCGCAGGGCGTCCATGGCGATCTCGACCGTGCGGTCCAGCTCCCAGGCGTTGGCCGCGTCGATCTTCTCCTGCAGCTCGGCCTGTTCGGCCATCAGCGAGTCGAAGTCCGCGTCCGGGTCGGCCATCAGGTTGGAGACCTCGTTGAAGCGGTCCAGCACCGCCTTGATCTCCGCCACGCCCTCCATGACGTTGTCCCAGACATTCTTGTCCGGGTTCAGTTGCGGCTCCTGCGGCAGGTAGCCGACCTTCACGCCCTCGGCCGACCAAGCCTCGCCGTTGTAGTCCTTGTCCAGCCCCGCCATGATCTTCAGCAGGGTGGACTTGCCGGCGCCGTTCACGCCCAGCACGCCGATCTTGGCGCCGGGGTAGAAGCTCAGCCAGATGTTCTCGAAAACCTTCTTTCCGCCCGGGTAGACCTTGGTCACACCCTTCATCACATAGACGTACTGGTAGCTGGCCATGGGCGGGTCCTTCCTGGGCGGGCGTCAGAGCATGGGTCTTCCGGCCCGCGCCGGCGACGGCGGGACCGAGTCGGGGGCGTTGTAGCGCAAGCCCCGCCGGGGCGCAACGCACCCCCTTCCCCTCTCCCTGGGGAGAGGGTGGCCCGGCCGCCGGGCCGGGACGGGTGAGGGGGACGGGTTCCTCGAAACGCCGGGGTTTGCGTGGTGCTCTACGCCCACCTCCCTCACCCGGCGGCTTCGCCGCCACCCTCTCCCCAGGGAGAGGGGTAAGGTAGCCCGGCCCACACCATCTGGCTTTTCTTCCTAAGCCGTGCCAAACTCCACCCCAAGCGCCCACCCGGCGCCGGGTCTTGGAAACCGTCCATCCGTCAGCAAATCCGGGACAATCCGGCATCCATCCCGTTCATCCGTGTCCCGGTCCATCCGCCAAACCTCGGCGCTTAAGGTGACACAAATCCCAACCCGTCACCTTTGTCACCTTAAGCCTGAAATCCCAGCGACATCAGTCCCTTGGAAGGTGACACCCGTCACCTTAAGCGTCACCTTAAGGTCACTTTAGTCTCGTTAAGGTCGCCTTTGGTCACCCAAACCCCGCGCGTCAAGCCACCCGGGCCAGCAGCACGCCCGGCTGCTCCTTGTAAGTGGTGCGGGCGTATTCCCGGAAGCCGCAGCGGTCGGCCAGGCGCAGGCTGGCGGCGTTGTCGGGGTGGATCAGGCAGACGATCCGCTGATGCCCGAACCGGGCGGCGTACCAGGACAGGCCGGCGCGCACGGCCTCCCCCGCCAGCCCCTGGCCTTGCGCCTCCGGCACCAGGGACCAGCCCATCTCGGTGTCGGTGATGGCGGGTTCCAGGTCGCGGCAGCCGTCCAGGAAGCCGATCTCACCCAGGAACCGGCCGGTGGCGCGGTCGCGGACGATCCAGAAGCCGAAGCCCAGAAGGTGCCACATGCCGGCATAGCGCAGCAGCCGCTGCCAGACCTCTTCCCGCGTGTTCGGCTTGCCGGACAGGTGCTTCAGCACCCGCATGTCCGTCCACAGGGTCAGGCTGTCCGCCAGGTCGTCGCGGGTGGGGGGCCGCATCACCAGGCGCGGGGTCTCGACGACATTGTCCTGCATGGTGGTGCGCCCCCCGGAGCTTATGACGATCAATCCAGGAAGTAGCGATCCAACGGCTTCAGCTCGCCGTCAAGCTCATAGACGATGGGCTTGCCGGTGGGGATCTCGAACTTCACGATCTCCTCGTCCCCCATGCCGGACAGGTACTTGACCAGCCCGCGCAGGGAGTTGCCGTGGGCCGCCACCAGCACCCGCTGGCCGGCCGCCACCTGCGGCGCGATCACGTCGGTCCAATAGGGCACCACGCGGGCCACGCAGTCCTTCAGGCTCTCCGTCCGCGGCAGCTGGTCCGGCGTCAGGCCGGCATAGCGGCGATCGGCGTCCGGCAGGCGCTCGTCGCCCTCCTCCAGGACGGGCGGGGCGATGTCGTAGCTGCGGCGCCAGATGTGCACCTGCTCCTTGCCGTGCTTCTCGGCGGTCTGGGTCTTGTTCAGGCCTTGCAGGCCGCCATAGTGCCGCTCGTTCAGGCGCCAGCTCTTCTGCACCGGCAGCCACAGCCGGTCCATGGCCTCAAGCGCCAGGTTGCAGGTCTTGATGGCCCGCTTCAGCACGGAGGTATGGCAGGCATCGAAGTCGAAGCCGGCGGCGGCCAGCTTCTCACCCGCCTTGCGCGCCTCTTCCACGCCCAGGGGGGACAGGTCCACGTCGGTCCAGCCGGTGAACAGATCCTCCTGGTTCCAGACGCTCTGGCCGTGGCGGATCAGGACAAGCTTCGTCATCGCGCGCGTTCCCCCTCAAGTCGTGCCTAAAACCTTGGGCATCGCTCCTAGCACAGCCCAAACGGGAACCCAAGCCCCCCCGCCGCCGCAGTGCGGAAGGGGTGCGGTGGTTGGGTTGGTCACGGACGACACGGACACGCCACGGACGGACACGGACAGGGCGCCCACCACTGCCCATGGTGCTGACCGGCCCATCCTGGCTGCGCCGCAGGCATTTTTCCTTTGTCCGTGTCGTCCGTGGAATGTCCGTGCCGTCCGTGTCCACTTTCCCCAACCGCTCCACCAAGCCAACCGGGAGTTTTCCGCCCCGCCGCTGTTGCCCTCCCCGACCGCATCCCGGAACCAAGCGGAGGGACCCGCATGGCCGTGCGCCTGAGGAAGTTGGAAGAGCAGACGATCGTCATCACCGGTGCCAGCAGCGGCATCGGCCTGACCACCGCCCGGATGGCGGCGGAAAAGGGGGCCGCGGTGGTCCTTGTGGCGCGGGAGGAGGCGGCCATGCGCGAGGCGGCGGAGCGGATCCGGGCCAATGGCGGCCGCGCCGCCTGGCACGTGGCCGACGTGGCGGACGAGGGCGCCCTGCGGGAGGCGGCCGACCTGGCGAAGCGGGAGTTCGGCGGCTTCGACACCTGGGTGAACAACGCGGGCGTCACAATCTTCGGCAAGCTGACCGAGATCCCGCTGGAGGAGCAGCGCCGCCTGTTCGAGACCAACTATTGGGGCACGGTGCAGGGCAGCCTGATCGCGGCGGAGTACCTGCGCACCCGCGGCGGCGCCCTGATCAACATCGGCAGCGTGCTCTCCGACCGGGCCATCGTGGACCAGGGCCCCTACAACGCCACCAAGCATGCGGTGAAGGGCTTCACCAATACCCTGCGCATGGAGCTGGAGCGGGACGGCTGCCCCATCTCGGTCAGCCTGATCAAGCCCGGCCCCATCGACACCATGTTCGAGGAGCATGGGCGCCGCCGCATGGACGCGGAGCCCAACAACCCGCCCCCGGTCTATGCGCCGGAGACGGTGGCCCGGGCCATCCTCTATGCCGCGGAGTACCCGATCCGCGACCTGATCGTGGGCTTCTCGGGCCGGCTGATGTCCGCGTCGGAAATCCTGGCCCCCCGCCTGACCGACTTCATCATGGAGCGGTTCGTCAGCAAGGTTCAGCGCTCCGGCGACCCGACCCGTGAGGGCGACAGCCTGTTCGGCCCCGCCCCCTTCGGCGACGGCCAGGAGCGCAGCGGGCGGCACAGCGCGGTGCGGGAACGCAGCTACTACACCGATGCCCGCACCCACCCCTGGACCACCCTCGCCCTGGCCGTGGGCGTGGGTGCCGCCCTGGTGGCGGGTGCCAAGGGCGTGCCCGTCGCCCGGCAGCGCTATGCCCATGTCCGCGACCGGCGGCGGGAGCGGGTGGCGGGCTTTCAATGAGAACCGCCCCATGACCGACACCGCCACCCCACCCCTCCGCCCCCCCGGCGGGGCGGTGCCCGTCCGCTCCGTGGCGCCGTCCGGCAGTGCCCAGACCATGGTCATCGTCGGGGTGGTGGTGGTGCTCGCCCTGTACTTCGGGCGCGGCATCCTGGTCCCGTTGGCGCTGAGCATCCTGCTGGCCTTCGTGCTGGCCCCGCTGGTGTCCCGGCTCAGGCGCTGGCACCTGGGACGCATCCCGTCGGTGCTGCTGGCGGTGCTGGCGGCCATCTCGGTCTTCGCCGGCATCTTCACCATCCTGGGCTACCAGGCGGTGGACCTGGCGGAGAACCTGCCGAAGTATGAGGACAACCTCAGCGCCAAGATCCGCGCCCTCCGCCCCGCCCCGGCGGAGGGCGGCTTCATCGAGCGGACGACGGAGACGCTGAAGCACCTGGGCCAGGAGCTGAAGGACGTGGCGTCCGGCGGGGCGGAGAACACCCCGCCCCAGACCCCGCCGAACCAGACCGGCCCCAATCCCGGCCTGGTCCCCGGCCAGACGGAGCCAATCCCCGTCCGGATCGAGGCCCCGCCGCCCAACCCCTTCGCCATGCTGACGGAGTTCGGCGGGCCCCTGGTCTCCCCCCTCGGTACGGCGGGCATGGTCCTGCTGTTCGTGGTCTTCATCCTGTTGCAGCAGGAAGACCTCCGCGACCGGCTGATCCGCCTGGCCGGCGCCAATGACCTCCGCCGCACGACGGAGGCGATGGATGAGGCGGGGGAGCGGGTGACCAGGTACTTGGTCACCCAGCTCATCCTCAACCTGCTCTACGGCATCCCCATCGGCGTCGGCCTCTGGCTGATCGGCATCCCCAACGCCGCCCTGTGGGGCCTGCTGGCCACCACCCTGCGCTTCATCCCCTATCTGGGTCCCGTGCTGGCCGCGATCCTGCCCATCACCCTGTCCTTCGCCGTGGACCCGGGCTGGACCCTGCCGCTGCTGACCCTGGCCCTGTTCTTGGGCATCGAGCTGTTCAGCAACAACGTGCTGGAGCCCTGGCTCTACGGCACCAGCACGGGCCTGTCCTCCTTTGCCATCATCGTGGCGGCCATCTTCTGGACCTCCCTCTGGGGCCCGCTGGGGCTGCTGCTGGCAACGCCGCTGACCGTGGTGATGGTGGTGCTGGGGCGGCATGTCAGGCAGTTGGAGTTCCTGGCCGTGCTGCTGGGCAACGCCCCGCCCCTGCCGCCGGCGGCCCGCATATACCAGCGCCTGCTGGCCCGCGACCCGGACGAGGCGGCGGAGATCGCCGACGAGGATCAACGGCCGGACGTGACCGTGACCTATGAGCAGTCGCTGCTGCCCGCCCTGATGCTGGCGGAGGCTGACCGCAGCCGCGGCAACCTGGACGAGGACACGCTGGTGGCCCTGCGCGACGGCATGGAAGCCGTGGCCACCTACTTCGCCGACGCCCCCGACGAGGGGCCGGACACCCCGCCGCCCCCGCCGCCCCGCGGCCGGGTCCTGTGCATCGCCGGCCGCAGCCACCTGGACGAGGCCGCCGGCCTGCTTCTGGCCGACCTGCTGGCGCGGGACGGCTGGCAGGCCGACACCCTGCCCTGCGACAGCGCCAGCCCGCGGCGGATCCGGGATCTGCCCCGGGGGGATATCCGCGCGGTGCTGCTGTCCTACCTGACCACCGGCACCGGTCGCCACGCCCAGCGCCTCGCCTACCGGCTGCGGCGCTATTTCGGGCCGGGCGTGCCCATCCTGCTGGGCATGTGGGACGGCGGCACGGTCAACCCCGCCCCCACCGCCCCCGACGCGGTGGCCAACACCCTGTCCCAGGCCCGCAACCTGGTGGACGAGCTGGGCCCCCGCGCCTGCGACGACGCCATCGGCGTGAAGCCCGCGGCGGCGGAATAAGGGGCGATGGCGGTCAGGGACACCGGTCCACGAAGGCCGGCGGGGTGATGGCGGCGCGGACCGTGCCGCCGGAATCCTCGCTGTCGCTGGACAGGGCCAGGTAGCTGGCCGGCGGGTCCTCCCCGTCGAAGGCCGTGCGGTAGTCCGCGCCCAAATCGACGCAGGCGCCGACCCACTGGCCTGTCGGCGCCCCCGGCCCTTGCAGCACCACCAGCCCCCCGGCATCCCCCATATAGGGGCTGGGGAAGCGGGCGCCCGCCGGGTCCAGCCCACCCCAGACATAGGAGAGGACACGGCCATCCGGCAGGTCGCCGGCCATGGCCCGGCGGACGAAGCCGAACATGCCGGGGTCACGGGGGAAGAACACCGTCACGGCCAGGGGCCGGTCATCCGTGCCCTTCCTGCGCAGGTCGGTCGCCGGCGGCGCCTGGTCCACCCGCCAGCGCCACGCCAGGAAGCGGGTGGGCTTGTCGGCCTTGCGCACCAGGAAGCCCACGGCACTGTCGGCGCTGACCGCCACCGCCCCGTCGGGGCCCGGGGCGAAGCCGGCCAGGGGCTTGCCGGGCCGGCGCAGCACCTCCCACCCCGCCTCCGCCAGGGCAGGATGCGTGGCCGCCGCGTCCCGCTCCAGGCCCGCCCAGGCGGGGCCGGCCAGGATGCCGATGGCAAGGAACACCAAGGCCGCCAAGCCGGGGAAGGCCCCTCCCGACAGTGCCATGCGCGCCTCCGTTGCAACCCTGGGCCGCCGGCCCTGTTCACAGGAAAATCTACCACGGAGCACGGAGATCAAGCATGTCCAATGGATTAGCCGCGCTGGCCGGCCTGTCGCTTCTGGCCCTCACCGCCTGCGGGACGACGGGGGAGGAGCGCGCCGCTTCCGGCGGGCTGGGCGGTGCCGCGGCAGGCGCCTTGGTGGCCGGCCCCATCGGCGCGGTGGTGGGTGCCGCCGCCGGCGGCGGCACCGGTTCCGCCCTGGATGAGGGCGTGGACAAGAAGGTCGAGGACGCCACGAAGAAGTGAGCGCACCCGGCGCGCCCGCTCGACCCGCGGGCGCGCCGGGGCCTCGCTCAGAACCCCGCCTTGACGGACAGGCGGATGTCGCGGCCCGGCTGGGGCAGGCGGTCCTTCAGGAAGCTGGTGCTCAGCCGCACCTCCTCGTCCGTCAGGTTGCGGCCCTCCAGGAACAGGGTGATGTCCCGCTCCGGGAAGGGGTGCCAGTCGATGCCGGCGTTCAGCACGGTATAGCCCTTGGTCTCCGTCTCGAAGGCGGCGGCCCGGTCTTGGCGGTCGGCCCATTCCACCTCCGCCCGCACGGCCCAGGCGGCGCTCTCCAGCTCGGCGCCGACGCGGAAGGACAAGGGCGGGATGCGCGGCAGGGGCTGGTCCGTGTCCTTGTTGGTGGCCTTCACGTAATCCACCGCCCCGTCCAGCCGCAGGCCAAGGTCGTCACGGCGCCACGCCTCCACGCTGGCCTCCAGCTCGAAGCCCCAGAAGCGGGCGTCGGCCCCGCGGAAGGCGGCGACGGGCAGGCCGTCCTCTTCCTCCCCGGTGAAGTCCTCGAAGATGAAGCCCTTGTAGTCCGTGTAGAACAGGTTGGCCGCCCCGGTGACCGGGCCGCCGGCCTTCTTCAGGGTCAGCTCACCGCCCAGCCCCCTTTCCTTGCCCAGGGTGGGGTCGCCCACCTCATAGGTGCCGGTGGCGGCGTGGGGGCCGTCGGACAGCAGCTCTTCCGCGTTGGGTGCCCGTTCCGTGCGGGCCAGGCTCAACCCCGCCAGCCAGCCCTGCCCGAAGCTATAGGCCAAGCCTGCCGAGACGCTGACCGGCGTGAAGTCCCGGTCGAAGCCCAGATCGCCCGCCTTTACCGTCTGCCGCTCCACCCGCAGGCCCGCCTCCGCCGACCAGGGGCCGAAATCCAGCCGCTGCACGGTGAAGGCGCCGTACTGCCAGGTCTTGGCAGGCGGCACGAAGGCTTCCTCCCCGCTGGCCTCGAAATCCCGTTGCAGCACCTGCACGCCCACGGCACCGGTCAGCGCCCCGACCGGCTTCTGCACCAGCTCCAGCCGCCCCTCCCAGCCATCGTTCAGGAAGCGGGTGCCCACCTCCTCCCCCTCCAGTTCCTTGTGCTCATAATCGGCCCAGCCCAGGCGGATCTTGGCCTGCTGGAAGGCCAGGAACTCCCGGTTCACCTCGCCCATCAGGTCGACGCGGGTCTGCTCCAGGTCGATGCGCACGCCCTCATGGCCGTGCTCCTCCCCCTCCTCGTGGTCGTGGCCTTCCTCTTCCTCATGCCCATGGCCACCGCCGGGGATGCCATAGTCGGTCAGGTAGCGGCTGGCGCTGAACCCGAAGAAGCCCCAGTCGCCCACCACGGACAGGCCGCCCGTGGCGCCGAACTGCTCCAGGTCGCTGTTCTCCACCCGGCCGCGCGGCTCCTCCTCCCCGGGCTCCGGCGGCTCGGCCAAGCGCAGGGCGCGGGAACGGACGAAGCCCGGCGCCTCGTAGTCGTCGGTCTGGCGGTTGAAGGCGTCCACATGCAGGACCAGGTTGGGCGCTGCCGCCACATCCACGCTGCCGGCGGCGAAGCGCTCATCCGCGTTGCTGCCATATCCCAGCCGCACGAAGCCCGCCGCCCCGTTGGCCGGCGCCTCGACCGGGATGCGCCCGTCCAGCACGTTGACCACGCCGCCCACGGCGTTGGAGCCATAGAGCAGGGTCGCGGGCCCCCGCACCACCTCCACCCGCTTTGCGGTGGCGAGGTCGATGGCGGGGGCGTGGTCCGGGCTGGTGGTGCTGGCGTCGATGCTGCCGATCCCGCCCACCAGCACGCGGATGCGGTCGCCGCCCAGGCCGCGGATCACCGGCCGTGATGCCCCCTGGCCGAAGCCGGTCTGGCTGATGCCGGGCAGGCGGGACAGTGTCTCGCCGATGTTGGCGGACAGGGCGCGGTCCAGCGCCTCCCCCGCCAGGACCGACGTCCCCTGGAGCACGTCGAGGCGCGTCGAGCGGAGGGGGGAGGCGGTGACCACCACCTCCTCCAGCGTGGTGCGGCCATGGCCGCCCTCCGGGGCTTCCAGCTCGGCCGGCGCCTGGGCCAGAGCCGCGCCCGCCGTGAACAGGCCACCCATCACCGCCGCCACCGCGGCCAGCTTCACCGTCGACATCCCTAACCAGCTCCTTCCGGCGGCACCCGACCGGCGCCTTGAATGTTATGTTATAACATGGCGCCTTCTAGGCCGGGGATGTGCCGCCGTCAACCCACCCTGTCGGCAGAAGGGACGGAACCGTCAAGGGTCGTGCCGGGTTTCCCTTGGGAGACCGCGGGCGGACCCGCGGCATTTCCAGACATCGGGAGCACGGCATGCAGATCGAGCACGCGATCCAGGACGCCTATGGCCAGCTGTTCGGCGGGGAGCAGAACCTGTCCTTCGGGGAGAAGGCCCTGTCCATCGGCCTGGGCCTGATCATGGCGGCCGGCGGCCTTCGCCGGGCGGACGGGCCGGGCGCCATCATGGGGCTGGCGGGTGCCGTGATGGTGGCACGCGGGATGAGCGGCCATTGCGCCGTCAAGTCCATGCTGACGCACCAGGACCAGCCGCGCGGCTACATCCACTGATCCTGGTTCCCCGGGGTGGGCTCATACCAAGCGCATGGGATTTGACCCATGCGCTTGGAGGCCGGCGACCGCCGGCCCGCGGGCACGTGCCCGCGTAAGCCAAGGGCGCGGATGCGCCCGCCCGGCGCTTGAGGGAGCCGTTGATCGGTCACGATCGACGGCGGCCAGTATCAGACGCCTGAGGCTGCCCCCGGGCACAGGGCCATCAGTCCCGCAGGGCCTGCGCCAGCACCGCCCCATCCAGGTCGGCGCCGTCCAGCCGCGCCCCGCGCAGGTCGGCGCCGCTGAAGTCCGCATCCCTGGCGATGACGCCCCGCAGGTCGGCCCCTTGCAGGTTGCAGCGTTGCAGCCGCGCATGGTTCAGGCGGGTGGGCCATCGGCGGCCCGGGGTCTCGGTACTGACCAGGGGCGAGAGCACCGCCCCGGCCAGGCTGGCGCCCGACAGGTGGGCCCGTTCCAGGTTGGCGCCGCGAAGGTCCACCCGTTCCAGCCAGCCCTCCCGCAGGTCGGCGCATTCCAGGTCGGCCATCACCAGGCAGGCGCCCTGGGCCACCACCTTGCGGGCCATCACATAACCCAGCCGGGCGGCGGTCAGGTTCAGCCCCCGCAGGTCCTGGCGCGACAGGTCCCGGCCCGCCAAGTCGGCACGCCGGCCGGACCGGCCGGTGGACTGCACCCAATCCGCATGCTGGCGGAGGAGGTCCTCCGTGGGTTCATCCCCCACGGCGCTGCCGGGCAGCATCGCCCCGGCATGGCGCAGGTCCCCCAAGGCCCGGGAATCCAGGATCGCGCCACGGAAATTGGCCCCTTCCGCCATGGCGTCGCGCAGGAGGGCATCGGTCAGCAGGGCGCCGGCGAAATCCGCCTCCTGCAACCGGGCGCCCTGGAGGTTGGCCCCTTCCAGGTTGGCCCCCCGGAAGTTCGCGCCCCGCAGGTCGGCGCCACGCAGATCCACCTGGGCCATCTTGGCATCGCTGAAGTCCGCCTTCAGGGTCACGGCCCCGTTCAGCTTGGCCCCGGTGAAGTCGGCGGAGGCCGCCACCACGGCCGCCAGGTTCGGCACCCGCCCGTCGAAGGCCTGGGGCAGAGGCTGGCCGCCCCGGTAGACGGCCAGCACCGCTTCCCGCACGTCCGTGTCGCGCAGCTTGGCCCGGGTCAGGTCGGCACCGCGCAGGGTGATCCCCCGCATGTCGGACTTGCTGAGGTCGGCCTGCTGCAGGTTGGCCAGCCGCAGGTCCGCGGCGAACAGGATGGCGCCCTTCAGCTTGGCACCCACCAGTTGCGCCCGGTCCAGCCGGGTGCCGGTCAGTTCCGCGTCCGACAGGTTCACGTTGGAGAGGTTGAGCCCGCGCAGGTCGCACAGCACGAAGTTCAGGCGGGCCCCACCCATGCGGCCGTCCAGCAGCCTGGCATGGCGCCTCACCGCCTCGATCACCTCGTCCGTGGACGGGCGGCGCCAGGTCTGTTCCCCCAGCTCGCCCTGTTCGGTCTGCATGTCGGCCAGCCCAACCCGAAAGAGACCACGCGATGGTAGGGCAGGTCAGGGCCCTCGCCTAACCCAATCTGGAATTTCCGCAAAGATTCCGCAGCCGCTCAGGTCACGAACTTCCGCGCGTTGGCCACCATGGTGGAATACATGGTGCGGATGAAGTCCGTGGGCCGCAGCCGGCCCATGGGGATGTTCTCCGACGCGTAGGTCACCAGCTCGTCCGGCGGCTTCACCGGCACCACCTCGAACCCGGCCTTGCGCAGGGCCTCGACCACGGCCTTGGCCTGCTTGCTGTAATCCTCGTTGAACCAGCTCTTGTCGGCGTTCTTGATGGCCAGCGCGATGGTGTCCTGGATCGGCTGCGGCACCGCTCAGGCCTCCAGCGCCTTGGCCGCACCGGTCACCCCGGCCCGCCGCAGCTCCGGCCCCAGCTTCCCGGCCAGGAACAGGAAGTACATCTTGTAGTCCGCGGCCAGGGACCAGAGCGGGTAGGTGAAGGTGGCCGGGCGGTTCCGCTCAATGCCGAAATGGCTGACCCAGGCGAAGAAATACCCGCTGAGCGGCATGCCCAGCAGCCACCAGGGGTTCGCCTGCACGATGGCCAGGACCAGGCAGGCCAGCGCCAGGGTGCTGCCCACGTAATGGAAGGCCCGCGTCTTCGCCAGGCTGTGTTCCCGCAAGTAGAAGGGCCAGAATTCCGCGAAGGTCCTGTAGGCGCGTTCCGCCATGGCTGCATCCCTCCCGCCTGTGCGGCGCGGGTGGCATTTCCTTGCCAAGCCCTGCCCGCATCCATAAGTCAAAGGCTTGTCATCGGCTTGTCAAGCCGTGTCCGCCCGCAAAGGCGCGGGCCATCGGATGTGGGGATTTGGCTATGGGCTACAAGGTCGCCGTGGTGGGCGCCACCGGCAACGTCGGGCGGGAGATCCTGCAGATCCTGACGGAGCGGCAGTTCCCCGTGTCCCAGGTGGTGGCCCTGGCGTCAGAACGGTCCGCGGGGGCGGAGGTCAGCTTCGGCGAGGACGACGTGCTGCGCGTGCAGGACCTGTCCAGCTTCGACTTCAGCGGCACGGACATCGTGCTGTCCTCCCCCGGCGCCAAGGTGTCGGCCCAGTTCGCGCCCAAGGCCGCCGCGGCCGGGGCGGCGGTGATCGACAACACCAGCCATTTCCGCATGGACCCGGACGTGCCCCTGGTGGTGCCGGAGGTGAACCCGGAGGCCATTTCCGGTTGGCGCAAGAAGGGCATCATCGCCAACCCCAACTGCTCCACCATCCAGATGGTGCTGGCCCTAAAGCCGCTGCACGACATCGCCCGGATCAAGCGGGTGGTGGTGGCCACCTACCAGTCCGTCTCCGGCGCCGGCAAAGAGGCGATGGATGAGCTGTTCACCCAGACCCGCGCCATCTATGTGAACGACCCCGTGAAGCGGGAGAAGTTCACCAAGCAGATCGCCTTCAACGTCATCCCCCACATCGACACCTTCATGGACGACGGGGCGACGAAGGAGGAGTGGAAGATGGTGGTGGAGACCAAGAAGATCCTGGACCCCGCCATCAAGTTGACCGCGACCTGCGTGCGCGTGCCCGTCTTCATCGGGCATTCGGAAGCCATCAACGTGGAGTTCGAGCGCCCCATCAGCGTGGAGGAGGCCCGCGCCGCCCTGCGCCAGGCACCCGGCATCGGCCTAGTCGACCACCGGGTGGATGAGGGCTACGTCACCCCGGTGGAGGTGGCGGGGGAGGACAAGGTCTTCGTCAGCCGCGTCCGCGACGACAGCACCGTGGAGAACGGGCTGAGCCTGTGGGTGGTGGGCGACAACCTCCGCAAGGGCGCCGCCCTCAACGCCGTCCAGATCGCCGAGGCCATGATCCGCGACGGCCATATCGGCCCGGCGGAGTGATGGAAGCGGCATGAGTCATCGACCCATGCCGCTGACGGCCGGCAACTGCCGGCCCGCGCACTCGAGTGCGCGTGAGCCAAGGGCGCGGATGCGCCCGCCCGGCGACTGAGGGGGCTGTTGATCTGTTACGATCAACAGCCAGTGGCATGAAACAGGGCTACTTCGCTTTCCTCGCCGTCACCTTGATCTCCACCAGCCCGCCATCCGGGACCAGGCGCACGACCTGGATGGCGGTCCAGGCGGGGAACGGGGCCTTCACGTAGCGGTGCTTCACCGCCACGATGGGGTCCAGTTGGGCCTTCAGGTCGGTGTGGTAGGTGGTGATGTCCACCACGTCGCCCCAGCCCACGCCGGCCCGGGCCAGGGTCTTGCCGATGTAGTCGAAGGCGCGGGTGAAGGCGGCCTCCAGGTCCGTCTCCCCCGGCCGCAGCCCCGCCACGACGCCCGACAGGTAAACCGTGTCGCCGGACACCACCGCCTCGGCGAAACCCCATTCCTCGAACACCTTCCCCATCTGCGGGTTCTCAGGCATCAGGACCGTCCCGTCCTGCCGCGCCCCCGCCAGCGCCGCCCCCGGCAGCATCACCGCCAGCACCATGGCGGCCACCATCACCTTCCGCATCACGCGCTCTCCCGACCAACCGGATTTCGGCGCGGACCGTAGCAGGCGGGGTGTGACGTGACAGTTTCAGGATGTAACGGGGGTGTAAGGACGTTTTCAGGCCCGCACGGAGTTATCGCGAAGCCAATTCGCCAATTCGGACTCGCTCACTGTTCCTGCTGCCACGCCATAGAACATGGCGTACCGCACATCCTGCGACGCGGTCAGCTTGAAGCCGTGCGCCCGGAGAAAAGCCAGGCAGAGAACGAAGGCCGTGCGCTTGTTCCCATCAACAAAGGGATGGTTCTTTGCCAATCCCCAGCCATAGCAGGCCGCGAGGTCGAACAGGTCGGGCTGCCCATAGGCGTGTAGCATCTGGGGCCGTCCCAGAGCGCCCTCAAGCAACCCGACGTCGCGGATACCCAACCCACCCCCATGCTCGGCAATCTGTCGCTCATGGATCAGCAGGGCAAACTCCACCCCGATCCATTTCCACCCGGCCATCTATTTCGCCAGCTGCTGGAGGACCCAACGGTTCTCCTCCATGACCTCCTCCGCCGCAGAGAGGAGGTCGGCGAAGTCGTCGGGGGCTGCCGTCAGGCGGACATCCCCATCATGGTCATTGGCCATGACGATGCCGCCCTCGGAGATGTTGAGCCGGCCGGCCATCTCCAAAGGCAGTTCCAACAGGACCCGTCCATCCACGACCGTGGCCTTAAGCGCGTTCATCGGCGACCTTCGCACCAGGGCATCCCACCCATTAACGGCAGGATACGCCCGATCGCCCGCCTCTGCCAGCCCTCACACCCCGCGGCCCTTGGGGGCCCAGGCCTCCAGGAAGGCCTTCACCTTGGTTACGTCGTGGCCCTTGCCCTGTTCCTTCGGCAGTTCCAGCTGGCCCGTGTCCTGGCTGTGCAGCAGCTTGCCGTCGGCATCCAGCACGAACAGATGCGGGTAGCCGGCGACCTTGGGGTACTGGCTGAGGAAGGCCTTGTTCTGGTTGACCTTCTTGTCGTAGTGCACCTTCAGCAGGACGAAATTCTTGTCCCGCAGGGTCCGCAGCTCGGCGTTCTGCTCGAACAGCCCGTCCAGCAGCTTGCACCAGATGCACCAGTCGCCGCCCACATCGATCAGCACGTGGCGACCGGTCGCCTTGGCGTCCGCCAGGGCGGCGTTCAGGTCAGCAGCCGGGTCGCGGGCGGGGTCGAAGGCCTGGGAATAAGCGGGCAGCCCCTCCCCCGCCGCCATTGCCGGCAGGGTGGGGGCCGACAGCAGCAGGGCGGTGGCAGCCAGGAAGGCGAAACGGGTGCGGCGCATGGCGGTGTTCCCTGGACGGACGGGCGTCAGCCCTGGAGGGTGACGGACAGGTCGCAGGCCGTGGAGCCCAGGCCGCGGCTGAAGAATCGCACGATCATCCCGGCCTTGTCCCGCACCGGCAGGGCCAGGGTCTGGCCCGGGCCCAGGTTCAACTGCTTGCCGGTGGAGGCCTGGGAGGACTCGGTGACGCTGTATTCCAGCGTGCAGCGCTTGTTGCCCTCATTGGTGAACACGGCCTGGCCGGGTCCGGCGATCTTGAACTCGAAGCTGTTGCCCTGCTCAAAGTCCACGCGGCCGCGGCAGGGCGTGGCGGGGCTGACCTGGCAGCCATACTCCCCCTTGCGCTGCGGGGGCTGTACCTGCGCCCCGGCGGGGGCGGCGAGGGGGGCAAGGATGGCGACGGACAAACAGGCGGCGAGGGTCAGGCGCATGGCGGCTCCGGCGGCGGCGACATCTCCGGCATAGACCTAGCTCGCCCGGCGCACAAGGGGGAGAGGGGCGTCCCGCCAAACGCGCCGTCACCTAGGAGGAAGAGCGTTCCCAGCGTCGCTGGGAACGCTTCGGCGGCGACTGCCGCCGCGCGACCCCGTGGTCGCGCAAGCCAAGCCGCGGATGCGGCGCCGGCGCTTGAGGCGAACGAAAAAGCTGGCCGCCCCAGCTTGCCTGGGGCGGTCAGCGCATCCCGGCGCGGAAATGTTTGGCCAGGCGCCCCGGCGTCGGAAGCTTGGAGAGGAGGCTGCCGGCGTTCTTCAACTGGCCGATGCCCTTGCCCACCGCCATCACGTCGTTGATCCGGCGATCCAGGAAGGACCAGGTCTTCTCGTTGCCCTCGCTGCGGTCGTCCAGCCAGACAAGCGTGGTGCTGGCCACCACCCCGCCCAGCAGCAGGCGCTTGGTGTAGAAATTATAGTCGGTGGAGGTGTCGCCGGCGGCCAGCCACATGGCGTCCACCGTGCGGTACAGGATGCGCGGCCCCAGCCCCGCCACCTGCGGCAGGGCCAGGAACGAGGCGGAGCGGCGCACCGCCTCCTTGTGCGGGCCCAGCACCTCCAGCCGCGTGCGGACGGCCAGGGTCACCCGCTCCCGCACCTTCAGGGCCATCAGGTCCTGCTCCGCCAACCGGTCCAGCATCTTCCGGTCAGCCCAACCGCTGAAATGCTCCACCACCTGGGCCATGCCGTCGGGGAAGGCGGCCAGCGCCTCCTCCTTGGGGTAGCCGGCCGACTCGGCGGCGCGCAGCAGGGCGGCCCGGGTCCAGCCGTCGAAGGCCACCTCCGGCAGCATGGCTTCCAGGATGGCGTCGCGGCGGGCGGTCAGCTCGTCCATGAAGCTGCCCTCGGAATAGGAACCCTCCGGCCAGTCGCCGAAATCCGGGGTCGCGTCGGTGGTCATGGCGGAAGGCTCCGCTGGTGTTGCAAAGGGTTGCCGGGAAGATGGGACGGCCGGGCCGCCGCGGCTAGGCTTCATCGCGCCGCAGGGGCCCCCTCACCGTGGGGTGAGCACGTCCGGCCCGAAGTACTTCATCTCCTCGGTGAAGCTCAGCTTGGCCATGTCCGGCATGCGGTCCAGGTACAGCACGCCGTCCAGATGGTCCATCTCATGCTGGATCACGCGGGCGTGGGTGCCCGTCGCCTCCCGCTCCACCAGGTTCCCGTCCAGCCCCACGCCGCGGTAGCGGATACGGTTCCAGCGCGGCACCACCCCGCGCAGGCCGGGGATGGACAGGCAGCCCTCCCAGCCCAGCACCGTCTCATCCGACAGGGGCTCAAGCTCCGGATTGATCAGCACCTGCGGCTCCAGGGCCGTGTCGCCCGGCTGGCCGGTGGCCCGCTCCCCCGGCACGCGGAAGACGATGATGCGCCAACCTACATGCACCTGGGGCGCCGCCAGCCCGATGCCCGGCGCGTCCACCATAGTCTCGATCATGTCCATGGCAAGCTGCCGCACCACGGCGGGGATGGGCAGCTCCACCGGCTCCGCCCGCCGGCGCAGCACCGGGTGACCCATGCGGGCGATCTTCAGGATGGCCATGCTGTTCCCTGCCCCTTCACCTTTTCCAGATGGATGCCCTATAGCAGCATTCCGCCGTTGGTTCCCCTATCTGGTCGTGAGTCACGATACGGCGGCGCATGACCGCCCTGTGCACGGAATCCGACTCTCCCGCCGTCACCAGGGCTTCACAAAGCGCTCGGCACCGTGTTATAGCACCACACGACTGGATCGGGCAGATGCGCGTCCTTACCGGCCGCGTCTGCCCTTTGTTCATTCGTGACATGAAACCCGCGTGTCCCCGGCCTCGCCGGAGCCGCGCATGATTGGAGTGGTGACGACCCGTGCAAGTACTGGTTCGTGACAACAACGTCGATCAGGCCCTGCGCGCGCTGAAGAAGAAGATGCAGCGCGAAGGCATCTTCCGCGAGATGAAGCTGCGCCGGAACTACGAGAAGCCGTCTGAGAAGCGCGCCCGCGAGAAGGCGGAAGCCATCCGCCGCGCCCGCAAGCTGCTGCGCAAGCGTCTGGAGCGCGAGGGCTACTAACCAGCCCTCGACCGACAAAGGCCGGGTTCTACCCCGGCCCGTCGGGATTCCAGGACCTGACGGTCGCCGACAGGCCCGCTCGTCACGAGCCAGAGCCGCCCCGCTTTCGCAGGGCGGCTTTTGGTGTTTTCGAATTCGAAAGTCGGTTTTGGGGCCTTGGCGATCAGCCACCCCGGCCGTGGGTATGGCTGCCCTTGGCCTGGCCCTCGCGGCCCTTGGCCTTGGGATCCTCCGCCGCCTGCTCCGACTCGATCCGGCGGACATCCTTGTCGCCGCCCACATGGGGGGCATTCCCCTGGCTGGCCTTGGCGGGGATGCCGTCATCGGTGTCGATGTTGCGCGGGTTCTTCGGCATGGGGCTCCTCCATTCTGGTAAGGGCCCCAACCGCCCGTCCCGCCGACCGTTCCGCTGCCGGCACGGTGCCCCGGGGAAAAGCGGGTCACCTCCCGAAGATGCCACCGGGACCTTCCCGGCCCGGGTCCACAGTACCCGGCAAGGCACCGCCGGCATGGTCCGGCCCGGCAGGGGGAGGGACGCCCATGAAGCTCTTCACCATCGGCGACAGCATCTCGCAAGGCTTCATGTCCCTGGCGGCGGCCAGGACGGAGCTGAGCTATTCCACCCTGGTCGCCAAGGTCCTGGGTCTCCGCCCGGAGGTGGACTACCCCATCCCCACCTGGCACAAGGGCGGCCTGCCCCTGAACATCGAGAAGCTGCTGCGCAAGCTGGAACGGCGCTATGGCGCCAACATCCGCGGCCCCATCGAGTGGCCCCTGGCGCTGCTGACCATCGAGGACATGCTGGACGACGTGGAGGACCATTACGAGCGGGGCAGCGGCAACATCGCCATGCCCCAGGCCGGGCCCACCGAGTTTTTTCCCAACGTCTCCGCCCGCGGCTTCACCGTGGGCGACGCATGGATGGTCACGCCGGACTGGTGCGTCGACCAGATCGTCTCCGACCGGGACATCGACGACAATTCCTTGGGCCTGCCGAACAAGAGTTTCGCCCGCACCGCCCACGCGGTGCTGAACCCGTCCCGCGCCAAGGTGCATGGCGGGAAGTCGCAGGTCGGCTGGCTGGAGCACCATGCAAGGCATGAGGGGGTGGAGAACGTGGCCCTCTGGCTGGGCTCCAACAACGCCCTGGGCACCGTGCTGGACCTGAAGATCAAGTGCACCGACCAATCCCCCGTCCCGCCCCTGGACCTCAGCGTGGAGGACCGGGACGATTACAACCTGTGGACTCACGAGCATTTCGCGGCGGAGTACGAACTGCTGCTGGACAAGGTGCTGGCCGCCCTGCGGCACAACAAGGCCAAGGACTGGCGGATTTTCGTCGCCACCGTCCCCGCCGTCTCCATCGCCCCCCTGGCCAAGGGCGTGGGCACCTGGGAGGGGCGGGAGGACCCGTTCGGCGTGCTGCCCGGCACCTCGGCCCAGTATGCGGAGCTATACACCTACGTGCTGTTCGACGAGTCCTTCGCCCGGCGCACGGGCCGGCGGCTGATCCGGGACGAAGTCTACCGCATCGACAAGACCATCGCCGCCTACAACAGGGACATCCGCAGCCTGGTGGAAGCGGCCAACGGCAGGCTGGACCGGCCGCGGCTGCACATCGTGGACATCAACGACGCCCTGCTGCGGGCGGCCTTCAAGCGGAACGGGGGCAACCCCAGCTACCCGTTCCCGGCGGAGCTGCGGGCCGGCAACGAAGATGGCGGCGTGCCGCTGGTCAACACCGTCTATTACCATGTGGACCGGAAGGGCACGCGGTTGAACGGCGGGCTGTTCAGCCTGGACGGGGTCCACCCCTCCGCCATCGGCCACGGGCTGCTCGCCCTGGAGTTCCTGAAGGTGATGCAGGCAGCAAAGGTCCCCCATGCCGACCCGGACAAGCTTGACTGGACCGCCATCAACGCCAGCGACACCCTGTTCAGCCACCCCATCAAGCTGATGCCGGAGCTGTACGACAACACACGCCTGGCGGAATGGCTGGTGGAGCGGTTCGCCGGCGTCTGACCAGCCTATTCCCGGCTTTTCCGCCGGAACGTCGCCTTGGTGAATTCCGGCGGCTTGCGGGCCACCCAGCGGATGAAGTCGGCGATGGCCGGGTGTTCGCGCAGGGCCTCGGCCGTGTTGTAGCGGTCGCGGAGTTCCTTCTCGGTCAGCTCGGCGTGGATCTTGCGGTGGCAGACCCGGTGCATGGGCACCGTGTGCTTCCCGCCCTCGCTCTTCGGCACCAGATGGTGCAGGTCCACGCTGGGCCCCGCCAGCATGGGCCGGCCGCAGAGGGGACAGGGGCCCAGGCTCTCCCGCGGCTCCTCTCGGCGGCGGGGCAGGTCCGGGGGCAAGGGGTCCAGGCGGCGCATGGGGCCTATATGGCTGACAGGCAGGCAAGGCCCAAGGGGCTGCGGCACCCTGGCTGGCCGGCAGTCCTGCATCCCGCGCGGGGGCGCCCTGTGCGTGGGGGGCTGACGGTCCGCGTCCGCCGACTGTAGATCAGGGCACGTCCCCCGAACCGGAGCCTGCCCATGGCCGCCGCCCCGGGGCGCAGCCGGATCGTACCGCTGATCGTGGCCTGCGCCCTGTTCATGGAGAATCTGGACAGCACGGTGATCGCCACCGCGCTGCCGACCATGGCGCGCAGCCTGGGCACCGACCCGCTGCACCTGTCCACGGCCATCACCGCCTACCTGCTGAGCCTGGCGGTCTTCATCCCCCTGTCCGGCTGGATGGCGGACCGGTTCGGGGCGAGGGCCGTGTTCCGCAGCGCCATCCTGGTCTTCACCCTGGGCTCCGCCCTGTGCGGCCTGGCGCAGAGCCTGCCGGAGCTGGTGGGCGCCCGCATCGTGCAGGGCATGGGCGGGGCGATGATGACGCCGGTGGGCCGCCTGGTCCTGCTGCGCTCCATCCCCAAGGCGGAGCTGGTGGGCGCCATGGCCTGGCTGACCGTGCCGGCCCTGGTGGGGCCGGTGCTGGGGCCGCCGCTGGGCGGCTTCATCGTCACCTACGCCAGTTGGCGCTGGATCTTCTACATCAACCTGCCCATCGGCCTCCTGGGCTTCTTCCTGGCCAGCCGCTACATCCCCGACGTGCGGGAGCCGGCGACCCCGCCATTGGACCTGGTGGGCTTCATCATGCTGGGGGCCGCCCTGTCCGGCCTGATGTTCGGGTTCGAGAGCCTGGGCCGCGGCGGCCTGCCCGCCTGGACGGTGCCGGCCCTGCTGGGCGGCGGGGCCTTGGCCCTGGCCGCCTATGTCTTCCATGCCCGCCGCGCGGCGCACCCGATCCTGCAATGGGCACCCATGCGGGTGCGCACGTTTAGCACCTCCGTCCTGGGCGGCAGCCTGTTCCGCATCGGCATCGGGGCCCAGCCCTTCCTGCTGCCCCTCATGCTCCAGGCGGGGTTCGGCCTGTCGGCCCTGTCGTCCGGCCTGATCACCTTCGCGGGTGCCCTGGGTGCCATCGGCATGAAGCTGGCGGCCAGCCGGGTGCTGCGGCGATTCGGCTTCAAGCCGGTGCTGCTGCTGAACGGGGCGATCAGCGCCTGTTTCCTGGCCAGCTTCGGCCTGTTCGGCCCCACCACGCCGGCAGCGCTGATGCTGTCGGTGCTGCTGGCCAGCGGCTTTTTCCGCTCCCTCCAGTTCACCGCGCTGAACACCCTGGCCTTCGCCGACATGCCGAAGGAGCTGATGAGCCGGGCCACCAGCTTCTCCGCCGTGGCCCAACAGATGTCGCTGACGATGGGCGTCGGCGTGGGCGCCATGGTGCTGCATCTGGCGCGGGTGAACGCGGGGCGGGAGGAGCTGGCGGCCACGGACTTCTGGCCGGCCTTCCTGGCGGTGGGCGTGGTCTCGCTGCTGTCCGTGCCCACCTTCCTTTCCCTCCCCCGTGACGCGGGCGCGGAGGTGAGCGGCCATGCCGGGACCCGCGCCGAGGTCACGGACAAGACCCGGGCGGCGGCGGAGGCCGATTGACCGCCGGCCCGCGGATGCGGGCGCTTGAGTGTCCACAAAGGGTCCTGGCATGACGGCCATGCTTGGCGGATGGGGTTCCGCCCTCGGCTGTTGGCCTTATACTCCCACCAGAACGAAGGGGTAGACGCCGGGGAGGCGACGATGATCGAAGTCCATCACCTGAACAATTCCCGCTCGCAGCGCGTGCTGTGGCTGCTGGAGGAATTGGGCATGGACTACAAGGTCATCCGCTATGAGCGCGACCCCAAGACCAACTTCGCCCCGGCGGAGCTGAAGGCCATCCATCCCCTGGGCAAGTCCCCCGTGATCCGGGAGGGGGAGCTGGTGCTGGCCGAATCCGGCGCCATCGTTGAGTACCTGGTGCAGCGCCACGGCCATGGCCGGCTGGTCCCGCCGGAGGGCTCGGCGGAGGCGGTGCGCTACCTGCACTGGATGCATTTCGCGGAGGGGTCGGCCATGCTGCCGATCCTGCTGAAGCTCTATACCGGCCGCCTGGGTGACGCCGCCGCACCGCTGAAGCCCCGCATCGACGGGGAAATCGCGGCCGTCCTGTCCTACATGGAAGGCGCCCTGGCCCGCTACCCCTGGTTCGCGGGTGAGGATCTGACCGCCGCCGACATCCAGATGAGCTTCCCGGTGGAGGCGGCGGCCCGCATGGTGGGGCTGGCCCGGTTCCCCAACCTGGAACGGTTCCTGAAGACCATCCAGGCCCGCCCCGGCTATCGTCGGGCCATCGAGCGGGGCGGCCCCTACCAGTTCGACCAGGCGGGTGAGTAATACCAAGCGCATGGGTTGTTCACTCATGCGCTTGGAGGCTGCCGACTGCCGGCCCGCGGGCCCATGCCCGCGTGAGCCAAGCCGCCGGATGGCGGCGCGAGCCTGCCCCGGCCCCCGAGCCCGGGGGCGCCTGAGGGGCCGTTGATCGGTCACGATCAACGGCGGCGGGTATAGGCCCTACCCCTTGTCGCGGGCCGCATCCGCCGGGGGCGGCTTGGCGGCCTTGTCCCGGCCCTTGATGCGCTCGCACAAGGTCTTGACGTAGGTGTCCTTGCCCACGTCCTCCGCCCGCGGCGTGCGGGCGATCACCTCTTGCCAGCCATAGAGGCAGGACATCTCGTTCGCCACCTCCACGGAGCGCACGTCCAGCGCGTTCTCCTGGTTGCAGGCCGGCACCTCCACCGAGGACAGGCAGACGAGGACGATGGCGGCGAAACTGTCCATGGGGGCGCTCCTGGCTGGAACTCTGCTGCCCCAACAAGCTGGCGCGGGAAACGGCGCGGGCGAGGCCCCCGGGGACGCGATCAGGCCTGGACGTCCGTCGTCGCCCCGCGCGGGTCGGCCGGCGGGGCGCCATACAGCCAGGTGCGGCCGCCATGGGGGCCGTTGTCCAGCATGATCCGGTCCTCCGCCCCGATGTTGGTGATGGTGACGCTGCTGGTGGCCTGGGTGATGATCCTCAGGCTGTTGCCGTCCCGCTCCACCCGCAGGTGGGGGTCGTTGTAGAAGTTGGTGCTGATGGTCAGGACGGTCCCCGCCTCCCCCGCCTTGCCCAGGTCGATGGTGTCATGGCCGCCGTTGAAGCCCAGGCGGACGCCGTAGTTGCCGGCCGCCAGCTCGATCCGGTCATCGCCGTCGCCTGCGTCGATCCAGGTATCCCAGTCGGCAGGATCGGCCTTGTTCGCGTCCGCGGGCAAGGGCCGCGTCACCTCCCGCCCGCCGGTGAAGCGGATCACGTCGTCGCCGGCCCCGGTGGAGACCCCGACCAAGCCCCCGTAGGCCGAGCGGTTGATCGTGACGGTATCGACGCCGTCGCCCGTCCAGATGCGGGCTTCCCCATCCTGGGCCATGCGCATGTCGACGTTGACCGTGTCGCCGCCATTGCCCGTGTCTATGCTGGCGACGGACTTGCTCACGACACCCGACCCCGCCGTGGCGAGGTTGTTGCCCAGGGTCACGCCGACCACGTCGGCCGATGCACCGGTCTGGATGCCCACCGACGCCCAGGTGGCTTGGCGGTCGGGGTAGCCGCCATTGCTGACGCCCCCGTCGGACTGAACCGTCATCTCGGACCCGGAGGTCACGGTGGCCCTGGCGAACGCCGTGGCACCCCCGCCCACGCCGGCGGCGGACAAGGTGACCTCTCCCGTGGCCTGGCCCCTGAACTTGCTGACGGCATAGTTGGAGCGATGCCCAAACAGCGTCCCACTGGAACTGACCGACAGCAAGTCGCCCGTCGCCCCATCCAACTGCATGGCCGACGAGGACAGGGACCGGTTGGATTGGCCTCCCGGGAGCGACAGGACCCCATCCGCCGCGCCCCCGGAACCGACACGCACCTTCGCCGCCTTGGACAGCTCCACGATGACGGCAGAGGTCTGGTAATCGTCTTTGCCGGTGTCCAGCGGCGTCGCACGCCACCAGTCGGGGCGCTGCGCGCTCACCCGCTCGGTCACGGCAAACAGCTTGCCGATGGCCGACTTGCTAAGCAGCTCAAGACGCATGGCCGCCTCCCCGCACGGGAGCGGCCAGGGGGGCGGTCTCCCGCCTGGGCGTCGCGTTCATTTTGAACCCCATCCCAAGCCGGCGCTTTTGCACTGGCGCGATGGGGTTATCCTATGCTGCAACCGCCGGCATGGCAATCCCGCCGCCGTGCCGCGCGCGAATAGAATTATGCGTGCGCGGCCCGGGGAACGGACCCGGCCTACTCCCCCGCCTTCAGGAACGCCGCGTGCTTCTCCGCCATGTCCTCCACCGCCGCGGCCAGCAGGCGCCCGCCCTGCTCGATGGTGGCCAGGCCCGGGTTGCTGCCGATGCGGCCGTCCGGGTAGTTGCGGCGGTACTCGCCGGCGTCGGTCCAGCCCTTGCCGCTGGGGGCCACCGGCGGCTCATGCGCCGTGCCCTCCCGCGCCGTCTCCGGGAACAGGGCCCAGGTGACGGCGATCTCGCTGGCGGTGGCGTGGCTGCCATCCTGGCCGGCATAGAACTCCCGGCAGAGGGCGGGCACGCGGCTGCCGTCCCACCAGTTCACCAGGGCGCAGCGCACCCCCGCCCCCTCCCCCGCCAGGGATGCCTCCGCATAGAGCTCCTGGAAGGCCACGTTCACCGTGGCGATGTTGCCGCCATGGCCGTTGACGAACAGCACCTGGCGGAAGCCGTGCCGCCGCAGCGACGCCACCACATCCTTCACTAGGGCGATCAGGGTGGTGGGCCGCAGGGTGATGGTGCCGGTGAAGGCCAGGTGGTGGTGCGCCATGCCCACCGACAGGGTCGGGCCCACGATGGCGCCCACCGCCTCCCCCAACCCGCGGGCCACGGCCTCCGCCGTCAGCGCGTCGGTGCCCACCAGGCCGGTGGGGCCGTGCTGCTCGGTGGAGCCGATGGGGATGATGATGTCGGTCCGCCGTCCGAGATAGGCCTGCACATCGGGCCAGGTCATCAACTGCAGTTGCATCTCTGTCGCTTTCCCAGGGTTTCCACCCCATATAGCCGGTCTGGCCGCGGAGTCGAACCTTGGCGGATGGTGAGGGTTGGCACGGCCCTGCCGCATGGTCTAGGCTCTTGCCCCTCGCACAGCAAAGGAGCGCCCGTGAGCGACAAGACCGACGACCGGCGCAAGCTGGAGGAGATGACGGCCGCGTTCCTGGCCAAGGGCGGGTCCGTCACGAAGCACCCGCCTGGCGGGTCGGAGACCATCGTCTACAAGTATGGCCGTGGCCGCCCCGCCCGGGCGAAGGACCAGAAACCGGCCGAGGCCACCAAGACGGAGGGCGAGGGTTAGGACGCGCCCGGCTTCAGGTGCCCCGGCGGCGACCGCCGCCGCGGAACCCTATGCGCCTTTCAGCCAAGCCGCGGAGCCTGTGTCGGCGTGCGAGGAGCGGGAAGCTTCCCCGCCGCCCCTGGACTCGCGTGAATGCCGCTTGATGATGCGCGTGCCCATCTTCCCTGACGACCAGTCGGGAAGACAGCCATGCGCATCCTGGCCCTGACCACCGTGCGGCGCCTTGCGCTGTCGCTGCGGGGGCGCCTACTCCCCCACCCACCCGGCGTCCCGCACCGCCAGCCCGTAGCTGCGGCTGACCGGGACGCGTAGGCCGTTGGAGAGGACCAGCACCGTCCGGTCCCCTTCCCGCTCCGCCCGAACCACGGCCGGGCCCGCCACCCACCAGGACCGGTGCACCCGCAGGCCCGGCGTGCCCTCCAGCTCCGCCAGCGCATCGCCGAAGCGGCAGAGGATCAGGTCGGAGCCCAGATCGGTGTGGACCCGCAGGTAATGGTCCTCCGCCTGAACCGCCAGCAACGTGCCGCGCAGCTTGGCCGGCACCCGCTCCAGGAACCGGCAGGGCCCCGCCATGGCCCCGGCCACAGGCGCTTGTTCCGGTTCCGGAACCACATCCGCCGGCCCCGCCCCGGTTCGTTCCGGCCACAAAACGTGTCCGCGCAGGTACTCCAGCGGGATGGCCAGGGCCAGGGCGATCAGGCAGACGTCGCCATAGGTCTTCAGCATGGACAGGGGCGTCAGCACGCCGCCCAGCCGCAGCAGCGCCTCGGCCCATGCCACCTCGAAGGTGGTCGGGACGGCGCCCAGCAGGGCTGCCAGCCCCGCCTGCATCCATAGGGGCTGGTGCCTGACCCGTGGCCGCAGGGCATACAACACCACCGCCACCTGCACCCACAGGGCCGTGGTCAGCCCCAGCCAATAGGCGAAGCGCTCCGCCGTGGTCAGGTCGGCGAAGGTGCCGAAGGGCCCGATCCGGCCCAGCAACGCCCCCACGGCCAGCACCATGGCCAGGTTCCGGGCCGGCAAGGCCCAGCCCTGCGGCCCGCGAAGCGCCGATGCGCCACTGCCGTTCACGAAAATCCCTGGAAATCCGCGCAACACGCCTTTCCCCGCCCGCCCCGCCGGCCCTAGTGCTGCCACCCATCCTAGCGGGGCGGCCGCCGGTCCGCACCGGCGATCATGCCGGCGGCGCCCCATCCCCGACCATGGAAGGACCCACCATGCGCAAGACCGCCGCCGCCCTGCTCTGCCTCCTCGCCCTGGCCGTCCCCGCGGCCTTCGCCGCCCCGCCCAGTGAGCCCGACGCCGCCTCCCTGCGCGCCCTGGCGGAAGCCGGCGATACCGCCTGGAACGTCGCCGACGCCGCCGCCATGGCCCGGCTCTATACCGACGATGCCAGCCTGCGGGTGGGCCAGACCGCGGAGGCCGTCCGTGGCCGCGACGGCATCCAGGCCTATTTCACCCAGAGCTTTGCCCGCCGCCCGGGGCCGATGCGCCATGTCACCCAGATCCGGCACCTGGAGATGCTCACACCCGACATGGCCATGGGCGAGAATGACGTGCTGGTGGAAAAGCCCGACGGCCAGGGCGGCTGGACCACCGTGGCCCGCTTCACCAACCAGTCCGTCCTGGTCCGCGCCGGCAAGGGCTGGAAGCTGCACGCCGTGCGGGCGCAACTGGTGAAGGGCTGAAGAACCCGTGGGCCGGCCGGGGGGCGGCCTGCGCTGATGACTTTTGTCCTATTATGTGCCATACTGCCGCCCGGCGGCCCTCCCGGGGGCCGCCGGGTCTTGGACAGTGTAAACCGCCCCCTGTATCAGGGAATAATCCCGCCTGGGCCGCCCCGGGCGTCATCCCATCCTCCTTAATGAGACAAAGGTGACATGGTCCGAACCTGGTCGCGTTAGTCTCCTTAAGCCTGAAATCCTCGTGATTTCAACGCCCCGGAATGAGACACGTGTCACCTTAAGCGTCACCTTCGGTCACCTTAAGGTCACCTTTGGTCGCCCACCGTTACGCCACCGTGCGGGCCTTCTCGACCGGCTCGTCGGCGGGGGCCGGGTCGGGCATCACCGCCCGGTCGCGGCCCTGGTGCTTGGCCACGTACATGCGGCGGTCAGCCAGCTCCACCAGATGGGGCCAGTCCTGGATCCGGTCATGGCCCCGCTCCGCCACGCCGATGGAGGCGGTGATGGGCGCGCCGTCGGGACGCTGGCCAAGGCCCTGGGCGCGCAGGCGGCGGATCACGATGTCGGCCCCTTCCACGCTCGTGTTGTTCAGGATGGCCAGGAACTCCTCCCCGCCCCAGCGCACCAGCACGTCGCTGGTCCGCAGGCCGCGGCGCAGGCTGTCGGCCACCTGGCGCAGGGCCTTGTCCCCCTCCTCATGGCCGAAGCGGTCGTTGATGGCCTTGAAGTGGTCGATGTCGAAGAAGGCCAGGGTCAGCGGCGTGCCCTGGCGGGCGGACAGGCGGAACAGCAGGTCCAGCGTCTCGCAGCCGGACCGGCGGGTATGGGCCCCCGTCAGCGGGTCCGTCGTGGCCCTGGCCACCAGCGCCGCCATGTAGTGCAACTGGCTCATGCCGGAGAACATGGCCGCGCCCATCACCAGGGCCATCAGCCACAGGGTGGGCCCGTGCTCCAGCAGGGACGGCGTCTCCCCGCCCATGGCGATGCCCGCCAGGGTGAACAGGAAGGCGGGGATGGAAAAGACTAGCACCTCCAGCGCCGTCAGCGGGAAGATGGCGAGGCCGGCCAGAACCACGTTGGGCATCAGGGCATAGAGACGGGCCACCAGCCGCCCTTGCTCCGTCAGCTCGGTCCCGGACAGCACCAGCTCGGAAGCCAGGTAGAAGCTCGGCGGCACCAGCAGCAGGGCCAGCAGCATCAGGTCCGCCCGGATGCGCGTGGTGGTGGCCTGCCAGGGCCAGGCCAGCAGCAGGAAGGTGGCGCCGGAGGCGAGGCGCATGGCCGTCAGCACCGCCCATTGCGGCCAGGGGAAGACCATCCAGTCCAGCACGGACCACAGGGGCACCAGCACGGCGAACAGGGCCGCCACCAGCCGCACGCGGGAGATGATGACCGTGGCGGAGTGGCGGCGAACATGGGCGGCATGGCCGAAGGGGGCCAGCAGCTCCAGCAGCTCCTCCCCCCGCAGCCTCACCGGGGCGAACAGCTCTTCCGCCAACCGGCCCCGGGCCGGCGCGGCCTTTCCCGGGACGGGGCGGCTGGGGTGGTCGGGCATGGCGGGCCGTCGCGCGAAGGGGCTAGGGGAAGCGGTTGTCGCAGATAGCGCCCAAACCGGCCGCGGGGCCTTGACCTGGGTCAAGCGCCGCGCCATCCAAGCGGCCACGTCCTTCTTCCGCGGCGCAACAGGCGAAGCCCCATGGCCCTCCCCGCCCTCCTCAGCAAACTCCTGGGCCGTGGCGGCGGCGACACGGGTGACGATTCGACCCGTTTCCGCATCGGGCTGGGGGACCAGGACGGCGCGCCGGTCTGGCTGGACCGGGGGCAGCTTTCCGGCCATGTGGCCCTGGCCGACCCCCGGCCCGAACAGCGCCGGTCCACCCTGATGGCCTTCGCGGGGGAGGCCATGCGCCAGGGCTCGGGCCTGACCTTCTGCTGCAGCGGGCGGGAAAACCTTTTCATGCCGGCCAGCGCCCTCGCCCGATCCTTCGGCCGGGGCGACGACGTGGCCCTGTGCATGGGCGACGACGTCCCAGGCGGCCTGTTCGGCGCGGTGCGGCACCGCCGCCTGCTGTTCGTGGCCCCGCCATGGGGCCCGGGCGGCGACCCCGTGGCGGCCCTGGCCCGGGTGGTGCAGGACCACCTCCGCCCCAACGGCACCCGCCTGCCCGTCCCGCCGGAACGGGAGGCGCCGCTGCATTACCTGCTGGTGGACGATTCCTACCGCTTCCCGCAGCCGGACTGGCGGGCTTTCCTGTCCATGATGCGGCGGGCCCGGATCGTGGTCATCGCCGCCGACCAGGCCCGCCCCACCGGCCACAAGGCCTTTGCCACGGTGCTGGAGGCGGTGGCGGACGGCCAGTCCCGCGGCTATCGCCGCTATGCCATGACCGGCCCCGCGGGCGCACAGACCCTGCGGGCACCGGACGCGAAGGGCTGACGGGCCAAGGCCTCCTGGGCCGTCCGGACCGTCCCCCGCCGATCAGGACCGCGCGGCCGCCAAGCGGGAGGCGTTGGACGTCACGCTGAGGTGGATGGGCGACAGCACCTCGGAGGCGGTGCGGACGGCCCGGGCGACGCTGTCCGCATTGTATGACCCGGTGCGGCCCAGGAGCGCCAGGAACCCGACGGGCGTCGGCCCTGCCGCGTAGGCCAGCACCATGGCGGTGGCGTGCGCCGCGGCAGCCTGCTGGGCAAGCCCGACCCCGAGGGCCAGGGCGGTTGCCGCGGAAGCGAAGGCGGCGACCTTCTCCGGCACCATGCGGCCCAGTTCCGCGTGGTCGGCGGACCAGGGCGCGACCGCCGCCTGGGCGATCAGGGGGCCCCGGCGGCCCACGACATAGGCCGCGGCGGTTGCCACCTGGAGGGCCGTGGTCGCCAGGATGGCCATGGTGGGCTCCGGCAAGGCCGGGACCGGGGAAGTTTGCGTCTCGTTCATCGTGTCGCTTTCAGGGGCGGGTCCGGGCAGGACCGGGAAGGCCGTGGGCCGGCCACCCCCGCGCCGGATGGCGCGGGGGCCCGGCCTGCGGTCAGCGGGCGGCGGGGGTGGCGCCGTCACGCTGCCCTTGACCCTCGCCCAGCCTGGCCTGCAGGGTGGGCAGCGCGTCCGCGGTGATCCGCTGGGCGGCTTCCAGGATCTTGACCTGGGAGGCCAGCCAGGCGCGCGTGGCCGACCGGGCGTAGTCGCGCTGCGCCTCGGCCACCTCGCGGCCCGTCTTGCAGCGCATCAGCCGCTGGGACAGGGCGACGCCCTCCTGGAGGGTGGTGGACAAGTGCTCGTTCCAGTGCCGGCGGACCTCCGCCAAGCCCCGTACCGCGACGTTTGAGGCCGAGGCCACGGCCTGCAGGTCGCCGGCCGTGCTGGATGCCGCTTCCCGGTAGATCCCCGCCGCATCGCCCAGGGAGGCGGTGGCGCGCCGGACACCCTCGGCCATCCGGCCGGCCCCCTCGCGGGCGGCGTCCCCCACCGCGTCGCTGGCCTGTCGGATGGTGGTGGCCGCTTGGCGCGCCGCCTCGCGGGATGCCTGCTCGGCGGCCTCACGGGTGCGCTCCACGGCCTGGGCAGCCTCCGCCTCCCGCTGGACCTCCTCGCGGGCGGCCTTCGCGTCGGCCTTGGCCTGGTTGGCCTCGTCGCGGCGGTCCTGCTCCGCCTGGGCAGCGCCGGACTGCATCTTCCCGGCCACGCTGGTGGCCTCCTCGCGGCTCAGCACCTTCTGCACCGCCGGCAGCAATTCCTTGCGGTCGTCGCGGACGCTCTGCTGGAAAGCCTTGCGCAGCGACGCGAGACCCTGGGTAAATGCATCGCCGTCCTTCGGCACTTGGCCCAGCTCCTTGAGCTGGCGGAGGATGGCCTTGTTGTCCTCACGGGCGGCCGCGGCCAGGGCCTTGGTCTCCTCGTGCTTGGCCAACATCGGCAGCAGGTGCTTCTCTTCAAGCTCCGCGACGAGGTGGAGTTCGGATGCCAGCTCGGCGAAGATGGTCTCGCGCTTCTTCGATGCGCCATCCGAGGTGTCGGCGAGACGCCCGAACAGGTCATTGATCTTGGCGGGGCCGATCTTCATCGCGTGATGGATATTCATCATTCAGTCCTTTTGTTGCATCACCTCATGTGGTGCAGTGCAACATGGATTGCGATGACTATATCAGTCAGGATGTATATTGTTCCGGAATCGCCACATTTTCTCGTTATATTGCGCATTGGTGATGCGGGCTTTGTTGTACCAGCAGACAGGCACCAGCCACGCCCCTGCCATTTCACCCGAACTTTCCAGGGCGCCAGTAATCCGACATCGGTCAGGGTGGGGCTGGCTGCTCGGAACCGATCGCCGCCCCAGCCGGTGGGGGCTTTTTGGGGGCGTTGGCATCGGCCCGGGCGCGGTCGAGCCAGCGCATGGCCGGCGTGACCGTGGTGCCGTGCAGCAGCACCGAGACGAGCACGACAAAGCCGGCCAGGGCCCAGAGATCCGCCGCCTCCGCCCAAGGCGCCTCGTTCAAGGCGTAGGCGAGATAGTAGAAGCTGCCGACCCCGCGGATGCCGAAGAAGCCGATCGCCAGGGCCTCCCGCCCCGGCATGCCCAGTCCCGCGAACCCGGCCAGGGCTGCCAGGGGGCGGGCGACGAACAGGAAGGCGAGGCCCGCCGCCGCCGCGCCCCAGGTCAGCGGCGCCAGGAGCCCGTGGCCGAGCGCCACCCCGAACAGCACGAGCACCGCCATCATGAGCAGCCGCTCCACCTGCTCCGCCAAATCGTGCAGCCGGTCGTGGTAGCGATGCCCGCGCTCCAGGTGGCGGAAGGCCAGCGCCGTCACGAACACGGCCAGGAAGCCGTAGCCGTGCGCCATCTCGGTGATCCCATAGCTCAGCAGCGTCATGGCCAGGGCGACGAAGCCATCGCCGGTGCGCGACAGCCGCGCCCGGTTCGGCAGCCGGAAGGTGAGCCAGCCCACGCCCAGCCCCACGGCCCAGCCCACCGCCACGCCGGCCGCGAGCTTCCAGGCCACGTCGACGAGGAGCCAGTCCCACAGCCAGGACAGGCCCTCCGGCGGCACCCCGCCCGGGGGCAGCGCCGTGCCGAGCCAGGCGGCCACGGCCAGGGCGAGGTTCGTGAAGGGGAAGGCCAAGCCGTCGTTGAGGCCGGCCTCGGAGGTGAGGCTGAAACGCACCTCGTCCTCCTCGCCGGAGCGGGGCGGCCCCACCTGGACGTCGGCGGCCAGCACCGGGTCCGTGGGAGCCAGGGCAGCGCCCAGCAGCAGGGCGGCGGCGACACCCAGCCCGCCCAACGCCCAGCCGAGCAGGGCGGCCGCGGCGATGCTCAGCGGCATGGCCACGGCCAGCAGCCGCCACGTCGCCTGCCAGGGGCGCCAGCCAGGGGGGCGGTCCAGCTTCAGGCCGCTGCCCATGAGCGCGATGATCACCAGGAATTCCGTGACCCGTTCGGTGGCCGCGGGATAGGCGAGCGGCAGCGGGGCGCCCGGGTCGGGGATGGCCCCGGAGAAGATCCAGCCCAACCCGACACAGACGATGGGCAGGGACAGGGGTGCCTCACGCAAGAGCATCGGCAGCCAGGCAACCAGCAGCACCAGCAGGCCCACGGCGACCATGACGAGAATGTAGGGGTCCATCAGGCCTTGTAACGGTTCCGGATTGCGGGTGCCGCCCGGTCAGGGGCGGCGGTCGGCGCGGGCGGCCAGCAGCTCCAGCAGCAGCGGCGAAGGGAAGGCCTGCCCGGCAACCCAAGCCACCGTACGGCCGTGCTGGACGGCGCCATCTCGCGGCCTCCCCTCGATCATTGCTGCGCGGCTGCAGGCCCGGACCCCGCAGATCCCAAACCGCCGGCGCGACCTGCCCGTCACGCGGGACATCGGCGCAGCCCCGGCTATTCCGGGCTGGCAGCGGGCGTGGCTGCCCCCCTAAACCCCTGGTTCCCCGGAGGCCCATGGCCGGCCCGAACCTGCCCCTTCTGGCGGCTCGCTTCCCGTGCCGGGCCCCTGTACGCTAACGTACTGTGATGGTTGGCCCAGGCCACGCGGCGGGGCACGGGGGACGGCGGATTGGACGAAACGGGCGGAACCAGCCACGCCTCGGTGCTCGCCGACTTCGGCGAGTTCTCCCTCAGGGCCGGGGACCTCGGGGACGTGCTCCACGAGGCCTGCCGCCTGGTCGGCCGGGGGCTGGGCACGGACCTGGCCAAGGTCATGGAGATGCGGCCGGACGGGTCGCTGCTGGTCCGGGCCGGCGTGGGCTGGTCGGCGGGCGTGGTGGGGCACACGGTGGTGCCCAACCTGCCCGGCTCCTCCGAGCACGAGGCCCTGCGCACCAACCGGCCCTTCGTGATCGACGACGTCGCGGCGGAGACGCGGCTGACCGTGCCGGACTTCATCCGGGCACATGGCGTGTCCTCCCTCGTCAACGTGCCGATCCCCGGCGCGGGCACCGCCGCCCCCTTCGGCCTGTTGCAGGTGGACAGCCGGGCGGCGCGGAAATTCGGGCCGGCGGACACCGACTTCCTGCGCGCCTACGCCAACCTGCTGGCCTCCGCGGTGGAACGGCTGCTCCTGCTCCCCGCCCTGCGGGACGCGCTGGAGGGGCGGGACCGGCTGCTGCGGGAACTTCAGCACCGGGTCAAGAACAACCTGCAGGTCATCACCAGCCTCGTCCAGGTGCAGGCCGCCCAGGCCGGGACGGCGGAGACGCGCCGTGAGCTGGAAGTCGTGGGGCAGCGGGTCGAGGCGATGCGGCTGCTGCACGCGCGGCTTTACGTCGGTGGAAGCGTAGACGCCCTGGACCTCGCCCCCTACCTGCGGGATGTGGCGCAGGGGCTGGTGGGGTTGCGTAGCGACGGCGCGGCCGCGGTGCGGCTGGAAGCGGACCTGGAGGACATGCGGGCGGCGGTGGACGTGGCGGTGCCGTTGGGGCTGGTGGTGAACGAGTTCGTCACCAACAGCCTGAAGCACGCCTTCGGCGGCGGCCCCGGGACCTTGGGGCTCATGCTCAGGGCCTTGCCCGGCGGGCTGGCGCGAATCGTGCTGTGGGACGACGGCAAGGGCCTGCCGCCGGGGCCGTCGGCGACAGGCACCGGGCTGCAGATCATCGAGGGCCTGGCACGGCAGGTCGGGGCCACCCACCGCTGGGTCACGGGCGGCGGCGCGCGGCTGGAGCTGGAGTTCACCCCGAGCGCGGGCTGAGGGACAGCCCGAGTTCTCGTCAGGGACAAACGAACCCGTCGGCGCCCGTCATGACTG
>MOEB01000245.1 GCA_001939945.1 Aerophototrophica crusticola | reverse complement strand
GAGCTTCGCCGCCGCGGCCCGCGGGGTGGCCCAGCATGCCAGGGACCTGGAGGGCGTCTGGCTCGTCCTGCCGGGCCGCGACGTCGAGGGCACCCTGCTGCTGCCCGACCCGGACGCGCCGGTGGAGGTGGTGGCCGTCGGCCCGGCCAACACGGCCGGCGACGCGGTGGCCTGGCTGCCGCGCCAGCGGGTGCTCGCCGCCGGCGACGTGGTGGTCTCCCCGGTGCCCTTCGGCTTCGGCAGCGGCCCGGCCGGCTGGCTGGCCGCGCTGGACAGGCTGCGGGGCTTCGACTTCGCCTACCTGGTGCCGGGCCACGGCCCGGTGCAGCGGGACCGGGGGTACCTGGACCGCTTGTCCGCCCTGCTCGCGGCGACGCGGGAGCGGGTCGGCGCCGCGGCCGCGGGCGGCGGGGGGCTGGAGGAGGTGCGGGCGCGGGTGGACCTGTCCGGCCAGGCCGCGGCCTTCGCCGGGGAGGACCCGTGGCTGCGCCGCTGGTTCCAGCGCTACTGGGCGGAGCCGATCGTCGAGGGCGCCTTCCGGGAGGCCCGCGGCTTGCCCGCCGGCCCGCCCGGGTAGGCCACCCCCGGCGGGGACCCTGGCACGCCGCCGGGCAGGCCCCAGGGTCCGGCCCTGGCCTACCATGTGGAAGCGCAGGCGGGGTGTCCGGGGCCCTGGCGCGCCACCGGGACCGGGCCGTGCGCGAGGCAGCCGCGTG
>MOEB01000244.1 GCA_001939945.1 Aerophototrophica crusticola | reverse complement strand
AAGGGCGGGCCCTGGCCGCCATGGCGGCGCCTCCCCGGCGGAAGCCCCCCGGCACCGGGCCCCGCCGCGCCCGCCGCCGCCGTATCCCTGCGCATAGGTTACCCTCGGCGTGGCGGCGGCCTACACTCGGGTTGTCCGGGGCGCCCTGGAAGGTTCCGTCGGTGGGGAGCATGGCCATGTCCCATCTCGCGCTGAGCCCGTTCACCCGCAGGTTCTTCGGCTGGCTCGAGGACGTGCTGGCCGGCGGGCCCCCGCCGGTTCCGGCCGGGGAGCCGCCCCACCTGTGGACCTCCGCCGACCCGCGCGCCCGCCTCCGCCGGCTCCTGCGCGAGCGGCCCGGCGCGCCGGCCGCGATCATGAACCTCATCGGCATCGAGGAGGTGAAGCGGCGCCTGGGCGGGCGGTGGCCGGCCGCCCAGGCGCGGGTGCACATGGTCGCCGAGCAGCTGCTGGGGGAGGTCACCGGCCCGGGGGACCTGTGGTTCCGCTACGAGGACGACCATTTCGTGGTCGTCTTCCCCGACCTTGGCCGCCGGGCGGCGCAGGACCGCTGCGCCCGGTTCGTGGAGCGGTTCAACGCCCTGCTCCTCGGCATGCCGGCGCTGGCCAGCCTCGGCTTCGAGACGGTGGTCCTGGAGGCGGGCTCCGTGGAGGTCGAGCGCGTCCTGCTGGGCGGCGCGCCGGGCGCCGTGCCCGCCCCGCCCGCGTCGCCGGCACCCCGGCCAGCCG
>MOEB01000243.1 GCA_001939945.1 Aerophototrophica crusticola | reverse complement strand
AGGACATGGGGACGATCGCGAGGGCGCCCGTGGCGGCGAAGGTGGCGGCGCTCACCGGCGTGGGGGTGATGGGCCTGTGCGCCCTGGCCCTGGGGTTGGCCTACCTCGTCCTGACCTCGTTCATGGCCCGCCAGGCCGTCGCCACCCAGGAGCTCAGCATGCGCGTGGCCTGGGGCATCCTCGCCCAGCACGGGCAAGGCTTCTCCCTGAGCGGGGGCCGGCTGATGGCGGGCGGCACCGCGCTCGACGGCAACGACGCGGTCGTCGACGCCGTGGCGCGCGCCACGGGCGGCACGGCCACGGTCTTCAGCGGCGACACCCGGGTCGCCACCACGGTCACCGGCCCCGACGGCCGGCGCGCCGTGGGCACCCGGCTGGCCGCCGGCCCCGCCCGCGACGCGGTGCTCGGCATGGGCCGCCCCTACCGCGGCGAGGCGGACATCCTCGGCGAGGCCTACTACGCGGCCTACGACCCGATCCGGGACGCCGACGGCCACACGGTCGGCATCCTCTACGTCGGCCTGAGGAAGGCCGACCTCCTGGCCGAGTTCGACAGGGGCATGGCCTGGGTCGCCGGCCTGGTCAGCCTGCTGGGGGTGGCCATGTCGGCCGGCGGCTACCTCCTGTCGGCCCGGCTGCTGCGGCCGCTGGGCGCGCTGCGCCAGGCGATGGCGGCCATGCGGGCCGGCGACCTGGCGCGGCCGGTGGCCGGGACCGGCCGCGCCGACGACATCGGCGACATGGCCC
>MOEB01000242.1 GCA_001939945.1 Aerophototrophica crusticola | reverse complement strand
CGGCCAGGGCGTCCGCCGCGGCGCCGTCGAACGCCTCGTCCACCAGGAAGCCCAGGGCCTCCGCCGACCCGCCCGCCAGGCGGCCGGGGCCGGACCGCAGCAGGACGCGGAGGAGCGGCAGCGGCACCGACCCCCGCGGGGGCGGCACGCCCATCGTCCCGGCCATGGCGGAGAGCAGGTCCCCAAAACGGGGCGACCCCGGGTGCATCACCGTGTACGCCTCGTAGGCGGGCGCCCCGGGCCGGCCGGCCAGGACCGCCAGGAAGTCCACCCCCACCAGCGGCACCCAGGCCCGGCCGTCGCCGGGCACGGCCTTGAGGAGGCCGCGCCAGAGCTGGGCGGCGAACGCCCCGAAGCCCGGCGCCTGGTCCAGCTGCCCGGTCTCGGAATGGGCCACCACCAGGGCCGGGTTGACCACCGTGAGCGGCACGCCGTGCTCCCGGCAGGCGGCGCGCGCGGCGAAGCCCTGCTCCACCTTGCTGGCCTCGTAGGCCCCGGCCCGGCGGTAGAGGCGCGCCAGCGCCCCGGGCTCAGCCTCCGCCACGCCGATGCCGCCGGGCTCCTGCCAGAGCCCGAGGCGGGCCCAGTGCCCGGGGTGGTCGGCCAGGTACCCGTTCACCAGCAACAGCCGCCCGCCGCCGCCGGCCCGGCGCACCAGCCCCACCAGCGCGCGCGTCGCCCCCACGTTGTGGGCCCGGGCCTCGGCCGGATCCAGGCCCCAGCGCCACAGGGCGCCCAGGTGGAGCACGTGC
>MOEB01000241.1 GCA_001939945.1 Aerophototrophica crusticola | reverse complement strand
TCAGCCGCAACTTCTACCACACCAGCTTCCGCGACCGCTGGGGCAAGCCCTACCGGGGCTACCACTGCCTGACAGCGCACCAGAGGGCCGTGGGGCGCCGGTCGCGGCGGCGCAAGCTGGTGCTGCGGCCGGAGCTGCTGGCGCACGTGCTGGACCGGCTGCGGGCGGGCTGGTCGCCGCAGCAGGTGGCGGGGCGGCTCAAGGTGGAGCCGCTGGGCATCGGCCGGGTGTCACACGAGACGATCTACGGCTGGGTCTACGGGCCCGAGGGCCGTCGGCTGAACCTGCATGCCCTGCTGGCCACCGCGCGGCGCCGCCGGCGCCGGAGGATGGGCCGCAAGCCGCGCCAGGGCCCCGTTCCCCAGGAGCGCTGGATCGCGAGCCGCCCCCCGGAGGTGGCGGGCCGCGAGGAGTTCGGCCATTGGGAGGGCGACCTGCTGATCTTCGCCCGGCCGCATGGCAAGTCGAACGTCACCAGCCTGGTGGAGCGCAAGACGCGCTATCTGGTGCTGCTGGCCAACGAGGACCGGCGCTCGGCCCCGGTGGCGGCCCGCATCGGCGAGGCCCTGCGCAGCCTCCCTGCCCCGGCCCGGCGCACGGTCACCTTCGACCGCGGCACGGAGTTCATGGGATGGCGCGCCCTGCCGCTGGATGCCTACTTCTGCGACCCGCACAGCCCCTGGCAGAAGGGCGCGGTGGAGAACGCCAACGGCATCGCCCGCCGTTTCCTGCCGCTCGCCAGCGCGCCGGGGG
>MOEB01000240.1 GCA_001939945.1 Aerophototrophica crusticola | reverse complement strand
CCGGCCGGGTGCGGGGCCGCGGCGGGCAGCAGGGCGAGGGCGAGGGCGGCACGCGCGGGCAGTGTCGGCATCAGGGGGCTCCCAGGGGACGACCCTACGTGCGCACGGGGGCGTGAAGGCCCGGTTACCGGGCGCCGGTGGTGGTCCCGGGGGGGGCGTCGTCGTTGTCGGCCGGCGCCGCGCCGACGGCCTTGGGGAACCCCTCCTGGAGGTACCGCAGCGCGTAGGCCATGGCGGGGGACGGGCGGTAGCCCGGCGGCAGGCCCCCGGGGGCCTCCCACCACGGCCGGAACGGCACCACCCCGCCGGTCACGCCGCCGCCCTCCCCCGCCCCGGCGCGGGCACCGCCAGGGCCGCCTCCACCTCGGCCGCCAACGCCGCCAGGTCCCGCAGGGTCGCCAGCGAGATCGCCACGCTGTCCCGGATGATGGCCACCGACGCCGGGCAGTCCCGCACCCCCGGGCACGCCAGCAGGGCCAGCGACGAGCGCAGCTGGCCCAGGGCCACCTCCGACATCCTCGCCGTGTCCACCCAGGCCTGGGGCGTCTGCGGTCCCGGCAGCATCGCGCATCCTCGTCATGGGAAGAGGATATTAGG
>MOEB01000239.1 GCA_001939945.1 Aerophototrophica crusticola | reverse complement strand
CGGGGCACGCCGGTGGCCGTCACCCGGCTGGTGGCCGGCGGGGCCGAGCTGCCCCCGGCCCGGGCGGTCACCGTCCCCGGCACGGACCGGGGCCTGTCGGTGGAGTTCGCCGCCCTGGACTACGCGGCGCCGGGGCAGCAGCGCTACCGCTTCCGCCTGGAGGGCCTGGACCGCGGCTGGACGGAGCGCGACGCGGCGGCCCGCGTGGCCACCTATGCCAACCTGCCCCCGGGCGACTACACCCTGCGCGTCCAGGCCGCCGGCCGCGACGGCCGGTGGTCGGAGCCGGGCCTGTCCCTGCCGGTGGAGGTGCTGCCCGCCTGGCACCAAACCGCCTGGGCCCGGCTGGCCGCGGCGGCGGCGGCGCTGGGCGGCCTCGCCGCGGTGGTGCGGCTGCGCACCCGAGTGCTCCGCCGCCGGCAGGCGGAGCTGGAGCGCGAGGTGGCGGAGCGGACCCGCGACCTGCGCGACGCCAACCGGCGGCTGGAGCGGCTGGCCGCCACCGACCCCCTGACCGGGGTGCTGAACCGGCGCAGCCTGATGGCCGCCCTGGACGCGGAGTGGGAGCGGGCGAGGCGTTACGGCGAGCCCTTCGCGGTGCTGCTGGTGGACCTGGACCACTTCAAGTCCG
>MOEB01000238.1 GCA_001939945.1 Aerophototrophica crusticola | reverse complement strand
GGCGCCGTCCACGCTCTCCATCCAGGGCCGCTACATCCTGCAGCCGGAGGTGTTCGAGCACCTGGCGGCCTTCGAGAAGGGCGCCGGGGGCGAGATCCAGCTCACCGACGCCATGGCCAGGCTGGTGGGCCGCCAGCCCTTCCACGGCTTCCGCTTCGAGGGCAAGCGCTTCGACTGCGGCGACAAGCTCGGCTTCGTGCTGGCCAACGTCGCCTACGCCCTCGACCGGCCCGACATGGCCGACAAGGTCAGGGCCGCGCTCAAGGACATGATCTGACAACCGCGCGGGCGCGGCAGCGCCGACGCCCGCGCCAAGGGTTTCCTGAAGGGGGTTGGTACCATGCGGATCGCCGTGATCGGTACGGGGTACGTCGGGCTGGTGTCCGGGGCGTGCTTCTCGGAGTTCGGTGTCGAGGTCTNGAGCGGCTCAGGCGCGGGGAGATCCCGATCTACGAGCCGGGCCTGGACGACCTGGTGGCGAAGAACACCCGGGCGGGCCGGCTGAGCTTCACCACCGACCTGGCCGAGGCGGTGCGGGGGGTGGACGCGGTGTTCATCGCCGTGGGCACGCCGACCCGCCGGGGCGACGGGCACGCGGACCTGAGCTACGTGTACGCCGCCGCCGAGGAGGTGGCGCTGGCGCTGGACCCGGCGCGCTACACGGTGATCGTGACCAAGAGCACGGTGCCGGTGGGCACGGGGCGCGAGGTGGCGCGGATCGTGCGCAAGGCGCGGCCGGAGCTGGACTTCGACGTGTGCTCCAACCCGGAG
>MOEB01000237.1 GCA_001939945.1 Aerophototrophica crusticola | reverse complement strand
CACCAGCAGCACGCAGGTGCCGCGGCGCCCGGCCCGGCCCGTGCGCCCGCTCCGGTGCAGCAGCGTCGCCGGGTCGCGCGGCAGGTCGGCGTGTACCACAAGGCCCAGGTCGGGCACGTCGATGCCGCGGGCGGCCACATCGGTGGCCACGCACACCCGCGCCCGCCCGTCGCGCAGGGCCTGCAGCGCGCGGGTGCGCTCGGCCTGCGCCAGCTCGCCCGACAGCGCCACCACCGCGAAGCCGCGCTCCACCAGGTTGCCATGCAGCCGGGCCACCGCTTCCCGCGTGGAGCAGAACACCATGGCCCCGCGCGCCTCGAACAGGCGAAGGACGTTGACCAGGGCCCGTTCCGCCTCCAGCGGGGCGACGGTCATGGCGCGGTACTCGATGTCGGCATGCCGCGCGCCGGGGTCTCCGGCCTCCAGCCGCAGGGCGTCGCGCTGGTAGCGCCGGGCCAGCATGGCGANTCAGGGTGCGGCGTTCCGGCGGCGCGGCGTCCAGGATGGCCTCCAGGTCCTCGCGGAAGCCCAGGTCCAGCATCTCGTCCGCCTCGTCCAGCACCACGGCGCGCAAGGCGGTGGCGTCCAGGCCCCCGCGCTCCAGGTGGTCGCGCAGGCGGCCCGGGGTGCCCACCACCACGTCGGCGCCAGCGGCCAGGGCCCGCCGCTCGCGGCGCATGTCCGTGCCGCCCACGCAGGTGGCCACGGCAAGCCCGGCCGGGCCGTAGAGCCAGGCCAGCTCGGCCGCCACCTGGGCCGCGAGTTCGCGCGTCGGTGCCACC
>MOEB01000024.1 GCA_001939945.1 Aerophototrophica crusticola | reverse complement strand
GGCGTCGTCTCCAAGATCATAAAGTAACGCGTAGCAGGAATGTCATCGGCCGGTCCCTTTTCGCTTGGGGCCGGCCGCCTGCTTGGCTATACAAGGCCTCTTTTTCGGGGTTAAGCTCATGGACAACCAGAATATCCGGATTCGCCTGAAGGCGTTCGACCATCGCGTGCTCGACCAGAGCACCAGCGAGATCGTCAACACCGCCAAGCGGACCGGTGCCCGGGTGCGCGGCCCGATCCCGCTTCCGACGCAGATCGAGAAGTTCACGGTCAACCGCAGCCCGCACATCGACAAGAAGTCACGCGAGCAGTTCGAGATCCGGACCCACAAGCGCCTGCTGGACATCGTCGACCCGACGCCGCAGACCGTGGACGCCCTGATGAAGCTCGACCTGGCCGCCGGCGTCGACGTCGAGATCAAGATCTAACTTCTTTGTGTAGTACGGGACCTCTCCCCCTGAGGATGTCCCGAGTGAGGAGATGCCAAGTATGCGATCCGGATTGATCGCGCAGAAGGTCGGCATGACCCGCGTCTTCACAGATGCGGGCGAGAGCGTGCCGGTGACTGTGCTGAAACTGGACTCTGTCCAGGTCGTTGCCCAGCGGACCGAGGAGCGTGACGGGTATACCGCCCTGCAGCTCGGCACCGGCAAGGCGAAGGTGAAGAACGTCGCCAAGGCCCAGCGCGAGATGTACGCGCGCGCCAAGGTCGAGCCCAAGAAGAAGCTCGTCGAGTTCCGTGTGGACCCGAAGAACCTCATCGAGGTGGGCGCCGAGCTGACGGCCGACCACTTCGTCCCGGGCCAGTACGTGGACGTGCAGGGCACGACCATCGGTAAGGGCTATGCCGGCGGCATGAAGCGCTGGAACTTCGGCGGCCTGCGCGCGACCCACGGCGTGTCCGTGTCGCACCGCTCCATCGGTTCGACCGGTGGCCGCCAGGATCCGGGCAAGACCTTCAAGAACAAGAAGATGCCTGGCCAGCTGGGCGTCGAGACGGTCACCGTCCAGAACCTGAAGATCGTGTCGGTCGACGCCGAGCGCGGCCTGATCCTGGTGAAGGGCGCGATCCCCGGCCATGACGGCAACTGGGTCCTGGTCAAGGACGCGGTGAAGAAGAAGCTGCCGGACGGCGTGCCCTTCCCGGGTGCGTTCCGCGCCCCGGCCGAGGCTCCTGCGGCGCAGGAGGGCTGAGCACCATGAAGACGAACGTCATCAACCTGAAGAACGAGACCGTCGGCGAGATCGAGCTCTCCGATGAGGTCTTCGGCCTTCCGCTGCGCACCGACATCCTGCACCGGATGGTCCAGTGGCAGCTGGCCAAGCGCCGCGCCGGCACGCACAAGACCAAGGGCATCTCCGAGATCTCCGGCACCACGAAGAAGCCGTGGCGCCAGAAGGGTACCGGCCGGGCCCGCCAGGGTTCGCTCCGCTCGCCGCAGTTCCGCGGCGGCGCCCGGATCTTCGGGCCGGTCGTGCGCAGCCACGCCCACGACCTGACCAAGAAGGTCCGCAAGCTGGCGCTGAAGACGGCCCTGTCCACGAAGGTCGCCGAGGGCAAGCTCCTGGTGCTCGACGCCGCCACGGCCGAGACGCACAAGACCAAGGCCCTGGCCGCCCAGTTCAAGGCCCTGAACCTCACCTCCGTGCTGATCATCGATGGTGCGAACCTGGACGAGAAGTTCGTCCTGGCCGCGCGCAACATCCCGCTGGTCGACGTGCTGCCGGAGCAGGGCGCCAACGTCTATGACATCCTGCGTCGGGACACCCTGGTGCTGACCCGCAACGCGGTCGAGCAGCTGGAGGCTCGCCTGAAATGAGCACGACCAAGAAGCCGACGGTGTCCGCCGAGCGCATGTACGACCTGATCGTCGCGCCGGTCATCACCGAGAAGTCCACCCGGGGTTCGGAGCACAACAAGGTCACCTTCAAGGTGCCCCTGGACGCGACGAAGCCGGAGATCAAGGCCGCCGTCGAGGGCCTGTTCAAGGTCAAGGTCACGGCCGTGAACACCCAGGTGGTCAAGGGCAAGACGAAGCGCTTCAAGGGCGTCACGGCCATCCGGTCCGACTGGAAGAAGGCCGTGGTCACGCTCGCCGAAGGCAGCTCCATCGACGTGACGACGGGCGTGTGAGGGTAAGGCGATGGCACTGAAGACATTCCGGCCCATTACGCCGAGCCAGCGCCAGCTTGTGCTGGTCGACCGCTCGGAGCTGTACAAGGGCAAGCCGGTGAAGATGCTGACCGAGGGCCTGATCGGCACCGGCGGTCGCAACAACACCGGTCGCATCACCGCCCGCCGCATGGGCGGCGGGCACAAGCGCGTGTACCGCATCATCGACTTCAAGCGTCGGCGTTTCGACATGCCGGCCACGGTGGAGCGGCTGGAGTACGACCCGAACCGGACGGCGTTCATCGCCCTCGTCAAGTACGAGGACGGGATGCTGGCCTACATCATCGCGCCGCAGCGGCTCAAGGCCGGCGACGTGGTGGTGTCGGGCGAGAAGGTGGACGTGAAGCCCGGCAACGCCATGCCGCTGCGGAACATCCCCGTTGGCACGATCGTGCACAATGTGGAGATGAAGCCGGGCAAGGGCGGCCAGCTGGCGCGGGCCGCGGGCACCTACCTCCAGATCGTCGGCCGCGACCAGGGCTATGCCCAGCTGAAGCTGCCGTCCGGCGAGCTGCGCGTCGTGCGCGGCGAGTGCATGGCCACCATCGGCGCCGTGTCCAACCCGGACCAGGCCAACGTGGTGATCGGCAAGGCCGGTCGTAACCGCTGGCTGGGCCGTCGCCCCGCCGTCCGCGGCGTGGCGATGAACCCCATCGACCACCCGCACGGTGGTGGTGAGGGTCGCACGTCCGGTGGCCGTCACCCGGTCACCCCGTGGGGCAAGCCCACCAAGGGCAAGAAGACGCGTCAGAACAAGGCGACGGATAAGTTCATTATCCGCCGTCGCTCGAAGTAAGGAGGCGGTGCCGTGACCCGTTCCGTGTGGAAGGGGCCGTTCGTTGACGGCTACCTGTTGAAGAAGGCAGACAAGGCGCGCGCCTCCGGTCGCAATGAGATCATCAAGATCTGGTCGCGTCGCTCTACGATCCTGCCCCAGTTCGTCGGCCTGACCTTTGGCGTCTACAACGGCCAGAAGTTCCTGCCCGTGCTCGTGACCGAGAACATGATCGGTCACAAGTTCGGGGAGTTCTCGCCGACGCGGACGTTCTACGGCCATGCGGCCGACAAGAAGGCGAAGAGGAAGTAATCATGGGAAAGCCTGCTGCAGAGCGGCGCCTCAGCGAGACTGAGGCCATGGCGTTCGGCGGGATGATCCGCTCGACGCCGCGCAAGCTGAACCTGGTTGCGCAGCTGATCCGCGGAAAGACCGCTGGTGAAGCCCTCGCGTTGCTCACATTCTCCCGCCGCCGCGTCGCCGGCGAAGTGAAGAAGGTGCTGCAGTCCGCGATCGCCAACGCCGAGAACAACCACCAGCTGGACGTCGACCGCCTGGTCGTCAGCCATGCCAGCGTGGGCAAGGCCCTCACGATGAAGCGTTTCCACGCCCGCGCCCGCGGCCGTGGCGCCCGCGTCGAGAAGCTGTTCAGCAACCTCACGGTGATCGTGCGCGAGCGCGCTGAGGAACAGGCCGGGGAGGCCGCGGAGTAATGGGTCAGAAAGTCAATCCGATCGGCCTGCGCCTGGGCATCAACCGGACCTGGGACAGCCGCTGGTTCGCTGGCAAGGACTATGCGGACCTGCTGCACAAGGACCTGAAGCTGCGCAAGTACCTGCACGGCAAGCTGCAGGCGGCCGGCGTGTCCCGCGTGGTGATCGAGCGTCCGGCGAAGAAGGCCCGCGTGACGATCCACACCGCCCGCCCGGGCGTGGTGATCGGCAAGAAGGGCGCCGACATCGAGAAGCTCCGCGGCGAGCTGGGCAAGATGGCGGGTGGTGAGGTCAACCTCAACATCGTCGAGATCCGCAAGCCGGAGCTGGACGCCCGCCTGATCGCCGAGAACATCGCCAGCCAGCTGGAGCGCCGCGTGGCCTTCCGGCGCGCCATGAAGCGCGCCGTGCAGTCCGCGATGCGCCTCGGCGCCCAGGGCATCCGCATCAACTGCGGCGGCCGCCTGGGTGGCGCTGAGATCGCGCGGCTCGAGTGGTACCGTGAGGGCCGGGTTCCGCTGCACACGCTGCGTGCGGACATCGACTACGGCACGGCCACCGCCAAGACCACCTACGGCACCTGCGGCGTGAAGGTGTGGGTGTTCAAGGGCGAGATCCTGGCGCACGACCCCATGGCGCAGGACAAGCGCGCCGGGGACCAGGCGCCGGTCCGCTGACATCCGCCGGATACTAGCAGGGATAGAGAAGGCAATTAGCCATGCTGAGTCCGAAGCGAACCAAGTATCGCAAGGCGCACAAGGGCCGTATCCACGGCGCCTCCAAGGGCGGCACCGACCTGAATTTCGGCGCCTTCGGCCTGAAGGCGCTGGAGCCGATGCGCATCACCGCGCGTCAGATCGAGTCTGCCCGTCGCGCCATCACCCGCCACCTGAAGCGCCAGGGCCGCGTCTGGATCCGGATTTTCCCGGACCTGCCGGTCTCCAGCAAGCCGGCCGAGGTCCGCATGGGCTCCGGTAAGGGCTCGCCGGAATTCTGGGCGGCCCGCGTGGCGCCCGGTCGCATCATGTTCGAGGTCGATGGCGTCCCGGCCGAGCTGGCCACCCGCGCCTTCGAGCTGGCGGCTGCCAAGCTGCCGATCAAGACGCGCATGGTCACCCGTCTGGGTGAAGGGGGTGAGGCATGACGAAGGCTACCGACCTTCGCGTGAAGAGCGTGGACGAGCTGAACGATCAGCTCCTCCAGCTCAAGAAGGAGCAGTTCAACCTGCGTTTCCAGAAGGCCTCCGGCCAGCTGGAGAACACGGCGCGGGTCCGTGAGGTGCGGCGCGACATCGCCCGCATCAAGACCATCCTGGGCGAGCGGGCGACCGCTTCGCCCGCGTCCTGAGTGGGGGAGTCAGATGCCCCGTCGCATCCTGCAGGGCACGGTGGTGAGTGACAAGGAAGACAAGACGGTCACCGTCTTGGTCGAGCGCCGCGTCATGCACCCCGTCTATAAGAAGTTCATCAAGCAGTCCAAGAAGTACGCTGCCCACGACGAGAACAACACTTTCAAGATCGGGGACACTGTCCAGATCGAGGAGTGCCGTCCGATCTCGAAGCGGAAGCGCTGGACTGTCGTCATCGAAGCAGCCGCTCCGGCTGCATCCGCTGAATAAGGAACGCATCCCATGATCCAGATGCAAACCAACCTGGAGGTCGCGGACAACAGCGGCGCGCGCCGGGTGCAGTGCATCAAGGTGCTGGGCGGCTCCATGCGGAAGTTCGCCACGATCGGCGACGTCATCGTCGTCTCGATCAAGGAGGCCATTCCGCGGGGCCGCGTGAAGAAGGGTGACGTGCATCGCGCCGTCATCGTCCGCACCGCCAAGGAGATCCGTCGTGAGGACGGCTCCATCATCCGCTTCGACCGCAACGCCGCCGTGCTGATCAACAAGCAGGGCGAGCCGATCGGTACCCGCATCTTCGGGCCGGTGACCCGTGAGCTGCGCGGCAAGAAGTTCATGAAGATCATCTCGCTGGCGCCGGAGGTGCTCTGATGGCTGCGAAGATCAAGAAGAATGACCGCGTCATCGTCATCGCCGGCAAGGACAAGGGCAAGACGGGCGAGGTCATCGAGGTGTTCCCTGAGGCCAACCGGGTGAAGGTCCGGGGCGTCAACCTGGTGAAGAAGCACCAGCGCCAGACGCCGATGCAGCAGGGCGGCATCGTGGAGATCGAGGCTGCGCTGCACGTGTCCAACGTGGCGCACATCGACCCGAAGACCAACAAGCCGACCCGCGTCGGCTTCAAGACGCTCGAGGACGGCCGCAAGGTGCGGTTTGCCAAGGCGTCCGGCGAAGTGATCGACAGGTGAGGCCCTCCATGGCTGCCCGACTGAAAGAGCGTTACGACGCCGAGATCCGCGGCAAGATGAAGGCGGAGTTCAACTACGCCAACGACATGCAGGTGCCGCGCCTGGAAAAGATCGTCATCAACATGGGCGTCGGCGAAGCCGCCGGCGACGGCAAGAAGATCAATGCCGCCGTCGCCGAGCTGACCGCCATCACCGGCCAGAAGCCCGTGGTCACGAAGGCCCGCAAGTCCATCGCGCAGTTCAAGCTGCGTGAGGGCATGCCGATCGGCTGCAAGGTGACCCTGCGCCGCGAACGCATGTACGAGTTCCTGGACCGCCTGGTCACTATCGCGCTGCCCCGCGTCCGCGACTTCCGTGGCATCCCGGGCAACAGCTTCGATGGCCGTGGGAACTACGCCATGGGTCTGAAGGAGCAGATCATCTTCCCGGAGATCGATTACGACAAGATCGACGAGATCCGGGGGATGGACATCATCTTCGTGACCACCGCGAAGAGCGACAAGGAGGCCAAGGCCCTCTTGAAGCACTTCGAAATGCCGTTCGTCGGCTGAGGGGCGGGAACCGATCATGGCTAAGAAGAGCGCCGTCGAGAAGAACAAGCGCCGGACTCAGATGTCCGCGCAGCAGGCTGAGAAGCGGGCGAAGCTGAAGGCGATCGTGCGGAACCGCACGCTGCCGCCCGAGGAGCGTTTCCAGGCTGTCCTCAAGCTGGCCGAACTGCCCCGCAATGGCAGCAAGGTCCGTATCCGGAACCGGTGCGAGATGACGGGGCGCCCCCGCGCCTACTACCGCAAGTTCCGTCTCTCGCGCGTCACGCTGCGTGACCTGGCCAGCAACGGCCAGATCCCCGGCATGACCAAGTCCAGCTGGTAAGGAGGGTCGGGTATGAACCTGAGCGATCCCCTGGGCGATATGCTGACCCGTATCCGTAACGGTCAGAAAGCCCGTCAATCGGTCGTCCTGAGCCCGGCGTCCAAGCTCCGCACCAACGTGCTGGAAGTGCTGAAGCGTGAAGGCTACATCCGCGGTTACGACCTCGAGGACGTCCGCCCCGGTGTGCGCAACCTGCGCATCGAGCTGAAGTACCACGAGGGTGAGCCGGTGATTAAGGAGATCCACCGGGTCTCCAAGCCGGGCCGCCGGATCTATTCGAAGATCGCCGACCTGCCGCGGGTCTACAACGGCCTCGGCATCGCGATCCTGTCGACGCCCCGCGGCGTCATGTCGGACACTGAGGCCCGCGCTGCCAATGTCGGCGGCGAGGTCCTCTGCAAGGTGTTCTAAGGAGCACGGCCATGTCGCGTATCGGAAAGCATCCGGTGCCGGTCCCGGCCGGGGTGACCGTCCAGGTCACCGGCCAGACCCTCACCGCCAAGGGCAAGCTGGGCCAGCTCAGCCTGACCCTCATCGAGGACATCGCGGCCGAGCTCCAGGACGGCAAGGTCGTCGTGAAGCCGCGCAACGAGGGCAAGCTTGCCCGTGAGAACTGGGCCACGGCCCGGACCAACGTCTTCAACCTGGTCACCGGCGTTGACAAGGGGTTCACCAAGAACCTCGAGATCAACGGCGTCGGCTACAAGGCGATGGTCCAGGGCAATGACCTGGTGCTGAACCTCGGCTTCAGCCATGACGTGAAGTACCCGATCCCCTCGGGCATCACGATCAAGTGCGACAAGCCGACCAGCATCTCGGTCAGCGGCTTCGACAAGCAGAAGGTCGGCCAGGTGGCCGCGGAGATCCGCGCGTACCGCGGTCCCGAGCCCTACAAGGGCAAGGGCGTGAAGTACGAGAACGAGGTGATCGTCCGCAAAGAAGGCAAGAAGAAGTAAGGCAGGCGACCATGAGCAAGCAGAAGGATCTCAACGCGAGGCGCAAGCAGCGCGTTCGTACCCGGATCCGGAAGTTCGGCAGCGGTCGTCCCCGCCTGTCGGTCTTCCGGTCCTCCCAGCACATCTATGCGCAGATCATCGACGACGCGGCCGGGCACACCCTGGCCGCTGCCTCGACCCTCGAGAAGGACCTCCGCGAGGCCCTGAAGACCGGGGCCGACATCGAGGCGGCGAAGGCGGTCGGCAAGCTGATCGCCGAGCGCGCGGTGGGCAAGGGCGTGACCTCGGTCGTGTTCGACCGCGGCCAGTACCTGTTCCACGGCCGCGTGAAGGCCTTGGCCGACGCCGCGCGTGAAGCCGGCCTGCAGTTCTAAGGGGTGTACCATGGCTCGTAATGAGAACAGCGGCGCCGGCGGTGAGGGTGAGCGTCGCAACCGGGACCGCGGCGAACGCCGCGACCGGGGTGATAACCGCGATCGGCGTGAGGACCGGGAAGGCGACGACCTGGTAGAGAAGCTGGTCGGCATCAACCGCGTCGCCAAGGTGGTGAAGGGTGGCCGTCGCTTCGGCTTCGCCGCCCTGGTCGTGGTGGGTGACGCCAAGGGCCGCGTCGGCGTCGGCGCCGGCAAGGCCCGCGAGGTCCCGGAGGCCATCCGCAAGGCCACCGACCAGGCCAAGCGCTCCATGATCCGCGTGCCCCTGCGCGAGGGCCGGACGCTGCACCACGACGTGCACGGCCACTTCGGCGCCGGGCGGGTGCTGCTCCGTGCGGCCCCGGCGGGTACCGGCATCATCGCCGGCGGCCCGATGCGCGCCATCTTCGAGGCGTTGGGCGTGGCGGACGTGGTGACCAAGTCGGTCGGCACCTCCAACCCGCACAACATGATCAAGGCGACCTTTGACGCCCTGCAGAAGTGCGTCAGCCCGCGCGCCGTCGCCGCCCGCCGCGGCCGTCGCGTGAGCGACATCCTCGGCAAGCGGGAGACCGCCGCCGGTGAGGGCAAGGAGGCTGCGTGATGGCCGAGAAGAAGACCGTCGTCGTCACCCAGATCGGCAGCCCCATCGGCCGCCGCCACGACCAGCGTGAGACGCTGATCGGCCTGGGCCTCAACAAGCTGAACCGGACGCGCGAGCTGGAGGATACCCCGGCCGTGCGTGGCATGATCGCCAAGGTTCAGCACCTCGTGCGCGTCGAGTCGGCCTCCTGAGGGGGCCGGCCCGATACGGCTTGAAGGATCAAGACCATGAAGCTCAACCAGCTCAGTGACAATCCCGGCGCCCGCAAGTCGCGGACCCGGGTCGGTCGCGGCATCGGGTCCGGCAAGGGCAAGACCGGTGGCCGTGGCGTGAAGGGCCAGAAGTCCCGTTCCGGCGTCTCCATCAAGGGCTTCGAGGGCGGCCAGATGCCGCTGCATCGGCGCCTGCCGAAGCGCGGCTTCTCCAACGTGCAGTTCGCCAAGGACTACGCGGTCATCAATGTCGGTTCCATCCAGAAGGCCATCGACGATGGTCGCCTGGGGATCACCGAGGTGATCACCGCCGAGGTTCTGGTCAACGCCCGCCTGGTGCGCGCTTCCCGTGACGGCGTCCGCCTGCTGAACAAGGGCGAGATCAGCGCCGCCCTCACCTTCGAGGTGGCCGGCGCTTCCGCCGCCGCCATCGCGGCGGTGGAGAAGGCCGGCGGCAAGGTCACCGTGACCGCGCCGAAGGCCGACGCGGCCGCCGCCGAGTAAGCGGTAGTTTTCGGGGCCGGCGCTTGTCCTCAGGCGCCGGCCTCCCCTTATTTGGTTTGTCCCTTTTCACGCACGACGAACGCCGTTAGGCGACCAAGGATTACCGGCCATGGCATCAGCCGCCGAGCAGCTTGCCGCAAACATCAATTTCGGCGCCTTCGCGAAGGCAACGGAACTCAAGAAGCGCATCTGGTTCACCCTGGGTGCGCTTATCGTTTATCGGCTTGGCACCTATATCCCGCTCCCCGGCATCGACGGCGCGGCTTTCGCGCAGATCTTCGCCGGCAGCTCGGGCGGCATCCTGGGCATGTTCAACATGCTGGCCGGCGGCGCGGTCGAGCGCATGAGCATCTTCGCGCTCAACATCATGCCGTACATCTCAGCGTCCATCATCATCCAGCTGATGACGGCTGTCTCGCCGACGCTGGAGACGCTGAAGAAGGAAGGCGAGTCTGGCCGCAAGCGGCTGAACCAGTACACCCGCTACCTGACCGTCGCCCTCGCCCTGGTGCAGTCCTACGGCCTCGCCATCGGGCTGGAGGGCATGAACGCGCAAGGGGGAGGGGTGGTGATCGAGCCCGGCTGGTTCTTCCGGATCAGCACGGTCATCACCATGGTTGGCGGCACCATGTTCCTGATGTGGCTGGGTGAGCAGATCACCGCCCGGGGCGTGGGCAACGGCATCTCGTTGATCATCTTCGCCGGCATCGTGGCGGCGTTCCCGAAGGCCATTGCCCAGATCCTGGAGCTTGGCCGCACCGGGGCCATGAGCACCTGGTTCATCATCCTGCTGATTGTGATGGCCATCGGCATCATCTTCTTCATCGTGTTCTTTGAGCGCGCCCAGCGCCGGCTGATCGTGCAGTACCCGAAGCGCCAGGTCGGCAACCGGCAGTTCGGCGGCGAGGCGTCGCACCTGCCGCTGAAGCTGAACACGTCAGGCGTGATCCCGCCGATCTTCGCCAGCTCGCTTCTGTTGCTGCCGTTGACGATGGTGAACTTCTCCGGCCAGGGCGGGCCGGAATGGCTGACCACCATCAGCAGCTACCTGGCCCACGGCACGCCGCTGTACATGATCCTGTACGCGGCCCTGATCATCTTCTTCTGCTTCTTCTACACGGCCATCGTCTTCAACCCGACGGAGACGGCCGACAACCTGAAGAAGTATGGCGGCTTCATCCCGGGCATCCGCCCAGGCAAGAACACCGCCGACTACTTGGACTTTGTGCTTACGCGGCTGACCGTGATCGGCGCCGCCTACCTCACCGTGGTCTGCCTTTTGCCCGAGTTCCTCATCGCGGAGTACGGGGCGCTCTTCTACTTTGGTGGCACGTCGCTGCTGATCATGGTCACCGTGACCATGGACACAGTGGCGCAGATACACTCGCACCTCTTGGCGCACCAGTATGAAGGGCTTATCAAGAAGGCCAAGCTACGGGGGAGACGCGGATGAACTTGATCCTGTTGGGGCCGCCAGGCGCGGGTAAGGGCACCCAGGCGCAGCGGCTGGAGAAGGCCTATGGCATGGTGCAGCTGTCCACCGGTGACATGCTGCGCGCCCTGGTGAAGGGGGGCAGCCCCCTGGGCCAGAAGGCCGACGCGATCATGAAGGCCGGGCAGCTCGTGCCCGACGAGGTCATGATCGAGATGATCTCCAACCGGATCGATGAGCCGGACTGCAAGCCCGGCTTCATCCTGGACGGTTTCCCCCGCACCGTGGTGCAGGCGGAGGCGCTGGACCGGATGCTGGAGCAGAAGGGCCTTAAGCTCGACCACGTCATCGAGATGAAGGTGGACGACGCCGCCCTGACGGAGCGCATCACCGGCCGCTTCACCTGCGCCAAGTGCGGCGCCGGCTATCATGAGACGTTCAAGCGCCCGGCCAAGGATGGCGTCTGCGACAATTGCGGCAGCACGGAGTTCAGCCGTCGCGCCGACGACAATGCCGAGACGGTGACCAAGCGCCTGGACGCCTACCATAAGCAGACGGCACCGATCCTGCCCTATTATGCGGGCCGGGGTGTGCTGAAGCAGGTGGACGGCATGGCGGAGATTGATGAGGTCACCAGCCAGATCGAGGCGATCCTGAAGGCCTGACGCCTTCCGGACGTAAGTGGATGGAAGGGCCGGTCCGGTTGGGCCGGCCCTTCTGCTTTGGGGCACGCGCATGAGGTTCGGCCTTGACGCCGGGGCGCGCGTGGCTATACTCCGCGCCCTTGATCCCGGAAGGGGTTGAGCAGGTCCGGCCTCGGTCTCCCAGGTGCTCAGGCGCATGGGGCGGCTGCGGTCGTACATGCATTTGGAGATCCGGTACCAGTACCAGGATTTCTTCGGATGAGATGCCCTGAAGCCGCCCGACCTCCCCGCCACGGGAGCCGGGACCGGCAGGCAGGGCGTGGACGAAGATCGCACCGTCCGGGACATCCCGGCGGGCATGACATGGAGAGAACGCGTGGCGCGTATCGCTGGCGTCAATATCCCCACCGCGAAGCGGGTGGAGATCGCCCTTCAGTACATCCACGGCATCGGGCCGAAGTTCGCCAAGGACATCTGCGCCAAGGTCGGCATCCCGACCGAGCGCCGGGTGCACCAGTTGACCGACGAAGAGGTCCTGCGCATCCGTGAGGTCATCGACGCCGACTACCGCGTCGAGGGTGACCTGCGTCGCCAAGTCGCCATGAACATCAAGCGGCTCATGGACATGGCCTGCTACCGCGGCCTGCGTCACCGCCGGAACCTGCCGGTGCGCGGCCAGCGCACCCACACCAACGCGCGCACCCGCAAGGGTCCCGCCAAGCCGATTGCCGGCAAGAAGAAGTAAGGTAGGGACCCGACCATGGCCAAGCCGAACGCCAACGCCGCGCGCCTGCGTCGCCGCGAGCGCAAGAACATCACCGCCGGCGTCGCCCACGTGAACGCCACCTTCAACAACACCATGATCACGATCACGGACGCCCAGGGCAACACCATTGCCTGGTCGTCCTCCGGGACCATGGGCTTCAAGGGCTCCCGCAAGTCCACGCCCTACGCCGCCCAGGTCGCGGCCGAGGACGCGGGCCGCAAGGCCCAGGAGCACGGGATGAAGACCCTGGAGGTTGAGGTGAAGGGCCCGGGTTCGGGGCGCGAGTCCGCGCTGCGCGCCCTGCAGGCCGTCGGCTTCCAGATCACCTCCATCCGCGACGTGACGCCGATCCCGCACAACGGCGTCCGCCCGCCGAAGAAGCGTCGCGTCTGATCCTGCTTCATTGACAACGGCGAGGCCCTCCGGGGCCTCGCCCGGCGGCACGTGCCGCCGCCGCGCCAGTCGGCGCGGTTTGCCCAGGTCCAGGAAACCTGGTACTGGGCAAGACAGAACCCACACCGGTTCCCCGCCACCCCGGGACAGGCTGCCGCCCGCCATCGCGGCAGCCCAGCATTGGGGTGGAGTGGGGGCCGGTGTGATCTTTGACCCGATGGCAAGAGGCTACTTCCTTGATCCAGAAGAACTGGCAGGCGCTCGAGAAGCCCAACAAGCTCGACATCACTCCCGGCGACAATTCGCGGCGTGAGGCGACCATCGTCGCCGGCCCGTTGGAGCGCGGCTTCGGCCTGACGCTCGGCAACGCCCTGCGCCGCGTGCTGCTGTCCTCCCTGCAGGGTGCCGCCGTCACCGCCATCCACATCGACGGCGTGCTGCACGAATTCTCCTCCATCCCCGGCGTCCGTGAGGACGTGACCGACATCGTCCTGAACATCAAGGCGATGGCGCTGAAGATGGGGGCCGAGGGCCCGCGCCGCATGCGGCTGCGCGCCGAGGGCCCCTGCGAGGTCACCGCCGGCATGATCGAAACCGGCGCCGACATCGAGGTTCTGGACCCCGACCACCTGATCTGCACCCTGGACGCCGGCGCTCGGCTGAACATGGAGCTGACGGTCCATAGCGGGAAGGGCTACGTCCCGGCCAGCCAGAACCGGCCCGAGGATGCCCCCATCGGCCTTATCCCGGTGGACGCCATCTACAGCCCGGTGCGCAAGGTCGCCTACAAGGTGGAGAACACCCGCGTCGGCCAGACCACCGACTATGACAAGCTGTCCCTGAACGTGGAGACCAACGGCGCGGTCACCCCGGAGGACGCGGTGGCCATCGCCGCCCGCATCCTGCAGGACCAGCTGCAGATGTTCATCAACTTCGAGGAGCCGCAGGCCGCGGTCGCGGAGACGAAGGCGGACGAGATCCCCTTCAACAAGAACCTGCTGCGCAAGGTGGACGAGCTGGAGCTGTCCGTCCGTTCCGCCAACTGCCTGAAGAACGACAACATCGTCTATATCGGCGACCTGGTGCAGAAGACGGAGGCGGAGATGCTCCGTACCCCGAACTTCGGCCGCAAGTCCTTGAACGAGATCAAGGAAGTGCTGGCGCAGATGGGCCTGCACCTCGGGATGGAGATTCCGAACTGGCCGCCGGAGAACATCGAGGAGCTGGCGAAGCGCCTCGAGGAGCCGTACTGAGCACCCGTGCCGTCGGGCCTCGGCCCTGCCTCGGCACCGACCTACGGCGTCATTGCGGTAGGTCGGCGCTGAGCGAAGCGAAGCCCGACACCCAGGTCACCCGCTTACCCCGGGCATCCAGCCCACCCCCGCCGTACCGGCCCGACAGGGCGTGCGGGGAATACCATCGGCTCCCCACGGGGGGCCAAGCCATGAAGGAGCAACGCCATGCGTCACGGTTACGCCGGTCGCAAGTTCAATCGCACCACCTCCCACCGCCTGGCCATGTTCTCCAACATGGCCAACGCGCTGATCAAGCATGAGCAGATCAAGACGACCCTGCCGAAGGCCAAGGACCTGCGGCCGATCGTCGAGAAGCTGATCACCCTCGGCAAGAAGGGCGGCATCGCCAACAAGCGCCTCGCCTATGCCGAGCTGCGGGACCACGCCATGGTGGACAAGCTGTTCACCACCCTGGCTGAGCGCTACAAGGGCCGTCCCGGCGGCTACACCCGCGTCCTGAAGGCCGGCTTCCGCTACGGCGACGCCGCCCCCATGGGCATCATCGAGCTGGTGGACCGCGATGTCACGGCCAAGGGCCAGGACAGCGGCCCGGTCGAGGTGAAGGAGGAGTCGGAGGAGGCCTGAGGCATCCACCGAACCTCCTGAGGTAACGGACCGCGCCCCGGCACCCGCCGCGGGCGCGGTTTCCGTTTGGGCCAGTGTGAAGGGTTTGCACAGGCCGGTGTTTCAGCCTATCTTTGCAGGGCAAGGCGGGCCGGGGGTCTAGACCCGACCCGCCCGGCTCCTAGGCCCGGCCCAGGGTGATGACGACGTGGATCACACGCCGGCGCCACACCGGGAGCCGGAACACCAGGAGAAACGGCATTTGCGTCATGCCAGTTCTCCCTTATGCGGCGGGTTCGGGGCCAATCCCCGGCCCGCCGTTTCTCTTTCTAGTGCGGACTACGCAATTAGGAAAAGCGGGATTGTGAAATCACATACGCCCTCTCGCCTGGGTGGCGGAAGGGCTTCGGCTATGTCGGTGAATGCTGGCGGGGATCAGCGCTCCCGTGGCGTGACCGTGTTGGAGCCGGCCTCCCGCGGGTCCGGGGCCGGGGTCCCGCCGGGCGGGGCGGAACGGCCTTTGCGTCCCTTGGCCGAGCGCATGACGGCATAGGCCATCACCGCGATGAACAGGATGGGCCCCAGGACGATGGCCACCATGTAGTACCAGTCCGAACCGCCTGTCTCTGTCATCGCCGTCGCTCTCCGTCAATTGCGTCACGGCATGCAACCCGGAAGGGGGCGTGTGGGTTCCGGTCGATTGCCGCCTTGCCTTGCCGGGCCGGGGGGATAGGATGCCCGCCACGCCCGCAACCCGGATGTCCGCCATGAAAGCCTTTGCCGCCTCCCTCGCCCTACTGATGCTCGCCGGCTGCATGGCGCCACCTGCCAAGCGGGAAGGGCAGGAGCGGGTGCTGGACCCCCGCAAGGCCTGCCTTGCGCAGTGCGCGCGGCAGAACGATATCTGCGGCGACCAGCGCTCCGCCCAGGACGGCAACACCACCTATGGCATGGGCCGCACTTGCCAGGCGGAGTTGCAGGCCTGCCAGGCCGGCTGCCGTTGATCCTCCCCCGCCGTCGTCGATGCCCGATCCCACCATGCTGATCCGTCGCCCGACCCTCCCCGCCGCGCTTGCCCTGGCGCTCCTCATCCTGCCCGCCGCCCCGGCTTCGGCCCAGCGCACCGTGCCGGACAGCCGGGAGCAGATCACCCTGTCCTACGCCCCCCTGGTGAAGCGGGCGGCACCGGCCGTGGTGAACATCTACAGCCGGCGGGTGGTGCAGCAGCGCGTCTCCCCCCTGCTGGAGGACCCGCTGTTCCGTCGGTTCTTCGGCGACGTGACCGGCGGCATCCCGCGGGAGCGGGTGGAGCAGTCCCTGGGTTCCGGCGTCATCCTGGCGGCGGACGGGCTGATCGTCACCAATGCCCACGTGATCAAGGACGCGGACGAGATCACCGTGGTCCTGGCCGACCGGCGGGAGTTCCCGGCCAAGCTGGTCAGCACCGACGACCGGGTGGACCTGGCGGTCCTACGCATCGACCCGGGCCGGGAGCGGCTGCCCTTCCTGGAGTTCCACGATTCGGACGACATGCAGGTGGGCGACCTGGTGCTGGCCATCGGCAACCCGTTCGGCGTGGGCCAGACCGTCACCAGCGGTATCGTCAGCGCCGTGGCGCGCACGGCGGTGGGCATCTCCGACTACAATTTCTTCATCCAGACGGATGCCGCCATCAACCCCGGCAATTCAGGCGGGGCGCTTGTCGCCATGGACGGGCGGCTGGTGGGCATCAACACCGCCATCTTCAGCCGCTCCGGCGGCAGCATCGGAATCGGCTTCGCCATCCCCGCCAACATGGTCCGCACGGTGATCGAGGCGGCGGGTACCGGCGGCAAGCTGGTGCGGCCCTGGATCGGCGCGGCCGGGCAGACGGTGACGGGCGACATCGCCAACAGCCTGGGCCTGACCCGCCCGGCAGGCGTGCTGGTCAACCAAGTGAAGCCAGGCGGCCCCGCGGCCCAGGCGGGCCTGCGGGTGGGCGACGTGGTGACGGCGGTGAATGGCCGCCCGGTGGACGACCCTGACAGCCTGCGCTACCGGGTGGCGACCCTGCCCATCGGCGGCACGGCCAGCCTGACCGTGCTGCGCCAGGGGCGGGAGCAGCAGCTTTCCCTGCGGCTGATCGGCCCGCCGGAGGACCCGCCCCGCCAGCAGACCACGATCCCCGGCCGCACGCCCTTGAGCGGGGCAGAGGTGGCGAACCTGAACCCGGCCCTGGTGGAGGAAATCCGCTTCAACGGGGCGGGGGAGGGGGTGGTGATCCTGAATGTCCAGCGCGGCACCCCCGCCGCCTCCCTCGGCTTCCGGCCGGGGGACATCGTGTTGCGGGTGAACGACACGGAGATCGGCCGGGTGCAGGACCTGCTGTCCACCCTGCGGGAGGGCGCGCGCCGTTGGACCATCAGCATCCGCCGCGGCGACCAGACGCTGACCACGACGGTGGGGGGCTGACCCTAGGTCGGGGTGAGCGCATGCGAACCCCGACGACCAACGGCGCTCGTGAATGTCGGGGTTCCCGGTGGTCACCCCGACCTACGATGCCCTGCGCCGCTCAGTACCCCGGCGGGCGCTTGTTCGGGGCGGTGACCTTCCTCGGCAGGGCCATCTCCGCCTTCTGGCGGGCATAGGCCACGGCGATCTGCCCCGCCACGCGGGCGTTGTTCAGCAGCAGGGCCCGGTTGGCGGCCAGGCTGGCGCCGCCGGTCAGTTCCTCCAGCCGCTTCAGCAGGAAGGGCGTCAGCTCCTTGCCGCGCACGCCCTGGTTCTCGGCCTCATCCACCGCCTGGCGGATGGCGGCTTCCACCGCCTCGGCGTCCAGGGCGGCTTCCTCCGGGATGGGCACGCCGATGACCACGCCGCCCTTCAGGCCCAACTGCCACTTGGCGCGCAGCATGCGGGCCGCGTCGTCGGCGCTGTCCACCCGCCCGTCCACGGGCAGCGGCAGGCTGGCGGTATAGAAGGCGGGGAAACGGTCGGTGCCGAAGCCGATCACCGGCACGCCCTTGGTCTCCAGATATTCCAGGGTCTTCTGCAAATCCAGGATGGCCTTGGCCCCGGCGCAGACCACGGCCACGTCGGTCTGTGACAGCTCCTCCAGGTCGGCGGAGATGTCCAGGGTCGTCTCCACACCCCGGTGCACCCCGCCGATGCCGCCCGTGGCGAAGACGGAGATGCCGGCCAGTTCCGCGGCGATCATGGTGGCGGCCACCGTCGTGGCCCCGTCGGCGCCGCTGGCAAGCACCAGGGGCAGGTCGCGGCGGCTGACCTTGCGCACCCCCGGCTGGGCCAGCCGCTCCAGATCCTCCGCCTCCAGGCCGACGCGGATGCGCCCGTCCAGCACGGCCACGGTGGCCGGCAGGGCCCCGGCCGCCCGCACGGCCGCTTCCAGCGCCAGCGCCGTCTCCACATTGGCGGGGTGGGGCAGGCCGTGGCTGATCAAGGTCGATTCCAGCGCCACCACCGGCTGGTTCGCCCGCAGCGCCGCCGCGACGGCCGGATGGATGGAAAGGAAGTCGTGCATGGCCTGTCTCTCCCGGGGATCGGGCGCGAGAATGCCCGTGCCGCGGGGCGGGCGCAACCCACAGGTCGGGTAGGGTGATCGCACCCTGGATCAGACCGGCCCTTGCCAAGCGGCGTCCGCCTTGGCACGAAGGGCGCAACGGTTCCATCAGGAACGATACGAACAACGGGCGGGGGTTTGGGAATGGGGACAAGTCAGGGCTTCGGCGAGCGTATCCTTGCCGGGATCGAGCGGGCGGGTAACCGGTTGCCGGACCCGGCCACCCTGTTCCTGATCGCCATCGCCATCGTGGTGATGCTGTCGCTGCTCTTCGCCTCCCTGGGCACCAGCGCCGTCCACCCGGGCACGGGCAAGGAGATCACCGCCGTCAGCCTGGCGGACCCGGCCAACATCCGGCGCTTCTTCACGGAGCTGCCGACCATCTTCACCAGCTTCCACCCGCTGGGCGTGGTGCTGGTGGTCATGCTGGGCGTGGGCGTGGCGGAGCGGGCGGGCCTGATCGGCGTCAGCCTGGCGGCCCTGGTGCGCGCCGTGCCGTCGCGCCTGCTGACCCTGACGGTGGTCTTCGCCGGCGTCCAGGCCAGCCTGGCGGCGGACGCCGGCTATGTGGTGCTCACGCCCCTGGCCGCGGCCCTGTTCCATTCCATCGGCCGCCACCCCATCGCGGGCCTGGCCGCGGCCTTCGCCGGCGTGGCCGGCGGGTTCAGCGCCAACCTGCTGGTCACCAGCCTGGACCCGCTGCTGGGCGGCATCAGCACCGCGGCGGCCCAGCTCTATGACCCGAATTACGTGGTGGCCCCCACGGCCAACTATTTCCTGATGATGGCCTTCGTTCCCCTGTTCACCATCGTGGGCGCCATCGTCACCGACCGCATCATCGAGCCCCGCCTCTGGGCCTCCGCCCCCCTGGGGACCGACATCCCCGGAGGCGCGGTGGATGAGCCCACGGCCGAGCAGAAGGCGCTGGAGCGTCGTGGCCTGAGGGCGGCGGGTCTGGTGGTGCTGGCCAGCGTCGCCGTGATCCTGTGGCTGGTGCTGCCGGAGGATGGCGTCCTGCGCGACCCGAAGAACGCCAACAACCCGCTGGCGCCCTTCTTCGGCAGCATCGTCACCCTGCTGTTCGTCGTCTTCCTGCTCTGCGGCATCGCCTATGGCGTCGGCGCCCGCACCATCCGGTCCGACAAGGACGTGGTGGGCATGATGGGCAAGAGCATGTCGGACATGGGCGGCTACCTGGTTCTGGCCTTCGCCGCCTCCATCTTCATCGCCCTGTTCGGCTGGTCCAACCTGGGCACCATCCTGGCCATCAACGGCGCCGCCTTCCTGCGCGCCGCGGGGATCGACGGGCTGCCGCTGCTGCTGGCGCTTATCCTCGTCGGCTCCATGATCAACATCCTGATCGGCAGCGCGTCGGCCAAGTGGGCCATCCTGGCCCCCGTGATGGTGCCCATGCTGATGGGCGTCGGCATCAGCCCGGAGGCGACCCAGGCCGCCTATCGTGTGGGTGACGCCTTCACCAACCCGATCACCCCGCTGCTGCCCTACTTCCCGCTGATCCTGATCATGTGCCAGCGCTATGTGCCCAGCTTCGGCATCGGCTCGCTGGTGGCCACCATGCTGCCCTACTCGGTCTGGTTCGGCATCAGCTCCACCGCCCTGTTCAGCGTCTGGTACCTGCTGGACCTTCCCCTGGGGCCGGGGGTGAGCGCCAGCATCCCCGTTCCGGGTATCGCGCCGCCCGCGGGAGGCTGACGACGGGACCCGGCTGACGGCTGGTCGCGTTGCCTCCAGGAACCATATCCTGGGAAGCATGACCGACCTCGCAGCCCCCGCCCTGAAAGCCCCCTTGCCGGAAACCTGGGTCTACCCCTGCGCCGTGGAGCGCGGGGGTGGGCTGTGGGTGGAGCCCGGGGGCTTCCACATCGACCCGGTCCGCGGCGTGGACCGCGCCGTCATCACCCACGGCCACAGCGACCACGCCCGCGGCGGCCACACCCACGTGCTGGCCACGCCGGAGACCCTGGCCATCATGGAAAGCCGGCTGGGGGAGGGGAGCGGAACCCACAAGCAGCCCTTGCCCTACGGCCGGCCCCTGACGGTGGGGGAGGTGACGGTCACCCTGGTCCCCGCCGGCCATGTGCTGGGCAGCGCCCAGGTGGTGGTGGAGTGGCGGGGCAGCCGGGTCGTCGTGTCCGGCGACTACAAGCGCCGCCGTGATCCCACCTGCGCCCCGTTCGAGCCGGTGCCCTGCGACGCCTTCGTGACGGAGGCCACCTTCGGGCTGCCCGTCTTCCGCCACCCGCCGGCGGAGGACGAGGTGGCGAAGCTGCTCCACTCCGTCGCCCTGTACCCCGACCGCTCCCACATCGTCGGCGCCTATGCCCTGGGCAAGGCGCAGCGGGTCATCGCCCTGCTGCGGGAGGCCGGGTGGGACAGGCCCCTCTGGCTGCACGGCGCCCTGATCCCCCTGTGCGAGCTGTATGAGCGGCACGGCGTGCCCTTGGGCGAGCTGCGCCCCGCCACTGGCGCGTCGAAGGAGGACCTCAAGGGCCAGATCGTCCTCTCCACCCCCTCCGCCGTCCAGGACAAGTGGAGCCGCCGGATGCCCGACCCGGTGGTGGCCTATGCCTCGGGCTGGATGCGGGTGCGGCAGCGGGCCCGGCAGAAGGGCGTGGAGCTGCCGCTGGTCATCTCCGACCATTGCGACTGGGACGAGCTGTGCCAGACCCTGATGGACGTGCAGGCGCCGGAGGTCTGGGTCACCCACGGGCGGGAGGAGGCGCTGGTCCACTGGGCCACGGGCCAGGGCTTCCGGGCGCGACCCCTGCACCTGGTGGGGTTCGAGGAGGAGGATACGTGAACCGCTTCGCCGCCCTGATGGACGCGCTGGTGTTCACGCCAGCCCGCAACGGCAAGATCCGCCTGCTTACCGACTATTGGCAGACCACGCCGGACCCGGAGCGGGGCTGGGCGCTGGCGGCGCTGACCGGCAGCCTGACCTTCGGCGCGGCCAAGCCGGCCATCGTGCGCAACCTGGTGATGACCCGGGTGGACCCGGTGCTCTATGGCTGGTCATATGACTTCGTCGGCGACACGGCGGAGACGGCGGCCCTGATCTGGCCGGCCCGCCCCGGCACCAACACGCCCCCGCCGCCCCTGTCGGAGGTGGTCCACGGCCTGACCAGTGCCAAGCGGTCGGAGGTGCCGGCCCTGCTGGAGGGCTGGCTGGACGCGCTGGACAGCGACGGGCGCTATGCCTTGCTGAAGCTGATCACCGGCAGTTTGCGCGTCGGCGCCTCCGCCCGCCTGGCCAAGACCTCCCTGGCGGAATGGGCCGGGGGCAACGGCGTCCAGGCCAGCGTGGATGAGATCGAGGAGCTGTGGCACGGCCTGCGCGCCCCCTACCTGGACCTGTTCGGCTGGCTGTCGGGTGCCGGCCCCAAGCCCACCGTGGCGGCCACCGGCGGCTATCGCCCCACCATGCTGGCCCAGCCGCTGGAGGATGAGGACATCGCCGGCCTGGACCCCGCCGCCTATAGGGCGGAGTGGAAGTGGGACGGCATCCGGGTCCAGGTGGTCGCCCGCACCCTGGGCGAGAGCCGCCTGTACAGCCGCACCGGGGAGGAGGTGGGCGCCGCCTTCCCCGACGTGGTGGAACGGCTGGCCTTCGACGCGGTGCTGGACGGGGAGCTGCTGGTGGTCCGCGACGGGGAGGTGCGGCCCTTCAACGACCTGCAGCAGCGCCTGAACCGCAAGCAGGTGACGCCCAAGCTGGTCAAGGAGTATCCGGCCCACATCCGGCTTTACGACATCCTGTTCGACGGCGACGAGGATCTGCGGGCCTTGCCCTTCGACGCCCGCCGCCAGCGGCTGGAGGACTGGTACGCCCGCACCCGGCCCCCCGCCATGGACCTGTCCCCCATGGTCCCCTTCGAGACGTGGGAGGAGCTGGCAGCGCTGCGGGCCGGTGCCCGCGACAACGCCATCGAGGGGCTGATGCTGAAGCGGGCGGACAGCACCTATGTCTCCGGCCGGCCCAAAGGGCCCTGGTTCAAGTGGAAGCGCGGGCCGCTGACCCTGGACGTGGTGGTGATGTACGCCCAGCGCGGCCACGGCAAGCGCGCCAGCTACTACGGCGACTTCACCTTCGGCGCCTGGACCGGCGACCCCGAAAACGGGGGGGAGCTGGTGCCCGTGGGCAAATGCTATAGCGGCTACACGGACGAGGAGCTGGTCCGCCTGGACCGCTGGATCCGCAACAACACGGTGCGCCGCTACGGCCCCGTGCGGGAGGTGCCGCCGGGCCTGGTGCTGGAGGTGGCCTTCGACAGCGTCCACCGCTCCACCCGGCACAAGAGCGGCGTCGCCATGCGCTTCCCCCGCGTCCACCGCGTCCGCTGGGACAAGCCCGCGGCGGAGGCCGACCGGCTGGCCACGCTGGAGGCGATGATCGTGGAGTGACGGTCCCCTATCGGATCGTGACAAAACCCTTCGAGGGCTGAAATAAAGCCTGCCCCCCGCCCATTCCCTGACACAATCCCCCACCACTTTGGGGTGATCGATTTGGGGTGAGGGGGAAGCGACCATGAAAAGGTTGAACAAGGGCTCCGTGTTCCTGCTGCTCGGCGGTGTCGCCCTGGTGGCGGTGGGTTGCGCGCCCATGAAGCCGGCAGACCAGGAGATCGGCGGCTTGGCGCCCGAGCCCGTGCCGACCATGGCGCCGCCGCCCCCCACCCCGCCGCCGCCGCTGCCAAGCGCGCCGCCCCCCGGCTATGCCCCCGCCGCCCGCATGGCGATGGCCCGGCCCCCGGTGCCGGTGCAGCAGGGCGACAGCTACCAGGCGGTGGAGGAGAATGCGGTCAAGGCCGTGGCGGAGGCGCCGGTCTCCACCTTCTCCGTGGACGTGGACACGGCCAGCTACGCCAACATCCGCCGCTTCCTGGAACAGGGCTCCCTGCCGCCGCCCGACGCCGTACGGGTGGAGGAGGTGGTGAACTATTTCCGCTATGACTACCCCGTCAGCAAGGTCAAGGCGAAGCCCTTCAACCCGGTGGTGGCGGTCTACCCGTCGCCCTGGCGTCAGGGGGCGGAGATCGTCCATGTGGGCCTGGCCGCCTATGACGTGCCGGCGGAGGCGCGGCCGCCGGCCAACCTTGTGTTCCTGGTGGACGTCTCCGGCTCCATGGACGCGCCGGACCGGCTGCCGCTGGTGAAGCGGTCGCTGCGCATGATGCTGGACGGGCTGCGGGACGATGACCGCATCGCCCTGGTCACCTATGCCGGGGAAAGCAGGACCATCCTGCCCCTGACCCCCGGCAAGGACCGGGCCCTGATCGCCGACGCCATCGACAAGCTGGGGGCCGGCGGCGGCACCGGCGGGCAGGGCGGCCTGACCGCGGCCTATGCGCTGGCGGAGGGTGCGGCGGGAGAGGGGCGGGTCAGCCGCGTCATCCTGGCCACCGACGGCGACTTCAACCTCGGCATCAGCGACCCGAAGAAGCTGGCGGAGTTCGTGGCCGGCTACCGGGAGAAGGGCGTGGCCCTGACCGTGCTGGGGGTGGGGCGCGGCAACTACCGGGACGACGTGGCCCAGGCCCTGGCCCAGGCGGGCAACGGCCAGGCCGTCTATGTGGACACGCTGCATGAGGCGCGGCGGGCGCTGCGGGAACAGCTCGGCGGCACGCTGCTGACCGTGGCGAACGACGTGAAAATCCAGGTGGAGTTCAACCCTGCCCGGGTGGCCGAGTACCGGCTGATCGGCTACGAGACCCGGATGCTGCGCAACCAGGACTTCAACGACGACAAGGTGGATGCGGGCGACGTGGGCGCCGGCCACCGGGTGACGGCGCTGTATGAGATCGTCGCCCCGGACAGCAAGGCCCGGCTGCTGGACCCCAGCCGCTACCAGCCGGAAGGCAAGGGCAAGGCGGCCCCGGCGGGCGCCGGCAACGAGATCGCCTTCCTGAAGCTGCGCTGGAAGGCGCCGGGGGCGAAGGACAGCCAGCTCGTCACCCGGCCCATCACGTCCAAGGACCGGGTCCCCAGCCTGGACCAGGCAGGGACGGAGGTGCGCTTCGCCGCCGCGGCCGCGGCCTATGGGCAGAAGCTGCGCGGCTCCAGCTTCGTGAAGGATTATCCCTGGGTGGCGGTGGAGGCCCTGGCATCCGGCGCCCGCGGCACCGACCCCAACGGGGAACGGGCGGAGTTCCTGCGGCTGGTGAAGCTGGCGGGCGCCCTGGACAAGCGTTGAACCCTGCCGGAAGCGGTATACATGGACGGCGCGGTGGCTTATCACCGCGCTGTCCGCCCTTTACGCCGTTCGGCTTCCCGGAGCCCTGATGCCGCGCCTGTTCCTGTCCCTGCTGATCCGCTTCGTCGCCATCGTCATCGGCGGCCTTATCATCACGTCCTTCGTCTTCGGCAGCCAGACCGTGTTCAAGGCCATTGAGCCCCTGTGGTGGCCGGAGGACAAGCCGGTGATGATCCTCGCCCCGGCGGAGGTCAGCGACCCGGCGAAGGAGAAGGAGGCGGCGGCCAAGACGCAAGTGGACGCCACCGCCCCGCCGCAGCCCGCCGCCGTCGAGGCGCCCGCGCCCATTCCGGCGCGCTGAAGACTTTCGAATTCGAAAGTGCTTCTGGCCCGGCTCAGAACCTCAGCCCCACCCGGAGCCCGGCAGTGTCGATGCCCGGGTTGATGTCGTCCAGGTTGGCGTTGGAGACGTGGTCGAAATAGGCGCTGAGGCTGAGGCGCTGGTCCAGCCGGAAGCCCACCTCGACGGGCACGTGGAACAGGAACCGGCTGCCCATCTGGCGGCGGCGGCCATAGCTGTCCGGGTCGTTGGTCTTGCCGTTGTGCACCGCCACGCCCAGGCCCAGCCGCAGGAAGGCCCGGTCGGCGGAAAGCTGCCAGTTCAGCCCGGCATGCAGCCGGTCCAGCTCCTTCCCCGGCGCCCAGGTGCCCCCGGCGAAGGGGATCAGCTCGCCGCCGATCACCCGGCCCAGCGGGTCGGCCGCCCATTCGGCGTTCAAGGCCCAGGCGCGCTCGAAGTTGCGGCCGGCGGCCCAGAAGCTGGTGAAGTCCTGGCGCAGCAGGCCCAGCCGCAGTTCCCCCGCCCCCGCCATCCCGGGTATCGCCAGCAGCAGGGCGGCCAGCGCCGCCATCCTGGGTATCCTCATCCCGACAGTCCCCCCATTTCGCATCCCCCGATCGGCGGCGCCTAGCCCGATGGCCTGAGGTGCCGATGGCGGCCTGCCCGAACCGGCCATTTACCCGTTTGCTTCCCCAGGGGCAGCAGGCGGGTGGAGCCGGCATGATGACCGTAACGACGGGATGGGCGACCGGGTCCCTGCGGGCCGCATCGCGGGCGGCACTCCTGTCCCTGGGACTGCTGACGGCCTGCGCCGGCGCGCCGGAGGATGAGGTGGCCATCGCCTCCCTGGCCGCGCCTTTGGACATCCCCTTCACCCTGGATCGGCACCGCATCGTGGTGGAGGCGGCGGTGAACGGCCAGCCCGGCCATGCGTTCCTGTTCGACACCGGCCTGACCGACATCCATCTGGTCACCCCGGGCACGGCCAGGGACCTGGGGCTGGAATGGCAGGGCGGGGCGGTGGCCTATGATTCCGCCGGCCGGCCCTTTCCCATGGGCAAGGCGCGGCTGGACAGCCTGTCCGTCGGGCCGGTCACCCTGCGCGGGCAGAAGGTCGCGGTGATCGACCTGCCGCCCCAGGCCCTGGCCCGCAACGACGGCACGGTCCTGGCCGGTGTGCTGGGGGATTCGCTGCTGCACAGCTTCGACGTGCTGCTGGACTTCGACCACGGCGCCCTGCGGCTGAACCCGGTCCTGCCGGAACCGGGGCCGGACACGCTGGTGCTGCCGCTGGCCTGGAACGACAACCTTCTGACCACCACGGTCCTGGTGGCGGGGCAACCCTTGTCCCTGATGATCGACACGGGCGATTTCGGCGCCGTCACCCTGTTCGAGGACAGCGCTGCACGGGTGGGCGTCAAGCCGCTGGCGGGGCCCATGGGCGTGGTCCCGGTGATGGGGGCGGCCGGCCCCTACATGCTGCGCCGGACGGAACTGCCGGCCTTGGCGCTGGCCGGCCGGGAGCTTGGCCCGGTGGAGGCCACCATCGGCCCGCGGGGGGAAGGGATGCCCCGCGCCCTGGATGGTCGGCTGGGGTTGGGCCTGCTGTCCAACTACCAGGTGGTGATCGAGGCGGGGCGTGGTCGGCTGCTGCTGATGCCGCGGGACCCGGACCTGCGCCAGGCGAACCTGATCATCCCCCCGGCAGCCTTCGCCGCGCCCGCCGCAGCGGCGGAGTGACGGGTCTCAACGGTTGCCGCCCGTCCGGTCCGGAACCTTGCCCCGGCGGCAGGCGTCGGAGCAGTACTGCACCGCGTCCCACACCTTCTCCCACTTCTTCCGCCAGGTGAAGGGACGGCCACATTGCTTGCAGGGTTTGGTGGGCAGGTCGGCCTTGCGGCGCATCTTGGGCATGGGTCAAAGGTCCAACGCCAGTTGCCCGGCCGGCTTCTTCCGGGCCTTCGTCGGGTTGCTGGGCTTCAGGCCGGACTTGCGGGAGCCGTGCCGGTCCTGGATCGCGTCCGCCAAGGCGTGGAAGTCGGGCCCGCGGCGGGCGGCCCAGACCTTGTCCCGCGCCGCCCGCGCCGCTTCCTGGTGGTCCACCAGGGGCAGGGGATAGTCGCGGCCCAGGATGCAGCCGGCCCGCTCCTGCTCCGCCGCGTCCATCTTCCAGGGTTCCTGCAACAGGTGGCCCGGCACGCCCGCCAGCTCCGGCAGCCAGCGGCGGGTGAAGGTGCCGGCGGGGTCGTGGTCCTCCGCCTGCTTGACTGGGTTATAGATGCGGATGGTGTTGATGCCCGACGTGCCGGACTGCATCTGGCACTGGTTCCAGTGGATGCCCGGCTCATAATCCGTGAACAGCCGGGCCAGGTGCAGGCCCGTCTCCCGCCAGTCCAGCCACAGGTGATAGCTGGCCACGGCCATCAGCATGGCCCGCATGCGGAAGTTGATCCAGCCGGTGGCCACCAGGGCCCGCATGCAGGCATCCATGAAGGGCCATCCGGTGCGCCCCTCCGCCCAGGCCGCCAGCCGCGCCGGGTCGCTGCCGCGCAGGCCGTCATAGGCCGGGTGGGCGTTGCGGAACTCCAGGTCCGGCTGGCTTTCCAGCTTCTGCATGAAGTGGCAATGCCAGTGCAGCCGCTCCACGAAGGAGCTCAAGGACCGGCGGAAGGGCGCGTCCTCCAGCCCCGCCATCCGCGCCCGCGTGGCCTGCACCACCTCCCGCAGGGACAGCGTGCCCCAGGCCAGGTGGGGCGAGAGGCGGGAGCAGCTGTCGAAGGCCGTCACCGGGCTGGACAGGCCGCGCTGGTACAGCCGCCCCCGGTCGTCCAGGAAGCTCGCCAGGGTACGCAGGCCCCTGGCCCGCCCACCGGGTTGCCGGCCGGGGCAGGGGTCGGGGAACAGACCCAGCCCGGTGGCCGTGGGGATCGGGCCGGGGTCGATGCCGGCCAGCGGCGCCAAGCCCGCCGGTGCCACGGTCACATCCGCCGCCATCCGGCCTTCCCAGCGCCGGGCCCAGCCGTCCCGGTCCTTCAGACGGCGGACCACCCCGTTCTGCGGCAGCTCCGTCCAGGGGATGCCGTGCGCCCTGGCCCAGGCGGCGACTCGCCGGTCCCGGGCGTAGGTCCAGCCATTGCCCGTTTCCTCATGGCTCCACAGGCCCTTGATGCCCCATTTGCGGCGGACCCGGTCCAGGATGTCCACCGCGTCCCCCACCCGCACAACCAGCGGCTGGCCCCGCCGGCCCAGGTCGGCCCGCAGCTCGGCCAGCCCCTCCGCCGCGAAGCCCCACTGCCGGGCGCTGGCGTCGGGCTGCGCCCACAGCTCCGGCTCCGCCACATACAAGGGCAGCACCGGCCCGCCCGCGCCAGCGGCGGCGGCCAGGGGGACATGGTCATGGGTGCGCAGGTCGCGCTTGAACCAGACGACGTGCAGGGCGGTCATGGCCGGGGAGATAGGGCGCCCCGTCGAACCCTCAAGCCGAGGGGTATGAGCGCGTCCGCCGCCCCGCCAACACCTGCGCCACCAGGGCGCCCAGGCCCAGGCAGGTGGCGATGCCCAGGGCCAGGCCGCCCACCACCGGCACCAGTCCCACCAGGGTCAGCAGGACCGCGAACAGGGCGAAGCGCTTCATCGGCTGGTCCTTACCCTGGGGAACCCGGCCCCGCCGCCGCGCCGCCCACTCCGCCAGCCCGAACCCCGCCACCGCCAACCCCAGCGGCAAGGACACCAGGTACAGCCCCAGCAGCAGCAGCCCCAGCGGGATGCCGACCAGCGTCACCATCAGCAGCACGGCGAGCAGCGGCGCCAGCAGCAGGGCCGCCAAGCCCACACCGAAGGAATGGCCGGGGCGGAGCCGCAGGTCCTGGCTGGCCCGTGCCACCAGCCCGGGGAACAGCCACAGGGCCACCAGCCCCAGCAGGAACAGGGCCAGCGCCTCCCCCAGCGTCTCCAGCAGGGTGGGGCCGGTGTCCACGTGGCTGTCATCCTCCCGGTACTGCACCGTGCCGCCCACGGTCACCCCCGCCGGCACCTCCACCGTGCGGGGGCCGGCGTGGCGGATGTTGCCCAGGATGCGGGCGCCGGGCTCCAGCCGCAGTTCCGCCGCCGCCACGTCCAGCGTGCCGTTCACCGTGCCGGACACCACGACCCGCGCCCCGGCAAGCTGCGCGTCGCCAGCCACGGTGCCGGCCAGCACCACCTCCTCACCGGTGGCGGCAAGGTCACCGGCGACGGTGCCGGACCGTTCCAGCCTCACGGTGGGTGAGGCGACGCGCACATCCCCCGCCACCCTGCCGTCCAGGATGAACTCCCCCGCCACGGCCATCACGTCCTTGGCCACGACGCCGGAGACATGGACATGGTACCCGGCCAGCATGGCATCGCCGCTGACCGCCCCGGTCAAGTCCACCTGCATGCCCGCCACGAACACCGTGCCGTCGATGGCGGCCGGCATCGCCACGGACTGGCCGGCGGCGAACAGCGTGTCCGACACCGCGCCCGACACCTCCACCGTCTGGCCGCTGCGGAACTCCGCCGCGTCGGCGGGCGGGGCCAGGGCCAGGGCAAGCAGAAGGGATTGCAGCAATCGGCGCATCAGGGGACGTACCCGGTTCGGCGGAGACATGATTAACACTGTCGGCGTTTCCGCCCCGGCAATGCAAGGGCTGGTCGAGAATACCCCGCATTGTCGCCTGTCGGCGGCCTTGCGCGGCGCTGGTGCCAAGCCTATCAACATGTGGTACAAGCTGCGCGATCACGCCCCCATATCGCCACGATACACAACAAGTCTGGACGTCCCATGGCCGGCCATAGCCAATTCAAGAACATCATGCACCGCAAGGGCGCGCAGGACGCCAAGCGGTCGAAGATCTTCAACAAGCTGGCGCGCGAAATCACCGTCGCCACCAAGTCCGGCCTGCCCGACCCGGCCATGAACCCCCGCCTGCGCGCCGCCATCCAGGCCGCCCGGGCGCAGAACATGCCGAAGGACCGCATCGACCGCGCCATCAAGCAGGGCACCCCCGGCGGCGGCGACGACTCCGTGTATGAGGAGGTGCGGTATGAGGGCTATGGCCCCGGCGGCGTCGCCCTGATCATCGAGGCGCTGACCGACAACCGCAACCGCACGGCGGGGGAGGTGCGCTCCGCCTTCACCAAGTTCGGCGGGACGCTGGGGGAGACGAACTCCGTCTCCTTCATGTTCAACCGGGTGGGGCAGGTGGCCTACCCGGCCTCCGCCGCCAGCGCCGACGACATGCTGGAAGCCGCCATCGAGGCGGGCGCCGACGACGTGCAGTCGGATGAGAACGGCCACTCCGTCCTGACCGCCACCGACAGCCTGGGGGAGGTGCGTGACGCGCTGGAAGCCAAGTTCGGCCCGCCGGAAAGCGCCAAGCTGACCTGGATCCCCCTGAACACCGTGCCGGTCACGGCCGAGGACTCGGCCCAGAGCCTGATGAAGCTGCTGGACTTCCTGGACGACAATGACGACGTCCAGACCGTGCTGGGCAACTTCGACATCCCGCAGGACCTGATGGACAAGCTGGGCGGCTGACCCCCGCCCCGCCCGGCCGCCGGAACATTGTCACGGGCGGCCGGGCTCCGGTCCTGTAGGAAGGTCGCCCCGCCGGGACCGGCGGGCATGTTTGCGCAGGGGGCGGGGATGGCGTTGGCTGGATCGGTGCGCACGGTGCGGGTGCTGGGGCTGGACCCCGGCCTGCGGCACATGGGCTGGGGCGTGATCGACGTGGCCGGCAACCGGCTGACCCATGTGGCCGACGGCACCATCAACACCAACGAGAAGCAAGATCTGGCTACCCGCCTGACCACCCTGCATGACGGCATCATGGAGGTGATCCGCCTCTGGCAGCCCGACGAGGCCGCCGTGGAGGAGACGCTGTCCAACAAGAACCCGTCCTCCACCCTCAAGCTGGGCATGGCCCGGGGCATCGCGCTGCTGTCCGCTGCCAAGGCGGGCCTGCCGGTGGAACAGTACCTGCCCATGCTGGTGAAGAAGTCCGTGGTCGGCACCGGCCACGCGGAAAAGGAACAGGTGCAGCACATGGTGAAGATGCTGCTGCCCGGGTTCCAACGCTCCACCGCCGACGCGGCGGATGCTCTGGCCGTCGCCATCTGCCACGCCCACCACGCCCAGACGCGGCGGAAGGTGGATCTGGCGGTGCTGGGGGTGAGGGTGTGAGGGGTGTGCCCAATCCCAGGTTGGTGTAGATTTCTTCCTGGCCCGGACGAAAGGAAGAAGCGATGGCCCTGAACATCAAATCCGACCTTGCCGACCAGCTCGCCCGCCGTGTCGCCGACAAGCTGGGGGCGAGCATCACGGAGACGGTGATCCAAGCTTTGCGGGAATTGGACGAACGCATCGAGGATGAGCAGCGGCAGTCCGAGGAAGCCAGGCAATCCGAAATCCTTGCCCTGATTCGACGCATCCAGGACATGCCGGACCTGAACGATCGGAGTGTCGAAGACATCCTCGGCTACAATGAGCGGGGGACTTTCGACTGATATGGAAAGTGTTGTCGATAGCTCCGCCATTGTCTGCGTGATGCTTCATGAGGCAGATGCGCCTGTTTATGCTCGGGCCTTGGCTGTGGCGAAGTCGCCTCTGATTTCGGCCTTCACGCTATTCGAGACCAAGACGGTGCTCCAATCTCGGAAGGGTCAGGCTCCACTTGCCGTGCTCGACAGGATGTTGGCGCGGATGGAAGCCCGGATCATCGCGTTCGACCTGGACCAGATTGAGCATGCCTTGGCAGCATATCGATTGTACGGCAAGGGTTCGGGGCATCGTGCCCAATTGAACTTGGGCGATTGTGCTTCTTACGCCTTGGCATCAAGCCGGGGCTTGCCCCTCCTCTACAAAGGCGACGACTTCGCCGCGACCGACATCCGACCGGCTTTGCCGCTGCTGCTGCCCCATGGGCGCGGCGATGCGTGACGGTGGTTGATGTTGCCCTTTTGTTCTAAAATGCCCATCTGTCCAGACCTATCGGAACGAGGGTCGGGACCATGGGATACATCCAACAGGCCGGCTGGGCACACGCGCCCACGCCGGCGGCGTTGCAGCTGGCGGCGGCCGGTGTCGCGGCGTCCATCCAGCCTACCGGGAGGGCGGGCATGATCGCCAAACTGTCGGGTTTGCTCGATAGCACGGGGCTCGACTGGGCCATCATCGACGTGGGCGGGGTGGGCTATATGGTGGCCGCCTCCGCCCGCACACTGCGGCGGCTGGGCAGCCCGGGCAATGCCGTCTCGGTCCTGACCGACATGTGGGTGTCGGAGGACAAGATCGCCCTCTACGGCTTCGCCGACGCGGAGGAGCGGGACTGGTTCCGGCTGCTGACCACGGTACAGGGCGTGGGCGCCAAGGTGGCGCTGAACCTGTTGTCGGCCCTGTCCACGGATGAGCTGACGGGCAGCATCGCCGCCCAGGACAAGACCAGCCTGTGCCGCGCGGACGGGGTAGGCCCGAAGTTGGCTGCCCGAATTTTGAACGAATTGAAGGATAAGGTCGCGCAGTTCGCGCTCTCCACCCCGGTGTCCCTGCCGCAGAAGGGCGGCGCGGCGGCCCCGGCCCCCGGCGGCACCGCCGTGGCCGATGCCGTCTCCGCCCTGGTCAACCTGGGCTACCGCCGGCTGGAGGCCTTCACCGCCGTCAACGCGGCCCAGCAGAAGCTGGGGCCTGAGGCCAGCATGTCCGACCTGATCCGTACCGGCCTGAAGGAACTGAGCCAGTGAGCCCCGCCCCCGAACGCCCTGGCCCTGATAGGTTGGTGGAGCAGGACCGCATCGGCATCGACGCGGGCGAGGGCTCCATCCGCCCCCTGAGCCTGGCCGAGTTCATCGGCCAGAAACAGGCGCGCGAGAACCTGGCCCTGTTCATCCAGGCCGCCCGGTCCCGGAACGAGGCGCTGGACCACGTCCTGCTGTTCGGCCCGCCGGGCCTGGGCAAGACCACCCTGGCGCAGATCGTGGCGAAGGAGATGAATGTCGGCTTCCGCGCCACGTCGGGCCCGGTAATCGCCAGGGCGGGTGACTTGGCGGCGCTGCTGACCAACCTCCAACCCAACGACGTGCTGTTCATCGACGAGATCCACCGCCTGTCCCCGGCGGTGGAGGAAATCCTGTATCCCGCCATGGAGGATTTCCAGCTCGACCTGATCATCGGGGAGGGGCCGGCGGCGCGCAGCGTGCGCATCGACCTGCCGCCTTTCACCCTGGTGGGCGCCACCACCCGTTCCGGCTTGATAACGAGACCGTTGCGGGAGCGGTTCGGTATCCCCCTGCGGCTGCAGTTCTACGAGCCGGAGGAACTGCAGCTCATCGTCAGCCGCGGCGCCAGGCTGCTGGGGGTGGACATGACCGCCGACGGGGCGCTGGAGGTGGCCCGCCGGTCCCGCGGCACCCCCCGCATCGCCGGCCGCCTGCTGCGCCGTGTGCGCGACATCTGCGGCGTGCAGGGGCTGGAGGTGGTGGACGCCCGCGCCGCCGACTCCGCCCTGCTGCGGCTGGAGGTGGACCGCATGGGCTTCGACAGCATGGACCGACGCTACCTGCGCTGCATCGCCGACAATTACGGCGGCGGGCCGGTGGGGGTGGAGACGCTGGGCGCGGCGCTGGGGGAACAGCGGGACGTGCTGGAGGAGACGATCGAGCCCTTCCTGATCCAGCAGGGCCTGCTGCAACGCACGCCGCGCGGGCGCATGCTGACGGACACGGGCTACCGCTACCTTGGCCTGAACCCGCCGGCCACGCCGGCGCGGCAGTTGGACCTGCTGGGCGGCCTGCCGGAGGCGGCGGATGAACCCTGACCGGCAGGCGGGGCAGGGGCCGGCCATGGGCTGGCTGGACGGGAAGGCGCATGTCTATCCCGTCCGCGTCTATTACGAGGACACCGACGCCGGCGGCATCGTCTACCACGCCAACTACCTGCGCTTCATGGAGCGGGCGCGGAACGAGTTCATGCGCCTGCTGGGCCAGCCCCACGCCCGCATGGTGGCGGAGGACGGTGTTGCGTTTGCGGTACGGCATTGCGAAATCGACTTCCGCCAGTCCGCGCGGCTGGACGACGCGCTTGAAGTGGTGACAACCATCCCTGATATCGGCGCCGCCACGCTGGATGCCGTCCAGACCGTGCGCCGTGCCGGACCATCCGCCGAGTCGCCCCAACCGCCGGGCGGCGGCGATTTGGTGGTGGCGCGGCTTCGGCTGGCCTGCATTAACCAAAATGGAAGACCCGTGCGTCTACCCAAGCCTCTGCGCACGGCGCTGATGGATTTCCTCGCGAGGCCGGACCAGGACTGACCCCATGAACCCGACCATCCTTGATGCCCTGGGCGTCGCCGCCGTGGCGGCGCCCGTCCATGATTTGTCCATGTGGGGCCTGTTCTGGCAGGCCGACGCCGTGGTCAAGCTGGTGATGCTGGGGCTGGTGGGCGCCTCCGTCTGGACCTGGGCGATCATCTTCGACAAGGCCATGAAGCTGCGCCGCATGAAGGCCGCCGCCGCCCAGTTCGAGGAGCGGTTCTGGTCCGGCGGGTCCCTGGACGCGCTGTTCGACGAGGTGTCGGCCAACCCGGCCGACCCCCTGTCCGCCACCTTCGCCGCCGGCATGCAGGAATGGCGCATGGCCTCGGAGAAGGGGCTGGGCGGCAACTCCTCCCTGCGCACCGGCCTCGCCCAGCGGGTGGAACGGGTCATGTCCGTCACCGTGGGGCGCGAGATGGCCAATGCCGAGCGCTACATGACCGTGCTGGCCTCCGTCGGTTCCGCCGGCCCCTTCGTCGGCCTGTTCGGCACGGTGTGGGGCATCATGCGCGCCTTCACCAACATCGCGGCGCAGCAGAACACCTCGCTGGCCGTGGTGGCGCCGGGCATCGCGGAGGCGCTGTTCGCCACGGCCATCGGCCTGGTGGCGGCCATTCCGGCGGTGCTGGCCTACAACATCTTCTCCAGCGACCTGGCCCGCTTCGGCGAGCGGCTGGACTCATTTGTGACAGAATTCTCCGCCATCCTTCAGCGGCACCTCGAAGAGCGGGGCTGATCAGATGGGCGCGGCACTTCCGGGTAAGGGGTCTGGGCGCGGCCGCCGTCGCGGCGCGCGCCCCATGTCGGAAATCAACGTGACGCCCCTGGTGGACGTCATGCTGGTGCTGCTGATCATCTTCATGGTGGCGGCCCCGCTGCTGACCGCCGGCATCCCCGTCAACCTGCCCAAGGGCGCGGCACAGGCGCTGGACACGCAGGAGGACCCGCTGTGGGTCAGCGTGACGGCGGACGGCCGGGTGTCCTTCAAGGACAAGAAGGACTTCGACAACGAGGAATACAGCATCGCCGAGCTGCCGGCCCGCTTCGCCGCGGTGGCCGCCAAGGCCGCCGACCGCAAGGTAATGATCCGCGGCGACCGCGACGTGCGCTATTCCACCATCATCGACGTGCTGAGCGACGCGCGCCGCGCCGGCCTGACGGAGGCCAAGCTCATCATCGAGTCTGACCCCGCGCCTGCCCGCGCTCGCTGACCGGACGGGGTAGACCCAGCCACCATGCGCACGCCCCTGATCCTCTCCGCGGTGCTGCACGTCGCGATCTTCCTGATCGCGGTGCTGGGCCTGCCCCTGCTGCGGGACGAGCGGGAGATCATTCCGTACCAGGAAGTCCCCATCGAGGCCGTGCCCGGCCCGCTGACCACGGCGGAGGCGCCGAAGCCGCGGCCGACCCCGCCCGCACCGAAGCCGGCCCCGCCGAAGGAGATCCCGCCTCCGCCGCCCGAGGCGAAGGAGGAGCCGACCCCTCCGCCGCCGGTGAAGCTGCCGGAGCCGCCGAAGCCCGAGCCCAAGCCCGAGCCCAAGCCCGAGCCCAAGCCCGAGCCCCCCAAGCCGGAGCCGCCGAAGCCGGAACCCAAGCCCGAGCCGAAGCCGGAGCCTCCCAAGAAGGAGGAGCCGAAGCCCGAGCCGCCGAAGCAGGTGGCCGAGAAGCCGCCCGAGCCCAAGAAGGAAGAGAAAAAGCCCGACCCGCCCAAGCCGGAGCCGAAGAAGGAAGAGAAGAAGCCGGACCCCCCGAAGAAGGAGGATCCCCCGAAGCGCGACTTCTCGTCCGTCCTCAACAACGTGCTGAAGGACAAGCCGGCGGAGAAGCCCGAGCCCCCCGCCGCGCCGTCCAAGCAGATCAACGCCGCCAAGGACCGGGAGACCCGCGTGCCGACGCCCGGCACCGGCCAGGACGCCACCCTGTCCCCGGGGGAGGAGGACGCGCTGCGCCGGCAGTTCGCCGCCTGCTGGAACGTGGACGTGGGCGCCAAGGGCGTGCAGGAGATGAGCGCGGAGTTCCGGGTCTTCTTCAACCCGCAGATGGAAGTCATCGACTCCCAGTTCATCAAGGGCAGCGGCAACCTGTCCGACCCGCGGTTCCGCTCCTTCGCGGAGTCGGCCAAGCGGGCCATCGACAACCCCAGATGCAAGCGCCTGGACCTGCCGGCCGAGAAGTACGGCAACCAGGGCACCATCGTGATCAACTTCAGCCCGAGGGACATGTTCTGATGCTGGCTCTTTCCCCCATGCTTCGCCTCGGCCGCACCCTGGTGGCCGCGCTCGCGTTGCTCCTGCCCGGGGTCGCTCTCGTGCCGACGGCCCGGGCGGAACTCCGCCTCGACCTGTACAAGGGGAATCAGCAGCCGCTGCCCATCGCCGTGACCACCTTCACGGCCGACAACCCGCAGGCGGCGGCCACGGGGCAGAGCATCACCAGCGTGATCTCCGCCAACCTGGAGCGGTCGGGCCTGTTCCGCCCGCTGGACCCCAAGACCTTCCTGCAGACGCCGGAACAGCTCCGCGCCAGCCCGCTGCCGCGCTTCGCCGACTGGCGGGTGATCCAGGCCCAGGCCCTGGTGACGGGCACGGTCTCCAACCTGCCGGACGGCCGTATCCGCATCGAGTTCCGGCTGTTCGACGTGAACGCGGGCCAGCAGATGACCGGCCTCGCCTACAACGTCCAGCCGGACGGCTGGCGGCGGGCGGCGCACATCATCTCCGACGCCATCTACAAGCGCATCACCGGCGAGGACGGGTACTTCGACACCCGCGTCGTCTACATCGCCGAGTCCGGCCCGGCGACGCAGCGGGTGAAGCGCCTGGCCATCATGGACCAGGATGGGGAGAACAACCGCTTCCTGACCGACGGGCGGGTGCTGGTGCTGACGCCGCGCTTCTCCCCCTCGACCCAGGAAATCACATACCTGAGTTACTTCAACAACAGGCCTCGGGTGTATCTGTTCAATATCGACACCGGCCGGCAGGAAGTTTTGGGTGACTTCCCCGGCATGACCTTTGCCCCGCGCTTCAGCCCGGACGGCAACCGGGTCCTCATGTCGCTCGCCCAGAACGGGAACACCGACATCTACTCCCTCGACCTACGGACGCGGCGGCAGACCCGGTTGACGGACAATCCCAGCATCGACACGGCCCCGTCCTTCTCCCCCGACGGAAGTAAAATCACCTTCGAATCCGATCGCGGCGGCACCCAGCAGATTTATACGATGAATGCTGATGGCAGTGACGTGAAGCGGATTACTTTCGACAAGGGCCGCTATGGCACGCCGGTCTGGTCGCCGCGTGGGGACCTGATCGCCTTTACCCGAATTTTCGAGGGTCGTTTCTACATCGGTGTAATCCGCCCGGATGGGACGGGTGAGCGCATGCTGGCCGAGGCCTTCCATGCCGAGGGCCCCACCTGGGCCCCCAACGGCCGCGTGCTGATGTACTTCAAGGAGCGTCCGAGCGGCGACGGCGGGCGCCAGCGTACCGCCAAGCTATTCTCAATCGACTTGACAGGGTTCAACGAAAGGCAGGTCTTGACGCCGACGGATGCTTCGGACCCGGCTTGGTCGCCCTTGATTCCCTAAAGGGGTCACATTATTTTCGCATCGCAAGATCGGCGGAAAGACTTACCAGTCTTGAACATCGAGTAACGATGGCGACTGGATGATGTCCGCGCCGCTCGTGGGGCAATCTTCCGACCATAAACACACGACAGAGTCCAAGTAGGGGGTCTCAAAAACATGCGCACTCAGATTATCAGCCTGTTCGCGGCTGCGCTGCTGGTCACCGCCTGCAGCTCCAAGCCGACCGAGACGGCGACCAACACCGGCGGCGGCACCGCCACCACCGCCACCGCTCCGGCCAAGACCGGCCCGGTCCCCGGCTCCGCCGAGGACTTCGTGGTCAACGTCGGCGACCGCGTCTTCTTCGGGTTCGACCGTTTCGACCTGACCCCGGAGGCGACCGCCACCCTCGACCGCCAGGCCGCGTGGCTGAAGCAGTACCCGCAGGTCACCGTGTCCGTCGAGGGCCACGCTGACGAGCGCGGCACCCGCGAGTACAACCTGGCCCTGGGTGAGCGCCGCGCCAACGCGGTGAAGAACTACCTGACCGCCCTGGGTGTCGAGGGCGCCCGCGTCGAGGTCATCTCCTACGGTAAGGAGAAGCCCGCCGTGCTCGGTTCCAACGAGGCCGCCTGGGCCCAGAACCGCCGTGGCGTGACCGTCATCAAGTGATGACGGCCTGACCGGCCAAATGGTTGGAGGGGGGCGCCGCCGGGCAACCGGCCGGCGCCCTTCTTCTTTTTGGGGTGTGGGGCGCTCCTCCACGGGCTGCCCTGAACTGGACGACTCCTGCCAGCCATCCACCGGATTCCCGGGCACCCCCCGCTGTGTCCCCCGCGAAGGCGGGGACCCACAGTTTTTTATCCACATCCCCGTGCCGCCGTGGTCAAGGAACCGTGGACCCCCGCCTTCGCGGGGGAAGCAGGATCGGGCGGAGAATGGTTGGACCTAACCCCGCCCCCGAGTCCCGAGTGCCAACTTTGCCACACTTCTGCCGTCCGACCGTTGCACCCTTTGCGCCGCGGGCGAAGGTGGTTAACCTGCGCGCCGTCCCGTCGCCCAACTGCCGGCCCCATCCCATGACGCTCCGCCCCGCCGCCTTCCGCCGTCCCCTGATGGCCGCCGCCGTCGCCCTGTTGGCCGCCTTGCCCCTGGCGGGCGGCGCCTGGGCGCAGAGCGCGGACATGCGCGACCTGTTCAACCGGCTGGACCGGCTGGAGAACGAGATGCAGACCCTGAACCGCGAGGTCTATCGCGGCGGGGGACGCAGCGGCGGCTCGTCCGCCCCGGCGGGTGTCGCCAGCGCCAACCCCGGCGTGGTCGCCGGGCTGGAGGCGCGGATGACGACGCTGGAGAACAACATGCAGGTCCTGACCGGCCGGTACGAGGAAGCCTCGTTCCAGCTCGGCCAGATCCGTGAGCAGCTCACCAAGATGCAGCAGGACATGGACCTGCGCCTCAGCCGGCTGGAGCAGGGCCAGGGCGGCGGCCTGGGCGGCCCGCCGCCTTCCTCCGCGGCCGCGGACGCCGCGGGCCAGTCGCGGGAGCAGCTTGCCGCGGCCGGTACCACCGCGCCCAAGCCGACCCTGCCGACGGAGACCATCCCGGACGCCAGCGCCGGCACCCTTCCCGGCGGGACGGAGGCGGAGCAGTACGACTATGCCTTCAACCTGATCCGCCAGGGCGATTATGCCAACGCGGAGAAGGCCTTCGCCCAGTTCGTGAAGCTGCACCCCAACCATTCCCTGTCGGGCAACGCCCAGTACTGGTTGGGGGAGACGCTGTACGTCCGCAACAAGTTCAAGGAAGCGGCCATCGCCTTCGCCGAGGGTTTCCAGAAATACCCGAAGAGCAACAAGGCCCCGGACAACCTGCTGAAGCTGGCCATGGCCCTGGGCAACCTGAACCGCCGTGAGGACGCCTGCGCCGCGCTGGACGAGCTGAACCGCGGTTACAAGGAAGCTCCCGCCACCATCAAGCGCCGCTCCGAGCAGGAGCGTGCGCGCCTGAAGTGCAAGTAGGGGCGGAAGGTCCGGCCTCCCCTCTGACGGCCGGGGCCTTCGCCCGGCTGATGGATGCCCTTGGCCCGTTCGAGCCGCGGCCACGCGTGGCGGTGGCCCTGTCCGGCGGCTCGGACAGCTTGGCGCTGGCCTTGCTGCTGGACCGCTGGGCCCGGGACCGGGGCGGCTCGGTCCTGGCGCTCACCGTGGACCATGCGCTGCGGCCGGAGTCGGCGGCGGAGGCGCGGCAGGTGGGGCGGTGGATGGAAGCCCGTGCCATCCCCCACCGCATCCTGCGCTGGGAGGGGCCCAAGCCCGCCACGGGCATCCAGGAAGCCGCCCGCGCCGCCCGCTATGCCCTGCTGGAGCAGGCCTGCCGGGAGGAAGGGATCCTCCACCTCGCCCTTGGCCACCAGGCGGACGACCAGGCGGAAACCGTCGCCATCCGCCAGGCCCGCGACAGCGGCCCGGACGGGCTGGCGGGCATGGCCCCCATCCGGGAGCTGCGCCATGTCCGGCTGTTGCGCCCGCTGCTGGGGGTCAGGCGCGCCGCCCTGCGAACAGTCTGCGAAAAGTTCGGCCAGCCCTGGGTGGACGACCCTTCCAACCTGTCCGACCGCTACGCCCGTGGCCGCCTCCGCCTGTCGGGCCGCGTGGACACCGATCATGCCGCGATGGTCCCGGATGCCGCCCGCGACAGGGCGGGCAGGGAGGGGGAGATCGCCCGCCTGCTGGCCCGCCACGCTGCCTTCTACCCGGAAGGCTGGGTGGAGCTGGGACGGGCGGCCCTGGCGGATGCCGACCCCGGCATCGCCGAAGGGCTGCTTACCCGGCTGGTCCTTGCGGTGGGCGGCGGAACCTACCGGCCGCGGCGGGAGCGGGTCCGGGGCCTGCTGGGCCGGATGCGCGCCGATGTCACAACCAGCGGGACCCTGGGCCGCTGCCTTGTGGATGCCACAGCCGGGGGCTGGCGCGTCATGCGGGAACCGGGGAGGGTCGGCCCGCCAGCCACGCTCCCCACGCATGGGGAAATGGTCTGGGACGGGCGTTTCCTGCTGCGCTGCCAAGGGGTTGCGGGTGCCGCCGTCGGCGCGTTGGGGGACAAGGGTTGGGGCCAGGTGCGGGAAAAGCTTCAAACTGTTGGGCCCCCGAACCTGCCCGCGGCGGTCCGCCGCACGTTGCCGGCAGTATGGGGGGGCGACTTGGTCCTTGCCGTACCCCATCTGAGCTATGTGTCGTCCGGAACGCTTACCGTACGGTGCGATGTTCTTCCATTTGTGCCGGAGCCGGCGGCGGGACCTCGCTTCCCTGTTGTCAGCCCCGCTGGTGAGATTATCTAATGGGAAGCTTCCCGTGTGGGAATGTGCCGACCCGGCCCGGGCGGCACGCGGGGCCCACGGGTCGGTGACGAAAGGTCCGCGACGTGAACAACTTCGGTAAGAACCTGGCGCTCTGGATCATCATCGGGCTGCTGCTGGTGGCCCTGTTCAACCTGTTCCAGACGTCGTCCACCCGGACGCCCCAATCCAGCTTCGCGTACAGCGACCTGCTGAACGAAGTGGACAAGGGCAACGTGGGCTCGGTCACCATCAAGGGCAACCAGGTGTCCGGCACGCTCAGCAACGGACAGGCCTTCTCCACCTACGTGCCGCCCGGCGCGGATCTGGTGAACCGCCTGACCGAGAAGAGCGTGCGCGTGAACGCGGTTCCGGAGGAGGGGCCCAACACCCTGTTCCAGATCCTGCTCAGCTGGTTCCCCATGCTGCTGCTGATCGGCGTCTGGGTCTTCTTCATGCGCCAGATGCAGTCCGGCGGCGGCAAGGCCATGGGCTTCGGCAAGTCCCGCGCCCGCCTGCTGACGGAGAAGGTGGGCCGCGTCACCTTCGACGACGTGGCCGGCATCGACGAGGCCAAGCAGGAGCTTGAGGAGATCGTCGAGTTCCTGAAGGACCCGCAGAAGTTCCAGCGCCTTGGCGGCAAGATCCCCAAGGGCGTGCTGCTGGTGGGCCCGCCGGGTACCGGCAAGACCCTGACCGCCCGGGCGGTCGCGGGTGAGGCGAACGTGCCCTTCTTCACCATCTCCGGCTCGGACTTCGTGGAGATGTTCGTGGGCGTCGGCGCCAGCCGCGTGCGCGACATGTTCGAGCAGGGCAAGAAGAACGCCCCCTGCATCATCTTCATCGACGAGATCGACGCCGTCGGCCGCCACCGTGGCGCCGGCCTGGGCGGCGGCAACGATGAGCGTGAGCAGACCCTGAACCAGCTGCTGGTGGAGATGGACGGCTTCGAGGCGAACGAGGGCGTCATCCTCATCGCCGCCACCAACCGGCCGGACGTGCTGGACCCGGCGCTGCTGCGCCCCGGCCGCTTCGACCGCCAGGTGGTCGTCCCGAACCCCGACGTGCTGGGCCGCGAGAAGATCCTGAAGGTCCACATGCGCAAGGTGCCGCTGGCGCCGGACGTGGACGCCAAGATCATCGCCCGCGGCACCCCCGGCTTCAGCGGCGCCGACCTGGCCAACCTGGTCAACGAGGCGGCCCTGCTGGCGGCCCGCGCCGGCAAGCGGGTCGTGGGCATGGCCGAGTTCGAGGCCGCCAAGGACAAGGTCATGATGGGCGCCGAGCGGCGGTCCATGGTGATGACCGAGCAGGAGAAGAAGCTGACCGCCTACCATGAGGCGGGCCATGCCCTGGTCGGCCTGCACATGCCGGCCAGCGACCCCCTGCACAAGGTCACCATCATCCCCCGCGGCCGGGCCCTGGGCGTGACCATGAACCTGCCGGAGCGGGACAAGTACACCTACTCCAAGGTCGAGCTGGAGAGCCGGCTGGCCATGATGTTCGGCGGCCGCGTGGCGGAGGAGCTGGTCTTTGGGCCGGAGGCGGTAACCACCGGCGCCGGCAACGACATCCAGCAGGCCACCAACATGGCCCGCCGGATGGTCACGGAGTTCGGCATGTCCGACAAGCTGGGCCGGGTGCGCTACAGCGCCAACGAGCAGGAGGTGTTCCTGGGCCACAGCGTGACCCAGCAGCAGAACATGTCGGAGGCGACGGCCAACCTGATCGACCAGGAGGTCCGCCGCATCATCGAGGAGGCCGAGGGCCACGCCCGCCGCATCCTGACCACCGAGCGCGACGGGCTGGAGAAGATCACCCTGGCCCTGCTGGAGTACGAGACCCTGTCCGGCGACGAGGTCCGCGCCCTGCTGCGGGGTGAGGCCATCGTCCGCACCGATCCCCCGGCCCGCCCGCCGGAGGCCAAGGCGGAGCCGCCCAAGTCGGGCCGTCGCTCCTCCGTCCCCACCTCGGGCAAGGAGTCCGGCGGCTTCGAGCCGGAGCCCCAGCCGGGCGTGTGACGCGCGAGGCTGTGCCGTAAAGACGAAGGCCCCCGGGGAAGCCCGGGGGCCTTTTTCGTTGGTCGTGGAATGATGGCTTTAGCATTTACATCCGGCTTCCGTGTATCAGCGCTGAAGAGTTCCTGAGGTTTGCTCTTCCTGCTTCTCCTGCGAAAGCAGGAGCCCACGGTTTTTGACCCGGTAAACACGGCATCTGGGATTTAAGAACTGTGGGCCCCTGCTTTCGCAGGGGGAGCACTGGGGGTGGCTACGAGCGGCTCTCAATTACCTGAGCGCCTACACGCATTCACTGAGATGATGCCCCCCTCACGTCCCCGCCGCCACCAAGCTCCGTGACGACCGCAGGAACAGCCGGTCACAGGCCCCCAGCACGTCCACCAGGAAAGCCATGTCGGCGGGGCAGCGGCGCCGGCTGTGGACCGAGCCGCCGCCCCAATCGTCGGCATAGAACACGTAGTCCCGGCCCTCCAGGCTGAATTCCAGCCGTTGGCCCGCCGCCACATAGGCCTGGTCCTGGATGCGCCCCGCCCGGTTTTCCCGAAGCATCTGCCACAGCAGGAAGAAGGGGATGGCATAGCCGAAATCCGGCAGTCGGACCGAGGGCTCCCCGTCCGCTGCCACCAGGAAGTCGAAAGGGAAGCGCTCTGTCCCGTTGAGGAAGCGGCGCGTCCTGGCCATGTCGCAGGCCCCTTCCAGGTCGCCGAACCCGCCCTGGTCTGTCTTGTCCGCGACCATCGTCATCCCCCGGTTGCATGCGGGCAGATCAGATGCCCCGGGGGCCGGAACGTCAACCATCCGGTCGTATATCGTCCAGCAAGTCCGCCAGATAACTGTCCGGGTCGCCCAGGAACCGCTTGTAGACCCGGGCGTGCGGCGTGGAGCGCCAGTCCCGCGGGCTGATCCCCTCCTCGTCGAACCACAGCAGTCGCGCCCCCGGCACCGCCATCAGGATGGGGGAGTGGGTGGCCAGGATCACTTGGCAGGCCTTGGACTGCCCCATGGCATGCAGGATGCGCAGGAAGGCCAGCTGCCGGGTGGGCGACAGGGCCGCCTCCGGCTCGTCGAACAGGTAGATGCCCGGCCGCTTGCCCACCGTCTCGAACACGGCCATGAAGGCTTCCCCATGGGAACGGGCATGCAGGCTCTGCCCGCCGAACCGCTCCAGCCAGTCCGGCCCCCGGCGGTCCAGCGTGTCGGCGAAGCCGGACAGGCTCTCCGCCCGCAACAGGAAGCCGTCCGTGACCCTGGTCGACCAGGAAAAGCGCATGGCCTGGGTCAGCGGCTTCACGTCAACCGACTCCGGCTCGTCATACCAATGGTCGCGGTTGCCCCCTTCCATGGCGAAGCCGCAATGGAGTGCGATGGCCTCCAGCAGGGTGGACTTGCCCGACCCGTTCTCCCCCGCGAAGATCGTGACCGGGGTGGTCAATTCCAGCGCCAGCCCGCCGCGCAGGTAGGGCAGGGTGAAGGGATAGCGGTCCCCGCCCCCCGCCGGGGGGCAGGCCAGCCGGACGTTGCGCAGGAACGGGGCGGGGGTGCCGCGGGACATGGGCGGGACTCGGTTGGGGGACACCGGTCAGGCTAACCGTCCTGTGAGCCGGGCCGCAAGCGGCCGAACCTTTGCCTGCCCTTCCCGCTGGGCTACGGTGGGGAATCACGGCCGTCCCAACCCGCCCGGTGCCATGACCCCAACACCCCTCCCGCGACCCGCCCGCCCCGCCGACCTCTATCTGCGCCCCGCGGGGCTGCTCTCAGGCACGACGGCGGAGGAGGCCGTGGTGGCGGGGCAGGCGGCGTGGCTGGCCGGCGGCCCCTATGCCTTCCCCCTGGTGGAACTGGCGGTGCGGGAGCGGGAAGCCACGGCCCGCGCGCTGATGCCTACGGCGGAGGTGGAGGGTTGGGCCGCGGCGCTGGGCGACGGCTTCGCGGCCCGGGCGCGGCGGCTGCTGTTCGATGCCATCACCCCGCGGCCCGCCTGGGCCGGGCTGGGGCTGGACCGGCCGTTGGTGATAGGCGTGGTCAACGTGACGCCGGACAGCTTCTCCGACGGCGGCGACCATGCCGACCCGGCCGCCGCCGTCGCCCATGGCCTGTCCCTGATGCAAGCGGGGGCGGACATCCTGGACGTGGGCGGCGAGTCCACCCGTCCCGGCGCCGATCCGGTGGACCCGGAAGAGGAGTTGGCCCGAACCCTGCCCGTCGTGCGCGGGCTGGTGGAGAAGGGGGCCGTCGTCTCCATCGACACCCGCCATGCCCGGGTGATGGGGGCGGCGCTGGAGGCCGGCGCCCGCATCGTCAACGATGTCACTGCCCTGACCGGCGACCCGGACAGCCTGCCCCTGGTGGCCAAGGCCGGCTGCCCCGTGGTGCTGATGCACATGGTGGGGAACCCGCGCACCATGCAGCAGGACCCGCGCTACCACGACGCCGCCCTCGACGTGTTCGACGCCCTGGAGGAGCGGGTGGAGGCGGCACGCCATGCCGGCATCCCGCCGAGCCGTATCGCCGTGGACCCCGGCATCGGCTTTGGCAAGACGGTGGAGCACAACCTGCACCTGCTCCGTCACGCCGCCCTGTTCCATGGCCTGGGCTGCCCCATCCTGGTGGGCGTCAGCCGCAAGCGCTTCATCGGCGCCCTGTCCCGCGGGGAACCACCGAAGCAGCGGCTGGGGGGCTCCCTGGCGGCGGGGCTGGCGACGCTGGGGCAGGGAGCGCAGATCCTGCGGGTGCATGACGTGCCGGAAACGGCCCAGGCGCGTTCCGTCTGGGCAGCATTGCAGGGCTGACGCGGGCACCCGCCGGTGTCCCATGGTGCCGCGGGGCCGGCGTGCTATAAACGGCTTAAGCCGGATAATCGAATAATTTGCGGGGATTTTTAGGAAATGGGTCGTAAGCTTTTCGGCACCGACGGCATCCGCGGGACCGCCAACACCGAACCCATGACGGCGGAGACGGCCCTGAAGGCCGCCATGGCCGCCGCGTTGCAGTTCCGCCGTGGCAGCCACCGGCATGTGGTGGTCATCGCCAAGGATACCCGCCTGTCCGGTTACATGCTGGAACCGGCGCTCGCCGCTGGCTTCACCTCCATGGGCATGGACGTGGTGATGGTGGGCCCCATGCCCACCCCGGCCGTGGCCATGCTGACCCGCTCCATGCGGGCGGATCTGGGGGTGATGATCTCCGCCTCCCACAACCCGTACCAGGACAATGGCATCAAGCTGTTCGGCCCCGACGGGTACAAGCTGTCGGATGAGATCGAGGCAGAGATCGAGGCGCGCATGGCGCAGCCCTTCGGCCCCGACTTGGCCGCCCCCGGCGCCCTGGGCCGTGCCCAGCGGATGGAGGACGCGTCCGGCCGCTATATCGAGGTGGTGAAGTCCAGCTTCCCCCGCGACCTGCGGCTGGACGGGCTGAAGGTGGTGGTGGATTGCGCCAACGGCGCCGCCTACAAGGTGGCGCCCCGGGTGCTGTATGAGCTGGGGGCGGAGGTGGTCCCCCTCGCCGTCGCACCCAACGGCACCAACATCAACGCCCAGTGCGGCGCCACCCACACGGAGGCCATGCGCGCCGCCGTGGTGGCTCATGGCGCCCATATCGGCATCGCCCTGGACGGCGACGCCGACCGGCTGATCCTGGCGGATGAGACGGGAACCCAGATCGACGGCGACCAGATCATGGCCCTGATCGGCGCCTCCTGGGCGGAGGACGGGCGCCTGCGCGGCGGCGGCGTGGTGGCCACCGTCATGTCCAACATGGGCATGGAACTGCACCTGCGCGGCAAGGGCCTGACCCTGGAGCGCACCCCCGTGGGCGACCGCTATGTGGTGGAGCGCATGCGCCAGCAGGGCTTCAACGTGGGCGGGGAGCAGTCCGGCCACGTGGTCCTGTCCGACTTCGCCACCACGGGCGACGGGCTGCTGGCAGCCCTGCAGGTGCTGGCCTGCGTCAAGCGGGCGGGCCGGCCGGCGTCGGAAGTGTTGAAGGTCTTCACCCCGCTGCCGCAGCTCCTGAAGAACGTGCGCTACGATGCCTCCTCCGGTGTGAAGCCGCTGGACGCGGCCCCGGTCCAGGCCGCCATCAAGGCGGGTGAGGGAAAGCTGGCCGAACGCGGCCGGGTGCTGATCCGCAAGTCCGGCACCGAGCCCCTGATCCGCGTCATGGCGGAGGGGGAGGACGAGGCGCTGGTCCGCACGGTTGTGGACGACATCTGCGCCGCGGTGGAGGCGGCCGCCAAGGCCCCGGCCCAGGCGGCGGAGTAACAGGGGGAGACTGCCGTGAAGGGGCGCGTCCTGATCATCGCCGGGTCCGACAGCGGGGGTGGCGCCGGCATCCAGGCGGACATCAAGGCGGTCACCGCCCTGGACGGTTATGCCATGACCGCCATCACCGCCCTGACCGCCCAGGACACACGCGGCGTCCATGGCGTGCTGCCGGTGCCGCTGGACTTCATCCGGCAGCAGATCCGCCTGGTGCTGGACGATCTGGGCGCCGACGCGGTGAAGACCGGGATGCTCGCCACCTCCGACGTGATCGAGACGGTGGCCGCCGGCATCGCCGCCTTGGGCGGCCGGGTGCCCATCGTGGTGGACCCGGTCATGGTGGCCAAGGGCGGGCATGCCCTGCTTGACCCGCACTCCGTCGGGACCGTCACCACCCGCCTGCTCCCCCTGGCCGACCTGCTGACCCCCAACGCCCCGGAGGCGGAGGCCCTGACCGGCCTGCCCGTCCGCGACCTGGACAGCATGCGCGCCGCCGCCGCCAAGCTGCGGGAACTGGGCGCCAAGGCCGTGTTGATGAAGGGCGGCCATATCGATGGGGCGGAGGTCACCGACCTGCTGGTCACCGCCGCGGGTGAGCATGTCTGGGCCAGCCCGCGGGTGGAGACAAGGCACACCCACGGCACCGGCTGCACCCTGGCCTCCGCTATCGCCTGCGGCCTGGCCCAGGGGCTGGGGATGGCCGACTCGGTGGACCGGGCCCGGCGTTATGTGGGGGAGGCGCTGCGGACCGCCCCCGGCTATGGCCACGGCCATGGTCCCCTGAACCACAGCCACACGGTGCGCCCCTTCCCATGAGCGACAAGAACAAGCCCAAGAGCCTGGCCGAGGTCCGCGCCCCCTATGAGGCGACCGACTATGTCGCCATGGACGGCAAGAAGAAGGTGGTCGCCCGCGTCCACCGCATGAACCCCGACCTGGACGCCTTGCTGGAACGCCACGGGGCGGCGGAGGCCATCTTCGTCACCGCCTGGAACCCCCGCAGCCAGGTGAAGCCCAAGGCGGAGAACGACGCCGCCCACGCCCGCCTCCAGGAGATCCTGGAGGAGGAGGATCTGGAGTTCCTGCCCCATGAGGGCCGGTCCCAGACCGGCGACTGGGCCGAGCAGGGTTTCCTCGTCCTCGACCTGCCACCCCTGGACGCCCTGGCCCTGGCGGAGATGTTCGGCCAGAACGCCATCGTCTGGCAGCCCTTGGGCCAACCGGCCCACGTGCTGTTCACGCGGCTGGCGGTGGAGTGAGGGCCGTTCCCCCCCTCTTCGTCCTGGCGCGCCTTCCCCGCTTTGCGCCGTTGGGCTCGACGTCACACGGGTGATGGGAACCCTGGCGCGGATCAAGCGCCGGTGATGGGGGCCGGACAGGCTTGACCCGCCTCCAGGCAACTGGAAGCGGGCCAACCCGCTGCTCAAGGCTTCGAAATCCCAAGGCTCGCCGCGATATGCGGCGGGACGTCACCGCCAGGCCAGTTGTCCAGCATCCACCGCAAGGCGGTGATCGCCTCCTTGTGGGCCAGGACCAACTCGTCCACCAGCTTGGAGCGGTCGAGTTCCTGCAGCCTTGGGATGAGCCGGCCTGTCGGTACCTTGGCAGGCCGCCCATCGGGGCCGGAGCCCCACAGGTATTCGGGCTGCATCTCATCCTTGCGGCCCGTCACCACATGGGGATACAGGCCTTGCACCTCATGGGCCAACAACATCGGCCGTTCGCTGCCCTCCGGCTCGTCGATCATCCGGCCCTGGTGGACCGGCAGGCGGGCAAGCCGCGCACAGGCACCTGACGCCTCGCCCGACAGCGCTTTGGCCCGGTAGTCGGAAACGGAATTGTAGCTCGTGGTCGCACCCGAAATGGTGATGCTGCCGGCCGTCGCGGTTCCCCCGCCGTTGGTGTCATAGAAGCCGATGAGGATCCCGGCCGTGGGCCTGCCCAAGTAGAGCTGGTCCGTCAGTTCTGCCATCCCGTAGTCGCGGCTGAACTCCCAACCCCGCCCCATGGTCCCGGCGGACGTCGTCTTGCGGACCATCAGGGAACCATCCTGCAACCCCATGCCCTGCTGGGCGGTTACCTGCTGTGCGGTCAGTTGCGGGGTGGTCACCTGCGGCGCGGTGAAGGTACCCGTGCGCTGGGTTATGTTCCCGTTCGCTTGCAGGTTGAGGGTGTGCAGGCATCCCGCGGCGGCGACTTGTGGCTGTCCGGCCGATTGGTCGATCTCAACCGACAGGTTCGTGAACGCATTGCCGGCGACCACCAGGTCGTGGTCGGCAGTCGAGGTCTTGATGCCGATCCGGTTGCTCGGGGAAGCGTTCCCGTTCCGGAAGGCATTGCCGGTGATGCAGACGCCTTGGCTGCCCGCGGGCCCGCTGAAATCGATCGCCGTCGCGTCGTCAAGCACTTCGAACTTGCACCCGGAGATGCTGGCACCTTCGATGATACCGGCTTTCCTGATGCAGAAACCCGTATGTCCTTCGAAGTAGCTGCCGACGATGGACACGCCTCGGCAAGCGCCAAGGACGATGCCCGTGGTATTCGGCTGAGGGCCCGTGGAGATGTCACAGCTCACGAAGGAATGGCCTGAACCCGTGACATAGAAGCCATTGCGGCCGGCACTGCGGCAATTGATGGCTGTCAACGCGTTTGGGTTGTCATTGCCCATGTAGAGCGCGAAGCTGTCCATGTCTGCACCCGCGCTGTCGCCCATGGTGCAGTTCAAGAGTGTATTGCAATAGCTGTACTGGTAATAGATCCCTGCCCGGACGGTACCACCTGGCAGCGCCGTCTGGCGCCACCGTCCGGAAACGGACATCCGCTCCACCAGCCATTCCACGGCATGCTCCATGAGCAGGCCATGGTCGTAGGCGTGGATATGCAACGGGTTGACGATCCAGGTTCCTCCCGTCCAGCTGATGCCGCGGGTTGACGTGATGGCGCCGACGGCTCCCCCCCTGGCGACCCAATCCCGGTAATTCGTCGTCTTGATGATGGCCAGCCCAGGCTCGCTCGGGGTCGCGGTCCCGACCAGGACGACGCTCCCGCCGGCACGCATGGCGACATTGCTGACCCCCGTCAGGTCCAACTCACGGAGCCGATAGAAGCCCTGTGGCCAGAACAGCTCCCGCCCGAAGTCCGGACCACCCTGCTTCGCCCAGGCAACCGCGTTTGCCAGAAAGGGCGCCAAGTCTGTGGTGTTTGTGTTGTTCCGTATGCCGGGGTGCAATTGGGATGGGATGAAGTCCAGCACGCTGGTCGACTCGCCCAGGACGGCTTGCAGCTTGCGTGCTTCCAAGCCCCCGGAAGCCTGGTGGAAGACGTTTTCTGTCGTCGTGCAGACACTCCCCGGCGTGAAGCTGGTTGGCTTGCCCTCCGCGTCGGTGCCGAGGATGCGCATGGGCGACGGCACCCCGCCGCTGAAGTGCTGGCGTAACGCCATCTCTCCCAATCGCTGGACTTCCAGGGCCGAGGCCCCTGCGCCAACCCTTTCGATCCGAAGCCGATCATTGGCACCGATCTGGTCAGGGGTGATCTCCGGCAGGTCAGAAATCGACGGCCAATCAATACAGGTCATAATTTCCCCCAGATACTATGATTGTTTCACTCACTGGGGGAGGGTACGTATATCATATTCCATATGTCTAGTTTTAAGATCATACAATTGGGTTGCTGCTCCTTCCCCGAGATAGGTTTGGGCAGAGACTCGTTGCAATGGAACGTGACCAACCTGTCCTCGTCACACCAACGCCGCCTCGACGCTCAGCGGGCTGTCCAGCAGGGTGGCCAGGGGGCGCAGGCCTTGTTCCAGCGTCTCCGCCCGGTCCACGGAGCAAAGGCAGACGCGGACGGCGTTCGGCACCTCTGCCTTGCCGGCGGCGAAGGCGTCGGCGGGGGTGACCTTGACCCCTTGTTCCAGCAGGGCGCGGGCGAAGGCGTCGCGGCGCCAGCTTTCCGGCAGGGTCAGCCACAAATGGGTCACGGCAGGGTCGGAGCCGCCCAGCCGGTTGCCCAGGATGCTACGGGCCAGGGCCTGCCGCTCCGCCACCAGACCGCGGCGGCGCTCGGCGATGCGCAGGGCCTCACCGCTCTCGATCAGTTCCGCCGTCACCACGGCACCCAAATGGGCGGGGGTCAGGATGGTGGCGCGGGTCACGGCGGCCAGCCGGTCCAGCAGGGGGCGGGGGGCGATGACGTAGCCGGTGCGCAGGCCGGGGAACAGGCTTTTCGACACGCTGCCGATATGGATGGTCACCTCCGGCGCCAGTTCCGCCAGGGTCGGCTCCCGCGTGCGGGCCAGGAAGCCGTAGACGTCATCCTCCACGATGACCAGCCCCAGCCGCCGGGCAACGGCGGCAATGGCCTCCCGCCTTGCCCGGGGCATGGTGGCGGTGGTGGGGTTCTGCAGGGTGGGCATGCAATACAGGGCATGGGCGCCGTGGCCGCGGGCCGCCTGTTCCAGCGCGTCGGGCAGGATGCCGTCCCCGTCCATGGCCACCGGCACCAGCCGCAGGCCCAGTTGCAGGGCCAGGGTCTTGATCCCGGGATAGGTCACCTGCTCCACCAGCAGCACGTCCCCTGGCCGGGTGGTGGCCGACAGGGCGGCGTGCATGGCGCCCTGGCCGCCGGTGGTCAGCAGCACCTGGTCCTCCGGCACCGACAGGCCGGACGTCGCCTCCGCCCAGGCGGCGATGGCGGCGCGCAGCCGCTGCGGCCCTTGCGGCGGCTGGTAGCCCATCAGGGACAACAGGTCTCCCCGCCCGGCCACCGCCTGCACCGCATCCCGCAGGCTGTCGGCGTCTGGCCACAGGGCGGTGGCGTTGACGGACAGGTCGATGATCCCGCCGGGTAGCGTCTCCACCGCCCCCTCATTGATCCGCCGCGGGTCGCGCACGAAGGTGCCGCGCCCCACCTCCCCCCCGATCAGGCCTTGCCGCTCCGCCTCCTGGTAGGCGCGGGTGACGGTGCCGACCGTGACCTTCAGGGTCCAGGCCAGGTCCCGGTGGGTGGGCAGGCGGGTGCCGGGCGGCAGGGTGCCGTTGCGGATGTCATCATGCAGGGCCGTGGCGATGGCCCGGTACAAGGGGCCGGGCCGACCTGACAGATCCGGTTTCCAGGGAGCGATGGGGATGCTTGTCATGGGGACAATGTTCCGTTTGACCGGATATGGGGCCCAGTGTAGCCGGATTGTACCCGCAGCACAACGCCACAAACAGCGGTGAGCATACGTGCAGCGGTAATTGTACCAGTACAATTTCAGGCAGGGCTCCCATGATCCCCCAGGATGTCCCCCTTCATCCCCACAACCGCATCGACACGGCACCCCTTACCTTGACCGGGCGGCATGTGCGGTTGGAGCCCCTGCGGGCGGAGCATGCGGCGACGCTGGCGGAGATCAGCGCGGATACGGACGTCTTCCGCTGGTACCCCGCCCCGGTGCGGGACCGGGCGGGCATGGAGGCCTGGGTTGCCCTGGCCCTGGCGGAGCAGCAGCAGGGCAAGGCCTTGCCCTTCGTCACCGTCGATGTGGCCACCGCCGCCATCGCCGGCTCCACCCGTTTCGGGGCCATCGACAGGGCCAACTGGCGGGCGGAGATCGGCTGGACCTGGCTCGCCCCCCGCTTCCAGCGCACGCCCCTGAACACGGAAGCCAAGTTCCTGATGCTTGCCCACGCCTTCGAGGGCTGGGGCTGCACCCGGGTGGAGTTCAAGACCGACCACATGAACGCCAAGTCCCGCGCCGCCCTGGCCCGGATCGGCGCGGTGGAGGAGGGGACCTTCCGCAACCACATGGTCCGCGCCGACGGCACCCTGCGGCACAGCGTCTATTTCTCGATCACCGACCGGGAGTGGGCGGGGGTGAAGGCCCGGCTGCTCGCGATGCTCGACCGCCCCTGACCGACTGGAGACAGACATGCCCCGCCTTCCCCTGTACCAGGTGGACGCCTTCGCCGAGCGTCCCTTCACCGGCAACCCGGCAGCGGTGGTGCCGCTGGACTCCTGGCTGCCCGACGGGCTGATGCAGGCCATCGCCCTGGAGAACAATTTGTCGGAGACTGCCTTCCTGGTGCCGGAGGGCGATGGGCTGTGGGGCCTGCGTTGGTTCACGCCGGAGGTGGAGGTGGACCTTTGCGGCCACGCGACCCTGGCCTCCGCCTTCGTCCTGTCCACCATCCTGCACCCCGGGCTGGAACGGATGCGCTTCCGCACCGTGAAGGCGGGGGAGCTGGGCGTGACGCGGGACGGCGACGTCTTCACCCTCGACTTCCCCAGCCGCCCGCCGCAGCCGGTGGAGGTGCCCGCTTCCCTGGTCCCCGCCCTGGGCGGCCCGGCCCCGCAGGCGGTGCTGGCCTCCCGCGACTACTTCGTCGTCTATGAGACGGCGGACCAGGTCCGGGCCCTGGCGCCCAATTTCTTCGACCTGGCCGGTGTGGACCGCATGGTCATCGTCACCGCCCCCGGCGGCGGGCCGGACGGGGACGTGGATTTCGTCTCCCGCTTCTTCGCGCCGAAGGAAGGCATCCCGGAGGACCCGGTCACCGGCTCCGCCCACTGCACCCTGATCCCCTATTGGGCGGAGAAGCTGGGCAAGACCCGGCTGGAGGCGCGGCAGGTTTCCGCCCGGTCCGGGCGGCTGCACTGCGCGCTGGAGGGCGACCGGGTGAAGATCGGCGGCCGGGGCGTGCTGTACCTGGAAGGCAGCATCCATGTCTGACCTGGTCCCCTTGCCGGTCCTGGCCGGCTTCGCGGCCCTGTGCCTGGGCATGGTGCTGACGCCGGGGCCCAACATGGCCTACCTGGTCTCCCGCTCCGCCTGCCAGGGGCGGGCGGCCGGGCTCGTGTCCCTGGCTGGCGTCGGGGTGGGGTTCTGCGTCTTCCTGCTGCTGACGGTGGGCGGGTTGACGGCCATGCTGGCGACCTATCCCGTGGCGTTCGAGATGATCCGCTGGGCGGGGGCCGCCTATTTGGGCTGGCTGGCCTGGAATGCCTTGAGACCCGGCGGGCAATCCCCCTTCCAGGTGCGGGACCTGGCCCCGGACAGCCCGCGGCGCCTGTTCACCATGGGGCTGCTGACCAACCTGCTGAACCCCAAGGCGGCGCTGCTCTACCTTTCCCTGCTGCCCCAGTTCATCGACCCCGGCCGCGGTTCCGTCCTGGCCCAGGGCCTGCTGCTGGGCGCGGTGCAGATGACCATCAGCCTGTCGGTCAATGCCTGCTACGTGCTGGTGGCGGGGGAGGTGGCGCGTTTCCTCACCGGCCGGCCTTTCTGGGCCAAGGTGCAGCGCATGGTCATGGGCTCCGTCCTGGCCGGGCTGGCCGTCCACATGGCGGTGAGCCGGTGAGGGAAGGGATGTTAGAGACGATCCGCGAGGAACGCCGCGCCGACGGCTTTCTCGCCTCCACCGACCGGGACCGGCTGGACTTCGCCCGCATCCACGCATGGCTCAGCGGCAGCTACTGGTCGCCGGGCATCGCGCGGGAGCGGGTGGAGCGGGCCGCCCGCCACGCCTTGCCCATCGGCCTCTACGCCCCCGATGGCGTGCAGGCCGGCTACTGCCGCGTCATCACCGACCGGGCCACCTTCGCCTACCTGGCCGATGTCTGGGTGGACGATGCCTGGCGGGGCCGGGGCTTGGGCAAGTTCCTGGTGGGCTTTGCCTTGTCCGACCCGGAGTTGCAGGACCTGCGGCGCTGGATGCTGTTCACGGCGGATGCCCACGGCCTGTACCGCCAGTTCGGCTTCGGCCCGCTCGCGGACCCGTCGCGGGTCATGGTCCGGCCGGGTCCCCGTATTTAAGCCGCTCCATGGCAGGCTTCCGGCCGACACGCCAAGTGCTCAGCTTTCACTGCCCGAAGCCACCGAAACCATTTGCGTCTCTCCCAACTGTAACGCTGTTGTCAACGGTCAGAATCAATCAGCTTCTTACCGTTCTCAATTAGGGAGAGGAGATCTTCCAAATCAATAGTTGCTGAACAAATTCCACCATGAAAACAAATTTCTATCACATTATTGTCAGACAAGCCCATGTCGAGAAGAATTGCGCTGTCATGGACGAGTTCGAAGACGGCGTGCTGCCGTTTAATGTCGGTTGTTTTGCGCCATAGTGCGTTTCTTGAGATATCCATGCTTGGCTCATTCCCGCGTTAAGGTTCATTTCGGCCAACATGGCAACCCCATGGAGCCGTCACAAGCCTTTATGCTTGACCCTACACACAGGCCTGTTTGTCAGGATGGGTGTTTGGGGCGCGGTCGATGGCTTGTGCACCCGTTCGGCTTCGGCCCGCTGGCGGACCCGTCGCGGGCCATGGTGCGGGCGGGCCCCGTCGCCTGACCGTCGGGATGCTTTCTGTCCGAACATTAACCCACGCGTGCAATATTACTGGGTTTACCCCGAAAGGAGATTTCAGCAAGATAGCGGCCGCTTTCCCGCGCCCGATTCCGCCGATGCGCGGACCGGTCGTGCCGGGGTCCAGGAGCTTGGGTCGGGGACGTGGACGGCAAATCGCTGATCGGCACCGTCGAGACGGTCTATGAGCTTCACAGCTTCCACGGCGACACGTGGCTGCTGGTGAAGGACAGCCCTGACCTGCGGCAGCTTGAGCCTTCCGCCGCCCTGCTGGTGCAGCGGAACGAGGTGGACGGCATCCGGCTCGTCCGGCGGATGGATTACCGGGACCACGGCTTCTCCACCACCGTCACCATGGTGAAGCGCCTGCGCTCCGGCGTGCAGGAAACGGACCCCCTGGCCCGCGCCAACCCGGGCCGCGACGCCTCCTGGTGCGACAAGCCGGAGGATCTGCTGGGCGACGTGCAGCGCCAAGTGATGCGCGCCTTCCTGGCCAAGTACCTGGACGAGCGCCGCCTGACCCCGCTGGAGGTGTTGACCTACGAGGTGCATGCAAAGGCCCTGGACAATGCCGGCACCACCCTCCAGGGCGCGCTCCAGCGCATCGCCAGCGTGCAGGTGCGCGGCACCAAGCAGACCGCCGTCGCCCGCATGAAGGAACTGATGGCGGTGATCGAGGCCGGCGTCACCAAGCTGCTCCAGGCCTCCCGCAACAACCCCCCGCCGCCCATCCCGGCAGACGGGCTGCTGGCCCTGTCCAAGACCCTCGGCAACGGGCCCGAGGTGGGGCTGAAGCTCTGCCGGGCCGTGGCCCACCACTTGGCCGACGCCAAGACCTGGACGGAGAAGCTGGACCGGCTGTTCCGCCTCTGGGCCCCCGACCTGACGGTGCGGGAGATGCGGGTGCTGGACAGCATCGGGGCCGAGATCCTGGCCTCCCCCCTCGCCCTGAAGGAGCTGGCGGGGGAGGAGAAGACCCGCATGGACCTGGTGCTGAAGGCCATCGACCTCTATGTCGGCAACCTGGCCAAGCCCGGCAGCGCCACGGAGCACCCGGGCGGCATCAAGGCCCTGTCCACCCTGCTGTCCCGGGGTGTGCTGCCCCGTTCCCTGGCGGAGCTGCGCCAGGGCCTGCTGCGCCACCTGCATGCCCGCCTGCCGCTGCGCAGCGACCGCGGCCTGCGGGATGAGATGAAGGCGACGGTGGAGGTGCTGCATTACCTTCGCGCCAACGCCCCCGGCCTGGCCCGGGACGAGGAGGTCTTGGAGGCGCTCGCTTCCCGCGCCGACCGGCTGATCCAGCCCGAGTCCATGGCGGAGCTGATCGCCGGCACCCGCAGCGTGGTGACCAAGGCGGAGATCGTCCTGTCCCTGGCGGAAGAGGCGCCGGGTGAGCCGCCGAAGGCCAAGATCGCCCCCTACCTGCGCAGCTTCATCGTGCCGGAGGACATCATCCGGGAGCAGGGAAGCCGGATGGAAGCCATCAAGACGCTGACCGGCCTCGCCCGCCGCATCGCCCAATCCGGCATGCCCACGGCGCACCGGCGGGAGATGGTGGAGATCCTGGACGCCGCCATCTTCGAGTCCATCCGGACGGAAATCCTGGCCAACCAGTCCATCCCCTACACGGACCGGATCATCGCCATCGTCCGCCTCTGCTCCGGCCTGCCGGAGGGGCGGGCCCGCCAGCTCGCCTCCGACCAACTCACCCAGGCGCTGAAGCGGCCGGAATTCATCCTGAACTACCTGGAACGCTTCCCCGGCGCCGGCGAACGCCGCGACGCCTACTTCAAGCTGTGCAACGCCATGATGGAATCGGGGCTGGTGGAACGGTCCCTGATCCCGACGGCGGCGTGAGGGTGGCTGCATCGTAATAAAGTGTCGCACCCAGCCCGCGCATGGCAGAAATCTGTCTGGGGTAGGGCTTCTGGCGATTGACGCCCAACACAACTTTCCATACGGTCGGCGGCGGGTCACGCCCCCCCAACGGGGCGCTACTATTCTGGAAGGAATAGCCATATGCTGGCTCCGCCGAAGCCCGCGGTTCGCCCCGCGAATCCGCAATTCTCGTCCGGCCCCTGCGCCAAGCGCCCGGGCTGGACCATCGAGGCGCTCAAGGGCGCCCTGGTCGGCCGCTCCCACCGCTCCAAGCCCGGCAAGGCCAAGCTGGAGCAGGTGATCTCCCTCTCCAAGGAAATCCTGGGCATCCCCGCGGACTACCGCGTCGGCATCGTGCCCGCCTCCGACACCGGCGCCGTAGAGATGGCCCTGTGGTCCCTGCTGGGGGCCCGCGGCGTGGACATGCTGGCCTGGGAAAGCTTCGGCAAGGACTGGGTCACCGACGTGGTGAAGCAGTTGAAGCTGCAGGACGTGCGCAGCCTGACCGCCGGCTATGGCGCGCTGCCCGACCTGGCCCAGGTCGATTTCAGCCGCGACGTGGTCTTCACCTGGAACGGGACCACCTCGGGCGTGCGGGTGCCCAACGGCGACTGGATCGCTGACGACCGCGAGGGGCTGACCATCTGCGACGCCACCTCCGCCACCTTCGCCATGGACCTGCCCTGGCAGAAGCTCGACGTGGTCACCTGGTCCTGGCAGAAGGTGCTGGGCGGGGAGGCGGCCCACGGCATGCTGGTGCTGAGCCCCCGCGCCGTCGCCCGGCTGGAGAGCTACAAGCCCGCTTGGCCGCTGCCGAAGATCTTCCGCATGACCAAGGACGGCAAGGTCGTCGAGGGCATCTTCAAGGGGGAGACGATCAACACCCCCTCCATGATCGCGGTGGAAGACGCCATCGACGGCCTGACCTGGGCCAAGTCGGTGGGCGGGCTGGAGGGGCTGGTCGCCCGCTCCGAGTCCAACCTGAAGGCCGTGGCCGACTGGGTGGCGAAGACGGATTGGGTTGACTTCCTGCCGGTGGACCCGGCCACCCGCTCCTGCACCTCCATCTGCCTGAAGATCGTGGACCCGGCGGTCACCGCCCTCCCGGCCGAGGCGCAGGCCGAGGTGGCGAAGAAGCTGACCGGCCTGCTGGAGAAGGAAGGGGTCGCGCTGGACGCCGCCTCTTACCGCGACGCGCCCCCGGGCATCCGCATCTGGGGCGGCGCCACCGTGGAGAACGCCGACATCCAGGCCTTGCTGCCCTGGCTGGACTGGGCCTTCGCCCAGGTGAAGCCGGCTTGAGCCTTTTGCATCCGCTGACCTGACCCGATCGCCGGGGACCCCCTCACCCTCCCGCTGCGCGGGCCCCTCCCTCTCCCCGTCGGGGAGAGGGGGCTTGTCGGCCCCACCGCGATTTCCCCCTCTCCCCACCGGGGAGAGGGTCGGGGTGAGGGGGGAAACCCCGCCTCAGACCCAAGGAACCCGTCCCATGCCCAAGGTCCTCATTTCCGACAGCCTGTCCCCCCGCGCCGTTGAGATCTTCCGCGAGCGTGGCCTCGAGGTGGACGTCAAGACCGGCCTGAAGCCGGACGAGCTGAAGGCCATCATCGGTGAGTATGACGGCCTCGCCATCCGCTCCGCCACCAAGGTGACCAAGGACATCCTGTCCGCCGCCACCAACCTGAAGGTGGTCGGCCGCGCCGGCATCGGCGTCGACAACGTGGACGTGCCCGCCGCCACGGCCCGCGGCGTGGTGGTGATGAACACGCCCTTCGGCAACTCCATCACCACGGCGGAGCATGCCATCGCCATGATGTTCGCGCTGGCCCGGGAAATCCCGGCCGCCAACGCCTCCACCCACGCCGGCAAGTGGGAGAAGAACCGCTTCATGGGCGTGGAGCTGTACGGCAAGGTGCTGGGCGTCATCGGCTGCGGCAACATCGGCGGCATCGTGGCCGACCGGGCCGTGGGGCTGAAGATGAAGGTGGTCGCCTTCGACCCCTTCCTGTCGCCGGAGCGGGCGCAGGAGCTGGGCGTGGAGAAGGTGGAGCTGGAGGACCTGCTGCGCCGGGCCGACTTCATCACCCTGCACACGCCCCTGACCGAGCAGACCAAGAACATCCTGGACGCCAAGGCCCTGGCCAAGACCAAGCCCGGCGTGCGCATCATCAACTGCGCCCGCGGCGGCCTGATCGTGGAGGAGGCGCTGAAGGCCGCCCTGGACGCCGGCCACGTGGCGGGCGCGGCGCTGGACGTGTTCGCGGTGGAGCCCGCCAAGGAGCACCCGCTGTTCGGCAACGAGAAGGTGATCTGCACGCCCCACCTGGGTGCTTCCACCACCGAGGCGCAGGAGAACGTGGCCCTGCAGGTGGCGGAGCAGATGTCCGACTACCTGATGACCGGCGCCGTGGTGAACGCGCTGAACATGCCGTCCGTCAGCGCGGAGGACGCGCCGAAGCTGCGCCCCTACATGAAGCTGGCCGAGCAGCTGGGCAGCTTCGCCGGCCAGATCACCGAGACGGGCATCAAGGCCGTCACCATCGAGTATGAGGGCCAGGCGGCGGAGCTGAACACCCGCCCGCTGACCGCCATCGTGCTGAAGGGGCTGCTGTCGCCCCTGATGGAGTCGGTGAACATGGTCAACGCCCCCGTCATCTGCAAAGAGCGGGACATCAAGGTGAGCGAGACCAAGCGGGAGCTGGCGGGCGACTACCAGACCCTGGTCCGGGTCATCGTCCAGACGGAGCAGCGCACCCGGTCCGTGGCCGGCACCCTGTTCGGCGGCGACAAGCCGCGCCTGGTGGAGATCGAGGAGGTCCCCATCGAGGCGGAAGTCACCCCGAACATGCTGTTCATCCGCAACGAGGACAAGCCGGGCTTCATCGGCAAGCTGGGCACCACCCTGGGCGACGCGGGCGTGAACATCGCCACCTTCCACCTGGGCCGCACCGCCCCTGGCGCCAACGCCATCGCGCTTGTGTCCGTGGACCAGGCCATGGGCGAGGGCCTTCTGGGCACCATCCGCGGCCTGCCGAGCGTGGTGCGGGCGAAGGAGCTGAGCTTCTAATTCGCGTTCCCTCAATCGCCGGGCGCCCGCTCCGCGGGCTTGGCTTGCGCGCACACGTGTGCGCGGGCCGGCGGTCGCCGGCCACCGATGGCTGCCGCCACCGGGTTGGGGTGCGACCGCTTAGCCCGTTCGGTTAGGCTTGGGTGAAAATCATCACAAAGAAGGCAACGACTTTGTGGTAAGACGTTGGGCGCCGCGCCGGTCGGGTGCGGCGCCCAATTGACTCCAGACCACCCCAACGGACGCAGGTGTTCGGCGATGAAGTACGGCAACGATCCCAATATCGCGAGCGTGAGCAAGAGCGACCTCGCCTCCTCCCTGCAGGAGATCAGCCGTGAGCTGGAAGGCCTGCGCACCGAGATCGAGAAGGTGGGCACCGTCGCCCAGCAGATCGACGCCATCGCCAAGCAGACCAACCTGCTGGCCCTGAACGCCACCATCGAGGCCGCCCGCGCCGGTGAGGCGGGCAAGGGCTTCGCCGTCGTGGCGGGTGAGGTGAAGAACCTGTCCGGCCAGACCGCCGCCGCCACGGCGGAGATCTCCAACGTGTTGCAGAGCCTGACCAAGCGCACCCAGCACCTGGGCCAGCTGGTCGAGCGCGCCATCACCAGCGCCTGACGCGCATGCCCGGGCTTCGGCCCGGGCCCTCAGTCGCCGGCCTTGTCGGCGTCCAGTTCCTGGCCGCCGACATCCTGCTTTACAGCGGCTCCGCGCCCGCCTACCTGATGCCTCCGGGTCTCGGGTTGGCGGGCGTTGGCATTTCAGATGGACGACAAGCGCAAGAACGTCGCCGTCATCGGCGGCGGGCCGGCCGGGCTGATGGCGGCAGAGGTGATGGCCGCAGCCGGGCTGGCGGTGGACGTCTATGACTCCATGCCGTCGGTGGGCCGCAAGTTCCTGATGGCCGGCCGCGGCGGCCTGAACATCACCCATTCCGAACCGCTTGACCGCTTCCTGTCCCGCTATGGCGAGGCACGGCCCCTGTTTGAGAGGCTGTTGCGGCGCTTCACCCCCGCGGACCTGCGGGCCTGGTGCGAGGGGCTGGGCGTTCCCACCTTCGTCGGCTCGTCCGGCCGGGTGTTCCCCAAGACCTTCAAGGCTTCCGTCCTGCTGCGCGCCTGGCTGAACCGGCTGGCGGGGCAGGGGGTGCGATTCCACCTGCGCCACCGCTGGCTGGGCTTCGGGCCGGATGGCACCCTGCGGCTGGAGTCGCCCGAGGGGCCGAAGGAAATCCGCCCCGCCGCCACGGTCCTGGCCCTGGGCGGGGCGAGCTGGCCGCGCCTCGGGTCCGATGGCTCCTGGGCGCCCCTGCTGGCCCGGTCCGGCGTGGGGATCGCGCCCTTCCGCCCGTCCAACAGCGGTTTCGACCTGGCCTGGAGCCCCGGCTTCCTGGAAAAGGCGGAAGGGGAGCCGCTGAAGCGCATCACCCTCACCTTCGCCGGCCGCACCGTGCCGGGGGAACTGGTGGTGACAAGGGCGGGGCTGGAGGGCGGTCCCCTCTACGCCCTGTCTGCCCCCATCCGCGACGCCATCGAGCGGGAGGGCCAAGCGGTGGTGAGCCTGGACCTGAAGCCGGACCTGACCCTGGCCCAGGTGCAGAACAAGCTTGCCCGCTCCTCCCCCTCCGACAGCCTGGCCAACCGGCTGCGCAAGGGCCTGTCCCTGGCCCCACCCGCCGGGCCCCTGCTGCGGGAATTCGCCGACGGCCAGGACCTGTCCCGCCCTGCCACGGTGGCCGCCCTGGTCAAGGCGTTGCCCATCCCCCTCACCGGCGTGCGTGGCCTGGACCGCGCCATCTCCAGCGCCGGCGGCATCCGGCTGGGGGAGCTGGACGAGGGACTGATGCTGACGAAGCTGCCAGGCGTCTTCGCCTGTGGGGAGATGCTGGATTGGGAAGCGCCCACCGGCGGGTACCTGCTGCAGGGCTGCATGGCCTCCGGTGTCACAGCGGGTGAAGGCGTGCGAAAGTACGTGGATTCTTCGATGACTGTCCTTTGACAGCCGAAAGGGGTAGGTCTAGCCTGTCCCGATGATGCTGCGCGCGGGCCTCGTCCTCCTTCTTGCCTTCCTGATGTCGGTGCCGTCCGCCCGCGTATCGGCCTGGACCCTCCGGGCCGTATCGGCCGATCCCGTGGTCCTCGCCTATGAGGCGGCGCCGGAAGGCCAGGGCCTGGGGCTGGAGCTGGCCCGCATGCTGCTGGACCGGCTGGGCGCCGACGCGGCCCAGTTCCGGGCGGAACCGATCCCCGGCACCCGCCGCGCCCGCCTGTTCGAGGAAGGCAGCACGCCCCTCTGCTCCTTCTTCCATGTCCGCAGCCCGGCCCGGGAAGCCGCCCGCCATTGGGTGGCGGAAATGTCCTATGGCCAGACGGTGCTTGTCCGGCTGGGCGATGGGCCCGACCTGCCCGGCCCGGGTGAGCCTGTCCTGGTCTTCGCCGGCTCCCATTACGAGGCCATGGCCCGGCAGGAAGGCTGGATGGTAGAGCCCATGCGGGTCCGCGACCATGCCGGCCGCATGCTGTCCACCGGCCGGGTCCAGTGGTGGCTGGAGGAACTGTCCGTCGTCCGCCAGGCCGAGGTGAAGGGGCTGGTCCCGCCCGTCCGGGTCACCAAGGCGTTCGCGCCGATCCCGGCCTGGCTGGCCTGCTCCCTCTCCGTGCCGGAACCGCACCTCCTGCGCCTGCGCGCCGCCTTCAACAGCCTGCTGGCCGACGGCAGCTATGCCGCCCTGCTGGCGCAGGTGAACCTGCCGATGCCGCGGCCGGAAGGGGGCGTGCCGGGGCAGTAGCGGTCACGCCCTCGGTACCGGCACCACATGGGTGCTCTTCACCTCTTCCATCACCATGTAGGTATGGGTCTGGGCGACGCCCTGGATGCTGGACAGCTTGTCCCCCAGGAAGGCGCGGTAGGCGGCCATGTCGGCGACCCGCACCTTGATCAAATAGTCGAACCCGCCCGCCACCATGTGGCATTCCTGGATTTCGTCCAGCCCTGCCACCGCGTCGGCAAAAATCTGGAACACGTCCGGCGTCGTCCGGTCCAGCCGCACCTCGATGAAGGCCATCAGCGCCCGGTCCAGCTTTTCCGGGTCCAGCAGGGCCACGTACTGGCGCACATAGCCTTCCCGTTCCAGCCGCCGGACCCGCTCCAGGCAGGGGGTGGGGGACAGGTTGACCCGGCGGGCCAGCTCCACATTGGCGATGCGCCCATCCTCCTGAAGGATGCGCAGGATGTTCAGGTCAACCTTGTCAGGTTTGTGGCCATTGCCCCCGGTCACCGGATTTCCTCCGCCGATCTGGCTTTCTGATAGGAGAACGTACTGCAAAACCGCGGAGAATGGCGAGAAATCCGCCAGTGTCTTTGCCATACTCCGGCCAATTCCACCTGCTGCCCTGGGGTATCCCATGTCGCTTGCCACGGTCGACCTCCCGCCGGCCCAAGACCTTGCGTCCCTGCGTGCCACGCTCCGCGCCACCAAGCACCAGCGGGAGGAGCAGGCCGTCACCGCCCTGCTGCGGGGCCACGGCCTTTCCGGCGGGGAGCGGCAGGCCATCCATGACCGGGCGGTGGCGGTGGTGAACGCCGCCCGCGGCCGGCGCAAGGAGCTGGGCCCGTTGGACGCCTTCCTTCAGGAATTCGGCCTGTCCAACCAGGAAGGCATCGCGCTGATGTGCATCGCGGAGTGCCTGCTGCGCATCGCCGACCCGGAGACGGCGGACCGGCTGATCGCGGAGAAGATCGCGCAAGGGCAATGGGACAGCCACCTGGGCCGCAGCGACAGCGTGTTCGTCAACGCCGCCGCCTGGGGCCTGATGCTGACCGGCAAGGTCACCGGCCTGGAGACGGGGGAGAAGGACGCCAAGGGCTTCCTGAAGCGCATGGTCGCCCGGTCGGGGGAGACGGTGATCCGCGCCGCCATGGGCCAGGCCATGAAGGTGATGGGCGACCATTTCGTCATGGGCAAGACCATCACGGAGGCCCTGGCGGAGGCCCGCAAGGCCAAGCCCGCCGGCACCCTGCACAGCTACGACATGCTGGGGGAGGGGGCCCGCACCTGGGAACAGGCGAAGCGCTACCTGGAAGCCTACAAGAACGCCGTGGACAAGGTGGGGGCGGAGGCCGGTGGCAAGGGCCCGACGGCCGCCCCCGGCGTCTCCATCAAGCTCAGCGCCCTGCACCCGCGCTATGTCCAGGCGCAGCATGCCTCGGTGATGGCGGAGCTGGTGCCGCCGGTGAAGGAGCTGTGCCTCCAGGCCAAGCGCTGGGACATCAACCTGACCATCGACGCGGAGGAGGCGGACCGCCTCGACCTCTCCCTCGACGTCATCGCGGCGCTCGCCCATGACCCGGACCTGAAAGGCTGGAACGGGTTGGGCCTGGCCATCCAGGCCTACCAGAAGCGCACCGTGCACTTGGTGGACTGGCTGGCAGCGCTGGCCCGCTCGGCCGGCCGCCGGCTGATGGTGCGGCTGGTGAAGGGCGCCTATTGGGACAGCGAGGTGAAGTGGTCCCAGGCCGCCGGCCATGCCGACTACCCTGTCTTCACCCGCAAGGCGGCCACGGACCTGTCCTACCTGGTCTGCGCCCGCAAGATGCTGGGCCACCGCGACGCCATCTACCCGCAGTTCGCCACCCACAACGCCTATACCATCGCCGCCATCCTGCACTTGGCGGGCGACAACCGGGACCTGGAATTCCAGCGCCTGCACGGGATGGGGGAGCTGCTGTTCGCCGCCGCGCGGGACGTGCTGCCGTCCATGCCGCGGGTCCGCGTCTATGCCCCCGTGGGCACGCATGAGGATTTGCTGCCCTACCTGGTCCGGCGCCTGCTGGAGAACGGGGCCAACAGCAACTTCGTCAACGCCTACATGGACCCGGACGTGCCGGTGGCGGAGGTGGTGGCCGACCCGGCCCGCACGCTGGAGGAACAGGGCACCCTGCGCCACCCCCGCATCCCCCTGCCGGAGGGGCTGTATGGGGAGGAGCGGTCGAACAGCAAGGGCTATGACCTGAGCGCGCCGGACAAGCTGGCCGACTTGCAGGCCGGCATGGCCAAGGCGCTCTCCCGCCCCTGGACCGCGGGTCCTATCGTCGGTGGCAAGGAACTGCCGGGCCCCGCCAACCCTGTGACCGACCCCGCCGACCGCAAGCGCAAGGTGGGCACCGTCACCCTGGCCACGTCAGAGGCGGTGGAGGAGGCCCTGTCCCGCGCCGTGGCCGCCCAACCCGCCTGGGACCGGACCCCGGCCGCGGAGCGCGCCGCCTGCCTGGACCGGGCCGCCGCGCTGATGGAGGAGAACCACCAGGCCCTGTTCGCCCTGCTGGTCCGTGAGGCGGGCAAGACCCTGCCCGACGCGGCGGCGGAAATCCGGGAAGCGGTGGATTTCTGCCGCTACTACGCCGCCCGGGCGCGGGAACAGTTCGCCGCTCCGGTGCGCCTGCCGGGTCCTACGGGGGAGAGCAACGAGCTGTACCTGACCGGCCGCGGCGTCTTCGCCTGCATCAGCCCCTGGAACTTCCCGCTGGCCATCTTCATCGGCCAGGTGGTGGCCGCGCTGGCGGCGGGCAACGCCGTGGTGGCCAAGCCGGCGGAGCAGACCCCCCTGGTGGCGGCAGAGGCGGTGCGCCTGCTGCACCGGGCCGGCGTGCCGGCGGACGTGCTGGCCCTGCTGCCCGGCGACGGGGAAGTGGTGGGGGCCGCCCTGACCCGCGACCTGCGCGTTTCCGGCGTCTGCTTTACCGGCAGCACGGAGACGGGCCGCGCCATCAACCGCACGCTGGCCAACCGGGACGGCGCCATCGTGCCGCTGGTGGCGGAGACGGGCGGCCAGAACGGCATGATCGTCGATTCGACGGCCCTTCTGGAACAGGTGGTGGATGACTGCGTCACCTCCGCCTTCCTCTCCGCCGGGCAGCGTTGCTCCGCCATGCGGGTGCTGTTCGCGCAGGAGGAGGTGGCGGACAGGCTGGCCCACATGCTGGCCGGCGCCATGGACCTGCTGCGCCTGGGCGACCCCATGGACGCCAGCACCGACGTGGGCCCGGTGATCGACGAGGGGGCGCGGACCATCCTGCGCGACCACGCCGCCCGCATGGACCGGGAAGCCAAGCTCATCAAGGCCGTTCCGGTGCCGGAACACCTGAATGACGGTACCTTCTTCGGCCCCCGCCTGTATGAGGTCGCCAGCCTGTCCCAACTGCCGCGGGAGGTGTTCGGCCCCGTCCTGCACATCATCCGCTTCAAGGCCAACGCCCTGGACAAGGTGGTGTCGGACCTGGCGGCCACCGGCTATGGCCTGACCTTCGGCGTGCATACCCGCTTGGAAAGCCGCTCCATCGAGCTGTTCCACCGGCTGGGGGTGGGGAATACCTATGTCAACCGCAACATGGTCGGCGCCGTGGTGGGCGTGCAGCCGTTCGGCGGCCAGGGTCTTTCCGGAACCGGTCCAAAGGCGGGCGGCCCGCACTACCTGCTTCGTTTTGCTACCGAGAAGACCCTGACCATCAACACCACGGCGTTCGGTGGGAATGCTTCCCTGCTCGAACTGGGCGGCTGACCCGAAAGGATTGGGGGCGGGATGGGCGACCGGGGTGCCCATCCCACTTCCAAGCACACGCGAAAAGGGTTTTTTGCGTGCCATGATATGGTTTACTTAATAAGTGAAGTCCCTCCCATTCACGGCGGGGCGCCGGGCCCCCCGGGGTCGGCAGCAACGAATATGGTCCGGTGCTTGATGGCGGAAATTGCGGACGCCCCCCTGGTTCTCATCGTCGAGGATGAGCCGGCGACCAGGGCCCTCCTTGCCGGATACTTCCACCAGGCCGGTTTCATCGTGGTGGAAGCGGAGAACGGTCGGCAGACCCGTGACGCTCTGCTTCGCCAGCCACCCGACCTGGTGCTGCTGGACATCGAGCTTCCGGATGAGGACGGCTTCACCCTGGCCCGCAGCATCCGGGACATCTCCAACGTCGGCATCATCATCGTCACCAACCGCGCCAACGAGGATGACCGCGTCTTCGGGCTGGAGACGGGCGGCGACGATTACGTGACCAAGCCGCCCAACCCGCGGGAACTGCTGGCCCGCGCCCGCAACCTGCTGCGCCGGACCCACCCCAGCAAGATGCGGCTGGCGGAGGGCATGGTGCGCCGCTTCGGCGGCTGGACCATGGATCTGGCCCGCCGACGCCTGATCGACCCGCAGGGGCGGGAGGTCCGGGTGACCCGGGGGGAGTTCGAGCTGTTGGCCCTGCTGGTCCGCTCCGGCGGCCGGGTGGTGACCCGCGACCAGCTGATCGACGCGGTCAGCGGCACGGACCGGAACCCCAACGACCGCACCATCGACGTGCTGGTCAGCCGCCTGCGCAAGAAGATGGCGGATGAGAGCGGCCAGACAAACCTGATCCTGACGGAAAAGGGCCTGGGCTACCGGCTGGGCGCCGACGTGGGCTGACGGTCGGGTCCGGGGCAACCGGGCCGGGTGCCGTTCAGAGCGTGTTTACGGTCAGCGTAAACACGCTTTAGGTCCCCAGCTTGGCCTTGTACTGGTCCAGCGCCCGGGTCCCGGCGGCATAGGCCGGGGCAATCTTAGCAGCCCGCTCCAGGGCGATCTCCCGCTCCCCGCCGTCGGCCTTGGCTTCCGTTTCCCGGCACAGCCTCGCCAGGGCGGGCAGGCCCACCGTCAGGGCGCCGCTGCCCAGCTTGTGGGCCGCCCGGCCCAGGGTCTTCAGGTCGCCGGCGGCCAGGGCGGCTTCCACCGCCGCCACCGTCACCGGCGCGGTCAGCAGGAAGCTGTCCACCACATGGGCCACCCGGACCGGTCCCAGGATTTCCCGGTGCCCGTCCAGCACGCTGCTGTCCAGCACCCCGGGGTCCGGCTCCGCCGGGGCGGCCGGCTGGCCGGGGGCCGCGGGGGCAGGGGACGGCGACTTGGCTGCCACCCCCGCCAGCACGGCGCGCAGGCTTTCCCGTTCCAGCGGCTTCTGCAGGGTGCCGTCCATCCCGGCGTCCCCATGCTTCGCCTGGTCGGCACCGCTGGCATTGCCGGTCACGGCGATGATTGGCACGGCGGCCCGGACCGGGTCGGGCAGGGCGCGGATGCGGCGGGCGGCGGCCGTGCCGCTCAGCACCGGCAGCCTGATGTCCATCAGCACCAGGTCGAACCCGCCGGCAGCGGCCTTCTCCACGGCCTGTTGCCCGTCCAGGGCCTCCGTCACCCGATGGCCGTCGCGCTCCAACAGGGTGCGGGCCAGCAGGCGGCTCACATCGTCATCCTCCACCACCAGCACGGACAGGGGCCGCGCCGGAGTCGCGGCCGGCGCCGGGAAGGTCGCCAGGGACAGGGGGCGCTTCGGGGGGGCCTTGGTCGCCGCGGGTGACAGGCGCTCGTCCAGCAGGCGCCGCAGCCGCTCGGCGGAGACGCGGATCTGTTCCAGGTGGGAGGCCTGCTCTGCCGAAAGCGGGGTCCCGGCCAGAAGCTGCGCGAAGCCCAACAGCCCGTTCAGCGGCGTCCGCAGGTCATGGGCCAGGGCGCGCAGGTCAGGCCCCGCCACCGCCGGCGCTTCCACCGTCGCCGGGACGGCCGGCGCCGGTTCCGCCGGGGGCGCGGTGGCGGCTGGGGCCGGCTCCCGCCCTTGCCGGGCGGCCAGCAGCATGAAGCCTGTCAGGTTCAGCGCCGCCACGGCCAGCACGACGCCGGCATGGGGGAATGGCTCGGGCGCGGGGCAAAGCCAATAGATCGCGAAATGGCCGACCGTCAGCAGGCTGCCCAGGGCCAGCGCCACCGGGGGCCGGTTGGGTGCCAGCAGATAGACCAGCATCAACAGCAGGATGGCCATCAAATGCCCGGGCAGCGTCTCCGACCACAGGCTGAAGGCCAGCACATGGCCGGCCACCAGCAGCCCCTGCCACAGGGCCAGGGGCAATCCTGCCGACTCCAGCCCCCGCGACAGGGCCAGCCGGGCCACGCCCAGGGCCACCAGCACCGCCAGCACCCGCACGGCCAGCAACCCGGCTAGGGCGGGGCCGTCGGGGGCCAGGCCTACGTCCAGCCCGATCAGCAGCAACGACCCCAGCCCGCCGACGGCCAGGGTCCGCCACAGGCGTGCCGCCTCCGGCCCCGTCGGGCCTGCTGTTGCAGCGAAGCCCCGGTCTTCGGATTTCAGGGGGGCGGGATGAAAAATGGTCATGGCATCCGCATGGTAACCGCCCGATTTATAAAGCCTTGAGGGTTGCGGGTCCATGACAGGACTGTCCGCCCCCCGGTGTCCCGAGGTCCGTCCATGCCCAAGCCGTCCGCCCGCCTGATCCTGCCCGCCCTCGCCGTCGCCGCCTGCTGCCTGGTTTCCGCCCCAGCGCCGGCCCGGGATGCCGAACCCAACGGCGCCACCATCCAGTGGGCGCAGCAGATCCTGGACGACAAGGGTTTCTACCAGGGCCGGGCCAGCGGCAAGCTCGACTCCGCCACCGCCGCCGCCATCAGCGCCTACCAGAAATCCGTCGGGCTGAAGGCCACCGGCCGGCTGGACAAGGCCACCGTGGACAGGCTGCTGGCCGAACGGTCGGAAAAGCAGGCCCCCACCGTGGGCAACCTGGCCGACCCCAACAGCCGTGCCAAACCCTCCAGCCCCATGCTGCGGGAGGAAGAGGTGCGCCCCCAGGCTGCCCCCACCATCCGGGGCGTGGAGCGGGGGGAGGGTGGTGAGCAGACGCTCCTGAACACCGCGCCGCCGGACATCGCCCGCCCCGCCGCCGGCAGCCCGCCCGGCGCCACGCCCCGGGCCGCCCCCCCGGCCGCCCGGGT
>MOEB01000236.1 GCA_001939945.1 Aerophototrophica crusticola | reverse complement strand
AGGCGCCCGCAAACGGCCCGCAGGGCGCGCGGCGGCAGCAGGAACACCACCACCCAGGCGGCGGCCAGGGCAACGGCGGCCTCGGCCCGCAGGAGCAGGCGGGTCACGCCCGCACCCGCGCCGGTTCGGCCTTGGGCCCCCGGGCCCCGGTGCCGGGGTTGCCGCGGTGGCAGCCGTCGGCGTCCACCACCACCGGCCCGCCCCCGGTTCCGGCGGCGGGGAGGCCGGCAGCTTGGCTGACGCGGCTCTCGGGGCCGACCATGGGGGATCCTCCCGTGCTTGCGGGCGCGGGCGTCGCCCCCCGCCCGTTCCAGTGGAAGGGGAAGCAACCACATCGGGGCATGGGACGGAAGTGGCAATGCCTGCCATGGCCCGGGTGCCGGCGCGCGGCCCGGCGGCGGCCACGCCAGGCCCCCTTGGTTGCCGGTGGGCCCTTTCCCCCGCCCGGCCCTGCGGCAAGGGGGCAAGACGGTCCGGGTGGCCGCAGGCGGGCGCCCGGCCGCCCTTCCTTCTCACGTGCGGAAATTGCGCTTTACGCACGCCAGCGGGCATGCGACCCGTGGGGCGCGGAACGACGGGGCGAGCCCGGACGCCATGCCGACTTCCCCTGCCCTGGTGCCCGCCGCCGGCCGGCCGGCCACGCCCGCGCTCGAGGAGCAGCTCGTCCGGGCCGAGGGCTACCGCCGCGCCGCCAAGGCGGACACCACCCGGGCCACCCACGCGCGGCCCTGGCGCGGCTTCCTGGCCTGGTGCGGCGAACACGCGGTCGGGCCGCTGCCCGCCGCCCCCGCCGCCGT
>MOEB01000235.1 GCA_001939945.1 Aerophototrophica crusticola | reverse complement strand
CAGCACCCGGCGGCCCGTGGCGCGCGAGGCCACGGCGTGGCCCAGCGTGAACGGGACCCCGGCCAGCGCGGCGCGGACGTGGGGGCGGTCGGAGAGGTCGAGGCCCACGGCCCGGGCCTCGGTGGAGCAGCGCACCCGCCCGGACGGGTCCAGCGCGTAGGCCTCCAGGTGCGCCGGGTACTCGGCGCGCAGCCGCCCCATGAGCTCCTGGCAGGCCCCCGGGTCGCCGCCGCGCACGGGGCCCGCCTGCCGCAGGGTCGAGAGCACGTCGCGCACGCCGTCCAGGACCCGGGCCTGCTCGCCGCCCAGCAGTTCCAGGGCCCGGCCGAGCCCGGCGCGGGCGTCGTCGGCCTCGCGCTGGCGCAGCCGCCAGGCGTCGTGCAGCCCGAGCAGGGCGACCGGCAGCAGGGAGAGCAGCGCCACCAGCAGCAGGCGGCGCATGAGGCGGGGGGCGGCGGGGGCGGCGGCTTCGTCGGTCATGTGGCGCATGTGCGTCGTGCAGCGCCGGCACCGCGCCCGGGGCCGGGGCCCATTGCCGCCGGCATCCTCGCGGCGCCATGGTTAACGGGCGCTTAAGGCCCGGTCCGGCGCCAGCGTGCGCGTCCCTGGTCAGGGGGCGGACCC
>MOEB01000234.1 GCA_001939945.1 Aerophototrophica crusticola | reverse complement strand
CCCCTCCCGCCATGCCCCGCCGGGCGGTGGCCGCCACCTGGCTGGCGACGGCGGCCGCCGTCCTGGCCCTGTGGGCCGCGGCGCTGTGGCTGGGCGACCGGGCCCTGCGGGACGCCGCGGCCGCGGCCGAGCGCGACACCGGGAACCTAGCCCAGGCCATCGCCGAGCAGACCCGCCGCACCATCGCCGGGGCCGACCAGGCGCTGCGCTTCCTGGCCTACCGGGTGGAGGCCGGGGCCGACCCCGCCGAGGCCGGCGGCCACGTCCGCGCGGCCCTCGGGCGGTCGGACACGGTGCTGCAGCTCGCCTTCATCGGCGGCGACGGGCTGCTGCGCTACAGCAGCGTGGAGGGGGCCCCGGCCGGCATCGACCTGTCCGACCGCGAGCATTTCCGCGTGCACCGGGAGCGGGCGGACGTGGGCCTGTTCGTCAGCCGGCCGGTGTTCGGCCGCGCCTCGGGCAAGTGGTCGGTCCAGCTCACGCGGCGCGTCGACGGGCCGGGCGGGGCCCTCGGCGGGGTGGTGGTGGCCTCGCTGGACCCCTTCTACTTCAGCCGCAGCTTCGACCACCTGGACGTGGGCCGGGACGGGGTGATCAGCATCATCGGGCTCGACGGGGTGCTGCGCGCCCGGTCCGTCCTCGACGCCTCGTCCATCGGCAAGGACCTCTCCGCGAGCCCCGTGGCCCAGGCGGCCCGCGCCGCCGACGCGGGGTTCCTCCGCCACGCCAGCCTGGTGGACGGGGTGGTGCGGCTGCACAGCTTCCGGCGCCTGCCGGGCTACCCGCTGTTCGTGGTGGCCGGGGTGGC
>MOEB01000233.1 GCA_001939945.1 Aerophototrophica crusticola | reverse complement strand
CGCGCCCGTGCGGCGGGCGGCGCCAGGCCCGTGCCCGGGGCGCCGCCCGCCGGTGTCAGACCAGCCCCTCCACCGGGTTCCGGACCCGCCCGGACCGCTCCACGTACTCGCGCGTCATCTGCACCGAGGCGTGGCGGCCGATGAGCAGCAGGTCCCAGGTGCCCGGGCCGGCCATGGCGGCGGCGGTGAGGACGCCGCGCTTCAGGGAGTGCCCGGCCAGGGCGTCCCGGTCCAGGCCGGCGGCGGCGTGGCGCTTCGGGAGGGGCGGGACGCTGCCAGGTGCAGGGGCGCGTCGCCCACGTTGCCCCAGCGCTCCACGACCCGGAAGACCGCCCCGCCGGTGATCCCCCTCACCAGCAGCTCCCCGTCCATGCCCGCAGCGCCGTGACCGGGCAGAGCTTGGTGCTTCCCGGGGACGTGCACGGTGGTGCCGGTCGCGGCGCGGTCGCCCTTGGAGCGGGCGAGGTGGACGAGGATGCCGTCAGGCGCCCGCTCCAGGAGCCCCGCGACCTCGCTCCTGCGGAAGGCCCCCGCACACCCCACCAGCACCAGGGCCCGGTCGCGCCAGCCGACGAGGTTGTCAGGCATGGCGTCGACCAGGGCCCCAAGCGGGGACGGGGGGCGGCGGCCCCGCCCGCCGCCGGGGTGGCAGGGACGGGCCCGTGGAGCGCCGGCTTCTTCGCGGGCCGGTGGCGGTGCGTCTTGCGGATGCCCAGCATGGCGTCGCGCACCGCCTGGCTGCGGGTCGGGGGCTCGAGGCCGGCCTCGGCGTGCATGGGGGCGATGGCGGCCAGGGCCACGGCCAGGGTGGGCGGCCGCAC
>MOEB01000232.1 GCA_001939945.1 Aerophototrophica crusticola | reverse complement strand
GCGCTCCCTCGGCGACGGGGTGCCGCCCCTGCCGGCGGGGTGGGCCGGGGTGACGGGGGCCACCGCCCTGTCTCCCCGGGCAACGAGACCAGGCGGGCTGACCCGGCACCGCGGCCCGCCCGGGTGCCGATCCTGCCCAGGTCAGCCCCCCGCATGCACGGTGGCCGGACGCGGTGTTCGCCCCGCCGCGCGACGCGGGCGGCGCCGTTTCCTCCTGGGGACTGTGCCATCGACAGGGCCTTCCCAGCCAACGGCCGCGTGCAGGGCGAGGAGGTGTTCGGCCACGAGGACGGCAGCATCGACCCAATGGCCCTTACCGCCAGCCCGGTGCGGGACGCGGCCGCGAACGTCTTCGGCGCGGTGGTGGGGCTGCGCGGCATCCGGGAGGAGAGGGCCGCCCGCGAGCGGCAGGACCTCCTCGCCAACGGCTGGGCCGCCGCGTGAGGAACACGCTGGCGGCCCTCCAGCCCGTCGCCAGGCAGGCCGTCGCCGGCCCGGCCACGCCGGCGCCCTGGCCCTCCTCGAGGCAAGGCTGGTCGCCCCGGCGGAGGCGCACGACGTCCCCACCGGCTGGCGCTGGCCCGGCGCCGGCCTGCGGGAGGTCGTGGCGCGCCGCCCGGCCCTTCTCCGGGGCCGACCGGCCGCGCGTGCTGCTGCGGGGGGAGGACGCGCTGGTAGGCGTCCGGTTCGCGGTGGTGCCCGCCATGGCGGTCCACGAGCTGGCCACCGACACCGCCAAGTACGGTGCCCACTCGGCCCCGGGCG
>MOEB01000231.1 GCA_001939945.1 Aerophototrophica crusticola | reverse complement strand
ACCGGCATGCCAGCGCCATCGCCCGGCTGAGGGTTTGACCCGGCATTCCGACCGCGGTTCCCAGTACGCTTGCCGGGGCTACCGCGACCTGCTGGCCGCCGCTGGCATGCGGCAGCCGGTGTCGCGCGAGGGCAGGAGCCCCACACGGGCGAGGCCATCACGACCGCCTCCAGCAGGCAGCCGAAGTCCCACGTCGGCAAGGGCCCGAAGGACGCCCCAAGGGCTGGATCCGGCCCATGCCACCGCGCCGCTCCCGCCGGGCGCAAGGCCTGGGCGGCGCCGGTTCCGGGCTTGCCGGTGCGGGCGCGGCCAGCGACCGGCCAGACCAGAATGCCGGATACGGCCGGCCACGCCGGTGCTACGGTGGGGTTGGGCCCGCCCAGGCTGCTGGCGGCGGGCCGCCGGGTGGCACCTGCCCCCCGGCGCGGACGAACCAGGAGGGGTGGACCCATGGCCGGCTCGCGCGTCACAGACCATGCGCCCAAGATGCTGAGCGTGCTCCGGATCATGTCCGGGCTGCTCTTCCTCGCGCACGGCACCCAGAAGTTCCTCGCCTTCCCGGCCGGCCCGTCCGCCGGGTCGGGGTGGGCCTTCGCCGGCCCCGGCGCCTACGCCGGCCTCATCGAGCTCGCCACCGGCGCGCTCATCGCCCTGGGACTGTTCACGCGCCCCGCGGCGTTCCTCGCCTCGGGTACCATGGCGGCCGCCTACTTCCTCGGCCACGCCCCGAGGGGCTTCTGGCCCGTGAACAACGGCGGCGACGCGGCCATCCTGTACTGCTTCGTGTTCCTGTACCTGGTGTTCGCGGGCGCGGGGCCTTTGAGCGTGGACGCCC
>MOEB01000230.1 GCA_001939945.1 Aerophototrophica crusticola | reverse complement strand
TCGTCACGGCGGTGCTGCTGCGGCTGCCGCTGGAGACCCCCGACCCGCGCACCCGCCGCGAGAAGGCCCTGGACGGGGCCGTGGCCCTGGCGCTGGGGACGGTGGCCACGCTGGTCGCCCTGTCCGCCCTGGCGGTCCCCTTCGACGGGCGCGTCAGCGAGTTCTTCGGGGCCGCCAGCCTGGCCGAGGCCAACGGCCGCAACGTCGTGAACGTCATCATCGTGGATTTCCGCGCGCTCGACACGCTGGGCGAGGTCGCCGTGGTGGCCTTCGCCGCCTTCGCGGCCTGGGGCCTGCTGCGTCGCCGCGCCACCAGGGAGGCTTGACCCATGGCATCCGTGATCCTAGGCGGCTGGGCGCGGGGCTTGGCCCTCGCCATGCTCGCCGTCTCCGCCTACGTCCTGCTGCGCGGCCACAACGAGCCGGGCGGCGGCTTCATCGGCGGCCTGTTGGCCGCCGGGGCGGTGGCCCTGCTGGCCTTCGCCCATGGGGTGCGGGAAGCGCGGCGGCAACTCGTCTTCCACCCCTGCGCCATCGCCGGGGCGGGGCTGCTGCTGGCCCTGCTGTCGGGCCTGCCCGGCATGCTGGGCGGGGACGGGGGCTTCCTGACCCATCTCTGGGCCACGCTGCCCCTGGGCTTCGCCGAGCTGAAGCTGGGCACCACCATCCCGTTCGACGTGGGGGTCTACCTGGTGGTGGTCGGCAGCGTCGCCGCCTTCGTCTTCGCCCTGCTGCGGGAGTGAGCGCGATGGAACCGATCCTGACCCTGGGCTTCGGCGCGCTGGTGGCCGCCGGCACCTACATGGCCCTGTCGCGGCACCTGGTCCGCATGGTGCTGGGCATC
>MOEB01000229.1 GCA_001939945.1 Aerophototrophica crusticola | reverse complement strand
CTGTCCCCGCCGACGCGGACGGCGGGCCGCCCCCCCAGGGTGAGGCGGTCCGCCGGCCGGGCCCGGTGCAGCCGCTCCACCCCGTCCGCCGGGATGCCGAACAGCCGGCCGCCGGCCCGGACCATCAGCAGCTCCTGCGACAGGGCGCCGACGGGCACCGACAGGCGGAACTCGGCCCCGCCGCCCGGCCGGTTGAGGGCCTGGGCCGTGCCGCCCAGCCGGGCCGCGGCCTCTGCCACGATGGACAGGCCCATGCCGCGGCCCGACAGGTTGGTGACCGCCGGGCTGGTGCTGAAGCCGGGGGTGAAGACGAGGCGCAGCAGCGCCCCGTCGTCGGGCCGCGGCGCGCCGGGGGACAGCAGGCCCAGGCGCAGGCCCGCCTCCCACAGCCGGTCGGTGTCCAGGCCGCGGCCGTCGTCGGCCACCCGGACCAGGAGCTGCCCGCCCGCCGCCTCGAAGGACAGGGTGACGTGGCCCTGCGGCGGCTTGCCCCTGGCCGCCCGCTCCGCCGCGGGCTCCAGCCCGTGGCCGACGGCGTTGCGCAGGAGTTGGACCACCGGGTCCTTCAGCCGTTGCAGCACCAGCCGGTCGGCCCGCACCGACAGGCCGGCCAGCCGCACCTCCGGCTCCAGCCCGCGTTCCTTGGCGATGTCCCGCGCCATCTGGCCCATGGCGCCGAAGACGGTGTCCACCTCCACCACCCGCAGCCGCGCCAGCTCGTCCTGCAGGGCCTGGCCCAGCTGGCCGGCGGCCAGGGCGGCGCGGCTGCTGCCCTGCTGGGCGGCGCGCACGGCCTGGACGGAGGCGCGCAGCCGCTGCTCGAACAGTTCCAGCGCGGGGGCCGCCTCGGCGTCGCCGG
>MOEB01000228.1 GCA_001939945.1 Aerophototrophica crusticola | reverse complement strand
CGACGCCACGGTCGTGGCGGGCGGCCTGGCGGAGGCCACGGCCCGCTATGCCGGCCGGCCCTCGCCGCCGGTGATCGTCATCGAGGTCCCGTCGGTGCCCGGCGGGGCCGCCGGGCCGGCGGCCCAGGCCCTGTTCCGGGCCATCGGCGCCCTGGCGGAGGTCTGCGACGCCGGGTCCGACCTGGTCCTGCTGGGCCCCGACAACGACGTGGACCTCTACCGCGCCCTGCGCAGGCTGGGGGTGGCGGAGTACCTGCGCCTGCCCCTGGACCCGCTGCTGGCGGCGGAGGCGGTGGCGGAGCTGGTGTCCGGCCCGGCACCCGGCCGGCGCGGCCAGGTCCTGGCCGTGCTGGGGGCGAAGGGGGGCTGCGGCGCCTCCACCCTGGCGCTCAACCTCGCCTACCTGCTGTCCCGGGCGCCGGGCTGCGACGCCCTGCTGGCGGACCTGGACCTGCAGTTCGGCGCCGCCGACCTGGGCCTGGGCCTGGACGCGGCCGGCGGGCTGCGCGACCTGCTGGCGGAGGCCGGGCCGGCGGACGAGGCTGTGGTGGGGCGCTTCGCCGCGACCTATGACGACCGGCTGCGCCTGCTGGCCTCCCCCCATTCCCTGGACGCGGCGGGGCGCCTGGACCCNGACGCGGCGGGGCGCCTGGACCCGGACCGGCTGGAGGCGGTGGTGGAGGCGCTGCGCCGCCAGGCCCGCTGGACCGTGCTGGACCTGCCGCGCGCCTGGTCGGCGGGCGTGCAGCGCGCCCTGCGCGCGGCCGACCAGGTGCTGGTCGCCACGCCCGTGGACCTCGCCGCCGTGCGCAACTGCCGCAACCTGCTGGACTGGCTGGCGGCGGAGCGGCCCGGCCTGCCG
>MOEB01000227.1 GCA_001939945.1 Aerophototrophica crusticola | reverse complement strand
CGGCGAGGCCCGGGCCTTCGCCCGCTGGCGCGCGGAGGCCGACGCCCGCGCCCGGGCCGAGGCGGCCCTGGCCCAGTCGCAGAAGCTGGAGGCGGTGGGGCAGCTGACCGGCGGCGTCGCCCACGACGTCAACAACCACCTCCAGGTCATCGCCGCCAACCTGCAGCTGCTCCGCGCCGACCCGGCCCTGCCCGGCCCGGCCCTGGCAAGGGTCGACGGCGCCCAGGCCGGTGTGGACCGCGCCGCCTCGCTCACCGGCAAGCTCCTGGCCTTCGCCCGCAGGCAGCCGCTGGAGCCCCGGCCGGTGAACCTGGCGCGGGCGGTGCGCGGCATGGCCGACCTGCTGCGGCGCACGCTGGGCGAGGGCGTGGAGGTGGAGACCGTCGTCGACGGCGGCCTCTGGGACGCGGTGGTGGACCCGGCCCAGGTGGAGAACGCCGTCCTGAACCTGGCGGTGAACGCCCGCGACGCCATGAACGGGCGCGGGCGGCTGACGCTGGAGGTGGGCAACGCCCGCCTGGACGACGAGTACGCCGCCGCCCACGCCGGGGTGTCGCCGGGGCAGTACGTCGTCGTGGCGGTTAGCGACACCGGGCCCGGCATGCCGCCGGAGGTCCTGGCCCGCGCCTTCGAGCCCTTCTTCACCACCAAGGCGCCGGGCGAGGGCACGGGGCTCGGCCTCGCGATGGTGCACGGCTTCGCGCGGCAGTCCGGCGGGCACGTGAAGATCTACTCGGAGCCGGGCCGGGGCACGACGGTCAAGGTCTACCTGCCGCGGTCCCGGGAGGCCGCCGCGGGGCCGCCGCCCGCGCCGCCCCCGCCCGCCGGCGGCACGGAGGCCATCCTGCTGGTGGAGGACGAC
>MOEB01000023.1 GCA_001939945.1 Aerophototrophica crusticola | reverse complement strand
GCTGCCCGCCGCGCTGGCCGCCGTGCAGGCGGACGGGACCCCCCGCACCATCGAGGCGGCCCATGCCGGGAGGACCCTGCGCCTGACGGTCAGCCGCGCCGCCGGTGCCCTGCTGCTGCGGGCCGAGCCCGCGGGGGAGCGGCAGCGGCTGGAGCAGGAGCTGCGCAGCGCCCGGGAACGGCTGGAGCTGGTGGTGCGCGCCGCCCGCGACGGCATCTGGGACTGGGACCTGGCCGCCGGAACCATCTGGTTCTCCCCCCAGTGGAAGGCCCATTTCGGCTATGAGGACCATGAGCTGGAGAACACGCTGGAGGCCTGGGAAAAGCTGATCTTCCCGGAGGACCGGGCAATCGCCCTGCGCATGGTGGACGACTACCTGGCCGGCCGGGTGAACGCCTTCGAGGCGATCCAGCGCTTCCGCCACCGGCTGGGCGGCACGGTGCTGATCTATACCCGCGCCATGAAGGTGCTGGACGACCAGGGTCGGCCGGTCCGGCTGGTGGGCGCCCACACGGACATCACCCACATCAAGCAGGCCGAGGCCCGGCTGCACAATGCCGAGACCCGGCTGGTGGACGCCATCGAGCGGCTGCATGACGGCTTCGTCCTGTATGACAAGGACGACCGGGTGGTGCTCTACAACAGCCGCTTCCTGGAATATTACCCGGAGCTGGCGGACGTGCTGTGCCCCGGCATCACCTTCGAGCAGGTGCTGCGGCAGGCGGTGCAGCGGGGCTCCATCAAGGTGGCGCCGGAGAAGGTGGAGCAATGGGTCGCCGACCGCCTGCACAACCACCAGAACCCCGGCCCCGCCTTCGAGCGGCGGCTGGGCACCGGCCGGGTCATCCGCGTCACCGAGCAGCGCACCCATGACGGGGGCATCGTCAGCCTGGGCGTGGACGTGACGGAGCTGCGGGCCAGCGAGGAGCGGTTCCGCAGCCTGGTCTCCACGGTGCCGGGCATGGTCTACCAGTGGGTGGAGCGGGCGGACGGGACCCGCGGCTATTCCTATGTCAGCCCCCGCTGCCGCGACATGTACGGCGTGGAGCCGGAGGAGCTGCAACGGGACTGGTGGCTGCTGCCCCTGCACCCAGAGGACGTGGAACGCTGGGAAAAAAGCATCGAGGAGGCGCAGGCGACCCTGTCCGACTGGTCGTTCGAGGGCCGCTTCATCCTGCCCGACGGGCGGCCCCGCTGGTGGCGTGGCGTGTCCCGCCCCGTGCGGGTGGGGCCGGGGGAGGTGCGCTTCAACGGCATCGTCATCGACATCGAGGAGCAGAAGCAGGCCGAGGCGGAGCTGAAGTACCGCGAGGCCATGCTGCGCTACACCGCCGGCATCGCCGGGCTGGGCTATTGGGTCTGGGACCGGGAAAGCATGCGCACCAGCTATTGCTCGCCCGAGCTGGCCGCCATCCGCGGCGTGACGGTGGAAGGCTACCTGCAGACGCTGGGCAGCTTCGAGCAGCAGCTCCAGGCCGTCTACCCGGACGACCGGGGGACCTACGCGGCCGTCGCCATCGCCAGCGCCAAGGCCAAGCGGCCCTATGGGCTGGAATACCGCATCGTCAGGCCCGACGGCCAGGTGCGCCACATCCGCGAGGTGGGTGGCCCGGTGTTCGGGGAGCGGGGCCGGCTGCTGAAATATGTCGGGGCGCTGCAGGACATCACCGAGCGCAAGCAGCGTGAGCTGGAACTGGAACAGGCCCGCGACCGGCTGGAGGACCAGGCGGACACCATGCGGGCCCTGGCCCGGGACCTGGAGGCCGCCCGCGACGCGGCGGAGGCGGCCAGCCGTGCCAAGTCGCGTTTCCTGGCGGTGATGAGCCATGAGCTGCGCACCCCCATGACCGGGGTGATCGGCATGGTGGACCTGCTGCTGGGCACGCCCCTGTCCACGGAGCAGCGCCAGTACCTGGACACGCTGCGGTCGTCCGCCGACAGCCTGCTGGTGGTGCTGAACGACATCCTGGACTTTTCCAAGATCGAGGCCGGGCAGCTGGCGCTGGAACGCATCCCCGTGCGGCTGCCCACCCTGCTGGGCGACGTGGCCCGGCTGTTCGCCCCCGCTGCGGCGGCGAGGCGCCTGTCCCTGGACGTGGACCTGCCGGGGGAGCCCCTGCCCGACCTGCTGGGCGACCCCACCCGGCTGCGCCAAGTGCTGATGAACCTGGTGGGCAACGCCGTGAAGTTCACGGAGGCCGGCGGCATCCGGCTGGGCCTGGAGCTTGTTCGCACGGAACCGAAACAAGCTTCGGCGGAGCCTGCCCCGGCCCCCGAGCCGGGGGCGATTGAGGCGCACGAACAGGCGCTGCGCCTGTCGGTGCGGGACACGGGCATCGGCATCCCGGCCCCGGCCCTGGCCGGCCTGTTCGAGCCCTTCACCCAGGCCGACGCCTCCACCACCCGCCGCTTCGGCGGCACGGGGCTGGGCCTCGCCATCTGCAAGCGCCTGGTGGAGGCCATGGGCGGGGAGATCGGGGTGGAGAGCAAGGCGGGCCGGGGCTCCACCTTCTGGTTCAGCTTGCGCCTTCCGGTGGCGCCGGGGGCGGAGGCCCGGTCGGCGGCCGCGCCCGCCATGGCCCCGGCCCGCGCCGCGCCGGTCCGGGTGCTGGTGGCGGAAGACAACCAGGTCAACCGGCTGCTGGTCCTGGCCATGCTCCAACGCAAGGGTTTCGTGGTGGAGGCGGTGACCGACGGGCGGGAGGCGGTGGAGGCCGCCCGGCGCGACGCCTTCGACGTGGTGCTGATGGACATGCAGATGCCCGTCCTGGACGGGGACGGGGCGGCCGCCGCCATCCGGGCCCTGCCGGCCCCGGTCAACGGCCTGCCGATCATTGCCCTGACCGCCGAGGCCCTGCCGGAGGACAAGACGCGGCGGGAAGGCGGCGGCCTGTTCGACGCCTATCTGACAAAGCCCATCGACTGGCCCCGGCTGGTGGAGACGGTGAACGCCCTGGCCGCCCGCCGCCGGGCCGAACGTGCGGGCCGCTGACCCGCGGCGCCCCCATGCCGCGTTAAGTTTTGTAGCTCCTGGTCACCGAACCATCGGGCCCCGACCAAAGTCGGGGGGTAACGGCCCGATCCGGCAAAAAGATCGGTGAGTAAATCATCCGATTTCGGACGGCCAGAGTTCCTGCTGGGATTCCAGATACTTGGGTCGAAAGACCTTTTGTCTGCCGACTAAAACTTTATTTCGCACCAACCATTCGGACCAGGCGGAAGATTGCCGGCCGAACGGCTGCATTGATTCAGATCATTCCCTGTTTGCGAGAAAACCATTAACCATTTGGCGCCGAGGGTTATCAGCTTCCGGGCCGGTCCGGTCCGGCCAGGGCAACCCGGAACCCAGGGGGAGACGCCGGATGCAACAAGAACTCACGCACAGAATACGCAAACACCCGAAATTCGCCGAACTGGTCGCCAAGCGCACCCGGCTGGGGCTGATCCTGTCGTTGATCGTCCTGGTCCTGTACTTCGCGTTCATCCTGACGGTGGCGTTCAAGCCGGCCCTGCTGGCCACGTCGCTGGCCGGGGGCGTGACCACCGTGGGCATCCCGGTGGGGGTGTTCGTCATCGTGTCGGCCTTCCTGCTGACGGGCATCTATGTCCGCAAGGCGAACGCCGAGTTCGACGAGCTGAACCGCCAGATCATCGAGGACACGCTATGAGCCGCCTGCGCCCCATCCTGATGGCGGCCCTGGCCGCCCTCCTCCTCATCCCCGGCATGGCACTGGCCGACGCGCTGACGGGGCAGACCCAGAAGCAGCCGCTGGACTGGCATGCCATCAGCATGTTCGCCATCTTCGTCGGCGCGACCCTGGGCGTGACCTACTGGGCCGCGCGGCAGACCAAGTCCGCCAAGGACTTCTACGCGGCGGGCGGCGGCATCACCGGCTTCCAGAACGGCCTGGCCATCGCCGGCGACTACATGTCGGCCGCCTCGTTCCTGGGCATCTCCGCCCTGGTGTACGCCAGCGGCTTCGACGGGCTGATCTTCTCCATCGGCTGGCTGGTGGGCTGGCCCATCATCCTGTTCCTGATCGCGGAGCAGCTGCGCAACCTGGGCAAGTACACCTTCGCCGACGTGGCCAGCTTCCGCCTGCAGCAGACCCCGGTCCGCACCCTGGCGGCCTGCGGCTCGCTGGTGACGGTGGCCTTCTACCTGATCGCCCAGATGGTGGGCGCCGGCCAGCTGATCAAAGTGCTGTTCGGCATGGACTACATGTACGCCGTCGTCCTGGTCGGCATCCTGATGATCGGCTACGTCACCTTCGGCGGCATGCTGGCCACCACCTGGGTGCAGATCATCAAGGCGATCATGCTGCTGTCCGGCGCCACCTTCATGGCCGTGGCGGTGCTGTACAATTTCGGCTTCAGCCCGGAAGCCATGTTCACCAAGGCGACCGAGATCCACCCCAAGGGCACGGCCATCATGGGCCCCGGCGGGCTGATCAAGGACCCCGTCTCCGCCATCTCGCTGGGCTTGGCGCTGATGTTCGGCACGGCCGGCCTGCCGCACATCCTGATGCGCTTCTTCACCGTGGCCGACGCCAAGGAAGCGCGGAAGTCCGTGTTCTACGCCACCGGCTTCATCGGCTACTTCTACATCCTGACCTTCATCATCGGCTTCGGCGCCATCATCTTCGTCTCCACCAACCCGACCTACGTCACCGACGGGGTCATGGTGGGCGGCAACAACATGGCGGCCATCCACCTGTCCGACGCGGTGGGCGGGGCCTACTTCAAGGGCTTCATCTCCGCCGTCGCCTTCGCCACCATCCTGGCGGTGGTGTCGGGCCTGGCCCTGGCGGGTGCCTCCGCCGTCAGCCACGACCTGTACGCCAACGTCTTCCGGCGCGGCCGGGTGAACGAGGTGCAGGAGATCCGGGTGTCCAAGATCGCCACGGTCTGCCTGGGCGTCCTGGCCATCGTCCTGGGCATCATCTTCGAGAAGCAGAACGTGGCCTACATGGTGGGCCTGGCCTTCGCCATCGCGGCGTCCGCCAACTTCCCCATCATCGTCCTGTCCATGTACTGGTCCAAGCTGACCACCCGCGGCGCCGTCATCGGCGGCTTCATGGGCCTGGTCAGCGCGGTGGTGGGCGTGGTGCTGGGCCCGGTGGTCTGGGTGAAGGTGCTGGGCAACGCCGCCCCCATCTTCCCCTATGAGAACCCGGCCCTGTTCTCCATGTCCCTGGCCTTCATCGGCACCTGGTTCTTCTCCGTCACCGACAAGAGCGCGTCGGCCCAGGCGGAGGCCCGTGCCTACGAGGCCCAGTACATCCGGTCCCAGACCGGCCTGGGTGCCGAGGGCGCCTCGGCGCACTGAAGCCTTGTTCCTGAAAGTACCGGGCGGGGGTGCCGATGGCCCCCCGCCTTTTTCTTTACCGTTGAGATGGGTCAAGGACACCGGTCATCCTCTCCCCCTCAATCATCCCTCACCACGGCGCGGCTGGACGCGCCAGCAAAAGGGAAAGACAGTGATGCAGCCGGGCGGGCTTGATCCGTCGGACGCCGAAAGCGTGCTGGCCACCTATGCCCCCGGCCTGCTGGCCGCGGTGGACGCCGCCCCCGACCTGGACGGGCTGGCCCACGCGGAGGACGCGCACAACGGCCTGGTGCGGGTGCTGGCCCAGGTGGGCCTGCCGGTGCCGGCCATCGGGCGGGCCGTGGCGCTGCTGAACCACCGGGTGATGGCCCGGCTCTATGCCCTGTCCATGCCGCCGGAGCTGGTGGCCCAGACCTGCCTTGTCGTGATGGGCAGCGAGGGGCGGGCGGAGCAGATCCTGAAGACCGACCAGGACAACGGCCTGATCGTGCGCGACGGCATCGACCCCCTGTCCCTGGCCGGGCCGCTGAAGGATTTTTCCGACGGGCTGGCGCGGCTGGGCTGGCCGCCCTGCCCGGGCAACGTCATGGTCACCAACCGCGCCTGGGTGCGGGACGAGGCCGGCTGGGCGGAGACGCTGGCCCGCTGGGTCCGCCTGCCCAACCCGGACAGCTTCATGTCCGTGGCCATCTTCGCCGACGCCGGCGCCGTGGCGGGGGACGCGACCCTGCTTGCCGGGGCGCGGCAGCGCCTGCTGGACCTGCTGGCGGGCCACGGCGCCTTCCTGTCCCAGTTCGCCCACACCGCCCTGACCTTCGAGACGCCGCTGGGCCTGTTCGGCACCCTGCTGACCGAGGGCGGGGAGCACAAGGGGCGCCTGGACCTGAAGAAGGGCGGCATCTTCCCCATCGTCCACGGCATCCGCGCCCTGGCGCTGGAGGCCCACCTGCCCCAGACCAACACCCTGGACCGGCTGGCCGCCCTGATGCAGGCCGACCGGCTGGAGCGGGGCCTGGCCGTGGACCTGCGGGAGGCGTTCGAGTTCCTGCTGGCCCTGCGCCTGAAGGCCAAGCTGCATGAGGCCCGCCAGGACGGCGCCGACAACCTGATCGCCCCCGCCCACCTCGCCCCCGACGAACGCGAGGAACTGCGCCATGCCTTCCGCGTGGTGAAGCAGTTCAAGGACCTGCTGTCCTACCACTTCCACCTGGGGATGTTCTGAGGGGGCCAGACAAAGCTGCCCAAGCCCCTACAGATCCTTGAGGTCCAGGACCAGCCGCTTCCCCACGGCCCGTGCTGCGCGGTCAAGGGTCTCCAGGGAGACGGCGACATTCTCCGGGTCCAATACCCGCTCCACCTGCGCGCGGCTCGTGCCCATCCCGGATGCCATGGCCGTTTTCGAGATGTCGGCCGAGGTGCGGGCCTCTTCCAATTGCCGGGCGATCACCCGCTTGATGGCAGCGCCATACACCTCGTCCTTGATGCCCTGCTCGTCCAGGAACGCCTCAAAGCTCAGGTCCGTGCCGGTCATGGATAATCCCCTTTGCGGTTCCGTGCCTGGTAGTCGGCCCAACGCCCGCGGGCCAGCCTGATCTCCTCATCCTGCTCACCTTTGCCATCATGGCCGTTCAGCAGGATGGCCTTCTTGCCGTCGATGGCGAAGTATGTCCGCGCCTCGACCCGGCCGCCCCGGATGGTAGAGCGGACTTCCCAAACACCGCCGCCAAGAGGCTTGCACAACGGCGGCCCCTTGTCAGGCCAGCCGAACTCCACCTCGGCGATGTCGCGGCCGACGATCCTGCGATCCTGTTCATCAAGGCCCAGCAGCCAATCACGCACCGGCAGCTTGTGGCGGCCCGTCACGCTGGCCGTGGCGTAGAACTCGGCGGCAATCACCTTGCGCGGCGGCTTGGGCGTCATGGGCAGACTGTACCGCATATGATACGCCCAGGCAAGCTATTCCGTACCGTATCCGGTACGAAATGCCGGGCTCTCAAGATACGGCGAGGATCACCCCTCCTTCCGCCCCCACAGCATGTAATTCACGTCCAGGTCCTTCGGCGCCAGCTTGAAGCGGTCGGTGATGGGGTTGTAGGCGACGCCCGTCACCTCCTGCACCGTCACGCCGGCCCGGCGCAGGCCGCCCACCAGCTCGGACGGGCGGAGGAACTGCTTCCAGTTGTGCGTGCCCACCGGCAGCCAGCGCAGCACGTACTCCGCGCCGACGATGGCCATGGCGAAGGACTTGGCCGTGCGGTTCAGGGTGGCCATGAAGACCAGGCCGCCGGGCTTGGCGAGGTCCGCCACGGCACCCAGGAACAGCTCCACGTCGGCCACGTGCTCCACGATCTCCAGCGCCAGCACCACGTCGAACCGTTCGCCCTCGGCGGCCAGCGCCTCCGCCGGGACGCAGCGGTACTCCACCGGCGTGTTGGTCTCCAGCGCGTGGGCGGCGGCGGTCTTCACGTTGCGCTCCGCCGCGTCGATGCCCATGACCGTGGCGCCCAGCCGGGCCAGCGGCTCCGCGATCAGCCCGCCGCCGCAGCCCACGTCGAGGATGCGCAACCCCTCCAGCGGCCGCTCCGCCGTGGCATCGCGGCCCAGCTCCCGGCAGAGGGTGTCACGGATGTAGCCCAGGCGGACGGGGTTGAACTTGTGCAGCGGCCGGAACTTGCCCCTGGGGTCCCACCATTCCGCCGCGATGGCGCTGAACCGGGCCACGTCGGCGGGGTCGATGGTGGTCCGGCCGGGGGCGGTGGTCATGGTCCTGGTCCCATTCCTGTCACGGGAAAAAGCGTGGCAAGGCAGGTAACCCGCCAAGTGCCGGCACCGCAAGCGGCGCGGGTGCGCTGCGGCATCGCTGCATGGCCCCCGGCTTGCCCTGCCTTCGGGCAGGGAGTATGGATACGCGGCCCCGGACCGGCAAGCGCGGCCGGACACGGGCGACGTCGCGCCGCCGGACCTTGGTCCCGGCCCCGGCAGGCCCGACCTTGAACCCTTAGGCGGAGTGGACGGTTCCATGGCGCGGCTTGTCCTGAAGTTCGGCGGCACCTCGGTCGGCGATATCGAGCGCATCAAGAACGTCGCCCGCAAGGTGAAGCAGGAGGTGGACGCCGGCCACCAGGTGGCGGTGGTCGTCTCCGCCATGTCCGGAGTCACCAACCAGCTGGTCGACTATTGCCGCTCCATCTCCAAGCTGCATGACGCGCGGGAGTATGACGCGGTGGTCGCGTCGGGGGAGCAGGTGACCAGCGGGCTGCTGGCCATCGCGCTGCAGGATTTGGGCATCCCCGCCCGGTCGTGGCAGGGCTGGCAGATCCCCATCATCACCGACGACACCCACGCCAAGGCCCGCATCCAGCGCATCGACACGACCGAGGTCGCGAAGCGCATGGATGAGACGGGGGAGGTGGCCGTGGTGGCCGGCTTCCAGGGCGTGTCGGAGCGGGCGCGCATCGCCACCCTGGGCCGCGGCGGTTCCGACACCTCGGCCGTCGCCTTGGCCGCCGCGCTGAACGCGGAGCGCTGCGACATCTATACCGACGTGGACGGTGTCTATACCACCGACCCGCGCATCGTTTCCAAGGCCCGCAAGATCCCCCGCATCACCTATGAGGAGATGCTGGAGATGGCCTCGCAGGGCGCCAAGGTCCTGCAGACCCGGTCGGTCGAGATGGCCATGAAGCACCGGGTGCGGGTCCAGGTGCTGTCAACCTTCGAACAGGCGCCGGGCAGCGATTATCCCGGGACCCTGGTGGTGGATGAGGACGAGATCGTGGAACAGGAACTGGTCAGCGGCATCGCCTATAGCCGTGATGAGGCGAAGGTCACCCTGGTGGGCGTCGAGGACCGGCCGGGCGTCGCCGCCCGCATCTTCGGGCCCCTGACCGATGCCGCCATCAACGTGGACATGATCGTCCAGAACGTGTCGGAGGACGGCAAGACCACCGACATGACCTTCACCGTCGGCAAGGCCGACCTGGACCGCACCGTGCAGGTGCTGGAGAAGGCGAAGGGGGAGCTGAACTTCCGCCGCCTGATCTCCGACGCCAACGTGTCGAAGGTCAGCGTCATCGGCGTGGGCATGCGCAGCCATGCCGGCGTCGCCCAGCGCATGTTCAAGGCCCTGGCCGACCGCGGCATCAACATCCAGGTGATCTCCACCAGCGAGATCAAGGTGAGCGTGCTGGTGGCGGAGGAGTACACGGAGCTGGCCCTGCGTGCCCTCCACACCGCCTATGGGCTGGACGCGGCATAAGCCGCGCCTGGATTTCCCCAATATTCGTCTCCATCTTCCCGGGACGGGCCCGCCAGCCCTCCCGGGTTCCGGTGCTTCCGGGGCACCTGATTCCTTCTTCACCCCTGCCGGACGGACCCGCCCCATGACCGCACGCCACCGCCTCGACGCCCTTTGGCAGCGTGGCCGGGATTTCCTGGGCACCGACCTCGCCATCATGGGCGGGGCCATGACCTGGGTCAGCGACCGGCACCTGGTCTCCGCCATCTCTAACGGCGGCGGCTTCGGGGTGATCGCGTCCGGCTCCATGCCGCCGGAGGTGCTGCGGGCGGAAATCCGGGCGACGCGGGAACTGACGGACAGGCCCTTCGGCGTCAACCTGATCACCCTGCACCCGCAGCTCGACCAGCTGGTCCAGGTCTGCCTGGAGGAGCGGGTGGGCATCGTCGTCCTGGCGGGCGGCCTGCCCCCGGCCACGGCCATCAAGGCGCTGAAGGAGGGCGGGGCGCGGGTCATGTGCTTCGCCCCGGCCCTGGTCATCGCCAAGAAGCTGATCCGCAGCGGCGCCGACGCCATCGTGATCGAGGGGATGGAGGCCGGCGGCCATATCGGCCCCGTCTCCACCTCCGTCCTCGCCCAGGAAATCCTGCCGGAGGTGCGGGACGTCCCCGTCTTCGTCGCCGGCGGCATCGGCCGGGGGGAGGCGATCGTCAGCTACCTGGAGATGGGCGCCGCCGGCGTGCAGCTGGGCACCCGCTTCGTCTGCGCCACGGAGTGCCGGGCCCACCCCAACTTCAAGAAGGCCTTCATCCGCGCCGGCGCCCGCGACGCCGTGCCGTCGGTGGCCCTGGACGCCCGCTTCCCCGTCATCCCCGTCCGCGCCCTATCCAACGAGGGGACGCGGCGCTTCATGGACAAGCAGCGGGAGGTGATCGCCCGCTTCGACCGGGGCGAGCTGGACCAGAAGGAGGCCCAGCTGGAGATCGAGCATTTCTGGGCCGGCGCCCTGCGCCGCGCCGTGGTGGACGGCGACGTGGAGACCGGCAGCGTCATGGCCGGCCAGTCCGTGGGCATGGTCACCCGGGAACAACCCTGCGCCGAGATCCTGGCGGAGCTGGTGGAGCAGGCGGCGGCGGCGCTGGAGAAGCGGATGGCGGTGGCGTAGGCGCCCCGTCCGGAACCCACCCCCGCCCCCGCCGGTTGCCCCCGTCCATCTACCGGGGGTGCCCGATGGACTTCAGCCCGCAGACCGAGCCCGACCAGCACGCCGCCTTTGCCCAAGCCCTGGCGGGATTCACGCGCGGCAGGCCGGTCACCGTGCTCTGCCATTTCGACGCGGACGGCCTGTCCGCCGGGGCCCTGTTCGCCCGCGGCCTTGCCCGGGCCGGGCATGAACCGGCCCTGCGGCTGGTGGGCCGGGGGGAGGACCCCTGGTCGGCGGAGATGGGGCGGGAGCTGGCGGACGCCGCCCCCGGCGGGATTGTGGCCACCGACCTGGGCGTGCGGCGGGACCCGCTGGCCCCAGGGGTGCCCACGGTTCTGGTGGATCACCATGTGCCCCAGGGCCTGCCGGATGGGCAGACCACCGTCGTCACCGGTTACGGCCAGGACCCCACCCCCTGCTCCGCCCTGCTGGCCTACCGCTGCCTGGCCGGGGTTACCGACATGGACCCGGACCTGTGGCTTGCCGCCCTGGGCACCATCGGCGACTTAGGCGAACGGGCGCCCTTCGCCGAGCTGGCGGAGGCCAAGCGCCGCCACGGGGCCAAGCTGCTGCGGGAGGCGACAAGCCTGATCAACGCCCCCCGCCGCTCGGCATCCGGTGACGCCACCCCGGCCCTGCACCTGCTGATGAAGGCCAAGGGCCCGGGGGAGGTGGTGTCGGGCGAGCACCCGGAGACAGCCATCCTCCAGGCCGCAAGGGGTGAGGTGAAGGCAGCGCTGGAGGAAGCCCGCCGCGCCCCGCCCCGCTTTGCCGGCCAAGTGGCGCTGGTGCAGTGCCACTCCCCCTGCCAGATCCACCCGCTGCTGGCACAAAGCTGGGCCGGCCGCCTGCGCCGCAACGTGGTGATCGCCGCCAACACCGGCTTCCGCCCCGGCCGGGTCCACTTCGCCGCCCGTACCGCCACGGACACGGACCTGGTCGCCTTCCTGGCCAGACACGCACCCCCGGGCGCCGCCGGCCCAGCCTATGGTCAGGGCCACCGCCAAGCCTCCGGCGGCGCGCTGGATGTGGAGGGCTGGGCGCTGTTCCTGGGGGGGGTGGGATTCAGGGGAATGGGGTAAGGATGTCCTTGTGAACATGCCATGGACGGCATATCCTGGGGGTGTCCTCAGGTGGCTGGCGGCATGCCCACGGTTGTCGAGTACACGGACGAGTTCGGTGACTGGTGGGTTGGCCTGTCTCCTGTCCAACAGGAGGATGTGGCGGCCAGCGTCGGACTGCTGGAGGAAATGGGCCCTCGCCTGCCATTCCCCCACTCATCCGGGGTGAACGGTTCCAGGCACCCGCACATGCGGGAGCTGCGGGTCCAGAGTGGTGGCCGGCCCCTGCGGATTTTCTACGCCTTCGACCCGCGGCGGCAAGCCATCCTGCTGCTGGGCGGCGACAAGACCGGGGATGGCCGATTCTATGAACGCATGGTCCCCTTGGCGGATGACCTTTACGACACCTACCTGGACGAGCTTCGGCGGGAAGGACTGATCCGATGACCGGGCACACCCCCTTTTCCAAGCTGCGGGCCGGGTTGCCGCCGGAACGGCAGCAGCGCGCCGCCCAGAAGACGGCTGCCCTGCGCGAGCGCATGGCCCTGCATGAGGTGCGGGAGGCGCGACGCCTGACTCAGGCATCCCTCGCCGACACGCTGGGCGTGGACCAATCCGCCGTCGCCAAGATGGAGAAGCGGACGGACATGTATGTGGGCAACCTCCGCCGCTTCGTGGCGGCCATGGGGGGTGAGTTGCAGATCATCGCCCGCTTCCCCGAAGGGGACGTGGTGATCGACAACTTCGCCGGCCTTGGCGAACCCGCGGACCCGGCGGCGTCTACCGGGGCTGACTGACGTCAGGTCCATAGGGGTTGGTCAGTCCGACCGCTCACACCCCCGCATACCGCTCCACCAGCCCGGCCACCAGGTGCGGCGCCTCCTCGTGGGCCAGGTGGCCCAGGCCGGGCAGCGGTTCCACCACCGAGCCGGGGACGAGGCCGTGGACGCGTTGGGCCTGGGACGGGGGGATGGCCTTGTCGGCGCCGGCGGCCACCAGGACCAGCCGGCAGGGCAGGCGGGGCAGGTCGCGCAGCAGGGGGTGCAGGTCCCAGTTGGCCATCATGGCCAGCGCCCCCTGCACATGGGCGGGCTGGCGCAACAGGCGGCGGTACAGTTCCAGCCCCGGCTTGTCGAGGCGGGAGCCGGTGTCGCGCACCAGCTTTTCCACCGACCGCGGGTCGGACGCGGTGAGGGAGAAGATCCGCGGCACGACGGGGTTCATCACCAGCAGCTTGGCAAGACCGCTCAAGAACTCTCCCTGCCCCTCGCGGAACGGCAGGAAGGCGCCGTTCAAGGCGACCACGACCTCTGGCTTGATGCCGCCGTCCAGGGCGGCCTGGGCCAGGATGGCGGCCCCGGCGGAATGGCCCACCGTGACCGCAGGGGGCAGATCCAGGACCTTGACCAGGGCGGCCAGGACCCGGGCCATCTGTGGCAAGGTGGGACGGGGCAGGGGTTCCGAGAAGCCGTGTCCGGGCAGGTCCGGCATCACCAGGGTATAGCGGGGAGCCAGCAGGGGGGCCAGGTCGCGCCAGCTATGCGTCGCCGCCCCGGTGCCGTGGACCAGCAGCATCACCGGTCCCTGGCCCATCACCTGCACATGCCAGCGCAGCCCACCCGCGGCGACGAAGCGGCTGGCCTCCCGGTTCGGCCAGTCCCGCCCTTCCCGTGCCCAGTCGGGCCTTGTGCTGAACAGCATGGCCGGCCCCCCCTTACGCCGCCTGTCGGGCCGGGGCGGCTGCGGCGGCGCGGACGGCGGTGGACAGGGTGGCGGCATCAGCTCGGGGCAAGGCCAGGTAAGGGGCGCCCAGCGCCTCGGCCAGGTCCCGGGCCGCCGGTTCGGGGAAGGGGCTGGTGTCCACCAGTAGGGCGGGCAGGCCGGCACCACGCAGGGCCTGGGCGGCGGCAAGCGCGTCCTCTTGCGCCTTGGCGCGGCCCTTGGTGCCGTCGCGGGCCACATTGCCCTTCCCGTCGGTCAGCAGCACGATGCCGGGGATACTGCCCCGGCGCCGTTCCCCCTCCGCCAGCAGGCGCGCCGCCTCGATGCCTGCGGCCAGGGGTGTCGCCCCGCCGCCCGGCAGCTCCGCCAAGCCGCGCTTGGCCCGGGACAGGGACCGGGTGGGGGGCAGCAGCAGCTCGGCCCCCTCCGCCCGGAAGGCCAGCAGCGCCACCTGGTCCCGGCGCACGTAGCAGTCGGCCAGCAGCAACTCGACGGCGCCCTTCGCCTCCGCCAGCCGCTGGAACGCCGCGGACCCGCTTGCGTCCACGACGAAGATGGTGGTGGTCTGGGACCGTCGCTTCAGCTTGGCGACGCGGAAATCGTCCCGCCGCACCTGGATACGGTCGTCTTGCGCTTCCGCCCGGCGCAGGGCCTGCCAGGGAGCGGCGGCGCGCAGGGTCTCGATCACGCTCAACCGCAGGCCGGACTTGGGCGACCCGCGGCGCACCCCCGCCGGCCGGCCCCGCCCCTTGCCGGATTGCAGCGCCCCGGCCCGGCTGCCTTGGGAGGTTGAGCCTTTCGGCGCCAGCCCGGCCCGTAGCAGGGCCAACAGCCCCGCCGGGATGGCCGCCTGGGCCGCGGCCAGCACCAAATCGTCCAGCGGCGGGGCGTCCAGGGGATCGGCGCTGCCCTCCTCCGCCTCCCCCGTTGGGGGCGGGTCGGGGGGCGGGTCGTCGGCGGTATCCTCCGTCGCTGGGACCTGCGTCGCCCGCGGGGCAAGCACCAGCCGGGCGGCCAGGGATGCGTCCTCCGCCAGCACCACCACCCGCCCATCAAGGGCCGCCGCCGCGCGGGCGGCGCGCAGGGCCTGCAAGGGGGCGCGCAGGCTGTAGATGCCCAGGGCCAGGGCGGCGGCGCACAGGGCCTCTGCCACCTTGCCGTCCGCCGTCACCAGCGGCATCAGGCGCCGCGCCCCCTCCACCGCCCGGTGGTCGGGCAAGGCGGGGTCGGGGTCGCGGGCGGGCAGGCCCTCCAGGTCAAGGGGGAAGGCCAGCCGGTCGGCCAGGGCGGCGGGCGGGCGCTCCTCCGGCCCGATGCCTTCGTCCAGGGCCACGACGCCCACCCGGGCGGGGAAGCGGCGGGCGAGGCCATCGCGCTCCAGCACCACCTCTCCCTCGTCCAGGGCGGCGGCGAGCCGGGCGGCGGTGCCGTGGGGCAGGCGCTCGGCCATGGCCAGCAGCAGCACGCCGCCATCCGCCTCCGCCAGGGCGCCGCGGCTGACCACCGGGCGGCCCGCGTTCAGGGTGGCGGCCAGGTCCAGCCCGCCCAGCAGCCCGGCATCGTCCACCCCCACCGGCAGCCGGCGCAGGGGCGGCCCCTGGGGCAGCAGCCGTGCCAGCCAGCCCAGCCAGCGGTCCCGCGCCGGCCCAGGGGCGGCCCGCAGCAGCACCCCGCCCAACCCATGGGGATCGACGGCGAACAGGGCGGCGGCCCGGGCGGCACTGTCCCAAGGATGGTCGCCGCTGTCCGCCCCGTCGGTCATTTGCCGAACACCTCTTCCAGGGCCCGTTCCACCCGCACGCCGGACCCGGCCTCGTCCAGGGGGTTGCGGCGCAGGCGGTGGCGTAAGGCGGCGGGGGCCATGCGGCGGATGTGGCCATTGTCCACCTTGGCGCCCCCCTCCAGCGCCGCCAGGGCGCGGGCGGCGCGCATCAGGGTCAGCTCCCCACGCAGACCGTCGGCGCCGAGCGCGATGCACAGCCGGGCGATGTTCTCCAGCGCCTTGTCCGGCACCTTCACGGCGGACAGGCCGGCCCGGCCGCCCTCCACCTGTTTCCGCAGCTTCGCGTCTTCCCGCCCCCAGCGGGCGGTGAAGCCGGCGGGGTCCCGCTCATAGGCGTCGCGGCGCTTCACCACCTCCACCCGCTGGGCCAGGTCGGTGGGGGTGCGCACGTCCACCGACAGGCCGAACCGGTCCAGCAGCTGGGGCCGCAGTTCCCCCTCCTCCGGGTTGCCGCTGCCCACCAGCACGAAGCGGGCGGGGTGGCGGATGCTCAACCCCTCCCGCTCCACCACGTTCTCGCCCGACGCTGCCACGTCCAGCAGCAGGTCCACCAAGTGGTCCTCCAGCAGGTTGACCTCATCGATGTACAGGAACCCGCGGTGGGCCTTGGCCAGCAGGCCGGGCTCGAACGCCTTCTCCCCCTTGGACAGGGCGCGCTCCAGGTCCAGGGCGCCCACCACCCGGTCCTCCGTGGCGCCCAGGGGCAGGTCCACCACGGGCACCGGCGCGGCGGCGACCGGCAGGGGCCCGGCGGCGGCCCGGTCCCGGCACTCCGCGCACAGGCCGCCGGTGCCGTCCGGCGCGCAGCCATAACGGCAGCCTGCCACGACCGGCATCTGCGGCAGCAGGGCGGCCAGGGCGCGCACGGCGGTGGACTTGCCTGTGCCGCGGTCGCCGAACACCATCACCCCGCCGATGCCCGGGTCCACCGCGGCCACCAGCAGGGCTTGGCGCATCTCCTCCTGCCCCACGATGGCGGCAAAGGGGAAGGGGGCGCGGCGGCCGGTGGGGATGCCGGGCGGGGGCACGGGTGCCTTGGCCGTCCGCTTGGGTGCCACCGGGGCAAGGGCGTCGATGGTCATGGCAACTCCTCCCCCCGCGGGGGACGCGGGTCAGGGCGGGACCAGGCCGAACAGGTGGGCCAGATCCTTGAAGAAGATGCGGACGTGCGCGACGGGCTTGGCGCGCACCAGCTCCTTGTTCATATAGGCGTCCCAGGTCAGCTTCTGCACGTCCCGGTCGCGGCACATGCTGACGAAGCGTTCGCGGCGCTTGTCGCTGCCGTACCAGAAGCGCTGCATCAGCCCCAGCACCCAGAACACCCGGCCATGGGCCTTCAGGAAGCGCTTGCGGGCCTGGGCCAGCTCCGCGGCACGGCCCGTCTCCAGGAAGGCCACCCCCGCCTCCGCCGCCAAGCGGCCGCCCACCATGGCGTAGTAGATCCCCTCCCCCGACGCGGGCGCCACCACCCCGGCGGCGTCGCCGGCCAGCAGCACGTCCAGGCCGTTGTCCCAGCGCTTCAGGGGCCGCATGGGGATGGGCGCACCCTCCTTGCGGATCGTCTCGCACCCCGCCAGGCCCGCCCGGTCCCGGAGGTCGGCGATGGACTTGCGCAGGGAATAGCCCTTGACCGCGCTGCCGGTGCCGACGCTGACCGTGTCCCCGTGGGGGAAGACCCAGGCGTAGAAGTCGGGGGAATGGCGGCCCTGGTAGTAGACGTCGCAACGCCGCCCGTCCATGTCCGCCCCGGTCTGGGGGGCGGGGGCGCGGATGATCTCATGGTAGGCGAACACGAACGGCGCCTCCACCCCCGGCAGGGCCTGCCGCGCGACGGCGGAGTTGGCGCCGTCCGCCCCGATCACCAGACGCGTCCGCAGCCGCGCCTCCGTCCCGTCGGGGGCGTCCTTGGGGTGGTAGACGACGATGGCGGTGCCGTCCCGGTCCCGCTCCAGCCGCAGGAAGCTGCCCGACTGCCGCTCCGCCCCCGCGGCGGCGGCGCGGCCCCGCAGCCATTCGTCGAACATGCCCCGGTCCACCATGCCGACGAAGCCGTCGTCGATGGGCATGTCCACCCGCTTCTCGCTGGGCGCCACCATGCGGGCGGAGGTGATCTTGGCCACCAGCAGCCCGTCGGGGATCTGGAAGTCGCGGATCAACCGGGGCGGGATGGCCCCGCCGCAGGGCTTGATCCGCCCGGCCTTGTCCAGCAGCACCACGTCCTTCCCGGCGCGGGCCAGGTCGGCGGCGGCAGTGGCGCCCGCGGGGCCCCCGCCCACCACCACCACGTCACGGGTCACCATCGCCAGCATGGGTCGCCCCCTTCCCCGGACCGTCAGGCCCGGCTGATTCCCACCAGTTCCGTCCGCACAGGTTCGACCGGGGCCGCCCGGTCGAAGTCCAGCCGCAGCGCCATCTGCGCCGCCGCGAGGAACAGCACGCCCTCTGCCAGGAAGACGGCGGCATAGGCGGTGCCGGGGTCGGCGAAGACCGCCCGCGCCAAATCCGCCGCCGCGGTGCCCAGGAACCCGCCCAGGCCGAAGGCGATGGCCTGCGCCGCCCCCCACAGCCCCATGCGCACCCCGTCGCGCCCCTGGGACCCCGCCCCCACCCGTTCCATCATCGAGCCGATGGCCGCCACGGCGAAGGCGCCGTTGGCGATGCCCAGGGCGAAGACGCAGGCCTTCAGCGGCCAGGCCGGCGCCATCAGCCCGCCCAGCCCCAGGCTGGCGAGGGTGAGGGCGGAGGCGACGCAGCCCCCCACCGTCCAGGCGCGCAGGGACCCCGGGCCCTTGCCGCGGGACAGGCTGCCGACGATGGCTACCAGGATCATCCCCGCCAGCACGCCGCCATGCTGCAGGCTGGACAGCTTGGTCGTCTCCCCCGGCGTCAGGCCGAAGACGGCGCCGGCGAAGGGCTCCAGGATCAAATCCTGGGCGCTGTAGGCCAGCATGGACAGGAAGACGAAGACCGCGAAGCCGCGGGCCGCCGGCTCCCCCCACACTTGGGCCAGGGCGGCGCGGAAGGGCACCTTCGCCGGGGCTTGAGCCCGCGCCATGGGCTTGGCCGGGCGGCCTTCCAGGCCCCAGACCGCCAGGGTGCTGACCGCGAGCGCGATGGCAGCGACGGACGCGGTGATGGACAGCAGGCGGGCCGGGCTGAACGGGTCCAGCAGGCTGCCGACGATGGCGGTGGTCACGATGAAGCCGACGATCATCATCACCCAGGTGACCGTGGCCGCCGCGGCCCGGCGTCCCGAGGCCACGCGGCTTGCCATCAGCACCAGCAGGGAGGTGCCGGCGGCCCCCACGCCCAGCCCGATCATCAGGAACGCCAGCACCGCCAGGGCCGTGCCCCAGGCCGGGTCCGTCGCCAGCCAGCCGATGGACAGGGCGGCCAGCACGCCGCCCAGGGCCAGCACCGCCATGCCGCCGATGATCCAGGGGGTGCGCCGCCCGCCCACGTCGGACCCGTGGCCCATGCGGGGCCGGGTCACCTGCACGGCGAAGTGCAGCGCCACCAGGGCGCCGGGCAGCATGGCCGGCAGGGCCAGCTCCACCACCATCACCCGGTTCATGGTGCTGGTGGTCAGCACCACGATGGCGCCCAAGGCCGCCTGCACCAGCCCGAACCGGACCATGCCCAGCCATCCCAGGAACTGTCTCGCATCGGCCTTCATGGCGTCACCAGATTGGCGAGGGCGGCGGCGAATTCGGGGTCGGGGGTGGCGTGGCCCAGCGCGATGGCGCTGGCCAGCATGCCCAGGACGTAGAGGGTGACGCCGGTGCCGTTGTACCAGGGCGCCAGCTCCCGCGGGCGCTTCAGCAGCCGGGCCATCAGGACAAGCTGCACCGCCAGGGACAGGGCGATGATCCCGGCATAGAGGGGCAGGCCCCAGGCCAGCAGCAGGCCCACCACCGCCACCTGCGGCACGGCCATCACCGCACAGGCGAGCTTGGCCGCCCGGTCCACGCCCAGGCTGGCCGGCAGGCTGGCGATGCCGATGCGGCGGTCCCCCTCCACCGACTTGAAGTCGTTCAGGGTCATGATCCCGTGGGCGCCCAGGCTGTAGAGGCCCGCCAGGGCGAAGACCCGCGCGTCCGGGTTGGCGGCGGCCATCACGGCCGCCCCGGTCAGCCAAGGCAGCCCCTCGTAGCAGGCGGCCACCGCCGTATTGCCCCACCAGCCATTGCGCTTCAGCCGGAAGGGCGGCGCGCTGTAAGCCCAGGCCAGCGCCAGTCCCAGCACGGCGGCCCCCAGCACGAAGGTCCCCAGGCTGGCGGCGGCGAACAGGGACAGCAGCGTCCAGGCGATGGCGATGTACAGGCCCCAGCGGCCCGGCATGCGGCCGGAGGGGATGGGCCGGTGCGGCTCGTTGATGGCGTCAACCTCCCGGTCGAACCAGTCGTTCACCGCCTGGCTGGTGGCGCAGACCAGCGGGCCCGCCAGCAGGACCCCGGCGACCACGAACGGCCAGCGCCCCTCCGCCGACACGCCGGAGGAGACCACCCCGCACCCGAAGGCCCACATGGGTGGGAACCAGGTGATGGGCTTCAGCAACTCCAGCACAGTGGCGGGGCGCGGGTAAGCCATGCCTGTATCTTCGCTTGACAGAACAAAGTGTCAATCTGAATTTACAGTGGTGGCCGTCACTCTTCCGGTGCCGCATACCCTGTGCGACGCCGGGGCCCGTGCCCACCTGTCCCGGCTCCCGCCCGTGAAGGAGTTGCCCCATGCCCCCTGCCCGGCAGACCGCCCACCGGCCCACCCCCCAGGACGACGCGGCCGAGCAGGTGGTGCTGGTGGATGAGCAGGACCGTCCCCTGGGCACCATGCCCAAGCTGCTGGCCCACCGGGAGGGGCTGCGCCACCGTGCCTTTTCCGTCATCATCCGGGACGGGACGGGGCGGTTGTTGCTGCAACGGCGGGCGGCGGGCAAGTACCACTCGCCCGGCCTCTGGTCCAACGCCTGCTGCGGCCATCCCCGGCCAGGGGAGGACACGGCCGCTGCCGCGTCCCGGCGGCTGGGGGAGGAGCTGGGCTTCGCCTGCCCCCTGACCCGGGTGGGGCGGGTGGACTATGCCGTGCGCTTCGACAACGGCCTGGCGGAGAACGAGGTGGTGAGCGTCTTCACCGGCCACCACGCCGGCCCCATCCTGCCCGACCCGGCGGAGGTCGGCATGGTCGCCTGGCTGGACTTGGCCTCCCTGCTGGCCGACGTGGCGGAACGGCCCGACGCCTATACCTACTGGTTCCGCCTGTACCTGACCGACCATTTGCCGCTTTTCCAGCAGGCGGCGTGAGGGGTGGGGTGACCTTCCCTCTTACGGCATCCTCCACATAGGCACTGACATAGCAGCAACACGTTGTTTGCAAAAACGACCGCCTCCCCTGCGAAAGCAGGGGCCCCACGGTTTTTGAGCCGCCGTCCAACGTCAGCCCAGTAAAAGAACTGTGGACCCCTGCTTTCGCAGGGGAGGCAGTAAGGGTGGGAGCGTGGAGCTTTACCAACGCTGATGCGACTGCGTGGGTGAAGCTGGGGATCACCCCCCGCGTCACCCTGCCCCTTGCCGCCGGCCCGATCCCCCTCAGGTTCATCAGCCCAGGACGACGGGAGGAGAGACATGCCCTTGCCGGACGCGGTAATGGCGGACCTGCGCACCGACCATGCGGGGGAGACGGGGGCGGTGTGGATCTACCGCGGCATGCTGGCGGTCAGCCGCGACCAAGGGGTGCGCGCCTTCGCCGAGCGGCACCTGGCCACCGAGTCGGAACACCTGGAGCGGATGGGGGAGCTGGTGCCGCCCCGGCACCGCAGCCGCCTGATCCCCTTGTGGAAGGTGGCGGGGTTCGTCACCGGCGCCCTGCCCGCCCTGCTGGGCCCCCGCGCCGCCTTTGCCACCGTGGCGGCGGTGGAGAGTTTCGTGGACCGGCATTATGAGGACCAGATGGCCCGCGCCCGCGCCGCCGACCCCGCCCTGGCCGACCTGCTGGCCCGCCTGCAGGGGGACGAGGTGCACCACCGGGACGAGGCCGCCGCCCTGGGCGGCCCGGTGCCCTGGCCGCTGAAGGCCTGGGGCTGGGTGGTCGAACGCGGCTCCGAACTGGCCGTGGCGGCGGCAAGGCGGGTGTGAGGGGTGGTGCGGGTGCGGATGTTCTTTGGACACGGATGAACGGGATCATTCCGGATGATCACGGATAAGGATTGATGCCTGCGGCGCAGCCGCGATGATCGCTTCTAGTTATCTCCCGCGACATGTCCCGTGGCACGCCCACATCCGCGTACATCCGGACACCATCCCGTTCATCCGTGTCCCCAATCCGCCCCGCCACCAGCCATCAAGCGTCGTTCGCCGCGTTCCTGGGCCGGGTGCGGTCGTCCTGGTCGGGGAACAGGCCGGACAGGCCGTCCCGCGTCGCCTCGCACAGGCCGCGTTCGGTGATGAAGCCGCTGACCAGGCGGGCCGGGGTGACGTCGAAGGCGTAGTTGGCGACGGGGCTGCCGGGGCTGACCACCCGCACAGTCTCCACCCGCCCGTCCCGGGTCTGGCCGGTCAGGTCGGACACCTCCTCCCCGCCGCGCTGCTCGATGGGGATGTCGCGGACGCCGTCCTCCAGGGTCCAGTCGATGGTGCTGCCGGGCAGCGCCACCCAGAAGGGCACGCCCGTGTCCTTGGCCGCCAGGGCCTTCAGGTAGGTGCCGATCTTGTTGGCCACGTCCCCTTCCGCCGTCACCCGGTCGGTGCCGACGATGCAGAGGTCCACCATCCCCCGCTGCATCAAATGGCCGCCCGTGTTGTCGGGGATGACCGTGTGGGGCACGCCCTCCTGCCCCAGCTCCCACGCCGTCAGGAAGGCGCCCTGGTTGCGGGGCCGCGTCTCATCCACCCAGACATGGACGGGGATGCCCTGCTGGTGGGCCTGGTAGATGGGTGCCGTGGCCGTGCCCCAGTCCACCGTGGCCAGCCAGCCGGCATTGCAATGGGTCAGGATGTTCAGGGGCCGGTCCGGGTGCAGGGCCTGCATGTCCTTCACCAGCCGCAGCCCGTGGCGGCCGATGGCCTCGCACGTCGCCACGTCCTCCTCCGCCATGGAAGCCGCCTCGGCATAGGCGCGGGCCATGCGCTCCCCCGGCGGGGTGATGTCCAGCACCTCCCGCATGCGGTCCAGGGCCCAGCGCAGGTTCACCGCCGTGGGCCGGGCCGCCAGCAGCCTGCCATAGGCCAGGTCCACCGACCAGTCGGACGCGCTTTCCGCCATCGCCAGGGCCATGCCATAGGCGGCGGTGACGCCGATCAACGGGGCGCCGCGCACCCGCATGGCGCGGATCGCCTCCTCCGCCTCGTCAAGCCGGGTCAGCCTTGCCGTACGGAAGCCGAAAGGCAGGCTGGTCTGGTCGATGATGCCGACCGTGCGGCCATCCCCTTCCAGCCAGATCGTCCGGCGCCGTGTCCCGTCCACCCGCATGGTTTGCTGGCCCGTTCCGCTTCGCTGCCGCAGTCTCGGCACACCCCACCGCCCCGGGTCAAGGGGGCGGGCGGGGGACGGGCAAAATCGGGGCCTGGTGGTCGCCCCCCGGTTGCTTTCGCGCCCCCTTGCTTCTAGTCTCCCGACCTGCCCCGCCCCCACCGCCGGTTCCCAAGATGAGCGAGCCCCAGCCCACCCGCGACCTGGACCGCATCCGCAAGGAGCTCCAGCTCCACCGCCAGTGGGTGGAGGGCAAGGGCGGCCGGCGGGCGGAGCTGCCGTTCCAGGATCTGTCGGGCCTGTCCCTAGCCGGGGTGAAGCTGGCGGAGGCAAAGCTGGCCGGCGCCAGCCTGGCAGGGGCCAAGCTGCCGGGCGCCGACCTGTCCCGGGCGGACCTTTTCGGCGCGGACCTGGAGGGGGCGGACCTGACCGGGGCGGACCTGTCGGGCGCCGACCTGCGCGGGGCAAACCTGCACCGGGCGACCATGAACGATGTGGTGCTGCGCGGGGCGGACTTCCGCGCCGGGCAACTGGCCACCGCCGACGGCAGCACGGGCCGCGACGGCCCCGCCGTGCTGACGGAGGCGCGGATGGAGCGCGCCATCCTGTGCAGCGCCAAGCTGACGGGCTGCGACCTGTCCGGTGCCGACCTGCTAGACGCGGACCTGTCGGGGGCCGACCTGTCCCGCTGCGTGCTGCTGGGGGTGGACCTGACCGGGGCCAACCTGGCCGGCGCCCAGCTTGCCGGCACGCTGGTGGACTGCGAGGTGTTGGCAGAGGCCAAGAACCTGCCCACCGGCGGCCTTGCCCAGATCACCGAGCCGCCGCGCAAGGCCTTGTCGGCGGAGGCCTTCCTGGCCCTGGTGGCGGAGCATGAGGCGCTGGTGGACAGCAGCGGCGCCAAGGGCAAACGGCTGGACCTGGACATGGCGGACGTGCCCGCCGTCAGCCTGAAGGGCCGCACCCTGTCCGGCGCCCGCCTGCGCCGCTGCCGCTTCGCCCCGGCGGACTGGACGGAGGCGCAGTTCGAGATGGCCGACCTGTCCTACAGCACCCTGCGCGGCATGGTGCTGGACGGCGCCAGCTTCCGCGGCGCCACCCTGCGCCGCACGTTCTTCCAGCAGGCCCACCTGGTGGGCGCCAGCTTCGAGGCGCAGCCCATCACCGGCGGGCGCACCTGGCCCGCCAATTTGGAGGGCGCCAGCCTGCATGAGGCGGACCTGACCAACGCCAACCTGTCCGGCGCCATCCTGCGCGGCGTGGACATGGTCGGCGCCATCGTCACCGGCATCAACATGCGCGGCGCCGACCTGGCCGGGGCCAAGCGGACGGAGGCCCCCGGCGGCAAGCCGGTGAAGCAGCGCCGCCGCCTGCGCCGCTTCATGAAGCCCGTGCTGGCCGTGGGCAGCCGCAAGGGCATGGCCCGCACCCGCAACTGGTCCTTCGGCGGCATGTCGCTGGAGGCCAAGCCCGACAGCTACCAGCCGGGGGAGGTGGTGACCCTGCTGGTGGCCGCCCCAGGGGCGGGGGAACCGGTGCCGGTCCAGGCCAAGGTGCTGGCGGTGGACTCGGGGGCGGCCAGCGTCTCCATCAGCTTCGACCCGCTGACGCCGGAGCTGAAGGCCTATCTCAACGGGTTGGTGGCCGAGCGCTACCGGCTGGCCTGACGGGGGCGGCATGCAGGCGATCCTGGAAGGCCTCTCGCCGCTGGACCTGGTCGCGTTGGGCTGGTTCCTGTTCGTCTGGTGCGGCTACAGCCTGTTCGTGGACCGGCTGCGCACCGACCGTGGGCACCTGAACTCCCACATGGGCGTCATCCGGCTGGACTGGATGCGCACCATGGTGAAGCGGGAAAACCGCATGCTGGACGGCATGCTGCTGGGCCATTTGATCAACAGCGTGTCCTTCTTCGCCAGCACCACGGTCCTGTTGCTGGCGGGCCTGGTGGGCGCGCTGGCCGCGGTGGACCAGGCCTACCAGGTGATCATGGACATCGGCTTCGCCCAGCGCACCAGCCGTGGCCTGTTCGAGCTGAAGCTGCTGCTGCTGATCGCCATCCTGATCTATGGCTTCTTCAAGTTCACCTGGTCGGTGCGGCAGTTCAACTACACCGTCGCCCTGGTGGGCGCCACGCCGCTGGAGCCGGGGGAAAAGGCGGAGCAGCTGGCCAAGTCCGCCGCCGCCATGCTGTCCTTGGCGGTGATCGCCTTCAACAAGGGCCTGCGCGCCTATTACTTCGCCTTCGCCACCCTGGGCTGGCTGGTGCACCCCGGCCTGTTCATCGCCCTGGTCACCTGGGTCACCGCCGTCCTCTGGCGCCGCCAATTCGCCTCCCGCGCGCACGCGGCGGTGAAGGATTATGTGTCGTAGGTCGGCGGCTTGGTTGGGGTGAAACATGGCAGTGACGCCGCGCACTAAGGTGTTCGCCCTGACAATCCTGGTCGTCTTCGCTGCCTTGTTCATGACGGCCTGGATGGGGGAGAATGACCCGGTCTTCTTCCGGACCGATGGCCCGCGGACCATCCATTGTGAGGACGAAGCCGGGCAGTCCGTGCCTGTGTACCTGGATTTCTCGGACGCGGGCAGGACAGTCGCGGTCCAAGCGGGAAGCTTGTCAGCCGTCCTGCAATTCGCCGGGACCCGCTTGCTGACCGAAACCTATACCGATGGGGCCACGACCTTGAGCATGGACCCGGAAATCATCCTCTCAGGTCCTGGGATCACCAGGGTGGGGCCCTGCCACTGACGAAGGTGACGGACCATTGCGTTGGCAGGACGGCTCTTCTATCGTCCAAGGTGCACTTGGGACATGGGAAGCGCGCTTCCCGACAGGTGCCCCGAGGCGGCCCGCCGCCATCCCTGCGCGACGCGGGTAGTAGGGAGGGGGCCGGGCCGCAAGCCCGGCCTTCCCTGTTTCTGCGGCCGAGTTCAGCCTACGCTCAAAATCCCGCCTCCGCCGGGCTGCTGAAGGCGAAGGCCGGGGCGCCGGACAGGGGGGCGCCCAGGGCGGCGCGCACGTCCACGCCGCCCTTCCACACGCCGCGGTGCCGATTGGCGTCGGCGGCGGCCAGGATGTCCTGCGTCGGGTCGCCGGGGACCAGCAGCAGGTCGGCGGCACTGCCTTCGCGCACCCGCCCCTGGTCCTTCAAGTCCAGCAGCCGTGCGGCGGTGGCGGTGCCCGCCACCAGGGCGGCCAGGGGGTCCATGCCCAGCCGGACCATGTGGGCCAGTTCCTGAGCGTTCTCCCCATGGCGGTTGCCGGGGGTGCCGGCATCGGTGCCCAAGGCCACCATGCCCCCTGCGGCCACGTAGCGGCTGAAGCTGTCGTAGTGCATGGCGCCGAAGCGCTTGGCCTTGTCGCGGACGAAGGCGGGCAAATTGTCGGCCATGGCCAGCAGGGCCGCCATCGCGGACAGGGTCGGCACCAGCACCGTGCCCTGGTCGATCATCCGTTGGATCAGCTCATCGGTCAGCTCGAAGCCGTGCTCGATGCTGTCGGCCCCGGCCTCCAGCGCGCGGGCGATGCCGCGGGCGCCCTGGGCATGGACGCCCACCTTCAGGCCGAAATCATGGGCCGTGCGCACGGCCGCCCCCATCTCCGCCGCCGTGGGGTGGGGGGCCATGGGGTCCACCCCGCCGGTCAACACGCCCCCGGTGGCGATCAGCTTGATGGCGTCCGCCCCGTGCTTCACGTTCAGCCGGACGCCGTGGACATAGGCCGTTTCCCCGTCGCATTCCTGACCGATCCAGGCGCCATGGCCGCCGGTGATGGTCAGCACCTTGCCGGCGCAGCGCAGGGTGGGGCCCAGGTGCCGCCCGGCCGCGATGGCGTTGCGCAAGCTGATCTCCAGCCACTCCACTCCCCCTAAGTCCCGGGCCGCGGTGATGCCGCCCCGCAAGCTGGCCTGGGCATTCTCCAGCATCTTCAGGGTCAGGTCGCCATGGGGCCGGGCGCGCAGGGTGGTCACCACGTCACCCGTCGCCTCCAGCCCCAGATGGATATGGGCGTCGATCAGGCCCGGCATCAACGTGCCGCCCGACGTGTCCACCCGCGGGCCGGCGAAGCCAGCGAACTCCCCCGCCGGCGCCACCCGGGTGACGCGCCCGTCCGCCACCATCACCCCCAGCCCCGGCCTGGGCGCCGTCTCCCCATCGAACAGCAGGCCGCCGGCGAACAGGGTGGGATCGGTCATGATCGGTCCTTCTGGGTGGGACGGTGCGGGGGGCGATTGAACATGGCCGCCCCGCCCCGCGTCAATCCCTGCCCAGGAACGCCCGTAAGTCCTTCAGCGTGCGTTCCGGGATTTCCTCCATGGGCATGTGGCCGGCGTCCTGATAGGTCACCAGGGTGGCGTCGGGGATGGCCTGGCGGAACTTCTCGGCGTCCGCCAGGGGCACCATGGGGTCCTTCGCGCCCCACATCAGCAGGGTGGGCGCGCGGATGGATCGCAGGGCGGGCAGCGGGTCAGCCACGCTGAAGCTGTCCAGCCGGTCCAACAGGGCCCGCCGCACCCCCGGCGCCCGCATCATGTCGCTATAGGTCTCCGCCGCCGCGTCGGTCAGCCGGGCCGGGTCGGCATAGAGGCGGGCGGTGGTCAGGCGGACCAGGCTGGGCGGGGTGGCCCAGGTCATGACGGCGGCGTAGAAGGGCAGGTCCGGCGCGTCGCCATAGGCATAACCTTCCCGCAGGAAGCCGCCGGCGGCGATCAGCACCAGCTTCTCCACCCGGTCCGGATGCTCTGCCGCCACCCGCCACGCCGTGTAGCCGCCGAGGGAGTTGCCCACGACCGTGGCCTTGTCGATGCCCAGCCGGTCCATCACCGCCACGACGAACCGGGGCAGCCGGTCCATGGCGTAGCCCTGGGGGTCCGGCCCCGTCAGCCCATGGCCCGGCAGGTCGAAGCGCACCACCCGGTGGTCGCGGGACAGGTCCTTGGCCCAGGCATCCCAGGTCATCAGGTGGCTGGCGAAGCCATGCACCAGGATGATGGCCGGCCCCTGCCCGTCGTCGCGCACATGGGCGCGCAGCCCGTCCACCTCCACATAATCCTGGGGCCCGCGCAGATACTTGGCCTCAAGCTCCCCCCGCGGGATGTCGGGGGTATAAAGCCAGGCGACGCCGGCCCCGGCCAGGGCCAGCACCAGCACCAACAGGACCAGCAGCACGCGCTTCATCGGCCTTCCTTCACGGGCTTCCCCCCGCTGGACATAGGGTCGCCGGGCCGCCCGGCCAGCCGCCCCATCCCTCAGCGCGCGTCCAGGATGCCATCCCAGGGCGCCTCGGTGATCACCGCCACCTCATCCCGCAGGCAGCCCAGCCAGGGGTGGCCCAGCCGCACCACCAGCAGCACGGTGCGGGACCCGCGGGTGCCGATGGCCTCATACACCCGTTGCAGGGGGCTGACCTTCAGCAGCAGCTCGGCATTGAAGACGGAGATCCGGCGCGGCCGGGCCCGCAGGATGCGCAGCCCTTCCCGCTCCGCCCAGCGCCGCAGCATGGGCTCCGCCCGGGTACGGCCGGTGATGTAGACGGCCGTGTAGGCCAGCCAGGCGATACCCAGCAGGGGGACCAGGATGTCGGGCGACAGGGGCATGCGGTCATCCTGTGGCTTGTGGCCGGGGCAGGCGGCCCTTATGCCACGGCCGGCCTGCCGCCGCATCTCTGATCGCGGCGAAGGGGGTAGCGGGCCTGTACCGAGGGGGAATGGCGGCGGGCGTGCCGCCCTGGCAGCCTGCGCGCCTTGGTTCGATAGAGAACGATGCTGGAGAGTTACCGATGCGCGTCCCGACCCTCGCGGCCCTGGCCCTGCTGGCCGCGACCCCTGCCCTGGCCCAGGCGGAGCCGCCCCTGACGGACGCGTTGATGAAGCGCTACGGGGCCGCCTGCCTGGAATCCAAGCAGGCCAACGCCGGCAAGCCGCAGAGCGTGGAATCCCTGCGCGGCGTGGACCTGGACGCCATCCCCCGCAAGCACGGCTTCAAGGACGCGCAGGAGGTGATGGCCATCGGCTTGCGGGTGATGAACGTGGAAAGCATCCAGGCCGTCGACCCGGAGACGCTGAAGATGCTGCTGGAAAGCGGCGGCCCCGACATGAAGGAAAAGGTCGCCGCCGCGGAACGGGACGCCCCCGCCGTCACCGCCAACCCGGAGGCCGTGAAGGCCTGCAAGGCGGGGTAAGGGCCCTCACCGCCGCCCCAGCCACGCCCCCAGCGGGGGCAGGGTCAGCGTGCCGTCCATGGCCAGCGCCGCCTCACCCCCGCCCGGCGGGCGGGGCAGGGGGATGGGGGTCCATCCGTCGGCCTCGTCCAGCACATAGGTCGCGGGCTCGGCGGACAGGTTGAAGACGCAGGCCACCCGATCCTTCGCCCCCACCCGGGTGAAGGCCAGCACGGGCCCGTCCTCGTCCACCGAGGACAGCAGGCCGTTGCGCAGGGCCTCGGTCTTCTGCCGCAGGGCGATGGCCGCCCGCCAAGTGGCGAGGGGGGAGCCGCCGCGGCGATCCTGCACCGCCACGGCCTTGGACAAATGGTCCGCCGCCAGGGGCAGCCAGGGGACCGACTCGGCGGGGCAGAAGCCGCCATTGGGCACGGCGGGGGTCCAGGGAATGGGGGTGCGGCTGCCGTCGCGGCCCGGGAACTCCGGCCAATATGCCAGGCCGAACGGGTCGCGCAGCGCCTCGAACGGCAGGTCGGCCTGGGTCAGGCCCAGCTCCTCCCCCTGGTAGACGCAGACGGTGCCGGGCAGGCAGGCCAGCAGCAGGGCATGCAGGGCGCTGGCCTGCGCCGGGTCCGCGCCCGCCGGGCACCAGCGGCTGGCGGCGCGGGCCACGTCATGGTTGCTGAAGGACCAGCAGGTGGCGCCCCGGTCAGCCGCGGCCACCAGGGCGCCGCGCAGGGCCTGGGCCGTGAAGGGCCGCTTGGGCAAATCCAGGGCATAGGCCGTGTGCAGGCGGCCGGGGCGGGTGTAGAGGGCGATGCGCTCCCCCGCCCCGGGTTGGCTGGACAGCTCCCCCAGCAGGACGGCGCCGGGGTAATCGTCCACCACCCGGCGCAGCGCCTCCAGCACCGGGGGCACGTCGCCGAACACCATGTCGTGGGCATGGACCTGCATGCCGAACAGCTTGGCCGGGAAGTCGAAGGGGTGCGGGTCCGCCGGCGGGTTGTCCCGCAGCAGCGGGTCGTGCATCAGGTGATCCACCGCGTCCACCCGGAACCCGTCCACCCCCCGCTCCAGCCAGAAGCGGGCCACGTCGCAGATGGCCGCCAGGGCGCAGGGGTCGCGCAGGTTCAGGCTGGGCTGCTGTTTCAGGAAATGGTGCAGGTAGTATTGGCGCCGCCGCGGCTCCCAGCTCCAGGCGGAGCCGCCGAAGACGGACAGCCAGTTGGTGGGCGGGGTGCCGTCCGGCCTGGGGTCGGCCCAGACGTACCAGTCGGCCTTGCCGCCGGCCTTGCCCGCGCGGCTTTCCACGAACCAGGGGTGCCGGTCGCTGGTGTGGCCGATGACCAGGTCCAGCAGCACCCGCAGGCCCAGCCGGTGCGCCTTGTCCACCACCCGGTCGAAGGCGGCCAGGTCCCCCAGCCGCGGGTCCACCGCCTTGTGGTCGGCCACGTCATAGCCGAAGTCGGCCAGGGGGGAGATATAGAAGGGCGACAGCCAGATGCCGTCCACCCCCAGCCCGGCGATGTGGTCCAGCCCCGCCGCCACCCCGGCCAGGTCGCCCCAGCCGTCCCCGTTCCCGTCGCGGAAGGACAGGGGGTAGACCTGGTACAAAGCCGCCCCGTCCAGCCAATGCCCGGCTGCCATGCCTGCTCCGATGATCCCGTGCGGACGCCGGTCGATAGCCCCGGCCCCTTAAGAAGGGGTCAGTGGGGACCGTGAGTCCAGATGCTGTTCGATGCGGCCCAGGATGTCACGGATGTCACGCAGCACCGCCTCCGTCTCCGTGGCGGTGGCAGCGGGGGTGGGTGGCGGTGCCTGGGCGGCCTCCGCCGCGGCCAGTTCCTTGTCCCGCTGGGCCAGCACCAGCTCCTGGAAGGCCTTGGCATCCACGATGCCGATCAGGTCCACGGACCCGCTGCCGTCGCTGCCGCCCCCGCCCGCCGTCTCCACCCGCAGGGTGCAGAGGCCCAGCTTGGTCAGCAGCGGGCCCTTGATCAGGGACAGGTCCTGGATCTTGTCCAGCGGGATGGTGCGTTCCCGCTGGAACACGATGCCATAGCTGAAGCGCAGGCGCCGCCGGGTCAGGGCACAGCGCAGCGTGTCATAGAAATGCCCGGACCACCACCAGGCCACCCAAGCGGAAAATGGCAGCAGCACCAGGCCCACGCCAGTGACGGCCAGCAGTCCCAGGGCCTTCAGGAACAGGTAGAGGCGCACCTTCGGGTCGAAGCGCGCCACCACCATCAGGTCCAGATCCTGCACCGGCTTCGACCCACCATCCGCCATCCGTCCCTCCCCCGTCCTTGCGGGGGAGGAGGATAGCAGAACCGGCAGCCTTGCCCTACTGGTCACCCAGCCGCTTCAGCAGCTTGCGCATGTGGTCGATTTCCCAGGTCTGGGCGATGATGACTTCGCGCGCCATGTCCTGGACGAAGGGGTCGTCGCCATAGGCCAGGGCCACGTCCGCCATGTCCAGGGCGCCCTGGTGGTGGGGGATCATGCCGCGCAGGAAATCCACGTCCGGGTTGCCGGTCAGGGTGATGTCCATGGCGCCGTGCATCTGTGCCATGGCCTTGTCCCATTCCGCCTTGTAGGCCGGACCGTCCGCCGCGGGCGCCATCATGGGGCCGCCGGCATGGCCCGCGTGGCCGGCATGGCCACCCTGGGGCTGGGCATGGTGGCCCCCATGCCCTTCGCCCTTCCCCGCGCCGCCATGCTGCATGGCATGGCCGCCGCCGGAACCGTGCTGCGCCGCGTGGTGCTTGGCATGGTCGGTGTCGGAGCCGTGGTGGGCGGCGTGGTGCTTGGCATGGCCGGCGTCACTGCCGTGGTGTGCCGCGTGGTGCTTGGCATGGTCGGCGTCACTGCCGTGGTGGGCGGCGTGGTGCTTGGCGTGGTCGGTGTCTGAGCCATGGTGCATGGCGTGGTGGTCGCCGGAGTTGGCGTCGGCGCCCGGGTGGCCGGCATGGTGCATGCCGGCCCCGTGCGTCCCGTGCCCGCCCGTGGGGGCGGGCTTGCGGGCGGCCTCCGCCACGGCGGGCCAGGCGCCGAGCTGGCGGCGGACCACCAGGGTCTCCATGTCCTCGATCTCCTTGGTCTGGTCCCACAGGATGGACCGGGCCAGGGTCAGGACCAGCGGGTCCTTGGCATGTTTCAGGGCCAGTTCGGCCATGGCGATGGCGCCCTGGTGGTGGGGCATCATGCCCAGCAGGAAATCCAGGTCGGCGTCGCCGGACAGGCGGATGTCCATCTCCCGGTGCATGGCGTCCATTCCCTCCGCCCACTCGGCGGCATAGGGAATGGGGGCCTTGGCGGCAGCGGGGGCCGGGGCGTGCCCGGCATGGGCGTCGTGGCCGTCCCGTGCCCGGGCGGCGGCGGTATCGGCAAGCAGGGCGGGCGCGGCCAGCAGGGCGGCCAGCGCGAAAAGGGTCGGCTTCATGGGTATGTCCCCTCGCAGGATGTCCGGTCCCGGCGCGAAGGCCGGGGATTCAGGCGGCGAGGGCGGGTCTTGGCGGCTCCAGCGCCGGTTCCGGCTTCAACCCGGACAGCCCGTCGGACAGGGGCGGGAAGAAATCCGCCGGCCAGCGGGGCGGCAGGCGCAGCGGGTCCACCTGGGACAGCAGGGTGATGCCCAGGCAGGCCTTCAGGCAGTCCGCGGCCATGCCGGGATGGTCCGCATCGTCCGGGGAATGGGGGCAGCCCAGGGCGGCGTCCATGACGGCCATATCCTGGTGGTGGTCATGCCCCGCCGAGGCATGGCCATTGCCGTGGCCGTGGGTGGCTATGGCCGCGTGGTGCTGCCCACCAACCGGGCCCGCGGCAACGGCCGGCACCGCCGTCCCGGCCAACAGGGCCAGGGCGACCAGCAGACTCAGCACACGGGAGAGCAGGCGGTTGACCATGCCCCTCAGGTAAGCCCTCCCGCCCCGCGGGGCAAGGGCCCTGGCGCGCGGCCCCGTGAATGCAGGGCACCGGACGTCACCCCGGGCTTGACCCGGGGCCCTCGGGATCGCGTCGTGCCAATCACCGAAAGCCCACCCGCCGGCCCCCTGCACCGAGGGTCACTTACCGGAACAGTGATGACAATGATGGCCAGGGATGACAGTGATGCATCCCCACCCCCGCTCCTCCGCGCCTGTGGCCAGCTTTGATTTGGGAACGCAGAGGACGCAGATGGCCGCAGAGGACACGGAGGGGTTGGCGCAGCGGCGCCGTTGGGCCCAACGCCCCCCCACTTTACCGGCGCCAAAGGCGCCAACAAAACCAACCGCCAATTCAGGCCCAAACCTCACCCCAGGCCCATCCCATCACCGTCATCCCTGGCCATCACCGTCATCACTGTTCCAGTAAGTCCAGACCTCTCTGCGTCCTCTGCGGCCATCCGTGTCCTCTGCGTTCAATAGACCCGCTGGCCACAGCACCAGCACCCAAGGGGAGGCCCCCTGCCGCCCCTTGGCATGCCCGCTTTCCCGAAGTGCCCGGGTCAAGCCCGGGCTGACATCCGTTGGCTTGCAAGACGCCTGAAACACGAACCCCCGCCGCGGCGGGGCCGGGCGGGGGTCGTGGGGTATCAGCGATCAGGGCCGGCGGTCACTTGGGCGCCAGCACCATGATCATCTGCTTGCCTTCCAGGCGGGGCATCTGCTCCACCTTGCCCAGGTCCTCGAGCTGGTCGCGCACCTTCACCAGCACGTTCATGCCGATGTCCTGGTGGGCCATCTCACGGCCGCGGAAGCGCATGGTCACCTTGACCTTGTCGCCCTCCTCCAGGAACTTGCGCATGGCCCTCATCTTGATCTCATAATCGTGATCGTCGATGTTGGGCCGGAGTTTTATCTCCTTGACCTCGATGACCTTCTGCTTCTTGCGCGCCTCGTTGGCCTTTTTCTGCGCCTCGTACTTGTACTTGCCATAGTCGAGGATTTTGCAGACGGGCGGGTCGGCGTTGGGCGACACCTCGACCAGGTCGAGGCCGGCTTCCTCTGCCGCGTAAAGCGCGTCACGCAGGCTCACCACCCCGACCATCTCGCCATTGGCATCGACGAGGCGGACGGAGCGGACATTGATCTCACGGTTGATGCGGGGACCGTCGCGTTGCGGTTCGCGGTCCTGTGGGGTCGGCCTGGCTATGGAACCTTCTCCTGTGACTATGGGGCAGCCGCCGCGGGACCCCTGGTCCGGCCGGGGCGGCGGCGTGCCCGTCTGTGACGACCTGGCTTGGTGACGTTATCGTTGGACTTAGAACGCTGAATCGATGGAATCGCCACCCGCGGGGGGCCGCGCCTCCGCAATAAGATTAGCGATGGCGGCGTCAAGGGCAAGCACTTCCTGTTGCTGGCTGCCCAGTCGGCGTATGGCGACGGTGCGGTTTTCCGCCTCGCGCCCCCCGACCACCAGCATGACCGGCACCTTGGACAGGCTGTGCTCACGCACTTTCAGGTTGATCTTCTCATTCCGCGTGTCGGCCTCCACCCGCAGGCCCGCCTTGCGGCAGGCCGCCGCCACCTCCGCCGCCCAGGGGTCGGCGTCGCTGACGATGGTGGCCACCACGGCCTGGACCGGGGCCAGCCACAGGGGGAACTTGCCGGCATAGTGCTCGATCATCATGCCGATGAAGCGCTCGAAACTGCCCAGGATGGCCCGGTGCAGCATCACCGGCCGGTGGCGGGCGCCGTCCTGGCCGATATAGCTGGCGTCCAGCCGCTCCGGCAGCACGAAGTCCAGCTGCAGGGTGCCGCACTGCCAGGACCGGCCGATGGCGTCGGTCAGGTGGAACTCCACCTTCGGGCCATAGAAGGCGCCTTCGCCCGGCAGCTCCTCGAACTCCAGCCCGTTGGCGCGCAGGGCCTGGCGCAGCCCCTCCTCCGCCTTGTCCCAGACCTCGTCCGACCCGGCGCGCACGTCCGGCCGCAGGGCCAGCTTCACGGCGATGCGGTCGAAGCCGAGGTCCTTGTAGACGCCGAGCTGCAGCTTGAAGTACTGCGCCGCCTCATCCGGCACCTGCTCCTCGGTGCAGAAGATGTGGGCGTCGTCCTGGGTGAAGTTGCGCACCCGCAGGATGCCGTGCAGCGCGCCCGACGGCTCGTTGCGGTGGCAGTTGCCGAATTCCGCCATGCGGATGGGCAGGTCGCGGTAGCTCTTCAGCCCCTGGCGGAAGATCTGGACGTGGGCGGGGCAGTTCATGGGCTTCACGCCCAGCAGCTTCTCCGTCCCGTCCTCCGCCACGCTCTCCCGGATCTTGAACATGTTGTCGCCATACATGTCCCAGTGGCCGGAAGCCTTGAACAGGCTGCTGTCATAGAGCTGCGGCGTCCGCACCTCCACATAGCCGGCATGGTCCAGCTTGGCGCGGATGTAGCGTTCCAGCGTGCGGTACAGGGTCCAGCCCTTGGGGTGCCAGAAGACGCTGCCGGCCGCCTCCTCCTGCACATGGAACAGGTCCATCTCCTTGCCCAGCCGGCGGTGGTCGCGCTTTTCCGCCTCCTCAAGCTGGTGCAGGTACTCGGCCAGCTCCTTCTCCGTCCGCCAGGCGGTGCCGTAGATGCGCTGGAGCATGGGGTTGCGGTGGTCGCCGCGCCAATAGGCCCCCGCCACCTTCATCAGCTTGAAGGCGTGGCCGACCCGGCCCGTGCTGGGCAGGTGCGGGCCGCGGCAAAGGTCGTACCATTGCCCCTGGCGGTAGATGGTGATCGTCTCCGTCCCCGGCAGGTCGCGGATGATCTCCGCCTTGTACTTCTCCCCGATGGACAGGAAGTGCCGGATCGCCTCGTCCCGGTCCCACACCTCCCGCGTGAAGGGGGCGTTGGCGTTGACGATCTCATGCATCTTCGCCTCGATCTTCACCAGATCGTCGGGCGTGAAGGGCTCGTCCCGGGCGAAGTCGTAGTAGAAGCCGTTGGCGATGGCCGGGCCGATGGTGACCTGCGTGCCGGGGTACAGGCTCTGCACCGCCTCGGCCATCACGTGGGCGGCGTCGTGGCGGATCAGCTCCAGGCTGTCCGGGCTCTTGTCCGTCACGATCTCCAGGCTAGCGTCCCGCTCGATGGGCAGGGCCAGGTCACGGACCGCGCCGTCCACCTTCACCGCCAGGGCGGCCTTGGCCAGGGACTTGGCGATGCTGGCCGCGACCTCCGCCCCGGTGGTGCCGCGCGCATAGGTCCGCACGCTGCCGTCGGGCAACGTGATGGCGACCTGGGCGGCATCGGCGACGGGCAGTTCGGCCGAAGACATGGCGATCCTCTTGGTGCTTCAGGAACAGGCGGCGACTTTGGGAACCGGCATGCCCCCTGTCAAGCGCGCGGGCAAGCGCGGGAGATGGGCGGTTTGGGCATGGGGGGTGGCGGATGCATCGGCCGGGCGTCGGTGCGGTTTGACACGGACGACACGGACGCCGACTTCGTCGGCGACACGGACAGGCACGGACGATGGCCTGTCACGGGCGCTCGCGCCTTTTTGGCTTTACCGCGCCTTCGGCGCAATCATCTTTGGCAGGCCCGCCGGGGAAGCACACAACCAGTGAAGGCCGCACCCCGTCCGTGCTTGTCCGTGTCCCCGCGAAGCGGGGTCCGTGTCGTCCGTGTAAAATGTCTGCCCACGTCAGGGTTGGATGGCAACCCGGAACCGGGAAGCCCTCACGACCCCTCGGCCAAGTCGTAGAGCTGGTCCATGTCGTGGATCTGGACCTTGTTGCCTTCCAGCAGGGCGATCACGCGGCTGGTCTTCAGCTGGGTGAAGGTCCGGCTCACCGTCTCGGTGGTCAGGCCGAGGTAGTCCGCGATGTCGGCCCGGCTCATGGGCACGTGGACCGGGTTTTCCTTGTGGCCGCGGCGCTGGGCGCGCTGGCTGAGCATCAGCAGGAAGGAGCAGATCTTCTCCTTCGCCGTCTTGCGGCCCAGCAGCAGCATCTGGTCCTGGGCGGCTGCCAGCTCGTTCGACGCCATGGAGAACAGGCGCCGCTGCATCTTCGGGAACTCGTCCAGCAGCGCTTCCATCCGGCGGCGGGGGAAGCGGCACAGGGTTACCGGCGTCACCGCCTCCGCCGAATAGGCGTAGGTCTCGTTCACCGAAAGGCCCAGGAAGTCGCCGGGCAGCAGGAAGCCGGTGATCTGGCGACGCCCGTCCGGCAGCAGCTTGTACAGCTTCATGGTGCCGGCGGTGACGTTGTACAGGGTGTCGGCCTTGTCGCCTTCCCCGAACAGGGTGTGGCCCGGCTCGAACCGCACGGTCTGCAGGATCTCCGCCAAGCGGCGAAGCTCCTCCGCCTCCAGCGCGGCGCAGACGGTCAGTGACCGGACCGGGCAGGCCCCGCACGGGTTGACATCAGCCTGGGCGCTGACGTCACGGACACGGCCCATATCGAACGGCGGCATAGCCGGCTCCTACCCTGCGGCCCGCGCGTGCGGCCAGCATCCCCCGCCAAAAGGCATAAAGATGTCCAGCCGCGTCGGTGGGAAAATCATGCTCCCAAAACCGCATATCTGCAACGCCTAATGCCCGCAAGGCGGACAACGGCCCGGTGATTCATGGCGCGCCGCCACGGGGTGCGGCAACAAAAACGTTTGAGATTCCTGCCTGTTCCGCCGCCACAGGGGTATGACGCCATTCGTCGCACGCATGGGATCGCAGGGGTGCTATTTCCTTTGGTCTGGCCGTCCGGGCAGGCCAAGATCACCAAAAGGGCATAGGTTTGGCACGCCGAGCCCTTGATCCACGTCAAGGCAGCCTTGCGCCGGGTGCCGTACACAGGTGGTCTGAGGATTGCCGGATTTCCCCATGCCCGACTCTTTCGACGTCAAGCCGCTGGACGCCCGACGCGTTGACCAGGCGTTCCCCGTGGTGCAGACCGCGTTTCCCCGGGTCTCCGTGGAACGGTGGCGGGAATATGCCCTGCAACTGATGGGCCCGCCCCTGCCCAAGGGCCGCAACGTGGTGCGCCTTCCGACGGCCCAGCCCAGCGGGGTGATGGTAGCCCAACTGGGCCATGGCTACATCCACGGCCTGTTCACCTACCAGACCGTGCCCAGCCTGAGCCACGGCAAGGTGCTGCAGGTGGACATGCTGGTGGCGCTGGACCTGTTCGACCCCGTATCCGCCGCGGAGGCGCTGCTGGTGGAGATGGAGCGGCTTGCCCACGCCCTGCGTTGCGACGCCATCCACCTGTCCCTGCCCCAGCACCCCCAGTCGGACCAGCTCGCCAAGATCGAGAAGCTGGGCCACCACATCGAGGGGCTGCGCCTGTGCAAGCCGCTGGTGACCCTGGCGGCGGAGTAGCATTTCCCCCTCTCCCCACCGGGGAGAGGGGGTAGGGTCCCTCAGGCCGCCGCCACCGCCCGGGTGCGGAGTAGGCCCACCTCCCCCCAGATGTCGCAGAGCGCGCCCACCAGGCACTCGATGTCCTGGTCGCTGTGCAGGGGCGACGGGGTGATGCGCAGGCGCTCGGTCTTGCGCGGCACGGTGGGATAGTTGATGGGCTGGACATAGATGCCGTGAAGGTCCAGCAGCCGGTCGCTGATGATCTTGCAGCAGACCGGGTTCCCCACCATCACGGGCACGATATGGCTGGGGTTGTCCATGTGGGGCAGGCCTTCCTCGTCCAGGCGGCGGCGGAAGCTGGCGACCCGTTCCTGGTGGCGGCGCCGCTCCACGCTGCTGGCCTTCAGGTGCCGCACGCTGGCCAGCGCCCCCGCCGCCACCGCCGGCGGGAGGGAGGTGGTGAAGATGAAGCCGCTGGCGAAGCTGCGGACGAAGTCGCACAGGGCGTCCGACGCGGCGATGTAGCCGCCCACCACGCCGAAGGCCTTGCCCAGGGTGCCCTCGATCACCGTCAACCGGTCCATCAGCCCCTCCCGCTCGGCGATGCCGCCGCCGCGGGGGCCGTACAGGCCCACGGCGTGCACCTCGTCCAGGTAGGTCATGGCGCCATGCTTGTCCGCCACGTCGCAGATCTCCGCGATGGGGCTGATGTCGCCGTCCATGGAATAGACGCTCTCGAACGCCACCAGCTTGGGCCGGCCGGGGGCCACCTGGGACAGCAGCTCATCCAGGTGGGCCGTGTCGTTGTGGCGGAACACCTTCTTTTCCGCCCGGCTGTGGCGGATGCCCTCGATCATGCTGGCATGGTTGCCCGCGTCGGACAGCACCACGCAGTCCGGCATCATGGCGGCCAGGGTGCCCAGCGCCGCCCAGTTTGAGACGTAGCCTGACGTGAACAGCAGGGCGGATTCCTTGCCGTGCAGGTCCGCCAGCTCCCGCTCCAGCAGCACATGGGAATGGTTGGTGCCGGAGATGTTGCGGGTGCCGCCGGCCCCGGCCCCGTACAGGTCGATGGCCTGGTGCATGGCCCGCAGCACGTCCGGGTGCTGGCCCATGCCCAGATAGTCGTTGGAGCACCAGACCGTCACCTCCCGCGTCGTGCCGTCGCGGTGCAGGAGCGCCTTGGGGAAGTCCCCGGCCCGGCGCTCCAGGTCGGCGAAGACGCGGTACCGACCCTCCTGGTGCAGGCCGTCCAGCTCCTGACGGAAAAACGCCTCGTAGTTCATGACGGCCTCCAGGGGGTGGATGGGGCCAGGTTGGGTCCGGGCCCCGCTTGGGGGGACGGGGGCGGCCGGTCCAGCCGTTGCCCCAGGTACCAGGCCCACAGGGCCGCCGACGGCAGCGGCAGCACCATGAGCCAATGCTCGACGAGGGCGAGGGCCGCCATCGCCGCGAGAAGGGTCAGGCCGGTGGCCAGCATCGGCCCGGCCGACGGGTCGGCCGCCCCCTGCGCCAGCAGCCACGTCACCAGGGTGGCTCCGGTGACGGAGACGGGGAACAGCACGTTCATGGGCCGACGGCGGAAGAAGCTGGCCAGATAGCCCATGTGCCCGGGCAGGAAGGCCTCTGACAGGTTGGGCACGCCCAGGAAGACGTTCAGCTTGGCGCTGATCCGCATGCCCCAGAGCAGCAGGTAGGTCCAGCCCGCCACCTGGTTCGGCGCGTCCCAGCCCGCCAGCAGGATCAGCAGCCCGCCCGCCAGGATGGCCAGCTCGTGCCACAGGATGGCGCGCAGGGCGAAGCCGGTGCGTTCCCACCCCTGAACCCCGGGGGGGCAGGCGGTGCGGTGCGGCCCGGTGACGGCCCCCAGCAGGAAGGCCGTCTCGTTCCAGGCCCAGACGGCGAGCGCCCCGGTGAAGGCGGCATAGGCCCCCGCCACGCTGTCCTGCCCCGCCGCCCAGGCCACCGCCCCCAACCCCGCCGCCCCGACGATGGAGGCGCCCAGCAGGGTCCAGCGGAAGGTGGAGCGGTCCAGCCCGTTCAGCCAGGCGATCAGCCCGGTGCTGAACCACCAGACGAACAGGGCGTAGAGGACGGGGAGGCCGTGCTCGGTCATGGCGCGGCACCCACCACCCGGCACGGCTGCCGGGGCGCACAACGCATGTCACAAAAGACCCCGCGTCCCCCGCGAAGGCGGGGGCCCACGGTTTTTGACCCGTTCGCCGCCCCCACCGTCGCAAAGGAACTGTGGACCCCCGCCTTCGCGGGGGAAGCGGAAAGGGTGGCGGATGCGGCAAAGCGATGGTCAGGCTCTTCCCATCCCCGACGCGGGGGCTGGGACTTCACCAGGCAAGGATGCCGCAGCCGTTCCATCCGCCGTCCCCTCACCAGGCCGGGGCCAGGCGGACCTGGGCGGGCAGGTCGTTGGGCACAGCGGGGATCAGGTACAGCCGCAGGAAGGTGGCCGCGGCCGCGGCGGACAGGGCCGCCTGCCGCCCCTTGCCGGCGACGCCGCCCTGCCGCTTCGCCTCGGCGATGCCCAGGTTCAGCTGGTACAGCCGGTCCAGCCCCGCCAGGAAGGCCGGGTTCTCGATGTCCAGGGTCAGGGGGAAGACTTGGCGGCAGATCTCCGTGGTGATGCGGAAGACCGTGCGGTCATAGTCGGTGGGGTCCACCCCCAGCGCCTTGTGGAAAGCGGGCCGCATGTGGTCGCGCACATACATCGTGGCGAAAACGGCGAGCTGGAAGAACTTGATCCACTGCCGGTTCAGGCCCGACAGCAGGGCCGGGTTGGCCCGCATGACCAGGGCGAAGGCCTCGCCATGCCTGAACTCGTCGTTGCACCACTGCTCGAACCATTTGAAGATCGGGTGGAAGCGCCGGTCCGGGTTCCGCTCCAAATGGCGGAAGATGGTGATGTAGCGGGCGTAGCCGATCTTTTCCGACAGGTAGGTGGCGTAGAAGATGAACTTGGGCTGGAAGTAGGTGTACTTCTTCGCCTTGGTCAGGAAGGACATGTCGACGCCGATGCCGACATCCTTCAGCGACTCGTTGATGAAGCCGGCATGGCGGGACTCGTCCCGCGCCATGAAGGAGAACAGCCGCTTCATGTCCGGGTTCTTCACCCGCTTCTTGGCCTCCGCGTACAGCACGCAACCGGAGAATTCCGCCGTCAGGGAGCTGACCAGGAAGTCGGTGAAGTCCAGCCGCAGATCGTCCGGGATGGTCTTCCAGGATTCCTGGAACGCCTCCGTCCGGGTGAAGTGGCGGCGGTTCTCGTCCCGCTCCAGCTCCGCCAGCAGCGCGTCCCACTCCCCCCGCACGGCGGACACGTCGATGCTGTCCAGGGCCGCGTAGTCGGTGGTGTAGAAGCGGGGGCTCAGCAGCGTGTCGGTCTTGGCGATCTCGGTCGTGTCCACCGTGACGGTGGTGGCATGGGCGGCGCCGCCCTCCATGGCGATCATGACACGCTCCCGGGGCTGAAGGACACTTCGTACAGTTCGGTGAGGCCGAGATAGGCCGTCAGCTTGGTCCAGGCCCGGCCGAACCGGCCCGCCTTCACCACCGTGGCGGTGCAGCGCCAGGTGCCCTTCTCCCCGAAGGCCACGCGGGTGGGGGCGCCATGCACCAGCACCGTGTCCCCCGGCCCCACCTCCACCCCGGACAGGTCCACGTGGGCGTGCAGGCTGTCGCCGGTGTTCTCGATGTCCACCAGGCACGGGTAGGTGCGGCTGGCGACGCCGGTCTGGGCGGACGGCCGGCGGGCGCGGGCCTCGATGGCGCTGGTCATGGGCGTGAAGGGCTTCGCGAGGATGCCGATCATGGGGTCCCCCCTGTCTGGGTGGTGAGCAGCCGGGCGAAGGCCGCCTTGTTGGTATGTCCGAAGGCACCGAGTTCGATGATGCGGTCCGTGGCCGGGTCGGACAGCAGCAGCCGCCCGTCCGCCTGGAGCGCCAGGGTCAGCGGCACCTCGTCGCTTAAGCCCCGGCGGACCCGTTCGCGGTTCAGGCCGCGCAGGGTGCCGCGGATGAAGCCGTCGCCCCCCGGGGGCAGCACGGCGACATCGCTCCCGTCGCTTGCGTCGGTGACGGTGACGGCCCCGTCCTTCCTGTCGGCGAAGCGCAAGGACCGGCTTTCCAGGATGGTGGCCGCCGGCTCCCCAACCCCGCCCGCCGGCCCCTGGGATCGGGTCAGGCCGGCGCCGAGGATGGCCACGGCCAGCAGGGAACCAATGCCCAACAGCACGCCGCGCGGCACGAACGGGTCGGGAGCCTGCGTGGTCATGCCCCGGCCCCCCCGAGCAGGGCGCCCGTGGGCGCCGGGCGGGACGGGGTGGCCTGCACCGCGGCGGCCGGCTTCGTCTCTGCCACCATTTCGGCCGCCGGGCGGGCCTCCGCGGCCGCCGCCAGGGCCTGGCCCAGCAGGCCCGCCACATGGGCTGCGTCGGGCACGGCCCGCAGTGCCGGCTCCGGCCAGCCGAACTTCCAGGGCCGGACATGGGGCCACAGGGCAACGTAGGAGACGCGGGCGCCCTTCACCGGCTTCAGCGGCAGGTCGCCGGTCCCGTCGCGGAAGGTCTTCACCGCGGCGGAACCGACGATGGCATAGGGCAGGTTGACGGCCATGGGCAGGGCCACGCCGCAGCGGATCACCACCCGCCGGTCGGTGACGCTGTAAACCGTCGCCCGCGCCCCCAGCCAGGCCAGCAGGCCCAGGATCAGCACGGCGGACAGGGCCAGCGGCAGCAGCCAGGCCATGTTCACCAGCGCGTCCCCGAGCGTGCCGCCGTCATAAACGGTGGTCACCCCCCGCCAGGCCAGCAGCAGGCCGAAATAGATGCTCACCGCCCGCACCCGGTAGGCGCGTAAGCCCAGCGCCTTCCAGTCCGGCCGGCCCTGCCACAGCAGCCTTTCCCCCGCCGGCAGGGGCCCAGGCAGGCCCAGGACCGGCTCAGACCCGTGCTCCGCGATCATAGCAGCGGCTCCTTCCGGTCAGGGGTGGCGTAGAGGTAGCCGCCGGCGAAGTAGCCGCAGATCCTGTCCTCCTCCAGCTTGGTCACGACGTCCGGGTTCTTCAGCCGGGGCGCGTCCACGAACTGGGCGGCCAGCACGGTGCCGGTGCGCACCTGGCCGCGGCGGCGGTCCACCTTGGCCATGGTGAAGGGCAGCAGCACCCGCTGGTAGCCACCGGCCACCTCGATCTCCACCTCCAGGTAGGTGACGCGCGGCTCCGACCGGTCGACCCAGAGGTCCACCACCACGCCGGCCACCCGGTTGTCCGCGGCGATCACCGGCATGCCGATGGGGTTGGGGTCTTCCGGTGAGACGTAATGGTGTGGGTCCACCCGGATGGGGACGATGCGGGGCTGGTCCTCGGCGGTCAGGTCGGGCATGTCCTCGCGCAGGGCGTAGGACGCGGTGCCGATGCCGTCCACCATGGGGTTGCCCAGCGGTTGCAGCGGCGCGCCGGGGAAGTTGGCCACCGGCACGGCGTTGATGGCGCGGTCGTCGATGTTGCCCGGGGGCGCCAGGTACCTGGTGCCGTCGCGCAGCAGGAAGGTCTTGGCCGGCGGCACGGCGGGGAAGCCCTGCACCTGCACCCGGCTCTCGGTCCGGCGGTCCTCCGCCACCAGCGGGTAGCCCTCCCGCTTGTTCTCCCGGTGCAGGTACCAGATCAGCCCCGCGAAGAAGACCCAGAAGGCGTACAGCACGAGCTGGGCGACGTCGATGTATCCGGTGATGGCGCCAGTGGGCATGGAAACCTCCAGGGGACGGGGCTAGCCGGGGAACTCGGCCAGGCCGAAGCGGGCCGGCGGCCGGTCCCGCCTGTCGGACCCGGTTGGGTTCCGGCGGACGAGGGGCCCGACCGCCACGAGCGTGGCGAACAGGAACGCGATCTCCAGGTGGTACACGGCGGAGTAGCCGACGGACGGGTCTGCCAAGGCGGGTCCCAGCCGCCCGTCCAGGGCCAAGCCGCCGATGATGTCGCGGAGGGCGCCGCCGAAGGCGATGGCCAGGCCCGCGGCGGTGGCCTGCACGGCCCCCCAGGCGCCCAGCGCCAGGCCGCTGCGCCCGCCGGCGGCGTCGGCCAATTCCATGGCCGCGGTCAGGGTGCCCACGGCGAACAGCCCGCCGCCGACGCCGATCAGCACGGTCCCCGCCCGGAACAGGGCGGCGGAGGCGAGGGGGGAGGCGAAGACCACCGCGGAGAAGGCGGCGATGCCCACCAGGCAGCCCAGGGCCGCCAGCCGGAACGGGTCGCCGCCGCCGGCCAGGCGCTTGGCGGCCAGGGCGAAGCCGGCCAGGGTGCCCAAGGCCATGAGGGCGGTCAGCAAGGTGGTCTGCCCCACCGACAGGTGCAGCACCTGGGCGCCATAGGGCTCCAGCAATATGTCCTGCATGCTGAACCCGGCGGTCCCCAGGCCCACGGCCACCAGCACGCGGGTGGCGCGCCCTTGCGCCCGGAACTCCCCCCATGCTTCGGCGAAGCGGGGGCGGGGCTTGCCGGGGGCGGTCAGGTGGGGGCGCCGCGGCTCCTGCTTCCACAGGGCCAGCACGTTCAGCACCATGGTGGCCAGGGCGGCCCCCTGGATCACCTGGATCAGCCGGACCTGGCCGAAATCCGCCAGCAGGGCCCCGAACAGGAAGGCGCTGCCCGCCATGCCCAGCAGCAGCATGACATAGAGCAGGGCCACCACCCGCGGCCGGGCCGCTTCCGGCGCCAGGTCGGTGGCGAGCGCCAAGCCCGCGGTCTGCGTGGTGTGCAGGCCCGCGCCCACCAGCAGGAAGGCCAGGGCCGCCGCCGCGGTGCCCACCCAGGGGGCCGCGTTGCTGTCGCCGGACAGCAGGATCAGGGCGAAGGGCATGATGGCGAAGCCGCCGAACTGCAGCAGCGTGCCGAACCAGATGTAGGGCACCCGCCGCCAGCCCAGGAAGGACCGGTGCGTGTCCGACTTGAAGCCCACCAGGGCCCGCAGCGGCGCGAACACCAGCGGCAGGGAGACCATCAGCGCCACCAGCCAGGTGGGCACCCCCAGCTCCACGATCATCACCCGGTTCAGGGTGCCGTTCAGCAGCACCACCGCCATGCCCACCGACACCTGGAACAGGGCCAGCCGCAGCAAGCGCGACAGGGGCAGCTCCGCCGTGGCCGCGTCGGCGAAGGGCAGCACGGCGGGGCCGAGCCGCATGAACGCCGTCACCAGGGGGGAGCTTCTCCGGGTCATCTCGGGACCAGCTCCATGGCCTGGGAAGTGTAGAAGCCGCTGGCCACCCGCTCCGTCCGGCCCACCTGCCAGCGCAACGGCGACAAGGCGGTGCCCAGCCGGCCGCGCAAATGGCCTTCCCCCACCGGCTCGATGGCCGGGGCGCGGTCGCCGCGGGGGAACAGCTTGCCCGCCGCGTGCATGACCGACAGGGCCGGGGTGCGCGGGGCGAAGGTGAACAGGACGCTGCCGCGGGTACGGGCGGAAAGGCCGGCCAGGGCGGCCGTGATCTCCGCCGCCGGGTAGTGGATCAGGCTGTCCATGGCGACGACGTGGTCGAAGCTGCCAAGATTCGGGTCCAGCATGTCGCCCACCCGGTACTCCACGCTGCCGGTGCCGAAGGCGCCGCCCGCCCGTTCCTGCCCCAGATCGACCAGGGTGGGGGCGATGTCCACGGCCACCACGGTGGCGCCGCGCCGGGCCGCCTCCTGCGCCAGGGCGCCGGTGCCGCATCCGGCGTCCAGCAGGCGCAGGCCGGTCATGTCCTGGGGCAGCCAGGACAGCAGCGTGGCCCGCATCCGGTCCCGCCCCGCCCGCACCGTGGCGCGGATGCGGCTGACGGGCGCGTCGGAGGTCAGGCGCGACCAGGCCTCCGCCGCGGTGCGGTCGAAGTAGGTCTCCAGCCGGTCGCGCCGGCGCAGATAGGTGGCGCTCTGCATCAGTCGAACCCCAGCAGGTCGAAGATGTCCCGGTCCTTCATGGCGGACGGGGCGGCGGGCGGCGTGCCGGCCCACAGCCGGGCGGCGAGGCGCAGGTAGCTGTCCTTCACCGCCTCCAGCTCCGGCGAGGATTCCATCTCGAACAGGGTGGACTTCTTCAGCCGGGACCGGCGGATCACGTCCAGGTCCGGGAAGTGGGCCAGCATCTCCATGCCCACGGCGGCGTTGTACTTGTCGATCTGGTCGGTGCCGGCGCTGCGGTTGCAGATCACCCCGCCCAGCCGCACCTCATAGTTCTTCGCCTTGGCCTTGATGGCGGCGACGATGCGGTTCATGGCGAAGATGCTGTCGAAGTCGTTGGCCGCCACGATCAGCGCCCGGTCCGCATGCTGCAAGGGGGCCGCGAAGCCGCCGCAGACCACGTCGCCCAGCACGTCGAAGACCACCACGTCCGTGTCGTCCAGCAGGTGGTGCTCCTTCAGCAGCCTCACCGTCTGGCCCACGACATAGCCGCCGCAGCCCGTGCCGGCCGGCGGGCCGCCCGCCTCCACGCACATCACCCCGGCGTACCCTTCATAGACGAAGTCCTCCACCCGCAGCTCCTCGGAGTGGAAGTTCACCGCCTCCAGCGCGTCGATGACGGTGGGCACCAGCCGCTTGGTCAAGGTGAAGGTGCTGTCGTGCTTGGGGTCGCAGCCGATCTGCAGCACCCGCTTGCCCAGCTTGGCGAAGGCCACGGACAGGTTGGAGCTGGTGGTGCTCTTGCCGATGCCGCCCTTGCCGTAGACGGAGAAGACCTTGGCCGAGCCGATGGTCATCCCGGGGTCCAGGTGCACCTGCACGCTGCCGTCGCCGTCCCCCTTGCCGCGCATCGGCCTGGTGCCTGCTGCCATGGTCATGCGACCGCCCTTTCATCAATGCCTTCGAGCCGGTCCTCCAGCGCGTCGCCCGCCGCCCGCAGGGCCGCCAGCATGGTGTCGTCGGGGGACCAGTATTGGCGCCGGTGAGCCTCGAGCAGCCGGTTGGCCACCCGCGCCGACGCCTTGGGGTTCAGGGCCGCGAGGCGCTCCCGCATGGCCTCGTCCAGCATGAAGGTGCGGGTCAGCTGGTCGTAGACCCAGGGGTTCACCTGGCCGGTCGTGGCCGACCAGCCCAGGGTGTTGGTGACCTGCGCCTCAATGTGGCGCACGCCCTCATGGCCGTGCTCCAGCATGGCCTCGTACCATTTGGGGTTCAGGGCGCGGGTGCGGGTCTCCAGCGCCACCTGCTCCGACAGGGTGCGCACCAACCCCTCGCCGCGGGTCTGGTCGCCGATATAGACCGGCACCGGAGCACCCTTGGCCCCGGCCGCCGCCTTGGCGCGCACCGCGGCGCGGCTGATGCCGCCCAGCGTGTCGAAGTAGTGGTCGATGGTGGTGACCCCCACCTCCACCGACTCCAGGTTCTGGTAGGCCAGCTCCACCCCGGCCAGCACGCTTTCCAGCAGGGCCGGTTGCCGTTGGGGCTGGCCGTCGCGGCCGTGGGCGAAGCACTTGCGGCGGGAATAGGCCTCCGCCAGCTCGTCCTCCTCCTGCCAGATGCCGCTGTCCACCAGCTGGTTGACGTTCGCGCCATAGGCCCCGTCGGCATTGCTGAACACCCGCAGGGCCGCCGTCTCCAGGTCGCAGCCATGCTTGGCCATGTGGGCCAGGGCGTGCTTGCGGACGAAGTTCTGCTCCGGGTCCTCGTCGGCGCTGGCCGCCAGGAACGCCGCCTCCGCCAGCATGCGGGTCTGGAGCGGCAGCAGGTCGCGGAAGATGCCGGACAGGGTCAGCACCACATCCACCCGCGGCCGGCCCAGCTCTTCCAAGGGGATGAGCGCGGCGCCGCACAGGCGGCCATAGCTGTCGAAGCGGGGCCTCGCCCCCATCAGGGCCAGGGCCTGGGCGATGGGCCCGCCCTCGCTCTTCAAATTGTCCGTGCCCCACAGGACCAGGGCCACGCTTTCCGGCATCGGGTTGCCGTCGGCCATGTGGCGGGCCAGCAGCCGCCCGGCCTGCCGCGCCCCGTCCGCCAGGGCAAAGGCGCTGGGGATGCGGTAGGGGTCGAAGCCGTGCAGGTTGCGCCCGGTGGGCAGCACGGCCGGGCTGCGGATCAGGTCGCCGCCGGCGGTGGGCCGGACGAACCGCCCGTCCAAGGCGCGCAGCAGGGCCGGCAGCTCGTTGTCCTGGGCCAGCAGGCGGTTGGTCTCCGCCAGTTGCCGGAACAGGGCCACGGACTCCGCCGTCACCGCCACGCCGCCCGCGGCCAGGGCCTGCTCCGGCGAAGCCCCCTCCGCCAGGGCGGCGAGGGAGGCGCGGGCGGGCCGGGCGCCATGGGTCGCCTCCGCCACCGCCTGCAACAGGTCGGTGCGGGCCGCGGCGTCCGGCGGCTGCCCCACCACGTGCAGCCCGTGGGGGATCAGGGTGTATTCCAACTCCAGCACCGCCTCGCCCAGCCGGGCGATGTGGGTTTCCGCGGCCGGGCCCCAGGCGGGCTCCGCGTCCGCCAGGTTGACGGCGGCGGCCTGGGCCTGGAGCAGGGCCGCCAAGTCCCCGGCCGGGTCCCGCTGCGCCGGGTCCAGCCCGCGCCAGGTCTCCAGCGACGATTTCAGGTCCGCCAAGCCCCGGTACAGCCCCGCCTGGGCGATGGCCGGGGTCAAGTAGCTGACCAGGGTGGCCGCCGACCGCCGCTTGGCGATGGTGCCTTCCGACGGGTTGTTGGAGGCGTAGAGGTAGATGTTCGGCACATCGCCGATCAGCCGGTCCGGCCAGCAGGCCGCGGACAGGCCGGTCTGCTTGCCCGGCATGAACTCCAGCGCCCCGTGGGTGCCGAAATGCAGCACCGCGTCGGCCCCGAAATCCTGGCGGATCCAGCGGTAGAAGGCGCTGAAGGCGTGGGTGGGGGCGAAGCCCTTCTCGAACAGCAGCCGCATCGGGTCGCCCTCGTACCCGAAGCCCGGCTGGACCCCGACGAAGACGTTGCCGAACCGGGCGCCCAGCACCAGCAGCGACCGCCCGTCGGTGAGCTGCCGGCCCGGCGCCGGGCCCCAGGCGGCCTCAATCTCCCTCAGGTACGGCTCCTGGCGCACATGCTCCTCGGCGGACACGCGGGCATGGACATTGGCGTCGGCGCCGAACCGCTCCGCGTTGCCGGCCAGCACCCGGTCGCGCAGGGCGTCCACGCTGTCCGGCAGGTCCACCGCATACCCCTCGGCCTTCATGGCCTTCAGGGTGTTGAACAGGCTGGCGAAGACCGACAGAAAGGCCGCGGTGCCCGTGGCCCCGGCATTGGGCGGGAAGTTGAACAGCACCGCCGCCACCTTGCGCTGGGCCACCGGCGTCTTGCGCAGGGCCACCAGCCTTGCCACCCGGGCCGCCAGCATGGATGTCCGCTCCCCATGGGGACGCATGTCCCGGGCGCCCTCGCCCGTGCCCTTGTCCGACCGGCCGCCGAAGGGCATGGAGCCCGTGGCGCCGTCCAGCTCCGGGATCGCCACCATCATGGTGGCCTCCACCGGCATCAGGCCGCGGTCGGAGCCTTCCCACTGCTCCAAGCTCTGGAACTCCAGCGCGTGGGCGGCCAGGTAGGGCACATCCAGCGTGGCCAGCATCCGCTCCGCCGCCGCCGCGTCGTTGTAGGCGGGCCCGCCCACCAGGGAGAAGCCGGTGAGCGACACCACCGCGTCCACCACCGGGCGGCCGTTCCTCAGGAAGAACCGCTCCACCGCCGGCCGGTTGTCCAACCCGCTGGCGAAGGCGGGGATCACCTTCAGCCCCCGCGCCTCCAGCGCCGCGATCACCCCGTCATAATGGGCGGTGTTGCCGGGCAGCACGTAGGACCGCATCAGCAGCAGGCCCACGGTGCCACGGGCCCCGCCCTTCGGCTCCGGCAGCCGGTCCGCCTTTTCCGCCATGCGGCCGGGCAGGCGGGGGTGGTAGACGCCCACGTCTGGGTATTCCGCCGGCGGCCTGGCCTTCAGCGTGCCGCGCAGCCCCTTGCGGGGGCCGTCGGCGAACTTGTCCAGCAGGTAGCGGAGCATGTGCTCCACGTTCTGGTCGCTGCCGGCCAGCCAATATTGCAGGGTCAGGAAATAGGCCCGCACGTCCTGGGCCGGGCCGGGGATGAAGCGCAGGATCTGCGGGATGCGGCGCAGCATGGCCATCTGCCGGGCGCCGCCATCGGCGCTGCCCCCACCTTCCTTCTTCGCCCCGCGCAGCCGCTTCAGCAGCGCCAGCGGCCCCCGCGCCTCCGCGCTCATGGAGAAGCGGCCCAGGCGGGTCAGCTTCATCACCTCGCCCGCCGACATGCAGCAGACCATGGCGTCGCAACTGTCCCGCCGCGCCTTCAGGGCCGGCAGCACCGCCTGGATGTGGTCCTCCATGAACAGCATGGTGGCGATGACCAGGTCCGCCCGGGCGATGTCCGCGTTGCAGCGCTCCAGCGACCGGGGGTCGTTGCCCCAATCGGACGCGGCGTGCAGCGCCACCGTCAGGCCGGGCAGGTCCCCCGCCATCGCGCGTTCCGCCCGCGCCACCGACGCCGACAGGTGGCTGTCGAGGGTGACGATGACGATGCGTACCGGCACCGTCGGCTCAGCGGCCGAAGTGGGCTTTGGCGTCATAGAGCGTCTCGACGGTGATGAGGGCCACGCCCCGTTCCTGGGCGAAGCGCTCGGTGTTGCGGCGGGCTTTGCCGCGGACGAAGAACGGGATCTTCTGCAGTTCCCTTTCGGCCTCCAGGGTCCAGCCGGAGGGGCCAGCCGGGGCGGGGTCGTTGGCGGCGGGGATGATGGCGGGGACAGTCGCCCTGGCCACCGCGGCAGGGACCTTCGACCCGGGACCAAGGTGGGACGGGGCGGCGCCGTCGTTGAACTCGAAATCCTCCCGGAACATGCCCAGCAGGTGCTCCTCCAGCCCCATCATCAGGGGGTGGACCCAACTGTCGAAGATGACGTTGGCGCCCTCGAACCCCATCTGCGGGCTGTAGCGGGCGGGGAAGTCCTGGACATGCACGGGGGCGGAGATGACGGCGCAGGGCACGCCCAGCCGCTTGGCGATGTGCCGCTCCATCTGGGTGCCCAGCACTAGCTCCGGCGCCAGCTCGGCGACCTTCGCCTCCACCTCCAGGTAGTCGTCGGTGATGAGGGCCTCGATCCCGAGGCGACCGGCGGCGGCCCGCACCTCCCGCGCCATCTCGCGGCTGTAGGTGCCCAGGCCCACCACCTCGAAGCCCAGCTCCTCCGTGGCGATGCGGGCGGCGGCCACGGCGTGGGTGCCGTCGCCGAAGATGAAGACCCGCTTGCCGGTCAGGTAGGTGGAGTCCACCGACCGGCTGTACCAGGGCGCCCGGGCTGCCCCCTCCTCCAGCCCCGGCGGGACGGGGATGCCGGCCAGTCCGCACACCTCCGCGATGAAGTCGCGGGTGGCGCCGGTGCCGATGGGGACCACGGTCGTGAAGGGCTGGCCGAAGGTGCGCTTCAGCCATTGGGCCGCGGACAGGGCCAGTTCCGGGTACAGCACCACGTTGAAGTCGGCCTCGCCCAGCCGGGCGATGTCGTCCGCCGCGGCCCCCATCGGCGCCACCACGGCCACGCGGATGCCCAGGGTGCCCAGCAGCTTCACCACCTCCGCCACGTCGTCGCGGTGGCGGAAGCCCAGGGCGGTGGGGCCCAGGATGTTGCAGCTGGGGCGCGGCCCGTCCGCCGGGGCCGGGCGGGGGCGGCCCGGTTGGGGGGCGGACGGGCCGGCCAGGGCCCGGACCGTCTGGTAGAAGGTCTCCGCGGCGCCCCAGTTCTCTTTCTTCTGGTAGCTGGGCAGTTCCAGGGGGATGACGGGGATGGGCAGGTTCAGCGCCCGGGCCAGCCCGCCCGGATCGTCCTGGATCAGCTCCCCCGTGCAGGACGCGCCCACCAGCAGGGCCGCCGGCTTGAACCGGGCCACCGCGTCGCGGGCCGCCTCCTTGAACAGCTCCGCCGTGTCGCCGCCCAGGTCCCGGGCCTGGAAGGTGGTGTAGGTCACCGGCGGGCGGCGGTCCCGCCGCTCGATCATGGTGAACAGCAGGTCGGCATAGGTGTCGCCCTGGGGCGCGTGCAGCACGTAGTGCACGTCCTTCAGCGCGGTGGCGACCCGCATGGCCCCCACATGGGGCGGCCCTTCGTAGGTCCAGAGGGTGAGCTGCATGGCCTATTCCCCCGCCGCCAGGATGCGGACGGGCTCCGCCCGGGCCGGTGCCTCCGCCAGCCGCGCCAGCTTGGCCCGGCGGCGCAGGGGGCGGGCGAACAGCTCCGCCAGGTCCCCCGCCTGCTCATAGCCCTGGACGGGGGAGAACAGCAGCTCGATGGACCATTTGGTCGTCAGCCCCTCCGCCTCCAGCGGGTTGGCCAGGCCCAGGCCGCAGACCACCAAATCAGGCCGGGCGGCACGGCAGCGGTCCAGCTGCCGGTCCAAATGCTGCCCCTGGCTGAGGAAGGTGCCCATGGGCAGCAGGGCCAGCTCGGGCGCCATGTGGCGGCGGTGCAGGTAGGGGGTGCCCACCTCCGCCAGCTCCATCCCCAGCTCCCGCGCCAGGAGGCGGGCCAGCGGGATCTCCAACTGGCTGTCCGGGAAGAAGAAGACCGACTTCCCCTCCAGCTCCTTGCGGTAGCGCTGCAAGGCGCGGCGGGCCCGCTCGATCTTCGGGCCGGTGACCGCGTCGAAGCGCAGCGGGTCGATGCCGAAGGCCCGGGCGGCCACGGCCAGCCAGGCGGTCGTGCCCTCGATCCCCAGGGGGAAGGGCGCCGCCAGCCGGCGCGCACCCCGGTTCTCCAGCAAACGCGCCGTCTCCGCCAGGAAGGGCTGGGCCAGCAGCAGGTGGGTCTGCGGGCCCACCGGCGGGAGCTCCCCCGACGACCGGGGCGGCAGGAAATGCACCGGGCCCACGCCCAGCTCCGCGAACAGGCGGCGGAATTGGTCCTCCACCACGTCGGCCAGGCAGCCCACCACCAGCAGGGACCGGGGCGAGGCCGAAGTCTCCGCCGGCATCTGCGGCACCAGGGCGGCGAGGCAGGCATCCTCCCCTTGGGTGAAGGTGGTCTCGATCCCGCTGCCGCTGTAGCTCAGCACCCGCACCCGCGGGGCATGCAGGGACGACAGGCGCTGGGCCGCGCGGGACAGGTCCAGCTTGATCACCTCCGACGGGCAGGAGCCCACCAGGAACAGCAGCTTGATCTCCGGCCGCCGCTCCAGCAGGCGGCCCACCACCTTGTCCAGCTCATCGTTCATGTCGGCGAGGCCGGCCAGGTCCCGGTCCTCGATGATGGCGGTGGCGAAGCGCGGCTCCGCGAAGATCATCACCCCGGCGGCGGACTGGATCAGGTGGGCGCAGGTGCGGGACCCCACCACCAGGAAGAAGGCGTCCTGGATCTTGCGGTGCAGCCAGATGATGCCGGTCAGGCCGCAGAACACCTCATGCTGGCCGCGCTCCACCAGCACCGGCAGCTCGGGCGCGCAGGCCTCCGCGGGGCGGGAGCCCTGGAGGGCGGCTGGGGCGAAGTTCCCGTCGGCGGTCATGGCAGCACCCCCAGGGCGGGCGCCTGTCCACGGGCGGGGGCGCTGCCCCCCTCGCGGCGGGCGGCGCGCAGCTTCAGGACGAATTGGGTGGCATTGATGAGGTAGGCGGCATAGGCGGCCAGGGCCAGCCACATCTGGCCCACGGCGCCCATTGCCCCCGCCGCCAGCGCCGCGAGGTAAGCCGTGTGCAGCGCCAGCACGGCCATGCTGAACACGTCTTCCCAGAAGAACGGGCGGGCGAACAGGTACTGGCCGAAGACCACCTTCTCCCACACCGCCCCGGTGACCATGATCGCGTAGAGCAGCCCCGTCTTGACGACGACGGACGCGGTGGCCGCCCCGAACCCCTCGCCGGTGGCGAGGTAGCGGAGGACCAGGGCCAGGCTGACCATGAAGGCCAGGAACTGCACCGGGGCCAGGATGCCCTGCACCAGGGTCCAGGGGGTGGAGTCGCGCCGCCGCCGCTCCTCTGCCGTGTAGAGGCACCTGTCGCGGCTTTGGGTCTCCTGATGGCGGGTCATCACGCATCCCCCGGCGGCACGGCCGGTTGCGGAAATCCGCTTCCGGGGTGGGGCTTGGGCCGGTTCGGCGGCGCCCCTTGCAGTGCCACTGTCAGGAAGAGTAGACGCCCCGGACGCACCCGTCAACAGGATCAGACGTCAATCTATGTTGACAGTCGAGCCCCGCTATAGTCCGCTGAGGGGTGCCGGGAACGCAGCCGAGACCCCCACGGCCCATGCGGAAATCGGTGTTGGACAATCCCGGACGCAAGCGTAGGGTTAAAAATCCCTAAACCTGGGGACCTTAGATGACGGGCACGCTCGATAAGATCGAGGGGGAAACAGCCCGGAACAGTCCCGAAGGGCCAACGGATGTCCAGGCTTGCCCTGGCCAGCCACCATCCGACGGGGATGATCCGGGTTCCAGGCAGGTGCGGCGGCCGCAGGGGGACAGCTTGTCCCTCGGCCTGCGCGGCACCGTGGAGGCCGAGGTGGTCCCCCGCCTGCTCCTGGCGCATGGCGCCACCGGGAAGACCGGTGGTCCGTCCACGCTGCACACCAACCCGGTGCGCACGCCCCTGCACGGGGACGACGTGGTGAACCTGGCCGGGCTGCTGCTGGCGCCGGAGATGGGCCCGGCGCAGGAGTTCGTGCAGGCGCGCGTCCGCCTGGGCGCCCGGCCGGAGCACCTGTTCACCGACCTGCTGGCCCCGGCCGCCCGCCATCTGGGCTATCTGTGGGAACAGGACCTCTGCGATTTTGGTGACGTGACCGTGGGCATGTGCCACCTGCGCACGATCATGCGGGACATGAGTTCCCTGCTGCTGGCGGAAGCGGAGCCGGTGGACCCGCGGCGGCGGGTGCTGCTGCTGCCCACGCCGGGCGACCAGCATTCCTTCGGCCTGTTCATGGTAGCGGAGTTCTTCCGCCGGGCCGGGTGGGACGTGACCACCGCCAACCCGTCCGGACGGGACGAGCTGGCGGCCCTGGTCCGCGAACAATGGTATGCGGTGGTGGGGCTGTCCGGCGGCAGCGGCGCCAAGCTGGACATGGTGGCCGGCTGCATCCGCGCGGTCCGCAAGAATTCGCGAAATCGTTCAGTGGGCGTGATGGTTGGCGGCCCCATCTTCACGCTGCACCCGGACTATGTCGGGCTGGTGGGGGCCGACGACTGTGCCGTTGACGGGCGGCAAGCCCCTGTACAGGCAGAGAAATTCATTGCATAAAAACTGATGGGCCGCGTCATCCATGGCGGTGCGGCCTTTTTGCCGGACGGCAGAAATGCCGCCCGAATTATTCTGTTGTGCTAATGTGTCGGGCTGCTTGGATGGCTCAAGACCATATGTCAGGTCAAGGGGTTGAGGGCGACACCCTGTCCACTGGTCGGACGGGCCAAAGTGTCAATAATTATGGACGTCAACAAATCTTGACAAGGCCGGCCCGAAACATGCCTATGATGGCGCCCGACATGCCCGGCGCGTCTCCCGTGCCGCGCGGACGAGAGGCTGCCGTGACGCACTTCATGGCCCCGAGCAAGTCGTTCGGCGCACTGGACGCGAAGGCCATCGCGGCCCTGATCGCGGCGTCGGGTGACGTGGCGTTGGTGCTGGACCCGGGCGGGACCATCCAGGACATCGCCTATGGCAGCCCGGAGCTGATGCAGGAATGGGGCAGCCAGTGGCTGGGCCGCGCCTGGGCCGACACGGTGACCGTGGAAAGCCGCCCGAAGGTGGAGGCGCTGCTGCGCGACGCGGCGACCGAGTCGCCCCGCTGGCGCCACGTGAACCACGCCTCTTCCCATGATGCCGACATCCCCGTGCAGTACACCGCCGTGCAGGTGGGCCCGGACGGGTTGGTCGTGGCGGTGGGCCGCGACCTGCGCGGTATCTCCGCCCTGCAGCAGCGGCTGGTCGCCGCGCAGCAGGCGGTGGAGCGGGACTATTCCCGCCTGCGCCAGATGGAGCTGCGCTACCGCATCCTGTTCCATGCCACGCCGGACCCGGTGCTGATCGTGGACGCCGCCAGCCTGAAGGTGGCGGAGGCGAACCCGGCCGCCATGGGCCTGCTGTCCGGCGCCATGGACCCGGTCGTGGGCCGAAGCCTGCTGGAAGGGTTCGATGCGGCGGGCGCCGAGGCGCTGCAAGCCCTGCTGGCCCATGTCCGCGCCACCGGCCGGGCGGAGGAGGTGGTGGCCCGCGCCGCCCTGGGCGAGCAGGAGTTCCGGGTCTCCGCCAGCCTGTTCCGGCATGAGGGGACGGCCCTGTTCCTGGTCCGCCTGGCGGGCCGGGAGGCGCACGCCATCGCCCGGCCGGCCAAGGGCTCGGCCCTGCTGCCCCTGCTGGAGCGGATGCCCGACGGCTTCGTCGTCACCGACCCGGACGGCCGCATCCTGGAGGCGAACCCCGCCTTCCTGGACCTGGCCCAGCTCGCCACGGCGGAGCAGGCGCGGGGCGAGTCGCTGGAGCGCTGGCTGGGCCGCCCGGGGGTGGACCTGAACGTGCTGGTGGCCAACCTGCGCCAGCACGGGGCCGTGCGCCTCTACGCCACCACCCTGCGGGGGGAGTATGGCGGGTCGGTGGACATCGAGGTGTCGGCCGCGTCCCTGCCGGACGGCGACCGCCCCGGCTTCGGCTTCACCATCCGCAACGTGGGCCGCCGCCTTGCGCCGGAGGGCCGCAAGACCGAGCTGCCCCGCTCCGTCCAGCAGTTGAAGGAGCTGGTGGGCCGGGTGCCCCTGAAGGACCTGGTGCGGGAAACCACCGACGTGGTGGAGCAGCTCTGCATCGAGGCCGCCCTGGAACTGACCGGCGACAACCGCGCCTCGGCGGCCGAGATCCTGGGCCTCAGCCGCCAGAGCCTGTACGTCAAGCTCCGCCGCTACGGCCTGGGCGACAGCGAGGGCGAGGGGGAGTGAGGCGTAGGTCGGATTAGCGAAGCGTAATCCGACAGCCAACCGTCGTTGCACGAGCCGTCGGATTACGGCGCTGCCGCGCCTAATCCGACCTACGAGGGCGCATCGTAGGTCGGATTAGCGAAGCGTAATCCGACAGCCCGCCCCTCACATTCCCTTGGCAATCGTCCCCAGCCGCAGGCGCAGGGCGTTCAGCTTGATGAAGCCTTCGGCGTCCTTCTGGTTATAGACGCTGTCCGCCTCGAAGGTGACGTAGTCCAGCCGGTACAGGCTGTTGGGGCTCTTGCGGCCCACCACGCGGGCACTGCCCTTGAACAGCTTCAGGCGGACCATGCCGTTGACCCGCTCCTGCGTCTTGTCGATCAGGGCCTGCAGGGCCTCCCGCTCCGGGCTGAACCAGAAGCCGTTGTAGATCAGCTTGGCGTAGCGGGGCATCACCTCGTCCTTCAGGTGCATGCTTTCCCGGTCCAGGGTGATGCTCTCCATGCCCCGGTGGGCCACGTTCAGCAGGGTGCCGCCGGGGGTCTCATAGACGCCGCGGCTCTTCATGCCGACGAAGCGGTTCTCCACCAGGTCCAGCCGGCCGATGCCGTGCTTGCCGCCAAGGCGGTTCAGCTCGGTCAGCAGGGCGGCGGGGGACAGCCTCTGGCCGTTGACGGCCACGGCGTCGCCCTTCTCGAACTCGATCTCCACATACTCCGCCTCGTCCGGCGCCTTCTCCGGCGCGACGGAGCGGGTGAACATGTCCTCGTCCGGCTCGACCCAGGGGTCCTCCAGCGCCTTCCCCTCATAGGAGATGTGCAGCAGGTTGGCGTCGGTACTGTAGGGCGCCTCGCCGCGCTTGTCCTTGGCGATGGGGATCTGGTGCTTCTCCGCGAATTCCAGCAGGGCGGTGCGGCTGTTCAGGTCCCATTCCCGCCAGGGGGCGATCACGGTCACGTCCGGCTTCAGGGCGTAATAGCCCAGCTCGAACCGGACCTGGTCGTTGCCCTTGCCGGTGGCACCATGGGACACGGCATCGGCGCCCACCTGGTTGGCGATCTCGACCTGGCGCTTGGCGATCAGCGGCCGGGCGATGCTGGTGCCCAGCAGGTAGGTGCCCTCATACAGGGTGTTGGCGCGGAACATGGGGAACACGAAGTCCCGCACGAACTCCTCGCGCAGGTCGTCGATGAAGATGTTCTCCGGCTTGATGCCCAGCATCTGCGCCTTGGCGCGGGCGGGCTCCAGCTCCTCCCCCTGGCCCAAATCCGCCGTGAAGGTCACCACCTCGCATCGGTAGGTCTCCTGCAGCCACTTCAGGATCACCGACGTGTCGAGGCCGCCGGAATAGGCGAGCACGACCTTCTTCACACCTTGCTTCATGGGTAACTTCCTGTCGCCACGCGGGGGAAACCGGGTGCGGACGTTAGCCCCGGCCCCCCGGCCCTGTCCAGATGGGTGCGGCACGATGGAGGCATGCGGCGGTTGAGGCTTTGCCGGCGGGGCGATAGGCTCGCCGCGAGACCATTCGGGGACTGGATTATGGGCCGGGGCGCGCTGTTCCTTGTCGCCATTCTGCTGGGCATCCTGGCGCTGACCGTGGTGCTGGCGGTCATCATGTGGACCAGCACGGAGGGGCCGGTGACCATCTCGGTCCGCGGCTTCATCGCCCTGGGCCTGGGCGCCCTGGGCACGGCGGTGGTGGGGGGCGGCCTGATGGCCCTGGTCTTCATCAGCAACCGCAGCGGCCACGACCAGGCCGTGCATGACGAGGCCCGCAGCCGCATGCCGGAGGACGGGGGACCGTTCTAGCCCCGCCACACGCCTCGTCGCTCCATCACCTGCCGCAGCAGGGTGGGCCGGTCGGTCATGATGCCGTCCACGCCCAGGTCGAGCAGGCGGCCCATCTCCGCCGCGTCGTCGATGGTCCAGACATGCACCTGCTTGCCGCGGGCATGGGCGGCGCGCAGGAAGCCCGGGGTGACGATCTCCACCCCGTACTGCCGCACCGGCACCTGGAAGCAGTCCGGCGCCAGCGGGCCGGACGGCAGCCCCTTCCCCGCCAACCAGGCCCGCGCCACCCCCAGCGGCCCGGCGGAGGTGCAGAGCCGGGGCCCGAACCGCTTGCGCAACCGGGCCAGCCGCGCGCCGGAGAAGGAGCCCACGCAGACCCGGTCGAAGGCCTGGTGCCGTTCCAGCGCCGTGGCCAGGGCCTCGGCCGCGGCGTCGGTCTTGGGGTCGATGTTGAAGCGGGTGTCGGGGAAGCTTTCCAGCAGGGCGTCGAACAGGGGGATGCCCTCCCCGCCCTGCACCTTGGCGGCCTTCAGCTCCGCCCAGCGATGGTCGCCGGGGCAGCCGGGCAGGCCGGTCAGCCGCTCCAGCCGGTCGTCATGGAACACCAGCAGCACGCCGTCGCGCGTGGCGTGCACGTCCGTCTCGATGTACCGGTAGCCCAGCCGCACCGCATGGGCGAAGGCGGCCAGGGTGTTCTCCGCCGCCTCCAGCCCGCCGCCCCGGTGGGCGAAGGGCACGGGGCGGGCCGCGTCCAGGTAGGGGTGCCCGCTCACGGCTTCGGCTGCTGCCGCGGCCAGGGCGTCAGCGCCAGGAACCACAGCCCCGCCGTCAGCAGCGGGAAGAACAGGAAGACCAGCAGCGCCCACAAGGGGTTGCGCCCCGTCTTGCCCAGCACGATGCCCGCCATGCAGGCCGTCCAGGTGATGGCCAGGACCGCCACAAGGGTGGAGGCCCAGGGCGGCATGAAGCCCAGCATCTCCACCAGGTCACCATAGCGCGGCATGGCTCAGCCCCCCTGCTTCGCGGCCATGGCCGCCCGTTCCCGCCTCATCCGCTCCCGCGGGTGCAGCTTCTCCTCCCGCGGGGGCAGGGTCGGCCAGGCCTTGAAGGCGAGCAGGGTGGCGAAGGCCGGCCAGCCCAGCACGGGCACGGCCAGCGACAGGGCCCAGCCCCTGGGCAGGCCCGCCCGTTCCAGCAGCCTGAGCGCGGGCCACAGCCCGATCAGCGCCAGCACCCCGTGCACCAGCAGCGCCAACTGCCACCCTGCCAAACCCGGCTCCATGACCACCCCTCTCGGAATCACTCCCCGCAGATAGCACGCCCGCCCTGGTGGTCAACCACCGTCGCCTGATCCGGGGGAGGGGCCGCCTTGCACGGACGGCACGGACACGCCACGGACGGACACGGACCTTGCCGCCGGCCAACCTCGCGCCGCAGGCATCCCCCCCGAAAGATTGCTGACAAGACTTGCCGTGAAAGGTCCGGTCCGTGTCCGTCCGTGGAACGTCCGTGCCTGTCCGTGAAAAATCCCCTCCGCCCGACATCAAGGCCCCAGCCAGTCCCGCACCACCATCAGCATCGGCAGATGTACCGCATAGACCCACAGGCTGTGCCGGGCCAGCAGGCGGATGGGGGCCAGGATCACCCCCGGCAGGGTGGTCTCCACGCAGCGCCGCTCCAGGCTGGCCAGCATCACCATGACGGGCAGCAGCACGGCCAGCACGGCCAGGGCACCTGCCCAGCCCAGGCCGAAGCCGGTGGCCTGCAGCACCATATGGCCGGCCAGGGCCACCACCAGGCCCATCAGCGTCCCCGGCTCCGTCCGGCGCCCCTGCCGGCAGGCCACGCCCAGGGCGCCGAACATCAGGCCCGCCGTGCCATACTCCAGCACCGCCCCGGTGACGGGGGCCAGAACCAGGCAGACGACCGCCAGGGGCACCAGCCGCGACGTGTCCGCCAGGAAAGCCTCTGCCTGCGGCTGGGACAGCAGCGCCCGCCACAGGGCCAGCGGCACCAGCACGTTGAAGGGCAGCCACCAGCCGTCCAGCACCCCCAGCACGGGCTGCAACACAAGGCCGGCGACCAGGATGCGCCATGGAAACGCCCGGGCCGGCAGGAACCCGGCCAGGAAGGCGAAGATGGGGAAGGCCCCGCGCCCCAGCACGCGCAGCCATTCCGCCTCCGGGAACAGGAAGTTGCCCACATGGTCCACCACCATCAGGGTGATGGCCAGTCCCTTCGCCAGGTCCAGGCTGCTGAGGCGGCAGGCCCGCGCATCCATCCGGGGCTCCTTCCGCTGTCGGCCCGGGGGATCAACACCGGCCACGCCGACCCAGGCACGCTCAGCCAAGGAGGATGCTCTCCGGCTCCCACCTCATTCCGCGCACGGATCGTTCCATGGGCGGCAGGATGTCGTCGCTGGGCCAGATGCCCGTCCCCAGCGCGGCGGCATAACCTTCCGGCAGGTCCGCCGCCCGCATCGCGGCCTGGGCGGCGCGCCAGTCATAGGACAGGCGCCGGTGCTCCAGCCGCAACCCGCCCGCTTCCGGAACGAGCAGGGAAAACCAGACCTCCGGCGTCCCGTCATCCGCCGGCATGCCCACCACCCCGGCATTGTGCCAGACCCGCCCATCGACGATCCGGGTGAAGGGGATGCCGGAATGGCCGGCGACCACCCCGTCGCAGCCGGTCAGGGCGATCTCCGCCGCCAGTTCCCCATCCCCGGCGGACGGGAACAGGAACCGGTTCACCGCGCTGGGGGCCCCATGGACCACGGCCAGCCGCTTGCCCCCCACCTCCAGGTCGATCCGCCCCGGCAGGTCCCGCATCCAGGCCCGCTCCCCTCGCCCCAGCGCCCTGTCCGCGTGCCGGTACCAGCGGACGGAGGCCAGGTCGCAGGCCGTGCCCTCGGCGAAGCCGCAGCCGCAGTCATCCGCCCCGGCGCCCAGGCTTTCCTCCACGTTCCCCGCCACGACGGGGATGCCCCAGGCCCGGACCAGGGCCACCGTCTCCGCGGGATGGGCGCCATAGGCCACCACGTCGCCGGTGCAGATGGTGCGGGACGGCGGGATGCCCAGCCGCTCCGCCTCCGCCCACAGGGCCTGGGTGGCGTGGAGGTTCGAATAGGGCCCGCCGAAGACCAGCACGGGGCCGTCGGCACGGATCAGGGGCCAGCAGGGGGAAGGTTCGTTCATGGCGACAAGGATGGGGCGGGTACCCTTCCCTGTCACCCCGTTTCGGGATGGCCCTGACGGGATTGTGACTTGAGGCTCCCCGCGCTAGCGCCACTGTTGCTGCGTCGCCCACCCCCGACAGGACCCATGATGCTGAAGACCCTGGTCGCCGCCCTGCTCGTGACCCTTTCCACCTGGGCCGCCTCCGTCGGCGCCATGGCGGCGGGGGCGGCCACGAACACCGAACCCTTGCGCTTTGCCGTGGGGCCCTTCCAGCCCACCCCGGGCGACACCCGCAAGGCGTACGAACCCTTCTTCAAGCACATCGCCGACAGGCTGGGCCGCCCCTATGAGCTGACGGTCACCACCGATTGGGCCGGCATCGCCGTGGCGTTGGGGGCGGGCACGGTGGATGCCGCCTGGATGGGCCCGTGGGGATACGTGCTGGCCAACAACCAGGGCGCCGCGCAGGCCGTCGCCACCGTGACATATGACGGCAAGCCCACCTACCACGCCATCATCGTCGGCCGGCCGGACCTGACGATCCAGAAATGGCCGGACGACGCCAAGGGCCTCAGCATCTCCTTCGCCGACGTGGGCTCCACCAGCGGCTGGCTGGTGCCGACCCACTGGTTCAAGGCCCGCGGCATCGACCCCAAGGCCTTCTTCAAGTACCGGGAGGGGGCGAGCCACCCGGCCAACCAGATCGCCGTGGCCAACGGCCAAGTGGACCTGGCCACCGACTATGACCGCAACATGCGGGCCATGCTGGACAAGGGCCTGATCAAGCCGGACCAGGTGAAGGTGGTCTGGACCAGCGACCCCCTGCCCAACGACGCCCTGGCCGTCCGCAAGGGCCTGGACCCCGCCACCGTGGCGGCCATCCGCGACGCCGCCACGTCGATCACGGAGGACCAGGCCAAGACCCTGCTGCCGCCCCACTACACCGGCTGGGTCCCCGCCGACCATGCCAGCTACAAGGTGATCGAGGACGCCGGCATCGCCGTGGGCAAGCTGAAGCCGGCATCGTGAGGGGGGGCCACACTGGTCATCCCCTACCCAATGGTCGTCATCCCGGCGGAGGCCGAAAGGCGCTGAGTCGACCGAGACGGAAGCTTTTTGTGTTTCCCCCGCGAAGGCGGGGGTCCACTGTTTTTCAACGACATGGACGGGGCAAGCCGGGTCAAGAACCGTGGGCCCCCGCCTCCGCGGGGGAAGCAGTCGTGCCTGTCACGAGGATTCGTCCTTGATTCAGCGCCCAGAGTCCTTCGCCGGGAAAACGGTCAATCTTGCCGACGCCCCACATCCCTTGAAGCCGACCCCATGACCCCCGTCCACGACCCCGCCTCCGGCCGGTACATCGAGCTGCCGCGGCCCTGGCCCGCCACGGCTTGGGCAAGCGTGGCGCTGCTCCTCGCCCTGGTGGCCGCCTGCCTGTGGGTGGTGGATGCCAGCCTGTCCCGCCTGTGGGCCGGGCTGCCGCGGTTGGGCATGTGGCTGGGCCGCGCCTGGCCGCCGGACTTCAGCGACTTCCCCACCCTGATGCTGCGGGCGGGGGAGACGTTGGCCATCGGCACGCTGGGCACCGGCTTCGCCTGCATCCTGGCCCTGCCCCTGGCCCTGCTGGCCGCCCGGCCGCTGACGCCGTCGCCGCTGGTCCGGCAGCCGGTGCGGGCCTTCCTGGACGCGCTGCGCGGGGTGGACGGCTTCATCTTCGCCCTGGTCTTCGTGGCCGCCGTCGGCTTGGGCCCCTTTGCCGGGATGCTGGGGGTGCTGCTGCACTCCGCCGGCAGCATCGCCAAGCTGTGGTCGGAGGACCTGGAGTCCGCCGACCCCGGCCCGCTGGAGGCCCTGGGCCAAGCGGGGGCGGGCCGGGCGCGGGTGGCCCTGTTTGCCCTGTTGCCGGACCGGCTGCCCAGCCTGGCCAGCATCGCCCTCTATGTCTGGGAGTTCAACGTGCGGGCCAGCACCGTGCTGGGGGTGGTGGGGGCCGGCGGGTTGGGGCAGGAGCTGAAGTCCGCCATCGACCTGCTGGCCTTCGACCGGGTGTTCGCCATCCTGCTGGTCATCCTGGCCCTTGTCACCGCCATCGACCGGCTGGGCGCCCTGATCCGGCGGAGGCTGGGATGAGCGGCCTGTCCGTCCATGCCCTGCACAAGGCCCGCGGCGGCCGGCCCGTCCTGTCCGGGGTGGACCTGGCCGTCCGCCCGGGGGAGGTGGTGGCCCTGCTGGGGCCCAGCGGGGCCGGCAAGACCACCCTGTTCCGCTGCGTCGCCGGGCTTGACGCGCCGGATGGCGGCCGGGTGACCGTGGACCGGGCGGAGCTGACGGCGCTGGCCGGCAGGCCGCTGGCCCAGGCGCGGCGGCGGGTGGCCCTGGTCTACCAGCAGTTCAACCTGCTGCGCCGCCTGTCGGCCCTGGACAACGTCCTGGCCGGGCGGCTGCACACCATCCCCCTGTGGCGGGCGGCCCTGCGCCGCTTCCCCGACGCGGACCGGCAGGCGGCCCTGGGCGCCCTGGACCGGGTGGGCCTGCTGGACAAGGCCTATGCCCGGGCCGACCGGCTGTCCGGCGGGCAGCAGCAGCGAGTGGCCCTTGCCCGGGCCCTGGTGCAGGACGCGGCCCTGCTGCTGGCGGACGAACCCGTGGCCAGCCTGGACCCGGAGACGGCGAGCGGCGTCATGGCCCTGCTGCGGGAACTGGCGGCGGAACGGGGCCTCGCCGTGCTGGTCAGCCTGCACCAGGTGGACCAGGCCCTGGCCTTCGCCGACCGTGTGCTGGGCCTGTCCGCCGGCCGCATCGCCTTCGACCTTCCCCCCGCCGCCGTCACCCCCGACCGGTTGCGGACCCTGTTCGGCGGGCGGGAGTTGCCGGTGGCGAGCGTGGTCGGGGTGATTTAGGCCGTCGGACGGTTGGACGGTTGAGCCGTTTGCACGGACGACACGGACACTCCACGGACAACACGGACGGTGCCCAAGCCCAAACGCCGATCTGCCGAACTGACGCTTACTGCGCCTGCGGCGCGCCCTTGTTGCGCCGCAGGCATCATTCCCCTTTCCTTTTTTTGTCCGTGTCGTCCGTGGCGTGTCCGTGCCGTCCGTGAAAAAGCGGCCCCCCACCCCCCTCATCCCACCCATGCAACCATCGCCTGTTGCCAAGGCCCCGGCGCTTCCGCCACGCTCGACCGCATGCGCAAGACCTTGCCCCTGATGCAGATCCACCTGGTACTGACCCGCGACGGCGGGCCGGTCGGGGTGGGCGTGCGCCGGTAAGGCAAGGTCACGCGACACACCGAAAGGGCCCCGCCGGGAACGGACGGGGCCCTTCGCGTATCCAGGCCCCTCCCCTCTCCCGCCGGGGCTGAGAAGGAGCCCAGCATGGAAGCGACGACACCCCCCATCCCCGCCCGGCCCTTGCCGCCCGGCATCACCCTGCGCGCCACCCGCGTGACGGACGCGGAGGCCATCAACGCCATGGCCAACCTGCCCCGCTTCCGCTGGGGCACCCTGCGCGTGCCCTTCCCCAGCCTGGAGGGCACCCGGCGCTGGCTGGAAGGCAAGAACCCCGACGACACCAGCATCGTCGCGTGCGCCGGCGACCAGGTGGTGGGCTGCGCCGACCTGGCCCGCGGCAAGGGCCGCCGGGCCCACGCCGCCATGCTGGGCATCGGCGTGCATGACGACTTCGCCGGCCGCGGCATCGGCAGCGCCCTGATGGCCGCCCTGCTGGACACGGCCGACAACTGGCTGGACATCCGCCGGGTGGAGCTGCACGTCTTCGCCGACAATGAGCCGGCCATCGCGCTCTACCGCAAGTTCGGCTTCACCGACGAGGGCCGCTGCCGGGCCTACGCCTTCCGCGACGGCCGCTACGTGGACTGCCTGGCCATGGGCCGGGTGAGGGTCTGAGCCCAGGGAGGGGGAACCCCGGCATTGCCAGCGCGGGCACCCCTCCCTTACCATCCCGAGTAGATGCGCGGAGGGATGATGGACGCGGTACTCGATTCGCTGCTCACCGGCCTGCCGGTGCTGCTGGCGCACTTGCTGGCGGCGCTGGCCATGCTGTCGCTGGCCGCCTGGACCTACATGTACATCACGCCCATGGAGGAGATGGAGCTGATCCGCGGCGGCAACCGCGCGGCCGCGATCAGCTGCGCCGGCGGACTTCTGGGCATCGCCATCCCGTTGGCCGCCTGCCTCGCCGCCAGCGTCAACCTGTGGGACCTGGTGGTGTGGGGCGTGGTGGCCCTGGTGCTGCAGCTCATCGTCGTGCGGCTGGCGGACATGGCCCTGCGCGGCCTGCGCCGCCGGATCGAGGACGGGCAGGAAGCCTCGGCCATCATCCTGGCCGCGGTGAAGCTGGCGGTGGCCGCCCTGACCGCCGCCGCCATCGGCGGGTAGCGGCCCATGCCTCGCCTCGGCATCATCGGTGGGGGGATCGCCCTGGCGGTGCTGGGCCTGCTGCTGGGGGCCCAGGCCCTGGGCCTGCTGGACGGCGCCCGCCGCCCGGCCTCCGCCCCGGCCGACACGCGGGTTGTCCCGGGGCAGGCAGCCCCGGCCCCCGACCAGCCCCGGCCCGACCTCGCCCACCTGCCGGAGGCGGAGCTGGACGTGGAGCTGGCCAAGCCCAAGTCGGGCTTCGGCGGCGGTTCCGCCTTCCCCGTGGGCCCCACGGGGGTGGTGATGACGGCGGCCCATGTGGTGCAGGGCTGCAAGACCGTGTTCCTGTCCGACCGCAAGCTGTTCAGCTACCGCTCCGTCCGGGTGCGCAGCCTGGACTGGGCCACGGACCTGGCCCTGCTGGAGGCGGATGAGCCGCTGGAGCCCCTGCCCATGCTGGCCACCACCCCGGGCCAGGGCACGTCCGGTTTCCATGTGGGCTTCCCCAACGGCAACCCGGGCGTCTCCACCTCCTCCCTGCTCGCCTGGTCCAGTATGGAGAAGGGAAGGCGGGTGGAGGGCACCATCCGGCGGGAGCCGGTTCTGATCTGGGCGGAGCGGGGCCGCGACCCCAAGGAGTTCGAGCCCCTGGGCGGGGCCAGCGGCGCCCCCACCCTGTCCGCCGACGGCCAGGTGATCGGCGTCACCCTGGGCGCCAGCCCGCGCCGGGGCCGGATCATGGCCGCCACCCCGGAAAGCGTCGCCGCCCTGCTGGCGCGCGAGGGCCTGCCGCCCCCCACCGACGTCTCCCCCGCCACGGCGGAGAAGATCGCCTCCCAGGGCAAGGGCCTGCGGGAGGAGCGGCGGGTGCTGAAGGTCATCTGCGACCGCAAGGAAGCCCTGCCCATCGGCCAGACCCGCCGGTTGCGGCAGAAGGGGTGACGGGACAGGGCGGGATTGCGCTCGCCGCAAGCCCGTCCCGGCGCCTGAGGAACGCGAAAACTAGATCCCCGCCAGCAGCGCCCGCACCCCGTGCAGGTCGTCGGCCACGTGCAGGCACAGGCCCCGGATCTCCTCCGTGGCCGGCAGCAGGTCCGGCACCATCACGGCCATCATCCCGGCGGCATGGGCGGCGCGGATGCCGTTGTGGCTGTCCTCCAGCGCCAGGCAGTGGGCCGGGTCCATGCCCAGGGCCGCGGCTGCCTTCAGGTAGGGTTCCGGGTGGGGCTTGCCGTTCTGCACCTCGTCCCTGGTGATCACCACGCGGAAACGCTCCAGGATGCCCACCTTGCCAAGGTGCTCCACCGCCTTGGCCCGGCCGGTGGAGGTGGCGACGGCCATGGGCAGGCCGGCCGCGTCAAGGTGGTCCAGCAGCTCCGCCACCCCGGCCATCAGGGTGATCTCCCGCAGGTGCGTCCTGATCTCCCCCTCGAAGGCGGCGCGGAAGTCCCGCACCCCCTGCTCCCCGAAATAGCCCTTCAGCCGGGCCCAGGTCTCCGGCCAGGGGGTGCCGATGACGGTGGCATAGAACCCCTCGTCCATGGGCTTGCCCACCGAGTCGGCCGCCGCGAAGGTGGCCGCCCGCACATGCCTTTCCGTGTCGATCAGCAACCCGTCCATGTCGAACACCACGGCATGGACGGGCCGGGGCAGGCGGGGAAGCGTGGTCATGGCGGGTCCTGTCAGGGGACTGGGGCGGGGAAACTGGGGTGGTCCGGTGGGTTTGTCCAGCCTTCCCAGGCGTCGCGGCCATGGGACACGGATGACACGGATGTGTTCCGGATGTCCGGGGATGGCAATGGCCAGCGTCGCACCAAACCAAGCATCATCCGCGCGCCGCAGGCGCGCAGTCCGGTTCCCTATCCGTGGTCATCCGGACACCATCCGCGTCATCCGTGTCCCTTGGCACGACGGCAGGTCACGCCGCCACGACGCGGACCGCCATCTCCACCCGGTTGCGGCCAAGCTGCTTGGCGGCGTACAAGGCCTGGTCGGCGCGGTTCAGCAGGCCGGCCAGGGTTTCCTCCGGCCCGGCCCATTCCGCCACGCCCAGGCTGGCGGTCAGCGGGATGGCCAGGGCGTCGTGGGCCACCGGGGTGGCGCCGATCAGGGCGCGCACCCGCTCCGCCACCAGGTGGGCGGAGGCCAAGTCCGTCTCCGGCAGCAGGGCCACCAGCTCCTCCCCGCCATAGCGGGCCAGGGTGTCGGTGGTGCGCAGGGCGCGGGCGGTCAGCTCCGCCGCTTGGCGGATGGCGGTGTCGCCGGCGGCGTGGCCGTGGCTGTCGTTGACATTCTTGAAATGGTCCAGGTCCAGCAGCAGGACCGAGAAGGTGCGCCCGTACCGCGCCGCCCGGTCACGCTCCGCCGTGGCCAGCTCCATGAAGCGGCGACGGTTCAGGATGCCGGTCAGGCTGTCGATGCTGGCCAGCCGCTCCAGCTTGGTGTTCGCCTCGATCAGCTCCCGCGTCCGCTCCGCCACCCGCGCCTCCAGCGTCTGGGTGATGGCGCGCAGCTCGGCGTTGGCCTGCCGCAGCCGGCCATAGAGCAGGATGTTGCCGGCGCTGGCGGACATGCGGGCGGCCATCACCTCCAGCAGGTTGCGGTCGATGGGGGTCAGCCGCCGCTCGCACGCCACCCAGGCCAGCAGGTCCGGCGCGCCGGTCACCGGCACCCGCAGGGCCGCCCAGTCCGGGCCGAACCGGCTTTGCCCCGTCTGCAGCACCTCCACCAGCGCCGCCCAGGCCTGGGGGTCGTCCGCCGGGCCGGCGGGGCCGATGCCCCAGGCCAGGCTGGCGGTCCCGTCCGGCTGGCCCGCGGGCGCGCCCGGACAGCCGCTGGACGCCAGCACGTCGAAGGCCGGCGCCGCCCCGGCCGCGGCGGCGCCCCGCGGGGTGCAGACCAGGCCGCGGATCGGCCCTTCCAGCAGCGCCTCCATCTGGGCCAGGGCCACGGCGGCGAAGCCGGGCAGGCTCGTGTCCTCCAGCCGCAGGTCGGGGGCCTGGATGATCTGGCGCAGGCCCCGGCGGTTGGCCTCGATGGCGGTGATGTCGGCGAAGCTGCGCAGGGCCGCGATCACCGTGGTGAACAGCTTCTGGGCCGTCAGCTCCGTCTTGGCCTTGTAGTCGTTGATGTCGTAATCGACGATCACCCGCTCCTCCGGCGCCTGGCCGGGCTGGCCGGTGCGCAGGATGATGCGGACGGCATGGTTCTTCAGCTCGTCCCGGATGGTGCGGACCAGGCGCAGGCCCGCATCCTCCGTTTCCATCACCACGTCCAGCAGGACCAGGGCCATGTCGGGCCGGGCGCGCAGCACCGCCTCGGCTTCCGCGGCGGAGTGGGCTGAGACCAGTTCCAGCGGCCGGTCGCGGAAACTGACCTTGCGCAGGGCATAGCGGGTGACGCTATGCACCTCCTCATCGTCGTCCACCACCAGCACGCGCCAAGGGGGGCCCGCGGGACGGACGGATTCCGCCACAGTCGTCGGCACGCCCTTCAGCGTGCCGTCCGCCGCGAACAGGAAACTGTCATCCGCCACGGTCGCGCCCCCGCACCTGCTCCATCCCCCAGGGCGGCCTGTCCGGCCCGGTCGGCCGAGGACAGGAACCCGGGTATGCCCGCACTACCCCACCGACGCTCGCCGGTGGGTTTCGCACGGCATGATACCTACTTTCGACAGAGATGCCCAACATTTCGACCGTGCCGCCGATGCGTCCGAAGGGTTTCCTTAACCCCCGCCGGGACTGGCGCAGTCCCCGCCCGCTGCCCTATGGTCGTGGGACGTCCCACCTTTCGGAATCCGTGACCGAATGCCTGAGACAGCAAGACCCGGCCGCAGCCGGGCCCCCCTGTTGCTGGTCGCCGCCATCGCCATATTGGCCGCAGCCGCCATCATCCCCTTCCTGCCGGAGAAGCGTGACAACGCCATGCAGCAGACCAGCGCCCCCACGGCCTCGCCCGCCACCCCCTTCCGCCAGGGCGCCTTCCCGCCCGCGCCGGACGCCAAGCAGGCCCCCGTGGAGCACACCAGCCATGGGGAAACCCGGGTGGACCCCTATGACTGGCTGCGGGACCGGGGTTATCCCCAGGTGGACGACCAGGAGGTGCTGGACTACCTGAAGGCCGAGAACGCCTATACCGACACGGTCCTGGGCCCGGAGGGCGAGGGCCTGCGCCAGAAGCTGTTCGAGGAGCTGAAGGCACGGGTGAAGCAGGACGACAGCGGCGTGCCCTACCGCCGCGGCGCCTTCTGGTACCAGGTGCGCTTCTCCGCCGGCCAGGACCACCCGGTCTATCTGCGCCGCCCCCTGGACGCGCCGGAGGGGGCGGAGACGCCCATCCTGGACGTGAACCAGCTGGCGGAGGGCAAGCCCTTCATGGACGTGGAGGTGGCGGAGCCCAGCCCCGACGGCCGCTACCTGGCCTATACCGTGGACGACACGGGCGCGGAGCTTTTCACCCTCAGGGTCAAGGACCTGGAGACGGGGGAGCAGGTGGGCCCGGACATCCCGGGCACCTCGGGCGGGGTGGAGTGGTCGGCCGACGGCAACACCCTGTTCTATGTGCTGAAGGATGAGAGCCAGCGCCCCAAGTTCGTCTACCGTACCCCCCGCGGGAAGGGCCAAGACGCCGCCACCCTGGTCTATGAGGAAAAGGACCCTTCCTGGTGGGTGGGCATCGGCAAGTCCCAGTCCGGCCGCTTCATCGAGGTGGGCACCGGCACCCTGGTGGCGAGCGAGACGCACCTGATCCCCGCCGACCAGCCGGACGCCGCACCCCGCGTCGTCATCCCCCGCCGGGACGACCACCTGTACAGCGTCGCCGACCAGGGCGACGATTTGTGGATCCTGACCAACGACACCCACCCCAACTTCCGCCTGGTCAAGGCGCCGCTCGCCGACTGGTCGGAGAAGAACTGGCAGGAGGTGGTGCCCGGCGACCTGCGCACCTATTTCACCGGCATCCTGGCCCTGCGGGACTGGCTGGTCATCTTCGGCCGGCAGGACGGGACCCAGCAGGTCTGGGTGCGTGACGCGGCCGGTGGCAGCCACACCATCCCCTTCCCCGACCCGGTCTTCGCCGTATCCGGCATGAACAACGCGGAGTACGAGACGGACACGGTGCGCCTGCGCTACAGCAGCCTGGTCACCCCGCCCACCACCTTCGACTACGATTTGAAGGCCCGCACCCTGGCTACCCGCAAGGTGCAGGAAATCCCCAGCGGCTACGACCCCAGCCTCTACACGTCGGAGCGGCTGATGGCCCCGGCGCGGGACGGCACGCCCATCCCCGTCAGCATCGTCTACCGCAAGGACTTCAAGCGGGACGGCAAGGGCCCGCTGCACCTGTACGGCTACGGGTCCTACAGCATCCCCATGGACCCCAACTTCAGCACCAACCGCATCAGCCTGCTGGACCGCGGCTTCGCCTTCGCCATCGCCCATATCCGCGGCGGCAGCGAGCTGGGCCGGCCCTGGCACGATGCCGGGCGGCTGGCCAACAAGCTGAACACCTTCAACGATTTCCTGGACGTGGCCCAGTTCCTGGTGGCCCAGGGCTATTCCAGCCCCGGCAACATCTCCATCGAGGGGGGCAGCGCCGGCGGCACCCTGATGGGGGCGGCGCTGAACATGGCGTCCGACGGCATGTGGCGGGCCGCCGTGGCCCACGTGCCCTTCGTGGACGTGATCAACACCCTGTCGGACGAAAGCCTGCCCCTGACCGCCAGCGATTATCCGGAATGGGGCAACCCCGCGGACCCGGAAATCTACCGGGCCATGAAGGCCTACAGCCCCTATGACAACGTGGCCAAGCGGCCCTATCCCCACATCCTGGTCACCGCCGGCCTGAACGACTACCGCGTCACTTATTGGGAGCCGGCCAAGTGGGTGGCCCGGCTGCGCGACCTGAAGACCGACGACAACGTGCTGCTGCTGCGGACGGAGATGACCGCCGGCCATGGCGGCTCCACCGGCCGGTTCGACAAGCTGAAGGAGGTGGCGCTGTCCTATGCCTTCCTGCTGAAGGCCCACGGGAAGGAATGAGGGGCATGGCAGCCGGCCGTTACCCCGCCGACGTGTTGAAGGCGGATTATCTGCGGGCCGGGGCGGGGCTGGCCCTGACGCTGGCCCCCTTCGCCATCACCATCCCCCACCCCGTCGTGGCCGTGCCCTGCGCCGCCGCCGCCCTGCTGTTCGGCGCCTTCGGTGCCCGCACCGTGCAGCGCCAGATGACCCGCGTCTGGATGGATGAGACGGGCCTGGTGGCGGAAGGCCCCCTGGGCGGGTCAATCCGCTGGGCCGACCTGAGTGACGTCAGCCTGAGATACTACAGCACCAAGAAGGACCGGAAGGACGGCTGGCTGCACCTGGTCCTGAAGGGCGGCGGCCGCAAGCTGTCCCTGGAAAGCACCCTGGACGGCTTCGACACCATCGCCGAACGCGTCGCCCAGGCCGCCACCGAGAACCGCCTGCGGGTCAGCGAGGACACAAGGGAGAACTTCCTGTCCTTGGGGTTCTACGTGCCTGGGGTGAAGGGGTAGGCAATCGAAGCAGAGCCAAGATCGCCATCTCGGCGAAATCCCATTGTTGGAGAGTTGATCCGAGTTTTGGTTTTTCTGTTTCCCCTGCGAAAGCAGGGGCCCACAGTTCTTTAACCACAGTAACGCTGAATATCGGGTCAAAAACCGTGGACCCCTGCTTTCGCAGGGGAGGCAATCGGGCGAGTCGGAGGCGGATTTCTGCTGTTTCAGCGCTTCAGTACATCCTTTGGGAAGACGAGAAGTGCCTGGGACTGCGTTATCCGTGCTTGAGTCAGGATTGGACACCCCATGCGCACCGGCATCGACGGCTTCACCCTGCTGCCGGACCACCTCGACCGCGCCGCGCAGGCGCAACTCCTCTCATTGGTGGACGACATCACCGCCGTCGCCCCCTTCGACCGCTATGTCATGCCGGGCTCCGGCCGCCCCTTCTCCATCGACATGACCAACGCCGGCCCCCTGGGCTGGGTGGCAGACAAGTCCGGCTACCGCTACAGCCCCACCCACCTGAAGACCGGCCAGCCCTGGCCGCCCATCCCGGACCCGCTCCTGTCCCTCTGGCGGGAGGTGGCGGGCTACCGCGCCGACCCTGAATGCTGCCTCGTCAACCTCTACCGCGGCCCCGCCGCCAAGCTGGGCCTGCATCGGGATGAGGATGAGCAGGACCCCGACGCCCCCATCCTGAACGTCTCCCTCGGCGACACGGCGATCTTCCGCCTGGGCGGCGCCACCCGCAAGGACCCCACACGCAGCTTCACCGTGTCCAGCGGCACCGTCATGCTGTTCTCCGGCCCCGCTCGCCACGCCTACCACGGCATCGACCGCATCCTGCCCGGCAGCAGCACCCTGGTCCCCGGCGGTGGGCGGGTGAACCTGACGTTGCGAAGGGTGACGCCTCCCGTCCCCTCTCCCCAGGGAGCTTGTGCATTCACACAATTCCAACAAGCTTTTGGATCAACAGCTTAGCCTGTCCAATCGGGCAACGAGGTGCCTGGGGCTAGGTGTGTTTGGAAAACGGATTTTAACGGATCAAAACGGATTGAACGGATACTATTGAATAATAACGAATGCTCATTTCTGAATATTCTGGATTGATAAGTATTGTTCAATAATAGAAGAATGTATTCTGAGCATTAACTCTATCCGTTACAATCCGTTCTGATCCGTTCAAATCCGTTTTCCCCACACACCTCTCCGAAGGACCAGGCCGATCCTCCAAATGCTCACCCCATTTGGCTTCGAAAGCTGGCGTCGTCCAGAAATGTGTGAATGTCCAAGCCCCAGGGAGAGGGAAAGGTCAGTTCCTGGACAAAATTCCTAAATCCTGGCACCATCACCCGAGAGCCATCCATGGCGCCCCGGTTCTTGGACATGGTCAAGCCAGCAGCCCCACCCGGCCGTCAACAGGTCAGCACCCCTGACGCAACCGGCCCTTAAGGTGACATGAACCGACCCCGGTCACCTTTGTCTCCTTAAGCCGTTTTCCCCAACCATCCCAATCACTTGGGATGTGACACGCGTCACCTTAAGCGTCACCTTTGGTCACCTTAAGGTCTCCTTATGTCACCTCACGTCGCGTCGCCGCGCAGGCCCGTGACGGCGGCCAGGCTGCCGAAGCAGCCGAAGCTGAACGGTGACGCCGCGCTGACCGTGGCCCCCGCCTTTCGCAGCACGGCCACAGCGTTCCCGTCCGGCACCCGGACCAGCCAGGGCTCCCCCGCCCCGCCGCCGCCCACCGGCGTGCCCCCGGCGGCGGCCAGCATGACATAGGCTTGGCCCGTGCCGGTCCCGGTGGGGAAGGCCACCTTCAGTGTCTGCTCCCCCGCCGGGGGCAGGGCGGCCAGGGTGCCGGCGGCGAAGGCCAGGGCCGTCAACCCGACCAGGCCGCCCATCTCGATCCCCCCGCCCGGCGGCGCCCTTGTCAGGGCCACCCAGCCCAGGCCCACGCTGGCCACGCCCAGCAGGAAGAAGGCCAGGTCCAGCATGAAAACCGGCCCGTCCATGCGGATGTGGTGGATGCCCAGCAGCCAGTGGAAGGCGATGGCGTCCACGATATGCCAGCCGCCGAAGCCGATCAGCAGCCAGCCCACCAGCCGGGCCGTGCGCGACGCCGGCATCCGCGCCCCGCGCCAGAGCTGCCACAAGCCCACCGCGGCCAGCACGTACATCAGGGCATGGAACAGCCCGTCCGCCAGCACCTGCGCCTCCAACCGGTCGAAGGGCGCCCCCTCCACCGCGCTCAGCAGGTGGTGCCATTGCAGGATCTGGTGCAGCAGGATGCCGTCGAAGAACCCGCCGAAGGCGAACCCCAGCAGGAACGCCCCCCGGATGAACGCCAGGGTCCGGTTCGCCACCTCCGCATCCATGCCTGCCCCCTCTGTTTAGCTCGCTTGGGGGAACAGGCGGAGGGGGGCAGACGGTTCCGTCGGGTGGAGTGGTGATCCGGTGCCGTTGCAGAAATCGGCTCACCGTAGGCCCGACTGCCTCCCCCGCGAAGGCGGGGGTCCACAGTTTTTGACCCGCTTCCCGTCCCAGCCGCCATAAGGGAACAGTGGACCCCCGCCTTTGCGGGGGAAGCAAAAAAGCTGGAAGAAGTGAGGTTGAAAGAGCCCCCTACTCGTACAGCGCCTCTACCTGCTCCCGGTATGCCCCCTGCACCAGGGTGCGCTTGATCTTCAGGGTGGGGGTCATCAGGCCGTTGTCCATGCTGAAGGGGTCGGCCACCAGGGTGAACTTGCGGATGCGCTCCACCCCCGACAGGCCGCGGTTGGCCCGGTCCACCGCGTCGGACACCAGGCGGCGGAAGTCGGGGTCCTTGACCAGCTCCGCCAGGGTCTCCGGCTTGCCCCGGCGCTGGGCCCACTCGCGGGCGATCTCCGCGTCCGGCACCAGGATGGCGGTGACATAGGGCTTCCGGTCGCCGCAGACCACCGCCTGGGCGATCTCCGGCTCCAGGGTCAGGTGGCCCTCGACGCGGGCGGGGGAGACGTTGTCCCCGCCCGAGGTCACCAGCAAATCCTTCTTCCGGTCGGTGATGACGATGCGCCCGCCCTCGTCCACATGCCCCACGTCGCCGGTGTGCAGCCAGCCGTCATGCAGCGCCCGCTCGGTGCTGGCCGGGTCGTTCCAGTATCCCAGCATTACGTTGGGCCCGCGGACCAGCAGCTCCCCGTCCGGCGCCACCCGCACCTCGCACCCCCGGACCGGCGGTCCCACCGTCTCATGCCGCGGGTTGCTGAAGCGGTTGACGCTGATCAGGGGTGCGGCTTCCGTCTGCCCGTACCCCTGCAACAGGGGAAACCCCAAGGCGGCGAAGAAGATGCCCACCTCCGGGTTCAGGGCGGCCCCGCCGGAAATCAGCCCCTTGATCCGGCCGCCCAGCTTGGCCTGCACCTTCTCCCGCACCAGCCGGGTCATCAGCCGGTCCAGCGGCACCTTGTGCAGGGGCAGCCGCCCGCCCCGCTTGTACCGCTCCCGCCCTAGCTCCAGGGCCAGGCGGAACATCTTCTGGTTCAGGGCGGGCTGGCGCTCCACCTCCCGCAGCATGCGCTGCTGCACCACCTCGCACAGGCGCGGCACCACCATGACGATGCTGGGCTTCACCTCCTGCAGGTTGGCGCCGATCTTGTCGATGCCCTCCACATACGCGATCTCCGCCCCGATGGTCAGGGGGAAGAACTGGCCGCAGGAATGCTCATAGGCGTGGGACAGGGGCAGGCAGGACAGGAACAGCTCGTCCCCGATGCCGATCTCGGAAATCACGTCCACGGCGCCGCGGCAGTTGGCCAGCACCGCCCGGTGGCTCAGCACAACCCCCTTGGGCGCGCCGCCGGTGCCGGAGGTATAGATGATGCAGGCGGGGTCATCCAGGGCCAGGTCGGCGATGGTGCCGCGGATGTCCGGCGGCGGGGGCAGCAGGGTGGCGCCGTCCCCCTCCGCCCCCGGCAGGGCGCCGCGGCCGGCCAGCATGCCGTCCCAGTCCAGCACGGCCAGCTTGGTGTCGGACGGCAGGTTGCTCGCCCCGATGCTGACCAGGGTGCGGCAGGTGGGCACCTCATGGGCCGCCGCGAAGACCTTCCGCCCCAGCGCGGGCCCGGACACGATGACCAGCACCGCCCCGCTGTCCCGCAGGACATGGGCATAGTCCGGGGTGCCGATGGTGGTGTAGGCGGGCACGGTGATGGCGCCCAGGGCCATGATGGCCAGGTCGGCCACCAGCCATTCCGGCCGGTTCTCCGCCACCAGGCAGACCCGGTCGCCGCGCTTCACGCCCAGGGCGGCCAGGCCCAGGGCCGCCGCCTCCACCCGGGCCCGCACCTCCCGCCAGGAAAGTCGCTCCCACGACCCCTGGCGCTTGGCCCGCAGCAGGGGCTTGTCCCCCAGCTTGGCCGCTTGGTCTATGAACATGCCGGGCAGGCTGGTCCAGGCCGCGAAGCCGGCGTCGAAGCGTGTGGCCGGCAGGCCTGTGGCTGGTGCCATGGCGTTTCCCCCTTGCAGTCCAGCGCGGATAACCGGCCCGTTCACCCGGGCGTTGCAGCCCCGCGCGGGCCTAAGGTGGCCGAGGGGGCGGGGCGGCACAAGGCCTGAGGCGCGGGAAAGGCGCCCGTGACGCTTCTCCCCCGCCGCCTGTTGGACAGCGAACGGACAACAGGAGCGGGAGCGCTAGCCATGGCCGACAGACCGGACGACCAGCCCAGCCCCAGGGAAAGCGGCATGGGAACCGGCGCCCCCACCGACCGGCGCGACAGCCCCTTCAAGGGCGAACCCTTCGACCTGTCCCAGACGGTGCGGGGCGGGGAGCCGGCGGGGGCCGGCGGCATGCCCGACCCCTCGGGCCACCGCGGCATCGGCGGCAGCGGCGGCACCGACCAGGCCGGCGCCGGCGCCCTGCCGGGGCGGGAAACCCCCACCGCCGGTGGCCAGGACATCGGCCTCCCCACCGAACCCGCCCCGGATGAGCGGGCGCAAGGGGTGGTGGAGCAGCGCACGGTCAACATCCTGGCCGGCCAGAACGAGGTCGCGGCCGGTGCCGGCGCCGCGGGCGGCACGGGCGTCGGGACCAGCGGCGCCGTGGGCAGCGGCGGC
>MOEB01000226.1 GCA_001939945.1 Aerophototrophica crusticola | reverse complement strand
TCGCCGTGCCCAGCTTCCGGGCGCTGTACTACCTGGACACGCCGCCCGCCGACCCGGACATGACGCTGAAGATCATCGGCCGGCAATGGTACTGGGACTATGAATACCCGGACCAGGGGGGCCTCGCCTTCTCCAGCTACATGGTCCCGGAAGACGAGCTGCCGCCCGGCGGCCTGCGCCTGCTGGAGGTGGACAACCGGGCCGTGGTGCCGGTGGGCGCCACCATCCTGCTGCACGTCACCGCCGGCGACGTGATCCACTCCATGGCCATGCCGTCGCTGGGCATCAAGCGCGACGCCATCCCCGGCCGCCTGAACGAGAGCTGGATGCGCATCGACCGGCCCGGCGTCTATTACGGCCAGTGCTCAGAGATCTGCGGCACCAACCACGCCTACATGCCCATGGTGATCGAGGCGGTGCCGCCCGAGCAGTTCAAGGCCTGGGTGGAGCAGAAGCGCGCCGCGCTGGGCCAAGCGCCCACGCGCCTCGCCCAGGCCCCCGGACCCGCCCACGCCAACCCCGCCGCGGAGGCCGCGCCATGACCCATGTCCATGACGGCGGCACGCCCGGCGCGCCCACCCCGACCCCGGCGGGCAGCGTGCCGGACCCGGCCGCCCACGCCCACCACGACGACCACAAGCCCGGGTTCCTGAAGCGCTGGCTGTTCTCCACCAACCACAAGGACATCGGCACCCTCTACCTGTTCTTCGCCGGCATCGCCGGGATCGTGGGGGCCGTCTTCTCCCTGCTGATGCGGATGGAGCTGCACCACCCCGGCCTGCAGGTCGTGGCCGACGGGCAGATGTGGAACGTGATCGTCACCGCCCACGGGCTGGTGATGGTGTTCTTCGCCATCATGCCCGCCCTGATCGGCGGCTTCG
>MOEB01000225.1 GCA_001939945.1 Aerophototrophica crusticola | reverse complement strand
TGGCCCCCAGCCCGGTCTGGTCGACGAAGTGGTTGCGCCGGATGGCGGGGGACCAGGCCTGCGGGTGCGGGCCGGGACAGGCGCTGGCGGGCGTGGGCGCGGGCCAGGCAGTCCTGGACGAGGTCGTCGGCCAGCGCGGGGTCGCGGGCCATGGCCCGCGCGAACCGCCGCATGCAGGCACCGCCGCCAGCATCCCTTCCCCGGGGGCGTCCATGTGCCCCCCTCGCGCCCCAAGCCTGCCCTGGCACGCGCGGCGGCCCGGATGGCGCCACCGCGGCCGCGGGCCCGACGCCGGGGGGCACCGCCACGCCCCGCCTGGGGCCGCTCCGGGCAGGCCCGCCGGGTCCACCGCCCGGGGCGTGTTGACCGCGGCCGGGCCGCGGTCCAACACGGCGCCCCCACAGCACGCCGGGAACCGACATGCGCAGACACGCCCGCCGNGCCGCGACGCTGGCCGCCCTGGCCCTCCTCGCGGCGCCCTCGGGCGCCCGCGCCGCCGACGCCGGGCTGGCGGCGGGGGACGGGTACCTGTACGAGGCCCGGCGGCTCACCGACCGGGTGCACGTCGTCGCGCAGCCCCGCCCCTTCCACCTGCAGCCGCTGGGCAACGTCACCGTGGTGGAGCAGTCCGACGGGCTCGTGCTGGTCGACGCCGGCGGCTCGCCCGGGTCCGGCCGGCGCCTCGCCGACCTCGTGGCCGCGACGAGCCCGAAGCCGGTCAAGGCGGTGGTCGTGACGCACTGGCACGGCGACCACCACCTCGGCCTCTCCGAGGTGCTGCGCCGCTGGCCCGGGGCCGAGGTCATCGCCACCGCGGCGACGCGCGAGGCCATGCTCGGCCCGGCCATGGCCGCCTACCCGCGCGCGGGCGAGCCCGGGGCCAGCCG
>MOEB01000224.1 GCA_001939945.1 Aerophototrophica crusticola | reverse complement strand
AAAAGTCACTTTCGTGTCGTCACCCCTTGGAGCAGCGGCAGCATCAACGTCGACCAGGGGATCTCAAAGTCCGGCAGCCGGAGGGCGCGGTCGGTGATGATGGAACTCGCGTGGCTTTGGCTCCGGTGGCAGCCGGGGACACGGCTGGCCAGGTGGTTCTGGGAGCGCTCCGCGGGTGCGCGGGGAGGTGCCCGGAAGCTGCTGGTCACGGCCGTGGCCCGACGGCTGGCCGTCGACCTCTGGCGCTACCTGACCGCTGGCGTTGTGCCTGAGGGCGCCGCAGCCACGGCGTGACGGAACCTGCCGCCGGCCTGGTCACCGGGTCGGCGCGTGGGGACGGGAGGGCGCGAGACCGCACACGAGTTGGGCCGCGTCACGCGGCCGTTCGGAAGAATGGTCCCGCCACCCGGGCCTTTGACGCAGGATGCGTTATCCGGGTTCGCCCCAAGGGCGACCGCATACGAGTTGGTGCCGGCGAAGGGTCGGCACGAGATGACAGGCCCGATCCCAACCCCACGGCACATCGCGATGGAGGCGCCATGGCGTGACCCTTGACGACGAAACCCCCATACAAGCTGGTGTGGTAGAAGTTGCGGCTGATCTCCCGGTGCACCGTGGACCGGTGCCGGCCCAGCGACTTGGCGATCAGCGGCACCGGCATCCTTGCCTCCAGCATCTCGCCGATCCGGCGCCGCTCGCACAAGCTAATGTGGGAGTAGTGGGTTCCCATGCGCACCTCCGCTGCCCAACCCATTGGGAAACAACGAAAGTCGCACTTCAATCCTGAATCCGCCGAGCTTGGTGTTCAAAATCGATAGGGTAAATTATGGAAAGCATCTGAGGTCAAACGGCTTAGCGCCGGGCGACGTGGGCGTCCACGCTCAAAGGCCCCGCGC
>MOEB01000223.1 GCA_001939945.1 Aerophototrophica crusticola | reverse complement strand
CGGGCAGGCCGGCGGGCCCCGCCGCCACGGGCGCGCCGCCGCCGTCCAGCCGGGCGAGGCCGCTTGGCGTGCCGACCCAGAGGGTCCCGGCCGCGTCGCGCAGCAGGGACATCACCCGCTTGTCCGGCAGCCCCTCCACCAGCCGCGGCGCACCCTCCCGGGGCAGGTGGGCCAGGCCGCCGCGGGTACCGGCCCAGACGCCGCCCGCGCCGTCGTCGGCGAAGGCCTGGACCACCGGGCTGGGCAGGCCGCCCTCCCCCACCGGCACGCGGACGAACCGGTCCCGGGCGCGGTCGAGCCAGGCCGCCCCGCCGCCCGCCGTCCCCACCCAGAGCCGCCCGTCCCGGTCCGTGTGCAGGGCCAGCACGTAGGAATCGGGCAGGCTGCCGGGGTCGCCGGGGTCGGCCCGGTAGGTGCGGAAGCCGATCCCGTCATAGCGGGCCAGCCCGCCCTGGGTGCCCGCCCAGATGAACCCGTCCCCGTCCTGGCCCAGGGCCGTGACGATGGGGTGCGGCAGGCCCTCGCGCCGGCCGGCCACGTCGAAGGCGGGGGTGGACAGCCCGTCCCAGGCCGCATCCGCCAGCCCGGGTGCCGGGGACAGGGTGGCGAGCAGCAGGGCGGCGGCAGGGGCGAGGCGGCGCATGGCGGTCCGTGCGGGACAGGGGACCGGCAGGTTACCACTTCCGGCAGGGCACCAGAACGGACATCGCCGGGCCATCCGGTGGGGCGCCGCGCCGCAGCGGGCCGTCCCCGCGCCCCCGGCTGGCACCAGCGAACCAAGGGCCGCCTTCCCCTGTTGGACGGGCCGCCGGCAGGGGCCGGGCGAGACGGGTCGGGGAGGGGAGTCGATGGGCATCACGCGAAGGGCCGTCCTGCGCTGCGCCGCGGCCGCGGGGGCCGCCGCCGCCCTGCCCGCGCC
>MOEB01000222.1 GCA_001939945.1 Aerophototrophica crusticola | reverse complement strand
GGCGGGAGGCGGGGCGCGGCGCGCGGCGGCGGGCCGGGCCGCGGGGGCGGGAGGTGCCGCCGGGCGGGGCGCCGGGGCGGCCGGCCGCGGGGTGGGCCGGCGGGGGGCGGGGAGGCCGGACCGCTTGCGGAACAATGTCGCCTCGGGCAGGGACACCGGCTCCAGCCCGGCCGCCGTGGCGGCGTCGCTCTCCGCGTGGCCCAGCAGCAGCCAGCCGCCCTCCGGCATCAGCCGTTGGAAGCCCGAAACGACCTCGCGGATCGTGCCGGCATCGAAATAGATCAGCACGTTCCGGCAGAACACCAGGTCCGGCGGGGCGTCCGGCGGGAAGGGCGGCCGGTCGGCCACCAGGTTGTGGTACTGGAACTCCACCAGGGACCGGTACTCCGGCAGCAGCTCCCACTCCCGGCCCCGGGGGGCGAAGTGGCGGTCGCGCACGGCGTCCGGCGTGGCGCGGAAGGACCAGGCGCCGAAGCGGGCGCGCCTTGCCTCCCCCAGGAAGCGGCGGTTGATGTCGGTGCCCAGGATCCCCACGTCCCAGCCCTCCAGCGCCGCGGCGAAGCGGTCCNTCCGCCCCGGTCGAGCAGCCGGCGCACCAGACCCGCAGCCGCCGGGTGGCGCGGTTGCGGGCCAGCAGGTCCGGCAGGATGATGTCGGTGAAGGCGTCCCATTGGGCGCGGAAGCGGAAGAAGTAGGTCTCGCCGATGGTGACGGCGCTGACCAGCGCCTCCCGCTCCCCGGCGCCGTCCGGGCCTTCCAGCAGCGCCGCGTAGGCGTCCAGCCCCGGCAGGCCCAGCGCCTCCAGCCTGCGCCCCAGCGCGCCGGCCACCACCTCGTCCCGGCCCGCCAGGAAGGCCATGCCGGTGGCCCCCACCAGCCACTGCCGCACCCGCCCGAAGGCCGGGTGCGCGGGAAGCGGGGCGGCGGTCACGGCGCGCCCCCCTCG
>MOEB01000221.1 GCA_001939945.1 Aerophototrophica crusticola | reverse complement strand
GCCCCCGCCTCGGCCCCGGCCAGCGCCGTGAGCACCCGGTCCGCCAGGGCCGCCACCTCCGCGGCCGGCGCGCCGGCCTGGGCCCGCTCGGACGCCTGGGCCATCAGGTCCCCGAAGGGCCGGACGCCGCGGGCCGCGAACACCGGCTCCAGGTCGGCATAGACCTCGGCAATCGGGTGGGCGAACAGCTCCGCCGCCGCGTCCCGGTCCCCCGCCGCGTAGGCCGCCTTGCCGGCGACGTAGTGCGCGGCGACCACGTCCAGGGCGGAGACATAGGCCACGGGGTCGGCCGCGGCCTCCTCGGCGCTGACGCCGCCCTCCCCGCCCTCACCCCCTTCGCCCCCCTCCCCGCCCGGGGAGGCCTGGGCGGCTGGGGGCGCGCCGCCCGGCGCCTGCGGGCCGGCGGCCCAGGCCTGCGGGGCGGCGACGAGCACGGAGACCCCGATGCCGAGCCAGAGGCGTTGCGACCATCCCATCCCGGTGCTCCCTTCCACGATGCGGGCANAATCCCGGCACGGCGGGGGCGCTGTCAAGGGCCATCGCCCACCGCGCGCCCTTGGGGGTGCCCTCAGGGCCCGCCGTCCTTGGCGAGGCGCGGCGCCTCCCCTTCCCCGTCGCCCGCCATCTCGCGCTTGAAGCTGCGGACGCCCTTGGCGAGGTCGCCCATGACGTTGGGCAGCTTGCCCGCGCCGAAGACCAGCAGGACCACCACCAGGACGATGACCCAATGCATCATGCTGAAACTGCCCATGAACCCCACTCCCACTGAAGCCGGCGGGACGGGCGTGCCCGCCCCCGCCATGTCGCCCCGCCGCCCGGCCGGCGGCGGGGCACGGATCCCTCAAGCCCGGCCGGGGCCCAGCACCAGTTCCCCGCCGCCGGGGCCGGCAAGGTAGGCCGTGACGCCCGCCTCCCGGGCCAGGAGCGCCCGGGCCCGCGGCTCGTCCAG
>MOEB01000220.1 GCA_001939945.1 Aerophototrophica crusticola | reverse complement strand
GCAGGTGCGCCGCCAGGGCGCCGGGGTCCCCCGCGGCGGCCAGGTGCTCGGCGTGGCGGGACGGGTCGCGGTCATGGAACCAGCCGGCGGCCAGGCGGTGCAGCTGCCGCCGGCCCGACGGCGCCAGGGAGCCCAGCACGCCCTCGCGGACCAGGGCGTGCGCGAAGGCCAGCCCTTCCCCCTCCTGCCGCAGCAGCCCGCGTTCGAGCAGCGGGTCGGGCCGGTAGGCCGGGTCGCACAGGACATGGCGCAGCGCGTCCGCCGTCAGCCCGGCGCCGAACACGGAGGCCGCCTGGAGGGCCAGGCGGTCGGCCGGCCCCAGCGCGTCGAGCCGGGCCAGCACCACCGCCTGGACGGTGGCCGGCACGGCACCCCCTTCCCCCCGGCGCAGCAATTGCTCCAGGAACAGGGGGTGGCCTGCGGCCCGGGCGACGCAGGCCTCGGCCACCGCCGGGGGTCCCGTGGCCATGGCGCGCGCCATCTCCAGCGCCTCCTCCGGCCGGAGCGGGCCGAGGTCGAGGGTGGTCACCGGCGTGCCGGCGGCCGCGGCCCGCAAGGCGCCATCCAACGGGTCGCCGTCGCACCGCGTGGTGGTGAGCAGCAAGGCCCGGCAGCCCCCCACCTCCGCGGCGAGGCGCGCCAGGCAGGGGCGCAGCGACGGGTCCCACCAGTGGACGTCTTCCAGGACCAGCAGCAACGGGGCCGCCGCCGCGGCGCCGCGGACCAGGCAGGTGAGCGCATCGAGCCGCCCCGCCTCGCGCGCCGCGTGGTCCAGCGCCGCGTACAGCGCGGCCTCCCCCGGGGCGTGGGGCCGGTCCAGCAGGGCAGCCACGTGCATGGGCGCGCAAGCGGGGTCCCCGGCCAAGTCCGACAGCTCCCGGCCCAGGTCGCGGAGCGCGTCCCGGGTGGCGCCCGCGCCGGCATCGGCCACGGTGCCGCCCGCCCGGCGGAAGC
>MOEB01000219.1 GCA_001939945.1 Aerophototrophica crusticola | reverse complement strand
CGCAGCCCGAGGCGGCCCGCGCCACCGCCGCCAGCAGCCCCAGCGCCCCGGCCCCGGCCGCCCCCGGGGCTCCCGGGTCCCCCATGCCGCCCATCGCCATCCCCCCAGCAGGCACATACCACCTTCGATATATGCCGTGGAGTCTGAACCAGGCGTTAGCGCGCCACCCCGCGGCGCCAGGGTCGCACGGGCCACAGGAACACTACGCAAGTAATAGCCGTGGATCATAGTCGCGCGCGAGGTCATGTGTGGGCGGCCAGATAGTTGCCAGCGGCGAACGGTTGCCTGTCGGGCCCACGCGTCTTCGGGTCTACATGGGGTTTTGGCACGACGGCGCTGTTCCAGGCGGCGAATACGGACGCATATCTTGCCTGTTGAGGCCTATGCATAATTGACTAGCATGGGTTCCGTTGCGTCGTGGTTCCGAGGGGTGGCCAGTAATGGGAGAGGTCGACTACAGCCTCATGGCGAGGCAGTTCCTGGCCGCGGCCCTGAAGACGCCCGACCCCGGGCTTCGCCGGTCGCTGCATTGGCAGGCGTTCCAGATCGAGCAGCAACAGGCGGGGTGCCGCACCGTCTGGCGGGACCCGGACGACAGCCTGCTGTTCGTCGCCCTGCACGCGGCCCTCGAGGCCGGGGGGGAACGCGACGGGCCGCAGCCTGGGTGACCTGGCCGCGCCGTGAAGGGCGCCCCCCAGCCGCCGGCCCGGACGCGCCGGCGGGGGCCATGTCCCTGGGGCCGGCCAACACGCCGGCCAAGGCGGTGGCTTGGCTGCCGCGCCAGCGGGCACCCGCCGTCGGTGACGTCGCGGCCCCCGGTGCCTTCCGCCCTCGGCGGCTGCCCGGCTGGTGGCGCCGGACAGGTTGCGGGACCAACGCCTTGCCTGCCCGGCCCAGGCCACGCCCGGTACGGCGGGGTCGGGGGCCCCCGGGCCGCCTGTCCGCCCTGCTCGC
>MOEB01000218.1 GCA_001939945.1 Aerophototrophica crusticola | reverse complement strand
CGGGCGACGACGTGCTGGAGGGCGGCGCCGGGGCCGACGTGCTGCGCGGCGGCGCCGGCCGCGACATGGCCAGCTACGAGCGCAGCGCCTCCGGCGTCTACGCGGACCTGTCCGCCCGGCCGGCCGCCGGCCTGGCGGTGGACCGCAGGGTGGCGGTGGGCGCCAACGCCACCCCGGAGTGGCGGCTGGTGGGCGCCGGCGACCTGGACGCGGACGGCACCGACGACCTGTTGTGGCAGCACGCGAACGGGCAGCCGGCAGCTTGGCGCGTGCAGGGCCTGGTCCACACCTACAGCACCGCGTTCATGGACCACCCCAAGCCGGAGTGGCGGCTGGTGGGCGCGCGCGACGTCAACGGCGACGGCACCGACGACCTGCTCTGGCAGCATGCCGGCGGCCAGCCGGCGGCGTGGTTGGTCGGCAACTTCGCCGTGGTGGGCAGCACCGGGTTCATGGACCACCCCAAGCCGGACTGGCGGGTGGTGGGCACGGGCGACCTCGACGGGGACGGGAACGGCGACCTGCTGTGGCAGCACGCCGGCGGGCAGCCGGCGGCCTGGAAGCTCAACGGCAGCGCCGTCACGGGCAGCACCGGGTTCCTGGACCACGCCAAGCCGGAATGGCGGGTGGCGGGCGCCGGCGACTTCGACGGGGACGGCACCGACGACCTGCTGTGGCAGCACGCGGGCGGCCAGCCGGCGGTGTGGAAGGTGAGGGGGCTGGCCATGGTCGCCGGCTCGGGCCTGCTGGAGCACCCGGACCCGGCCTGGCAGGTGGCGGGGGTGGGCGACCTGGACGGCGACGGCACCGACGATGTCCTGCTGCACCACGCCGCGTCGGGCCGGCTCAAGGCCTGGCGCATGGCCGGCCTCGCCGTGGCCGGCAGCTTCGAGCTGGGCACGGCGCCGGTGGCGGGGGCCCGGGTGGCCGCGGTGGGCGACCTGGACGGGGACGGCGC
>MOEB01000022.1 GCA_001939945.1 Aerophototrophica crusticola | reverse complement strand
CGCGGGCCGGCGGTCGCCGGCCTTGGGCCTCCCGGCACCTCAGGCGAACCGTCACCGGACCAGCGCGGCCGGGCCCCTTCATCGGTTCGGGGCGAAGCGCGTGAACTCCCCGGCGCGGCGGCCCAACGGCCCCGCGCCGGACTTTCTATTCCGGCAGCACGGTGAGCTGTTCCGGCAGGGTCAGCCGGATACAGGGCCCGTCGCGGGACTCCACCCAGCCGCGGACCTCCACCACCCGCCCCTTCAGGGCCAGCGGGTCCAGCCCGGCCTTCCTGAAGGCCCGCAGGTCACCTGGCGCCAGTTCCGCCGTGAAGTCGGTCCGCCAGTCCGGCCCGAAGCCCAGCACGATCCGGTCGTCCAGCCTCAGCGCCCGTCGCACCGTGCCGCGGACCACCTGCACGGCGCCCACATCCCCCTCCGCGAGGGCCGCCGCGTCCCGCACCGCATAGGAAGGATGGGCCCAGAGGCCCCTTCCAGCTACCTTCGCCTCCCCCTCCGCCGCCAGCAGCAGCCCGGCCCCGGCCCGCGTCTCCGGCCAGACCCGCACCCGCGCCCAGCCCCGGCGCAGCAGCCCCGCCTGGAGCCAGACCCCGTCGTCCCGCCGCAGATGGGCCAGGGTCCGGCCATGCCGGTCCAGTTCCTGGCCCGCCGAGAACAGGGCCACCGCCCGGCCTGCCGCCAACTCGGCCAGTGCCGCCCTGGCTTCGTCCGCCAACGGCCCGGCCGGCGCGTCGCCCAACCCCGGCCAGGGCGCCTCCACCCCCGCCAGCCGCACCTCCCGCCCGTCCGCCAGCCGCAGCGTGTCGCCGGAGATCACCTCCGCCACCACCCCCTCGCCCGCGGGCTTCAGCTCCATGGGCAGGTCTTCCGCCAGGACGGGGGCTGCGAGGAGAAGGATGAATGGCAGGAAGCGGCGCATGGCGATTCGTAGGTCGGATTAGCGCCACAGGCGCGCAATCCGACGACTCACAAGGCATTAGCGGTTGCCGTCGGATTACGGCGCGCCGCGCCTGATCCGACCCACGATAGCGTACAAGTGGGTTCGCCACACCCCAAAACGATAAGGGCGCCCCGTTGCCGGGGCGCCCTTATCGTCAGGTGTGACTGACTTGTCCTTACTGCTTCGGCTTCTGGCCGCCGGCCGGGGCGTCGGCCGCCGGGGCCGGGGCGGCCGGCAGGGGCTTGCCCTCCAGGTCGAAGGTCTCGACCTTCGCGGTCTTGCGCAGGTTGGCCACCACCTCCTCGGCGATGTCCTGGGCGGCGGCGGCGCGCAGCTCACCCTTGGCCTGCTCGAAGGTCGGCAGGGTCTGCTTGCGCTTGTCCTCCACCTTGATCACGTGGAAGCCGAACTCGGTCTGCACGGGGGTCTTGCTGACCTCGCCGGCCTTCATGGCGAAGGCGGCCTCCGCGAACGGCGCCACCATCTGGTCCTTGGTGAAATAGCCCAGGTCACCGCCCTGGTCCTTGGTGCCGTCGGTGCCCTTCTCCCCCGCCAGCTTGGCGAAGTCGGCGCCGCCGGCGATCTGCTTGATCAGGGCCTCGGCCTCGGCCTTGTCCTTCACCAGGATGTGGCGGGCGCGCACCTCGTCCTGGGGCGGGTTGGCCTTCACGTACTCGTCATACTTCTTCTTGATGACGGCGTCGGTCAGCTTAGCGTCGATCTCCTTGCGCAGGTAGGCCTGCTGCACGAACTGCTCCTCGGCGCGCTTCAGCTGCTCCTTCACCTCGGCGCTGTCCTGGAGCTTGGCCTTGTAGCCGGCGTCCGACACCAGGCGGGTGGCGACCAGCTGGTCGATCACCAGCGGATAGGCCTGCTGCAGCGGGATCTGCTGCGCCTGGGGGCCGAGCTGCTGCAGGAAGCTGATCACCTCGGACCGCTTGATCTCCTTGCCGTTGACCTTGGCCACGGTCACGTCCTCGGCGGCCGGGGCGGGCGCGTTGGCGGCGGGCTTGTTCCCGGCGGGGGCCGGGGTCTGGGCGTGGGCGGCGAACAGCGCCATGCCGGCGGCGGTGGTCAGGGCCGCGGCGGTCAGGGCGGCGCGCATCGTCTTCGAAGCCATGAGCGAGAAATCCTTCACAAATCTTCAGCTCGCAACCCCGCCCGGGGAATCGCAAGTCCTGGGGTTGTCCTGCGGCCGCGCCGGTTCTTCCCGTCACGCCCTGGCGCCAGCGTCGGCCAGCCCGCTTAAAGCATGGGCCGGGGCCGCGGGCAAGCCTCCGCGCACCGCAGTCCCGCCATCAAGGCAGTGGGAAAATGGCCGCATCATGGTAAGGTCCCGGCCGCGCCGCTGGCCTGAGAAGGCTTGCGTTGACCCTGGCGCGCGTCGGTCCTATCTGTCCACCGTCGCGTGCCGGGTATCCCCTTGCCGCGGGGCCGAATGGGTCGGCCTGTCGTCTTTCGCCTGAGGTTGTCCATGTTCGGTGCCATTGCCCGCAAGCTGTTCGGCAGCGCGAACGACCGCGTTGTGAAGGGTTTGCGGAAGCAGGTCGAGGCCATCAACGCCCTGGAACCCAAGCTGCAGGGCCTGTCCGACGACGAGCTGCGCATGCGCACGGACTGGCTGCGGGACCGGCTGGAAAAGGGCGAGACCCTGAACGACATCCTGCCCGACGCCTTCGCCACGGTGCGGGAGGCCTCGAAGCGCGTGCTGGGCATGCGCCCCTTCGACGTGCAGCTGATCGGCGGCATGGTGCTGCATTCCGGCAAGATCTCGGAGATGCGCACGGGTGAGGGCAAGACCCTGGTCGCCACCCTGCCCGTCTACCTGAACGCGTTGCAGGGCAAGGGCGTCCACGTGGTGACCGTGAACGACTACCTGGCCAAGCGCGACAGCGGCTGGATGGGCAAGCTCTACAATTTCCTGGGCCTCTCCACCGGCGTCATCGTCCACGGCCTGGACGATGAGGAGCGGCGCGCGGCCTACGCCGCCGACATCACCTATGGCACCAACAACGAGTTCGGCTTCGACTATTTGCGCGACAACATGAAGTACCGGCTGTCGGACATGGTCCAGCGGCCCTTCAACTATGCCATCGTGGACGAGGTCGACTCGATCCTGGTGGATGAGGCGCGCACCCCGCTGATCATCTCCGGCCCGTCCACCGACAGCTCCGAGCTGTACATGGCCGTGGACAAGGTCATGCTGCGGATCGAGGAAGGCGACTTCGAGAAGGATGAGAAGGCGCGCGCCGTCTCCCTGACCGAGGGCGGGACGGAGAAGGTGGCCCAGATCCTGACGGAGATGGGCCTGCTGAAGACCGGCGACCTCTACGACATCCACAACGTCTCCCTGGTGCACCACGTGAACCAGGCGCTGCGGGCGCACAAGCTGTTCACCCGCGACGTGGACTACATCGTCAAGGACGACAAGGTCGTCATCATCGATGAGTTCACCGGCCGCATGATGGAGGGCCGCCGCTATTCCGAGGGCCTGCACCAGGCCCTGGAGGCGAAGGAGCATGTGACGATCCAGCGGGAGAACCAGACGCTGGCGTCCATCACCTTCCAGAACTATTTCCGCCTGTACCCCAAGCTGGCCGGCATGACCGGCACGGCCATGACGGAGGCGGCGGAGTTCCAGGAGATCTATGGGCTCGAGGTGGTGGACATCCCCACCAACGTGGCGGTGAGGCGCAAGGACCAGGACGACGAGGTCTACCGCACCGCCGAGGAGAAGTACGAGGCCATCGTCAAGCTGATCGAGGAGTGCCAGGAGCGGCAGCAGCCGGTCCTGGTGGGCACCGTCAGCATCGAGAAGTCGGAACTGCTGTCCGAGTACCTGAAGAAGAAGAAGATCCCGCACAACGTCCTGAACGCCCGCTACCACGAGCAGGAGGCGTTCATCGTCTCCCAGGCCGGGCGCCCCGGGGCGGTGACCATCGCCACGAACATGGCCGGCCGCGGCACCGACATCAAGCTGGGCGGCAACGAGGAGATGCGCGTCGCCGTCGAGCTGGCGGACATGCCCGAGGGGCCGGAGCGGGACGCCCGCATCCAGCAGATCCGTGAGGAGATCGAGGCCGCCAAGGAGATCGTGCTGAAGGCCGGCGGCCTGTATGTGGTCGGCACGGAGCGGCACGAGAGCCGCCGCATCGACAACCAGCTCCGTGGCCGTTCCGGCCGCCAGGGCGACCCCGGCGCCTCCAAGTTCTTCCTGTCCCTCGACGACGATCTGATGCGCATCTTCGGCAGCCAGCGCCTGGACGGCATGCTCCAGAAGCTGGGCCTGCAGGAGGGTGAGGCCATCATCCACCCCTGGATCAACAAGGCGCTGGAAAAGGCCCAGCAGCGGGTGGAGGCCCACAACTTCGAGATCCGCAAGAACCTGCTCAAGTACGACAACGTCATGAACGACCAGCGCAAGGTCGTCTATGAGCAGCGGCGCGAGATCATGGAGAGCGAGAACGTGCATGAGCTGGTGGGCTCCATGCGCCTCGAGGTGATCTCGGAGAAGGTGCGCTCCTGCATCCCCGAGAACGCCTATGCCGAACAGTGGGACATGGACCGGCTGCATGAGGAGGTGCTGCGCATCTTCGGCGCCGACCTGCCGGTGAAGGAGTGGGGCAAGGAAGAGGGGATCGCCGACCAGGAGATCACCGAGCGCCTGCTGAAGTTCGCCGACGAGCGCATGGCGGAGAAGGAGCAGGCCTTCGGCCCCGACCTGATGCGGTCCATCGAGAAGAGCCTGCTGCTGCAGATCCTGGACCAGGTCTGGAAGGACCACCTGCTGTCCCTGGACCATCTGCGCCAGGGCATCAACCTGCGCGCCTATGCCCAGAAGGACCCGCTGAACGAGTACAAGCGCGAGGCCTTCACCCTGTTCGAGGAGATGCTGGGCAGCCTGCGGGAGCAGGTGACCCAGATGCTGCTGATGGTGCAGGTCCGGGTGCAGGAGCCCCCGCCGCTGCCCGAGCTGCCGCCGGAGCTGCAGCTCGGCCGCCAGGACCCGGCCCTGGTGGGTGCCGGCGGCGACGGCTTCCCCCCGCCCGACGCCCCCCTGCCCGCCGGCATGGTCCGCCGGTCCATGCCCCAGGCCTTCGGCGCCACGGCCATGCCGGTGGCGAAGGAACAGGCGCTGAACGACCCGGAGCTGTGGAAGAACACGCCCCGCAACGCCCCCTGCCCCTGCGGCTCTGGCAAGAAGTACAAGCACTGCCACGGCGCGGCGGCCTGAACCGCCGCCACCTGATTCAATCGGACGCGGGCGGCCCCTGTCGGGCCGCCCGTTCCGTTTCGGGGGCAGGGGCATGAAAGGCAGCTTGTGCCCCTGTAGGCCGGCGACCGCCGGCCCGCGCCCGCGTGGGCGCGTGAGCCAAGCTGCCGGAGGCGGCGCTGGCGCCTGAGGAACAGGGAATGACTACCGCACCTTCACCGGCGTGAAGCGGCGGCTGGGGGCCACCAGCTCGTCCTGGGCGCGGATGATCTGGAGTTCCCGCTGGCCGGACAGCTTGGTCACGGCAAAGACGGCATAGATGGCGCTGGCGGCATGGGCCAGGGCCTCCGGCGGTTCCCCCGTCTCCAGCAGCTTGGCCAGGAACAGGGCGGCGACGCAGTCGCCCGCGCCATTGGGCAGCGGGTCCAGGTCCAGCCGGGGTGTCGCCACCAGCCAGGCGCCGTCCGGCCCGTCCAGCAGCATCTCGATGCTGTCGGCGGGGGCGTCCTGGCGGGACAGGCTGGTCACCAGCACCCAGCGGGGCCCCAGCGCCCGCGCCGCCGCCGTGGCCTGGAGCGCGGAGGCGAGGTCGCCGACCGTGCGGCCCGTCAAGTATTCCAGCTCGAACTGGTTCGGGGTGATGGCATCCGCCAGCGGCACCGCCTTTTCCCGGAAGAATTCGGGGATGCCCGGCCGCACGAAGAAGCCGCGGCCCACGTCGCCCATCACGGGGTCGCAGCAATAGAGCGCCGACGGGTTCAGGCCCTTCACCCGCGCCACCGCATCCATGACCACGTCGCCCAGATCCGCCGCCCCCATGTAGCCGGTCAGCACCGCGTCCACCCCGGCCAGGGCGCCGCGGTCGTTCACGCCGCTGATCACCTGGGCCACATGCTCCGCCGGGAAGACGGTGCCGCTCCAGGCGCCATAGCCGGTGTGGTTGGAGAACTGCACCGTGTTGACGGCGATGGCCTCCAGCCCAAGCCGCTCCAGCGGGAACACGGCGGCGCGGTTGCCCACATGGCCGAAGGCGACATGGGACTGGATGGTCAGGATGGTGCGCATGGGCAGGCCTTCGAAACTGTGTGCCCCATGAGCTAGGGCGAGGGCGCCCGCTTCGGCAACCCCAAATCCCTCTCCCGTCTGGTGGTTTACCGATGGGGGTGTGTCCGCTACCGTGCGCCCAGCCGCCCCAACGCCCGAGGACACCATGGCCGTCCGCCCCCGCCGCTCCGTCCTGTACATGCCCGGCGCCAATGCCCGCGCCCTGGTCAAGGCCCGCACCCTGCCGGCCGACGGGCTGATCCTGGACCTGGAGGATTCGGTGGCACCCGACGCCAAGGACCAGGCCCGCGCCACGGTGCTGGAAGCCGTCCGCACCGGCGGCTATGGCGGTCGGGAGCTGGTGATCAGGGTCAACGGGCTGGACACCCCCTGGGGCTATGCCGACCTGGTCGCCGCCGCCACGGCGGGGGCTGACGCGGTGCTGGTCCCCAAGGTCGAGTCGGGGGAGGCGCTGCGCATGGCCGAACGGGTCCTGGTGAATGCCGGGGCCCCCGACACGCTCCAGCTCTGGGCGATGATGGAGACGCCGCGGGCCATCCTGGATGCCGGCTCCGTGGCGTCCGCCACCCGGCGGCTGACCTGCCTGGTCATGGGCACGTCGGACCTGACCAAGGACCTGAACGCCCGCGACCTGCCCGACCGGCTGCCCATGCAGGCCAGCCTGGCCGCCACCCTGCTGGCCGCCCGCGCCCATGGGCTGGCCGCCCTGGACGGGGTGCATGTGGACCTGGAGGATACCGACGGCTTCGCCGCGTCCTGCCGCCAGGGCCGGGCGCTGGGCTTCGACGGCAAGACCCTGATCCACCCCAACCAACTCGAGGCCGCCAACGAGGCCTTCGCCCCCACGGCGGCGGAGGTGGAGAAGGCCCGCAAGATCATCGCCGCCCATGCGGAAGCCATGGCCGCCGGCAAGGGCATCACCGTGGTGGACGGAAAGCTCGTGGAAGCCCTGCATGTGGAGACCGCCCGCCGCACCGTGGCGCTGGCGGAGGCCATCGGGGGGTGACTTGTGCCCTCTCCCTGGGGAGAGGGTGGCCCGGCCGCCAGGCCGGGACGGGTGAGGGAGGTGGGTTCCTCGAAACGCCATGGCGACGGCCTATCCCCACGCCAACTTCCCTTCTCCCCAGGGAGAAGGGGAGGTTGGCACCTATTCAGCGCGCCTTTCCCCTACATCACCCGGTACACATACCCATACGCCTCCCGGAACCCCAGCCCCCGGTACAGCGCCACCGCCGGCCCGTTGCCGGCCGCGACTTGCAGGTAGGCCCCCGTCGCCCCCTGCGTCCGGGCTTCAACCAGCAGGGCGGTGAGCAGCCGCCGCGCCATTCCCCTGCCCCGGAAATCCGGGTGCGTGACCACCTTGTAGAGGCCGACCCAGCCGCGATCGACCACAGCCATGGCCGTCGCGACCAGCGTCCCTTCCAGCACCAGCCCTGCATAGATGGCCGGCACCGGGATGGCCGACAGGATGCGGTGCAGCCAGGGCAGCTCGCGTTCCGGGATCGGGACCAGGGTGCGGTACCCGTCCAGCCAGCCCTCATCCCACCGCCGCCCCACCCGCACCTCCGGGTCCGGCGCTGCCTGGGGCAACTCCCCCAACGTCAGCACCAGGCTTGGCTGGTAGTGCCGGTACCCTCGCCGGTCCAGCTCCCCCACCAGCCCCGCGGGGAACAGGGGCGTCTGGCGGAAGCAGGGCGGCAGGCCGTGGGCGCGGTAGAACCCTTCCGCCACATCCACCTTACCCGCGACCGGCAGGCAGCCGGGCCCGACGATGTTGACGGAGTTGGCGCGCCCCGTGTGCCCGCCCCCGGCGCGCACCTGCCAGCCGTCATGCAGCAGCGTCAGCGGCGCCGGCCAGGCGGTGAGGGCTAGGTCCTCGAGCCGGGCGATCTCGGCCAAATCCATGGGGCGTCTCCGGGGTTGCGGAAAAGCCATGCTGCCATGCGGCAAGAATCGGGGCCAGGGGGGCCGAAAATCGGGGGCGTGCGGCCATCTGCGCGCAGGCGCAAGCGTTGACCTGCCCGTGGGTTAGGCGTATTTGACCACGATCGAAGAATGTCATCGCCCCATCGGCCGGGTGCTGCACCTGCTTACCCGGCCGAGGCCAACAGGACGCGCGACGCATGACGGACACGCAGGCGGCCCCGACCGCACAGAGGCCGAACCGCCCCCTTTCGCCGCACCTGCAGGTCTACCGCCTGCCCTTGCCGGCCATCGCCTCCATCACCCACCGCATCACCGGCGCCGGCCTGACGGCGGGCACGCTGCTGTTCGCCTGGTGGCTGGTGGCCGCCGCCACCGGGGCGGAAGCCTTCGACACGGTGCAAGGCGTGCTGGGCAGCCCCATCGGCCTGCTGATCCTGTTCGGCTTCACCTGGGCCACCTGGTACCACACGCTGAACGGCATCCGCCACCTGGTCTGGGATGCCGGCGGGGCGCTGGAGTTGGGCGCCGTCTACCGCGGCGGCTTCCTGGTGTGGGGGGGCTCCGTCGGCCTCACCATCGTGACGTTCATCGCCGCTTTCGCGCTGAAGTGAGGGGACCCATGGCCGCCAACCAATCCGACGTCGGCTTCCGCAGCTCCCTGGGCCGGGTCCGCGGCCTGGGCTCCGCCCGCACGGGCGCCGAGCACTGGGTCTCCTACCGCCTGCTGAGCGCGGCCTATGTGCCGCTGCTGCTGTGGTTCATCATCGCCGTGGTGGGCCTGACCGGCGCCGACCACGCCACCGTGACGGCCTGGATAGCCAAGCCGCTGAACGCGGTGCTGCTGCTGTTGCTGATCGGTGTGACGTTCCACCACGCCGCCTACGGTATGCAGGAAATCTACGAGGACTATATCCACGGGAAGCTGGCGAAGACCGCCGTGATCGGGCTGACCCGTGGGGCCTGCCTGGTCCTGGCGGTGGCAAGCGCCTTCTCGGTGCTGAAGATCGCCTTCGCGGGCTGAACGAGAGACGGTCGGGACAGGGGTAGAGAGACATGGCCACGGCCTACAAGATCATCGACCACGAGTATGACGTCGTCGTCGTCGGCGCCGGCGGCGCCGGCCTGCGCGCCACCTTCGGCATGGCCGAGAAGGGGCTGAAGACGGCCTGCATCACCAAGGTGTTCCCCACCCGCAGCCACACCGTGGCGGCGCAGGGCGGCATCTCCGCCGCCCTGGGCAACATGGGTGAGGATGACTGGCGCTACCACATGTACGACACCGTGAAGGGGTCGGACTGGCTGGGCGACCAGGACGCCATCGAGTACATGTGCCGGGAAGCCATCCCCGCCATCATCGAGTTGGAGCACTATGGCGTGCCCTTCAGCCGGACGCAGGACGGCAAGATCTACCAGCGCGCCTTCGGCGGCATGACCACCCGCTTCGGCGAGGGGCAGGCCTACCGCACCTGCGCCGCCGCCGACCGCACCGGCCACGCCATCCTGCACACCCTCTACCAGCAGTCCCTGAAGCACCAGGCGGAGTTCTTCATCGAGTACTTCGCCCTCGACCTGCTGATGGACGATGAGGGCGCCTGCCGCGGCGTGCTGGCCTGGAACCTGGACGACGGCACCATCCACCGCTTCCGGGCGCACCAGACGGTGCTGGCCACCGGCGGCTACGGCCGCGCTTACTTCAGCTGCACCTCTGCCCACACCTCCACCGGCGACGGCGGCGGCATGGTGCTGCGCGCCGGCCTGCCCATGCAGGACATGGAGTTCGTGCAGTTCCACCCCACCGGCATCTACGGCGCCGGCTGCCTCATCACCGAGGGCGTGCGCGGCGAGGGCGGGTACCTGACCAACAGCACCGGTGAGCGCTTCATGGAGCGCTACGCCCCGTCCGCCAAGGACCTGGCGTCCCGCGACGTGGTCAGCCGCTCCATGACCATCGAGATCCGGGAGGGCCGCGGCGTCGGCCCGCAGAAGGACCACATCCACCTGCACCTGGAGCATCTGGACCCGAAGATCATCCATGAGCGCCTGCCCGGCATCGCCGAGACGGCCAAGATCTTCGCCGGCGTGGACGTGACCAAGGAGCCGATCCCCGTGCTCCCCACCGTCCACTACAACATGGGCGGCATCCCGACGAACTACCGGGGTGAGGTGATCAACCCCACCGCGGAGGACCCGGACCGCACCGTCCCCGGCCTGATGGCCATCGGCGAGGCGGCCTGCGTCTCGGTGCACGGCGCCAACCGCCTGGGCTCCAACTCCCTGCTGGACCTGGTGGTGTTCGGCCGCGCCGCCGCCATCCGCGCGGCGGAGATCGTGGAGAAGGGCAGCGCCCACAAGACCATCCCCCAGGACCTGACCGACAAGGCCCTGGACCGGCTGGACAAGACCCGGCACGCCAAGGGCGACCTGCGCGTCGCCCACCTGCGGCTGGAGATGCAGAAGGTCATGCAGAACAACTGCGCCGTCTTCCGCACCGGCGAGGTGCTGAACGAGGGCGTGGGCAAGATGCAGGAAGTGTGGGCCAAGCGCCCGCGCATCCAGGTGACCGACCGCTCCATGGTCTGGAACAGCGACCTGGTGGAGGCGCTGGAGCTGGACAACCTCATGGTCCAGGCCGTCGCCACCATCACCAGCGCCGCCAACCGGCAGGAAAGCCGCGGCGCCCACGCCCGCGAGGACTTCCCGGACCGCGACGACGACAGCTGGATGAAGCACAGCACCGTCTGGGTGGACGACAACGGCGCCGTCACCCTGGGCGACCGCCCCGTGCACCTCTACACCCTGACCAACGAGGTCCAGGCCTTCCCGCCGAAGAAGCGGGTGTACTGACCACCGGTCAGCGACTGCCTTATCCAGGGCCCCGCGGTTCCGCCGCGGGGCCCTTTGCTTTTGGGCTGCCGGAACCCCGGACAGTCGATTCGTCAGCAATAAAATCATCTCTAGACGGATATAATGTTTTACCCCAAAAGTTTGGAATGGTCCTAGGAGCCGGCAGATGCGCCGGCCCGGGCGCCGCAACCTGACTTGAGGGAGTTGCGCATGTCATCCTTGCCGTCGCTGCCAGCCTCCGTCTTCCAAGGCACCGATTACGGGCTTGTCTGGCTCGGCCTTGCCAACGCGGCCTACATCCAGCAGGGCACGCCGGATACCGGGGTGATCGCCCGGACCATCCAGTTCGCCTTCAACCCCACCGACGGCAACACCTACATCCCCAACCCGCCGACACCCGCGGGCATGACGGGGGCCGGTTCCCCGCTCCAGGGCTATTGGAACGTGGATTGGGGGCCGGGGATCACCGCCGACAACTCCAACCTGCTTTACCTTGTCAGCTTCCGCCAGGGCACCCGCCCGGCAGCCGGCGGGGCGCAGGGCGCGCCCTATTTCTTCGCCGTCGCCATCCGCGGCACGGACATCAGCACCGGCCGGCTGGCCCTGCTGCAACAGGTGCTCCAGGATTTCGACGCCGTCACCAAGGTGCCGCTGAGCGTGGTCCTGGCCGACCCGCTGGTGCCCAACCCGGCGAAGAAGCTGCTGCCGCCCTTGAAGTTGGCCGGTATCTCCATCGGCACCTCCGCCGGCTTCACCCGGATGTCGGCGCTCCAGTCCAGCTATGTGGACCCGTCCACCAACACCGCGACCACCGGCCCCATCGCCGCGGCCCTGCTGGCCAACCTGAACTTCTACAAGGGCGTGCCCCTGGTGGTGACCGGCCACAGCCTGGGCGGCTGCCAGACCCAGATCATGGCCACCTACCTGGCCTGGCAGTTGTCCGACACCGACACGGCGAAGGCCCAGGCCATCTATCCCAACGCCATCGCCCCCTCCACGGCGGGCGACGCGGGCTTCGCCAGCTATTACGACTCGCTGTTCCCCTACGGCCATTTCTGGTTCAACCAGCTGGACTTGGTGCCCTGCGGCTTCGCCAACCTGGCCACCATCTTCACCCTCTGGCAGAAGTCCAAATGGCCGCCCGGCTCCGTCGACCCGGCCACGAACCAGCCCAACGGCGGCACCGCGGGTCCCCGCGCGCCCGACGTGCTGACCCTGCTGTCGGCCACGCTGGGTCCGGAGATCCTGTTGCAGAACTATACTCGGCCGAAGAACGGGCTGGTGCCCATGTCCAACGGCCTGCCGCCGTCCCAGACCATCCTGGAGATGCTGCAGGACATGGCGGAGCCAGCACCCCTGACTGCCACCCAACCCACCGCCGACCAGGCCGCGCTGGCCGCCGCCATGGCCGACGGCTTTGCCGGGACCGAGCTGTCGGCCCTGACCGCCGACCTGGAGGGCAAGAAGACCCTGGCCCAGAAGGCGACGGACGGGCTGTCCATGCTGATGTGGCAGCACTTCATGCCCTGCTACTACCAGCTCATCTCCAGCCAAACGGGCGTGCTGCCCTACGCCTCCATCAACGACAAGGACGTGCCGCAGCAGAGCAACCCCACGCCCGCCGCGGGCTGACCCTGGGCGGGGCGGGCGCCGCGCCGCCCGCCCCGTGCCCCCGGCTTTCCACAACTTGGCCGCGATCCCGGGCCATCCCTGCCATTGGCGCCCGTGACAAAGCCCCCTCGACCAACATGATGGTGGAGGGGAAACATGCAATCACTCTTCAATGACGGGCCGCCGGCGACGCCACAGCCGCGCTGGTGGCACGGGCTGGCCGGCGGGTCGGCCCTGAAGCTGGGACAGGTCGCGGCGCTGACCCTGGCCCTGATGGTGCCCTTGTCCCTGGTACAGGGGCTGGTGGAGGAACGGAGCAGCCGCGGGGCGGAGGCGGTGGCCGGCATCGCGGAGGCCTGGGGCGGGGACCAGCGCATCGGCGGGCCCATCCTGGTGGTTCCGGTGGAGGACCCGGACGGCAAGATCGGCCGGATGCTGCACGTCGCCCCGGCCACCCTGTCGGTGGGGGCCGCCCTGGCGCCGGAGGTGCGGTACCGGGGCATCTGGCAGGCCCTGCTCTATACCGGGGACATCCGAATCCGCGGGCACTATGCCCTGCCGGACCTGCCGTCCCTGCTGGTCCGGCCAGAGGCGCTGCGCCTGGATCTCGCCTTCGTGCAGCTGGGCCTCAGCGACCCCAGCGGCCTGGGGGACACGCCCACGGTCAAGCTGGGGGACAAGGCGGTGGAGGTGCGGCCGGGCTGGCACCGCTCCCCCCAGGCCGGCGGAGGCATGCCCGAAGGCCTGATGGGCCTGACCGCCCTGACCGGGGCACAGGGGCTGGAGCAGGGCCTGGACCTTGAGGTCGCCCTATCCCTGCGGGGGACGGAGTCCCTGTCGGTGCACCCGCTGGGCCGCGACACGACGGTGGCCGTCACGGCCCCCTGGCCTTCCCCCAGCACCATCGGCAGCTTCCTGCCCACCGGCCTGGAGGTGCGGGATGACGGATTCGCCGCCCGCTGGTCCGTGCCCTTCGCGGCCCGCGACTTCCCGGCTGACTGGGTGGTACCCGCCGGTGGGAAGCTGGAGCGGCAATTCCATGCCAACGCCGCACGGGTGGGCGTGTCGCTGGTGACCCGCATGGACCATTATGCCGGGGTGCTGCGGGCCACCAAGTATGGGGTGCTGTTCGTGGCCCTGACCCTGCTGATGTTCTTCCTGTGCGAGGCGGTGGGCGGGGCCCGCGTGCATTGGGTGCAGTACGGCATGGTGGGGCTGGCGGTCTGCCTGTTCTACCTGTTGCTGCTGTCCCTGTCGGAACAGGTGGCGTTCGGCCTCGCCTATGCCGCGGCCTCGGCCGGGATCGTCGGCATGGTGGGGCTGTACAGCCTGTCCGTCCTCCGCAGCCGGCGGCAGAGCCTGCTGGTGGTACCGGCGCTGACCGCCCTTTATGCCCTGCTCTACGTCATCCTCCAGGCGGAGGAGCAGGCGTTGCTGCTGGGGTCCCTGCTGCTGTTCGCCACGCTGGGCGCGGTGATGTTCGTGACCCGCGACATCGACTGGCACCAGGACGTCGACCGCAAGGTTCCGGCGGACCTGCCGGCCTGACCGGGCCGGGGCGGCCGGCCCCCCCGGCCGCCCCTTTGGTCGCAGCAACGGGTGCTTGCATCCGCAGGCTGATTTTCGAATTGATAAGGGGGTTCCGACCAGCGGGTGCCCCATGATCCTCGACCGCCGATTCTACGCCGCCGGGCAGCGCATCTTCAGCGAGGGGGATGACGCGTCCTGCGTCTACCTGGTCCAGCGCGGGATGGTGCGCATCTCCAAGGGGCGAAGGGAGGAGGAGGTGACCCTGGCCCTGATCGGTCCCAACGGCCTGTTCGGGGAGATGTCCATCGTGGATGACAACCCCCGCTCCGCCAATGCCAGCGCGGCAGAGGACACCACCCTGATCCGGGTGCCGAAATACGCCATGCAGGAAAAGATCAACGGCTCGGACCCGCTGGTCCGGTTGCTGGTCCGGGTGCTGACCCGCAACCTGCGCGCCACGACGGAACAGGTGACCCGGCTGGCCCGGGAACTGAAGGACGAGGGGGACGCCACGGGGGGGAAGGCCGCGAAGGAGGACCGCTTCCTGCGCCGCCGCACCGACGACGCCCACGACATCGAGGAAATGGAAGCGGAAAAGGGCTGACGGCCACCACGGGGGAAGTCCCACCCCGCCGGTGCCATTTGCCGCACCGCACCGCCGTTCCATCGACGTCATTCTGCAATAGATTTCTGTGCGTTGAGCCAATATTGTGGCGCCGCTTGCCGGCCTGCCCGGCAGGCGCCCGCTGCTTCGTTGTGCGTGTGCGGGAAATCCCGCGTCCCAGACAGGCGTCCAACCCATGGCCGAATTCACCCTGCCCGCCAACTCCAAGGTCCAGCCCGGCAAGACGGTGGTCGTCGCAGGCCCGGAGGCGAAGCGGAAGAAGACGTTCCGCATCTACCGTTGGGACCCGGACACGGGCGCCAACCCGCACGAGGACAAGTACGAGATCGACCTGGACAAGTGCGGTCCCATGGTCCTGGACGCGCTGATCCATATCAAGAACGACGTGGACAGCACGCTCGCCTTCCGCCGGTCCTGCCGGGAGGGCATCTGCGGGTCCTGCGCCATGAACATCGACGGGCGCAACACCCTGGCCTGCCTGAAGCCCATCGACGACGTGAAGGGCGACGTCAAGATCTACCCGCTGCCCCACCAGCCCGTGGTGAAGGACCTGGTCCCCGACCTGTCCCGCAACTACGCCCAGCTCGCCTCCGTGAAGCCTTGGCTGCAGACCCAGAGCGCCCCGCCCAGCCGGGAGCGGCTGCAGAGCCCGGAGGAGCGGGAGAAGCTGAACGGCCTGTATGAGTGCATCCTCTGCTTCTGCTGCACCACCAGCTGCCCCAGCTACTGGTGGAACGGCGAGCGGTACCTCGGCCCCGCCGTGCTGCTGCAGGCCTACCGCTTCATCGCCGACAGCCGCGACGAGATGACGGGGGAGCGGCTGGACGACCTGGAAGACCCGTTCCGCCTGTACCGCTGCCACACCATCATGAACTGCACCCAGACCTGCCCCAAGGGCCTGAACCCGGCCAAGGCGATCCAGGAGATCAAGAAGCTGATGGTCGCCCGGCGCTGAGCCGGACCGGACGCTGGAACGACAAGGGCCCCGCAGGCAACGGCGGGGCCTTTTTCTCATCTCGCCGTAGGTCGGATTAGCGGCTACCAGCCGCGTAATCCGACGAACTCGCGCGCCACTATGGTTGCTGTCGGATTACGGGCCCGCGGCCCTTATCCGACCTACGGGAATCCCTCACCGCACCTCCGTCACCGACACCAGCTCCCCGCCCTTCACGACGCAGCGCAGGGCGCGGCGTTCCGGTGCCTCGAAGTTCTCCTTCCGCAGGGCCAGGGTGAAGGCTTGGCGGACGGTCTGGGTGGGGCCGTCGGTGGACAGCTCCGGCAGCTCATAGGCGATGCGGTAGCGGCTGTCATAGGTACGGTCCACCTCGCGCCGGCACAGGTCGGTGGCGGTGCGGGGCAGGTTGTAGCCCGGCCCGTGGGTGTCCCCGTCCACGTTGATGGAGCAGGCGGACAGCGCCAGGGCGCCGAGGGCGAGCAGGCACAGGGTGCGGGTCGTCATGGTGTGGGAAGCCCCGACAGCGATTGTCAACTTCCGCCAAGGTAGCAACCCGCCCCCACGCCGCAACTCTCGTTACCTTGCCGTTACAGCCTTTGACGTAGCGGCAACAATCCTCGCCGCGCTCAGCGCACGTTGGCCTTCTCCAGCAGGCGCGCGAACAGGTCGGGGAAGAAGCGCTTGATGCGCACGTACTGCGCCTCCTTGCCGCCGATCACCACCTCCCGCTCGCCCCGCGCCAGGGCGTCCAGCATGTGGCGGGCGAAGACGGCCGGGTCCATGCCGTTGGCCTGGCCGGGGTCGGTGAAGCCCTGGGCGCTGCCGTCGCCCGTCAGGGCGTTGGCGGAGACCTCCGTCCGGATAAAGCCGGGGCAGACCAGGGTGACCTGCACCCCCGTCCCCGCCAGCTCCGCCCGCAAACTGTCGAAGAAGCCGTGCAGGGCGTGCTTGCTGGCCGAATAGGCGCTGCGCAGGGGTGACCCGAACTTGCCGACGATGCTGCTGATCGCCACCAGCCGGCCGGAGCCCTGGGTCACGAGGTGCGGCAGCAGGGCCTTGGTCAGGGCCACCGTGCCGAAGAAGTTCACCTCCATGATACGCCGGTCCACCTCCAGGCTGGTGTCCCGGGCCAGGCTGCGCTGGCTGATGCCGGCATTGTTCACCAGCATGTCCACCCGGCCGAAGGCCTCCAGCGCCCGGGCAACCGCCTGGGGCGCCGAGTCGGTGTCCGCCACGTCCAGGGGCAGCAGGACCACCGGGGCGTTGTGCCCGCCGCAGGCATCCCGAACCCGCTCCAGCTCTGCCTGCCGCCGGGCGGACAGGACCAGCCGGGCGCCCTGCCCCGCCAACTCCTTCGCCAGCGCCTCCCCGATGCCGCTGGAGGCGCCGGTGATCCAGACCACCTGGCCCTTGAAGGCGCCGGCCATGGGCGTCAGGCCTCCGGCGCCTTGGCCGGGGCGGGCTCGCCGTCCTCCGCCTTGGCAAGCTGGTGCTTCAGGATGACGGGCGTCTGCAATGCGCTGAACACCAGGGTCAGGGGCAGGATGCCGAACACCTTGAAGTTCACCCAGGCATCCGTGTCGAAGTTGCGCCAGACCACCTCGTTCAACCCCGCCAGCAGCAGGAAGAACCAGGCCCAGCGCACGGTCAGGATACGCCAGCCCGCCTCGTCCAGCTCCAGCACGGCGCCCAGCGCGGTCTTCAGCAGGTTGCGCTTGAGGGCGAGGCCCACGAACAGGGTCACGGCGAACAGCAGGTTCACCACCGTGGGCTTGACCTTGATGAACAGCTCGTCATGCAGCCACAGGGTCAGTCCCCCGAACAGCAGCACGAAGAAGCAGCCCACCACGGGCATGACCGGGATGCGCCGTTCCAGCTTCCAGGACAAGGCCAGGGCCAGGGTGGTGGCCACCATGAAGGTGGCCGTGCCGGCCATGATGCCGGCATTGCTGTTGACGACGAAGAAGACGGCCAGCGGGCCGGCCTCCAGCGCGAGGCGTACGAAGGGGCTCATGCGCCCAGATGTAGCGGGGCAGGCGCCGTTGCGCCAGGGGGTGTGGGGCGGTTGTCCCGCGGGTTGTCCTTTCCGGCAAGGCCGGTGCAGGGAAAACGGACGACACGGACTGGATTTCGACCCACCGGCCAATCGTGCGAAACGGGCTTTATCGCGCCTGCGGCGCAGCCATTCTTCCTTGTCTGTGTCCGTCCGTGTTGCCAGCGAAGCTGGCGTCCGTGTCGTCCGTGTTGACTGTGACCCGTCCCCCGGAGACACACCGCACGCGATCCCCCTTCCACCGACCCCCTGGGCCGCGGTAAACCGTTCAAGTCTCCCCCTTTTCCCGCAGCGACAGGACGGAGGTACCGATGATCCGGGCCTACCGCGTGGCCGAGGGCCGCAATGAGCGCCTGCCCGACGACGCCGGCAGCGACCTGCTGCGCGCCGCCGCCTGGATCGACCTGCTGTCCCCCAGCCCGGAGGAACAGCGGCTGGTGGAGCGCACCTTCCGGATCGAGCTGCCCACCCGCGAGGAGATGCGGGAGATCGAGCTGTCCAGCCGGATCTACCGGGAGGAGGCGGGCGTCTTCATGACCGCCACCGTCCTCTGCCGGGCCGACGCGCCGGTGCCGGAGACCATGGACATCACCTTCGTCCTGGCGGCGGAGACGCTGATCACCCTGCGCTTTGATGACCCCAAGCCCTTTTACGGCTTCCACAACCAGGCGGCCCGCAACGGCATCAAGCTGGACCATGGGGTGGGCGCCTTCACTCAGTTGCTGGACGCCATCCTGGACCGGGTGGCCGACGTGCTGGAAGGGGCGGGGCGCGACGTGAACCAAGTGGCCCAGCACCTGCTGATCGAGGGGCATGGCGGGGCGTTGGGGTCCGACATGCAGCACCAGCTGCTGAAGCGCATCGCCCGCGCCCATGACCTGACCGCCAAGGCGCGGGAAAGCCTGGTGACCCTGACCCGGGTGCTGGCCTTCCTGGCAACGGTGAGGGAGGTGGCGGGCGACAAGGCCATGCGGGCGCGGCTGAAGACCCTGACCCAGGACACCCAATCCCTGGCCGACTACACCGCCTTCCTGTCCAGCAACATCGCCTTCCAGCTGGACGCGCTGCTGGGCGTGGTGGGGATCGAGCAGAACAACATCGTCAAGATCTTCTCCGTCGCCGCGGTGGTCTTCCTGCCGCCCACCCTGGTGGCCAGCATCTATGGCATGAACTTCCACCACATGCCCGAGCTGGACTGGGAATGGGGCTACCCCATGGCCCTGGCCCTGATGGTCCTGTCCGTGCTGGTCCCGCTGGTCTGGTTCAAGCGCCGCGGCTGGCTGTAGCCCGGCCCCCGGGTCATAGTCCGTTCCGCCAGTTGTCCAAGGCGCCAATAACCATCGCGTCCTTGCGGTCAGGGCCGGGGTCCGGCAGCCTGGGGTGACGCGTCCCGCCAGATGGGGTGTCATCCGTATGCGTAAGACCCGCCTCCTCCCGGCCTGCCTCACCGCCCTGGCCCTTTGGGCCGGACCTTCCGGCGCGCAGGAACTGGTGGACCTGGAGCTGGTGCTGCTGGTGGACGTGTCGGGCAGCGTGGACGCGCAGGAGGCGGAACTGCAGCGCCGCGGCTATGCCAATGCCCTGTCCAGCCGGTCGGTGGTGGACGCCATCCAGTCCGGTCCCCATGGCCGGATCGCCGTGACCTATGTGGAATGGGCCGACGACACCTACCAGGTGACGGTGGTTGACTGGTCGGTCCTGGATGGGGAGGCCAGCGCCCGCGCCTTCGCCACCAAGCTGGCGGAGGCCCCCGTCAGCACCGCCTTCTGGACCAGCATCGGCACGGCCATCGACTATGGCGCCGCAAAGTTCGACAACAACGGCTACCAGGGCCTGCGCAAGGTCATCGACATTTCCGGCGACGGCTACAGCAACCGCGGCCGCCCGCCAGAGGAGGCACGCGACGACGCCATCGCCCGGGGCATCACCATCAATGGCCTGCCCATCCTGAACAGCCGGCCGAACCCCTGGGGCGGGCTGCCGCCCCTGGACCTGGACAATTATTACCAGCAGCACGTCATCGGCGGCCCCGGCGCCTTCCTGCTGGTGGCGGAGGACTTCTCCACCTTCGGGGAGGCGATCATGACCAAGCTGGTGAAGGAGATCGCCCATGCCCCCGCCGCCGGGGACGGCACGCGGCATGCCGCCCTGGAAGGGGCATCGGCTAACCCCCTGCGTTGACCCCCGGACAAAAAACGAGCCGCCCGAGGGGCCCTGGGCCCGTCCGCGGCGGCTCGCGTCCAAGTTTCTGGCGGTTCAGGGAGGCAACGCACCAGTGCCCGCGAAAACAGGCCCGGAGGCAGTGGCGTTCCCGCCGAAATCCCCTCTCCCCAGGGATGAGGTGGGCTTACCCAACACCCGCCCGCGCGGCTTAGGCGCTACTCCCTGACGAACCGGAGGGGGCATGGGCATGCCGACCGGGCGACCGCGCAAGTGGGATGGCGTTCCCCGCGAAACTCCCGACAATTAGGGCCAGTGACGGACACGCGGCCAGCCGCACCCTTCGCCATGGGTGCAGCCGTGGAAGGAAGATCGATGGACGCCTACGCCCAACAGCTACTGAAGCACCTGCCGTTTCTGCGCCGCTACGCCCGTGCCCTGACGGGCACGGGGGAAAAGGGTGACGAGCTGGTCGGCCAGGCCGTCCAGGAGGCGCTGGACGACCCCGAGGGCCATGGCCTGGGTGGCCGCGACCGCTCGCCGCTCTATGCCCTGCTGAACCGCTTGCATGACGCCTCCGGCTCGCCCAAGCCCGTGCCCCAGGACGGCCATCCCATGGAGAAGGCGCTGGCCGCCCTGCCGGAGGTGGAGCGCCGCCTGTTCCTTCTGGTCAGCCTGGAGGAGCTGGGCTTCGCCGAAGCCGCGGGCATCATGGGCCTGCCCCTGGAGGAGGCCCATGGCCGCATGGTCAAGGCCCAGGAGGCGCTGCGCGAGGCGCTGATCGCCAACATCATGATCGTGGAGGACGACGCCGTCATCGCCTTCGACTTGGCGGAGACGGTACGCAACATGGGCCACCATGTCTGCGGCACGGCGGCCACCATGGACGCCGCCCTGACCACGGCCAAGCGCAACCGCCCCACCCTGGCGCTCATGGACCTGCGCCTCGCCCACGGCGACAGCGGCATCACCACGGCGCAGATGCTGCGGCAGAGCAGCGAGCTGCCCATCATCTTCGTCACCGCCTTTGGGGACGAGCTGACCCGCCGCGGGCTGGAGCATCTGGGCCCCGTCATCCGCAAGCCTTTCACCCGGGAGCAGATCGAGCGGGCCATCACCCAGGCGGTCTTCGCCCCGACGCGGGAACCCAATTCCCCCGCCCTCGCCGCCCTGGCGGGACAGGGCGGCCACCCCGGCCACTGAGGGGCGCCACCGGGGGCCATGCGGCCCTTGCACTGTAGGCCTGTGGCAACAGTGTGACGCAACCGCTAAATGCCCCACAGGTTCCTGTTGCGGAACCAAAATGGCCGGTCCAAACATACCCCCCGGGAGAGGGCCCCTTGGTGGCAGGGCCCGGGTGGTGGTTGGCTCCATGGATCGCAGGCCGTTGGATCGTAAGCCGATGGATCGTCGGGCGTTGCTGCGTGTCGCGCTGGGCGTGCCGGTGGCGGGCGTCTCGTTCACCTTGCTGGGCGGCCTGCCCGACGCGGCCCTGGCGCAGGAGCTGGCGGAGGCCCGCGCGCCCAAGTCCAAGCCCCGCCCGCCGCGGCTGGTGATGCTGGACCCGGGCCATGGCGGCAAGGACCCCGGCGCCATCGGCGCCCGCGGCACCCATGAGAAGGACGTCACCCTGGACATCGCCAAGGAACTGGCGCGGCTGCTGGACCGCGGCCGCGGCACCAAGGCGGCCCTGACGCGGGAGACGGACGTGTTCCTGTCCCTGCCGCAGCGGGTCCAGGCGGCGCGCGACGCGCGGGCCGACCTGTTCATCTCCATCCACGCCGACAGCGCGCCCAACGCCAACGCGCGCGGCCTGTCCGCCTATACCCTGTCGGAGAACGCCTCCGACGAGTTCGCCGCCGCGCTCGCCAAGACCGAGAACCTGGCCGACGGCGCGGACATGAGCCACGTGAACAATGCCGTCGCCGCCATCCTAGGCGACCTGGCGGCCCAGCATGTCCACCGCGCCTCCCTGCTGGCCAAGCACAGCCTGGTGGCGGGGGTGGAGAAGGACCTGCGGTTGCTGGAAAACCCGAAGCGTTCCGCGAACTTCGCCGTGCTGAAGTCGCCGGAGACGCCGTCGGTGTTGGTGGAGACGGGCTTCCTGTCCAACCGGGAAGACGAGAAGTTGCTGCGTGACCCGGCGGCACGGCGGCGCATCGCCGCGGTGCTGGCCCGGGAACTGGCGGCGGTGGTGAACGCGGCCCCCTTCGCCTGAGGGCGGGGGTGGGTCGGGGGCAAGGGTCCACAGGGACCGGCGGCCACCGCGCAGGCGGGGCAGCGGGCGGGAGGCAGGGTGATGGGGAGCGGGCGCCCACGGGCGCATCAGGGCCGGCGCCGCGGGGCGCAGGGCAAATGGAAGGCGGGCGCCGCGCTGGCGCTGCTCGCCCTGGCGGGGCTGTCGGGCTGTCAGTCCGCCGACCGGGGCGCGGCTGACCGCGCCGCGGCGCAGCAGGCCTACAAGGTCTCCGATTCCGGCGTCCGGGCGGAGATCGAGCGCCGCTGGAAGGAGGCCGGCGGCATCGACGACCGGCTGGACGTCACCGTCACCGGCGGTCGGGCGCTGCTGACCGGCAACGCCAGGGACCCGGACCAGCGGGTGGAGGCTGTCCGCCTCGCCTGGCAGGTGGAGGGCGTGCAGGAGGTGATCAACGAGGTCCAGGTGGGCGACAGCTCCGGCCTGTCGGACACGGCCACGGACCTGTGGATCGCCACCCAGCTCCGGTCCAAGCTGCTGTTCGACTCGGAGATTTCCTCCAAGAACTACACCATCGAGGTGGTGAACCAGACCGTCTACCTGTTGGGCCGGGCGCGGTCGCCCCAGGAGCTTGAGCGTGTCCAGGGCTACGCGCGGGAGATCGGCCGGGTCCGGCGGGTGGTGAACCATGTCCGGATGTAGGGCCGGCATCCTGTTGCTGGTGCTGCTGGTCTGGGGCTGGTCGGCACCCGCCGCGGCCCAGGACCAGTCGGCCCAGGCGAACCGCCAGTTCGTCCAGGCCATGCAGGTGCTGCAGCGGGCCGACAGCACCTATGACGCCCAGGAGCAGGCCAAGCTGCTGCTGGAGGCGGACAGGCTGCTGACCGACATCATCACCCGCCTGCCCGAGAGCAACCTGGCGGTCCAGCTCATCACCAACCAGTTCGTGGGCGACTTCGACTATGGTGACTTCAAGGCCCGCATCCGGGGCCTCGCCTGCAACGATGCCACCGCCAACGCCTGCCTGCTGCACCGGGTGGAGGGGCTGATCGCCCCCATCGAGTATCCCATCGCCGCCCCCCGCTGGGACTGGCTGTCCCTGGCGGTGGCGCAATACCATCTGGGCGACAAGGGGCGGGTCCGTCCGATCATCGCCCCTTTCCTGCAGGCCCTTCGCCGGGGGGCCGGTAAGCAGGAGGCGAGCCAGGACCTGTTCGTGGGGCGGGCCCTGGCGCTGACCGGCGAGGCGGAGCTGGCGCTCCAGGTCACCCGCGGCATCAACGACTGCTCCACCCGCGTCTACAACCTGGCCGACATCGCGGAGGCCCTGGTCTGGCAGGGCAGCACCGGCCGCGCCGCCGAGCTGGCGGAGGAGGCGGCGGAGTATGCCCGGGCCCAGTCCTGCGCCTGGGAACTGGGGCTGGTGGCCCAGGCCCTTCTGCATGTGGGCAACGAGGCCCGCGCCCGCACCCTGTTCCTGAACACGGTGGAGGAGCAGTTCAGCCGGTTCAAGGACAAGCGCGGCAATTGCTGCCCGCCGGAGCTGGCGGTGGCCGCCGGCGACCTTGGCGACCCCAACCTGGCCCTCGGCCTGCTGCGTACCGTGCAGGAGGAAAGCCCCTGGACCGTGCCCCAGGTGCTGGGCCGCCTGGGCGCCCGGGGGGAGAAGACCCTGACCCTTACCTATGCCGACCAGCTCCAGGACCAGGAGCTGAAGGCCGAGACCTATGTGGAACTGCTGGCCGGCGCGCTGAAGGCCGGCGACCGCCAGCAGGCCGAGACCCTGTCCGCCCGCCTGAACGCCCTGCTGGCCAAGGCGCGCAACCCCGTGGTGCTGGTGCAACGGGCCCGGGCCGACAAGCTGCTGTACAAGGACCAGCGCTGGCGCGCCCCCTTCGTCGCCGCCCTGTCCGAAGCCGAGAAGACCAGCGCCACCACCACCCGCCGCGACGTGGCCGTCCCCTTCCTGGCCGCCCTGGTGGAAATCGAGACCGGGCTGCCGATGTTGGAGTAGGTGCGGTTTTCGCTCCTGGGGTGCCAAGAACACGCACGGACATGCACCACCACACACACGAACATTCACAAAACTACTGCTGCCGCAGGCTGTTTCTTTCGTGCGTGTTGTGAGTGTATTGTGCGTGTTCGTGAATGTTTAATGCCCCACTCCTCGAACAGCAGGCCTCACATCCCGAACCCCGGGTCCTCCACCCGGTGCAGGCGCCCGGCGGCGCAGAGGACGGCGCGGAGGGTCACCGCCTTGCGGCGGGCCGCCACCAGCTTCGCGACGGGGCTTTCCCGCAGCACCTCCGCCCCGAATGCGTCGGCCACCATCAGCCCGCACTCCTCCGGGATCAGTTCCTGTGGGAAGTCGGGGCCCACGGCGAAGTAGAAGCTGTCGCAATAGTCCAGGTAGTCCTGCCATTTGTGGTCGGACCGGAAGTCGGCGACGCTGCTCTTCACCTCCACAATGACGATGTCCCCGCCCTCGTCGATGCCGAAGATGTCGGCCCGGCGGTTGTTGGCCAGGGAAAACTCCACCAGCGTGCGGACGCCCCGGTCGGCCAGGGCGCGGCGCACGCCGCGGGTGATGGTGGCGGCGGTGTCTGACGGCGGGCGGGGCAGCAGGGGCGACTCGGCGATGCTCATGGTACATATCATGAACATATCCGCCGCCGGGTTCAAGGCGCGCGGAGAGCCCGGCCCACGCCTGTCACGGGGCCATTCCCTACCGGAAAACGAACCGCCCCCGCCGGTCAGGCGGGGGCGGGAAACGTCAGGGCCGCAGGCTGAGGACCGAGCAGCCGCCGATGCTGGCGGGCCGCAGGGCGGGCTCCAGCCCGGCGCGGCGCAGCAGGCCATAGACGGCCTCGGCCACGGCGGTTGGACGGGTCAGGGTGATGCTCTGCCCGCGGTGGCCCAGGGTCCGGCCGCGGGATACCGCGTCCAGGATCTGCCGGGCCAGCACCTCCGCGCCATGGGGCAGCGGGGTGGGCAGGGGCGGGAGGTCGGTGAAGGTCTTCACATCAGACGGCAGGCCGGTGAAGGCGATGCCGGGGACGGCTGAAACGGCTGCCGTCAGGCCGGATTCCGGATTGAGGGCTCCGGTCGCCACTACGGGGAACATGCAAGGTCCCTGGGTTGCGGTTCGCCGGGGGCAACAAGCCACCGACGTCCGTCTAATAATGCGCTTCCTGGTGTCATTTCAGCGGCGACAACCATGTAATCTCCGCAGGTCAGCAATGAGTGTCCCCTTCGCGCCACAGGGGGATGGCATATCCCGGACGGGCAAGCCCCAACGGTCCCGCCAAGGTCACTGCCGCGTCACTGACAGGTCACGGCGCCGTCACCATGTTCGGAGAACCTTCGTCGCCCTGCCCCGGGCGGCCATCCTCCCCGATCCCGGAGCCTCCCTTTGCTGTCCCGACTCGTGAACCCGACTGACATGGACCGACGCCTTGCCGGCGTGCTGCTGGCCATCCTTGCCATCGCCCTGCTCTGGGCGGGGTTGCAGCCCCGCCTGGCGCCGCCCAGCGCCTATGGCATCGACAAGATCCTTCACGCCGGGGCCTTCGGTTTCCTGGCCGTGCTGGGCACCATCGCCCTGCGGCACAAGCTGGCCCCCTTCCTGTCCATGGCCGGCATCGCCGTGGTCGGCGCCCTGCTGGAGGTGGCGCAGGGCCAGGTCAAGGGCCGCGTCGGCAGCCTGGAGGACTGGGTCGCCGACGCGGTGGGCATCGTCCTGTCGGTTGCGGCCTTCCAGGCGTTGCGCGCCCATGCCCGCCGTCGCCTGCCCGCGGCGGCATGATGGTCGAAGGCGGGTAGGCGCAGGCGGCGGTCTGCGCTAGGCTGTGCCCAGGCACAACGGGAGGGACCGACCATGGACGCCATCCCCGACCGGGCGCTGGACACCGCCCGGACCCTGGCCCGCCGCCTGGGCCATTCCAGCGACGAGCTGCGCAAGCTGCTGCCGGTCACCGGCACGGAGCTGGCCTACATGCCGGAAAAGTTCAGGACGGAGGCGGACGCCCTGTTCCACCGCTTCCTGACCCTGCACAGCCTGTTGTCCCACCACATCCTGCCGGCCGCCCTGGGCGGTACCCGGGATGACCTGCCGGCCGCCGCCGCGGCCGCGGGCCTGGTCCCCTCCCCCGACGTGCTGGCCCATTTGTCCGCCCTGCGGTCCCGCCTGTGTGAAGGCTTCCCCACGGAGCCCGCGGCCGAGGCCACATTGCTGAATGAGATCGCCGCCGCCAGCCAGACCCTGCGGGGCCTGCTGGACCGGGCGGAAACGGCGCTGGCGGCCAGGGGCTGAAACGGCCTTGCGCCTGACCCCGGACGAGATGCGCCTGTTCGGGTCCCGGGCCGACGACTGGGCCCGGGGCGGCGATATCGACCTTGTCGTCACGGCGGACCGGCTTCCATCCCTGGAAGCGGAACTGCGGACCGCGCGGACCGGCGTGGCCTAGCCCAGCAGCAAAACCCCCAGGATCGCGCCCAGTAGCCCGGCGATGACCCACAGCGGCCGGGTGACCGCGGCTCCCCTGCCCCTCTGCGCCTCGGCCATGAGCCGCACCGTCTCCGGGTCCAGGCGCAGGCCCGTGGTCGCGACTTGCCCTGCGGCCCGCTCCAGGTCGCGGACCAGGGTGGGGATGCGGCCGATGATGCCGGCGAGCGCCCCGGCCGCCTCTGCCACCCGGGCCTCGGGGCCGCGGTTCTCCACCATCCAGCGCTCGATCAGGGGGCGGGACAGTTCCCACATGTTGAGGGACGGGTTCAGGCTGCGGCCCACCCCCTCCGCCGTCAGCATGCTCTTCTGCAACAGCAGCAGCTGCGGCTGCGTCTCCATCTGGAACTGCTCGGTCACGGCGAAGAGCTGGGCCAGAAGTCGGCCGACAGAGATGTCGGCCAGGGGCTTGCCATGCAGCGGTTCCCCGATGGCGCGGCAGGCCTGCTTGAACAGTTCCTGGTCCTGGCTGGCGGGCACGAAGCCGGCGTCGAAATGCACCTTCGCCACCAGGTCGTAGTCCCGGTTCAGGAACCCGATCAGCATGTCCGCCAGGTACAGGCGCGTCTGCCGGTCAATCCGGCCGACGATGCCGAAATCCACGGCAACCAGGTTGCCCTGCCGGTCCACGAACAGGTTGCCCGGGTGCAGGTCGGCATGGAAGAAGCCGTCGCGGAAGACCTGGTTGAAGAAGGCGTTGGCCGCGTGGCGCAGCACCAGGTCCGGGTCGATGCCGGCCGCCCGGATCTCCTCCACCCGGTCCACCGGGAACCCGTCCACCCGCGCCAGGGTCAGGACCCGCTTCGACGTGCGCTGCCAGTCGATGGGCGGCACGCCGAAGCTCTCATCCCCGTCGAAGTTACCCCCCAGCTCGGCGGCGGCGGCGGCCTCCATGCGAAGGTCCATCTCCAGCGCCACCGTATCGGCGAAGGTTTCCACCACCTCCGTGGGCTTCAGCCGCTTCAGCCGGGGCTGGAAAGCCAGGAACAGCCGGGCCAGCCAGCGCATCAGGTCGATGTCCCGCTGGAATGCCCGCTCGATCCCCGGCCGCAACACCTTCACCGCCACGGCGCGGCCATCCGGCGTCTCCGCGAAATGCACCTGGGCGATGCTGGCGGCGGCCACCGCCTGGTCGTCGAACCGGCTAAACAGGGCCGACAGGGGCTCCCCCAGCTCCGCCTCGATGATGCAGCGGGCCTGGTGCCCGTCGAAGGGCGGCAGCCGGTCGCGCAACTGGGCCAGGTCCGCCGCCACGGCGTCGCCCACCAGGTCGGCGCGGATGGACAGCACCTGCCCCAGCTTGATGAAGCTGGGCCCCAGCTCTTGCAGCGCCCGGGCCAGCCGCTCCCCCGGCCGCCCGGGGGCATTCCGCCGGTTCAGCTTGTCCACCAGCCAGGCCGTGGCGGGGGAGCTGTCCCGGATCGGGTCGGCCAGCAGGGCCCCATGCCGGGCCAGCGTCCGCCCGATGGTGACCAGCCGGGCCAGGTTGCGGAGGGTGCGGATCACAAGCGTTCCCCTACACCCGCCACCCGGAATGGATGGCCGCGATGCCGCCGGACAGGTTGCGGGCGCGGGCCTGGGTGAAGCCGGCGGCCTCGATCCGGGCGCACAGGGCCTGCTGCTCGGGGAAGCGGCGGATGCTCTCCACCAGATACTGGTAGCTGTCCCGGTCGCCGGCCACCAGCTGGCCGATGCGGGGCAGCAGGCTGAAGGAATAGCGGTCGTAGGCTTCCTTCAGCACGGGGATGGAAACATGGCTGAACTCCAGGCAGAAGAACCGCCCGCCCGGCTTCAGCACCCGCCGCGCCTCCTTCAGCGCCTTGTCGATCCGGGTGACGTTCCGCAGGCCGAAGGCGATGGTGTAGGCGTCCATGGACCGGCTGGCGAAGGGCAGGTCCTCCGCGTTGCCCACGGTCCAGTCGATGCCGGACAGCACCCCCTGGTCCACCCCGCGGTCGCGGCCCACCCGCACCATGGCCTCCGTCAGGTCGCAGACGGTGACCTTGGCCCCCGCTGCCGCGCGGGCCAGGCGGAAGGCGATGTCGCCCGTCCCCCCCGCCACGTCCAGCAGCGCCTCCCCCGCCCTGGGCCTCACCAGCCCGACGAAGCTGTCCTTCCAGAGCCGGTGGATGCCCGCCGACATCAGGTCGTTCATCAGGTCATACTTGGCCGCGACGTTGGAGAACACCCCGCGGACCAGCGGCGTCTTCTCGGTCGGGTCCACCTCGCGGAAGCCGAAGAAGCGGCCTTCCTCGCCGGCGGCGGGCTTGGGGGGGATCGTCTCGCTCATGGGGCCGCACCATAGCCGCAAGGCACCCTGAGCGGAAGCGGGCGCGGCAAAAGGGGGCGAGGTCCAACGATGACCGCGGCCAACCCGATGCCAGCGGTTGGTACGGCTATCGACAATCGTCGATCGGCCGCATTTTGACAAAACCTGGTGTTGGCATCAGCGTTACCCCCTGCCTCCACAAATCAAATGCCACGTCGCTAATGAAAATATCCTTGTAGAATGATGACGCGCCAGAAATAACATTCTCACCAATAACTCCTTTCCTGAACCTTGAATTGCAGTATTTTACAAGCCTCGAATGTATATACTTGCCGAACACATAATCTGATAATTGATTTGACAGTCTCACAGCGAACGAGGCCGCGTAAAGAGTGTCTTCTTTGTGTTTTGGTAAAATGAATTGAACACAATTCAGTAATGATCTTGTATGATTAGTGCTGCCTTTCAATGGGGAAAAGAAAATTTGAATATGGCTCTGATTGTAAGCATCGCTGGGATTCACTAACTCTAGCCGTGCATCTCCATTTGGTTCGTTGCCCTTCATTATCCAAATAGCGACGTCGTTTCTGTCAAATGGGTCCGTTAGAAACGTAGACACTTCCAATGGCGATAAAAAGATTTGCACCCTCTTTCCCGACATGAAGCACCTCGCATTGAGACGAGACCAACAATGCCCGTTCGTGCTTCAAGTGTCGTCCAATACTTTTCCTGCGAGCAATGGCCCCACTTCCTCGCTTGGTCACCGACTCCCTGGCCGGCCGCCCTACGGGCGGCCTCACACCGTGTTCTCGTCCAGCGCATACCCCGCCGAGCGGACGGTGCGGATCACGTCCTGTTCCTCGGTCTCGTTCAGGGCCTTGCGCAGGCGGCGGATGTGCACGTCCACCGTGCGGGGCTCCACATAGACGTCGTGGCCCCAGACGATGTCCAGCAGCTGCTCCCGGCTGAACACCCGGCCCGGGTGCTGCATGAAATGGCGCAGCAGGCGGAACTCCGTCGGGCCCAGATGGATGTCCCGGCCGCCCCGGCGCACCCGGTGGGCGGCCAGGTCCATGGTGATGTCGCTGAAGCGCAGCAGCTCCTCCGCCAGCGCTGGGGAGGCGCGGCGCAGCACGGCGCGGATGCGGGCCACCAGCTCGGTCGGGCTGAAGGGCTTGGCGATGTAGTCGTCGGCCCCGCTGTTCAGGCCGCGGACCTTGTCCCCCTCCTCCCCCCTTGCCGTCAGCATGATGACGGGCACGTCGCGGGTCTTGGGGTTGCGGCGGAGCTGGCGGCACACCTCCAGCCCGCTCATCAGCGGCAGCATCCAGTCCAGCAGGACCAGGTGCGGCGTCTGCTCGTCCGCGGCGACCAGGGCCTCCTCGCCGTCGCCGGCGGTCTGCACCCGGAAGCCTTCCTTTTCCAGGTTGTAGCGCAGCAGGGTGACCAGGTCGGCCTCGTCGTCCACCACCAGGATCAACGGCTTCAGGGCAGAGTTCATGGCGTCCGTGTCGGCTGCGTCAGTCGGGGCGGGATCGGTCGGGGCGGCGCTTACGGGCCGGCCGGCAGGTCGGCGGCGGGCTCCGGCGCCACCACGGCGAAGCTGCTCTTGTCGCCCTTCGGCCGGGCGCCGGTCAGGGGCTGGCCCACCACCAGGAAATGCACCGTCTCGGCGATGTTGGTGGCGTGGTCGCCGGCCCGCTCCAGGTTCTTGGCGATGAACAGCAGGTGGGTGCAGGGGGTGATGTTACGCGGGTCCTCCATCATGTAGGTCAGGACCTCGCGGAACAGGCTGGTGTAGAGGTCGTCCAGCTCCTCGTCCCGGTGCCAGGCGGCGACCGCCTTCTCCACGTCCCGGTCCACATAGGCGTCCAGCACGTCCTTCAGCATCTCCTGCACCAGCCGGCCCATGCGGGGGATGGCGGAGGCGGGCCGCACGGCCGGGAGCTGGGCCAGCGCGATGGAGCGCTTGGCGGAGTTGGCGGCATAGTCGCCCGTGCGCTCCAGGTCGGCGCTGATCTTCAGCGCCGCCAGCACCTCGCGCAGGTCCACGCCCATGGGCTGGCGCAGGGCCAGCATGCGCACGGCCTCCTGCTCGATCTGGCGCTCATACTCGTCCAGTTGGCTGTCCGCCTGCAGCACGCGGCCGGCCAGGTCCACGTCGCGGCGGGCCACGGCCTGGACCGCCGCCTCCACCTGCGCCTCGGCGACGCCGCCCATCTGGGAAATCAGGTTGGACAGGCGCCGCAGCTCCTGCTCGAACGCCTTGACGGTATGCTCGGCGGCCATGCTCGCCCTCTCGCTCAAATATGCCTGTCGGGAAATGTGTTGGACCGGTCGGGGCTCAGCCGTAGCGGCCGGTGATGTAGCCCTGGGTCCGCTCGTCCCGCGGGTTGGTGAAGATTTCCTCGGTGTTCCCCACCTCCACCAAGTCGCCCAGGTGGAAGAAGGCGGTGCGCTGGGAGACGCGGGCCGCCTGCTGCATGTTGTGGGTCACGATCACGATGGTGAAGTTCTCCCGCAGCTCGTCGATCAGCTCCTCGATATGGGCCGTCGCGATGGGGTCGAGCGCGGAGCACGGCTCGTCCATCAGGATGACCTCGGGGCTGACCGCCACGGCGCGGGCGATGCACAGGCGCTGCTGCTGGCCGCCGGACAGGCCGGTGCCCGGCTCCATCAGGCGGTCCTTCACCTCGTTCCACAGGCCGGCGCGCTTCAGGGACTGCTCGACGATGGCGTCGAACTCGTCCTTCTTGGTGGCCAGGCCGTGCAGCTTCGGCCCGTAGATGATGTTCTCGTAGATGGACTTGGGGAACGGGTTCGGCTTCTGGAACACCATGCCGACGCGGGCGCGGAGCTGCACCACGTCCAGCTTGGGGTCATAGATGTCCGCCCCGTCCAGGGTGATCAGGCCCTCGACCCGGCAGATGTCGATGGTGTCGTTCATCCGGTTCAGGGTGCGCAGGAAGGTGGACTTGCCGCAGCCCGAGGGGCCGATCAGGGCGAGCACCTCGTTCTCGTAGATGTCCACGTCGATGCCGTGCAGGGCGCGCTTCTCGCCGTAGAAGACCTTCACGCCGCGGGCGCTCATCTTCGCCGACTTGGTGCCGTTTTCGGCGGCCGGCTTGGTCATGGTCTGGGTGTCCATTCTGTTCCCCGTTTACCAGCGACGCTCGAATTTCTTGCGGAAGTAGATGGCGGTCGCGTTCATCGCCACCAGGAAGGTGAGCAGGACCAGGATGGCCGCGGAGGTCAGCTCCACGAAGCCGCGCTCCGGCTTGTCCGCCCAGATGTAGACCTGCACCGGCAGGGCGGAGGAGCTGTCCAGGAACCCCGTGGGCGGGGCCGTGACGAAGGCGTTCATGCCGATCATCAGCAGCGGCGCCGTCTCGCCCAGCGCGTGGGCCATGGCGATGATGGTGCCGGTCATGATGCCCGGCATGGCCAGGGGCAGCACGTGGTGCATCACCGTCTGCAGCTTCGACGCCCCCATGCCCAGCGCCGCCTCGCGGATGGAGGGGGGCACCGCCTTCAGCGCCGCGCGGCTGGCGATGATGATGGTCGGCAGCACCAGCAGGGCCAGCACCATGCCGCCCACCAGCGGCGAGGACCGGGGCATCCCGAAGAAGTTCAGGAACATGGCCAGGCCGAGCAGGCCGAACACGATGGAGGGCACGGCCGCCAGGTTGTTGATGTTCACCTCGATCAGCTCGGTCAGCCGGTTCTTCGGGGCGAACTCCTCGAGGTACACGGCGGCGGCCACGCTGATGGGCAGCGACAGCAGGATGGTCACCACCATGGTCAGCAGCGTGCCCACCGTGGCGCCCAGGATGCCGGCCAGCTCCGGGTAGTTGCTGTCGGACGCGGAGAAGAAGGTGCTGTTGAACGCCGTGCGGATGGCGCCCTGCGATTCCATCCGGTCCAGGTAGCCGAGCTGGGTGTCGTTCACCGGCCGGTTGGACTCGGGCAGCGTGCGGTCGATGTTGCCCTTGGCGATCTGGTTGATGCCGTCGGAGGTGGGCAGCCAGACCTTCACCGTCTGGCCGACGACGGCCGGGTTCTCCAGGGCGTAGTTCACCAGGAAGGCGCCAGCCACCGGGCTGAGCAGGCCGCGCAGCTCGCGCCGGTCGGTGCGGCCGGTGACCTCCGGGAAAGCCTTGTACAGGGCCTCGTTGGCCAGGCCCTGGAAGGCGCCGCGGTCCCAGTCCGCCGGGTTGCCGGTCCCCTTGGGATCGACCACTGCCGCGTCGAACGTCACCTCAAGCTGCATCTCGGTCTGCCAGAAGGCGGAGATGCCCGTCCGGAACAGCGTGAACAGCAGGATGGCCAGCATGGACACGGCAAAGGCGATGGCGATGACGCCATAGGCCTTGAACCGCTTCTCCGCCGCGTACCGGGCGCGCAGCCGCTTCTCCGCGGCGTCGCTGGTGTGGAACGAGACGGACCTGTCCGAGAGGGGGGCGGTGATCTCAGTCATATTTTTCCCGGTACCGCTGGACGATGCGGAGGGCGACGACGTTCAGCACCAAGGTGACCGCGAAGAGCACGAGGCCCAGGGCGAACACCGACAGCGTCTTGGCGCTGTCGAAGACCTGGTCGCCGACCAGGATCGACTTGATCTGCACGGTCACGGTGGTGACGCTGGCAAGGGGGTTGGCGGTGAGGTTCGCCTGCAGGCCCGCGGCCATGACCACGATCATGGTCTCGCCGATGGCGCGGCTGACGGCCAGCAGCATGGCGCCGACGATGCCCGGCAGGGCAGCCGGCAGGATGACCTGCTTCACGGTCTCGGACCGGGTGGCGCCCAGCCCGTAGGACCCGTCGCGCAGGGACTGGGGCACGGCGTTGATCACGTCGTCCGACAGGGACGAGACGAAGGGCACGATCATGATGCCCATGACCACACCCGCCGCCAGCGCGCTCTGTGACGATACGTCCAGGCCGATGGCGGCGCCCATGTCGCGGATGAAGGGCGCCACCGTCAGGATGGCGAAGAAGCCGAACACCACGGTGGGGATGCCGGCCAGGATCTCCAGCACCGGCTTGATCACGTTGCGCACGGCGCCGGACGCGTACTCCGACAGGTAGATGGCGGAGAGCAGGCCCACCGGCGCGGCGACGCACATGGCGATGGTCGCGATCAGCAGCGTGCCCGCGAACAGCGGCACCGCGCCGAACGCCCCCGACGAACCCACCTGGTCCGCCCGGATGGCCGTCTGCGGGCTCCATTGCAGGCCGAACAGGAACTCGGTGACGGGGACCTTGGTGAAGAACCGCAGGCTCTCGAACACCAGGGAGAGGACGATGCCGACCGTGGTCAGGATGGCGATCAGCGAGCAGATGATCAGCAGGAAGGTGACGATCCGCTCGACGTTGTTCCGCGCCCGGAAGGCCGGGCCGATCTTGCCGCGGGTGATGAACAGGGCCGCCGCGGCCAGGCTGACGCAGATGCCGAACAGGGCCCAGTCGGTCAGCGACCGCAGGTCCTGCATGTGGGCGGCGGCGGGGCGCAGGATGTCCACCACGGCCGGGTTCACGTACTGCGCCTGGCCGGCGGCCAGGTTGGTAATGTTGATCAGCAGCAATTGCCGCTGGATGTCGGTGAGGGCCCCTGCCCCCTCCGCCACGCGGGCCCGCACGGCCTCCAGCTCGCCCGGCGGGATGGACGCGTTGGCCCAGCCCAGCACGGCCTCGGGCGCCATGCCGTCCACGACGGCCCAGTTGATGACCGGCCCCTTGAGGGCCAGCCACAGGAGCACCAGCGAGATCGTCGGCAGCAGCACCCACAGGGCCGAGAAGGACCCGTAATAGGAGGGGACCGAGTGCAGCGAGGCGATGTTGCCGCCCGCCACCGTCACCGCCTTGCGCCGGCCGAGAAGGTATCCCAGTGCGGTGAGGATCAGGAGCGTGCCGACGGTATAGGTGATGGGCATCGGGGGCCGTCGCGGTTGGGACTGGGGGGAACGGTACAAGGGTTCGGCGGCACCCCCGGGGGGAGGTGCCGCCGCGCCCTGCTATATCCCGTTTCCGGGGGACTTACGAGGCGGGCTTGGCCATCGGGCTCATCTTCAGCGCGGACTGTTCGGCGGCCTTGCGCTTGTCGTCCGGCAGCGGCACCAGGCCCTTGTCGGCCAGGTAGCCGTCGTCGCCCATGGCCCGCTCGGAAGCGTACTCGGCCAGGAACTCCTTCAGGCCGGGGATCACGCCCATGTGCTGGTTCTTGAAGTAGACGAACAGCGGGCGGGACACCGGGTACTGGCCGGAGGCGATGGTCTCGTACTTCGGCTCGACGCCGCCGACGGGCACGCCGCGCAGCTTGTCGACGTTCTCCTCCAGGAAGGAGTAGCCGAAGATGCCGAAGGCGTTCGGGTTGCCCTCGAGGCGCTGCACGATCACGTTGTCGTTCTCGCCGGCCTCGATGAAGGCGCCGTCCTCGCGCATGGTCTTGCAGACCGCGTCATGGCGGGCCTTGTCCAGCGCCTTGATCGCCGGGAACTCCTTGCAGCCGGCCTCCATGACCAGCTCGACCCAGGCGTCACGGGTGCCGGAGGTCGGGGGCGGGCCGAGGACCTCGATCTGGACCTTCGGCAGGGAGGGGTCGATCTGGTCCCAGGTCTTGTAGGGGTTCGCCACGACCTGGCCGTTGGCCTCGACCTCCTTGGCCAGGGCCTGGAACAGCTGGGCCTTGGTCAGCGCGATCTTCGGGCCGTTCTTGTTCTGGGAGATGGTCAGGCCGTCGAAGCCGATCACCAGCTCGGTGATGCCCTCGACGCCGTTCTTCTGGCAGGTGTCGAACTCGCTGGCCTTCATGGCGCGGGAAGCGCCCGTGGCGTCCGGCGTGTCGGCGCCGATGCCGGTGCAGAACAGGCGGAAGCCGCCGCCGGTACCGGTGGACTCCAGGATCGGGGCCTTGAACTTGCCGCCCTGGGCGAACCGCTCCACCACCGTGGAGCTGAAGGGGAACACCGTGGAGGAACCGACGATGCGGATCTGGTCGCGGGCCGCGGCGGCGCCGCTCATCGCCACGAGGGACACGGCACCCAGCACAGCGGCGAGGGCAAGCTTCTTGGTGGTCACGACTTTGCCTCCGGTATTTGGCCTTGGTCCGACGGGAAGGTCCGCAGGGGATGGGGACTGCGTGGGCAGTCCCCCGGGGGGCCGGCTGGGACCCGTCTCGGGTGGGCGGACCATAGCTTTGCTGCGCGACTTAAATACTACAGGTCGATGACGGTTTGATGACAGCGACCCCCTTTCTGCCCGATCCCTGTCACCACCCGGCCCTTTCCGGCGTTATGCCCGGTTCGGCCAAAAACCGCTTGCAAGGCCGGGATCGTGTGTTGCGCCAAGGGCCGCGCCGCGCTTCTCCTGGGGGGACACCCCTGCCGGAGACGACCATGCCCCGCCGCCTTGCCCTGGCCGCAGCCCTGCTCTGCCTGTCCGCCATCACTTCCGCCGCCGCCGACCACCCGGCCAAGGCGGTGATGGACGCCGACCGCGCCTTTGCCGTGAAGGCCAAGGAGGTGGGCCTGGCCAAGGCCTTCCAGATGTTCGCCGCCGACAAGGTGGTGATGTTCAGCACCGCCACGCCCGAGATGACGCCGGAGCAGGTGGCCGCCCTGTTCCCGCCGGGCTTCGACATCGACTGGGCGCCGGAGGGCGGGGCCATCTCCGACGACGGCACCCTGGGCTACACCTGGGGCAAGGCCCGCTATTCCGCGAAGAAGCCGGGCGGCACCGTCACCGACCTGGGCCCCACCCGCTATGTCACCATCTGGCGCAAGCAGAAGGACGGCTCCTGGAAGTTCATCGGCGACGGGGAACTGACCAACCCCGAGACAAGGGCCTTCCAGAAAAAGTAGGTCGGATTAGGTGCCGCAAGGCACCGTAATCCGACATCGCGTGAATACGCGCGTGGGATCGCGGGACCGTTTGCCGTCGGATTACGGTGCTTCGCACCTAATCCGACCTACGCCACGTCCGCCTTCGCCGTCGCCGCCGGCTCCTCCGCCGCGGGCAGGTGCACGGTGAAGGTGCTGCCCTTGCCCACCTCGCTGTCGATGGTCAGCCGGCCGCGGTGGCGGTTGACGATGTGCTTGACGATGGCGAGGCCCAGGCCCGTGCCCCCCAGGGCGCGGGACCGGGCCGGGTCCACCCGGTAGAACCGCTCGGTCAGGCGCGGCAGGTGGGTGCGGGGGATGCCGTCGCCCCGGTCGCGCACGCTGACGCAGATGTTGCGCCCGCCGCGCCCCCGGCCCGGCAGCACGGGCAAGCCCAGGCTGGCGGCGGAGGATGCCGGGTCGCTGACGGACAGGCTGACCGTCACCTCCGTCTGTTCCTTGCCGTACTTGATGGCGTTGTCGATCAGGTTCTGGAAGACCTGGGTCAGCTGGTCCTCGTCCCCCACCACGGCGGGCAGGGTCTCCGCCCCCTCCACCTTCAGCCGCACCTTGCGGCCGGCGGCGCGCAGCTCCAGCGTGGCCGCCACCCGGCGGACGATCTCCGCCACGTCCACCCGGTCGGTGGGCGGGGAATGCTCGTCCAGCTCGATCCGCGACAGGGACAGCAGGTCGTTGACCAGCCGGGACATGCGGCTGGACTGGTCGTGCATGATGCCCAGGAAGCGGTCCCGCGCCTCCGTGTCGTCCCGGGCCGGGCCGCGCAGGGTCTCGATGAAGCCGATCAGGGCGGCCAGGGGGGTGCGCAGCTCATGGCTGGCGTTGGCCACGAAGTCCGCCCGCATCTGCTCCGAGCGCTTCAGCAGGGTGATGTCGTGCAGGGTCAGCAACAGCCGCGGCTCGTCCGGCGCGGGCTCTCCCCCCGTGGGGTCCGTGCGGGAGAAGGGCTTCACCCGTGCCTCCAGGGTGCGCTCCACCGGCACGGGCAGCATGAACTCGACGCTGCGGGAGGCACCGCCGTTGCGCACGGCGTCCACCGCCTCCAGCAGGGCCGGGTTCCGCAGGGACACGGCCAGGTCCCGGCCCACCATGCGGTCGCCGAACAGGGCCCGGGCGGCGTTGTTGGCGCGGATCACCCGCCGGTCGGCGCCCACCAGCAGCAGCGGGTCGTGCAGCCCGTCCACCACGGCCTCCGCCGCGTCCACCCGGCGCTGCCCGGCCTCCCCCCGCTCCAGCCAGCGCGACTGGGTGCGGGCCATGGCGGAGACCACCGTCTCGGCCGAGACGGAATTGACCAGCGGCATGGGCACGGGCGGGCCCCCCTCCGCCAGGCGGTCCGCATAGGCGACCATAGCGCGGGTGTCCTGGTGGATCAGCCGCAGCAGCACGCCGGACACCGCCGCCACCAGGGCGAACAGGGCCAGGGCGTTGCCGGCATGGATGTGCCCATGCCACGCCAGCGACAAAAGCACGCCCCCGCTCGGCCCGACCAGCAGCAGGCCGATCAGGAAAAGGCGGAAGGGGTACAGGTCGCGCGGCATCATGGGGGCCGGGGCTATGACGGTTCGTTATCGCCGGGCATAGCATAGCCCCGTCCCGGGAAGGCCCGCGTCACCTAAATTTAACATCAGCCGCGGACGAAGGACCCGCCCCCCTTCACCGCACCATGGCGTCGTGGGCCGCCATCACGGCCGCCGTGACCAGGTCGTTGGCCGTGGCGCCCATCTGGACCACCTGCACCGGCTTGTCCGTGCCGATCAGCAAGGGGCCCACCAGGGTGCCGCCGCCGAACTTCTGCAGCAGCTTGGCACCGATGTTGGCGGCATGCAGCGCCGGCATGATCAGCACGTTGGCCGGCCCGGACAGGCGGCAGAACGGGTAGAGCCGCTTCATCAGCTCATGGTCCAGGGCCACGTCGGCGGACATCTCCCCGTCGAACTCGAAGTCGGGGTTCCGTGCGCCCAGCAGGGCCACCGCGTCGCGCACATGGGCGGCGCGGTCGCGCATTGGCTGGCCGAAGTTGCTGAAGGACAGGAAGGCCACCCGCGGCTCGTGCCCCATCTGCCGGGCGGTGCGGGCCGCCTGGATGGCGATGTCCACCAGCTGCTCCGAGGTGGGCCGCTCATGCACCGTGGTGTCGGCGATGAACACGGTGCGCGCCCGGGTCGCCAGCACCGACAGGCCGAAGACCAGATGGCCGGGGGTAGGGTCGATCACCCGCTCGATGTCCTCGAAACTGACGGAGAAGCTGCGGGTCAGGCCGGTGACCATGGCGTCCGCGTCTCCGCTGGCCACCATGCAGGCGGCGAAGACGTTGCGGTTCTGGTTCACCATGCGCTGGCAGTCGCGGAACAGGTGTCCGCGGCGTTGCAGGCGCTGGTACAGGAACTGCCCGTACCGTTCGTTGTGGCGGGACAGGCGGGCGTTCCAGACCTCCAGCGGCTCCAGGTTGGCCAGGCCCATGGCCTCCATCCGCTCCCGCACCACCTCCTCCCGGGCCACCAGGATGGGGGTGCCGAAGCCGGCGGCGCGGTAGGCGATGGCGGCGCGGATGGCCCGCTCCTCCTCGCCCTCGGCGAAGACCACCCGCTTGGGCGCGGCCTTCACCTTCTCGAAGATCAGTTGCAGCGAGTCGGAGGTGGGATCCAGGCGGAGCCGCAAGCTGCGGCGGTAGGCGTCCATGTCCACGATGGGCTTGCGGGCCACGCCGCTGTCCATGGCCGCCTGGGCCACCGCCGCCGGGATGGTGACGATCAGGCGGGGGTCGAAGGGCACGGGGATGATGTATTCCGGCCCGTACCGCAGGCGCCGGCCGGCATAGGCGGCGTCCACCTCATCCGGCACGTCCTCCCGCGCCAGGGCGGCCAGGGCCTTGGCCGCGGCGATCTTCATGGCGTCGTTGATGGTGCTGGCCCGCACGTCCAGGGCGCCGCGGAAGATGTAGGGGAAGCCGAGGACGTTGTTCACCTGGTTCGGGTAGTCGCTGCGCCCCGTGGCCACGATGGCGTCGCCGCGCACCTCCCGCACCTGCTCCGGCGTCACCTCCGGGTCGGGGTTGGCCAGGGCGAAGATGATGGGGTTGGCGGCCATGGAGCGCACCATGTCCGGCGTGACCGCCCCCTTCACCGACAGGCCGACGAACACGTCCGCCCCCTTCATGGCGTCGGCCAGGGTGCGGGCGTCCGTGTGGACGGCGTGGGCCGACTTCCATTGGTTCATGCCCTCGGTCCGGCCCTTCCAGACCACGCCCTTGGTGTCGCACAGGGTGATGTTGGCGGGCGGGAAGCCCATGGCCTTGAACAGCTCGGCACAGGCGATGGCGGCGGCCCCGGCGCCGTTGATCACCATCTTGCTCTGCTGGATGTCGCGGCCCGTCAGCTCCAGCGCGTTGAACAGGCCGGCGGCGGCGATGATGGCCGTGCCGTGCTGGTCGTCATGGAAGACGGGGATGTCCATGATCTCCCGCAGGCGCTGCTCGATGATGAAGCAGTCGGGCGCCTTGATGTCCTCCAGGTTGATGCCGCCGAAGCTGGGGCCCAGGAAGCGGACGCAGTTGATGAACTCGTCCACGTCGCGGGTGTCCACCTCCAGGTCCAACCCGTCCACGTCGGCGAAGCGCTTGAACAGGACGGCCTTGCCCTCCATGACCGGCTTCGACGCCAGGGCGCCCAGATCGCCCAGGCCCAGCACGGCGGTGCCGTTGCTGATAACCGCCACGATGTTGCCCTTGGCGGTGTAGTCATAGGCGGTGCTGGGGTCCTGGTGGATGCGCAGGCAAGGGGCAGCCACCCCGGGCGAGTAGGCCAGGGACAGGTCGCGCTGGGTGCCCATCGGCTTGGTCGGCGTCACCTCCAGCTTGCCGGGCCGCCCGCTGCTGTGCAGCAGCAGGGCCTCTTCGTCGGTGACGCGCGTGTCGGTACCGGCCATTCCCCCCAACTCCCCTTGTTACGCTGACATGCCCCCGGGCTGTGCGGGCCGGCATGGTAAACGAGGCGGGGCCGCCACCGCTAGGCTTGCCGAGGCGTGCGGCGTTAAGCACCCATCCGCTGGTTGGGAAAGCGGTGCGCGCTTCCCCCCACCCCCCGCGATGGCCTACAAAGGCGGGCGACAAGCCGGGCGGACGACCCGGCGGCGGCAACCATCGCCCCAGGGAGGTTCCCACCCCATGCCCATGCCGAAGCTGTTCCAGGGCAAGCTCGCCCTGCCCGTGATCGCCTCCCCCATGTTCATCGTCAGCTACCCGGAGCTGGTGGTCGCGGAGTGCAAGGCCGGCATCGTCGGCACCTTCCCCAGCCTGAACGCCCGGCCCATCGAGCTGCTGGACCAGTGGCTGGGCCAGGTGACGGAGGAGCTTGCCGCCTACGCCGCCGCCAACCCGGACAAGCCGGTGGCGCCGTTCGGGGTGAACCTGATCGTGCACAAGTCCAACGGCCGCCTGATGGACGACCTCGCCCTTGTCGTGAAGCACAAGGTGCCGCTGGTCATCACGTCGGTCGGCGCGCCGACCCAGATCGTTGAGGCGGTGCATTCCTATGGCGGGCTGGTCTTTCACGATGTGACCAACGTGAAGCACGCCAAGAAGGCGCTGGAGGCGGGCGTTGACGGGCTGATCCTGGTCTGCGCCGGTGCCGGCGGCCATGCCGGCACCCTGTCGCCCTTCGCCCTGCTGCCGGAGGTGCGGGCGTTCTTCGACGGACCCATCGTGCTGGCGGGCTCCATGTCGTCCGGCGCCGCAATCCGCGCGGCGGAGGTGATGGGGGCGGACTTCGCCTACATGGGCACCCGCTTCATCGCCACGGCGGAGGCGAACGCCAGCCCGGCCTACAAGCAGATGATCGTGGACGGCGCGGCGGCGGACATCGTCTATACCCCCGTCTTCAGCGGCATCCCCGGCAACTACCTGGCCCACAGCGTCATCGCCAACGGCATCGACCCCAGCCAGATCAGCGCCGCCGTGGGCAAGCCCAACGTGTCCGACTGGGACAACCCGTCCAAGAAGGCCTGGAAGGACATCTGGTCCGCCGGCCAGGGCATCGGCACCATCCATGACGTGCCCACCGTGCAGGAGCTGGTGGACCGGCTGGCGGCGGAGTACCGCGCCGCGGCCGAGCGGCCGGTGTTCGGCTGAACTCCCCCTCTCCCCACCGGGGAGAGGGTCGGGGTGAGGGGGTGCCGGGAGCAGGGAAACCTAGGCCTACGCTCCCCCCTTCATCCGGCGCCACCCTCTCCCGGGGCTGAGGGCCCTCAAGCCGCCCACGCCTCCCGGTACAGCGCCACGATCTGCTGGGCGTCGGGTACCCGCGGGTTGTTGCCCGGGCTGCCCGACGCTATGGCCTGCTCAGCCATGGTGGCCAGCAGGCCGTTCCAGCGGGCCTCGTCGATGCCATAGGCCTTGGGTCCCGGCACCTTCAGGTCGGCGTTAAGGTCCCGCAGCGCGTCCAGCAGGGCAAGGCCGGCGGCCTCGTCCGGCATCCCCTCCCCCACGGCGCCCATGGCCCGGGCGCAATCGGCATAGCGGGCCTCCGCCGCCGGCAGGCTGAAGGCGGTGACCGCCGGCAGCAGCATGGCGTTGGACAGGCCGTGCGGCACGTGGAAGAAGGCGCCGATGGGCCGGCTCATCCCGTGCACCAGGGCGACGGAGGCGTTGGAGAAGGCCATCCCCGCCAGGGTGGCGCCCAGCATCATGGCTTCCCGCGCCGCCCGGTTGCCCGGCTCGGCACAGGCGGCGCGGATGTTCGGGGCGATCTTGCGGATGGCGGCCAGGGCCATGCTGTCGGAGAAGGGGTTCGCCTTGCGGCTGACATAGGCCTCGATGGCGTGGGTCAGGGCGTCGATGCCCGTGTCCGCCGTCAGCCGCAGCGGGCAGGTCAAGGTCAGCTCATAGTCCACGATGGCGGCGGTGGGCACCAGCATGGGCCCGGCGATCAGCATCTTCTCATCCGTGCCCGTGTCGGTCACCACGGTGAAGCGCGTCACCTCCGAGCCCGTGCCCGCCGTCGTCGGGATGGCCAGCAGGGGCACGCCCGCCTTGGGGATGGGGTTGGGCACCTTGTAGGACCGCAGTTCGCCCCCGTTGGCGGCCAGGATGCCCATGGCCTTGGCCGTGTCGATGGGGGACCCGCCGCCCAGCGCCACCATGCTGTCGAAGCCGCCGGACAGCAGCCGTTCCGTGCCTGCGGCCACCACGTCGGTGGTGGGGTCCGGCACCGTGTCGGCGAAGACGTCGAAGGCCATGCCCGCCTGGCGCAGGGGGGCCAGCACCTTTTCCACCGTGCCGCTGTCACGCATCCAGGGGTCGGTCACCACCAGGGGCCTGGAGCAGCCCAGCCGGGCCAGCACCTCGGCCACGCGGGCCACGGCGCCGCCGCCGACCTCCATGATGCGGGGGGTGAGGATGGTGGCGATCATGGTGCTTCCTCCCGGGTTTGCTCTTGGCTGTTGGCGCCCAGGGTAACCATCGCGGCGGCCAGGGCAAGGGTGCAACGGCCCAGGTGGCCTTCCTCAAGCGCCGGCGCCGCATCCGCGGCTTGGCTTTCGCCCGCATCGGCGGGCGCGGCGGCAGTCGCCGCCGGACCATGTCCCCGGTGGCCGGAAACATGGTCTAGCCGTGGGCACGCCCTGCCCCTATGCTGCGGCGACTTTCCCAGGGGAACCCAACAGAGATGACCACCGACCTGTTCGAGGCGGCCCGCGCCGTGCGGGAAAAAGCCCACGCCCCCTATTCCCGCTTCAAGGTGGGCGCCGCCATCCGCACCCAGTCCGGCGCCGTCTTCGCCGGCTGCAACGTGGAGAATGCCGCCTACCCCCAGGGCCAGTGCGCCGAGGCCAGCGCCATCGGCATGATGGTGGCCGCCGGTGAGGGCCGCATCGCCGAGATCACGGTGGTGGGCGGGGAGGCCGGGTCCGGCATCCTCTGCACCCCCTGCGGCGGCTGCCGCCAGCGCATCCGGGAGTTCGCGTCCCCCGACACCCCCATCCATGTCTTCGACGCCGGGGGCCAGGGCCAGCGCTTCACCCTGGCGGAGCTGCTGCCCCACAGCTTCGGCCCGGACAACCTTGGCTTCTGACCTTTATTCCGACTCTGGAACGACCAATGACCGATCATTCCGCCTCCGAAATCGCGACCGCCCGCCGCGCCCTGCCGTTGCTGGACCTGACCAGCCTGAACGATGGGGACGATGCCGACAGTACCGCAGCCCTGTGCCGCCGCGCCGTCACCCCGGCCGGGTCCGTGGCCGCGGTCTGCCTCTGGCCGCAGTTCGTGCCCCAGGCCAAGGGCCTGCTGGCCGGGTCGGGCGTGAAGGTGGCCACGGTGGTGAACTTCCCCGGCGGCAGCTTCCCGGCGGAGAAGGTGGCCGCCCAGATCGCCGCCGCCCTGGCCGACGGGGCGGATGAGATCGATGTCGTGATGAACTATGCCGACGTCTACCAGGGCAGCGGCACCCGCGCCCTGGAGCACCTGAAGGCCTGCCGGGAGGCCTGCGGCCCCACCACCATGAAGGTGATCCTGGAAACGGGCGCCCTGGCCAAGCCGGTGCTGGTGGAGCGGGCGGCCGCCATCGCGGTGGAAGCCGGGGCGGACTTCCTGAAGACCTCCACCGGCAAGGTCCCGGTGGGCGCCACCCCCGGCGCCGCCCGCATCCTGCTGCAGGCCTGCAAGGACGCCGGCCTCCCTGTGGGCTTCAAGGCATCCGGCGGAATTCGCGATGTGACCGGTGCGGCCGAGTACCTGGCCCTGGCGGACGAAATCTGCGGCCCCGGCTGGGCCAGCCCTGCCACCTTCCGCTTCGGCGCCTCCGGCCTGCTGGACGCGCTGCTGGCCGTGCTGGGCCACGGCAAGCCCGGCGTGGCGCCCAGCAGCGGGTATTGAGGTCCTGCGCCGTCCCGGCCTGGATTGTCAGGCCGGGACCGGTGCCGGAAACCGTTCCTTGAAGGTGAAGGCGACCGGGGTGGGCCCGTGCCGGTCCAAATGGTCCAGGCGCTCCCGCGCTTCCGCCAGGGTGGGCTCATGCCCCGCGGGCACCCACCACAGGGCCATGTAGGCCCCTTCGTGCCTGGCGAACCATTCCCGTCGGCCACGCATCACGCCGGTGTGGTCGGCTTGGCGGTAGGTGAAGTCGAACAGGGCTTCCACGCTCTCCCACACCGACATGTTGACGATCACCTCCGGGTCGGGGAAGGGCCGCAGGCTGGTGGCGTCGTTGCCATCGCCCTTCAGCCGCCAGACGAAGCCCGGCGCCGACTCCGCCATGGCGTTCACCATGTCCAGGCGGGAGGTGAAGCCGAGGAGTTGAGGGCTGTCGATGGGGGCCAGCAGCTTGGCGATGTTGACCTGCGCGAGGTGGTACATGGTCTTGGCTTTCCCGCCAGGGGTGTGGGTGCAAGCCATTTCACCGGCGGTCAGGGTGCGACGCAAGCGGCAGCTTGACCTGGGGACATGTTCCCCGATCTTCTGCGCACCCCCATCGGCCCCTCCCCATTAGAGAGTGCGCCCCATGCCCTACGGTTCCCTGCGTGAGTTCATCGAGCGGCTGGAAAAGGCCGGAAGGCTGGTCCGGGTGCGGGAGCCGGTGTCCACCCACCTGGAGATGACGGAGATCCACACCCGCCTGCTGGCGGAGGGCGGGCCGGCCGTGCTGTTCGAGAACGTCATCAAGGCGGACGGGACCCGCAGCGAGATGCCCGTCCTGATCAACCTGTTCGGCACGGTGGAGCGGGTGGCCTGGGGCATGGACCGGGAGCCGAACGAGCTGCGCCAGGTGGGGGAGACGCTGGCCTTCCTGAAGCAACCGGAACCGCCCCGCGGCCTGCGGGAGGCGTTCGACCTGCTGCCCCTGGCCAAGACCGTGCTGGCCATGCGTCCCGGCAACGTGTCCCGCGCGCCCTGCCAGGAGGTGGTGCTGACCGGGGACCAGATCGACCTTTCCCGCCTGCCCGTGCAGGGCTGCTGGCCGGGGGAGCCGGCGCCGCTGATCACCTGGCCCCTGGTGGTCACGAAGGGCCCCAGCGACAAGCGGGAGGACAATTACAACCTCGGCATCTACCGCATGCAGGTGCTGGGGCGGGACAAGACCATCATGCGCTGGCTGAAACACCGCGGCGGCGCCCAGCACCACCAGCGCTGGAAGGGTGCGGGCAAGCGCGAGCCCCTGCCCGCCGCCGCCGTCCTCGGCGCCGACCCCGGCACCATCCTGGCCGCCGTGACGCCCGTGCCGGACACGCTGAGCGAGTACCAGTTCGCCGGCCTGCTGCGCGGGAAAAAGGTGGATTTGGTGGACTGCAAGACCGTGCCCCTGAAGGTGCCGGCCAACGCGGAGATCGTGCTGGAGGGCTACGTGTCCCTGGACGAGTACGCGGACGAGGGGCCGTACGGCGACCACACCGGCTATTACAACAGCGTGGAGCCCTTCCCCGTGTTCAACGTCACGGCCATCACCATGCGCCGCGACCCCATCTACCTCTCCACCTTCACCGGCCGCCCGCCGGACGAGCCGAGCGTGCTGGGGGAGGCGCTGAACGAGGTGTTCATCCCCCTGCTCCAGCAGCAATTCCCGGAGATCGTGGATTTCTGGCTGCCGCCGGAGGGCTGTTCCTACCGCATCGCCGTGGTCAGCATGAAGAAGGCCTACCCGGGCCACGCCAAGCGCGTGATGATGGGCGTCTGGTCCTTCCTGCGGCAGTTCATGTACACCAAGTGGGTCATCGTCGTGGACGACGACATCAATGCCCGCGACTGGAAGGACGTCATGTGGGCCATGTCCACCCGCATGGACCCCGCCCGCGACATCACCGTGATCGAGGGCACCCCCATCGACTACCTGGACTTCGCCAGCCCCGAATCCGGCCTGGGCGGCAAGGTCGGCCTGGACGCCACCAACAAGCTGCCGCCAGAGACCCACCGCGAATGGGGCGTGAAGCTGCGGATGGAGCAGGAGGTGGTGGACCGGGTGACGGAGCGCTGGGGGAAGCTGGGCTTGCCGGGGAGCGGGAAGGCGATCTGGTAGTGTGGTAATCTGGGCCGTCAGCGAGAAGCATATCCCATGATCGGCCCTACCCCGCCCATCCACCCCGGTGAAATCCTCACCGAGGAGTTCCTGAAGCCGATGGGCCTCACGGCGTCGGCGCTCGCCAGGACTTGCAAGGCTTCCCGTACCCGGATTGAGCGGTTTGCCCTGGGGCAGACACCGGTCACAGGTGACCTCGCCCTCCGCCTTGGCAGGGTATTCCGGACCGGTCCGGAGTTCTGGATGAACCTCCAGGCGCTGCACGACCTCACCGAGGTGGCGGCCATCGTGCATGACCTTGACGGCATTGAGCCCTTGGTCCCAGCCTGACAGGCTGACCAACCCAAGGAGCCCCCATGCCCCCCGCCCCCGTCGCCACCATCCGCGTGACCCTTCCCACCCACCGCGGCCTGCCGGGGGAGAAGGATGTCCGCCAGGACCTGTCGGTGGTGGAACCGGTGGGGGACAGCCTGTTCGTGGCGTCGGATGAGACGGCGACCATCGAGCGGCTGACCCGGCAGAAGGACGGGACCTATGGCGACCATGTGCCGGAGCGGCTGAGCGCCTTCTTCGACCTGCCCCTGGCGACCGAAGAGGACGTGGCCGCCGGGGAGGCGGATGAGGCGGCCGAGCGGGGCGAGGTGGACATCGAGGGCTTCGGCTATGACGACAGCACCGGCTATGTCTGGGTCACCGGCTCCATGAGCCTGGCCCGCCGCCGGCCCAAGCCGGACGAGCATGACGACGCCGCCTGCCTGGAGCGGCTGACCACCGTCCGCCGCGACCCCAACCGTTACCTGCTGGGCCGCATCCCCTGCGTGCCCTCCGGCAAGGGCGGGGAGTACGACTTGGTCAAGGAGGGCAAGGGCAAGGACGGCAAGACCCTGACCGCCGCCTGCCTGAAGATGTCCGGCAAGGGCGGCAACCCCCTGACCAAGGCCCTGGCGGAGGATGAGCATATCGGCCGCTTCCTGGAGGTGCCGGCCAAGGAGAACGGCTTCGACATCGAGGGGCTGGCGGCCTATGGCGACCGGGTCTGGCTGGGCCTGCGCGGCCCCGTGCTGCGCGGCTGGGCCACGATCATCGAGGTGAAGCTGACGGAGAAGAAGGGTCGGCTGAAGCTGGACGAGTGCGGGCCGGACGGCGCGCCCTACCGCAAGCACTTCCTCGACCTGGACGGGCTGGGCATCCGGGACATGAAGCGGCAGGGGGACGATTTGCTGATCCTGGCCGGCCCGACCATGGACCTGGACGGGCCGGTGTTCATCTATCGCTGGCCGGGCGCCGTCAAATCCACGGAACAGATGCTGGTCAGCCGGAAGGAGCTGGTGCGGGTGACGGACATCCCCCACGGCATCGGCTTCGACCATGCGGAGGGCATCGCCCTGCTGCCCCGGCCCGACGGCCCGCCCCGGCTGCTGGTGGCCTATGACAACCCCGGGGAGGGCCGGCTGCGCGGCGGCGACGGGGTGGATCTGGACCTGTTCGACCTGCCCTGAGGCACCGGGCCCGTTCAGTGCCGGTCGGACGCGGCTTCCGGGGCCGGCTGGGCCACCGGGGGCCGCGGGGCCTCCTGCGCCTTGGCATGGCCGGCGCGCATCGGCGCGGACAGGATGGCGGCCAGGATCAGGGCCAGCAGCAGCAAGGCCTGGAAGGCCACCGTCGTGCGGTGCTTGGTCATGGGCGCGTCCTCCCGTCGGGCTGGAACAATCGTTCGAGGGGCAGGAGACCAGCGGTTCGTGTCCGAAACATGTCCGCCCCTGGGCGGTTTTTGTCTGGATCGTTACGCTGGAACCCTGTGTCGCGGATGCAACGTTTCGCCGCCCGCCACCCTTTTACGGATCGCCCAGCCTGATCCTGCCGACCAGCGCGAAAGATCGGTCAGGGTTGGGCCCCAGGACCACGATCTCTCCCGAGGAAGGCACAGCCCCGGTCAAGGCCGTGATATTTACCTGGTGCGTGACCATCACCAGCGTGCCCCTGCCGTCCCAGGCCTTCATATGGTCACGCACGGCCGCCGTGCGGGCCGGCTCCTCCCCCCGGTCCTCGAAGAAGCTGTCCAGCGGCGGGAAGGGCGTCACCGTGCCGAAGGCGAGCCGCGCCGTCTCCAGGCAGCGGCACCAGCGGCTGGACAGCACCGCCGACACCGCCACCCCCTCCGCCCGCAACCGCTCCCCCAGTGCCCGGGCCTGGGCGCGGCCCTGTTCGGACAGGTTGCGCTGGGTGGAGCAGTCGTCCAGCTTGAAGCCGGACGGGTCGCCGATTCCCGGCGCCAGGGCATGGCGGATCACGGCCACGCCGCCGCCCCGGCGCAGCACCTCCCAGGCCTTCGCCTCATCCTGGGCTTGGGCCGGCGCCGCCAGCAGTAGGGCAAGTATCAGCAGGACCAGCCGCGCCATGGGCACCTCCCTCGCCATCCGCCAGGAAAGCTAGGGCGGCCTGTCCCCAGGGGAAGCGCCTCACCCCGCCCGGCGGAGCACCAGGGCGAAGTCCCCGGCCCGGGGTGCCGGGGCCATGCGGGCCATGGCGCGCTTCAGGCGGGACCCGCCGGCCTCTTCCGGCAAGGGCCCGGGCTGCCAGGGCAGGCTGTGGTCGGCCACTGGTTCCAGCCCCAGCCGCCGGGCCGCCTCCCGCGCCACTTGGGGCGTCAGGCCGGGCGGCGGCTTCTCCCCCCGGCACCAGCGGCGCCAGACCACGGCGGGGTGGCTGTCATCCGTGCCCAGCACCACGATACGCCCGCCCGGCGCCAGCCGCCGCAGCGCCCCGCCCAGGTCGCGGGACAGGCCGCGCAGGCCGCCGATGGCCTGGACCAGCACCAGGTCGAAGGCCTGGGGCGGCACCTGGTCCACCCGGAAGGCCACGGCCGTGCCCACGGTGAAGTGCAGCCGCCCCAACCCCTGCCGGACACTGGCCAGCCGGGCGCGGCAGACATCCTCCACGTCAGGCGCCACGCCGATGCCCAGGCCCAGGTCCGGCGCCAGCCCCAGCAGTACCTGGCCCGTGCCGCAGCCCACATGCAGCAGGCTTGGTCGCCCGGGCCCGCACAGGCTTCGCAGCAACGCCACCTGGGCCGCCAGGGCGCGGGCGCCGGGGTCGTCGGGCGATCCGCCATCCCCTACCCCGCGGCGGCGGGCGGGGGCAGGCGGCGGGGGGAGGTGTGACGGGGCGAGGGTCATGGCCGCACAACAGGGCCGCAGGGGCGCGGTTCCTTCATGGAAGCAGACGGTTGCCCCGAGGGAACCACCGCCCGACCGGGGGGCTTCTACCCGTGTCCGGCGTCTGCTAGACCTGGGGTCCGGCACCCCGTCCCGAATCGAAGCGGAACCCCATGCCCAGCCACACCCCCGACCCCGCCGCCGCCAGCCTGCTGGAAGACCTGATCCGCCGGGCCAAGGCCGCGGGGGCCGACGCGGCCGACGCCCTGCTGGTGGACAGCGCCTCCCTCTCCCTCTCCATGCGGCTGGGCAAGCCGGAGGGGCTGGAACGGTCGGAGTCCGGCGATTTGGGCCTGCGGGTCTTCATCGGCAAGCGGATGGCCGTCGTCTCCTCCACCGACCGCAGCCAGCAGATGTTGCAGGAGTTGGCGGACCGGGCCGTCGCCATGGCCCGCACCGTGCCGGAGGACCCGTTCTGCGGCATCGCCGAGCCGGGGGACGTCGCCACCGACTGGGCCGACCTGGACCTGTGCGACAGCTCCGAGCCCACGGCCGAGGCACTGATCGAGGCCGCCCGCCGCTGTGAGGAGGCCGCCCGCGGCGTGGCCGGCGTCAGCAACTCCGACGGCGCCGACGGGTCGTGGAGCCGGTCCAGCGTCACCCTGGCCGCCAGCAACGGCTTCGTCGGCGGCTATTCGGTCAGCCGCCATTCCCTGTCCGTCTCCGTCCTGGCCGGGTCCGGCACGGCCATGGAACGGGACTATGACTACCATTCCACCGTCTATGGCACCGACCTGGAGGCGCCGGAGGAGATCGGCCGCCGCGCCGGCGAACGGGTGGTGCGCAAGCTCGGCCCCCGCAAGGTGATGACCCAGGCCGTGCCCGTGGTGTTCGAGCCGCGGCTGGCCGGCGGCCTGTTAGGGCACCTGTGCGGCGCCATCTCCGGCCCATCCATCGCCCGCGGCACCAGCTTCCTGAAGGACCGGCTGGGCCAGCCCCTGTTCGCCCCCGGCATCAGCGTGGTGGAGGACCCCTTCATCCGCCGCGGCCTGCGCTCCAAGCCCTTCGACGCGGAGGGGCTGCTGAACCGGCGCCGCGCCATCATCGACGACGGCACGCTGACCACCTGGCTGCTCGACCTGCGCTCCGCCCGGCAGCTCGGCCTGTCCAGCACCGGCCACGCCTCCCGCGGCACCGGCGGCCCGCCCTCGCCCAGCCCGACCAACGTCTACCTAGCCCCCGGCAGCCTGCCGCCGGAGGAGCTGATCCGCGACATCAAACAGGGGTTCTACGTCACCAGCCTGATGGGCTCGGGCGTCAACGGCGTGACCGGCGACTATTCCCGCGGCGCCGGCGGTTTCTGGATCGAGGATGGGCAGGTCACCTACCCGGTCAGCGAGGTCACCATCGCCGGCAACCTGAAGGACATGTTCCGCAACCTGACCCCCGCCAACGACCTGACCTTCCGCCACGGCATCGACAGCCCCACCGTGCGGATCGAGGGGATGACGGTGGCGGGGATGTGAACAGACGTGCAAATCACTGGAGGTCACCCCGGGCTTGACCCGGGGCCCTTGGGAAAGCGGACCTGCCAAGGGGCGGCAGCGGGCCAAAGAACAAAGAAAAACAGGGCTTTCGGTGACCTGCATCGACCGATCCCGAGGGCCCCGGGTCAAGCCCGGGGTGACCTCACGTGCCCTGCATCACGCTTTCCCCGCCACCACCACATACCCCACCACAGGCTCCCCGCCCTCGCGCCGCAGCACCTCCTCATGCAGGGTGGCGACGGTCAGCCCCGCGCTTTCCAGCACCTGCCGCAGGTAGGTCTCGGAATGGGAGTAGCGGCCGGTGGGCAGCAGGGTCCAGGTGCCCTCCTCCAGCCGTTCGGCCGTCAGGCCCAGGGTACCGCCGGGGGCCAGCGCCCCGGCCAGGGTGGACACCGGCCCCGCAAGGTCCCCCAGGTAGGGCAGCACGTCGCCGGCGGCCATAAGGTCGAACCGGCCCGCCTGCCCGGCCAGCCAGGCGGTCAGCTCCGCCACCTCCAACGAATCGTACAGGCCCCGGGCGCGGGCCTTCTCCACCATGCCGGGGGACAGGTCCACGCCGGTGAGGGCCTTGGCATAGGGCTTCAGCCCCGGCGCCAGCAGGCCGGTGCCGCAGCCGGCGTCCAGCACCGACAGCCCGCCCGTCGGCTCGCCCAGCACCTTGCCCAGGGCGGCCAGCAACAGTTCCGGCGCGTGGTTGTCCACGGCGGCCATGGCCTCGTCATAGATCTCGGCGAAGGGGTTGAACTGGTTGACCAGGAAGTCGTCGGAGGCCCGCGTCGTGCCCTCCCCCAGCAGGGCGGCGGCTCGGTGCTGGGCGATGGGGCTGTCCGGGTAGGTTTCCCGCCAGGTGGCGGCCAGCCTGCGGGCCTGCTCCGGGTCCCGTTCCGCCAGGGCTTGCAGGGCTTGGCCGAGCTGGTTGTGCACCGGCTCCGCCTGCGGCACCAGCTTCAGGGTGGCGAGGTAGCGTTCGGCGGCTGCCGCGGGGTTGCCGCCCACCTCCTCCAGCCGGCCCAGGGTGTAGATGGCCTCGGCGAAGTTGGGCTCCTGCGCCAGGCAGGCCTCCAGCTCCGCCTTGGCGGCGTCCGGCCGGCCGGTCTGGCGCAGCACGTTGGCCAGGTTGAAGCGGGCCTGGAGCGACCGCGGGTCGGCGGCCAGGGCGCGGCGGCAGGCATCCTCCGCCCGTCCCATGTCGCCCAGCTTCTCGCAGGCGATGCCCAGGCCCACCCAGGCGTCGTGGAAATTGGGGTCCAGCTCGATGGCGCGGGTCAGGCTTTCCAGCGCCTCCTCCAGCTTGTTCTGCTGCAGCAGCGCCATGCCCAGATTGTGGTGCGGCGGCGGGTGGTCGGGCTTCAGGGCCCGGGCCTTCTTCAGGGCGATGACCGCGTCGTCGAACTTGCCCAGCCCTTGCAGGGCAGCACCCAGGTTGGACCAGGCCACGCGCACGTCCGGGTGGCCCTCATACACCTTCACGACCTTGCGATAGACGTCCACCGCCTCCTTCAGCCGGCCCTGCTTGTGCAGGGTGGTGGCGATCTTGACGTCGTTGGCGAAGCGGGCGGACAGGTCGGGCGCCTTGGGCAGCTCGGCAAGCTGGCGGCGGCGGTCACGGCGGTTCATGCGGGCATCCGGACTGGGACTGGAGATGAAGGCCTTGATAGCAGCCCCACCCCCCGCACGCCAGACGGGAAGGGTAACCCCGGCACCCGGCCCCGAACGTAGACAGGGCCGGTGCCCGAAGACACCGGCCCTGCCCCTACGGTAGCCGTAGACGATCCGCTCGCGGGTGGTCCGCGACGGATGTCCGCCAGGTCAGCCGTGAACGACCTTGCTGACGGAGAGATCCGCGCGGGTCCGCTTGAGGGAACGAGACATCGGATCACCTCCTTTCTGTTGGTTGCGCCAATGCCCCTACAGTTGGGCAGCTTTCCCCGGAGGTCAAGGGAAAATGCATCCGAGGTCGGATGTTTCTCGAAATTGTCCCGCCCCGTCGATCTGATGGGTCCGGTGTATTGACACTGTGGATACAAATGCCAGAATGGTGGCCATGACAGATGATCTTGGTGCCCCCCACACCGCCGGCGACGGGCCGGCCGACGCCAGCGACCGCGGCATGTCCGGCGGGGCGAAGGGCAGCATCAACCTGCGCATCGAGGGGCCGACCCGCCAGCTGATCGATGAGGCCGCGTCCATCCTGGGCAAGACCCGAACGGAGTTCATGGTGGACAGCGCCCGCAAGGCCGCGGTGGACGTCCTGCTGGACCAGCGGCTGTTCACCCTGGACCCTGACCGGTTCGACGCCTTCGTCCAACTATTGGACCACCCGCCGCCGCCGGGCCCGAAGCTGCGCGCCCTGATGAGCCGGAAACCAGCATGGGAGGGTTGACGCCCCCGGCCCCCTTGCGGCCGGACCATGACGTCAGCGCCTTCGCCTGTGGCCAACCGGCCCTGGATGACTGGCTGCGGCACCGCGCCATCAAGAACGAAAGCCGGTTCTCCAGGACCTATGTGGTCTGCGACGGCGGTCGCGTGGTCGCCTACTACTGCCTCGCGGCCGGGGCCGTGGACCGGTCGGCAGCCCCGGGCAGGCTCCGCCGCAACGCCCCGGACAGCGTCCCGGTTTCCGTTCTCGGGCGGCTGGCGGTGGACCGCGGCCATGCTGGCCGGGGCCTGGGCAAGGACCTGCTGGCCGATGCCTTCCGGCGTGTCGTGGGGGCGGCGGATGCAATCGGCATCGCCGCCCTGCTGGTCCAAGCAAAGGATGATGGGGCGAAGCGCTTCTACCTGTCCTGCGCAGAGTTCATCGAGTATCCCGCGGACAGCCGCATCCTGTTCCTGCCTATCGAGACGGTGATGGCGGCCCTGCAAGCTCGATGAGCGCTGGCAACAGGACGGGCCTCACGCCCGGTGCAGCGCCCGCCACCCGATGTCCCGCCGGCAGAAGCCCTCCGGCCAGTCGATCAGGTCCACGGCCGTGTAGGCCTGGCGTTGGGCGTCGATGATGGTCTTGGCCATGGCCGTCACGCCCAGCACCCGGCCGCCTGTGGCCAGCACACGGCCATCCTCCGCCCGCTTGGTGCCGGCGTGGAAGACCACGGCCTCCTCGATCTCCGCCGCCTGCTCCAGGCCGCGGATCTCGGTGCCCTTCTTGTAGTCGCCGGGATAGCCCTGGGCGGCCATGACCACGCAGAGGGCCGCGTCGTCATGCCATTCCAGCTCGGTGCCCGCCAGCTTGCCCTCCGCCGCGGCCACCAGCACAGGCAGCAGGTCGGACTTCAGGCGGCGCATCAGCACCTGGCATTCCGGGTCGCCGAAGCGGACGTTGAATTCCAGCAGCTTGGGCACCGGCTCCCCGTCCTTGCCCGGCACCACCATGATGCCGGCGAACAGCACGCCGTTGAAGGGCTTGCCGTCGGTGGCCATGCCGCGGACCGTGGGTTCCACGATCTCCCGCATGATCCGGGCCTCAAGCTCCGGCGTCAGGACCGGGGCGGGGCTGTAGGTGCCCATGCCGCCGGTGTTGGGGCCCTGGTCGCCGTCGAAGGCGCGCTTGTGGTCCTGCACGCCCACCAGGGGCACGGCTGACGTGCCGTCGCACAGGGCGAAGAAGCTGGCCTCCTCCCCGTCCAGGAACTCCTCGATCACCAGCTCGGTTCCGGCGGCCCCGAAGCGCTGGCCCACCATCATGTCGTCGATGGCGGCCTCCGCCTCCTCCACGCTCTGGCAGATGATGACGCCCTTGCCGGCGGCGAGGCCGTCGGTCTTCACCACGATGGGCGCCCCCTGCGCCCGGACGAAGTCCTTGGCTTTGCCCGGGTCGGTGAAGCGGCCATAGGCGGCGGTGGGCACGCCGAATCTTGCCACCGCGTCCTTCATGAAGCCCTTGGACCCCTCCAGCGCCGCCGCGGCCTTGGACGGCCCGAACACCTTCACGCCCGCGTCGCGCAGCCGGTCGGCCAAGCCCAGAACCAGCGGCTCCTCGGGCCCCACCAGGACGAAGTCGATGCCGGTGTCCTTGGCGAACCTGACGATCCCGTCCACATCGTTGGCGGCTATGGGCACACAGGTCGCCACGTCGGCGATGCCGGCGTTGCCGGGGGCGCACCACAGTCCCCCGCACAGGGGCGACTGGGCGATCTTCCAGCACAGGGCATGCTCCCGCCCGCCCGAGCCCACCACCAGCACCTTCATCGCCGCCTCCCCGTTCACGCCGTGCGCGCTGCCTGTAACACCCGGGCGCAGAGGTCCGCAACGTCGCGGAGGTCCCAGGCCAGCGTCGCGTCGCCCACGCTGACCTCCGTGGAGCTCCAGCCCGGCACCGGCGTCGCCCCCACCCGGCCCGCCAGCCAGATGCCCTCGTCGCCGGCAAGGCGTCGCAACACGGTTTCCAGCCGGTCGGCCGGCGCGTCCCAGAGAAGCTGGAAGCTGTTCCCGTGCGGCACGCCCGGGTTCACCCGCAGGCCGTCCACCCCGGCCAGCGCCACCGCCAACGCTTTGGCGTGTTCATGGTACGCCCCCATCCGCGGCAGGTGCCGCTCGATGCCGTCCAGCGCCGTGACCACCAGCGGGAAGGCGGTATAGAGGTTGCCGCCGAACCGGGTCCGCCAGGCCCGCGTCGCCTCAATCAAGTCCACGGGCCCTGCCAGCACGCAGCCGCCCAGGCCACCCAGCCCCTTGTAGAAGCTGACATAGACGGTGTCCGCCAGCCCGGCGATGTCGGCCAGCGGCCGCCCCAGCCAGGGCTGCACCTCCCACAGCCGCGCGCCGTCCAGGTGCAGCGGAACGGCCCTTTCCCGGCACCAGCCGCTGATGGCCCCAAGCTCCTCCCAGCCATTGCCCTGGAACGCCGCCCGGCGCAGGGGCAGCTCCACGCTCACCGCCGCCAGCGGCTCCCGCACCGCCGCCAGCTCCGCCGCATTGAAGGGGCGGTGGTCCGGCCCGGTCCGGCGCAGGCGCAGGGGCGTCAGCCGCTCGATGGCGTCCTCCTCATCCAGCGCGATGTGGGACTTGGGATGCAGGGCCACCGTGGTCCGACCCGTCCTTTCCCCATGGGCCAGCAGCGCCGCCTGCTGCGCCACCACCCCCTTGTGGAAGAACAGGGCCGCCGGCTTGCCCAGCAGGCCGGCGCAACGCTCCTCCAGCGCCCGCACCGCCGGCCCCTCCCCATACTCGTCGAGTCGCGCCCCCAGGTGGGGGGAGGCGGCCATCCGCTCCACCCAACCCTTCGCCGTACGCGGCCCATGGCCGTTCAGGAAGCGGGTGCAGCGGGCGCGCAGGTCGGCAAGCTCGTCGTTGGTCATGGCTGTTTCCGGTGCGGGATCGTCCCTGCCTTGCTCGCACGGAAGGGGCCGCAGCGCCAGCCTCCCACGCGGCAAATGGGCGCCGGGAACGACCAGCTTATGACTCTTGCGAGCTTGGTACACGGTTGGGAATATGCCCCTCACCTAAGCGCATCCTGGCGCCAGGGAACGGAGCATCATGCGGTCAGTGCTTTCCGGGATCACGGCGTCGGACATCCGCCCGGACCCCTTCCCCCATGTCCTGGTCCCCGACGCCCTGGACGGGGACCTCTACGCCGCCCTGGCGGACAGCTTCCCGTCGCTGGAGACGCTGACCTGGGCCGGCGGGCGGCACGGCAGCAACCGCCGGTATGAGATGAACGCGAAGGCGATCCTTGAGCATGACGGGATCGCCCCGGCCTGGAAGCGATTCCTCGCCCACCACGCCTCCCCCGCCTTCTATGGGGAGGTGGTGTCCCTGTTCCGCGACCATTGGCCGGAGGCGCTGCTGCGGGCGCTGGACGGGTCCCTGCTGGGCCATGCCACGGGCCTGGTCTGGCCCGGCGCCTTCGACGCGGCCCGCATCGCCCTGGACGCGCGGTTCGAGGTGAACACCCCGGTGACGGGCCCGGCCTCCGTCTCCCGCGGGCCGCACCTGGACCGACCGGAACGGCTGTACACCGGCCTGCTCTATTTCCGCCACCCGGACGACGACTCGGAAGGCGGGGAGCTGGTGCTCTACCGCTGGCAGCCGGACTCCCCGCGGAACACAAGCCATTTCCAGCTTCCCGACACGGCGGTGGAGGAGGTGGCCCGCATCCCCTACCGGGCCAACCAGCTTGTCATGTTCCCCAACGGGATTGATGCCCTGCACGGGGTCGGCCTGCGCCAGCCCACGCCGCACCTGCGCCGCTACGTCTTCATGACGGCGGAGCTTGCCACGCCCTGGCTGTTCCCGCCGGGAGAGGTGCCGTCATGAAGCTCCTGGTCCACGGCATGCAGTCCAGCGGCGCCACCTCCTTCACCCTGTTCCTGGCCCAGCGGCCGGGCACCCTGGCCCTGGTGGACATCGCCAACACCGACCTGGCCCCATGCGTCGATCCCGGCCCCGACATGGTGGCCAAGGTGGTGGTGACCGTCGCCCATCCCTGGCCGACCCATGTGGAGCGGTTCCGTCCCGACCGGACGATCCTGTTCCTGCGGGACCCGCGGGACAACTGGCAAAGCCTCTCGACCAAGCCCTACCGCGACGGCTCCGGCAGCATGGAGGAGAAGTTCCGCCTGCTGGACGGGCTGTTCGCCCGCCGGTCCGACTTCGACTTGGTGGTGCATTATGAGGATTTCGTGCGCCGCGACCCCGCCGTGCTGGAGGGCGTCACGCAGCTGGGCTGGCCGGTGGGGCCGGCCCAGTTCGACTATGCCCGCCGGCATGAGGCCATCTTCGCCGACCTGTGGCACCACCTGCCCCACCTGTTCGAGGAGCTGAACCTGGTCTTCGGCAATGTCCGCGGCCGGTCGGTCACCGAGGCCCACCGCGACAAGCCCCGCGACCCCGCGGCGGAGGCGGAGCTGGAGCGGCTGTGCCCCCTTGTCCTCGCCCATTACCGGGCGCGGGAGGCGGCCGGCCCCCCGTGACCAACCCCGGCCCGCCCCGCCTTCGCGGTTCCATCCGCCGCCGCCCATGCCTATGCTGGCGGGCATGACCGACCTGCCCCCCGACTATTCCTACGCGGATGCCGCCCCCCGCACGGGCAGCAACCTGCCCGAGGTCTCCGTCTCCGAGCTGGCCCGCGACCTGAAGCGGACGGTGGAGGAGCGGTTCGCCTATGTCCGCGTGCGGGGGGAGATCAGCCAGCCCAAGCGCCACACCTCGGGCCACCTGTACCTGCGCCTGAAGGACGAGTCGGCGGTGCTGGAGGCGGTGTGCTGGAAGGGCACCGTGGCCCGCCTGTCCGTCCGCCCCGAAGAAGGCATGGAGGTGGTCTGCACCGGCCGCCTGACCACCTACCCCGGCCGCAGCCAGTACCAGCTGGTCATCGAGACCATGGATCTGGCGGGCGAGGGCGCCCTGCTGAAGATGCTGGAGGAGCGCAAGAAGCGCCTGGCGGCGGAAGGCCTGTTCGCGCCGGAGAAGAAGCGCCCCCTGCCCTTCCTGCCCAACGTCATCGGCGTCGTCACCAGCCCCACCGGCGCGGTGATCCGCGACATCCTGCACCGGCTGGCAGACCGCTTCCCCCGCCACGTCCTGCTCTGGCCCGTGGCGGTGCAGGGGGAGCGGGCGGCGGCAGAGGTGGCGAAGGCCATCCAGGGCTTTAATTCCATCCAGCCGGGCGGCAGGGTCCCCCGCCCCGACCTGCTGATCGTCGCCCGCGGCGGCGGCAGCCTCGAGGACCTGATGGCCTTCAACGAGGAGGTGGTGGTGCGGGCGGCGGCGGCCAGCCGTATCCCCCTGATCTCCGCGGTCGGGCATGAGACCGATACCACCCTGATCGACTTCGCCAGCGACCGCCGCGCCCCCACCCCCACCGCGGCCGCGGAGATGGCGGTACCCGTGCGGGCGGAGCTGCTGTCCCAGGTGCTGGACGACGGCCGGCGCCTGCATGCCTGCATGTCCCGCGCCCTGGAGAACCGGCGGTCTTACGTGGAGGCGCTGGGCCGCGGCCTGGGCGACCCCCGCGCCCACCTGGAGGGCTGTGTCCAGCGGCTGGACGACCGGGCGGAGCGCCTCACCCTCGCCATGGCCGCCCAGCTAGAGCGGCGGCGCACCGCCGTGGCGCAGGCCGGCAGCCGACTGCGCCACCCGCGGGAGGTGCTGGCCCTGGCCGTGACCCGCATGCAGGCCGCCACCCGCGCCCTGCGCACCGGCCTGGACAAGGCCGTGCGGCTGGAAGAGGGGCGCTACCACCGCGTGTCCGACCGGTTGACCCTGCTGCCCATCCGCCGCCAGCTCACCGACGGCGGCACCAAGCTGCGCGACCTGCCGCCCCGGCTGGACCAGGCCTATGCCCGCCGCCTCACCCAGGCGTCCGACCGGTTGGCGGCCCTGGGGCAGTTGCTGGAGAGCTACAGCTACCGCGGCGTCCTGGCCCGCGGCTTCGCCCTGGTCACCGACGGCGCCGGCCAGCCCGTCACCCACGCCGCCGACACCCAGCCCGGCCAGGGCCTGACCATCGCCTTCCAGGACGGCAAAGTGGAAGCCCTGGTGGCCGGGGAAGCCGCCGCCCCGCCACCGCCGCCCGCCGCGAAACCGGCCAAGCCCACCAGGGTAAGGAAGGCGGAGCCGGCGAAGCAGGAAAGCCTTTTCTAGGAGCGCGTCTCGCTGCCCTTTCCTCCCCCGTCATCCCGGCAAAGGCCCGTGCGTGCTGAGCACACTGGCCTGCGGGTTTTCTGCTTCCCCCGCGCAGGCGGGGGTCCACTGTTTTCAACCACATAGACGGCACACACCGGGTCAAAAACTGTGGGCCCCCGCCTTCGCGGGGGATGCGGTGGTGCCTGTCACAGACGGTTCAGCCGGAATTAGGACCGCCGAACGACAGCCGGGGTGGCTGATGGGCCCCGCACAAATGCCCCCGCGACTCGAACGCCCCCCACCCGTTGAACTCCCCATGGCATTGCAAGCAGCGGGGTTGACGTGGCGGATTTCCGGATCGGCTTCCGGAGCCTGAGCGAGGAGGTGGGGGGTATCGACCTGCCGGTGCAGGGCCGCGTCCCGGACTGGCTGGAGGGGGTGCTGCTGCGCACCGGCCCTGCCCTGTTCGAGGTGCGGGGCAAGCCGCTGGGCCATTGGTTCGATGGCTTGGGCATGCTCTACCGCTTCGCCTTCCGCGGCGGCCGGGTGGAGTACCGGAACCGCCTGCTGCAGAGCCAGGGGCTGAAGGACGCCCGCCGCTTCGGCCGCGTCACCCAGGACGGCTTCGGCACCAAGGCCGACCACGGCCCCCTGTTCAACCGCCTGTTGGGCCTGTTCCGGGGCGCCGTGCCCAGCGACAACGCCAACGTCAACATCCACCGCACCGACCGCGGCACCTTCGCCCTGACGGAGGTGCCGGGCCCCATCCGCATCGACCCGGACACGCTGGAGACGCTGGGGCCCGAGACCTGCCGCCGCGCCCCGCCGGGCCATCTGACCACCGCCCATCCCCAATGGGACGGGACGCGCAAGGAATGGGTCAACACCCTGCTGGAGTTCGGCCGGCGCAGCACCTGCCGCGTCGTCGCCCAGGCCCCGGGCAAGCCCTATCCCCGCACCGTCGCCTTCGTGGAGATGCGGGCCCCCGCCTACATGCACAGCTTCGGCCTGACGGAGAACTTCGCCGTCCTGTTCGAGCCGCCCTTCCGTGTGAACCCGCTGGAACTGCGCCTGTCCGGCAAGCCCTTCATCGCGAACTACCGCTGGTGCCAGGGCGAGGGGACCCGCTTCCACATGGTGGACCGCCGCAGCGGGTCGGTGCGGACACTGGAGGGTCCCGCCTGCTTCGCCTTCCACCAGGTCAACGCCTTCGAGCGGCCGGGGGAGGTGGTGATCGACCTCTGCGCCTACCAGGATTCCGGCGTGCTGGACGGCTTGCGGCTGGACACGCTGCGCGGCGCCAGCCCGTCCCTCGCCACGGGCCGGGTGCTGCGCTACCGCCTGCCGCTGGACGGGCACGACGCCATCCAGGAAGTGCTGTGGGACGGGCTGATGGAGATGCCCCGCATCCATGAGGCCCGGGACAATGGCCGGGAGCACGCGGTCGCTTGGGGCACCGGCCTGTCAGACCCCGCGTCCGGCTTCCTGGACTGCCTGCTGCGCCTGGACGCCGCGAAAGGCCAGCGCACCGCCCTCTGGCACCAACCCGGCGCCTACCCGGGGGAGCCCGTCATGGTCCCCCAGCCCGGCGGGTCCGGCGGCGTGCTGCTGTCCCTGGTCCTGGACGCCGCCGCCGCCCGCTCCTTCCTGCTGGTCCTGGATGCCGACACTCTGGACGAGCTGGCCAGGGCCCCATTGCCCCACGCGGCCCCGTTCAACTTCCATGGGCAGTTCTACGCGGAGGAGAAGGCGGTAGCGTGAGGCCTCCAGCCCCTCACTCATACACCGCGTACAGCTTCTTCGCCGGCTCCACCACCGCCCACGTCCCCGTGAAGCCCGATGGCATCACGAAGGCGTCGCCCGCCTTGAAGGTCCGGCTCTCCCCGCTGTCGGAGGTCACGACCACCACGCCCTCGACCAGATGGCAGAACTCGTTCTCGGTGAAGCTGACCCTCCAGGTGCCCGGCTGGCCGGTCCAGACGCCGCAGTTGAAGCGGCCGTCGGCGCTGGCGAACAGGTTGGCCACGCTCTGCACCGGGTCCCCGGCCAGCACCTTGGCCGCGTCCGGCCGGTAGCTGTCCGCCGGGGGCAGCGGGTCCTGGAAGCTGGTGACGCTGGTCATGATGCCTTCTCCCTCATCCGGCTTGGCTCACAGGTCCTTCGAACAATCCCGCTTCCCCCGCGAAGGCGGGGGCCCACGGTTGTTTTACGACGACGCTGCCGGGAAACGAGCCAAAAACTGTGGACACCCGCCTTCGCGGGTGAGGCGACAGGGTCTCCGTACTCGATCAATCCGGCCACCGCCGGTGCTGCCACAGCCATTGTCCCGGCTCGGCCCGCACCCAATCGCCAAGCAGGTCGTTCACCCGCCCCATCACGGCGCGCACGTCCGCGGCCATGTCGCCGGACTTGGCGAACTCCAGCGGCGGGAACACCTCCACCCGGAACCGCGCGCCCTTCAGCCGCACCACCCGGATCGGCACCACCGGCGCCTGGTAGCGCAGGGCCAGGTCCGCCAGCACCGTGCCGGTCATGGCGTCCCGGCCCAGGAAGGGGACGGGGATGCCCTCGTTCAGCTTCTGGTCTACCAGCAGGCCCACATGGCCGCCCTTGCGGATGGCCGTCATCAGGCCCCGCGCCGCCTCCCGCCCCTTGGGCACCATGGTGCCGCCCAGGGGCCGCCGCGCCTCCGCCAGCAGGGCGGCGGCATAGGGGTTGTTGGGCTGGCGGAAGACGAAGGTCAGTTCCATCCCCGCCCGGGCGCAGGCCAGGGCCGACAGCTCCCAGTTGGCGAAATGGCCGGTCATGGCGATGCCGGGGCGGCCATCCCCGGCCAGTTGGTCCAGGTACTCCCCGCCCACCAGCTCCACCCGCCGGTCCCACTCCGCCGCCAGGGTGCCCAGATGGACATACTCGGCCATGGTCCGGCCGAAATTCTCCCAGGCCCCGGCCAGGATGTCCCGGTGCTGCTCTGGCGTCATCTCCGGGAAGGCCAGGGCGATGTTGCGCAACGCCTTCTTCGACGCGCCCGACCGCGGCCCGAAACCGCGCGCCAGCCAGCCGCCGAAGGCCGAGGCCCGGTCGATGCCCAGCGACCGCAGCAGGCCCAGCAGCAGCCACAGCCCCGCCGCCTCCAGCCGGTAGCCGACGGTGCGGTCCCAGCGGCGGCGGGCCTTGCTATGGTTGGCCATGGCGCACCGCCTGTTCCAGCAACGCCGTCACCGCCCCCTCATCCTCCCACGCCAGGGCCACGGGCAGGATCGCCACCCGGTCCCGCGAGCCCGGCGGCAGCCGAACCGCGTCCTTCGCCGTCGTCACCGGGACGGCGCCCAGCCTGTCCGCCTGTGCCAGCAGCCCTTCCACCTCCGCCCCGGTATAGGGGTGGTGGTCCGGAAAGGGAACCGCCTCCACCACGTCCGCCCCGATCTCCCGCAGCGTGTCGAAGAACTTGCCGGGCCGCCCGATGCCGGCGAAAGCCAGCACCGGCTTCCCGCGCAGCCCCACGGCAACGGCCGGGTCGGGCACCAGCCGCGCCCGCACGACCCGCACCCGCCCACCAACCGTCCCCGCCACCCCGGCCCGGTCTTCCCCCACCAGGACCAGCGCCTGCGCCCGGGCCAGCCCATCACCCACCGGTTCCCGCAGCGGCCCCGCCGGGATCACCCGCCCGTTGCCGAAGCCCACGGCCCCGTCCACCACCACAAGGGACAGGTCCTTGGCCAGGGCCGGGTTCTGGAAGCCGTCATCCATCACGATGGCCTGCGCCCCCGCGGCGACCATGGCCCGCGCCCCCGCCGCCCGGTCCCGCGCCACCCAGGCCGGGCCACCCGCCGCCAGCAGCAAGGGCTCGTCCCCCACCTCCGCCGCCCCATGGCATCCCGGGTCCACCCGCACCGGCCCTTCCAGCCTGCCGCCATACCCCCGCGACAGGCTGTGCGCCGCCACCCCCATGCCCCGCAGCCGCGCCATCAGGTCCAGCACCACGGGCGTCTTCCCCGCCCCGCCGGCCACCAGGTTTCCCACACAGACCACCGGCACCCCTGGCCGGAACCCGGCCCGCCCCAGCTTGGCCCGCCCGACAGCGGCCCACACCGCCGCCACGGGCGACAACAGCGCCGCCGCCACGCTGGGGGGGCGGTACCAGAAGGCGGGGGCCTTCACCGCGCGCCCCTGTCGCATGCAACATTTCTGTTGACCAAGAATCGGTACGACACCACCATTCCTGGATGCGGAGCTCGGAGTTCAAGCGCTGGCTGGAGCGTCAGGGGGCCACCTTCAAGCCCGGCAAGGGCGGGCACCTGATCGTGTTCCTGGGCGGCCGCCGCTCCGTCCTTCCCATGCATGGCAGTTCCCACGACCTGCCCAAGGGCACGGTCGAGTCGATCAAGAAGCAGCTCGGGCTGAAGTGAGGGACCAGGATGCGCGCCTACCCTGCCCGCCTTGACCAGGACCCGGAGACCGGGGGTTTCGCCGTCACGTTCCGCGACGTGCCGGAGGCCATCACCTGCGGCGACACGCTGGAGGAAGCCAAGCTGCACGCGGTGGACGCGCTGGAGACGGCGCTGTCCCTCTATGTGGAGGACCGCGCCGACCTGCCCACGGCGACGCCGGCCGAGCCCGGCGAGACCCTGGTGCCCCTCTCCGCCCTCGGCATGGCCAAGGCCGCGCTGTATGAGACCATGCGCGCCCAGGGCGTGGGCAAGGCGGCGCTGGCGCGGCGGCTGAACTGTCACCTGCCGCAGGTGGACCGGCTGCTGGACCTGACCCACGCGTCCAAGCTGGAACAGGTGGAGACGGCCCTGGCCGCCCTGGGCAAACGGCTGGTGGTGGACATCGCCGACGCGGCCTGAGCGTCCCGTCACGTCCTTCCTCCCTGCCCCACCCCCGCCGCATCCAGCACGGGCCCCAGCGCCTCCATCACCCGGTCCACGGCCTGCCGGTTGTGCTCCGCCACGGCCAGGGCCGAATCAGCCATGCCCTCCCGCGCGCCCTGGTCGGACAGCAGGCGGCGCAGCTCCCGTGCCAGGCCGTCGGCGTCGGCCACCGTCACGGCCCCGCCGGCCGCGGCCAGCTCGGCCGCCACCTCGGCGAAGTTGAACATCTGGGGTCCGTGCAGCACGGCGCTGCCCAGCAGGGCGGGCTCGATGGGGTTGTGGCCGCCCACGGGCACGAAGGACCCGCCGACCACCGTCACCGGCGCCAGGCGGAAGGCCAGCCCCATCTCCCCCATCGTGTCCAGCAGGTAGATGTCTGTCGTGCCCGTCACCGCCTCGCCCAGGGACCGGCGGGCGACGGTCAGCCCGCCCCCTTGCAGCAGCGCCGCCACCGCCTCCCCCCGCGCGGGGTGCCGGGGGGCCAGCAGGGTCAGCAGGCCAGGGAATTCCCCCGCCAGGGCCTTGTGGGCGGCCAGGGCCAGCTCCTCCTCCCCGGCGTGGCTGGAGGCGAGGCACCAGCGGGGGCGACCCAGCAGGTCGTCGGTCAGCCGGGCCAGTTCCGCGTCGTCGCAGGGCAGCGGCTTGGCGGAGTATTTCAGGTTCCCCACCGTGCGCGTGTCGGCGATCCCCAGGGCCTTCAGCCGCTGTGCCTCGGCGGCCGTCTGCGCCAGGGCCAGTCGGAAGACGGACAGCAGCCGCCGGGCCGTGCCGGGCACCCGGCGCCAACCGTGGAAGCTCTTCTCGCTCAGCCGGGCATTGACCAGGGCGGCGGGGATGCGGCGGCGGCGGACGCCGGCCAGCAGGTTGGGCCAGAACTCCGATTCCACCCACAGCACCAGGTCCGGCCGCCAATGCTCCAGGAAGCGGTCCACCGCGGGGGCAAGGTCCACCGGCACATACTGGTGGAAGGCCCGGGCCGGCAGCCGTTGCGCCATCAACCCGGCGGACGTCACCGTGCCCGTGGTCACCAGCACGGACAGGTCGGGGTCGCGGGCCAGCAACCGGTCCACCAGGGGCAGCACGGCCAGACTCTCCCCCACGCTGGCCGCATGGATCCAGGCGAGCCTGCCCGCCGGCCGGGGCAGGCCGGCATGGCCCAGCCGCTCCCCCCGCCGGTCGGGGTCTTCCTTGCCCCGGGCCGCCCTCTTGTCCAGCAGGCGGCGCACGGCCGGCCCGGCAAGGTGGGTCAGGCCGCGGTACAGGGTCTCGAGCATGGCGGGCAGGGCGGGGTTTCCGGGGGCCGGGCGCTTCCCCGGCAAGGGCGGCGCACCCTACCACGGCCCCCGCGGCGGGCGGTAGCCCCGGCCCAGGCCCCATTCCCCACCGGACATACCCACAAAGAGGCCACACCAAATCGCCGGCCCCATGCCCTACCTTGGCCGTGATCGGGGGCGAGCCTGCCCCTGGAGAGAGCCTCGACCAACGACCGAACGAGCGAACCGATGAAGTTCCGCCACACCCTGCCTGCCACCGTGGCCACCGCCGCCCTGGCCGGCCTGCTCGCCCTCGGCCCCACGGCAGCGGCCTATGCCGACCCGCCCCCCTGGGCCCCGGCGCACGGCCACCGGGCGAAGGAGGAGAAGCACAAGCACAAGCACAAGGACGATGACGACCGCCGCACCGTCATCATCCGCGAGGTGGAGCGCCCGCCGCAGCTCGCCGCCGGCCTGCCCGCCTTCTACGGCCTGCCCGTGGGGATCGAGCAGGGCCGCTGCGACCGCGGCCTCGTCCAGGCCAATGTGGGCACGGTGCTGGGCGCCATCGCCGGCGGCCTGGCGGGCAGCCAGTTCGGCAAGGGCGACGGCAAGGTGGCCATGACCGCCGCCGGCGTGCTGCTGGGCGCCGTGCTGGGCAACGCCGTGCAGGGCCAGTTGGATGCCGCCGACCAGGGCTGCCTGACCCAGGCGCTGGAGCGGGCGCCCACCGGCCAGCCCGTCGTCTGGAACAACCCGGACAACGGCGCCCGCTACCAGGTCACCCCCGTCCGCACCTATGAGCCCGAGCCCGGCCGTTATTGCCGGGAATACAAGAGCCGCGCCACCATCGGCGGCCGGGCAGAGACGGTGACCGGCACCGCCTGCCGCCAACCCGACGGCACTTGGCGCATCGTCGGCTGACGGGGCAAGGGCGACCCCGATCCTTCGGGGGCGCCCCGGCACCCGAGGGAGAACGAAAGGCCCCTCCCCCTTGACGAAGGCGGCGGGAGGGGCGACCTTTCAGGGAATGGTTTGGCCCCGTCCCGTTGGGAGCGTTCGCATGTCGCCCACCCGCACCGCCGTCCTGCTCGCCCTCGCCGCCGGCCTCGCCGGTGCCGTGCCCGCGGTCGCGGCGGAGAAGGCCTACAACACCTTCCAGCGCATCGACCGCGCCCCCCTGCCGGGAGAGCGGGCCGCCGCCATGGCCCAGGGCGGCCCCGCCCTGTTGAGCGACCAGCGGGCGCTGGCCATGGCCGCCACCCCGCGGGAACTGGATGTCTATGGCGGCAGCGACGGCAGCAGCGGCGTCCGCTTCTCCGTCACCGGCCAGGGCACCGTCGGCAACCCCAACGCCCGTGACCGCGCCTCCCGCTACCTGGGTGACGGCGTCGGCTATTACGACAACGACGCGTTCCAGCCCAGCATCGCCAACAGCTACTATGGCTGGGGTTATGGCGGCACGCCGCGGCTGGCCTACAACGAGTCGTACCTGCGTTACCGCTATGGCGGCAACATCGGCGGCCTGCCCTCGGTGGGCGCGCCGCTCGACTTCTGGCGGAAGTGATGCGCCGGGGGCCGACCCTGGCCCTCGCCCTGGGCGGCCTGCTGCTGGCCGCCCCGCCCGCCCTGTGCGCGCCGGACGGCAAGCCCGCCCCTGCCAAGGCGGAGACCGTCAACACCTTCACCCTGCTGCCGCCCACCCCCGGCCCCCGCGGCCCCATCGCCCAGGCCGACCGGGAACAGATCGCCGCCGCCAACAGCCCGCCCCTGCCCCCGCCCTGCACGGGCCGCAGCACCACCGGCGTGGATGTGGGCACGGCCCTGGGCGCCGCCGCCGGCGTGGCGGCGGGCCTTGTCATCGGTGACGGGGACGGCTGGTCCAAGCTGGGCAACGCCGTCCTCGGCCTCGCCACCGGCAGCACGGTGGGCTACCTGGCCGGCCGCGCCTATGACGGCCCGCGCACCTGCGCTGACCAGCCCGAATATGGCAAGCGCACCGTCGTCCTGCCCACCGAGGAGGTGGAGCGCCGCCAGCGGGAACGCGCGGACGGCCCCCCGCCGCTGAAGCCCTGACCCGCGGCCTTACCCGCCTGTCCGGCGCGCCTGCCGCCAGAGCCCCCACGACAGGGTGAGGGGGAAGCCGATCACCACCACCAGGGCCAGCAGCATCCCCGGCACCCGCCAACCCTCCGGCACGGCGCCCAGCCCCATGGCGGCCACCGCCAGCCCCACCGCCACATAGACCCGCCCCGTGGCCCGGTGGGTCTTGTCCCAGACCCGGTCGTCCGACAGGGTCCAGGGCGTGCGGATGCCCACGGTGAAGGTGGGCCGCAGCTTGCCCAGCAGGTTGCCCACGATGGCGAACAGCAGGCCCAGCCCCGTCATCACCACCGCACCCATGTCCAGATCCACGCCGAAGGCGTTCGCCAGGGTGACGGCGTGGATGGCGGCCAGCAGCCCCATGGTGGCCAGGATGATGGTCGCCGTCGGCTTGGCCGAGCGCTCCCGGTTCTCCTCCCTCGGCTCGATGAAGGGGATGACCAGGGCGGCGGCCCAGACGATCAGGGCGCTCAGCGGCATGGCGAACAGGGCGAGGCCCGGCTTGCCCCAGCGGTCCGGCTGGCCGTCCAGCCCGTAATGGACCGGCAACAGCGTGTCCGCCGGCAGCGCGTCATAAGCCACCGCGGCGCTGCCGAACATGGCGGCCAGGACCAGTCCGCCCACCAGCGGGATCCTCTCAGGTCGCATGCCCTTTCCCCTTCTTCCCGTCCGTACCCTTCTCCGCCAGCCCGATCCCCATCACCCCCGCCAACGCCAGCAGCGCCTCCTCCAGCACGGACAGCTTCAGCCGGTAGGTGATGCTCGTGCCGTGCTTCTCCGCCTCCACCAGGTCCGCCTCCCGCAGCACGGCGAAGTGGCCGGACAGGGTAGGCTTGGCGAGGCTGAAATGCTCCGCCAGCTCGCCGGCGGTCATCTCCCGCTCCCGCAGCAGTTCCAGGATGCGCCGCCGCGTCGGGTCGGCCAGGGCTTTGAAGACCAGGTTCATGTTCGCTATTTTGCCAAATACCGAAATATAGTCAAGAACCATCGGTATCAGGCCGGACCCTACCGCCGCTCCCGGAAGAACCCCCGCAGCAGGTCGGCCGCCTCCCCCTCCCGCAGCCCGCCATAGACCTCCGGCGCATGGTGGCAGGTGGGTTGGTGGAAGAAGCGGGGCCCATGGTCCACACCGCCGCCCTTGGGGTCGTAGGCGCCGAAATAGACCCGCCGCAGCCGGGCGAAGCTGATGGCCGCGGCGCACAGGGCGCAGGGCTCCAGCGTCACATACAGGTCCAGCCCCGGCAGCCGCGGCTCCCCCAGCGCTTGGCAGGCTTCCCGGATGGCCAGCACCTCCGCGTGGGCGGTGGGGTCGGCCAGTTCCTCCGTCCGGTTCCCGGCCCGGGCCAGCACGGCCCCCGTGCCCGGGTCCACCACCACGGCGCCCACCGGCACCTCCCCCCGCGCGGCGGCGGCGCGGGCCTCGGCAAAGGCGATGTCCATGGGGGTGGTGGGCGTGTCGGTCATGGCGCGCGGAGGCTGCGCCGCCACCCCCTCCGCGTCAAGCCCTGCCGCTTCCGCGCGAAGGCATCCCCCGGCCGGGGTGTGAGAAACTGACCCCATGACCGAACGCCCGGAACCGCAGGCCCCGCCCATGTCGCGTCTCATCCCCCCGAACGCCGACCCGATCACCCTGGGCCAGATCCCCACCCCGCCCGCCGGCATCCCCGGCCTGGCGGACGAGGCCACCGGCACCTACCGCACCCTGCACCTGGTCGCCACCTCGGCCGAGAGCCTGCCCGACGCCATCGAGAACGCCCTGGCCCGTGCCACCAGCCTGGTCCCCGGCGTGGACTGGTTCGAGCTGACCGAGCTGCGCGGCAGCGTCGCCGACGGCAAGGTGGGCCGCTGGATGGTCGGCGTGAAGGTCGGCTACCGCCCCGACACCCCCGGCACGCCGCGGGCGTGAGGAAAGTTCGGGGAGAGTTTTCCCTGGCCATCGGTCAAGCGGTTATGTGTTTGGGGAAAACGGATTTGAACGGATCAAAGCGGATTGAACGGATAAAATCTCAAGCCTTCTAATAAAATCAACGAACGCCGAAATAATTCTCCGCGCCTGCGGCGCAATACTTGCAACCAAAAAGGCTGCCGGCCTCCGGGTAAGGCCAATTTCCGTTTCCATCCGTTCTGATCCGTTTAATTCCGTTTTCCCCGAACACCGCACCGGTGCCGACCGGCATCCAAACCGGCACGGTTCCTGGCAAGCACAACACCCCCAGGAACCCCCACCCACCCCCTCCTGTTGCAAGGCCATTCCTTCCGGCAAGACAGGAGTGTGCCATGGCCAGTTCGGCCATCCCCGATCCCTCGGCCGACCCGAAGACCGCCAAGCTGTGGGACATGATCCGTGAGATCGACATCGCCATGATGACCACGCTGGACGGCGGCCATCTGCGCGCCCGGCCCATGTGGTGCCTGCAGGACAAGTTCGACGGCGCGCTGTACTTCTTCACCCGCGCCTCCGCCCACAAGGTGGAGGAGGTGCGCCAGGACAGCCACATCGGCCTCGCCTACGCCAAGCCGAACAGCCAGGACTATGTCTCCGTCTCCGGCCGCGGCCGGCTGGTGCAGGACAAGGCCCTGGTGAAGGAGCTGTGGAAGGAGCCCATGCGCACCTGGTTCCCCAAGGGGACCGACGACCCGGACATCGCCGTGCTGGCGGTGGACGTGGAGCTGGCGGAATATTGGGACAGCCCGTCCAGCACAATGGTGCACCTGTACGGCTACGCCAAGGCCGCCTTGACCGGGGAGCCCCCGCACCCCGGCGACAATGAGAAGCTGGACTTCCGCGGCCGGGCGTAACGCCCCGCAGGTCGGGGTGAGGCGCAAGCCGAACCCCGACGACCGACGGCACCGGGAAGTGTCGGGGTTCCCGATGGTCACCCCGACCTACCGCACCCCCTGTCACGTTACGCCTCAAGCCTTTACGGCACGGCAGGCATCCCGCCCTACCCCCCTCGATAGACCCTGTGCGCGCTTGAGCACCGTCCGCGCCGTGCTATCAATTCACGGTCCGCCGCCCTGAGACCGGAGCCCCCGCATGTCTGCCCTCACCGCCTCCCCCGCCTGGAAGGCGCTCGCCGCGCACCGCCAAGCCATGGAGGGCGTGAGCCTGCGGGACCTGTTCGCCCAGGACCCCGGCCGGTTCGACCGTTTCTCCGTCCGGGTGCCTGGCCTGCTGCTGGACTATGCCAAGAACCGCGTGACGGGGGAGACGATGTCCCTGTTGCTGGACCTCGCCCGGTCGCGGGACCTGGAGGGCTGGCGCGACCGGCTGTTCTCCGGCGCGCGGATCAACACCACGGAGGACCGCGCCGTCCTGCATGTGGCCCTGCGCGCGCCCAAGGGCCGGCGGATCGAGGTGGACGGGCAGGACGTGGTGCCGGACGTCCACGCCGTGCTGGACCGGATGTATGATTTCTGCCGCCGGGTGCGGGACGGGCAGTGGCTGGGCCGCACCGGCAAGCCCATCACCGACATCGTCAACATCGGCATCGGCGGGTCCGACCTGGGCCCCGTCATGGCCACCCAGGCCCTGACCCCCTGGCACCACCCGCGCCTGCGGGCCCATTTCGTCTCCAACGTGGACGGCACCCACATCGCGGAGGCGTTGAAGCAGGTGGACCCGGAGACGACCCTGTTCATCGTCGCCTCCAAGACCTTCACCACGCAGGAAACCCTGACCAACGCCCACACCGCCCGGTCCTGGTTCCTGGAGAAGGGCGGCAGTGAGGCGGACATCGCCAAGCACTTCGTCGCCGTCTCCACCAATGAGGGGGAGGTGCGCAAGTTCGGCATCGACCCTGCCAACATGTTCGGCTTCTGGGACTGGGTGGGCGGCCGCTACAGCCTGTGGTCCGCCATCGGCCTGCCCATCGCCCTGATGGTGGGGCCGGAGGCCTTCGCCGAGTTCCTGGCCGGCGGGCATGCGATGGACGAGCATTTCCGCACCGCCCCGCTGGACCGGAACATGCCCGTCATCCTGGGCCTGCTGGGCGTCTGGTACGGCAACTTCTGGGGCGCCTGCGCCCAGGCAGTCCTGCCCTATGACCAGTACCTGGCCCGCTTCCCCGCTTACCTCCAGCAGTTGGATATGGAGAGCAACGGCAAGGGCGTGGACCGGGACGGCAACCCCGTCGACTACGCCACCGGCCCCATCATCTTCGGCGAACCCGGCACCAACGGCCAGCACGCCTTCTACCAGCTGATCCACCAGGGCACCCACCTGATCCCCTGCGACTTCATCGCCCCCGTGAAGACCCAGAACCCGGTGGGCCGCCACCACCCCATCCTGCTGTCCAACATCCTGGCCCAGGCCGAGGCCCTGATGCGCGGCAAGACCCAAGACGAGGTCCGCGCCGAGCTGACCTCCGAGGGCAAGTCCGGCCCGGCGCTCGAGGCCCTGCTGCCCCACAAGGTCTTCCCCGGCAACCGCCCCACCAACATGATCCTGGCGGACCAGCTGGACCCCCGCACCCTGGGCATGCTGATCGCGCTGTATGAGCACAAGGTCTTCGTCCAGGGCGTGATCTGGAACATCAACAGCTTCGACCAATGGGGCGTGGAGCTGGGCAAGCAACTGGCCAAAGCCATCCTGCCGGAACTGGAAGGCGGCCCGGCCAAGGACCACGACGCGTCCACGGCGGGGCTGGTGGCGGCGATCCGGGGTGGGTGACCGGGGTATCGTCTGGGACGAGGCGGTTCGGCTTGGGGCTGGCTCTGGTGCCGTCAACACGGACGACACGGACGCCGCTTCGCGGCACACGGACAAGCACGGACAGCTGTGAGGCCGTACGGTGGCACCCGGCACCCGCGGCGTAGCCGCAATGATGCCTCCCGCTGAAAGTTGCAGGCATTCCTGGGATCTTTGGATTTCTGCGGCTTCGCCGCGGCAGGTGGTCTTTGGGTAAGCACCACGGCCTCCCCAAGCCCCGTCCGTGTCTGTCCGTGTCCGCGAAGCGGCGTCCGTGTCGTCCGTGTTGAACGGCCCCACGCCGCCCCAAGTCCGACCACCTCGATCGCTCCAAAGCCGCCCGGCATTGCCAGGACAGGTCCGCTTCCGGCATGATCCTTGGGACCACCGGCCCGAGGAGCGCGCATCTTGGACCCCCGCCCGCTCTACCGGGTGACGCAGGAGCAGTTGGACCAGATCGTGCGGCGGCACGAGATGTTCCGCAACGCCCGCATGGGCGGGGCCCGGGCGGTGCTGTCCTTCTATGATTTGTCGGGCCTGGACCTGACCGGCCGCGACCTGGCCCATGCGGACTTCACCGGCAGCGTGCTGAAGGGCACCAAGCTGGCCGGGGCGACCCTGGACTGCGCCACCCTGTTCGGCTGCGACCTGCGCCAGGCCGACTTCCAGGGCGCCTCCCTGGTGAAGGCGGATTTGCGCGGCGCCTGCCTGCGCGGGGCGGACCTGACCGGTGCCACCCTGGTGAACGCCGACCTGCGCGACGGCTCTATCGCCGCACGGGAAAAGGACGGCACCCTGCGCGTGATCCAGGCCGACGGCGGCACCACCCCGTCGGACATGGAAGGGGCGAAGCTGGCCAACGCCAACCTGTCCCAGGCCCGCCTGTCCGGCACCATCGCCATGCACACGGATTTCACCGACGCGGTGATGCGCGGCACCAAGCTGGTGCGGGCGAACCTGCGCAACGCCACCCTGGACGGGGCCATCCTGGAAGGGGCGGACATGTCCGGCGCCGACGTGCGCGGCGCCAGCCTGAAGGGCGCGGTGCTGACCGGCGCCACCCTGACATTGACGGAGCTGGGCGGGGCCGACCTGGCCGGCGCCTTGACCGACAAGCCCGCCGGCAAGCCCCTGGACAGCCTGCCCCGCCCGCTGGAGGAGCTGGTGAAGCTCCACGCCCTCTGGGTGGGCAGCGCCGGGCAGGAGGGCATGCCCCTCCGCCTGGACGGCATCGATCTGCGCGGCACCCACGCCCTGTCCCACGCCTGCCTGACCCGGCTGATGGCGGTGGAGGCGGTGCTGTACGGGGTGGACCTGACGGCGGCCCAGCTCCAGGTCGCCCAATTGCAAAGGGCCGACCTGCGCACCGCCACGCTGGCCGGGGCGGACCTGCGCGGCGCCAACCTGGCCGCCACCCGGCTGAACAACGCCGACCTGAAGGGCGCCAACCTGTCCTTCCTGAAGATCGACGACACCCGCGTCGTCCGGGCCGAGCTGGCGGGTGCTGCCCTGCGCTACGCCGACCTGTCCGGCAGCCGCCTGCGCAAGGCCAACCTGGCCGGCGCCGACCTGTCCTACGCCAACTTGGCTGACGCCGACCTGCGTGAGGCCGACCTGACCAACGCCAAACTCTCCGGCGCCAAGCTCCGCAAGGACCAACTCACCGACGTCATCGGCTGGCCCCCCGCGAAGCCATAGGGCCCCGTCCTGCCAATCACCTGATGTCAGCCCGGGCTTGACCCGGGGCCCTTGGGAAGGCCGTCCTGCCAATGGGCGGCAGCGGGCTTGGCGGAAAGATGGCTACACCCGTCACAAGCGGGTTCATGGTCCCCGCTCCGGCAGTTCCTCCCCGTCCGGGTTCAGGATCGGCACATCAAACGGCAGGAAGTGGCGGGTGTTCGCTGTCAGCACCGTCAGGCCATGAACTTGGGCCGTTGCCGCTATGGCCGCATCCTCGAATTGCGGCTCATGCCCGGCCTTCCTGGCTTGTGCCAGCTTCTCCCCAGTGCCCAACGCCACGGCGGCAGACAGGTGCAGGATGCGGTCCCCGAATTCCTGTAACAGGCCGCTGATCCATCCCTTCAAGGCCCGGGCCACGCGCGCATGCCCCTGCGCTTCGGCATAGGCAGCCCCGTGTTGAAGCTCCGCTACTGTGATCACGCTGATGAAACAGTCGTCGGTGTGACGGTCAAGCCAACGGATCAAGCCCTCGTTCTGGTCCCGCCCCCCTGGGGCGCAACGCCCGATGATGTTGGTGTCGAGCAAGTACAAGAATGCTTACTCCTGGTCAGGGAGCAGGGGATCACGCAGCACCCGCGCAGGTCGCCGGGGTGGCAGAAGATCCGGGGTAATGGGACACTCTGCCAGGAAGCTCCCAAGGCCTTTCCGGCGCGGAGGACGGCTGACCCGGTTCCATTCCTCTTCGCTGATGACGACATAAGGCCGGCCATTCCGCGTCACACGTTGCGGCGCGTCCTCGGCTGCGTCCAGCAAATCCCGCATGTGGGCTCGCGCCTCGTTCACCTGCCACGTCCGCATCATCCCTGCCTCCCAGGTGCAGCCACCCGACAAAGATAGGGGACGATGTACATCATGTACAGGTTTGATGTTTGCTGACTTTGATCCTATTCCATGCCACACTCCCAGTCAGGCGCCTGCGCCCGGCTCTTGGACATCCTGAACACCCATCACCACCGGGCACCCGCACCCCACCCATCGGGCCCTTAAGGTGACACGAAGCGGAACCGGTCACCTTTGTCTCCTTAAGCCACTTTCCCCAGCGTTTTCAGTCCTGTGGAAGGAGACACCCGTCGCCTTAAGCGTCACCTTTAGGTCACTTTAGTCTCGTTAAGGTCTCCCATGGTCACCTCAAGGCAGGCCAACGGACCGACGCACAATCCCTGGCCCCTCCCCTGGCAAGCAGGCCCAACTGCTGCTAAATGTGGGGCATGCGCATGATCCGTCGCCTGCCTGACACCCTGGTGAACCAGATCGCCGCCGGCGAGGTGGTGGAGCGGCCGGCCGCGGCCGTGAAGGAGCTGGTGGAGAATGCCCTTGACGCGGGCGCCCGCCGGGTCGAGGTGTCCTTGCGGGACGGCGGCAAGGCCCTGATCTGCGTGGCGGACGATGGCCACGGCATGGGGCCGGAACAACTGGCCGTGGCGGTGGAACGGCACGCCACTTCGAAGCTCCCAGACGACGACCTGACCCACATCCGCACCCTGGGCTTCCGGGGGGAAGCGCTGCCCAGCATCGGCGCCGTCAGCCGCCTGACCATCACCAGCCGCACGGCAGACGCCGACCATGCCTCCTGCATCACGGTGGAAGGGGGGGCCAAGGGCCTCGTCGGCCCCGCCGCCGGCGGGGTGGGCACGCGGGTGGAGGTGCGGGACCTGTTCTACGCCACCCCCGCCCGCCTGAAGTTCCTGAAGGGCAGCCGGCGGGAGTGTGAGCATGCGGTGGACGTGGTGGAGCGCCTCGCCATGGCCCACCCGCAGGTTGCCTTCACCCTGACGGAGGATGGCCGCACCCCGGTGCGACTGCCCGCCTGTTCCGGGGAGGGGGAGCAGGCCCGCCTGGCACGCCTGGGCGCCATCTTAGGCCGGGAGTTCCAAGACAATGCCCTGCCCATCAACGCCGAACGCCAGGGCGTGCGCCTGTCGGGCCATGTGGGGCTGCCCACCTACAACAAGCCCACCTCGGCCGGGCAGTATTTGTTCGTCAACGGCCGGCCGGTGAAGGACAAGCTGCTGGTTGGGGCCGTGCGCGGCGCCTATGCGGACTTCCTGGCCCGCGACCGCCACCCCGTCCTGGCCCTGTTCCTGGACATCGACCCGGTGGACGTGGACGTGAACGTCCACCCGGCGAAGACGGAGGTGCGCTTCCGCGACCAGGCCCTGGTGCGCGGCCTGATCGTCGGCGCCATCAAGCACGCCCTGGCCGCCGCCGGCCACCGGGCCAGCACCACGGTGGCGGAGGACACCCTCACCAGTCTGGTGCCCAAGGTTGCCCCCGCTGCCACCGGCCTGCTCTGGCAACCCCAGCGCCCCGCCTATCCCCCGCCGGGCCAGCAGCACCACGGGCCCACCCCGCCGCCCCGCGCCCTGGCAGAGGCGGCGGTGGCCTTCCAGGCGCCCATCGGCGTCCGCCCCGGCACCTACGCCCCGCCCGCCTATGGCGCCCCGGCCGCGGATGAGACCTTCGCCCCCCAGGCAAGGGCGGAGCTGCCCGCCGACGCCCCCCAGGGCGATGCCCAGCGCTTCCCCCTGGGCGCCGCCCGCGCCCAGCTCCACGCCACCTACATCGTGGCCCAGACGGCGGACGGCATCGTCATCGTGGACCAGCACGCGGCGCATGAGCGGCTGGTCTATGAGAAGGTGAAGCAGGACCTTCTGTCCGGCGTGGTCAAGCGCCAGCTCCTGCTGATCCCGGAGGTGGTGGAGCTGGACCCCGCCGACGCCGAACGCCTGGCCGAGCGGTCGGACGAGCTGGCGGAACTGGGCCTGGCCCTGGAACCCTTCGGCACCGGGGCCGTGGTGGTGCGGGAGGTGCCGGCCCTGCTGGGCGGCCGGGCCGACGTCCGCGGCCTGGTCCAGGACATGGCGGACGAGTTGGCCGAACTGGGCGACGCCCACGCCCTGAAGGAGAAGCTGGAGGCCATCTGCAGCCGCATGGCCTGCCACGGCTCGGTCCGCGCCGGCCGGCCCATGAACATGGAGGAGATGAACGCCCTCCTCCGCCAGATGGAGGCCACGCCCCATAGCGGCCAGTGCAACCACGGCCGCCCCACCTATGTGGAGCTGAAGCTGTCCGACATCGAGCGGCTGTTCGGGCGGCGCTGACTCAGGTCTTGATGTCGACGGTCTTGCGGCCCTGCACCGGGTCACTGGGGCCTTTCTTGGCCGTGGCGGCCTCCTGCGCCTCCTTGGCCCGCTTCGCATCGCCTGCCGCGTCCACGGGCCGGCGCTTCATCTCCTCCCTGGCCACGTCCGCGTCGCTGCCCCCGGCGGCGGCGAGCTGGGCTTTGAACTGGTCGCGCCTGGCTTCCTGTGCCTTCAGTTCGCGGCGGGCCTTGTCCAACTCCATCTGGAGTTTGGGCACGTCCGGCCCCCTGGCTTGGCGGACCGCTTCCTCCAGTTTGGGGATCTTCTCCCGCAGGGCCTGGATGCGCTCCTCCGCGTCGGCGATGGCGGACGCGAGGGCCTGGCGATCCCGGCCGGGGGTGACTTCGCTGCGGCGCGCCTCTGCGGCAGGCGCGGGTGCGGGTGCGGCGGCGATGCTGGTCATGACGGCTCCTTGGTCGTTTTGACGATGGAGGCAGCCCTTTTGGGCGAGTCCAGCATAGCCGGGGCCGTCCCTTCGGGCAACGGGCGGCACCGCCCTTGGCCTCCCTGGCGTGGAACCCTGCCACCCCTGCGCGTGTTGGCTGTCGGGGGGCTGTCACGACAGAGGATACAGCCGAATGATCAAGACCATGGTTGCCGGCCTGGCCCTTGCCGCCGGCCTCGCCTTGCCTGCCCTGGCCCAGGACACGGGCCCGGCATCGGACCCGAGCGTCCCCGCCACCAAGTCCGCCCTGGACGACGGCGTGGCCATCCGGCCGGAGGACCGCGTCTACCGCATCCTGGACTGGGTGCGGCCGGGCACCGAGGTGCCGAAGCCGGAATGCCCCACCGGGCAGTCGCCCCAGGTCTATGCCACGCCCCTGGCCTTCGGCATGACGCAAGGACCCGGCCCGCTCCAGGGCTTCCGCACCTGGGCCGAGGATGCCGGCGACCGCTGGGTGGTCCGCAAGGAGATGGTGGCCGACAGCGGCAACGCCCCCACCAGCGCCGATGGCGGCTGGGTCAAGGTGGGCGTCGTCTGCGCCGACGGCGACAGCCGCACCGCCCAGGCAACCACGACCGGCAGCGGCGGGTAAGGGGGTCCGGCAGGGCCGGTCCCGCGCCAGCGGGCCGGCCCGTCAGCCCAGATGGCGCAGGAACCCCACCCGGGTCTTCCCGTACGCCCGTTCCTCCAGCAACTCGAACCCCGCCGGGGCCGCCAGCGGGTCGCGTTCGCCCACCTCCGCCACGCAGAGGCAGCCGGCGGCCAGCCAGCCGCGGGACGCCAGGGCGGTGAGGGCGGCGGGAACCAAATCCTGGGCGTAGGGTGGGTCCAGGAAGGCCAGGGTCGCGGCAGCCGGGGCCGGCTGGGGCTTGGTGGCGTCGCCCAGGACGAAGCGGCAGCGCCCCTCTTCCCCCAGGACGGCGGCATTTCGGCGGGCGGCGTCGAGGGAAGCGCGGGAGCGGTCCAGCAGCAGGGCGCTGCCCGCACCACGGGACAGGGCCTCCAGCGCCAGGGCCCCGGTGCCGCAGAAGGCGTCCAGCACCACGGCCCCGTCGATCACGTCGCCGTCGTCCGCGGCCCAGTCGCCATGGGCCAGGATGTTGAACAGGCTTTCCCGGGTGCGGTCGCTGGTGGGGCGCACGTCCAGTCCCGGCGGCGCCTCCAGCCTGCGGCCCCGGTGCTTACCGCCGACGATCCGCACCCTTGCCCCCAGGTCCGCGTCGCGTCGGGCCAGAGCCGCCCGGACCCTTGTCCTGTGGCGGCTGCGGCCGGCTGGGCCGCGGGCCGCTCTTGGCCGAGCGGCTGTTCGCCCCACGGGCCGGGCGCGCCGGCTTGGGCGCGTCAGCGGGACCACCCTCACGCCGGGGCGCACGCCCCTCGAAACCACCCTCCTCCCGCCGCCGGGACGGCCGGGCATCCTCACCGGCGCGGCTCGGGCGGGAAGGCCGGTCACCGTCACGGGCCGGGCGGGGCTCA
>MOEB01000217.1 GCA_001939945.1 Aerophototrophica crusticola | reverse complement strand
GGGGTGACGACACGAAAGTGACGTTATTGTCCGGTTCGGCAGAACATTGGTGAAACCTGCGATCCTTCAGCGGCCCGCGAGCACCCTATAGACGGAGGCCCGCGCGATTCCCAGGCGCTTGGCGATGGCGGAGGCACCGAGCCCGTCGGCCTTGAGTTGGCGCACCTGTGCCGGGTCGATGACGGGGCGCCGTCCCTTGTAGGTCCCCTTGGCCTTGGCAGCCTGGATACCCTCCATCTGCCGTTCGCGTCGGAGATTCGTCTCGAACTCCGCGAACACTCCCAACATGTCGAGGAACGCCTTGCCGGCGGCGGAGCCGGTGTCGATCGGCTGCTCCGTCGCCCTCAGGGCGATGCCGCGGGCGCGCAGCTCATGCACGATGTCCTGCAGGTCCTTGACCGAGCGGGCGAGCCGGTCGACGCGCGTCACCATGAGCGTGTCGCCGGGGCGCAGGAACTCCAGCAGCAGCGCGAGTTCGGACCGCCCAGCCCGGCTGCCGCCGCTGGCCTTCTCCGATCGCACGACGGTGCAGCCGGCCTGGCGCAGCATCGCCTCCTGGAGGCCCACGTCCTGGTCGACGCTGGAGGCGCGCGCGTAGCCGTAGGTGGCCATCTCTGTCCCGATAGGGCCTAGACCCGCCCACCATGCCGTCTCACGGTACTCCGGACAACCCAATTGAGACGGCGGACGCCGTCTCGCTCCCCCGTCCCGCGGGGGTACACCCCAGCAAGACAAGCTGGCCACCCCTGCTGGCACCGGTAGCGGCTATCGTGGTGACCAACCTTCTGGAGGCTGACGATGGCGCGACGCCGGCTCCTCACGCCTGCCCAATGGGCCGGGCTCCTGGCTGTTCCCACGGACGAGCGGGAGATCGTCCGGCACTACACATTGTCCCGGGAGGACCTCGACCTCGTATCGGCAAAACGGACGGCCCGCAACCGCCTGGGCTTTGCCGTCATGCTCGCCT
>MOEB01000216.1 GCA_001939945.1 Aerophototrophica crusticola | reverse complement strand
GGTGGACGGCGCCGCGGCCATCCCCCGGCGGGCCGGGCCCTTGCCGCGTTTCGCCCCAGGCCCGTGAGACGCGCCCTTGAGGCGGCGCGGCGCGGCGCTGCCCTGCTGGCGGGCGTTCCCTTCCCCGCCGCGCTGGCGCGCGGTTTCCCGTTCTCCGGTGCCTACGCCCATGTAGGTTCCGTGTTGGTGCGGCGGCGGGGGGCCTCCTTCCCCTTCGCGGGCCGGGCCGGCCTCGCGGGCAGGCGCGCCGCCTTCCAGGGCGGCGCCGCCCACGACCCCTGGTGGTACGAATACCGGGCCGCCATGGTGCCGGTCGGGGACAACGACCCCACCGGCTGGCTGCGGATGCTGGCAGCGGGCCGGGTCGACGCGGTGGTGCTGAACCCGGGCGCCGCGGCGCTGCGCTTCCAGGCCGCCCGGGCGGTCTGGACGCCGGGGGCTTCGAGGTGCTGCCCTGCCCGGTGGTGCGGCTCGCCGTCCCCATCGGCCTGCCCCGGGCGATGGGGAGGCCGGACCTGCTCCCGCCGGTCAACCGCGCGCCGCTGGACCTCCGTGCGGAAGGGGTGCTGGCGGCGACCCAGGCCTCGTACCTGTCGGGCTGGACCACACCGCGCCGACTGACGGCCCCGGGGCTGACTGGCCCCCCTGCCGGCACCGGTGGCAGGCGCCATGCCCACGTCGGGGGCACCGCCAACCCGACGCGGCCGTCGGCGGGAGGCATGGCGGGCATGTCCCCCCCGTCCGGCCCGGCCCCGCCGAAGGCCCGGCCCCCGGGGTTCCCGGGAGCCGGGCAGGCGTTCCGGCGCCGCGCAACCTGGAGACCCCCACATGGCCTACGCCGTCGTCCGCCTGCCCAAGCCCACCCCGCACCGGTGCGCCCAGGGCCGGCTGCCCGGGCAGGCCCTTCCCGTCCCCGGCGGCGAGGGGGCCGCCTGGTCCCTGGCCGAGGCCCTGGCCGGGGGGACGGGTG
>MOEB01000215.1 GCA_001939945.1 Aerophototrophica crusticola | reverse complement strand
CACCGCCTGCCACAGCCTGCCGACCTGCCCGTCGTCCAGGGCGTCGCGGACGCGCACGAAGGGGGCCGGCCCCCGCGGCTCGCGCCGGCAACAGGCCCTCGCGGACAGGATGTCGGCCGCGGCGCGGACGGCCGGGTCCCCGTCGACGAGGGCCAGCGCGGCGTAGGCCTCCCTGGCGGCGCCAAGGTCCCCCAGGGCCCGCAGCAGGTCGGCCCGGCGGCGGCGGAGGGCGTGGTCGCCCGGCGTGGCCGCCAGCCTGGCCTCGGCCGCGGCGAGCCACTGCCGCAGCAGCAGGGGGTGGGTGGCAAGCCCCGTCGGGCGTATGGCGGTGGCGCCGCGCACCAAGTCATGCTCCTTGTCGGGCCGGGGGCCGCTGGGTGCCCCGGGCCGGGCGGCCCCCGGCCCGCTGGGGAAATCTTAGCCTGTTCGTGCTAAGCAAACCGTATTACCAGGAACTGCCCCGCACAAGGAACTGCCCGTATGACAAGACCCGTCAGTCTGGAATCCACCGTTGTCCGCGACCCGTCCGTGCTCTCCGCGGACATCGAGGACGAGGTTGTCCTCATGAGCCTGGACGGGGGCGACTACCATGCCCTGGCGGCGACGGGCAGGGACATCTGGGGCCNAGCTGTGCGACGACCTCGCCCGCGCCTATGGCGCGCCCGTGTCCCAGGTGGAAGCCGACACGCTGGCCTTCCTTGCCTACATGGTGGGCGAGGGCCTGGTGAGCCTGGCGGACTGACGGGCCACGCCAGGGAAGCCGGCCACCACCACGCTTGCCCGCCCGCGGGCTGCCATGGCGTCACCCCGCGCCGCCGCCGAGGTCTGCCAGGGGCACGAAGCCGTCCTTCGCCGCGCCGCCGCCGAGCAGGTCGGTGCCGCCCAGCAGCAGCCAGGCGTGCGCCTCCAGGCCGCCGGCCCCCTTGCGCACCCCGAAGCGCACCACCGCGCCGGGGATGCGCCGCCGGGCC
>MOEB01000214.1 GCA_001939945.1 Aerophototrophica crusticola | reverse complement strand
CTGACCCGGCACCGCGGCCCGCCCGGGCGCCAATCCTGCCCAAGGCGGCCCCCCGCCTGCATGGTGGCTGGACGCGGTGGCCGATGCGAGATGGTTCCCCACCAGCAACGGCACGGGGCGGGCCCGGCAGGGGAGGCCCCTGGCACGCCGGCAGCCGGCCAGAGGGGCCCCTCGGCCCCGGGGTCCCCCGGCACGCGTGGTGCCCGGGAAACCCCGGGGCACCCGTTCCATGGCGTAGTTGTGGATAGGGACCCCGCGGACCTCGAAGTCGCGTCGCCCGGTGACGCGAAACCCGTTGCGCCCGAACACGGACCGCGCGAGCTCGCTGGCCCCGACATGCAGCCGGCTGATGTCCCGGCGGCGGGCCTCGTCGATGCGCCGCGCCAAGATGGCCTGGGTCACGCCCTTCCCCGCGGCCGAGGGATGAGCAGGGGTGGTCGATGTGGCCGTCATCCTCGAGGTCCCCATAGCTGATCGGCGCGTCGACCATCGTCCACGGCGACGATGGTCGACGCGCCGATCGAGGGGAGACCCGGGCGAGGGGACCGGTGGACCCAGGCCCAAGCGCGACAGGAGAGGGGAGGGATGCTACCCTTGCACCGCGGCATCGGCCAGCTTGTCGGCGAGCCCCCCGACCGGGGCCTACTCGAAGGATATCTCGTCGACTTCCGGGAAGCGCTCGGCGTCGTACTCGCGCCAGCGGTCCAGGCGCCAAAACACCACCATGACCCTGGANGGTTCGTGTTGGTGCGCCGGCCGTCCCTCGGCGGCGGGTCGCGGGTCACCAGCTCGAAGCCGTACTCGGGCTGGGGGTCCTTCTGCTCCGCGATCTTGGCCAGGCGGACGCGGAAGTTCCGGAGCGGCATCTCCGAGCCCATGCGCCGGCGCAGCTTGTCGAGGCCGATGCGGAACCCCGCCTGGTGGCCGCAATGGGCGCGCGCCAGCTCGTAGAGCCGCTTCTCCAGCAGGGGTGACGACACGAAAGTGACTTTT
>MOEB01000213.1 GCA_001939945.1 Aerophototrophica crusticola | reverse complement strand
TGTGTGCATCGCGGGGGGCCTCGCGCATCGCCTATCGACTTCCGGATAGCTTATGGGCGGGGGGGCTTGCTGGGTATCTATGCGCAAGGACATAGCCGAGGAACGAGATGGCGGAGAGCCTGGCCCTGCTGGTGGTGGACGACGTGCCCCTGAACCGGCTGCTGATGGAGGGGATCGCCGCCGAGGTGGGCGGGCTGGAGGTCGCCGCCGCCGCGGACGGGGCGGAGGCGCTGGACTGGTGCGCCCGGCACCCCGTCGACATCGTGGCGGTGGACTGGATGATGCCGGGCCTGGACGGGGCCGGCTTCCTGCGGGCCTTCCGCGCCATGCCGGGCCGGGAGGGCGTGCCGGTGCTGGTGGCCACCGCCGCCGAGGGCCGGGAGGTCCTGCAGCGGGCCCTGGAGCTGGGCGCCAACGACTTCCTGTCCCGCCCGCTGCACCCGGCGGAGGTGCGGCTGCGGCTGCGCAACATGCGGGACCTGCGGCGCGCCCACCTGGCCGTGGCCGGGCAGGCGGGGCGCCTCGCCGCCGAGGTCGCCGCCGCGACGGCGACGGTGCGGGCCCGGGAGCGGGAGCTGGTGGCGCGCCTGGCCGGGGCCGTGGAGCACCGCGACCCGGAGACGGGCGCCCACGTGGTCCGCATGGCCCTCTACGCCCGCCTCGTCGCGCGGGGGCTGGGGCTGGACGGGGCGTACCAGGAGATGCTGCTCGCCGCCGCGCCGATGCACGACGTGGGCAAGGTGGCGGTGCCCGACCACATCCTGCTCAAGCCGGGCCGGCTCGACGCGGCGGAGACGGCGGTGATGCGGCGGCACGCCGAGCTCGGGGCACGGATCCTGGCGGGCAGCGAGTCCGACCTGGTCCGGATGGCGGAGCGGGTCGCCGCCGCCCACCACGAGCGCTGGGACGGCGGGGGCTACCCCCGGGGCCTCTCCGGCGCGGCGATCCCGCTGGAGGCGCGCATCGTGGCCGTGGCGGACGTGTTCGACGCCCTGACCTCCG
>MOEB01000212.1 GCA_001939945.1 Aerophototrophica crusticola | reverse complement strand
CGCCACCGCGGCCTGGTCGCCCGCCGCGGCATAGGCCGCCGCGGCGCCCGACACGCCGTCGACATAGACCGCCCCCAGCCGCGCCAGCAGCGCGTCGCCCTGCCGCCCGGCCCAGCGCAGCGCCACCTGCGTCGTCACCAGGGCCACCACGAAGATCATGGCGGCGGAGAGCAGGGGCACCTTGGCCGTCAGCGGCCAGGACCGCGGCGCCAGGCCCGGGTGCTGCTGGGTCTCTGCCGGCATGGGTCTCCTCCGGGGTGTCGCCTGCCGCAGGCTAGGGCAACAGCACCCGGCCGCGCCAGCCCGGCGACAGCCGGTCCAGCCAGAAACAGCCGTACCAGTCGGTGCGGGGCGGGCAGGGCGCGCCCGGCAGCACCAGCGCGCCGCATCCCCGCAGGTCGGGGTACAGCGGCCCGCCCGCCCGCGGGGCCGCGGGGGGGAGCCACGACCACCGCCTCCCGCCCGCGTTGGCCAGGGAGCCGAGGCGCTCCCGGCGGGCCGGGTCCTCCGCCGGCGTGCCCCGGGCGGGAAGGAAGGCCAGCTCCGCCCCCGGCCACAACCCGTGGAGCAGCATCCAGCCCACCAGCCCGGGCAGCCTCGCCGACCCGTCGTCGGCGACGAGCACCCGTCCCACGGGGGCGGCGTCGCCCCCCACCAGCAGCATGGGACCGGTCCCGCAGGCCTGGAGCCGCAACAGCCCGTCCGGGTGCCAGGAATAGCAGCCGGGCGGTATCTCCGCGCCATGGTCGAACCACCCCCGGGCGGGCAGCACGAGCAGGTCGCGCCCGCCGCGCAGCCTGGCCAGGATGCCCGGCACGCTGCCTTCCTCGTAATGCATCGCCAGGTGCAGGCCGGCCCCGTCCGCGGCGTCCTCGGCCGCCGCGACGGCCCTGGCGAGGCGGTCCCGGCAGCGCCGGCGGAAGGCGTCCCCGCCATGGCGGTGGCGCTCCACGTCGGCGGCGATGTCCAGGTCCACCAGGGCGAGGCCCCGCAGGCCCCGCCGCGACCGGGCC
>MOEB01000211.1 GCA_001939945.1 Aerophototrophica crusticola | reverse complement strand
CACGCCCACCCGGCCGCCCGGCGTGGACAGGGCCCCGTGCTTGGCGGCGTTGGTGGCCAGCTCGTGGGCCACCATGGAGAGGACCACCGCGAACCTGGCCCCCACCACGGCGTCGTCGCCCCGCAGGGCGACGCGGCCGGGGTCGTCCCCGGAGAAGGGTCGCACCGCCGCCGCCACCACGGCCCGCAGGCCGGCGCCGGCCCAGCCCTCGCCGGTGAGGGCGTCGTGCGCCTGGGCCATCGCGAGCAGCCTGGCCTCGAAGCGGGCGAGGGCCCCGGCATGGGCGGGGGCGCCGAAGGTCTGCCTGGCGACGGACTGGACGGCGGCCAGCGTGTTCTTGACCCGGTGGCCCAGCTCGCCCACGAGGAGGGCCTGCCGCTCGCGGGCCGCCCTCTCCCCGCGGATGTCGCGCAGTTCCACGACGGTGCCGACCACGTTGGCGTCGGCGTCGCGCACCGGGCTCGCGGTGAAGGCCACCGGGTAGAAGCTGCCGTCCTTGTGGACGAACACCTCCTCGCCCTGCTCGCGGTCGTTGGCGGGGAAGGCGCGGTCGATCGGGCATTCCGACAGGGGGAAGCGGCTCCCGTCCGGGCGGGTGTGGTGGACGATGTCGTGGATGGGCCTGTCCAGGGCCAGCACCTCCGCGAGCGTGTACCCCGTGAGCCGCTCGGCAGCCCGGTTCATGTAGGCGCAGTGCTGGCGCGCGTCCATGAAGACGACCGCGACGGTGGCGTTGTCGAGGAGCGCGGCCAGCCGCCGCTCGCTCTCGACCAGGCGCGCCAGGACGGCGGGGTCCGCCGGGGCGTTGGGCCGGCCGGTGCCGCGGGTGGGCTCGGGATCGGTCATGGCAGGCGTTGGTCCCCGCTCGCGTGTGGGCTGTGCGGAGGCTACGCCGCGGCGCCCTGGTTGTCCATGTGGCCCCGCGCCGCCCCGGCCGCGGCAGGCCCGGGGTGCCGCATGCC
>MOEB01000210.1 GCA_001939945.1 Aerophototrophica crusticola | reverse complement strand
GCCGCGCGGCCGCCGCCCCGCGGCTGCCGCAGCGGCGCTGGGCGGGCTTTGCCTGGCCGTGGGGCTGGGCTGGGCCCTGTCCGGGGTACCGCAGCTCCGCGCCCTGGTCCCGGACCACCGCACCGCGGTGGGGGAGGTGCGGTCCGTCGCCCTAGCGGACGGGTCGTCCCTGGCGCTGGACACGGGCAGCGCGGTGGACGTGGCGCTGGACGGCGCGACGCGGGAGGTCACCCTGTTCCGGGGCCAGGTGCTGGCCCGGGTGGCCCGCGACCCGGCAAGGCCCTTCACCGTGCGCACGGCGGACGGCACCGCCACGGCCCTGGGCACCGCCTATGCCGTGCGGCTGGACGGGGGCGGCACGGTGGTGACGGTCGTCTCCTCCCGCGTGCGGGTCTGCCCGGCGGGCGCGGCCGCGGCCCGCTGCCTGGAGCTGTCGGCGGGGGAACGGGCGCGGCTTGCCCGGGGCACGGCGACGCGCCTCCCGGCCACCGACGCCGCCGTGGCCACCGCCTGGGCCACGGGCTGGCTGGTGGCGGACGACCAGCCGCTGGCGGCGGTGCTGGCGGAGCTGGACCGCTACCGCGCCCGCCCGCTGCGCCGCGACCCGGCGGCCCTGGCCGGCCTGCGCGTCACCGGCAGCTTCCCCCTGGCGGACACCGACCGGGCGCTGGAGGCCCTGGCCGCCACCCTGGGCCTGCGCCTGGGGCGGGACGCGGCGGGGCAGGTGGTGTCCGTGGCCCCGCGCTGAGGTCCGTGGGATTTTTCCGTGTCCCCTTTTCCCGCCCCGCCCGTCCCACANAGTCATGGTGGCGAGGTTGAGCAAGGCGGCCCTGGGCGTGGCCGGTCTGGCGGTGTTGGCGATGGCGGGGGCCTCCCCCCTGGCGATGGCCCAGGGTACGGCGGGCGCGCGGGAGTTCCAGGTCCCCGCGGGGTCGCTGGGCGGGGCCGTGGCGCGGCTGGGGCAGCAGGCGGGGCTGGTGGTCACCGCGGACCCGGCGCTGGTGCGCGGGCGGGACAGCGCCGGCCTGTCCGGCAGCCACACCCCGGCGGAGGCGCTGGAGAGGCTGCTGTCGGGCACGGGCCTGCAGGCCGTCGCCGA
>MOEB01000209.1 GCA_001939945.1 Aerophototrophica crusticola | reverse complement strand
CGGCTGATGCCCACCGTCACCGTCTTGGCCTGGTGCCGGATCGTGTCCACCGGACGGCTCGTCTCCTCCGCCAGCTGGCGCGCCAGCACCACGCCCCCCTCCAGCGCGCCCCGCAGCGCCACCGGGTCCGCCGGCGGCTCCCGCAGCGCCCCCTCCAGCGCCGCCAGTTTCGCCACCGCCCGCGGCGGCAGGCAGGCGTCCATCATCCCGTGCGACACCCGCGCCAGCGCGCCCCGCGCCAGCCCCGCCGGGGCCGACAGCTCCCGCGTGCCCGACACCAGCGCCGCCTCCAGCGCCGCCCCCAGCTCCCGGAACGGACCGGACTGCCGGTCGATGGCCTTGGCCGCGTGGAAGCCGAACAGGTGGCCCGCCACGGTGGCCAGCACCATGTCCAGCCCTGCCCCCGCCGACGGCACCTTGATGACCGCCTCGGCATAGGCGTCGAAGCAGCCCTCGCCCTTGGCCGCGATGACGATGGGGCTGCCGGCGTGCGCCTTGAAGATCGCCACCTCCTTGGCCGTGTCCTGGGCCAGTGCCGCCGGCAGGTCGTTGGCGATGACCAGGGTCAGGGGCTCGGTGGACAGGTCGATGTGCTTCTTGTCCTCGGTGAAGTCCACCGGGATGGACTTGTAGCAGAGCTCCGACAGCTTGATCCGCACCTCCTCCGCCGCCACCTTGTTGGCGCCGTTGCCCACCACCGCCCAGTGCCGGGCGTAGGGGGCGTAGCGCTCCGCCACCGCGGCGACCTCCGCCTCCCCGTCCAGCACCTCCTGGATGCGGGCGGGCAGGCCCTCCAGGGCCACCAGCTCGTCATGCACCTGGGCAGGCGGCAGGGTGCCCAGCGCGTCGGCCAGGCACAGGGCGGTGAGCTTGCCCGCCGCCACCTGGGCGTAGAAGGCCTTGGTGGAGGCCACCGCCATCTCGATGTCGCGGCCGTCGCTGGTGAACAGCGTGCTGTCGGACTTCATGGCCAGCGGGCTGTTGCGCCGGTTCACGATGGCGTGCACGAAGGCGCCCGCCGCCCGGGCCAGGTCCACCGTGCGGTTGGTGTCGGTGGTGGTGCCGGACTGGCTGATGGCGATGACCAGCGCGTCCGTGAGGTCGCGGCCCTCCAGGTCGGCGCTGAGT
>MOEB01000021.1 GCA_001939945.1 Aerophototrophica crusticola | reverse complement strand
ACCCCAATCACCGTCAACAGGATTTTTGTGCGACGCGGAATTTTCTTCGCGGGCGCCAATCATGCCAATCCCAGTTCCCGAAGTTCGGCCAGCAGGTGGGCGGGCAGCTCGTCCCCTCCCCCGCCCTGGCCCAAGTCGGGTGGGGCATCCTCTGGCCGCAGGTAGCGCCAGCCCTGGAAGGGGCGCTTGGGCACGGGTGCCGTCTCGATCAGCTCCGGGTCCATCAGCATGCGGCAATAGGAGGTGCCGTCCGTATCGGCCACCATGTCGAAGCCCGCGAAGGGCTGACGGCAGCGGATCACTCCCTTGACCACCCAATAGATGCAGCCGCCGTCCAGCAGCTCCGCCTGCCGATTGGGCGGGCGCTTGGTGTAGGTCGGGACGACGCGGCGCCCCTGCCAGTCGATCTGGTGCTCGGCCCGCCAAGCCCGCATGGACTCCAGGCTTTCGGCGCCGACGGCGAGGCGGAGGAGATGGATGGTCATGTCCGGGTATGCTGCTTCGGCTGCGGTGCAGGGAAAGTGGCACCGCTTACGCCGCCGTAAAGCCCCGGTCCAGCGGGAAGAGGGGGATGGAAAGCGGTCCCGTCGGCAGCGCGACTGCGGCGGAGGCCCCTCCCCCTGCCCCCGTACCGGGAGCGCCTGAGGACAAGGGTATCACGCCCCCGCAGTGGCGTTCATGCCGCGGCACTGGGCCTCGAACCCGGCGGAGATGAATTCGGGCTTCTTGAACAGGCCCTTCAGCCAGGCGGCCAGCATGCACAACTCCTCCAGCTTCAGCACCTCATCCAGGGTGCCGGGCGGGAAGCGGATGGAAAAGCTGTCGGCGATGGCGTCCAGCACCTCTTCCACCTGTTCGATGGAAAGGCCGCAGTCGGTTTCCAGCATGGCGGTGCGGTTGAGGACCTTTTCGTCCACGCCGTATTCGTCGCGGATCAGCTTCACGATCCAGCGGAACATGTGCATCCAGTTGGAGACGCCCTCGATGGACCGACTCACGACCTGCTCCGCGCCAACGAACTCTGCGCGAAAGTAGTACGAGCCGGCCCCATTTGTCGAGTGACGGCGGCATTACTGCGCAAAGCGCGCGTTCCCCATCCGCTGGCGCGGTCGCAGCCGTGATGGTTCCGGTCAGGCCTGCCCGGCCTTGGCCATCAGGGCACGACCCACCTTGCTGCCCGTGGGGCGACCAAGGATCTCGGAAATCCAGCCGCCGACCCGGGCCACCGCGTCCAGGTCCACGCCCGTTTCCAGCCCCAGCCCGTGCAGCAGGTAGAGCACGTCTTCCGTCGCCACGTTGCCGCTGGCGCCCTTGGCGTAGGGGCAGCCGCCCAGGCCGGCGACGGCGCTGTCCACCACCGTCACCCCTTCTTCCAGGCAGGCCAGGATGTTGGCCACGGCCTGGCCATAGGTGTCGTGGAAATGCAGAGCGAGCCGGTCGGCCGGCACGTCCAGCACCACCCGCCGCACCATGGCGCGCGCCTTGGCCGGGGTGCCGACGCCGATGGTGTCGCCGAGCGAGACCTCATAGCAGCCCATAGCGACCAGGGCGGCCGCGACCTCCGCCACCTTCCCCGGGTCCACCGCCCCCTCATAGGGGCAGCCCAGGACGCAGGAGACATAGCCGCGCACCCGGACGCCCGCGGCCAGGGCCCGTTCCGCCACCGGGCGGAATCGCTCCAGGCTCTCCGCGATGGAGCAGTTGATGTTCTTCTGACTGAAGGACTCGGAGGCCGCGCCGAATACGGCCACCTCCGTCGCGCCAGCGGCGAGCGCGGCCTCCAGCCCCTGGGCGTTGGGGACCAGCACGGGGTAGGCGACGCCGGGATGCCGTGTGATCCCGGCCATCACCTCCGCCGAGCCCGCCATCTGCGGGACCCATTTGGGGCTGACGAAGGCGCCGGCCTCGATGGAGCGCAGGCCGGTGGCGGAGAGGCGGTCCACCAGCTCCACCTTCGTCGCCACGGGGATCGGCTGCTTCTCGTTCTGCAGGCCGTCGCGGGGGCCGACCTCGACGATGCGGATCGTGGTCATGGCGCGGCCTCGAAGCCCACCAGTTCCACCCCCTCCGGCACCTGGTCGCCCACCTGGTAGCGGTGCTTGGTCACCGTGCCGGCGGCGGGGGCCTTCAGGGTGTGTTCCATCTTCATGGCTTCCAGCACCACCACGGGGGCGCCCTTCTCCACGGCGGCACCTTCGGCCACCAGCAGGGCGATGACCTTGCCGGGCATGGGGGCGGTGAGCTTGCCGGCGGCGCCGGTGTCGGCCGCGGCGGTGGCCAGCGGCTCCACCACCTGGAAGCGGTGGGTGGCGCCGTCGAGGAACAGCACCAGCTCCGGCCCGGACTTCACCCAGGTGGCGGTGGCGGCGAAGCCGTCCAGGGTGGCGGTGAGGGTGCCGTCGTCGGCCAGCTTGCCGTTGCCGACGTGGTGCCCGCCGCGGGCGTCGAAATGGTAGCCGTCGCGGCGGTAGGTGAGCTTGAGCACATGCTCCGCCCCGCCCGGCTCCCGCAGGGTGACCGCATCGTGCGCCTCATCGTTCAGGCGCCAGCCGTCGGACCGGCCCCAGGGGTTCCAGGGGTCGGCGCTGGTGAGCGCCTTGGCCCGCGCCTCCCCCGCCCGGTGCAGCAGCAGGCCGAGGGCGGCGAGAACCTGGGCGCGCTCCGGGGCTTCCTGCGCGGGGGGCAGCAGGTCGGCCTCGTGCCGCTCGATGAAGCGGGTGTCCAGGTCGGCGGCCAGGAAGGCCGGGTGGGCGGCGATGGCGGAGAGGAAAGCCACGTTGGCGTTCAGCCCGGCGACCTGCGTGCCGCCCAAGGCTCCGCGCAGGCGGCGGACGGCGGCATCCCGGTCCTCGTCCCAGACGATCAGCTTGGCGATCATCGGGTCATAGTGGATGGAGATGGCGTCGCCCGCGCGCACGCCCGTGTCCACCCGCACATGGGGGCCGGCGGGCGGGAAGCGCAGGTGCCGCAGGGTACCGGTCTGCGGCAGGAAGCCCTTGGCCGGGTCCTCCGCGTACAGCCGCACCTCGATGGCGTGGCCGTTCAGGCGCAGCTCATCCTGCAACAGGGGCAAGCGCTGGCCGGAAGCGACGCGGAGCTGCCACTCGACAAGGTCCTGGCCGGTGACCAGCTCCGTCACCGGGTGCTCCACCTGCAGGCGCGTGTTCATCTCCATGAAGAAGAAGGAGCCGTCGGTGTCCAGCAGGAACTCCACCGTGCCGGCGCCCACATAGCCGATGGCCTGGGCGGCGGCCACAGCGGCCTGGCCCATGCGTTGGCGGATGGCGGGGTCCATGCGCGGGGCCGGCGCCTCCTCCACCACCTTCTGGTGGCGGCGCTGGATGGAGCAGTCGCGCTCGAACAGGTAGACGCAGTTGCCGTGGGTGTCGGCGAAGACCTGGATCTCCACATGGCGAGGCCGGGCCAGGTAGCGCTCGACCAGCACCCGGTCGTCGCCGAAGCTGGCCTTGGCCTCCCGCTTGGCGCTGGCGAGCTGGGCGGGGAACTCCTCCGGTCCGGTGGCGACCTTCATGCCCTTGCCGCCGCCGCCGGCGCTGGCCTTGATCAGGACGGGATAGCCGATGCGCGTGGCCTCTCGCGCCAGCAGCGATTCGTCCTGGTCCTCCCCGTGGTAGCCGGGGACGAGGGGGACGCCGGCCCGCTCCATCAGGGCCTTGGCCTCCGACTTGCCGCCCATGGCGCGGATGGCGCTGGCCGGGGGGCCGACGAAGGTCAGGCAGGCCTGGGCGCAGGCGTCGGCGAAGGCCGCGTTTTCCGACAGGAAGCCGTAGCCGGGGTGGACGGCCTCCGCCCCGGTGGCCTTGCAGGCCTGGATGATCGCGTCGGCGCGCAGGTACGAGTCGCGGGCGGGGGCGGGGCCGAGGCGGACGGCCTCATCCGCCAGGGCGACGTGCAGGGCGCCGGCATCGGCGTCGGAATAGACGGCCACGGTCTTCAGGCCCATGCGCCGGGCCGTGCGGATCACGCGACAGGCGATCTCCCCCCGGTTCGCCACCAAGAGCTTCTGGAACATGATCCCTCCCCCACACACCACCTGGTCAGGCCGTCTTCCCGGTCCTGCTTGGACCCGTCCGGGTCAGTGGTGCTGACGTATCCGATTCCCGGTAGCGCGTCACCAGTTCTTCGACGGCCATGGTGGGCACCCCCAGCGCCTCCAAGGCGCCCCGGGCCAGGGTCAGGCTGCTCTCGAACGTTTCCGGCACCACGGCGGTGACGCCCATGGCCAGCAGCTCGGCCGCGTGGTGGCGGTCGCGGGAGCGGGCGAAGATCTTCAGGTCCGGCCAGTGGTGGCGGATGGCGGCGATGCTGCGCTCAGCCGCCGCGGGAACGTCCAGCGTGACGATGATGGCCGTGGCGCGGTCGGCGCCCAAATGCTTCAAGACGTCGGGCTTGCTGCTGTCGCCGTAATGGATGGGGTGGCCTTCGGCACGGAGGGACCGAACCAGCTCCGGGTTCATGTCCAGGGCGACGAAGGGCACCTGCTGGCCGGCGAGGAGCTGGGCCACGGTGCGGCCGACCCGGCCATAGCCGCAGACGATGACATGGTTGGCCAGCTCCCCCGGCCCGGCGGCCTGGGGCGATTCGGGGGCAGCGACCGGGAACAGGGCGACCAGCCTTTCCGCCAGGGCGGGCAGGAACGGCGTGACCATCATGGACAGGCCCACCACGGCGAACATGAACTGGCCCATGTCGGTGGGCATCAGGGCGGCGGAAAGGGCGACGCCGATGACGACGAAGGCGAATTCCCCCCCTTCGCCCAGCAGCAGGCCGCTGCGGATGGCCACGTCCCGCGGGGCGCCGAATGCCAGCGCCAGCCCCCCGGCGATGGCCGCCTTGATGGCCATGAGGCCGACGACGGAGGCGAGGATCCAGCCGAGCTGGCCATAGATCAGGCTGAGGTCGATCCCAAGGCCCACGGACAGGAAGAACAGGCCCAGCAGCAGGCCCTTGAAGGGCTGGATGTCGCTTTCGACCTGGTGGCGGAACTCTGTCCCCGCCAGGACCAGCCCGGCCAGGAAGGCGCCGAGGGCCGCGGAGAGGCCGCCCTGGCTGGTGGCCCAGCCGGTGCCCAGCACGATCAGCAGGGCGGTGGCGGTGAACAGCTCGGTGCTGCGGGTGCTGGCCACATGGCGCAGCAGGGGCCCCAGGGTGAAACGGCCCACGAGGAGGATGACGACCACGGCCAGCACCGCCTTGCCCAGGGCGAACGCCAGGGTGAGGGCCAGGGGCTGTTCACCCGGGTCCGACAGGACGGAGACCATCAGCAGGATCGGCACCACGGCCAGGTCCTGGAACAGCAGCACGGCGAAGGTCACCCGGCCGGTGGGGGATGCCACCTGCCCCCGCTCCACCAGCAACTGCACCACCACGGCGGTGGAGGAGAGGGCGAGGCAGGCCCCCAGGATCGCCGCGGCGGGGGCCGGGTTGCCGAAGCCATAGGCGATGGCGCCGATGACGATGGCGCTCAGCACCACCTGGGTCGTGCCCAGGCCGAAGACCCATTTGCGCATGGCCGTCAGCCGGTCGATGGACAGCTCCAGCCCGATGACGAACAGCAGGAAGACCACGCCCAACTCGGCGAAGGCGCGGATCTCCTCCACCGCCGTGACCAGGCCGAAGCCGGAGGGGCCCAGGGCGACGCCGGCGGCGAGGTAGCCCAGCACCGGGCTGACCCGCAGCCGGTGCAGGACCAGGATGGCCAGCACCGCCGCGCCCAGGAACAGCAGCGTTTCCTGGACGAAGGGGAGGGCGTGGCTGTGGGCGTCAGGCATGGGGTTACTGTCCTGCGGCGTCGGGATGCCGCTTTGTGCCGGGAGAAGCGGTTCGGCTGCAAGATGGATGGGTGCGGGAACCGTGGATCAATGCCCGGGGCGTTGGCGCGGGTGGGGCGGCCGGTCATGGGCCACGGGCGCGTGGGGATGGGCGTGGTGGTCCGCGCGGTGGCGCTGGCGCTCACTGGAGAAGCTGAAGATGGCGTTGAAGCCGAACAGCAGCAGCAGGACCCCGGCCACCACCTCCCCCGCCACCAGCAGGCGGACCACGTCGGTCACCGGCATGATGTCGCCATAGCCGACGGTGGACAGGGTGATGACGGAGAAATACAGCGCCTCCCCGAAGCTGATGTCCCGGCCCTGGCCATGGACAATGAAGTGGCTGCCGGCGGAGAAGCGGTCCAGCACCGTGTAGAGGCTGGCGAAGACGATCACCAGCAGGGAATAGAAGGTGAAGAAGGCGAAGGCCGGCTCCACCAGCCTTGCCACCTGCTCGAAGAACTCCTCGAACAGAAGGCCCGTGTCCAGCAGCAGCACCGCTACGTCCTTGCTGGCGAACAGGACGATGAGGGAGATGCCGGCCATGGAGGCCAGGAACCAGTCGCTGATCCCCTTGGCCGTCCAGCCCTGCGGCACCAGGAAGGTGGCGAGCCCGATCATCCCCACCGGCACCAGCCAGACGAAGGCGCGGCCGAACTTGTTGTCCAGGCGCCGCCCCTCTTCCAGCACCACGGCGCGGATGTCCGCCCGCACCCGCAGCGCCCCGGCCAGGAAGGCGGCCAGGGGCAGCATGAAGCCGATGGAGAGCACCGGCGCCGACACGGCGGCGAAGTTGGCCTCCACGAAGAAGATGAAGATGCAGGCGTAGATGCCGATGAAGTTGGCGAGCGCGACGGTGAAGAAGCGGCTGCCGGGGAAGAGCCGGTGGAAGGCGGCCACCACCACGGCCACGGAGCCCAGCACCGAAAGGACGAGCCAGCCGGCCACCGCCTCGATGCTCAACGCCTCCAGCCCCAGCAGGGACACGGTGAAGAGCATCGCCGGCAGGGTGTGGTGGACGCGGCGGCGGGCGGTATGGGGCATGGCGGTCCCGGAACGGTTGGACCACCGAACCTAGGCACGGGGTGCCCGGCGCGCCTTGATGTGGGTCAGGACCGGACCCAGTTCGGCTTGCGCTTCTCCAGGAAGCTGGACACCCCTTCCCGCCCCTCGTCGCTGGCCCGGGCGGCGGCGATGCGGTCGGCGGTGTCGGCCATCAGGGCGTCGTCCAAGGGGCGGAAGGCGATGTCGCGGACCAGGCGCTTGCTCTCCGCCAGGGCGTTGGGCCCGCCGGCCAGCAGATGGCCCACCAGCTTCTGCACCGCCGGCTCCAGCCCGTCGGCGGGCAGCACCTCATGCACCAATCCCAAGCGCAGGGCGTCGGCCGCGCCAAAGCGCTCCGCCGTCAGGAAGTAGCGGCGGCAGGCGCGGGGGCCTATGGCGGCGGCCACATAGGGGCCGATGGTGGCCGGGATCAGGCCCAGCCGCACCTCCGTCAGGGCGAACTGCACATGGTCGGCGGCCAGGGCGATGTCGCAGGCGCTGACCAGCCCGCAGGCGCCGGCGAAGGCGTTGCCATGGATCACGGCGACGGTGGGTTTCGGCAGCTCGTTCAGGGTGCGCAGCATGCGGGCGAGGCCCAGTGCGTCCTCCCGGTTCTGCTCCACGGTATAGCCGGCCATCCGGCGCATCCAATTCAGGTCCCCGCCGGCGGAGAAGCTGGGCCCGTTGCCCCGCAGCAGGACGACCCGCACGGCCGGGTCGGCCCCCAAGGCCTGGAAAGCGGCCGTCAGCTCGGCGATGACCCCGTCGTTGAAGGCGTTGTGCACCTCTGGCCGGTTCAGGGTGACGGTGGCGACGGGGGTTCCGGTGCCGGTGACGAGGACAGCGTCGGACGCGGCGCCAGACTCAGCGGCGGACATGGGAAACCCCTGGCGAAGAAGCGGTCGGGCCTATTCGGCGCCGGGCTTCGTAGCACGGCCCGCGGGCGGGGCATAGGCCAGGGTCGTGGGCAGGCGGCGGCTGATCTCATCCACCCGCCCGCTCAGCTCGAAGAACTCCCGCGGGTTCGGGTAATGGGTCATGTTGGTCTCGATCCGGGTCAAGCGGTCGCCCAGGGAGGCAAGCGTGGCCGAATGCTCCGCCTGCACTTTCTCCTGCCGGCTGACCATGGAAATCAGCACGTCAAGCTTTGCCAGGACCTCATCCTTTGGGAAGCTCATGACCCGCCCCGTCCTGTCGCCTGCCACATACTCTAACATTAAGCGTGGCGCGATCAAGGGGCCCGTTTGCTCTACCGGGCCTTGCGCGGCTCCAGGATCAGGCGCTTGCCGGGATAGTCGATTACCAGGTTCCAGCGGCGCAGGGTGCCCATGCCCACTGTGCCGATGGAGTCGCCCTGGTCCATGCGGCCCGAACCCTCATACAAGGGCGTCTCGCCGGTCGCGCGTTCCCCGCCCAGGGCCAGGGTGACGGGCGCGCCCTCCCGCTGGTCGATGGTGCCGTTGACGAGGCAGGCGGTGCGGGATCGCCCCTCCGCCGGCATCACCAGCCCCGGTGCCTTGCCGGCCAGCAGCATCAGGCCGGAATTCTTGCCGGTGTCCACGTGGAAGCGGCCAGGCACGGCGGTGCCGTCGGGCAGGGTGACGCCGCCGTCTACATAGATGTGCCGGTCATGGAAGGTCAGGGGCAGGACGGTGCCGCCCCGGTCGTAGCGGTAGCTGGCGGGATCGTGCAGACGCAGGCGGTTGGCGTCGAAATCCACCTCCACCACGAAGCGGCGGAACAGGTCCATGCCGATGACGCCGCGGAAACCCAGCTTGTGGAACCGGTCCTGGCAAGGCATGGAGCCCAGGGGCACGCCCACCAGGGGCAGGTCGCGGATGGCGATGGGCCCGAAATCCAGGCCGAATCCGAACAGGATGGAGCCGACCGGGCTGGCGGGACTGTCGCCCAGCTTTTCCGCCTTGCTGAGGTCCAGGGCCAGCGGGGCCGTGGGCTCACCGCCATCCAGCAGCACGGTGACCGGGGCACCCGTGTCCAGGACGAAGTCCAGGGTCGCCTTGCCATTGACGGTCCCGGGGATGATGACCAGCCCGTCCCGGTCCTGGAAGGGCAGCTCCACCGGCAGGGCGGCGGCGACCTGGTGGGGTGCGGCCTCCTGCGCCCGCTGCATCCGCAGCGCGTCCACCACCAGACACCCGCTGAGCGCCATCCCGCAGGCGGCCAGCAACAACAACCTCAGCGCACGCATCCCTGGACCCCTGGGCTTGAGACCATCCGGGTGCAGAGCATCGCCATGGGCCCGTAACAATCAACGCGGGAGGTGTAACGCGCCTGTAAATGCCTGGGCTGTGGGCGCAACCGTGGGGCGCGCGGGCTGTTCTGGTGGCGGAACCCGATGGAGGAGAGCCCCCATGATATCGACCCGCACCCACGGAATCATCGATTACGCCGTCTCCGCCGCCCTGTTTGCCACGCCCCGGCTGCTGGGCTGGGACCGCACCGCTACCCGCGTGATGGATGGTGCCGCGGTCCTGTCCACCGCCTATGCCCACCTGACAGATTATGAGCTGGGGGCCTATCCTCTCCTGTCCATGAAGCAGCACTTGGCCGTGGACGCGCTGGAGGGCGCAGCCTTCCTGGCCGCGGCCTGGATGATGGATGACGAGCCGGATGCTGTGCGCGGGGTTATGGCGGGTTATGGCCTGTTCGCCTTGGGCGCGGCGCTGCTGACCGACAGGGAGCCCAAGGGACACCCGGGCGACCTGGCCTCCGCCTTCGGCGGGGGACACGGGATGGACGAAGGCAACTCGGGCGGCCGCCGCACGCGGGCAGGTGCCTGGGTAATGGATGACGACCAGGAGGATACGACCATGCATCTTGATGACCGCTCCCCCGCCCAGGGCCGGGCCGACCTGTCCGAGCGCGAATGGCGCCAGGCCCGCCGTCACGCCCCCACCCCCATGGGTGCCACCAGCGCCGGCAACCGGCAGGGCGCCGACGACCTGCGCGCCCGGGAATGGCAACGCGCGCGCCCCGACGGCAGCGCCGCCCAGAAGGCCTCCGCCGGCCGCAACACCCATAGCAGCGATCCCCGCTTCAGCCCGCAGGACGCGCGGCGCGGGTACATGGCGGGGCAAGGCATCTGAGCCTGGAATTGTCGGGGCTGCCCTGAATGTCGGGGTTCGCTGGCGCTCACCCGCGACCTACAGGGCTTCGTAGGTCGGGGTGACCAACGGGAACCCCGACACCACCCCCCAACCGCCCCAGGACCAAATCCCGGCGGCGCTCCACCCCCATGTTCCCCGGCGGCAGGAACAGCAGGCGGTCGGGGGGCAGCCAGCGGCGGCACAGGCCCTCGACCAGTTCCTGGAACTGGAGCTGGTGCCAGGGGTTGCGGCTGCGCACGCCGTCGTCGCCCAGGGGCAGTTCCCCCCAGGGGGTCACCACCACCAGCGTGAAGTCGGCCATGGCCGCCACGGCGCGGGCCAGCAGCGCCTCCGTGCCCGGCTCATCATCCACCTGGTAGCCATTGGCCAGCCAGAAGGCGGCGAAGTCCAGGGGCGTGCGGTCGGTGACCAGGCCGCCCTTGTCCCGGGCCAGGACGGCGGCCAGGTCGTCCGCCTGTTGACGGATCAGGGCCCGGTGCCCCTCCCGCGTCAGGCTGTGGAAGTCGAAGCCGGCCTTCAGCAGCGCCCGCATCGCCTCTGGCACCAGGGGCACGCCCAGCGCCCCTGCCAGCGCTTCCGCCAATGTGGTCTTGCCGGTCCCGGCGCTGCCGGTGATGCCGATCCTGGGGCTTCCGTCCATCCGGCAAGGATAATCCTGCCGCCGGGGCCGATCCAGCCCGCATGGCTTCGATGCTTGCCGCGTCTATGAGCGAGGCTTGATGCAGCGGCCCCACGGGCGGTAATGTTTCCCCCGCGTCGGTCCCTCGACAGGGTGAAAAGGGAACGCGGTGAGGTCCGGGCCTGAAAGGGCCATGGGCCGACGCCGCGGCTGCCCCCGCAACTGTGACCGGAGAGCCAACGCCCCCGCTTGCCCTGCCAAAGGGCCGGCGGCATGCCACTGGACGGCGACGTCTGGGAAGGCTGGGCGGCGGCGATGACCCGGAAGCCAGGAGACCTGCCGGCGCGAAGCGTCACGCAGCCACTGGGCGGGGTGCCCTGGTGGGACGGTTGCTTCCGTTTTGCGGTGACGTGCCCGTTGGGTTGCCGTGGACGGAGGCGTGCCTTGCATCCTCTGAGTGCCCGTGCAGTTCACCGATCACGGTACCGGGACCATGCCCGGCGCCGCCGGTGGCGTGCGCGGTCCATCCGCGGCGGCCCGCCCACCACGGGCCGGACCGCTGGGAACAGGCGACGTCCGGCCGGACAATGCGCGGACGTCATGACACCAAAGTCTTTCCTTAAGCTTGCCCCCCTGCCCTTCCTTGCGGCGGGCCTTCCCGCCCTGGCCCAGTCGCCGGCCGACACCCAGCTTGCCGAGGTGGTGGTGACCGCCACCCGCGTGCCGACACCGGTGGAACGGGTGCCCGCCAGCGTCAATGTCGTCACCCGCGAGGTGATCGGGGAGCGCGCCTACCAGACCCTGCCGGAGGCCCTGTCCACCCTGCCGGGCGTGACCGTGGTCCGCAGCGGCGGCATCGGCAGCAACGCGTCCGTCTTCCTGCGCGGCGCCAACAGCGACCATGTGCTGGTGCTGGTGGACGGGCTGCCCGCCAACGACCCGTCGCTGGCCGCCGGTGCCTTCAACTTCGGCGACGACACCCTGGGCGGGTTCGAGCGGATCGAGGTGGTGCGCGGCCCCGCCTCCACCCTTTACGGCTCCAACGCCATCGGCGGCGTGGTGAACCTGATCACCCGGGCGGGCGGCGACAGCCCGGCAAGCCCGGAGGTGGATGTGGGCGTGGGTACCGACGGTACCTGGCGCGGCACCGCCGGCCTGTATGGCAGCGCGGGGGCGGCGGACTATGGCCTGTCGGTGGAAGGGCTGACCACGGACGGGCAGAACAACACGCCCAAGCGCCTGCGCCGCCCCGGCACCGGCGACAAGGACGGGGCGGAGACTGTGACCGCCACGGCCAAGGGCGTCTACACCTTGGGCTTCGGGACGGTTGAGGGTCTGGTCCGCTACCGCGATGCCCAGTTCGACCTGGACAGCGTGCCCAGCGACGAGCCGAACTATGAGGGCGAGTCGGAGAACCTGACCTGGCAGGTGGCCGGTACGGCGGCCCTGTGGAAGAACCAGCTCACCAGCCGCTTGGCGGTGGGCCAGACCATCTATGACCGCAGCTTCACCGACCGGCCGGACGCCAACGACAGCGGCACCAGCGACGACCGGTATGAGGGCACCCGCAGCCAGCTCGACTGGCAGAACAGCCTGGCCGTGTCCGGCGCGCCGGAACTGCGGGACATCGTCCTGACCGGCGGCCTGACCCTGACGCGGGAGGATGTGGAGTTCAGCACCCTGTCCGTCTCCGCCTTCGGGCCTTTCTCCTCTGCCGTGGATGAGCGGGCGGACAGCCTGGCCCTGTTCGCCCAGGCGCAGGCGCGGGCCTTCGGCTTCCTGGATTTGAGCGCCGGGGTGCGCCATGACCGGCCGGACGATTATGGCAGCCGCACCACCTGGCGGGTGGGCGCGGTCGCCGCGGTGGCGGAGCTGCCGGGCGGCGGTGAGGTGCGGCTGAAGGGCAATGTGGGCACCGCCTTCAAGGCGCCGACCCTGTATGACCGGTTCGGCACCAACAGCTTCCGCTATGTCGGCAACCCGAACCTGCGGCCGGAGAAGTCCACCGGCTATGAGGCCGGGGTGGAGGCGGATGTGGCCGGCCTGGGCCGGGACGACCTGGTGCGCGCCGGGGTGGTCTATTTCCGCAACGACATCAAGGACCTGATCACCTTCCAGTACAACGCCGACTTCTCCAGCACCGTGGTCAATGTGGGCAAGGCGGACAGCGAGGGGGTGGAGGCCACCCTGGCCCTGCGGCCCGCCGACGGGGTGGAGTTGGCGGCGAGCTGGACCTGGACCGACGCCCGCAACGACGACACGGGTATCCGCCTGCTGCGCCGGCCGGAACATGCCCTGGCCTTCACGGCGCGGCTGGAGCCGGTGGACGGGCTGATGCTGTCGCCGGAGCTGACCTTCGTCGGGCAGCGGCTGGATGCCACCTATGCCGACAACGGCAACTTCCTGGGCACCCGGGGCGTGGGTGGCTATTGGCTGGCCAATTTGGCGGCGACCTATCAGGTGACGGAGGGCTGGAGCCTGTATGCCCGCGGGTCCAACCTGCTGGACCGCCGGATAGAGAACCCCAGCGGCTTCGCCCAGCCCGGCGCCTCCGCCCTGGCGGGCGTGCGGGGGAGGTTCTGATGGGCCGGGGGGCGCGGCGGCTTCTGGCGGCGCTGGCGACGGCGGTCGCGCTGGCGGCCGCGCCCCCCGTGCTGGCCAAGCCACAGCGCGTGGTCAGCCTGAATCTGTGCACCGACCAGGTGGCGGTGCTGCTGCTGCCGCGGGAGCGGATCGCTGCCCTGTCCTTCCTGGCCTTGGACCGGGAGTTGTCGGCGGTGGCCGATTCGGCGGCGGGGCTGCCCACCGTCCAGGGCATGGCGGAGGAAATCCTGCCGTTGCAGCCCGATCTGGTGCTGGCGGGCAGCTTCACCACCCGGCCAACCGTGGCCCTGTTGCGGGCGCGGGGCATCAAGGTGCTGGAGTTGGGGCTGGCTGACGATTTTGACGCCATCCGCGCCCAGTTGCGCCAAGTGGCGGACGCGCTGGGGGAGCGGGAGCGGGCGGAGGCCCTGCTAGCCGGGATGGATGCCAAGCTGGCCGCGGCGACGCCGGAGGATGGCCAACGGCCCAGTGCCCTGTCCCTGGCGCCCGGCGGCTTCACGGCCGGGTCGGGCACCTTGTCCGACACGGTTATGCGGGCGGCAGGCCTGCGGAACTACGCGGCGGCCCGCGGGCTGGCGGGATATGGCTACCTGCCGGTGGAGACGGTGGCGGCGGACCCGCCCGACCTGCTGCTGGACAAGCCGGAGGGGGGTGGCACCTCCCCCTCCCTCGCCAACCGGCTGCTGGCCCACCCGGCCCTGGCGCGCAGCGTGCCGGCGGAGCGGCGGCCCGTGGTGCCGGGGGCGCTGATCACCTGCGGCACGCCGCTGACCGCCGATGCGGTGACCCTGCTGTCCGAGGCGCGGGACAGGCTGCTGGCAGTCCCGCCCCAGGTGGCGGAACGTGGCGCGGTGCCATGACCGTGATCCCCTTGGCCGAACGCTTGTTGCTGCCGGGGCTATCCCTGCTGGTCGCCCTGTTGTTCCTGGGCAGCCTGGCCGTGGGGCCGAGTGCCGTGTCCCTGCCCCAGGCGGCGGCGGACTGGTGGCGCGGCGGCGACAGCACGGCCGCGGTGATCTTCGCGGAGATCCGCCTGCCCCGCGCCATCCTGGGCCTTGCCGTAGGCGCGGTGCTGGGCCTGTCGGGGGCGGCCCTGCAAGGCCTGTTGCGCAACCCGCTGGCCGAGCCGGGGCTGGTGGGCGTGTCGGCCAGCGCTGCCCTGGGTGCCGTCATCACCTTCTACAGCGGGCTGACCCTGGCCTTCCCCCTGGCCCTGCCGCTGGGGGGGATGGCGGGGGCGCTGCTGGCCACGGGGGTGCTGTACCTGCTGGCAGGCCGCGATGCGGGCGTGCTGACCCTGATCCTGGCCGGCGTGGCGGTGAGCAGCCTGGCGGCGGCGCTGACGTCGCTGGCCCTGTCCCTGTCGCCCAACCCCTTCGCCCTGACGGAGATCGTGTTCTGGATGCTGGGCTCCCTGGCCGACCGCAGCCTGGAGCACGTGCTGCTGGCCACCCCCTTCATGCTGCTGGGGGCGGCGCTGCTGCTGTCCGTGGGGCGGGGGCTGGACGCGCTGAGCCTGGGGGAGGACACGGCCCGGTCGCTGGGCTTTTCCGTGTCCCGCGTGGGCGCCCTGGTCATCGTCGGCACGGCCCTGGCGGTGGGGGCGGCGGTGGCCGTGGCGGGGGCCATCGGCTTCATCGGGCTGATCGTGCCCCACCTGCTGCGCCCCCTGGTAGCCCACCAGCCGGGCCGCCTGCTGGCCCCGTCGGCCCTGGGCGGGGCGGCTCTGGCTCTGGCCGCGGACATCGCGGTGCGACTCGGCGGGCCAGGGCCGGAGCTGAAGCTGGGCGTCGTCACCGCCCTGCTGGGCGCGCCCTTCTTCCTGGCGCTGGTGCTGCGCCTGCGGCGGAGCGTGGCATGAGCATGCTGGCCGCCGCCGACCTGTCCGTCAGCCTGGGCGGCGCGCCTGTCCTGCGCGGCGTGGGCCTGGCCTTGCGGCCGGGGGAGTTCACGGCCCTGGTGGGGCCGAACGGGGCGGGCAAGTCCACCCTGCTGCGCACCCTGGCGGGCTTGGCCCCGTCGGACGCCGGGACTGTCACCCTGGACGGCGTCCTCCTGCCCGCGGTGCCGGCGCGGGAACGGGGGCGGCGGCTGGCCTACCTGGCCCAGGCGTCCACGGTGCACTGGCCCCTGACCGTGGAAAGGCTGGTGGCGCTGGGGCGGCTGCCGCACCTGGAGCCCTGGCGGCGTCCGGGCCCGGCGGACGCGGCGGCCATCGACCGGGCCCTTTCCCTGTGCGACGTGGAGGGATTCCGCGACCGGGCGGTGACCAGCCTGTCGGGCGGGGAGCGGGCGCGGGTCTTGCTGGCCCGGGCCCTGGCGGGTGACCCGGCCCTGTTGCTGGCGGATGAGCCGGTGGCCGGGCTGGACCCCTACCACCAGCTCCGCGTGATGGAGGTGCTGCGCGACCGGGCCGCGGCGGGCACGGGCGTGCTGGCCGTGCTGCATGACCTGGCGCTGGTGGCGCGGTTCTGTGGCCGGGTCATTCTGCTGGAAGCGGGCCGCGTGGTGGCTGACGGCCCCCCGTCGCTGGTGCTGGAACCCGGCCTGCTGTCGCGCCTGTATGGCGTGGCCTGGCGCGACCTGGGGGACGGGGTGATGCTGCCGTGGGAGCGGCTGGGGGTCAGTCCTCCAGCGCCTCGGGACTGACGAGGCCGGTGGCCGGGTCCGTGGCGCTGTCCAGGTTGCCGATGATCCGGGCGAGGATCGCCATCAGCTGAGCCATCTGGTCCTCCGGCATGCCGGCCACGGCGGCGCGGGCCACCTCTGCCGAGCAGGGCAGCAGCACCCCCCGCAGGTCCTTGCCCTTGGGCGTCAGGAAGATGTTGACCTTGCGACGGTCGTGGGGATTGCGCACCCGGGTGACCAGGCCGCGCCGCTCCATGCTGTTGATGGCGGTGACGGTGGTGGGCTCCATCATCCCCACCCGCTGGCTGAGTTCGCGCTGGGTCAGGCCATCCTGTTCCCACAGGGCACGAAGGAAGAACCACTGGCCCATGCTGACGCCGTGCAGCGCGATCCGCGACTGGAGCGCGCGCGACATCGCCCGGTGCGCGTCACGCAGCACCTGTCCAAGGCCCGCCTCCACCTCCCCGCTGGTGGCTTGGCCTTCGATCCCTTCCGTGGCCGCCCGTTCTTGTTTCGTCATCAATGTTTCCGAGTCAGCAACCAAACTGCGTCCCGCGTGCTCCCACCCAGCTCGGAACCAGTGTTCCGGGCGGACGCCAACTTGTTTCCGGCGAAACTAAAGCTGGCATCCTTTGGTTATAGTGTGACCTACGGTTGGTCAAACGGGAATGTGAAGATTTTCTGGTTCAATGGCAACAGGCGGAAAAGACTTCAGGTCAAATCAGGGCGCCCGTCACAAGGAACAACAATTAATTAGAGGACTAAGCATTACAGTCCAGAGCCGCGCCATATCTGTGCTGCGAAGTTATGCTTGCGTCAATCTCCCCGAACTTTCCGGTCGGGGGTACCCCGGAGAGGCGCGCCCGCCCAGGGCGCGACATGCGGGGCGGGTATGGCAGGCCCGTTCCATCCCGACCTGATTTCGGTCTAGACCATGCCCATCTTGGCGCTGCCTGGGCCGCCCCCGTCGTGGCGGGCTGCCCCGGCACCCATGCGAGGGGGGAAGTGGACGATGCGACAGGTGACAGTGGCGGCGACGCAATTCGCCTGCGGATGGGACCGGGAGGCCAACCTGGCCAAAGCGGAGGAGATGGTGCGCCGGGCCCATGCCCGGGGCGCGAACATCATCCTGCTGCAGGAGCTGTTCGAGACGCCCTATTTCTGCAAGGAGCAGAAGGCCGAGCTGTTCGACCTGGCCGCCCCTGCCGAGGGCAACCCGGTGCTGGCCCGCATGTCCGCCCTGGCCCGGGAACTGTCCGTGGTGCTGCCGGTCAGCTTCTTCGAGCGCGCCAACAACGCCTGCTACAACTCCCTGGGCACGATCGATGCCGACGGCACCGTGCTGGGCATCTACCGCAAGAGCCACATCCCCGACGGGCCGGGTTACCAGGAGAAGTATTATTTCAACCCTGGCGACACGGGCTTCCAGGTCTATCAGACCCGCTACGCCCGGATCGGCACGGCCATCTGCTGGGACCAGTGGTTCCCCGAGTCGGCCCGGGTGATGGCGCTGAAGGGGGCGGAGCTGCTGTTCTACCCCACCGCCATCGGGTCGGAACCCCATGACGACAGCATCGACAGCCGCGACCACTGGCAGCGGGTGATGCAGGGCCATGCCGGCGCCAACCTGCTGCCCCTGGTGGCCAGCAACCGCATCGGCCGGGAGGATGAGCAGAGCTGCGGCATCACCTTCTACGGGTCCAGCTTCATCGCCGGCCCGAAGGGGGAAAAGGTGGCCGAGGCGGGCCGCGACGAGGAGGCGGTGCTGACTGCCACCTTCGACCTGGACGCGGTGGCCCGGACCCGCACGGCCTGGGGCGTGTTCCGCGACCGCCGGCCGGAGCTGTACGGCCCCCTGCTGACCCTGGACGGCCGTACCCAGCGCTGACCAAGCCGTTGCCTGACGGGCGGAAGCCGGGGTCCCCCAGGGGGCCCCGGCTTTTTTCTTGGCCGGGCTATGGGAGCTTTGCGCTGCCATCTACTTGTGTATGATGGGCGGTCTGCCCGCCCGCCGCGTACATGTCAGATGCCGAACCGTTCCCTGTCGATTTTCCTTCTGCTCTGCCTCCTCTGCTGGTTGCCGCCGCCGGTCCAGGCGGCAGGGCCGGGACGGGTGGAGCAGGAATTCAGCCGCCGCGCGGGGGAGCCCCTGCGCCTGTACGGCCACGGCCTGTTCGCGGAGGCCCCGGCCGGCCGGCCCCCGGCCCTTGGGTCGGCGGCGGACAGCCATGTGCTGGGGCCTGGGGACGAGGTGCTGGTGGTGTTGCGGGGGCTGGTGAGCGGGGTGAGCCGCCACCGGATCGGGGTCGACGGGCTGCTGCTGGTCAACGACCTGCCCCCGCTGCCGGCGGCCGGGAAGACGTTGGGAGCCTTGCGGGCGGAGTTCGACGCGCTGGTGGCGACGGGCTTGAGCCAGACCAGCGGCCACCTGTCCCTGGCAGAGGCCCGGCGCCTGTCCGTGCTGGTGGTGGGGGAGGTGGCGCGACCCGGGCCGCAGGAAGTGCCTGCCTTCGCCAGCGTGCTGGACGGGCTGGCCGCGGCCGGCGGCGTGCTGGCCGGGGGAAGCCTGCGGGCCATAAGGCTGGTCCGGCCCGGTGGTGACCCGGCCGGGGTGCCGGTGGACCTCTATGAGTTGCTCCGGGACGGGGCTGGTGCCGCGACGGAGCGGTTGCGTGACGGCGACCGGCTGGTCGTGCCGCCCCTGGGGCCAGTGGTGGCGGTGGCCGGCCGCGTCGCCCGCCCGGCCCTGTATGAGCTTCCCGCCGACGGCCGTCCGGCCACCCTGGCCGGGCTGCTGGACCTGGCCGGCGGGGCACTGGATGCCGGCCCGCCGGCCGCCGTGCGGCTGCATGCCGGACCGGACGGCAGCGAGCGGAGCGCCATCGTCACCGACCCCGACCGTCCCCTGTTCCGCTCCGGCGACATCCTGCTGTACGGCACCCGCCGCCCCGACCGCCTGGACACGGTGGAGCTGGCGGGCCATGTGCGCCAACCCGGCCCCCGCCCCCTGTCGGCGGGCGGCCGCCTGTCCGGCCTGCTGGCGGAGGCGGACCTTCTGCCGGACGCCTATCGCCCCTTCGCCGTGGCCGTGGGCATCGACCCGACCACCGGCAGCCGCCGGCTGGAGGCCGTGGACCTGGAGGCCGTGCTGGACGGGCGCGACGGCCCGTCACTGGCAGGGGGTGGGCGGCTGCTGGTCCTGGGGCCCGCGGACATTTCCTATCTTGGCAGCCGGCAGGTCCTGTCCCTTCTGGCCGGCCCGCCCATCCCGCCGGGAGAGGACTGCCCAGGCCTTTCCGCGCTGGCCGCCACCCTGTCGGCGGACCCGGAGGGGGTGTTGGCACGGGGGGCGCTGGCCCAGGCCGCGGCCGGCTTGTCGGGGCCACCCCTGCCCTGCCCCGACCTTTTCACGGCGGAGCCCGACCTGCTGCCCTTCGCCCTGGCCAATGCAAGGCTGCTGCGCCGGGGCGTGCTGCGGCCCGGCCCCTACCCTGCCGCCCCGGGCGTTGGCGCGACCCGGCTGGTCCAGGCGGCCGGCGGCACCGGCGCCCCGGTCGGGGAAACCGGCGCGGGGCAGGTCCTGGATGCCGGCCCTGCGGGGGTGGAGCTGGCGGGGGCCGTGCGGCTGCCGGGCGTGCGGGACCTGTCGGCGACACCGACCTTGCGCGCCCTGCTGCGGGACGGGGAGGCGTTGGCCCCCGACGCCTATGGGCTGCTAGCGGTGCTGGAACGGTTCGACCGGGCCCGCCTGGCCCGTGTCCTGATCCCCTTCGCCCCCGTGGAGGTGCGGTCCGGCGGCAGCGACCGCCGGCTGCAGGAGGGGGACCGGGTGCGCATCCTGTCGCGGTCGGAGGTGGCGGCCCTCCCCGCCGAACCCGGGGCGGACGCCCCGGGGGACCCGGCCACGTCCCGCCCACCCCGGCCGGACCTGCCCGACGACGTGCTGGCCCTGCTGCTGGAGCACCGGGCCTGGGTGGGCGGGGCGGTGCGCCAGGCCGGGGCCTACCCGGTGGCGGAAGGGGTGGCCCTGGGCGCCCTGCTGCAAGCCGCGGGCGGGCTGGCCCTGGGCGCGGACCCGGCGCTGCTGGAACTGTCATCCCCCACCGCCCCCGGCCGGGCGGGACACCCGCGGCGGGTCGGGCTGGAGGACACCCGGGTCGGACCGGGGGACAGCGTGCGGGTGGGCTCGCGCCTGCCGGCCGCCGCCCGGCGGACGGTGGTCCTGGCCGGGGAGGTGGCGCAGCCCGGCACCTATGACATCGCCCCGGACGAGACCCTGTCCGGCCTGCTGGCCCGGGCCGGGGGGCTGACGGCCTCGGCCTATCCCTATGGGGCCGTCTTCACGCGGGAAAGCGCCCGGCGGGAGCAGGAGGCGGCGCTCCGCCGCTATGCCGCAGAGGTGGACCGGGCGCTGGAGGAACAACTCCGCCGCGCCAACCCGCCCGCCGCCGACCGGGTGGAGATGGCCCGGCGCCTGTCCCAAGACCTGCACCGGGCCCAGGCCCTGGGCCGGATCACCGTGCAGGCCGACCCCGCCGCCCTTGCCGCGGACCCGTCCCAGGACATCACCCTGGAGCATGGCGACCGCCTGACCATCCCCAAGCGCCCCCTGACCGTGACGGTGGTGGGGGAGGTGCTGTCGCCGGCATCACTGCAGTTCCGGTCCGGCAAGGGGTCGGACGATTATCTGGAGGAGGCGGGCGGCACGACCCGCAACGCGGACGAGGACTTGGCCTTCGTCATCCTGCCGGACGGCAGCTCCCGCCCGCTGGAGCGGCTGCCCGACCTGTACCGGGTGGCCGGGATCCCGCCGGGGTCCACCATCGTCGTGCCGCGCGACCCGGAGCCGCTGGAGTTCCTGCCCCTGACCCAGAGCGTGACCGGCATCCTGAGCCAGTTGGCCCTGACGGCGGCGGCCATCGTCAGCATCGCGGACTGACGGGATGGACGGACCGCTGCTTTCCGTGATCACGGTCACACGGGACGACCGGGCCGGCCTAGCCCGGACACGGGCCTCCCTGGACGCGCAGGGCTGGCGGGAGTTCGAATGGCTGGTGGCCGACGGCGGCTCCACCGACGGGACCCTTGGGGACTTGGCCAGGGACCCGCCCCACTGGTGGGACAGCCGGGTCGATGGCGGGCCCTTTGGCGGGATGAACAGGGCCATGGGACAGGCCCAGGGCCGTTACCTGCTGTTCCTGAACGGCGGCGACCGGCTGGCCGGGCCGGGCGTGCTGGCCGGGGTGGCGGCGGCGTTGCGGGCCGGGTCACCGGACCTGCTCTATGGCGACGCGTTGGAGGACCCGGGGACCGGGCACTTGGCCTTGAAACCGTCCCGGCACTGGCGTTGGGTCTGGTACGGCATGCCGGCCCACCATTGCGCCATCCTGTACCGGCGCGACCTGGTGGCCGACATGGAGTTCGACATGTCCTACCGCATCGCGGCCGATTACGCCTTCACCCTGGAGGCGATTCGGCGCGCCTGCCGGATTTCCCGCATGCCTAGCGCCCTGGCCGTGTTCGCCCCCGACGGGCTGTCACGTCGGCACGCGGCCTTGGGACGGCAGGAACAGGACCGCATCCGTGCGGAGATCCTGGGGCTGCCCCAGGGTGTTCGGCGTTGCATCTCTGCCCTGCAATTCTGCATGGCAAGCCTCAGAAGCGCGCATCCCGCGGCTTACGCGTACCTGCGCTTCGGGCGGAAGCAAAGTTAATGAACAAACTTCTCCTCCCCGAATTGGTGCCGACCGGGGGCCGCAACCGTTATTGGCATAGCCGGGGCGATGGGGTGATTTCGGCCACAAGACCGGGGCCGGCAGAAGCCCTTCGACTACGCATAAATCCGTTTGCCCGCTAAGGATTCTGCACTATACACGCTTGGCCGCCGTGCAAGGTTGGGAGAGGAAGATGATCGCAAAGAAGAGCTCGAAGAAGGCCAATCTGGCGAGCCCGTACTCGCTGTCAAAGCGTGGCGAGGGCCCCAACCCCATCGACATCCATGTGGGACAGCGCCTGCGCCTACGCCGCACGCTTCTGGGCTTGAGCCAGGAAACCCTGGGTGAGGCGGTCGGCATTACCTTCCAACAACTGCAGAAGTATGAGCGCGGCGCCAACCGGATCAGCGCGAGCCGTCTGTTCAACTTGTCCCAGGTCTTGGGCGTGCCGGTGACCTTCTTCTTCGAGGACCTGCCGGCCCAGGGCCCCGACCTGTCGAACGGCGTGCCCAGCGAAACCCAGGAGTTCGAGTCCATGGCCCGGCGGGAAACGCTGGAGCTGGTCCGCGCCTATTACCGCATCCCGGAGGAGCCCGTCCGCCGCCGCGCGTTCGAGCTGATCAAGGCGCTGGCCGGTGACGTGGAAGAGGACGACTCCGAGGACTGAGCGTCGTCGGGCCGGCCCTGTCGGGATGCCAGCCAGTCACGCTTGTAACCAACCTGCCAGTAATAGAATGCCCGGGCCAGGGCGTGGTGCAGACCCGCCCGCCCGTCCAGGAAGCCCAGGCGCAGGCCGTATTCCAGCAGGAACAGCAGGCCGGGGCGGCACGGCAGGCGGCGGAAAACCCGCTTCAGCGCCCGCCGCCAGGGCCCCTCCCCCGCCAGCAGCGCTGCCCGCCCGCCACCATGGTCCAGGTGGGCCTCCCAATCCGAATAGCGGTTGTGCCGCTCGAACCAGGCGAAGGGCGGCTTGGCGTCGGCATGGAGCAGCGGCGCGCGCAGCCGCCCGACCGGCCCGTCGACGACGGGCTGGTAGTGCCCCTCAACCTCCCACATGGTCGCGATGCCCAGGTCCGGGCAGGGCGCGAAACGGCAGCGTCGCCGGTGCATCAGGGCCACCTTGCGGAAGCGCGCGCCGAAGCGCAGCACCCGACCCAGCACCACGGGCCGGCTATCCAGCATATAGGCCGCGGCGTCCGGTCCCCGGCACACCAGCCCGCGCAGTTCCCCCGCCAGGGCCGGTGTGACGCGCTCATCCGCGTCCACGAACAGGACCCAGTCGTGCCGGAGGGGCAAATTATCCAGGCACCACTGCTTCTTCTTGGGATAGCGCCCGTCCCAACGGAACGGCACTACCCGAACCCCGGCAGCGAAAGCCAGGCGGGCGGTGTCATCGCCGCTGCCGCTGTCCACCACGAAGATTTCCGCGAAGGGCTCCAGGCTCCGCAGGCAGTCCTGGATGTTCTCCGCCTCGTCCCGGGTCATGACGACCACGGACAGGGGAACGGGGGGCGTCTTCCCGGTCACCGGCCGAACCGGGTCAGGCCCAGGCGGGCGGTGACGGCGAAGACCATCAGCCCCATGCCGGCCACGGCGCCCAGAGGCAGCAGGACCACGGGGTTGGGCCAGTCCGGCAGGGCCTGCGCGTGGGCGGGCTCGATCACGTCGGCGGCGAAGGGCAGGTCAATGTCCAGCATCATCAGGATACGTTCCTGGTCCGCCAGCAGCGCGCCCAGCGCCCGTTCGTCCCCGGCCTTGCTGATCCCCTTCAGCTTATCCCGCACATAATCCACCTCCTTGCCCGTGCGGCGGGCCGCTTCCTCCCGCAGCAGCCGGTCGGCGACCATATGCAGGCGCGACACCAGCATGATGGCGAAGGCACGGTCCTCATGCCGGAAGGAGATGCGGTGGATGGGTCCGCCATGCACCTTCTCCAGCGTCAGCTTGCGGCGGAGATGGCGGGACAGGCTGACCGCGTCCGGGGGTGCCCAGGTGGGCTGGCCCACCAGCCAGCGCAGCAGCCGCGCCCCCAGCGACATCGGGTCCATGGCCGGGCGCCATTCCTTCAGGTCCGCGTCCCAGGCGGAGGGGAACAGGCGGGCCATCAGGCCGGTATCGGCGGCCAGCCTTTCCGCCACGGGGACGGAGACCATCAGCTCCAGATAGCGGCTGAAGTCGGACAGCAGCTCCTCCCCCGACCCGCCTTCGGCCACCGGGCGGACCGGGTTGGTGACGGCGCTGGGCACCCGCATGCCCATGCCCGCGGGTCCGATGCGCCCGGTGGGGCCGATGGTGATGGCGGCCGTGTATTGCGGCGTCACCAGCCAGAGCCCGGCCAGGGCCAGCAGGAACCCGGCAAGCCCGGCCCACAGGACGCCTCGCCAGGAGGCGCGCAGGTCCTGCCGCAACTGCCCGACCGCCACAGGGATGCTGTGCAGCCCGCCATCCATGGCTCAGCCCACGCGGCCGGGGCCGAGGGGGGTGGTGACCGGCAGGGACAGGCGGCGGATGAGACGCGGGCGGGCCACCCGCCCTTCCAGCAGCTCCGACGCCAGGCCGGCAAAGGCCGCGGGGCCCGGCCGGTCCCGGAAGGCCGCCCTTTCCCGGGCCGCCGCTTCCGTCCAGGCTTCCAGCATTCCCGGATGCTCCAGGCAGGCCTGGACGGCGGCAGCCAGGGCTTCCCCATCCGGAGGCACGACGCGGCCAGCCCCGGACGCCGCCACCTGCCGCGCGGCGGTGCCATCGGGCGGGCCACAGAACAGCACGGGCCGGCCCGCCCCGAGGGCGGCCGGGACCTTGCAGGGAACCAGCATGCCGACCGTCGCCGGTTCCATCAGGGCCAGATGCAGGTCGGCCGTGGCGGATACCATGGCCGCCCGCCCATCATCCAGGTAGGGCAGCAGGGAAAGGTTGCGCAGGCTGGCGGCGTCCTGGTCCAGGGCCTGCCGTCGCCGACCTGCCCCCATGACAACGATCTGGACCGGCGCCCCGGCTGCCTGCAGGCGCCGTGCTGCGTGCAGAAGGGGGGCCGTGGGGTGGACGAGGCCGATGGTCCCGGCATAGAGCAGGACCAACCTGCCCCGCGCGGCGGGGACGATTTCCTCCAATGCGCCGCGGTCGGGCTTGGCGGCCAGCAACCCGGCCTGGGGCCAGTTGGGGATGGGGTGGATGCGGCGGGGGTCCAGGCCGCGGGCGGCGAGCCGGTCGGCCATGCAATCCCCGATGGGCACCAGCCGGTCGCACCGCGCCAGGGCCGCCGTGGACAGCCCCGCGAGCGCCAGCGCCGCCGCCTTGGGCAGAGCCAGCCCCACGCGGGGGAACAGGTCCGGGTACAAGTCCTGGCACCAATGCACCAGGGCCGCACGATGCCGCGCCCGCAAGGCCGGCCCGGCCAAGTGCAGCAGGGGCGGGTCGGTCATGGTGACCACCAGGTCATGGCGCGGCTGCGCCAAGGCAAGGCGTGCCAGCCGCCCCAGGCTGCCCAGATAGGCGCGGGCACTGGCCCCCGACACCCGGCCCCCGGTGCGGCGGACAGTGAGCCCGGGCATGGGCGTGGCGTCGCCTTCACCCTCGGCCACCACGGTGACCTGCCAGCCCTGGTCGGCCATGTGGCAGGCGACATCCGCCAACAGGCGCCCCGTCGCCCCCGCGTCCGGCGGGTAGACCCGGTTCACGAACAGGATGGAACGCGCGGCCATGGGATCGCCCTGCCGGATAGGTCGCTTACTACAAGAGAATGACCCCCATCATATTCTTTGTAAAGCCGCAAGCGGCTTAGCCGCCCCGCCCGCGGGCCGTGAGCAAGGCCAGGAGCAGGCCGAAGCACAGGAACTTGAAGGAGGTATGGAGGAACAGGCCCAGCAGCAGGGACGGCCCTGCCGCCAGAAGCAGGTCGGGCCGGCGTGCCTGTGCCGCCAGGATGCGGCCCGCCAGCAGGCCCAGATAGGCCAGGACCAGCACCAGCCCCACGGCCCCCACCTTCAGCAACAAGTAGCTGGCCAAGCTGTGGGTATAGGAGACGCGGAGATACCCCACCGCCGGGTTGGACAGCAGGGCGCCCCAGCCGTCGCCCAGCAGGAACGCGACCGGGGAACGGCCGGTCTGGGCCAGCACGGCCTCCACCTCCGCCAACCGGTTGTTCAGGCCCACCGCTTCGGTCTTGCGCGCGACCAAATCCAGCGCGTCCAGCAGCACCGGGCCCAGGATGGAGGAGGCGGCCAGCAAGCCCAGCAGCAGGACCAGCCCCAGCCGGGGCCGCAACAGCCCCTGCGCCACGAAGCCGATCCCCAGCGCGCCCAGGCACAGCAACAGCGCCGCCCGGTGCACCGCCTCTGCCAGGGCACCCAGGCAGGCGAGGCCGGCGATGAGGCCCAGGCCCGCCAGGACCCAGCCGCCCCTGCCCGGTCGCTCCAACGCAGGGCGGAGGCCCGCGAGGGGCAGCCAGACCGCGGCAAAGGGCACGGTGGCGCTGTTCAGCAGGTAGTCCGCGCTGTTGGGGCCCGCCATCCCCGCCGGCCCGATGCCCATGACCTGGCTCCCCCACCAGCGCAGGGCAAAGAGCAGGCCGGCAAGGGCAAAGGCGTGCGCCAGCCGACGCAGCACCCGCGGCGTCAGGCAGGCCAGCAAGGGGCCGAGCAGGAGGGGCAGGAACAGGAACCCAAGGGGGACCACGTCACGCAGGATGTCCCGCTCCGCCCAGCCCAGGGCGATCCCCCGCACCCCGCCCAGCAGCAGCAGGGCCAGCAGGGTGAGGCTGCCCACCCAGTCCAGCATGTCCGCACCGGGCCGCCGCAAGGACAAGCCGCTGGACAAGGCGAACAGCCGTGCCGGGCCGATGGCGGCGAAAAGGCCCAGGGCCACCGCCAGCTCTGCCGGGCCGAAGCCCTGGGGCGCGGGCATGCAGAAGGCGCCATAGGCCATCAGGGCGGCGATGAGCGCCCACACCCGCCACCCCTCCCCAGCCCCCGGTATCGTTCCGTGTAAAGCCACCATTCCCCACCGCCTCTGGCTAGAAGGTGGCAGAGGTCGGCGGTGCGCGCCAGGGCTGGACGGGCCCTTTCAGGGTGGGCAGACTGTCGCCATGACCCATGCCATCGACATCATCCCCCTTCCCTTCAACCGCCCGGGCACCGGCCGGTCCTTGCGGCTGCACCGCTTCGGCAGGCCCGGCGCGGGGCCCAAGGCCTATGTCCAGGCCGGGCTGCATGCGGGGGAGCTGCCGGGCATGCTGGTGGCGCTTGACCTTGTCGCCAAGCTGGCCGCCCTGGATGCGGCGGGCCAGGTCCGGGGGGAGGTGCTGGTGCTGCCCCTGGCCAACCCCATCGGCTTCGACCAGGTGTTCCAGGGCCGGCTGCTGGGCCGGTTCGAGCTGGGCGGCGGGGTGAACTTCAACCGGGCCTATGCCGACCTGACCGACGCGGTGGAGCGCCGGGTCAGGGGCCAACTGGGCCTGGACGCGGCGACCAACGTGGCCCTGGTGCGCCAAGCCTTGCGGGACTCGGTGGCGGAGCTGGTGCCGCAGACCGACGCGGACGCCCTGCGCAAGCTGCTGCTGGGCTTCGCCGTGGATGCGGACGTGATGCTAGACCTGCATTGCGATTCGGACGCGGTGATGCACCTGTACACGGGCACGGAGCTATGGCCGGGCTTCGCCGACCTGTCGGCCCGGCTGGGCTGCCACGCGGCGCTGCTGGCCGGCGAGTCGGGCGGGGACCCGTTCGATGAGGCCTGTTCGTCCGTGTGGTGGAAGCTGCGGGCGCGGCTGCCGGACGGCATCCCCCTGCCACCCGCCTGCGCCGCCACGACCATCGAGCTGCGGGGCGAGGCGGACGTGGACGACACGCAGGCCAAGGCCGACGCCGACGCCATCCTGGACCACCTGCGGGTCCGCGGCGTGCTGGCCGGCACCCCGGCCCCCCTTCCCGCCGCCTTGTGCGAGGGCACGCCCCTGGCCGGGGTGGACCGGGTGCGGGCCCCCGTGGCCGGGGTCATCGCCTACCACGCCGCCCTGGGGGACCGGGTGGAGGCGGGACAGGTGGTGGCGGACATCGTGGACCCCTGGTCCGGGGAACGCTTCCCCTGTCGCGCCCAGGCCGCCGGCCCCGTCTGGTCCCGCCGCCTGGAGCGCTTCGCCACCGCCGGCGAGGTGGTCATGAGCATCGCCGGCACCGAGCCGCTGAAGGAAGAGGGCAGCGGCCTGCTGACGGCGCGGTAGCGCCCGAGGTCACCCCCTCGGCGCCACCACGGTCAGGGTCCCCGCCGGGGTGCGGGCGAAGCGGGTGGCGTCCACCAGATCCTCCACCCGGGCGGCGGGCAGGCCGAAGGTCCCGGCATTGGCCACGCGGGCCAGGTAGACCAGGCGGAAGTCCGGCGTCTCCGCCGGCAGGTCCAGGGCGGCGACGAACCGGTCCTCCCGGAACTCCACATGGGCGGCATCGGACAAAGGCCCCAGCCAGGACAGGTCACCCAACTGGGCGCTGCCGGCCAGTCGCACATTCTCGATGGCGAAGCCGGCCGGCAGCGGGTCCACCAGCAGCAGCGGCCCGGCCGGCGGGCGCTCCGCCTTGCCCTCAAGCACCACCACCAACAGGTCGTTGGCCCGGACCTTGTTCAGGTCCACTGGGTTGCCCTTGGTGTCCAGGATGCGCCGCTCCAGGGTAAGGCCGTTGGCCTCTGCCGGCAGGGGCTTGGCGGGGATGCCGACGGCAGTGACCTGCGTGGACAAGGGTTGCTGGCCGGGGTTGCCCAGAAGCAGGCCCTTGGCCGGGTCCACCCGGCGCAGCAGGGGACGGGCCAGCGTTTCCGGCTTGCCGTCCTGGGCCAGGGTCACGGGGCCGGAGCGGCCCGACAGGGCATTGGCGGCCAGCAGCAGCCAGGCCCGCTCCTGCGTGCTGGTCTGGGCGGGGTCGCGCAACAAGGTCTGCAGGGCCTTGGCCTCCGCCTCCACCAGGGCGGCGTCGGCGTTGCCCTCCGCCAGGAAGGCCAGGGCGGCGGCCCGGTCGCGCAGCTCCGACCCGAAGTCGCGCGCGCCCGGCGTGCCCACGGGCAGGTCGCGCAGGCCCGCGAAGATGGATGCCGCCCGTTCCCCGTCGCCCAGCAGGGCGAAGGCGGCACCCACCTGGGCCCGGGCCAACCGGCTGCTCACCTTGGGGAAGAAGGTTTCCTGGAAGAAGCGCACCGGGGCGGCGTCGATCACCTTGGCCCGGGCGGCGACGTACAGGACATAGGCGCGGGAGGGCAGCTCCGCATCCTCCACCCAACTGTTGCCCACGGCACGGGACAGCCAGTCCAGCCCGCGGCGGTAGCCTTCCTCCGGCACCACATAGCCGGCTTCCCGGGCGCGGGTCAGGGCGTCCAGGACGAAGGGGGTCAGCCAGGGCTCGGCCGGCCCGTCCACGGACCAGAGGGCGAAGGCGCCGTCCGACCGCTGGCGCGCGGCCAGCCGGTCGATCAGCATCTGCACCCGCTCCTTCAGGGCGGCATCGGCGGGCAGGCCCAGGTCACGGGCCCAATCGTTGACGTACAGCAGGGGCAGCAGCCGTCCGGCCAACTGCTCCGACGAGCCATAGGCGCGGGTGTCCAGGGCCAGCAGCTGTCCGGCGGCGTCCAGGGGCAGGCGGGGACCCGCCGTCACCGCCAGGGTCGCCGTGCCGGGCCGCAGCCCTTCCAGCAGCGGCCCGCCGCGGACGGTCAGCGTCCCGCCGGGCGCCAGGGTGCCGCCATCCTGCCGGGCGACCGGCGGGACCGGGCTGCGCACCGTGATGGGGAAGATGCGGGTGAGCGTGTAGCCCTCCGGCCCCGTCAGGGTCAGGGTCAGCCGGCCCTGGCCGACGCCGGTGGCGGTCAGGGTGCGGGTGGCATTGGCGTTGCGGCCGGGCTGCAGGGCCTTGAAGTCCATGGGCGTGCTGTCCACGGCCAACGGCCCCTCGGCGATCAGGGTGGCCCGGTAGGGGCCACGAGGGCCTGCGGCGTTGTCCACCGAGAGGCGGAGCTGGACCTTGTCGTCCGGCGCCAGGAAGCCCGGCACGCCCAGGGTGGCGGTGACCGGGTCGCGCACGGCCATGACCGCGTCGCCGCGGCCGACCTTCGTGCCGGACCAGGCCACGGCGGTCAGCGACAGGGTGGACTGGATGTCCGGCAGGTCCAGGACCACTTGGGCCTTGCCGTCAGCCCCGACGGTGACGATGCCGGAATAGACGGCGGCCACGTCCCGGCCCTGTAGCAAGGTCGGGGACGGGGCCCGGGGCAGCGCCTTGACCGGTTCCTTGTCCTTGGTGACGGGCGGGGCGGGTGCAGGCTCACCCAACAGGCGACCATAGGCGTCGCGCAGTTCCACGGGCAGGCTGCGGCGGCCGAAGAACCAGCCGGCGGGGTTCACGCCCTGCTCACCCACCGCGTTCTGGCCGCCCAGGGAGGACAGGCCCTGGTCGATCGCGGTCACCACCACATGGGCCTGCGCCCCCTCCTCCACCCCGGTTACGGTGACCGGCAGCGTCAGCGGGCCGCGGGGCCGGGCCTCCGCCGGCGGTTCGATCTTCACGGACAGAAGGCGGGACGCCGGGTCCACGGCCACCCAGTCGATGCCCACGGCCCGGCGGGGGGCGTTGCGCTTGGCCGGGTCGGCGGGGGCATAGGCGGTGGCCAGCAGGTGCGCGCCGCCGGTCACGTCGGCGGGGATGGGTACCTCCAGGAAGGCGCCCTGGGGCCCCACCTGCTGCACCTGGGTGGAGCGCACGGCGCGGTCGGCCAGGGCCACCACCACCGTCGCCTCATAGGGCGGGCGGACGAACACCCGGGCGGTGCCGCCGGGTTGGGCCTGGGCCCCCTCCACCGCCAGCTCCACCGTGTCGGGCTTGTCGCCCAGCTTGGCGCTGACCCACCAGCCGGCGGAGAACCGGACACTGGACGCCACGCCCGTGGCGGGGTCGAACACCTCCAGCCGGTAGCGGCCGGCCTTGACCTGTTCCTCCAGGATGGACGGCTTGTCGGCGGCCACGTCCAGGGTGCCGCCGGTCAGGCGCTTGTCCCGGATGCTGGACTTGTAGTCCCAGCGGCCGTCGGCCTCGAACCAGTCGTACTGGAATTCCTCCTCGTACAGCTCCCAGGACAGGCCGGTGCGGGCCACCCGCTGCCCGTCGGGGGCCACGGCCACCACGTCGAAGGCGACGCTCGCCCCCTCCGGCACCGCCTCCCCGTTGAAGTTCGGCTTGATGCCCAGGGCGAAGGCCTGGTTGGACACGGGAAGCACCAGCGTCCGCTCCACCGAGCGGCCGCCCACGTCATGCACCGTGGCCTGGAGCACCGCCTCGAGCGGGCGGGTGGTCTCCGGCAGCTTGCCCAGTTCCACACCCACCTTGGCCGTGCCGTCGGGGGCGGTGGTGAAGCCGGGCAGGCTGCGCCGCTCCGGCGCGAGGGCCTGCTGCACCAGGCCGAAGCGGTAGCCGTCCAGGCCCGGGTAGGGCTTTTCCGCGGGGCGCAGGGTCACGGTCAGCTCGCCCGGCAGGCGGGCGGCGGGGCCGCCGAACAGGTAGCGGCCGTCCACGGTCAGGGTGGCCTTGCCGTCGGGGCCCAGCCGCGCCTTGTCGGCGGTCAGGGTCACGTCCAGGCGGGTGGGCGCCACCTCCCCCACCATCATCTCTGCCTTGCCCAGGGCCGGGCCGTTGGCGTCGGCATGGGCGGTCAGGGACCAGCGGCCCCCCACGGCGTTGGGCGGCAGCCGGAAGGCCACGGCATAGCCGCCGGCCCCGCGGTCATCGGCATAACGCGTCTCAAGCACCAGCCCGTCGGGCCGGGCGAGCTTGAAGGCCAGCCGGCGCCCGGCCACGGCACGGGCGTCGGCGTCACGCAGCAGGGCTGTCAGGTTCAGCAGGTCACCGGGGCGGTAGGCCCCGCGGTCGGTGAACAGGTAGGCGTCCAGCGGGCCGGTGGCCCGGCCGTCCGCCGCCACCTCCACCGCCGGGGCGCCGAAGTCCAGCAGGGAGAAGCCGCCCTCGGGCGCGTTGGCGAACAAGGCCTGGGGCGTACGCCCCTCCTGCCCCTGCAACAGTTCCCGGGGGAAGCGGGCAAGCCCGTCCGGGCCGGTGCTGGCTGTGCCCAGCTCCTCGTTGTTCCGGGCGACGAGGCGCACGGACACGTTCGGCAGGGGCTTGGCATTGGACAGGCTGCGGGCGAAGACGGTCAGGCCGTCCTCCCCCCGGAAGCTGGTCAACCCCAAGTCGGAAACGACGAACCATTGGGTGGCCCGCATGTCCCAGGCCACCACGGGGAGGGCCGCGTTCTCCGCCACCGCCACATAGACGCCCGGTGGCAGGGTGCCCAGCACCGCGTCGATGGGGAAGGGCGTGACCGCGGCGCGGTTGCGCCCGCCGGCCATGGCCATCTCCCCCCGCCAGACCACCTCGCCGTTCTTGTCCAGGATGTCGCCGACCTCGAAGTCGGTCATGGTCTGGTTGATGCGGCCGTAATAGATCTGCTCCACCAGCGCCCGGTCGTTGACCCGCAGCACCGACAGGCGCGCCCGCTCCACATTCACGCTGCGCAGGGGCAGCCCTTCCCCGCCGATGCGGGGCAGCAGGTAGCCCTGGCCGCGGAAGGCCAGGCTGGCCCGGCGGTCGGGCACGTCCACTTCCCGCGTGACCGGCGCGGCCAGGGTCTCCTTCCCGCCCTCGGCGGGCAGGCCGACGGCGAGGGTGATGGTGTAGCGCTGGCCGTGGCCCAGCCCTTCCAGGCAAAGGTCGCGGTCGCGGACAGAGACGGTGATGTCCTGGGCCGGTGCCACCTGGACGAACTTGGCAAGGTCCGCGCCCCTGGGCCGGGGTTTCGGCAGGGTGCGGGTGAACCGGAAGCAGGCCTGCGGCTTGTCGCGCTCCGCCGCCACTTCCACGCCCGCCAGCTCGAAGGGGCGCTCGGCGGGGGACGGCTCCGCCGGAGCCGGGGGCGCCGCCGGGGCGGACGCCGGCGCCGGGGCCGGGCGGGAGCCGGCGGGCGGGGCCGACTGGGCCAGGACCGCCGGGGTCTGGAGCATGCCAAGGGCGAGCAGGAGCGATAGGGTGCGCGTCGGCATCGTCAGGGACTGTTTCCTCGCTACCGGGTCCGAAGGGGGACGGGACCGGGCCGAACCGGGGTGGCCGCATTCGGTCCCCTGGTTCTCGCGGCGCAATATGGCAGACATGGGGCCGGATGGGAGGCGCATTTTTGACCTGCATCCGGCAGGCTGGAAACAGGTCCAAGCTTTGCGTGTCTCTCAATCGCCGGCACCGCCTCCGGTCAGCGGCACCACGCTCTTGCAATCGATCATCAGGGCCATTGCGGAATGCCCCGGGCTCTGCATCCTTCCGCCGCATCGTCGCCACATCACCGGTCTACCCAGCCCATCATGACACCGATCCCCTCCCCCGCCGCCGCCGAGGCGACACAAGACGGTCGCCGGGCCCTGGCCTGGGCCGCCGCGCTGGCGCTGTCGTTGGCGGCCCTGCTGGCCCCCGCCCTGTGGAACGGCTACGCAATCGTGTTCTTCGACACGGGTGGCTACATCAAGCGGGTTTTCGACCTGGAGCTGGAGCCGGGTCGGTCCCTGTTCTATGGCCTGTTCCTCTGGGGAAGTTCCCTGGGCTGGGTGACCCTATGGGGGCCGGTGCTGGCGCAGGCGGCCGTGACCCTTTGGCTGGTCCGGCTGGCCTTGCGGGCCCACGACCTGCCGCACGGCCCCTGGGCGCTGACAGGTGCCGCGGTCGGCTTGGCAGCCCTGACGGGCATTTCCTGGTACAGCGCGCAACTGATGCCGGACATCCTGACCGGCCTGCTGGTCCTGGGCTTCTGGATGCTGGGTTTCCGCTGGGAGCGGCTGGGGCGGGGGGAACGGGCGGGGGTGGCGGCGGTCGGCCTGCTGGCCCTGCTGTCCCACATGGGCACCATCGCCCTGGCCGCCGGGCTTGTGGCGGTGGTGGCCGGAGCCAAGCTGGCGGTGCGGCGCTGGGGCTGGGCGGTGACGCCGCGGCTGCTGCCACCCGCCCTGGTGCTGGGGGCGAGCCTGCTGGTGATGCCGCTGGGCCACCTGGCGCTGGTGGGCAAGGCGACCTTCACCCCCGGCGGCCCGGCCTTCGTGTTCGGTCGGTTGGTGCAGGACGGGATCGCGCAGAAGTTCCTGGCGGAGCACTGCCCCGACCCCGCCTACAAGCTGTGCGACTACCAGGACCAGATCGTGCCGGACGCCAACGAGTTCCTGTGGCACCCGGACAGCCCCTTCAGGAAGGTGGGCGGCTGGGGTGGCGCGGACGCGGAGCTGTCCCGCATCACCAAGGAGAGCCTGAAAGCCTATCCCGGACTGCACCTGAGGACCGCCCTGGTCGCCACCTGGCACCAGATCCTGGAGGTGGAGACGGGCGACGGGTTGGATGAGTGGCAGGAGGTCACTCGCTGGATCTTCAGCGGCCACCTGCCCTGGCAGAACGACGCCTTCACCGCAGCGAAGCAGCAGAAGCAGCAGACCACGCAAGGCATGTTCGACGCGCTGAACCTGGTGCATGTGCCCGTGGCGCACCTGTCCCTGCTGGCCCTACCCTTTGTCGTCGCCTGGGCCGCGCGGCGGAAGCGGCATGACGTGGCCGCCCTGGCCCTGTTCATGCTGCTGGCCCTGCTGGGCAACGCCTTCATCAACGGCGCCCTGTCCAACCCCCACGACCGCTACCAGAGCCGGGTCGCCTGGCTGGCGACGCTGGCGGTGGGGATGGGGGTGGCCGGGATGGGAAAGCGGGATCCCAGGCTTAGTAGCGTCAATCAAACTCAAAGTTAAGGCTTTAGTGTATACAGCCGAGGTACATCTTTCCAAAACGAGCCAACGCCGCGTCTTTGATTTCGTCAGCCAAAGCTTCATCGATATAGAGCCCATAGGGCGTCACATCGGCCATCGGCTGGATCTCATCAGCCTGCCAATCGTCAGGGTGCGGAGGGGCGGCGGAGAAGAAGTTATACCTTATGCCCGTCCAAAGTAGAAATCCAATTTCTATTTCTTCGGGCCAGCTCTGATTTTCGTCCTTTCCAATATTGACTTTCTTGCTCGTTAAACCCATTGCTTCTTTCAGCATAATGGCACAAGTATGCGCCGTCAGATCGGCAAGCTGTATGCCGCATACCTCTCTCGAATCGCACGAGAACTGGAAATTTAGCTGGCACTCAGTAACCAACAGCGACGTTTCTTCTCTGATTGATTGGTTTCGCGGAAACAGTCCTTGATCGAAATAAACCTGATGCGGTCTTCCCATCAAACTCGGATGGGCGAGCATTTTCCGCAGCAGCGCAAGGGATATCTTGCTCATGTTCTCATCCGGCTTCGATATAGCTACGCCAATCTTGCAATTATATGATATAATATCCATGAGACTATCTCTCAAACAAGAGAGCTTTTGATTATTCTTCATATGCCGACCTGATTTAAATTCGTCGACTCCATAACGATATCCAACCTCAATAAATTTTTCCTTTATTTTATTCGATACATCCTTCTCGCTATATACGCTTGCAACTATATGAAAACCACTGCTTGGGTGCTTGCTATCATCGAAGAAAAAGGTTCCCACAGCACACTTCCTTCCTCGCCGCACTTTCGGCTTTATCATTGGCGATTCACGCCCGCGCCGCGAACCAGCCCTCCAGCCGGCGGCAGGCCTCATCCAATGTCTCGTCCTTCTTGCAGAAGCAGAAGCGGATCAGGTTGCCCGGCGGGTCCTGGTCGAAGAAGGCGCTGACGGGGATGGCGGTGACGCCGGCCTCCGCGGTCAGGCGCTTGCAGAACTCCGTGTCGCCCTCCCCCAGCCCGGTGTGGCCGATGTCGGCGGTGACGAAATAGGTGCCCTGGGCCGGCAGCACCGTGAGGCCCGCGGCGCGCAGCCCCGCGGTCAGCCGGTCGCGCTTTGCCTGCATGTCGGCGGCGAGGCCGTGGAAATAGGCGTCGTCCTTGCGCAGCCCGAAGGCCACGGCGTGTTGCAGGTTGGGCGGGGTGGTGAAGGTCAGGAACTGGTGGGCCTTCGCCACGGGCTGGAGCAGCCGGGGGGCGCCGGTGACATAGCCCACCTTCCACCCGGTGAGGGAGAAGGTCTTGCCGGCGGAGCCGATGCGCAAGGTGCGGTCGCGCATGCCGGGCAGGGCCATCAGCGGGATGTGCGGGCGACCGTCGAAGACCAGATGCTCATAGACCTCGTCGCAGACGGCGAGGCAGTCATGCTCCTGCACCAGCTCGGCCAGGGTGGACAGCTCTTCCCACCCCCAGACCTTGGCGGCAGGGTTCAGCGGGTTGTTGATGAGGACGAGCTTGGTCCTGGGCCCGAAGGCGGCGCGCAGCTCATCCGGATCGAAGCTCCAGTCCGGCGCCCGCAGGCTGACGAAGCGGGGCACGGCGCCGGCGCGGCGGATGATGGGGACGTAACTGTCGTACAGCGGCTGGAACAGCACCACCTCGTCCCCCGGCTCCAGCAGGCCGAACAGGCAGGCGGCCAGCGCCTCCGTGGCGCCGGAGGTCACCATCACCTCCGAAGCCCAATCGACATCCAGCCCGTAGAAACGCCTGGCATGCTCCGCCACCGCCTGCCGCAGGGTGGGCAGGCCCATCATGGAGGGGTATTGGTTCCAGCCTGTGTCCAGGTAGCGCGTGGCTTCCGCCACCAAGTCGGCCGGGCCGTTGCCATCGGGGAAGCCCTGGCCGAGGTTGACGGCCTTGTGCGTCTCCGCAAGGCGGGACATCACCTCGAAGATGGTGGTGCCGTAGGAGGACAGGACGCTGTTGCCGGATTTCATCGGGTTCCCCACCACGCGACGATCTGCCCGCCTTCATAGCAGGCCCGGCGGCGGGGGGCGAGGAGGTGGTCCTCAGCGGTTGGGCTGTTCCCAGTCCTTCAGCCCGTAGGAGGCCAGGATCTCCGCCAACCGGCCGGAGGCGCGGAGCTTGGCTGTGCCATCCGCCAGCAGGGTGGCCAGGGCGGCGGCGCGGGGGTCGCGCTTGGAGACGCCGACGAACAGGTCCGCGTCATCCTCCAGCGAGACCACGCGGACCCCGTCCGCCTTGGGCAGGCGGGACAGGGTCCAGACCAGGACGTTGCGGTCGTCCAGGAACAGGTCCATGCGCCCGGCCATGACCATGCGCAGGCCCTGGGTGACGTGGGAGTAGCCGAAGCCGCTCAACACCTCCACCCGCTTCGGGTCGGCCTTGTGGGCGTCCACATAGGCCTGGATGGCGCCGCCATAGACATAGTCCTTGATGACCCCCAGCCGGTGGCCCGTGAAGCTGTCGGGCCCCTTCCAGGTGAAGTCCCGCGCCGGGGCCACGGCCACCGCGTTGGCGGAGTTGCCCTGGGACAGCTTCGGCAAAAGCAGCGTCCCGTCCAGGTCCGCGGCCACGCCGGGGATCAAGGTGGCGCTTCCGTCGGCCGCCATGCGGCGCATGACCTGGAAATTGACCACCCGGTAGTCCACGGACAGGCCGGCCTCACGGAACACCTCCCGCGCCAGCTCCACCATGTAGCCTTCCCGCCCCTCCGTCTCCGGGTTGCAGGCATAAGGGCACCAGGGGTCCGAGGCGATGACGACAGGCCGTTCCTTGTCCGCCGCCGTCAACGCCCCCGCCGCCATGGCAGGACTGGCGGGCCCGGCCAGGAACGCCAGGGATACAAGGACGGTACGCAACCGGAAAGGGATCAGGGGACGGGAGGTCGTTGCCATCGCGGATCAGGTCTGTAACAGACCAGCAACATACCTCGGGCGCGCCGGAAATGGGAGGCGGTTGCGGGAAATTCGCGTGACGGGTGGCGGAAATGACACGGGCGGGGCCTTCCGGACCCCGCCCGCGCAATTTTCGACCCGCTTCCAGCAAGCTGGCATCGGATCTAGCTTCTTGAGTTCCTCAAACGCCGGCACCGCATCCGCGGCTTGGCTTTCGCGGCCACGTGGCCGCGCGGCGGCGGTCGCCGCCGGAGCGTGCTCCCGGTGCCCGGGAACACGCTCTTGCGCCTGCTTTACTCCGCGGCCTGGGCCTGCACCGGCTGGGCCGGGGGCGTCCAGCGCAGGATGGGCTTGCGGGCCGCCGCCGTCTCGTCCAGGCGGCGGCGCGGGGTCAGGCGGGGGGCCGCCTGGAAGAACGCCGCGTCGCCGGCCTTCGCCTTCTCCGCCAGGTGGCGCAGGGTGGCGATGAACTGGTCGAGGGTGGACTTCGACTCGGTCTCCGTCGGCTCCACCAACAGGGCCCCGTGCACGACCAGGGGGAAGTACATGGTCATGGGGTGGAAGCCCTCGTCGATCATGGCCTTCGCGAAGTCCAGCGGGGTGACCCCGGTGCCCTTCAGGAAGCCGTCGTCGAACAGCGCCTCATGCATGCAGGGGCCGCCGAAGGGGGCGGACATGACGTCCTGTAGGCTGGCCAGCACGTAGTTGGCATTCAGCACCGCGTCCGTCGCCACCTGCCGCAGCCCGTCCGCGCCATGGGACAGGATGTAGGACAGGGCGCGCACGAACATGCCCATCTGGCCGTGGAAGGTCTTCAGCCGGCCGAAGGGCTTGCCCTCGGCGTCGGCCGCGTGCTCCACCAGCCGGAACCCGTCCTCCCCGTGCACCACATAGGGCAGCGGGGCGAAGGGGGCCAGGGCCGCGGACAGCACCACCGGGCCGGAGCCGGGGCCGCCGCCGCCATGGGGCGTGCTGAAGGTCTTGTGCAGGTTGATGTGCATGGCGTCCACGCCCAGGTCCGCCGGGCGCACCCGGCCGACGATGGCGTTGTAGTTGGCGCCGTCGCAGTAGAAATAGCCGCCGGCCTCATGCACCGCGTCGGCGATCTCCTTGATCTGCGGCTCGAACAGGCCGCAGGTGTTGGGGTTCGTCAGCATGATGCAGGCGACGTCGGGGCCGAGCTTGGCCTTCACCGCCTCCACGCTGACGCGGCCATTGTCCTCCGCCGGGATCGTGTCCACGGAGAAGCCGCAGAAGGCCGCCGTGGCCGGGTTGGTGCCGTGCGCGCTCTCCGGCACCAGCACCCGCTTGCGGTGCCCCTCCCCGCGCGCCTCAAGCGCGGCGTGGATGGCCATCAGGCCGCACAGCTCACCATGGGCGCCGGCGCCCGGCGACATGGCCACCGCCGGCATGCCGGTCAGGGTCTTCAGCCAGTGGGCCAGCTGGTCGATCAGCTCCAGCGCCCCCTGCACCGTGGACTCGGGCTGGAGCGGGTGGATGTCGCTGAAGCCGGGCAGCCGCGCCATCTTCTCGTTCAGGCGCGGGTTGTGCTTCATGGTGCACGAGCCCAGCGGGTACATCGTGCTGTCGATGCCGAAGTTCTTCTGGCTCAGCCGGGTGAAGTGGCGGACCACCTGCGGCTCCGCCAGGTCCGGCAGGCCGATGCGGCCGCGGGCCTTGACGCCGCCCAGCTTGGTCTTCGTGGTCGCCGGCTCCGGCAGGTCCACGCCGACGACACCGGGGTTGTCCAGCTCGAAGATCAGCGCCTCTTCCTGCATCAGCGCCCGGTTGCCGGTGAAGGTGCCGGCCGTCTCCGACGCGCTGGCGGCGTGGGGCGTGGTGGGGCGGCCCTGGTTGTTCATGCTCATCAGAGGACCTCCTCCAGGCCGCGCACCAGCGCGTCCATGTCGCTTTCGGTGTTCGTCTCGGTGCAGGCCACCAGAAGCAGCTTCTCCAGCCCGTCCTCGGCCGGGTACAGGCGGCTGACCGGGACGCCGGCCAGGATCTGCTGCTTGGCCAGCTTCTCCACCACCTTGGCGGCCTTCTTCGGCAGCTTCACGGTGAACTCGTTGAAGAAGCTGTCGTTCAGCACCTCCACGCCCTTCAGGCCCGCCAGCTTCTCCGCCAGCAGGACGGCGTTGGCGTGGTTGATGCGGGCGAGGCGGCTGAAACCCTCCTCCCCCAGCAGGGACAGGTGGATGGTGAAGGCCAGGGCGCAGAGGCCGCTGTTGGTGCAGATGTTGCTGGTCGCCTTCTCCCGCCGGATGTGCTGCTCACGGGTGGACAGGGTCAGCACGAAGCCGCGCTTGCCCTCCGCGTCCACCGTCTGGCCGCAGAGGCGGCCGGGCATCTGGCGGACGAACTTCTCCCGCGTGGCGAACAGGCCGACATAGGGGCCGCCGAAGTTCAGGGCGTTGCCGATGCTCTGGCCCTCGCAGACCACGATGTCGGCGCCCATCTGGCCCGGCGGGGTCAGCAGGCCCAGGGACACCACCTCCGTCACCACCACGATGACCAGGGCGCCCTTGGCGTGGGCGGCGGTGCACAGGGCGGTGAAGTCGCTGAGGTGGCCGAACAGGCTTGGGGTCTGCACGACGACGCAGGCGGTCTGGTCGTCCACCAGGCCGGCCAGGTCCTCCTTGCCCGCGGGGTCGGGGGTCTGGGCCTGGATGTCCATGCCCATCACGCCGCAGGTGGTCTGGGTGACCTCCCGGTAGTGGGGGTGCAGGCCGCCGGACAGGATGGCCTTGTTCCGCTTGGTGATGCGGTTGGCCATCAGCACCGCCTCGGCCGTGCCGGTGGCGCCGTCATACATGGAGGCGTTGGCCACATCCATGCCGGTCAGCAGGGCGACCTGGGTCTGGAACTCGAACAGGTACTGCAGCGTGCCCTGGCTCACCTCCGGCTGGTAGGGGGTGTAGCTGGTCAGGAACTCGCCCCGCAGCAGGATCTGGTCCACGCTGGCCGGCACATGGTGCTTGTAGGCGCCGGCGCCCAGGAAGAAGGGCACGCAGCCTGCGGTCAGGTTCTTGGTGGACAGGCGGGACAGGTGCCGCTCCACCTGCAGCTCGCCCATGTGGTTGGGCAGGCCGGGGATGGGACCCGGCAGGCGGGCACCCTCGGGCACGTCACGGAACAGGGCGTCGACGCTGTCCACCCCGATGGTGGCCAGCATCGACCGGCGGTCGGCCTCGGTCAGGGGGAGGTAACGCATCACAGGCCCTCGACGTAGGACTTATAGGCTTCCTCGTCCATCAGCGCGTCCAGCTGGGACGGGTTGGACAGGGTCATCTTGAAGAACCAGCCCTTGCCGGTGGGGTCGGTGTTGACCAGGGCGGGCTCATCCGCCAGGGCGGCATTGCCCTCCGTCACGGTGCCGTCAACGGGGGCATAGACCTCCGACGCGGCCTTCACGGACTCCACCACGGCGGCGTCCTTGCCCTGGCTCAGCGCCTTGCCGGCCTCCGGCACCTCCACGAACACCACGTCGCCCAGGGCGTGCTGGGCATAGTCGGTGATGCCGACGGTGGCGACGTCACCCTCAAGCTTGATCCACTCATGGTCCTTGGTGAAACGGATAGTCATGGTCCTGTCCCCTTGTCCGAGAAGCCTGTTCTGTAGGTCGGATCAGCGAAGCGTGATCAGACGAAATCCCTTGGCCGTCGGATTACGCGGCGTGCGCCGCCAATCCGACCTACGGCCCTACCCCTTGAAATACCGGTGCGGCGCGAAGGGCATGGCGGCGACCTTGGCCGCCAGCGGCTTGCCGCGCACGATCAGGTTCACGGGCGTGCCCACCGCGGCCTGGGCAGTGGCGACATAGCCCATGGCGACCGGGCCGTTGGCCGTGGGGCCGAAGCCGCCGCTGGTCACCTGGCCGATGACGCGGCCGTCCTGGTCCTGGATGTCCGTGTGTTCCCGCGCGGGCTGGCGGCCTTCGGGCAGGATGCCCACGCGCTTGCGGGTGGTGCCATTCTGGAGCTGGGCCTGGATGATGGCCGCGCCCAGGAAGCCCCCCTCTGCCCGGCGGCGCTTGGAGATGGTCCAGGCCAGCCCCGCCTCGATGGGGGTCGTCGTCTCGTCGATGTCATGCCCGTAGAGGCAGAGGCCCGCCTCCAGCCGCAGCGAGTCGCGGGCGCCCAGGCCGATGGGCGCAACCTCGGGCTGGGCCAGCAGCAACCGGGCGAGGGCTTCCGAGTCCCTGGCGGCGACACTGATCTCGAACCCGTCCTCGCCGGTGTAGCCGGAGCGGCTGAACTGCACCGGGATGCCATTGATGCTGGCCGTCGTGGCGGACATGAAGGGCATGGCCTCCGCCCCCGGCACCAGCCGCGCCATGACGGTGGCTGCCGCGGGGCCCTGCAAGGCCAGCAGGCCGGCGTCGTCGCCCAGATACTCGATCTCCACGCCCGGCAGGTTCTCCGCCATATGGGCCAGGTCGGCGCGCTTGCGGCCGGCGTTGATCACCACATAGACGTGGTCATCGAACCGCGTGACCATCAGGTCGTCCAGGATGCCGCCCTGCGCGTCGGTGAACATGGTGTAGCGGATGCGGCCCGGCGCGAGGGCCGCCACGTCGCCGGGCACCAGGGCCTCCAGCGCCGCGATCACGGCTTCCACGCTGGCGCCGCGCAAGCGGACCTGGCCCATGTGGGACACGTCGAACAGGCCGGCCTGGTGCCTTGTGTGCAGGTGCTCCTTCAGCACGCCCATGGGGTACTGGACCGGCATGTCATAGCCGGCGAAGGGCACCATCTTGGCCCCCAGCTCCCGGTGGAGGGAATGGAGCGGCGTCTGCAGAAGGGTCTCGGGCGCGGTGCCCGCATCATTGCCCACTGGAAGTCCCCCGGACAGAGTTCACGCCCGCCCGGGATCATCCCAAGCAGGTTTGCCCCCCTCTGTCCTGGCCCCTGAGAGATTCGCGGCCGGCTTGCGCCAACCACTTACTCCGTCGGTGGGCGGTCGGCCCGGGACAAACCCCGGACCCGCCTGCTTTCCAGATGTGCCTGCCCCAAGCGGTCCTTTTGCCTGAGAGTTTCCGGGGGCGGTTGCTCCTTCGGCGCCGGATACCCCGTATGGGCTATCCGGTCTCTCCCGCATGGGGTGAGCGGCATGTGCGCGGTAAACTAACCATGGCCCCGGCGAAGTCAATGCGCCGGGCGGTCACGCCCAAACTTTCCCCAGGGCGGGGCGTCAGCGCCCCTCGTTGACCCGGCGGTTGGTCTCCACCTGCTCCGGCGGGAGCTGGAAGCCCACCAGCACCTCGTACCAGCGGGCATCCACCGTGGGGGCGGCCGGGATGAACTGGACCAGGGACTCGGCCACCGCGCCCGTGCCGCCGCTGATGTCCACGCCGGTAGCGAAGACCTGCTTGGCGATGACGTTGCGCTGCGGGTCGGTGACGACGACGAAATATTCCAGCGGCAGACGGCCGGGGTTCGCCCCTTCCGCCGTCCGGCCGGTGATGGTCAGGTCGGCAGTGACGGTGACGCCCGTGTCCTCATACTCGCAGGCCGCGTCCACCCGCGCCATGACGGCCACCCCGCCCTCCTGCCGCCAGGTGGCGGCGTCGCGGACGATGCCCACGTTGGGGCAGCCGGGGCGGAAGCTGTCGCGGTCGCTGCCGCAACCGGAAAGGGCCAGCAGTGCCACACCGGCCATGGCAGCCCCGACCAATCGGCGGGCGGCGTTCCCGCCGTCCCGTGCTATAGGCTGGCGGGCATGGGCGGGGGTCGAACGGGTGCGCGTCACAGGCAAGATCCGGTCCGTGCGTAAAAAGGGGTAGCGGGGGTCCCGCGGCCACGCGACAATAGGGAAACAACCGGGGACGCACAAGCCCGGGCGGGCGCGGCGGTCCGGGTTGCCCGGCAGGACCGGGGTGCGGCCATCCCTCCCCTCCCCCGCCATGAAATCTTCACCAGGTGGGCCCATAGGATGCGGTGCCCGATCCCGGAGCGCGGTAGAGCAGCAGGAAGCCGAAGCAGAAATGTCCGCCAGCCCTGACATGTCCGTCCTGGACCCCGCCGCGCGGGACACCCAGGCCAAGCCCGCCCTGCATATCCTGCTGGCCGCGCCGCGCGGCTTCTGCGCCGGCGTGGACCGGGCCATCCAGATCGTCGAGGTGGCGCTGAGGAAATACGGCGCCCCCGTCTATGTCCGGCATGAGATCGTGCACAACCGCTTCGTGGTGGAGAGCCTGGAGCGTAAGGGCGCCGTCTTCGTGAAGGAGCTGGACCAGGTGCCGGACGACCGGCCGGTGGTCTTCTCCGCCCATGGCGTGCCCAAGTCGATCCCGGCGGAGGCTCAGCGCCGCAACCTGCTGTATGTGGACGCCACCTGCCCCCTGGTCAGCAAGGTCCACCGTGAGGCGGAGCGGCACCACAGGGACGGCCGCACCATCGTGCTGATTGGTCATGCCGGCCACCCCGAGGTGGTGGGCACCATGGGCCAACTGCCCAAGGAAGCCGTGCTGCTGGTGGAGACGGTGGAGGACGTGGCGACGCTGGAGGTCGCGGACCCGGACAATTTGGCCTTCGTCACCCAGACCACCCTGTCCGTGGACGACACGGTGCAGGTGGTGGAGGCGTTGCGGCAGCGGTTCCCCGCCATCGCCGGCCCGAAGCGGGAGGACATCTGCTATGCCACCACCAACCGCCAGGCGGCGGTGAAGGCCATCGCGCCCCGCGCCGACGCGCTGCTGGTACTGGGTGCGCCCAACAGCTCCAACTCCGTCCGCTTGGTCGAGGTGGCGCGGGCCCATGGCTGTAGCCGCGCCATGCTGGTGCAGCGCGCCGCCCAGATCGACTGGGACCGGCTGGACCGGGTCCGCACCCTTGGCATCACCGCCGGCGCCTCCGCGCCCGAGGTGCTGGTGGAAGAGGTGCTGGACGCGCTCCGCGCCCGCTACCAGGTCACCGTCGAGGAGGTGGTCACCGCCACGGAGGACGTGGTGTTCAAGCTGCCGAAGGTGTTGGCGGAGTGAGCGCGTGGGGACTGCCGTTCGAGGATGTTCGCAGTCTTGGTGTCAGTGGATGCCTGTGTAGGGAAAACGGAGTTTAACGGATCAAAACGGATTTGAACGGTAGGCGTGTCGGGTGCGTGACCCGCATCCATGAATGCAAGGCCGTCTTCAGGTGATTGCGCCGCAGGCGCGGAATGACCTTTGCAGAACTGGCCCGTCGGCAGCCCCAGGCCGCACCCATACCGTTTTCATCCGTTCCGATCCGTTGGAATCCGTTTTCCCCGAACACGCCACCACGGGCTCCAGGCCGGACATCACCCGCCACCCGTACCACCCATAAGTGTTACACACCCATCCACACCGGTCGGGTTGCCCCTACCCCGTTGGTTTGCCATGATGTTGCGGGGCGGCAAAGGCTGCCCGCGCCTTGATGGGAAACCATGGCCCCTGCCGTGACCGCCGCCGTGTCAGACCTGCCGCCCGTCGACCTTGGCGGGCGTTGCGAGATCCTGCCCGGGTCGCGCCTGCCGGAATTGGATTCGGCCGGGGGCAAGGCCTATGTGGCCAAGGCGATCAAGGACCGGCGGACGGAGCTGTTCGCCATCGTCACCGACCGGCCGGTCCCCGCCCGCATCGACGCCCTGCCCGCCTTTCGCGGCCTGGACAACCCCGCCGTGCTGCGGCTGGCCGACTGGGGTGCGGTGGACTGGACCCCCGACCGGCGGCGGCGCTTCGCCGTATTGTATGAGCGGCCCGCCGGCCGCCGGGTGATGGACGACCTGCGGGACACGCGGGAGCCGGTGCCGGAGGACCAGATCATCCGGGGGCTGCTGCCGTCCCTGCTGCTGGCCCTGCGTGAGCTGAACATGCGCGGGGTGACCTGCGGCGGGCTGAACCCGACGAACCTGTTCTTCAAGGATGCCTCCACCACGGGCGGCGTGCTGATCGGGGACTGCCTGACGGTTCCCCCCGGCTATGGGCAGCCCTTGTTGGTGGAGACCATCGAGCGGGGCATGGCCCAACCGTCGGGGCGCGGGCCGGGCAGCATCGCGGACGACCTGTACGCCCTGGGGGTCACCCTGCTGGTCCTGCACCTGGGCCGCAACCCCCTGCGCGACCTGGACGACGACGCCATCCTGAAGGCCAAGATGGACCGGGGCACCTACCCGGCCCTGACCGCGCAGGTGCGGCTGCCGCAGAACCTGATCGAGCCCCTGCGCGGGCTGATGACCGACGACCCCCGCCAACGCTGGACCATGGCCGACCTGGACCTATGGCTCCAGGGCCGGCGGCTGAGCCCGAAGCAGCCCCAGGTGCCCCGCAAGGGTGCCCGCCCCTTCGAGTTCGGGGGGGAGGAGCTGATGCATTGCCGGGCCCTGGCCCGGGCCATGTGCCGCAACCCATTGGCCGCCGCCCCCCTGATCGACCGGGGCGACGTGGACAAGTGGGTGCGCCGCGCCGTGGGGGACGAGGCGCGGGCGGAGGCGTTGCAGGCCGCCATCTCCTCCGCCAGCATCGGCGGGCGGGCCACCGCGCAGGAAGACCGGCTGGTCGCCCGGGCCGCCATCGCCCTGGACCCGCCGGCCCCCATCCGCTATCGCGGCCTGTCGGTCATGCCGGACGGGGTGGGTACCGCCCTGGCGGAGGCGTTGTGGGACGGGGGCGGTGTGCAGGCCTTCGCCGAGCTGGTGCTGGCACAGTTGCCCATGTTCTGGGCCAATTGCCAGCCGGAGTTCCGGCCGGAATATGTGCCCATGGTGCAAGCCTTCGACGGGAACCGGAACCTGCTGGAGCAGACAGGCCCCGGTTTCGGGGTGGAGCGGCTGCTGTATGAGCTGGCGCCCGCCTGCCCCTGCCTGAGCCCGCAGGTGGCGTCCCATTACGCCTTGACCCTGCCGGACCTGCTGCTGGCGCTGGACACGGTGGGGGCCGGGACCGGCCGCGGGAAGGAACCGGTGGACCGGCACGTGGCCGCCTTCATCGCCACCCACCACAAGAAGCTGAACGAGAAGCTGTTGCAGCCCCTGGCGGGCGGGATGGACCCGGGGCGCCGGCTGGTGGCCATGCTGCATGTCCTGTCCGACGTGCAGCAGCGCTTCGGCCCGGCGCGGCTGCCCAACCTGTGCGGCTGGTTCGTCAGCCTGATGGACCCGGCCTTCAAGCGGTTCAAGCACCGGGAAACGCGGGAACGGCTGCGCGTCGAGGCGCAGCGGGTGGCGCGGGAGGGGTCGCTGGACGGGCTGATCCGGCTGGTGGACAGCCCCGATGCCATCGTCAAGGACGACAAGGGCTTCCGCCAGGCCCAGCGGCGGTATGAAAGCCTGACCCGGCAGATCGACAGGACCAGGGCCGGCCAGCATGTCCAGGCCGGGGAGGTGGAGCACAATGGCCGCCAGGTGGCGGCCGTGGTCAGCAGCGTGGTGGCCGGGGTCGTGCTGCTGCTGACCGGGTTCGTCATGCTGGGGGGGCGCTGAGCCATGGCGCGGGCGGCGGGCAAGCGGAGCAGCGGCGGGCTGTGGCTGACGCTGGTGCTGGTCATCCCGCTGGGGCTGTTCGTGCTGCCCAGCACGGTGCTGCTGCTGGCCGGGCTGATCCCCACCATCGTCGCCTATGTGGTGGACAAGGACCCGGACAAGTCGGCGGCCCTGACCGTGGGCTCCATGAACCTGACCGGCATCGCCCCCTTCCTGGTCCGGCTGTGGCAGGCCGGGCATACGCTGGACGGGACGGCGCGGCTGCTGGCGGACCCCTTCACCTGGATGGTGATGTTCGGGGCCGCGGCCATCGGCTGGCTGATGTATTTCTTCATCCCCATGGGCGTGGCCATGGTGGAGCAGGCGCGCAGCGGGTCCCGGATCCGGGAGATGGAGGCGGAGCGCGCCGGCCTGGTGGCCGACTGGGGCCCCGAGGTCATGGGCCGCCCCGGCGGGGCCGAGCCGCTGGGCATGGCGCCGGAGGAAGACGCCCCCGCCGCCCCGGCGACCGCCGCAACGGGCCAGGCGGCCCGGCCGCTCACGCCAGCCGCTGCTCCATCGCCGCGGCCTTGATGGCCTTCTGAAGCTTCTCGAAGGCCCGCACCTCGATCTGGCGCACCCGTTCCCGGCTGATGCCGTATTCCTGGGACAGATCCTCCAGGGTGGTCGGTTCCTCCTTCAGGCGCCGCTCCACCAGGATGTGCCGCTCCCGCTCGTTCAGGGACTTCATGGCCTGGGCCAGCAGGGCCTTGCGCTTGCCCAGCTCCTGCCGCTCGCCTAAGCGGATCTCCTGGCTTTCCTGCTCATCCACCAACCAGTCCTGCCACTCCCCCTCCCCGTCCACGCGCAAGGGGGCGTTCAGGCTGTGGTCCGGGCTGGCCAGGCGCCGGTTCATGTTGACCACGTCCTGTTCCGGCACGTCCAAGGTCTGGGCGATCTTCGCCACCGTCTCCGGCGCCAGGTCGCCATCCTCGATGGCCTGCATCTGGCCCTTCAGCTTGCGCAGGTTGAAGAACAGCTTCTTCTGGGCGGCGGTGGTGCCCATCTTCACCAGGGACCAGGAATGCAGGATGTATTCCTGGATGGCGGCGCGGATCCACCACATGGCGTAGGTGGCCAAGCGGAAGCCGCGGTCCGGGTCGAACCGCTTCACCGCCTGCATCATGCCCACGTTGCCCTCGGAGATCAGCTCCGACACCGGCAGCCCGTAGCCGCGGTAGCCCATGGCGATCTTCGCCACCAGCCGGAGATGGCTGGTCACCAGCCGGTGCGCGGCCTCGGCGTCCTCATGCTCGGTCCAGCGCTTGGCGAGCATGTACTCTTCCTCGGGCTGCAGCATGGGGAACTTGCGGATCTCCTGGAGATAGCGCGCAAGGTTGCTCTCGGAACTGATGGTGGGTACGGCAGGTAAGCTAGCCATGGTCTTCTCCCCCGAAGGGCCTCCTTCCCTGCCCCCGGCCCGGACGTGGCACCGGGGGAGCGGACAACCGATGATAACCTAGTACAGGACTCCGGGACCCGCCATCACGACGAACCCACGGTGTCGATGAGCGCGCGCATGTCCGCCGGCAACGGGGCGGTGAAGGACAGGCGCGCGCCCGTCACGGGATGCAGGAACTCTATCCGTCCGGCATGCAGGGCCTGGCGCGGGAAGCCGGCCAGGGCCTTGGCGGCCGATGCCGCTTCCCCCTTCGCCCGGGTGGCGCGGGGGCGGCCATAGACAGGGTCGCCCACAAGCGGGTGGCCGACATGGGTCATGTGCACGCGGATCTGGTGGGTACGCCCGGTCATCAGCTTGCACTCCACGAGGCTGGCGGAGAGGCCCAGGCTGCGTTCTACCCGATACAAGGTGACGGCTGGCTTGCCGCCGGATGACAGGACTGTCATGCGCTTGCGGTCCGTGGGGTGGCGGCCGATGTTGCCCTCCACCCGGCCCTCCCGCGGGACAGGCGTGCCCCAGACCACCGCCAGGTAGGTGCGGGACAGGCTGCGGTCGGCGAACTGGGCGGCCAGGCCCCGGTGGGCCCGGTCGGTCTTGGCCACCACCATCAGGCCGCTGGTGTCCTTGTCCAGCCGGTGGACGATGCCGGGCCGGCGGACCCCGCCGATGCCGGACAGGCGGTCGCCGCAATGAGCGAGCAGGGCGTTCACGAGCGTGCCGTCCGGGTTGCCGGCGGCGGGGTGAACCACCAGGCCTGCCGGCTTGTCCACCACCAGCAGCTCCTCATCCTCATACGCCACCGTGATGGGGATGTCCTGGGGCCGCGGCTCCGCGCCCACGGCGGCGGGGACCGCCACCTCCACCCACTGGCCGGCTTTGACCCGGCGGGAGGCGTCGTCTATGGTCACGCCGCCCGTCGCCACGTGGCCCTGGTCGATCAAGGACCGGAGGCGCGAGCGCGACAGGCCGGCCCCCGCCAGCAGCTCGGCCAGGGCCTTGTCCAGCCGCTCCCCGTCCGCGCCCGCGGGCACCTGGACGCGGTGCAGGGACGGGGCCGCGTCTGCGGGCGCGCCGGGGCCCTCGCCCTCTTCCCCCTCCAGGAAAAGGTCGTCATCCCAGCCTTCCAGCCCCGCCAGATCCATGGCGGGCGGCGGCTCAACCGAAGGGACAACGTCGCGTGCGGGCACTCAAGGCACTCCTGGTCATCATGGGCGTGATCATCTTCGCCGGGTTCGGCTTCATCGCCTGGGAAGTCTACAAACGCGCCACCGATCCGAACCATCCCCGCAGCTTTTCCAAGCCCGCGCCGGCCGCGGGCCCTGCCCCGGCCGGCGCGACGGCCCAGCCCGGCAGCCTTCCGGCGGGGAGCCGCATCGGACCGATGGTGGAATCCAACGGCCGCGTCGTCTACCACGTGACCCTGCCCGACGGGCGCGAGCAGTTGCACGTGCTGGACCCCCGTGCCGGCACCAGCCTGCTGGTGGTCCAGACCGGGGACAGCATGGGCCAAGCAACCAACCCGGCGCGGTGACGGGTGTCACAGGGAAAAGCGCCTGACAGCCGCGGGATTCCCAGGCCATCCCTTTGGATCAAACAAGTCTAATACATTCCGCCGCCCGGGCCAGCCCCCCTTACGACAGAGGGCTGGTCGGGGTGGGGCACGCCCCTTCCAACGCCCCGGGGTCCGTGCCATAGTCTATGCCATGACCAAGCCCGCCATGAAGCCGCTGCCGATGAGCGAGGACGACGCCAAAACCGAAAGGGCGTTGGAACACGCGCGCCAAGGGATCGGGATTCCGTTGGAGGAAATAGAGGCTTGGGTCGATTCCTGGGATACGGAAGATGAACTGCCTCGTCCCCAGGCCCGGAAACTGTTCTGACCAGTGCGCTACCGGGTCATCCTTTTGCCGGAAGCAGCGGACGACCTGAACGAAGTCCGTCGTTGGTATGGCCGTGGCGGCCCGGCCGCGAAGGCCAAGGTGAAGCATATCCTGAGCGCTGTTAGCGAGTTGGGGTCGGCCCACTGACATTGGCCCCAGGACGACATCGACCCAAGGTTCCGGATGCGCATCGTGGAACGCCACCGCATCAGATTCCGCGTGGATGAGGACAAGAAGATCGTCCTCGTCGTCCGCGTCCGCGGCCCATGGCAGGACCTCCCAGGCTGAACCCCTTTACATCAAAGCATCGTCTTGCCCAGATGCACCGGATTTCCCGGAACCTGGACCCATCACGATGAACTTCATGAGCGACAACGTCACCGGGGCGGCGCCCGAGGTGATGGCGGCCCTGGCGGCGGCGAACGAGGGCACGGCCCCGTCCTATGGCGCCGACGCGCTGACCGCGCGGGTGGAGCAGCGGCTGGCGGAAGTGTTCGGCACGGACGTGGCGGTGTTCCCCGTGGCCACGGGCACCGCGGCCAATTCCCTGGCGCTCACCTGCCTGGTGAAGCCCTGGGGCGGCGTCTACACCCATGCGGACGGCCACATCAATGTGGACGAGTGCGGCGCGCCGGAGATGTTCACCGGCGGCGCCAAGCTGGTCCCCCTGCCCGGCGAGCACGGCAAGCTGGCGCCCGAAACCCTGCGCGGCGCCATGGACAAGGCCCATTGGGGCTTCGTCCACTGCGTCCAGCCCATGGCCCTGTCGCTGAGCCAGGCGACGGAGTCCGGCACCGTCTACAGCCCCGCGGACGTGCGCACCCTGGCGGACCTCGCCAAGGGGAAGGGCCTGAAGGTGCACATGGACGGCGCCCGCTTCGCCAACGCCGTGGCAGGCCTGGGTTGCCACCCCGGCGACGTGACCTGGCGGGCCGGGGTGGACGTGCTGTCCTTCGGCGCCACCAAGAACGGCGCCCTGGCGGCGGAGGCGGTGGTGTTCTTCGACAAGGGGCTGGCGGAGGAATTCGGCTACCGCCGCAAGCGGGCCGGCCACCTGTTCAGCAAGATGCGCTTCCTGTCGGCCCAGCTGGACGCCTACCTGGCCGACGGGCTGTGGCTGCGCCTGGCCGCCCACGCCAACGCCATGGCCGCCCGCCTGGGCGAGGGCCTGTCCGCCCTGCCGGGCGCCACCTTGCGCGATCCCGTGCAAGCGAATGAGGTGTTCGTCAGCCTGCCCGAGCCGGTGATCCAGGGCCTGGAGCAGGCCGGCTTCGGCTTCTACCGCTGGGACGGGCAGGTGGTCCGGCTGGTGACGGCCTGGAACACCAGGGAAGAGGACGTGGACGCCCTGCTGGCCGCCGCGCGGCGGCTGGTCGGGGAATAACCCAGGGAAAACGGCCACCCAAATACCCCCTCTCCCCCCCGGGGAGAGGGTTGGGGTGAGGGGGACCGCAAGACTCGCGCGCAGCGCCCCACGCCCCCCCTATCGCCCCGATCCAATCCGGAGATTTTTTGCCCGGCGGTGAAAAAAGCGCTTGCGGGGCCCCGGTCGGTGGCCTATACACCCGCTCCACCGACGGCCCCTGTCCCCATCGTCTAGAGGCCTAGGACGACGCCCTCTCACGGCGTAAACTGGGGTTCGAATCCCCATGGGGACGCCATCGGCCTTCAAAAGCCCTGCGGCTTACGCCGCGGGGCTTTTTGCTTTTCGCGATCCGGCGCAGTCGCGGAGGCGTGTCCATGCCGGCGGCCAACCATTCTGGCGGCCTGGAGCATCACACCATGGCAGGGGCTTCAGCCCAGGACGAGGTCGAGGGCACTCCAGAGGGCCAAGCCGCACAGGAACAGCGGCGGCAGGCAGAGCATCAGCCCGGCAACGTGTTCGGCGAAATCGGGAAGGTGCGCCCAGTCCCCCGTCGGGACAGGCTGGAAGACTGGCCCCCGGCGGACTTGGCCGCGGAGCCTGAGGACACCCATGGCATTCCTGGTGGCAGAGCGCATGTCCCTACTCCCCTTCCTGCTTGCCGGGTGAGTCTAAGCCCATGCAATAAAATCTGCATAAACGCAAAAGGATGGGAAGCGGCGGCGGGGCGGCCTCCCCCATCCGGCAGGGCCGGCGGAACTAGCTTGCCCAAAGGCGGGGACAAGGTCAGGGCCGCGTCTGGGTTGCCGTGGTGGTCGTGGTGCTTTCCCCCTCCTGGCTGCCGGACATGGCCGCCAGCACCCCGCCCGCGATGGCAAGCGCGCCGACCGTCTCCACCGTGAGGGAACCAACGGCGAAATTGCCGGCAAGCTGCCCCGCCGGGCCGGCGGCAACCGAAGGGCCCAGGGGTTGCCGGGCCGGGCCGGGCGCCTCCCCCGTCCCGCAGGCGGCCAAGAGGAGGCAGGGGAGGATCAGGGTCAGGCGCATGGGAGGGGAACACCCGGGCCTACCCGTTGGGTCCCATGCGACGGACGTCGTGAAGCGCCGCCAATCCCCCTCTCCCTACCGGGGAGAGGGGGACCGGCCTCCATCGGGTCTGGAGGCACCGCCCAAATGAAAAGGGCGGGAGCCTCGTGGCACCCGCCCTCTCCAACTCACACCATGGACCGGTCGCTTACGCCGCCGTCGCGGCCAGCTTGGCGCCCACGCTCTCGGCCAGCAGCAGCCGGGCGCGTTCGACGATGTCGTCCATGCTGGGGCTGCGGACGAACATCTTGGAGGCGCGTTGGCGGAGCTCGTCCGTGCTGGGCATGTGTGGGAGGCTGATGCCGGACAGCAGGGCCTCCGCCCGCTGGCGGGCATTGTCGCGGGCGGCGCGCAGGCGGGCCTCCACCTCGGCCAGGGTGGGGGTGGCGCCCAGGGACTCGCGGATCTGGGCGGCGATCTTGTCCGGGCTGAAGCTGGCGGCGAGCTGGCTGGCCGCGGCCTCGATCACCTTGGTGCCCAGGCGCTGCTCGTTGCGGACCACGGCCTTGGGCGGCTCATGCACGTCCCAGGTCAGGCCCACATAGGACATGGCCTTGATGATGTAGTAGGTCGGGTCGAACTCCCACCAGCGGAAGCCCTGGCGGGCGCTGGACTGGTAGGCGTGGTGGTTGTTGTGCCAACCCTCGCCCATGGTCATCAGCGCCAGCAGCCAGTTGTTGCGGCTGTCGTCGCCGGTGACATAGCGCTTGCGCCCGTGCACGTGGGCCAGGCTGTTGATGCAGAAGGTGCCGTGGTAGACGGCCACGGTGGACCAGAAGAAGCCCACCACCAGGCCGGACCAGCCGAAGAACAGCCAGACCAGGAAGCCCATGATGAAGGGCGGCACGTAGTAGTGCCTGTCCAGCCAGACCAGCTCCGGGAACTTGGTCAGGTCGGGGATGGTGCGGTAATCGGCCGTGTCGTGCCGCTTGGTGAAGATCCAGCCGACATGGGCATAGAAGAAGCCCTTCTGCCGGGGGGAGTGCACGTCCAGCTCGGTGTCGCTGTACTTGTGGTGGTGGCGGTGCTTGGCCGCCCACCACAGGGCACCCTTCTGGGCCGTGGTCTGCGCCAGGAAGGCCAGCAGGAACTGCATCACCCGGCCGGTCTTGAACGCCCGGTGGGAGAAGTAGCGGTGGTAGCCGGCGCCGATGGCGAAGATGCGCAGGAAATACAGGAACACGGCGATGGCGATGTCACGCCAGTAGACCCCGGTCCAGATGGCGCCGAGGCATGCCACATGGACCATCAGGAAGGGGATCATACCGGGATAGATGACGTCGTCGGACGGCAGTTCGGCCTGGCCGTTCTCAAGGTCGGTCTGGACGGACACGGGGCAACGTTCTCCAAGGGGATGGGCTGGCGGTGGGGACCGTCGGCGCCGGTGGCACCGGACCGGCAACAGCCAAGCCCCCGGATACTCCCCTCGCCGACTCCGGGGATAATCGCCGCAGCCCCCGGCGTCCCCGCCGGACCAGGAAACCGTATTCCGGCACGGGCAGCAAGGCCTTCCGCCCTCGGTACCCCCTCCGGGACCGTGTCCGGCTGACGCAGGACCCCGCGGCCGGGCGGCTTGCGGACCCCGCGCACCGGCCCGACGTTGTGCTTCGGGCCGGGCGGCAGCCCCGGCGACACGCGGACGAGGGAGCGCGAGACCATGTCGGAACAGGCGGACAGGGCCCGGGACATCGGCCAGCAGGTGGGCGAGGAGGCCCGCGGCGTCCTGCCCGTGATCGGGGACGCCATCGAGGGCTTCTGGGACGGGATGGTGCGGAACATGCCCGACGAGGGCAGCGGCACCTATACCACGGCCTATGACATCGGGGCGGCCATCCCGGGCGCGCTGCAGACCCTGTGGGACTTCACGGCCGGCTTCTTCGCCGGGCTTTTCGGGTGAGGCGAATTGTCGCGGTCTATCGCGCAAATGGGGGCGCGACCAAAGTCTAACCGGCCGAAACATGCGCGGGGCGACAAAAAATTGTGATGTTTCAAAAAGAAAGGTACGATCCCCCGCACAAAGGTGACCCGGGCCGCCGCAGCGGCCCGGCCAAGACCTGCGGCCCAAAGTCACAGAACCGGTGAGGGTATCCGGGAACTTCGGGAAACGCGGGCTGAAAGGGTCATTGGGAAGTCAGTTCGAAATGGCTGAACAAGCGCCGAAGGGCGCCCGACATGGGAGGAAAGATTTCATGACCGATGAGACGACCCGTACCGACGCGGTAGCCGCCGACACGACCCCGGCGGAAGCCACAGGCAGCAGCCGCCGCAAGTTCATCGGCGCGGCCGCCGGTGCCGTGGCGGGCGCCGCCGCCGGCGCGGTGGCCATGCCCAACGTTTCCCGCGCGCAGACCACCACCCTGCGCTTCCAGAGCACCTGGCCCGCCCGCGACATCTTCCACGAGTTCGCGGCGGACTATTGCAACACCGTCAACACCCTGTCCGGCGGCCGGCTGAAGCTGGAACTGCTGCCGGCCGGCGCCGTGGTGGGCGCGCTCCAGCTGCAGGACGCGGTGATTGCCGGCGCCCTGGACGGCGGCCACGGCGTGACCGCCTATTGGTACGGCAAGAACGCCGCCTTCTCCCTGTTCGGCACCCCGCCGGCCATGGGCTGGAAGGCCAACCACATGCTGGGCTGGATCAAGTATGGCGGCGGGCAGGCCCTGTATGACGAGCTGGTCCAGAACATCCTGAAGCTCGACCTGGTCGGTTTCCTGACGGGCCCCATGCCCAGCCAGCCGCTGGGCTGGTTCAAGAAGGAGATCAAGACCATCGACGACATGAAGGGCATGAAGTACCGCACCGTGGGCCTGGCCGCCGACCTGAACAAGGAGCTGGGCGTCGCGGTCACCATCATGGGCGGCGGCGACATCGTGCCGGCCCTGGACCGCGGCCTGCTGGACGGGGCGGAGTTCAACAATCCCTCCTCCGACCGGGCGCTGGGCTTCCAGGACGTGACGAAGACCTACATGGTGGGCAGCTACCACCAGTCGGCGGAGTGCTTCGAGGTCATCTTCAACCGCACCAAGTACAACGGCCTGCCCAAGGAGCTGCAGGGCGTGCTGCGGGTGGCGGCGGAGGCGGCCTCCGCGGACATGAGCTGGAAGGCCATGGACCGCTACTCCAAGGACCTGGAGGAGCTGAAGAAGGCCGGCGTGAAGGTGGTGAAGACCCCCGACGCCGTGCTGAACGCCCAGATGGACGCCTGGAAGAAGGTGATCGCCGCCAAGAGCCAGGACGCCTTCTTCAAGAAGGTGCTGGACAGCCAGATGGCCTGGGCCAAGCGCGTCATCGCCTTCGAGGACGAGTTCCAGGTTCGCACGGACCTGGCCTACAAGGCCATGTTCGCCTGACCGGGCGGGGGCGGCATCCCACGGGGTGCCGCCCCTTTTCCGTTCCGGCCCCCTCCCGTCCCATTGCCCCCGGGGAGCGTGATGAACCGTTTACTTTTCCTGATCGACGAGGTCAGCACCTGGGTGGGCAAGGCGTTCTCGTGGTGCATCCTGTTGCTGACCTTCGTGGTCTGCTACGAGGTCGTGTCCCGCTACGTCTTCGGTGCCCCCACCTCCTGGGCCTACGACACCAGCTACATCCTGTATGGCAGCCTGTTCATGATGTGCGGGGCGTACCTGCTGTCGCGCAACGGGCATGTCCGCGGCGACTTCCTGTACCGCACCTGGAAGCCCCGCACCCAGGCTGGGATCGACCTGCTGCTCTACGTCACCTGCTTCGTCCCGGCGGCGCTGACCCTGATCTATTCGGGCTACGGCTTCGCCAAGATGTCCTGGATCATGAACGAGCACAGCTCCTTCACCCCGGACGGGCCGCCCATCTACCCCTTCAAGACCCTGATCCCCGTCGCCGGCGCGCTGCTGCTGCTCCAGGGCATCGCCGAGATGGCGCGCTGCATGATCTGCCTGCGCACCGGCGCCTGGCCGCAGCGGCTGCACGACGTGGAGGAGTTGGAACAGATCATGCTGCAGCAGCACGCCATCCAGGACGACGCGGACCGCTTCGCCCATGAGCATGCCGAGACCTCGGGAGGCCTGCGATGAGCGATCCCGCCGTCGGCATGCTGATGCTGGTGGTCTTCATCTTCAGCATCCTCATCGGCTTCCCCATCGCTTTCACCCTGATCGCCCTGTCGGTGATGTTCGGCTTCTACGCCATCGGGGACACCATCTTCCCCCTGCTGGTGCAGCGCGCTTATGGGGTGATGGCGAACGACGTGCTGATCTCCATCCCGCTGTTCCTGTTCATGGGCTACATGATCGAGCGGGCGAACATCCTGGACAAGCTGTTCTACTCGCTCCAGGTATCCATGCGGCGCATCCCCGGCTCCCTGGGCGTGGCGACGCTTGCCACCTGCGCCCTGTTCGCCACCGCCACGGGCATCGTCGGCGCGGTGGTGACGCTGATGGGCGTGCTGGCCCTGCCGGCCATGCTGCGCGCCGGCTATGACAAGAAGCTGGCGTCGGGCGTCATCGCCGCGGGCGGCTGCCTGGGCATCCTGATCCCGCCCAGCATCATGCTGATCCTGTATGGCGCCATGGCGGGGGAGTCCGTGGTGCGGCTCTATGCCGGCGCGCTGATCCCCGGCCTGATGCTGGCCGGCATGTACATGGTCTATGTGATCGGCCGGGCGGTCATCAACCCGTCCCTGGCCCCCAGGCTGCCGGAGAACGAGGGCAACTTCCCGTTCCTGCAGGTGGTCAAGATGCTGCTGACCAGCTTCGTGCCGCTGACCGCCCTGGTGCTGGGCGTGCTGGGCGCCATCCTGTTCGGCCTGGCCACCCCCAGCGAGGCCGCGGGCATCGGGGCTTTGGGCGCCATCCTGCTGTCCGTCGCCTACCGGTCCTTCACCTGGACCAAGCTGAAGGAGGCAGTGTTCCTGACAGGCCGCGGCAGCGCCATGGTCTGCTGGCTGTTCGTGGGCAGCTACATCTTCGCCAGCGTCTTCGCCCTGCTGGGCGGCCAGCACCTGATCGAGGGGTGGTTCACCTCCATCGACCTGGAGCCCTGGCAGTTCCTTCTGCTGACCCAGATCCTGATCTTCCTGCTGGGCTGGCCGCTGGAATGGACGGAGATCATCGTGATCTTCGTGCCCATCTTCCTGCCGCTGCTGGACAATTACGGGATCGACCCGGTGTTCTTCGGCGTGCTGGTGGCCCTGAACATCCAGACCAGCTTCCTGTCGCCCCCCATGGCCATGTCGGCCTTCTACCTGAAGGGCGTGGCGCCGAAGGAGGTGGAGCTGAACGACATCTTCAAGGGCATGCTGCCCTTCATGTTCATCGTGCTGATATCCCTGTTCCTGCTGTACCAGTTCCCGGGGCTGGCGCTCTGGCTGCCCAGCGCGATCTATGGGTAGGCCCGGTAGAGTTCCTTGAAGACGGGGGGCGGCCCACCGGCCGCCCCTTTGTCGTTTGCGGAGGCACTGCCCTTTTCGCCCTCTGGTGGATTAACAGTTCGGTAACCAGTTCCGATAAGACTGACACCATGCCCGACAGCCTGTCCTTCCCCGATGCCCTGCCGCCCACCCTCGCCTCACTGCGGATGGTGGAGCATCTGCGGGATTTGCTGCATGAGCGGTCGATCCACGCCCTGCATCAGGACCGGGTCGGGCGATTGACCGGGGTCCTGGCCCGGGCGCTGGACCTGGGCGCGGCCCGGGCCGACATGATGGTCAAGGCGGCCAGCGCCCATGACATCGGCAAGCTGGCCATCCCCGACGGCATCCTGTTCAAGACCACGCCCCTCACGCATGAGGACTGGGCCGTCATCCATCGCCATTCGGAGCTGGGCCACCAAGTGCTGAGCGGCAGCGGCGACCCGCTGATGGACCTGGCCGCCAGCATCGCCCTGAACCACCACGAAGCCTTCGACGGCAGCGGCTACCCCAACGGGCTGCGCGGCACCGACATCCCGTATGAGAGCCGGGTCGTCACCGTCTGCGACGTTTACGACGCCCTGCGCTCCGACCGGCCCTACAAGCCGGGCTTCAGTCACGACCGGGCGGTGGACAGCATCCTGAACGGCGACGACCGCATCACCCCGGCCAAGTTCGACCCGGAAGTCCTGTCCGGCTTCAAAGACGCCCTGCCCCGGATCAGGGGGGCGTGGGAGGGGTGAATGGTAGGTCGGATTAGGTGCGCCAGCACCGTAATCCGACATCAACGGGCGACGATGTGCCGTCGGATTACGCAGGCTAGCGCCCGCCAATCCGACCTAAAAGGCCTTGGGCCTGTTGCCAACAGCCTGGGCAACGCCCTCCGACATGCAGGCAAGGGTGAAGGCACCGAACCCTTCACCCTGGGCCAGCTCATCAAAGGCCTTGGAATCACGCTTCCTTGAGGAATGGGCTTGGACCTCGTCCGCCCCCACATCAATCCTGGAATGGTCAGGCAAGGGTGCCTCCATCGCTTTCGTGCTAGAATATAGCGGAACACCCTCGCCTTTTCCACCCTGCCGTGCCTAGGCCGCCTGTTTCGCCGCGGGTGCCGGATAGAAGCGGTCGCCGCGGGTGGCCATGTCGCGCAGCAGCCTGGGCGGGCTGAACCGCTCGCCATGCTTGGCAGCCAGGGCGTCGCACTCGGCCACGAAGCGGGCCACGCCCACCGTGTCGATCAGGCTGAAGGGACCGCCGGTCCAGGGCGCATAGCCAAGGCCCAGGATGGCGCCCACATCCCCGTCTTCCGGCGTGGTCAGCACGCCCGCCTCCAGGCAGCGTACCGCGTCCAGGGCCTGGGCATAGAGCAGGCGGGTCTTCACCTCCTCCACGTCGGGCTGCTGGTCCGCCGGCCTTTGCGGCCAGTGGGTAGCGAGGTCGGGCCAGAGGCGCTTCTTGCCGCCCTCCGGGTAGTCGTAAAAGCCCTTGCCGCCCTTGCGGCCTGGGCGGCCGAACTCCTCGACCATGCGGGTGGTGACGCTTGCCCCGGAACCGGGAACGAAGCTGTCGCCCAGATCCAGCTTCCACTGGCGGAAGATCTTGTAAGCGAGGTCGATGGCCGTCTCATCCGCCAGGGCCAGCGGGCCCACGGGCATGCCCGCCATCTTGCCGGCATTCTCGATCAGGGCGGGGGCCACGCCCTCCAGCAACAGGGTCTGCCCCTCGTTGATGTAGGCGCCGCAGAAGCGGCTGGTGAAGAAGCCGCGGCCGTCGTTCACGGTAATGGGCGTCTTCCGGATGGCCTGCACGAAGTCCAGTGCCATGGCCAGGGCCTCGTCGCCCGTCCGCTCCCCGCGGATAACCTCCACCAGGGGCATCTTGTCCACCGGGCTGAAGAAGTGGATGCCGATGAAGCGCTCCGGCCGGCTGCTCGCCTCCGCCAGCCCGGTGATGGGCAGGGTGGAGGTGTTGGAGCCGAAGATGGCCGTGGGGGGCATAACCGCCTCCGCCCGCCGCGTCACCTCCGCCTTCAGGGCGCGGTCCTCGAACACCGCCTCCACCACCAGCCCCGCGTCGGACAGGCCGTCGTAGGACGTGGTGGGCTGGATCAGGGACAGGATGCCGTCCGCCTTCGCCTTGGTCATGCGGCCCTTGGCGACGGCGTCGGCCAGCAGCTTGGCGGCATAGCCCTTGCCCCGCTCGGCGGCTTCTTGGGTCTGGTCGACCAGCACCACCGTGATCCCCGCCATGGCGGCCACATAGGCGATGCCGGCCCCCATCATGCCGGCGCCCAGCATGCCGATTTTCCGGATCTTGTTCCGCGGCACGTCAGCCGGGCGGCGGGACAGCTTGTCGGCCTTGCCCTTGTTGATGAACAGGGTGCGGATCATGTTCCGCGCCACAGGCGTCAGGAACAGGCTGGTGAAGTACTTGGATTCCACCCGCAACGCCGTGTCCATGGGCAGCTGCGTGCCCTCATACACGCAGGACAGGATGGCCGCGGGGGCCGGGTAGTTGCCGTAAGTCTTGTCCCGCAGCATGGCCCCGGCGGCCATGAAGGTCTGCACCGAGCGCGGGTCCATGCCCCCCGCCCCGCCGGGCACCTTGTAACCCTTGGCGTCCCAAGGCTGGGTTGCCGTGGCGGCGGGCGACAGCAGCCAGGCCTTGGCGGCGGCCAGCAGCTCCCCCGCCGGCACCACCGCGTGGGCGAGGCCGGTATCCCTGGCCTTCTGCGGGCTGAGCTGCCGTCCCTCCAGCAGCAGCGGCAGGGCCAGCTGGATGCCGATCAGCCGCGGCACCCGCTGGGTCCCCCCCGCGCCCGGCAGCAGGCCAACCTGCACCTCCGGCAGGCCCAGCTTGATGCCGGGATCGTCGGCGACGACGCGGTAATGGCTGGCCAGCGCGATCTCGAACCCGCCGCCCAGCGCCGTGCCGTTGAGGGCGCAGGCTACCGGCTTGCCGCAGGTCTCCATCTTGCGCAGCGTGGCGCTGAAGCCCGCGAAGCCCTGGTAAAGCGCGGCTGTGGGCGTGTCCGCCACCCGCTCGAACACGGCCTCCAGCTCCATCAGGTCGGCCCCGGCCAGGAAGGCAGGCTTGCCCGAGGTGATGAGGATACCCTTCACGGCCGCATCACCGGCGGCCTGGGCGATGGCACCGGCGAACTCCCGGGCAAAGGCCCCGTCGATCACGTTCATCGACCGGCCCGGCTGGTCGATGGTCAGGATGCAGATGCCGTCGCCGTCCACGGCGGTGGTGATGCAGGTCATGGGGGCCTCACGGAACCTTGTTCTTGTCGTAGGTCGGATTAGCGGGCGCCAGCCCGCGTAATCCGACGGCAAACGGATCGGTATGGGATCGTCGGATTACGCGCTTCCAGCGCTAATCCGACCTACGAATCAACCGGTCACACCCGCTCGATGATCGTGGCCGTGCCCATGCCGGCCCCGACGCAGAGGGTGGCGAGGCCGGTGGCGGCGTCGCGGCGTTCCATCTCGTCCAGCAGCACGCCCAGGATCATGGCCCCGGTGGCGCCCAGCGGGTGGCCCATGGCGATGGCACCGCCATTCACGTTGATCCGGTCATGGGGCACCGACAGGGCGTCCATGAAGCGCAGCACCACGGCGGCGAAGGCCTCGTTCAGCTCCCACAGCTCGATGTCGGCAGCGGTCATGCCGGCCTTCTTCAGGGCCTTCTCCGCGCTGAAGCTGGGGCCGGTCAGCATGATGGTCGGCTCCGAGCCGACGGAGGCGAAGCTACGGATACGGGCGCGGGGCTTCAGGCCCAGCCGCTCCCCCGCCTCCCTTGTGCCCACCAGCACCCCGGCCGCCCCGTCCACGATGCCGGAGCTGTTGCCGGCGTGGTGGACGTGGTTGATGCGCTCCACCTCCGGGTAGCGCTGCACCGCCACCCCGTCGAAGCCATAATTGGCGCCAAGGTCGGCGAAGGACGGGTTCAGCGAAGCCAGCGACTGCATGCTGGCATCCGGCCGCACCGTCTCGTCCCGGTCCAGCAGGGTGAGGCCGATCACGTCCTTCACCGGCACCACCGACCGGGCGAAGCGCCCCTCCCCCCAGGCCTGGGCGGCGCGGCGCTGGCTCTCCACGGCATAGGAATCCACGTCGTCGCGGCTGTAGCCGTACTTGGTGGCGATCAGGTCGGCGCTGATGCCCTGGGGCACGAAATAGGTCTTGATGGCAACGGCAGGGTCCGTGGCCCAGGCACCGCCGTCGCTGCCCATGGGCACGCGGCTCATGCTCTCCACCCCGCCGCCGATGGCCAGGTCCGCCTGGCCGGACATCACCTTGGCGGTGGCCATGTTCACCGCCTCCAGCCCCGAGGCGCAGAAGCGGTTCACCTGCACCCCGGCCACGGACTGGTCATAGCCGGCGTTGATGGCGGCCACGCGGGCGATGTTGGCCCCCTGCTCCCCCACCGGGCTGACGCAGCCCAGGATGACGTCGTCCACCGCGGCCGTGTCCAGGGCGTTGCGGTCGCGCAAGGCGTGCAGCACCTGGGTGGCAAGCTGGATCGGCGTCACCTCATGCAGGCTGCCGTCCTTCTTGCCCTTGCCGCGGGGCGTGCGGGCGGTGTCGAAGATATAGGCGTCGGCCATGGCGGACGTGTCCTTCCCCTGGGTTCCCGGCCCGCGTTGCCCGCGGCGCCTTCCGTATTGGGAAGGGAGTGTCGAACGGTTGTTTGAGCTTTGCAAGGGGGCGGAAGCGCCTTAACGCGCCTTCGGCACGGGCCGCGTGGCGATGAACAGGCCGGTGCAGACCAGGGTGACACCCACGCCCCACAGCACCGCCGGCCGGTCCGAGGTGGCGTAGACCAGCCCGAAGGACACCCCCATCATGCCGATGGCCAACAGCTTGGCCCGGGTGGGGATGGCGCCCTGGTCGCGCCAGTCCCTGAGGTAGGGGCCGAAGCGGGGATGGGCCAACAGCTTCTCCGCCCGCTCGGGGTGGGAGCGCATGTAGGCCCAGACCGCCACCAGCAGGAAGGGCGTCGTGGGCAGCACCGGCAGCACGGCCCCGGCCGCCGCCAGCGCCACGCAGACATAGCCCAGTGCCAGGAAGAAGACACGACCCCGCCCGCCCGTCGGCGCGCGTGGTGCTGCCGGGGCGTCCAAGGGTGCCTCCGGGGCGGCGGGCCGGGCTTGGGGAACGTCCATGGCGGAAGTCTGGGGCCGCGCGGGCCGGGGCGCAAGGGGGTGGCGACTGATAATCGTTCACATGCCGCTGTCCGGCCGTGCGGGGCGGCGGGCGCAGTGCTATAGACCCTCTACCAACAAAGGATGCATTGGAGGACAGGTTGATCACGATCTACGGCATGGCAGGCTCACCCTATGTCAGCCGGGTGCTGTTCCAGGTTCGGGCGAAGGGGCTGGAGCACACGCTGAAGCCGGCGCCCTTCGGCACGCCCGAGTTCAAGGCGATGAACCCCATCGGCAAGGTGCCGGTGCTGGACCATGACGGCTTCATACTGCCGGAAAGCGCCGTGATCTGCGAATACCTGGAGGACGCTTTCCCCACCCCGTCCCTGCTGGGCACCAACCCCCAGGCGCGGGCCAAGGCGCGGCTGGTGGGCCGCACGGTGGACCTGTACTGCCAGGATATGGGGGAGATGCTGCGGGCCGGCATGGACCCCAGCCACAAGATCGACATGGAGGCGGCCCGCGCCCGGCTGGACAAGGGGCTGGACGCGCTGGAGGTGTTCCTGGCCGATGACGCTTATGCCGCCGGGCCTGAGGTCACCCTGGCCGACTGCACCCTGGTGGGCTGGCTGTTCTACGCCCGCATGTTCTGGGCGCGGGGCAACGACGACCTGGCGACCCGGCCGAAGCTGCGCCGCTATGTGGAGTTCGTCTCCGCCCAGCCCCTGGTGCAGCAGCTCTGGTCCGACATGGACACGGCCTTCCGCGCCTTCCTGGCCAAGTTCGCGGCGCAGCGGGCGGCGCAGGCCGGTTGACACCCGCCCGGCGGCCCGGTTGACGGCCGGGCCGCCGCCGCCCATCATGATGGGGACACGCGTGGGAGCCCCGCCATGTCCATCCAAGTCCCCGTCGCCAAGGCCAAGGCCGACCTCGACACCCTCCTCGCCCGCGCCGAGGCGGGGGAGGACGTCCTCGTCACCCGCGAGGGCAAGCCGGCGGTGCGGCTGGTGGTGGTCAACGACCAGCCGGGGCGCAAGCCCGTCCGCTTCGGTGACTTGGCGCACCTGGGCATCAGGGTGCCCGACGATATCTCCCTGCCGGACGACTTGATCGACGATTTCTACAAGACGTCGCTGCCGTGAACGGGCCGGGGATCATCCTCGACACGCACATCTATCTCTGGCTTAGGCTGGAGCCAGGGCAGCTTACGAAAGGCGAAGCGGCCGCCATCGCTGAGGCGTCAATCTGCTTCGTCAGCACGGTGGTGCTGTGGGAAATCGGCACACTATCCCGCATCGGCCGTCTGCCCTGGAACCCGAAGCTGTTCGACGTACCCGAGGAAATGGCCCTGCTGACGGTGGAGCCTCGGCACTGTGCCCGCTACGCCACCCTGCCCCTGCTCCACCGGGACCCGTTCGACCGGATGCTGGTGGCCCAAGCCGCGGTGGAGCGGTTGCCCTTGCTGACCCGGGATGGACCCTTGCAGGCCTATGGGCAGCAGGGCTTGGTGACCCTGCTGCCCACGCTTTAGGCCCTCACTCCGCCGCCTGGGCGGCCTGGTGGCAGGAGGCGCCGAGGTCGTCGCCCAGGGCGCAGGCGATGGCCTGGTCCACCGTCTCCAGCCAGACGAACTTCAGCCGGTTGCGGGCGTCCTCCGGGATGTCGTCATAGTCCCGGCGGTTGCGGGCCGGCAGCATGACGGTCTTCACCCCGGCAAGCGCCGCGGCGGTCACCTTCTCCTTGATGCCGCCCACGGGCAGGACGAGGCCGCGCAAACTGATCTCCCCCGTCATCGCCACGTCGGCCCGCACGCTCCGCCCGGTGAGGAGGGAGGTCAAGGCGGTGAACATGGCGACACCGGCGGACGGGCCGTCCTTGGGCGTGGCGCCGGCCGGGACGTGGACGTGGATGTCCTGCTTGTCCAAATCCTCGGCCTTGATGCCCAGGGCGGGGGCCCGGCTCTTCAGCAGGGACAGGGCCGCCTGCACGCTCTCCTTCATCACGTCGCCGAGTTGGCCGGTGAGGACCAGCTTGCCGTTGCCGGGGTAGCGGCTGGCCTCGATGAACAGGATGTCGCCGCCCACCGGGGTCCAGGCCAGGCCCGTGGCCACGCCCGGCAGGGCCGTGCGCAGGGCCACCTCGTTCTCGAACCGCTTGCCGCCCAGGATGGCCTGGAGGTCGTCCGGCCCGATGGTGATCTGCTCCGCCTCCCCGCTGGCGATGCGGACGGCGGCGTTGCGCAGCACCGCCCCCACCTGCCGCTCCAGGGAGCGCACGCCCGCCTCCCGCGTGTAGCCCATGATGATGGCGCGCAGGGCCTCATCCGTGATGGCGACCTGCTCCGGCTTCAGGCCGTTGGACTTCAGCTGCCGGTCCACCAGGTAGCGGCGGGCGATCTGGAGCTTCTCCTCCTCCGTGTACCCGGCGAGGGAGATCACCTCCATCCGGTCCCGCAGGGGGCCGGGGATGTTTTCCAGCATGTTCGCGGTAGCGATGAACATCACCCGCGACATGTCGAACGGCACGCCCAGGTAGGTGTCACGGAAGCTGTTGTTCTGCTCCGGGTCCAGCAGCTCCAACAAGGCAGCGGACGGGTCGCCATGGAAGCCCTGGCCCAGCTTGTCCACCTCGTCCAGCATCAGCACGCAGTCGCGGCTGCCGGCCTTCTTCAGGGCCTGGATGATAGTGCCGGGCAGCGCCCCCACATAGGTGCGCCGGTGGCCGCGGATCTCGCTCTCGTCATGCACGCCGCCCAGGGCCACACGCTGGAACTTGCGCCCCGTTGCGCGGGCGATGCTCTGGCCCAGGCTGGTCTTGCCCACGCCCGGCGGCCCGACGAAGCAGAGGATGGGGCTCTTGCCCTCCGGGTTCAGCTTGCGGACGGCCAGGAACTCCAGGATGCGCTTCTTGATCTTCTCCAGGCCGAAATGCTCGTCATCCAGGATGGCGCGCGCCTCCTTCAGGTCGATCTCCTTGGCCGTCTCCACGGCCCAGGGCAGCTCGGTCAGCCATTCCAGGTAGGTGCGGACCATGCCGTACTCGGTGGCGGCCTCCGGCATGCGCTCCAGCCGCTTCAACTCCTTGCGGGCCTGGGCCTCCACCTCCTCGGGCATCTTCGCCTTGTCGATGGCCTGGGACAGCTCCTCCACCTCGGTGGCCTTCTCGTCGGCCTCCCCCAGCTCCTTCTGGATGGTGCGGAGCTGCTCGCGCAGCAGGTACTCCCGCTGGCGCTTGTCCACGTTCTCCTTGGTCTGCTGGCTGATCTCCTTGGTCAGGCGCATCACCTCGATGCGGCTGTTCAGGACGGACAGGACGCGGTCCAGCCGCTGCCGCAGGTCCAGGACCTCCAGCAGGTCCTGCTTCTCCGACGGGCCGATGTCCAGGTACGTGGCCACCATGTCCGCCAGCAGCGGGGCTGACGTCATGGCCTGGATGGCGGCGCCCATCTCCTGCGGGGCGTTGGGCAGCAGGCTCACCGCCTCCAGCGCCCGGTCGCGCAGCAGGTAGAAGCGGGCCTGGATCTCCGCGTCCTGGGTCTCGGCCTCGCTGACCCGCTCCACCCGGGCCACCATGAAGGGCCAGCCCTCCAGCCATTCCTTGACGTGGAAGCGCTGCTCCCCTTGGACCACCAAGTGGTGGGTGCCGTCGGGGGCGGTCAGGTAGCGCAGGACGTTCGCCACCGTGCCGGTCTGGTACAGGTCGTCGCCCGACGGTTCCTCCGTCCCCTCCTGCTTCTGCAGCAGGATGCCCAGGGGGCGGCCGCTGCGGGCGGCCTCCTGCGCCGCGGCGATGCTGCGCTTGCGGCCGATGGCCAGCGGCAGGACCACGCCGGGGAACAGCACGATGTTGCGGGCCGGCAGGACGATCATCGTGTCCGGCGGCAGTTGGGCGATCCGGGACTCCGCGGTGCCGGCGGAGGCGGTCTCGTTCACGTTCATCTCAGCCATGTCTCAAAACCCCTCACGCCTTGTGCAGGACCACCAGCAGGCAACCGTCCACCAGCTCGCGCCGGCCGATGCCCACCACCGTGGGCGGCAGCTCGATCCGTCGCTCGAAGCGGCCATAGGGCAGCTCCAGCCGGTGCACCAGGGCCGCCTCGCCATGCTCCACGGGGAAGGAGCGCTCCCCCACCACCAGGAGCGTGCGGCCGTCCAGCAGCACGTCGAGCTGGTCCTTGTGGACGCCCGGCAGGGCCACGCAGATGCGGTATTCGCCCTCCGTCTCGAACACGTCGACGGGGGGTTGCCAGCCCGGCTTGGCCGAGGCGGCGGGGACGGGGGAGAAGGATTGTCGGTGCATGCGCTCGACCCGGTCGAGCAGCTCCACCGCCTGCGCCCACATGAAAATGCGGGGGTCGCGTTGGGACATGGTTGTTGGCTTCCTTCAGATCGGAACACCGGCCGCCGCCCTCCCCCGAACAGGCAGGAGGGCGGAAGCGTTGCCAAGGAGATGTGGCGGTTCGCCGGAGAAATAAAAGGGGTCGCCTTTCACCCCCGCCCGGGAACCCTACACCGTCATCCCGGCGAAAGCCGTGACACAGGAGCCCCAAACACCGGCGGTGTGGTTCAGCCGCTCACAAGCCAATAGCGGAGATGTCGCGCCCCTGACCCCGGGTCCCGGCTTTCGCCGGGATGACGGGGCTTCTGTTTTCTACAGAGGTGTTGGCTCGGAGACCTTACTTCTTCAACCTCTTCCCGAACCTTGCCTTGATTTCCGCCAGCGTCACCGGCCGGAAGTCCCAGACATCCACGCCCACGTCCACCTGCCGGGTCATGCCCTTCAACTGGCCATGGCTGTGGCCGTGCAGGTTCCAGGCGCCCTTGTACAGGCCGTTCCAGGTGCGGAAGGCGTAGTGGCCCAGGACCAGCCGCGTCTCGTCCACCATCAGCTCGGCATAGTCGCCGACGCTGGCCCAGCCGGGCAGCCGCTTGGTGGCGGCGCTGTCGTTGTTGCCGCAGAGCAGGTGCTTGGTGCCGTTCAGGCTGCCCAGGATCTCCGCCATCCGCTCCGGCCCGTGCTTCAGGGCGAAGTCGCCCAGATGCCAGACCTCATCCCCCGGCCCCACTGCCTCGTTCCAGCGGGCCACCATGGCGGCATCCATCTCTGCCACGCCGGCGAAGGGCCGGCGGAACCGGCTGATCGCGCCGGCATGGCCGAAATGCTGGTCGGAGGTGAAGAAAATGGGCATGGCACTCGTAGGTCGGATTAGGTCCGAGAGGACCGTAATCCGACGTCAACATCCGTGGGGGCCCGTCGGATTACGCGCTGGGTCCGCAACCATCCACGCGGTGCCGTCGGATTACGCGCCGCCGGCGCTAATCCGACCTACAAAGCCTCGCCCTTCACCATCCTTGGCAGGTCGCCCACCACGCCCATGGCGTGCCGCATGAACATGCGCTTCAGGGGCCGGAAGGGCGGCAAGGTGTTGATCGCCGCCATGCCCAGGCGACGGGCGGCGGCCAGGGGGGCGATGTCGTTGCTGAACAGGCGGGTCAGGGCGTCCGTCGTGGCCAGCAGGCTGACCGTGTCGAAGCGGCGCCAGCGCTGGTAGCGCTCCAGCACGTCGGAGGAGCCCACGTCCAGGCCCAGGCGGCGGGCGTCCACCACCACCTCTGCCAGCGCCGCCACGTCGCGGATGCCCACGTTCAGCCCCTGGCCGGCGATGGGGTGCATGCCGTGGCAGGCCTCCGACACCAGGGCCAGCCGCTGGTCGATGTAGCGCTCCGCATGCATCAGGCCCAGGGGATAGGCGGCACGGGGGCCGATGGGGCGGATGCGGCCCAGCCAGTCGCCCACCCGGTGCCGCAGCTCCGCCGTGAAGCGGGCCTCCGGCAGCTTCAGGTACCAGGGCGCCATCTCCGCCCGCTCGCTCCAGACGATGCTGGTGCGGTTGCCGGTCAGGGGCAGCATGGCGAAGGGGCCGGACGGCAGGAACAGCTCCACCGCCGTGCCGCCATGGGGCAGCTCATGCTCGATGTTGGTGATGATGGCGTGCTGGCCGTAGGACCAGGAGGTCAGCTTGATGCCGGCGCTCTCCCGGCAGAAGCTCTTCTTCCCGTCGGCGCCGACCACCAGGCCCGCCTTGACCTTGCGCCCGTCGGCCAGGGTGACGGTGGCATGGCTCGCCCCCCGCTCCAGCCCGGTGACGGCCACGGGGGCCAGGTGGACCACGTTCGACAGCTCCGCCAGCCGCCGCATCAGGGCGTGGCGGATGACGCGGTTCTCCACGATCCAGCCGAAGGGCTTGTCCCCCACCTCCCGGTGGTCATAGTGCAGGAACAGTGGGTCGTTCTGGTCGGTGACGCGGATGTCCAGGATCGGCCCCGCCTCATCCGCCATGTATTGCCAGACCCCCGCCCCGTCCAGCACCCGGGCCGAGCCATAGGCCACGGCGGTGGTGCGGCCGTCGAAGGCCGTCGCCATCTGCGCCTCGGGCGGGTCGCGGTCCACCACGACGGTGGGCACGCCGGCCGTGCCCAGGGCACAGGCCATGGTCAGGCCACCCAGGCCCCCGCCCACCACCACCACGTCGGCGGTCAGGGTCTCAGGCTTGGTGGCGGCGGCGGGGGATGCGGTGTCGGTCATCATGGGGCGTAAGGTTGCGCGCTTGGCCTGCGATGTCCAGGGGCCGATCCGCCGCAGCATATGCCTGCTTTTTGGGCAGCTACTGCCCATGGTTGCGCCTTTCCCTGCCAGGGCACCCGGTTCTGCCCGCGTTTTCCGCCACCACGGACGTCGGCACGGTTCTTGTAAGTGCTGTGGGCAGCAAGGCGCGGCAGGGGGGACCCGTGACGCCGTCGCCAAGGGAGCCAAGGTTTTCAATTCCGGAGGGAAAGCGCGATGAAGCTCGTCATGGCCATCATAAAGCCGTTCAAGCTGGACGAGGTGCGCGAGTCCCTGACCGCGCTGGGCATCCAGGGCCTGACCGTCAGCGAGGTGAAGGGCTTTGGCCGCCAGAAGGGCCAGACCGAGATCTACCGCGGGGCGGAGTACTCGGTCAGCTTCCTGCCCAAGGTGAAGGTCGAGGTGGCCGTCGCCGACGAGCAGGTGGAGGGCGTGGTGGACGCCATCCAGAAGGCCGCCAACACCGGCCGCATCGGCGACGGTAAGATCTTCGTCCTGGACGTGGTCCAGGCCGTCCGCATCCGCACGGGCGAGACCAACGCGGACGCCTTGTAAGCACCGACATCCCGAGACTCTGCCTTCCCTGCGGCGGCAGGGACCCTGGCCAAGGACCCTTGGCCACGGCGCCAACGGCCAGCGAGGCCCGGGCCCCCACCGCGATGGGGGAGGCAGAGTCCAATGTCGGCGGACACCTATTGTTGAAAGCGGTCGGGCGCGTTATCTTCCACCGGGAGAGGTGGCCATGGACGACGCCCGACCAGCCTTTGCGGCCCTGAAGGATGAACAGGTGGCAGTCAGCCGGGAGACGGCGGACCGTCTTGATGCGTCTGTCGCTATCGCGACGGAGATGGTGGAGTATGCCGACCCGCTGCCGGATTGCGATGCAGACGGCAGGCCGTTCTTCCAGGTGATCGCGCCGCCGGACATCCGCGAATACACGTTGGTTCGTGAAGCCGACGATACCGATGAAAGCTATGCGAAGCGTGTTGCCCTATTTGACAGGGTTCTCACGGCGGGCGGGTACTGAGTTTGTCGATCTACGCTTCTGGTGAGTGGGTCCGGTGTCGCTTCCCAGAGGATGAGCTTGACCGCAAGGATTTGCCAGGGCCAAAGGTCCGCGTGGCATAAGTCTTGGGTTCGTTCGTCAGGAGCAACGGGGAGACCGTTGTCCTTGCGTACACGACAACCCAGATCGGCCCAGTAGGGTCAGCTTTGCCCAAAGGCGTGCGGGACTTTGATCTGCGGCAAGCCATGGCAGAGGGCCAGAGGCAGCCTTTCAGGCTTGATCTTCGCCGGCTTGCATACCTTCCGCCGACCCAGGCGTTCTTCCCTCGTATTCATGAACCTGATCGGGGTGTGCTGGGCAGGGCCAAACCTGGGCTCAGGCAAGCCATCGAAGCGCTTTTGGATGAGGCTTCCGCGGCCCGCCTCATCCAGACCACCGGCCCCGCCCGCCCCCGCTGACCCGCGGAAACCCTGGCATTTACCCGCCCGTTACACTTCGTAACCCCGCCGTTTCCAAGTGACCGGGGCGGGTTACGTGCCCCGGTTGTATGGTCCCCGCAGCGACCGGACGACGCGGCCCCCGCCCTGGGCCGCGCGGCCGGCATCGCCGTCGGCCGCGGGGCCCGCCCATCCTTCCCCGCGCCCGGCCACGGGGGGAGGATACCCATGGACATCGTGAAGCTTGGATTGCGCAACCCGGCGGCCCTGCTGGTGGCCGTGCTGGTGGTGGTGGCCGCCGGCATCTACAGCGCCCTGACCCTGCCGGTGCAGCTGTTCCCGGAGATCGAGCAGCCCACCATCGGCGTCACCGCCAGTTGGCGCGCCGCCTCCCCCCAGGAGGTCGAGAGTGAGATCCTGGAACCCATCGAGGACGTGTTGCAGGGCCTTCCCGGCGTGACGGAGATGCGCGGCGGCGCCAACCCGGGCTTCGCCTTCGTCACCCTGACCTTCAGCATCGACACGGACATGCAGCGGACGCTGCTGGACGTGATCAGCCGGTTGAACCGCCTGCCCACCCTGCCCGCGGACGCGGACCCGCCGCGCATCACCATCGGCGGCGGCGGGCCCGGCGGGGCCAACGCCAACGACACGCTGATCTTCTACTTCATCCAGAAGCTGCCCGGCACCTCCGGCAGCCTGCGGGACCAGTACGACTACATCAACAACGACGTGATCCCCCGCATCGAGGCCATCGAGGGCGTGGCCCGGGTGGACTGGGGTGCCGGCGGCGGCGGCGGGCCGGAGCATGAGGTGCAGGTGGTCTTCGACCCCTACCGCATGGCCCAGTTCGGCATCACCATCCCCCAGGTGTCCCAGGTGGTGGGCCGGGCCCAGGACGTGACCGGCGGCTTCGTGGATGACGGCCGCCGCACCTACACCGTGCGCTACAAGGGCCGCTTCCAGCCGGAGCAGCTGTCCGCCCTGATCCTGGAATGGCGCGAGGGCCGGCCCATCCGGCTGGGCGACGTGGCTGAGGTGAAGGTCGACCTGGAGCGGCAGTTCGACTACTCGTTCCAGAACGGCAACGAGGCCGTGGGCCTGCGGGTGATCCGGGAACAGGGCGCCAACGTGCTGGCCACCCTGAACGAGGTGAAGCGCGTCTTCGCGGAGATGCGCGACGGGGAGATGAAGGCCCGCGGCCTGACCAACAACCAGAGCTTCGACCCCAGCGTCTACATCAACAATGCCATCAGCCTGCTGACCGGCAACCTGGTGTCCGGCATCGTGCTGGCGGTGGCGGTGCTGTGGCTGTTCCTGCGGCGCACGCAGTTGACCCTGCTGGTGGCCATCACCATCCCCATCTCCCTGCTGAGCCTGTTCGCCGTGCTGGCCATCACCGGCCGGTCCATCAACGTGATCAGCCTGGCCGGCCTTGCCTTCGCCGTGGGCATGGTGATCGACAGCGCCATCGTGGTGCTGGAGAACATCGTCCGCATGCGGGAGCGCGGGCATGACCCCGACACCGCCAGCCATGAGGGCGCGCGGCGGGTGATCTCCGCCCTGTTCGCCTCTGCCGCCACCACGGTGGTCACCTTCGTGCCCATCGTCTTCATGAAGGAGGTGGAAGGCCAGATCTTCGCCGACCTGGCCCTGACCATCGCCGTGGGCGTGACCATCAGCCTGATCGTCTGCGCCACCGTGCTGCCCGTGGCCGCCAGCCGCTGGATGAAGCTGACCCCCAGCATGTCGGGGGAGGCCCGCTGGGTGGATTGGCTGAGCCTGAGGATCATGCACCTGACGGCCAACAACCGCCGCCGCATCGTGGTGATCGTCGCCCTGGTGGGGGTGAGCCTGGGCGGGTCCTGGCTGCTGTTCCCGTCCATGTCCTACCTGCCGCCGGTAAAGCGCGACAGCGTGGACGCCTTCCTGAACTTCCCCGTGGGCACCAGCGTGGACCTGAACCGGGAGGAGGTGGGGAAGGTCGTGGTGGAGCGGCTGATGCCCTACTACCTCGGCGAGAAGCAGCCCAAGGCCAAGAACTTCTACGTCATCGGATTCCCCGGCGGCGGGTCGGTCGCCGTGCGGCTGGAGGACGAGTCCCGCCTGGACGAGATGATGAAGATCATGCGGGAGGAGATCCTGGTGGGCTTCCCCGACGTCCAGGCCTTCGCCAACCGCGGCAACCTGTTCGGCGGCCTGGGCGCGGAGGGCACCGTGTCCCTGCATTTGCAGAGCAGCGACGCCGACGGGCTGGCGGACGCCGCGTCCCGCGGGTTGCAGGTGCTGCGGGACGCCTTCCCCGGCGTGGCCGTGTTCAGCGACCCCAACCCGGAGATGGCCCAGCCGGAGCTGGCCGTGATCCCCGACGACCAGCGCATCCAGGAGGTGGGCTGGACCCGCACCCAGGTGGGCAGCGTGGTCCGGGCGCTTGGCGACGGCCTGTTCCTGGGGGAGCAGTTCGACGGCAAGGACCGGCTGGACATCATCCTGCGCGCCCCGGAATGGACCGGGCCGGAGGAGCTGGAGGCCGTGCCGGTGGCCACCCCGTCCGGGGCCGTGGTGCCGCTGGGCGACCTGGTGGACGTGGTGCGGTCGGTGGGGCCGGCCAATATCTCCCGCATCGACGGCAAGCGCACCATCAGCCTGAACATCCAGCCGGGGGAGGACATCGCCCTGGAGGACGTGCTGGTGAAGCTGCGCACGGAGATCGAGCCGCAGCTGAAGGCCATGCTGCCGCCGGACGGCACCATCCGCTATGGCGGCAGCGCCGACCGGCTGGACGCCACGGTCAGCGCCATGGCCAAGAACTTCATCCTGGCCCTGGGCCTGCTGTTCCTGCTGATGGCCCTGCTGTTCCGCTCCGCCAAGGACAGCGCCATGGTGATGATCTCCATCCCGCTCGCCACGGTGGGCGGGCTGGCGCTGCTGGACGTGACCAACCTGTTCACCTTCCAGCCGCTGGACCTGCTGACCATGATCGGGTTCATCATCCTGCTGGGCATCGTGGTGAACAACGCCATCCTGCTGGTGGATGAGACGCGCCGCTGCGAGCTGGAGGGCAAGGGCCGGGCGGAGGCCGTGCACATCGCCCTGCGCAGCCGCATCCAGCCCATCTTCATGGGCACACTGACCACCGTGGCCGGCATGGCCCCGATGATCGTCGTGCCCGGTGAGGGCAGCGTGATCTACCGCGGCATCGCGGCGGTGATCACCGGCGGCCTGGCGGTCAGCACGGTCTTCACCCTGCTGCTGCTGCCGGCCCTGCTGCGCCTGGGCGAGAAGCCCCGGGCCGAGGCCGTGCCGGTGAACCAGGACGACCCGCCGGTGCGGCGGGTGGCGGCGGAGTGAGGTCGGCCCCACGGAGACACCCCCCCAACCCGCCCCCTCTCCCCGGCGGGGAGAGGGGGCGGGTTGGGGGGGAAGTCGCAGAAAGACCGTAAGGCCAAATAGAAAAGCCCCGCCCACCTCCCCCTCGGGGATGGTGGGCGGGGCCGGATGCGGGGCGACCCGCCCGTCGCCCCGCAAGCCCGTGCGGCCTTACCAGCGGCTGCGGTCGTAGCGGTCCTCGCCCAGGGGGCCGTAGCGGTGGACGAAGGCGTCGTAGCGGCTGATGGGACGCTTGTTCAGGACCAGGGCGCCCACGACATAGGCCAGCAGGGTCGGGCCGGTCAGGAACACCAGGCCCAGGATGGCCAGCAGGCGGATGAACCAGGTCTTCACCCCCAGCCACCCGGCGACCCCGGCGCAGATGCCGAAGATCATGCCGTTCGCGGGGTCCTTGCACAGCTTGCGGGACCGGGCGTTGCGGGTGATGTGGTCGAAGGTGGTCACGTCTCTCTCCATCTCGTCAGGTGTCTCGTTCAAGTCAGGTCCGGCGCGCGTTCAACGCGCCCCGACCCGTGTCTTCAGGGCTTGCAGGTCGGCCTTGACCCGTTCCTCGCTCTCCAGGGCGGCCAGTTCCTCCGCCAGGGTGCGGCGGCGGCCCATGGTGGCCACGTCGCCGGCGGCCTCCACCCGGTCGATGTCGCGCTCCAGCTCCACGCAGCGGGCCAGGGCCTCGTCCAAGCGGCCGTCGTTCAGGCTGGTGCGGACCCTCAGCCGCTCCACCGCGCCGCGGTAGCGGGCGGCCAGGCTGCGGCGGCGACCTTGCGCGTCGGCCAGCTTCGCCTCCAGCTTGCGGGCATCCTCGCCCAGCTCAGCGATGGCCTTCTCCAGCACGTCCAGTTCCTCCCGGGCCGGGTTGGCGGCGCGGCGCACCTGCTCCCGGTTCCAGAGCGCGGCCTTGGCCAGGTCCTCCCGGCCGTGGGACAGGGCCAGCTCGGCCTTGCGCTCCCACTCCAGCATCTCGAACTCGGCGGCGCGCCAGGCCTCGGCGGCATCTTTGCGCTCGGCGATCAGCCGGACCGTGCCGCAGCGCACCTCGGACAAAGCGTCCTCCAGGGCGCGGATGGCCTGGTTCAGCGCCAGCTCGGGATCCTCGGACCGCTCCACCAGGGCGGAGAGGTTGGCGTTGATCACGTCACCGAGGCGATCGATCAGGCCCATGGTCTTGGTCCTTGTCTGGGAATGTGTCGGTCAGGTTTGGCGGCGGTCAGAGGATCTCGATGATCGCGGCCACGATCAGCAGGGCGGAGGCCAGGATGGGCAGCAGCTCGGCGCCGGTCAGCACCTCGGCCAGGCGGTTGGGCCACTCGCCGGTGCGGGGGGCCACCTGGGTCTGGTTGAAGGTCATGTCGGTCATCGTCGTCTCCGTCGGTCGGCCCCGGTGGGGCGGCATCTCGTCGGCCTTGCCGGCCATGCCTCCCTATCAGCAACCGCCGTGCCAAGTGCTGGAAGCCGCGGATTTCCTCACATTTCCGGAATCGCGCCGGCCTGGGCGCCACATCGCCGCCATTGTGTGGCGGTTTCCGCCACTTTCTGAATGGCGCCGCCATGTGAGTTCCATCTCCACCCGAAGGCCACCAGGATTGGAATTAGGACCTGGATTTTCTGCTTCCCCTGCGAAAGCAGGGGCCCACAGTTCTTCAACCAGGGTGACGTTGCCTGGCGGGTCAAAAGCCGTGGACTCCTGCTTACGCAGGGGAGGCAGTCGAGCCAGGGGGAAACGGGCTGCTGCCATGTTGGCGGATCCAGGACAGTGGTCGCATTGACCGCGGGCCGCGCTTCGGCTACCCACCCACCATGGCCGTCTACACCGAAGTCTCCGACGAGGATGTCCGTTCCTTCGTCGCCCAGTACCCGCTGGGCGAGGTGGTGTCCTGCAAGGGCATCGCGGAGGGGGTGGAGAACAGCAACTTCCTGCTGGTGACGGAGTCCGGGCCGTTCATCCTGACCCTCTATGAGAAGCGGGTGGACCCGGCCGACCTGCCCTTCTTCTTAGGCTTGATGGAGCATCTGGCCGCCAACGGCGTCACCTGCCCCCAGCCGGTGCGCGCCCGCGACGGGGAGGCCCTGCGTACCCTGTGCGGCCGGCCCGCCGTGCTGGTGACCTTCCTGAAGGGCATGTGGCCCCGCCGCATCCTGCCGGAACATTGCGCCGGACTGGGCGCGGGGCTGGCGAGCCTCCACCTGGCCGGCGCCGGCTTCCCCCTGAAGCGGCGCAACGCCCTGTCCGTCCAGGGCTGGCGCCCCCTGTTCGAGGCCAGCGCCCCCCGGGCGGATGAGGTGAAGCCCGGCCTGCGCGACGCGCTGGCGGCGGAGCTGGACCATCTGGAGAGATCCTGGCCCGCGGACCTGCCCGCCGGGGTGATCCATGCCGACCTGTTCCCGGACAACGTCTTCTTCCGCGACGGCAAGCTGTCTGGCCTGATCGACTTCTACTTCGCCTGCGACGACCTGCTGGCCTATGACGTGGCCATCTGCCTGAACGCCTGGTGCTTCGAGCCGGACGGCAGCTTCAACATCACCAAGGCCCGGCTGCTGCTGGCCAACTATGCCCGCACCCGACCCCTGTCGGCGGCGGAACTGGCCGCCTTGCCCCTGCTGGCCCGGGGCAGCGCCATCCGTTTCCTGCTGACCCGGCTTTATGACTGGTTGAACACGCCCGCTGGGGCCATGGTCCGGCGCAAGGACCCGCTGGAATACCTGCACAAGCTGCGCTTCCACCAGCAGGTGCGCACCGTGGCCGAATACGGCCTCGACCCCGCCAGCCTGGGGCTCTGAGCATGGCCGAGGACAAGGTGGTCGACGCCTATACCGACGGGGCGTGCAGCGGCAACCCCGGCCCCGGCGGCTGGGGTGCCATCCTCCGCTGGAACGGGGTGGAGAAGGAGCTGAAGGGCGGGGAGCCCGCCACCACCAACAACCGCATGGAGCTGATGGCCGCCATCGAGGCCCTGTCCGCCCTGAAGCGCCCCATGGCCGTGCGCCTGCACACCGACAGCCAGTATGTGAAGAACGGGATCACCACCTGGATCCACGGCTGGAAGAAGAACGGCTGGAAGACCGCCGGCAAGGACCCGGTGAAGAACGAGGACCTCTGGCGCCGCCTGGATGACCTGGTCGCCAAGCACCAGGTGGAATTCCATTGGGTCAAGGGCCACGCCGGCCACCCCGAGAACGAACGCGCCGACGAGCTGGCACGCGAGGGGCTGCGGGAGGCACGGGAGGGGTTCTGAGCGGAACGGCGGCGTCTCGCTGCTACGGCCCCCTCACCCCGACCCTCTCCTCGGTAGGAAGAGGGGGTTTATGGGCGCAAAGTCCTACTTTCGAATTCGAAAGTCGGCTTTCTGTCTCAATACCCTTCAGGCGGGCCGACTTCCCCCTCTCCCCCCCGGGGAGAGGGTCGGGGTGAGGGGGAAACCCGGGTGCCGAACTGGCCCGCCCGTCACACCTGCTTCAGCACATACTCCGCGCTGGACACCTCGAAGGCGCCGGGCTTCTCCACATACAGGCCCTTCACCACGCCGTCCTCCGCCACCAGGGCGAAGCGCTGGCCGCGGTGGCCGAGGTTGTAGGCGGTGCCGTCCATCTCCAGGCCCAGGGCCTTGGTCAGGGCGCCGTTGCCGTCGGGCAGCATGGTGATCTTGCCGGCCACGTTGTTCTGCTTGCCCCAGGCCTGCATCACGAACGGGTCGTTGACGGCCATGCAGACGATCTCCTGCACGCCCTTGGCCTTCAGCTCCTCCGCATGCTCGACGAAGCCCGGCAGGTGCTTGGCGGAGCAGGTGGGCGTGAAGGCGCCGGGGACGGAGAACAGGACGACCTTCTTGCCTTTGAAGATGTCGTCGGTGCTGATCTCCTGCATCCCGGACTCGGTCAGGTGCTTCAGGGTCACGGACGGGATGCGGTCGCCCACATTGATGCTCATCTCTATCTCCTCCCGGGAGTTGGACTGGGGCCCGAAACAGGGACGTGCGGTCCACGCCCCAGGGGAGCCCGCCTGGGGCAATCGCACTCACGCCAAGCTTCTACGGTCCGGCCGCGCCGGGGGCAAGGGGCTGCCTCAGCGGGGGTGCGGGCTATCCTTCCGGCCCGCCCCCCTTGCGCGCCGGGGCGGGCGGGGCAACCTTTCACGAAAGCGCGGGTTTCCCCTTGGCAGACGGGCGGCCCGACGGCCAGCGGCGACGGGGAATAGGCCCGACGCCCCGCCCTGTGCTACGATTGCTTGTTGACGGTGCGGGGCCCTTCCCGGGCCAGCCTGGACCCAGACCGGATGAGCGGACGCCCATGAAGGTATCAGAGATACGCCACAGCCTGACCGGCCAGGTGCTGATCGCCATGCCGCAGATGCCCGACACGCGCTTCGCCCGCAGCGTGATCTACATGTGCGCGCACACGCCCGAGGGGGCCATGGGGCTGGTGGTGAACCGGCTGTTCAACGGCATCGACTTCGAGGAGCTGCTGGAGCAGTTGGAGATCGATACCCAGGACCTGGCCGGCGACCTGCGTATCCATTATGGCGGCCCGGTGGAGCCCGGGCGCGGCTTCGTGCTGCACTCCACCGACTACATGCAGGACGGCACGCTGCAGGTGGACGACGACGTGGCCCTGACCGCCACGGTGGACATCCTGCGCGCCATCGCGGAGGGCCGCGGCCCGAAGCAGAGCTTCCTGGCCCTGGGCTATGCCGGCTGGGGGCCGGGGCAACTGGACCAGGAGATGCAGACCAACGGCTGGCTGCACGCGCCGGCCGACTCGGCCCTGCTGTTCGACCCGGACCTGGACACCAAGTGGGAACGGGCCATCGCCAAGCTGGGCGCCAGCCTGTCCATGCTGTCGGCGGAGGTCGGCCACGCGTGAGGCGGTCTTTATAGGTCGGATTAGCGGGCGAGAGCCCGCGTAATCCGACAGTCGCCCTGTGATCCCCGGCATATCCCCCTGTTGGCGTCGGATTACGGTGCTGGCGCACCTAATCCGACCTACGGACCGGGGACCATGCTAAGACCCTTCCTGTTGATCTGCCTCCTCCTCCCCTCCCCCGCCCTGGCGGCGCCGGGGGCGGCCACCTATGGCTATGACGTCTATGTGGGCGGGCTGAAGCTGGGGCGGATGACGTTGCAGACCCAGGTGCAGGGGGATGCCTACACCCTGGCCGTCGGGGCCAGGCCCGGCGACCTGCTGGCCCGGCTGATCAACTGGTCCTACGTGGCAGAGGCGGGCGGCCGGTTCGGCGGGCCCGCCGGGGTGCAACCCCAGCGCTTCCACAGTGAGCGCACGCTTCGCGGCAAGTCCCACACCCAGGACATGGCCTATGCCCCCGACGGCACGGTCACCACCAGCCATGTCCCCGCCCAGTCGGCGGAGGATGAGGCCGCGGTGCCGCCGGACCAGCGGGCGGGCACGGTGGACCTGCTGTCCGCCGCGGCCGCCATCTCCCGCGCCGTGGAGGCAAAGGACGGCCGCTGCGAGGTGCGGGTGCCGGTCTATGACGGGCGCCGCCGCTATGACGTGGAGGCCCGGCCCCTGAAGCCGCGCAGCATCGAGAAGTCCGACTACACGGCCTATGAGGGGCAGGCCATCGGCTGCCGCGTGCTGGTCCACCCGGTGGCGGGCTTCCGCCAGGCCAAGCGGAACGAGCAGAACTTCTGGACCATCGCCCCGGACGGCAAGCCCAGGGGCTTCGACCTGTGGCTGGGCCGCCCCGCCCCCGGCGACCCGCTGGTGCCGGTGCGGCTGGAGGCGAAGGAGCTTTTCTATGCCGACGTCATCGGCCACTTGGCCGCCGTGGACCGGCCCGAGTGAGGCGGGGTAGTGCGCCGAAAACACACCCGTATTTTGCCGGACACACGCCTTTTCCCCGTCCCGGTCCTGCCCCGGACCTGCCCCAATCGAACGGCGTAGTCGCCCTGTGACCAAAAACGGTCGCGGGGATTGACACAAGGGGAACCGACCATGGGGAACACCGCCCGACTCTTCGCCTTCGGCCTGCTGGCCCTGGGCCTCACCGCCTGCTCCACCACCGGCGGCGACAGCGCCAACACCAGCGGGGGCGGCAGCGGCAGCCAGACCGCCCAGCTCACCCAACCCGTGCAGGCCGTGCAGTCCACCGAGAACCCCTTCCTGACGGCGGGGGCCGGCGACCGGGTGTTCTTCCCCCTGGACCGCTATGACCTGAACCCGGAGGCGACCTCCGTCCTGGAGAAACAGGCCGCTTGGCTGCGCCAGAACCCGACCGTCCGGGTCATCGTCGAGGGACATGCCGACGAGCGCGGCACCCGCGAGTACAACCTGGCCCTCAGCCAGCGCCGGGCCGAGTCGGTTCGCCGCTACCTGGAGACCGCCGGCATCGACACGGCCCGGGTAACCACCATCGCCTATGGCAAGGAACGCCCTGCCGTGGCCGGCAGCAACGAGGCCGCCTGGGCCCAGAACCGCCGGGCGGTGACGGTGGTGAACTGACGCCCTCCCCTGGCCCCGCCCGGCCTTGCGGGGCCGGGCGGGGCGGGAAATGATGGAAGTGAAGGGGGGCGGAGATGGATCGGCGAAAGCTGTTGCTGGCCTGTGTGGCACTCACGCTGGCACCCCTGGGTGCCGCGGCGGCAGGGGTGTCGCCAAGTTCCCATGGCCTGACCGTGCCATTGCGGGTGATCCTGCCGTTCGGCCATGACCGGATTGATCTGGGGCCGGAGGCGCTGGTGGCTGTGGAGGAGCAGGCCCGCACCCTGGTCCGTGACCCGGCCTTGGCCGTGCGGCTGGAAGGCCATGCCGACGACACCAGCAGCCCCGAATACGCCATCGGCCTGGGCCAGCGGCGGGCGGACGCGGTCAAGACCCGCCTCCAGGCCCTGGGCATCGCCCCCAACCGCATCACCACCATGAGCTACGGCCGCGAACGCCCCGCCGTGCCCGGCGACAGCCCCGAGGCACGGGCCCAGAACCGGCGGGTGGAGATGGTCATCCAGTAAGGGCTGACGGAGGCCGCTTGTCCCCCACCCGCCACCGCCATGCCAGGTCCGCCCCATGGGCCAGCAGGGACCCCACCAGGGCCGCCGCCACCCACCCCCACCCCGCTCCCACCAGCGCCGCCCGCAGCGCCAGCATCAGGCACAGGCCGGCGGCGAGGTTCACCAGGAAGGGCCGCAACGCCGGCCCCCGGCCCGTCCGCCAGCGGTAAAGCGCCACGCCCAACCCCTCCAGCAGGGCCAGGGCGATGGCGATGTCGACGATGCGGCCGGAGGTGAAGAAGTCAGCCAATGTCATGGGGGCATGCAGGTGGGGTTGTGGGGATGAACGTTGCCCCTGCGTCCCCTCCCCCATAGGGGGAGGGACAGGGAGAGGGGTTGGGCCTTTTCCGGAAAGGGGAACCTGCGGCAAGGACCTGCTGTCCCAGGCTGGCCTCCCCTCACCCTGTCCCTCTCCCCCTGGGATAGGAGACGTAACGCAGCCGTTCGACCAAGCTTCCACCGCGAGGAAATAAGGAGGAAGGGGGTCACTCACCCCAAATACCGCCGCTCCAGGTGCGCCTGGAACACGCCCGCGTCCAGCGGCTTGCCGGTGGCCTGGATCAGCAGCTCCCGCGTGGTCAGGAAGCGGCCCCAGCGGTGGACCTTGTCGCGCAGCCAGCCCACCAGGGGCCCGAACTCCCCGCGGCCCAGCTGGTCCTCCAGCCCGGGGATGTCGTTGAGTGCCCCCTGGAAGAGCTGGGCGGCCATCATGGCGCCCAGGGTGTAGGTGGGGAAATAGCCCCACAGCCCCATGGGCCAGTGCAGGTCTTGCAGGCAGCCGACCCCGTCGTCCGGCGGGGTGATGCCCAGCAGGCCGCGCAGCCCCTCGTTCCAGGCGGCGGGCAGGTCGGCGATCTCCAACCTTCCCTCCACCATGGCCTGTTCCAGCCGCCAGCGCAGGATGACGTGGGCGGGATAGGTCACCTCGTCCGCGTCCACCCGGATCAGGGTCCGCTGCACCTGCCGGAAGCGGCGCTGCATGTTCTCCACGGTCCAGCCGGGGCCATCCACGCCGAAGGCGGCCTTCATCTGCGGCAGCAGCCATTCCAGGAAGCGGGGATGGCGGCCCACCTGCATGTCGAAGGTCAGGCTCTGGCTCTCATGCACCGCGAGGCCGCGGGCGAAGCCCACCGGCTGCTGCATCCAGGCCTGGGGGCGGCCCTGCTCGTACAGGGCGTGGCCGGTCTCATGCAGGCTGGATTTCAGGGACTTGAACCAGTTCGCCTCGTCGAAGCGGCTGGTGATGCGCACGTCGCCGGTAGCCCCGCCGCAGAAGGCGTGCATGGTCTCGTCCACCCGGCCGGTGTAGCCGATGCGGGCGGCAAGGCCGATGGCCAGGTCCCGCTGGCCGGCGATGGGGAAGGCACCGTCCATGGGCAGGGGCGCCGGTTCCGCGGCCTGGCGCGCCTCCACCTTCTCCAGGAAGCCGGGCAGCCAGTCGGCATAGGCGTCGAACACGGGCGCGAAGTCCGCAACCCGGTTGCCGGGCTCGTACCCGTCATGCAGGGCGTCGTACAGGCCGCAGCCCAGGATCCCGGCCTTGACGGACGCCTCCTCCCGCTTGAGGGCCAGCACCTCTTCCAGCGCCGGGCGCAGGGCGGCGAAGTCGGCCTTCGGCTTGGCGGTGCACCAGGTCGCCTCTGCCCGCGAATGGGCGCGGGCCTGGGCCTCCACCAGATCGGCGGGCAGGGCGGCGGCCAGGTCGCGGACGCGGCGCATCTCCCGCAGGTTCGCCCGCTGCCAGTCGTTCAGGTCCGCCGTCCTGGCCTCCGCCTCCGCCAGCCAGTCGGCCACGCGGGGATCGGACAGCTGCTCGTGCAGCACCAACTCCAGCGCCGCCACCTGCTCCGCCCTCGACGGGGCGGCGGCGTCCGGCATCATGGTGCGGCTGTCCCAGTGCAGGATGCCCAGGGCGCCCATCAGGGCGGTGCGGCGGGCGAAAACGGATTCCAGCTTCTGGTAGGCGGAGGGCGGCAGGGTCATGCGGCAGGCCTCAGGCGCGGCGGTAACTGGCGACGATGAAGAATATAGCCAGGGTCAGGGCCAAGCCGTACCACGTAATCGCGTAGGACAGGTGGTCGTTCTTGATCTGCACCAGCGTCTGCCCACCCACCGGCAAGCCGCCCGGGTTTTCCGCCGGGCCGGCCTGCATGACCAGGGGGTCGAAGCCGGGCAGGCCCGTGGCCGCGGCCATGGCGGGCAGGTCATAGGCGAACCAGAAATTCTCCGCCGGGCGGTTCTCCGGCTGCATCCAGGCCCGGCCCTGGGGCACGCGGGCGATGCCCTGGATGGTGACGGTGCCCTGCACCTGCCCCTCGGCGCGGGTGCCGGGATCGCGGCGGTCGTTGGGGACGAAGCCCCGGTCCACCAGCAGGATGCCTGACCCATCGTCCCGGGCGAAGGGGGTCAGCACGTGGAAGCCCGCCTGCTTCGGCCCGCGGGGCGGGGTCAGGGTGCGGGGGCCGAGATACAGCTCCTTGTCATGCAGGAACCGGCCGGTGACCAGGACGGGGCGGTAGTCCCAGGATTCCGGGTCTTCCACCACGGCCGGCAAGGGCACGGGCGGGGCGTCTGTCCGGCTCTCGATCTTCCGGATCAGGTCCGACTTCCACTGCAGCCGCTGCACCTGCCAGGTGCCGAGCACGGCCAGGATGGCGACGCCCACCAGCACGAACAGGGCGGCCACGGGATTGGGGCGGAAACGGCGGGGTGCCAGGGTGGTATCGGGGGCGGTCATCTTCGTCCGCTGAGGTTCAGGATGCCCTCATCCAGATGGGGGTGCGGAAGGCGGCGGATAATGGTCCCCAGAAAGCAAAACGGCGGGGGAAACATTCCCCCGCCGCAAGCCGGCCGACGATCTGGTCTCAGTGGGCGACCCACTTCCCGCCGGCGCCCCACCAGTAGATGGCGACGAACAGGAACAGCCAGACCACGTCGACGAAGTGCCAGTACCAGGCCGCCGCCTCGAAGCCGAAATGGCTCTTCGGGGTGAAGTGGCCCTTCATGGCGCGGAACAGGCAGACGGCCAGGAACACGGTGCCGATGAACACGTGCAGGCCGTGGAAGCCGGTGGCCATGAAGAAGGTGCTGGAATAGACGTTGGTGTTGAAGGCGAAGGTGGCGTGGCTGTACTCGTACAGCTGGAAGCCGGTGAACAGCACGCCCAGGGCGACGGTGATGGCCAGGGCCGTCACGGCCTGCTTCTGGCGGCCCTCGATGATCTCATGGTGCGCCCAGGTCACGGTGGTGCCGGACAGCAGCAGGATCACCGTCATCAGGAACGGCAGGTCGAAGGGGTTGAAGGGCGTGATGCCCTTGGGCGGCCAGGTGCCGCCGGTCGCCTCGACCCGGGTGTACTGGATGGCCTCGTTGGTGAAGAGGCTGGCGTCGAAGAAGGCCCAGAAGAAGGCGGCGAAGAACATCACCTCCGACGCGATGAACAGCGACATGCCATAGCGCAGGCCGATCTTCACCACGGGGCTGTGGGCCTTCTGGACCACGCTCTCCTTCAGCACGTCGCGCCACCAGCCCCACATGCAGCCCAGCACGGCCAGCAGGCCGGCGGCCAGCAGGTACCAGCCATGGCCGTGGAACTGGAGCACCAGACCCGTGGCCAGCAGGCCGCCGGCGAAGGCGCTCAGCAGGGGCCACGGGCTCGGGTCAACCAGGTGGTAGGGCTGCTTGATCCCATCGCTGGGAACGCTGCCGGAATGGGCCTGTACGTCCGCCATCTCTCTTTTCCCTCGGTCTCGCTCAGTCGTGCCGACTTGGTTGCCGTTGTTGTCGTTCGGGTCCGGTCAGTTCGGTCGCGCCGCCGGTCCGGCCCCCGCGCCGCCCTGGGGCGGCTGGGGGGATGTCCCTTGGTAGCTTGTGGCCTTGGCACCGTCCAGGGCCTGGGCCGCCTGCGCCGGGGCCGGCTGGGCGGGCTTCGCCGCCGCCGACTGGTCCGCCGCCAGGAAGAAGGTATAGGACAGGGTGATGGTGGTGACGTCCGCCAGCTTGGGGTCGTCCGCCATGGCCGGGTCCACGAAGAAGTAGACCGGCATCTCCACCGACTGCCCGGGCTCCAGCCGCTGCTCGGTGAAGCAGAAGCACTGGACCTTGTTGAAATAGATGCCGGTCTTGTCCGGGGTCACGTTGTAGGTGGCCGTGCCCACCAGCACCTTGTCGGAGGTGTTCCTGGCGTGGAAGGTGGTGGTCGCCGCCTCCCCCACCTTGACCTGCATCTGGGTCACGGCCGGGCGGAACTGCCAGGGCAGGTTGCCGTTCACGTCGGCGTTGAAGCGCACGGTCACCGTGCGGTCCACCACGCGCTCCGACACGGCCTGCGCCACCTGGGTGGTGCCGCCGAAGCCGGTCACCTTGCAGAACAGGTCATAGAGCGGCACGGCGGCGTAGGACAGGCCCACCATGCCCGCCACGATGCCGCCCAGCGCCGCGGCGACGCGCAGGTTCTTCCGGCCCAGGTTCGGCGTCGGGTTCCCGTCGGTCATCCCGGCCCCCCCTCGCTCATCCGGACGATGGCGACCACGTAGACGATGGCGACGAAGGCCACCAGCAGCAGGGCGACGGCGATGTTCTTCTGCCGCTGCCGCTTCAGCCGCTCCGCCTCTGTCTGGATGCCCGTCCCCGGTGCCACGGTCTTGTCCGTCTGGTTGGTCATGGGTCCCCTTCCCCTCCGTCAGGCCGCCAGCCGCTCACCGATGAGCAGGGCGAACATCAGGAACAGGTACAGGATGGAATAGGTGAACATCTGCTTGGCGGGCTTGTGGTCCTCGCTGCGCAGCACGCGGATGGCGCTCAGCACGAACAGCCCGCCCAGGATGATGCTGCCGGCCAGGTACACCGGCCCGCCCACGCCCACGAAGTACGGCGCGACGCCGATGGGGAACAGGGCCAGGGTGTACCAGAGCATCTGGCGCTTGGTCTCGGCCTCGCCGGCCACCACGGGCAGCATGGGCACCCCGGCGGCGGAGTAGTCCACCTTGCGGAAGATGGCCAGGGCCCAGAAATGCGGCGGGGTCCAGAAGAAGATCAGGGCGAACAGGATGATGCTCGCCAGGGACACGTCCCCGGTCACCGCGGCCCAGCCGATCATCGGCGGGAAGGCGCCGGCGGCACCCCCGATGACGATGTTCTGCGGCGTCCGCCGCTTCAGCCACATGGTGTAGACGAAGACGTAAAAGGCGTTGGCCAGGCCCAGCAGGGCGGCGGCCACCCAGTTCACGGCCAGGCCCATCAGCACGACGGACGCCACGGACAGGAACACGCCGAAGGCCAGCGCCTCGTCCGGGTCCATGCGGCCCTGCGGCAGGGGGCGCTTCTGGGTACGGGCCATGATCGCGTCGATGTCGCGGTCATACCACATGTTGATGGCACCGGCGGCACCGGCGCCGATGGCGATGCAGAGGATGGCCACCGCCGCCAGCACCGGGTGCAGGTGCCCCGGGGCGACGATCAGGCCGGCCAACCCGCTGAACACGACGAGCGACATCACCCGGGGCTTCAGCAGGGCCACGTAGTCCTTAACGGAGGCGGCGCCGTACGAGGCGGCACCGGTCTCAACACTCATGTCCAGGGCGGTGTCGGTCATCTTGAGCGTCTCTATCCCTCGGGAACTGGCCCGGCGGCCGGGGTCTTCTTGAAAAACCGCGCGGGGTGCATCCCCCCGCGCGGCTGACCCTGGTCTTCTTGCCGTCAGGCCGGGCCGGCGGCGCACCGCCGGCCCACTGTCACACTCGACTTACTTGATGCGCGGCAGGGTCTCGAACTGGTGGAACGGGGGCGGGCTGGACAGGGTCCACTCCAGCGTCGTGCCACCGGTCTTCCAGTAATCGCCATCAACCCGACGGCCCGCCACCAGCGTGTAGATCGCCATGAAGACGAAGAAGATGGTGGAGGCGAAGGAGATGTAGGCGCCGTAGGAGGAGATCATGTTCCAGGCGGCCATGGCGTCGGTGTAGTCCGGCATGCGGCGCGGCATGCCCGCCAGGCCCAGGAAGTGCTGCGGGAAGAACAGCAGGTTCACGCCGATGAAGGTCGTGTAGAAGTGCAGCTGCCCCGCCCACTCCGGGTACTGCCGCCCGCTCATCTTGCCGACCCAGTAGTAGAAGCCGGCGAAGATGGCGAACAGGGCGCCCAGGCTCAGCACGTAGTGGAAGTGCGCGACCACGTAGTAGGTGTCGTGCAGGACGATGTCCATGCCGGCATTGGCCAGCACCACGCCCGTCACGCCGCCCACGGTGAACAGGAAGATGAAGCCGACGGCGAACAGCATCGGCGTCTTGAACTCGATGGAGCCGCCCCACATGGTGGCGATCCAGCTGAAGATCTTCACGCCCGTCGGCACCGCGATGATCATGGTGGCGGCGGTGAAGTAGGCCTTGGTGTCCACGTCCAGGCCGACCGTGAACATGTGGTGCGCCCAGACGATGAAGCCCACCACGCCGATGGCGACCATGGCGTAGGCCATGCCGAGGTAGCCGAACACCGGCTTGCGGCTGAAGGTCGCCACGATGTGGCTGATGATGCCGAAGGCCGGCAGGATCATGATGTACACTTCGGGGTGGCCGAAGAACCAGAACAGGTGCTGGAACAGCACCGGGTCGCCACCGCCGGCCGGGTCGAAGAAGTGGGTGCCGAAGTTGCGGTCGGTCAGCAGCATGGTGATGGCGCCGCCCAGGACGGGCACGGCCAGCAGCAGCAGGAACGCGGTCACCAGCATCGCCCAGACGAACAGCGGCATCTTGTGCAGCGTCATGCCCGGGGCGCGCATGTTGAAGATGGTGGTGATGAAG
>MOEB01000208.1 GCA_001939945.1 Aerophototrophica crusticola | reverse complement strand
GCGCTCCGGCCAGTCCGCCAGCTCCTCCTCCACCGCCAGAAGGAACACGGACACGTGGCAGGTCACCGACTTGCCGTGGGTTAGGCGCTTCCCATACCGGTAGGTGCCGAAAGGCTCCTCGGCCACCTGGCCGCGGATGCCCGCCTCTTCCCAGGCCTCGCGCGCCGCCAGCGTGTGGGGGGCCAGGCCCGGCTCGGCCCAGCCTTTCGGCACGATCCAGCGCCGCGTCTCGCGGGAGGTCACCATCAGCACCTCGATCCCGCCCGGCCCCCGCCGCACCGGCAGCGCCGCGTACTGGACGGCCGCAGCGCCGTTCCCGCCTGCCTTTCCCAACTGGCCCCGCGCCTTTCCCGTCGCCTTTCCCATGCCCCGGGGAACCGCGCGGCACGGCCCACGTCCCCCTGGCTCATCCGACAGGTTGGGGTCAGGTGTCACGAAAGTGCAATGGAATTGTCATCTTTACCCAGGCGGGGGTGGGGAGCCAACCCTCAGGGGGACCCGGGCTCCGCACGCAATCGCGCCGTGCCGCGACGATCACCTCCCGGCCCTGTTCCGGGGCTGGGGCGCGGCGGGTGAAGACGTGCTGTCCGTGGCCCGAACAGCAGCGGCGAGGAAGGACACCACCATGGCCGAGCAGGACAGCAGAACCAACGACCCCGGCGCCGTTACGCCCCAGGACAAGCCCCTGGGCGGCGAGAAGCACCATGGCTGGTGGGAGAAGTCTCGGGGCGACAAGGCCCCCGAGCTGGACCATCCCAACATGAACCCGGACAACCCGGGCAGCAACGACCAGTGACCCGCCGCCCCCGTGCGGCGGATGCCGCACGGCCCCCTTGCGGCTTGGCTTGGCGGGACGACCTTGATCCCAACCTGTTGCGCAGGCCATGGACACCGAACTTTCCCTGCCCGAGACCCCCCTGTCCGATGCCGACCTGGCGGTCGCCCGGACATTGCGCCACCACCAGGATGATGCCGCCGTCAAGGCGCTGAAGACGGCCAGCGAGGCCAGTGACCAACCCCCGCTGATGCTGGGCACGGCGGCGGTCCTGGCGGCAGGCCTGTGGCGCGGCGACGACGTCATGGTCCGACGGGGCGCGCACCTCTACGCCTCCGTCGTGCTGGCGACGG
>MOEB01000207.1 GCA_001939945.1 Aerophototrophica crusticola | reverse complement strand
GGGGCTGCCGGCAACTCCACCGTGACCGTGGTGCCCGCGCCGGGCGCGCTCGCGATGGCCATCCGCCCGCCCTGGAGCTCCGCCAGCGCCTTGGCCAGCGGCAGCCCCAGGCCGGCGCCGTAGTGCTGGCGGGCCAGGCCGCCGTCGACCTGGCCGAACGGCTGCAGCGCCACGGCCAGCTCCGCCGGCGCCATCCCGATCCCGGTGTCCGCCACGTCGATGGCGACCAGGTCCCCCAATGGCCGCGTCCGCAGGCGCACGGACCCGCCCGGCGGGGTGAACTTCATGGCGTTGTAGACGAGGTTGAGGAGCACCTGCTGCAGCCGCGCCTCGTCCGCCCACACCACGGCCGGGGGCTGCCCCTGGGCCTCGACGGCCAGGTCGGGCGCCGGCCCGGGCCGCGCGGCCCGGGCCATGCGCGCCACCCGCGGGAGGAGCTGCGAGAGGTCCACGCGGTCGGGCCGGACGGGCAGCTGGCCCGCCTCGACCCGGGCCATGTCCAGCATCTCCTCCACGAAGGCGAGCAGGTCCCTGCCCGCCTGGCGGATGTCCCGCACGTACCCGGCCGCCGCCGGGGGGAGGTCGCCGCCGGCCAGGCCCGCGAGGAGGCAGTCGGAGAACCCGATCACGGCGTTCAGCGGGGTGCGGAACTCGTGGCTCAGGTTCGCCAGGAAGCGCGACNTCGCGGGCGCGGGCGACGGCCTCCTCCGCCCGGAGCCGGCCCGTCACGTCCCGCGCGATCATGGTGAAGACGGTGCGGCCCCCGGCCGCCGCGCGGGACACGGAGGCCTCGATCGTGATCTCCGTGCCGTCCTTGCGCAACGCGGGGACGAGGCCCCGCTCGCTCATCGGCCGCGACGGCCGGCCGTCCTCGCCGAATCGCGCCATGAGCCCGGCATGGCGCCGCCGGTAGCGGGGTGGCAGGAGCATGTCCAGGGGCCCGCCCAGCACCTCGGCGGCGGCGTGGCCGAAGAGCCTCTCGGCCCCCTTGTTGAAGAGGACGACGCGCCCGGCCCCGTCGGCGGAGACCACCGCGTCGTCGGCGAGGTCGAGCACCTGGCCCAGCAGGCCGAGGGCGGCCACCCGCCCGGCCTCCGCCTGGCGGCGCGCGCGGATGTCGCGCAGCGTCAGCACGCCGCCGCCCC
>MOEB01000206.1 GCA_001939945.1 Aerophototrophica crusticola | reverse complement strand
CGCCCTGCCCGCGCCCGCCGGGGCGCAGGCCGCCGCCCCCGGCACGCGGCGGGTCCCCTCCACCGGGGAGGCGGTGCCGGCGGTGGGCCTGGGCACCTGGATCACCTTCAACGTGGGGGAGGACGCCGGGCTGCGCGACGAGTGCGCGGCGGTGATGCGGGCCTTCTTCGAGGCCGGGGGCCGGGTGGTCGACTCCTCGCCCATGTACGGCTCCGCCCAGGCCGTCATCGGCCATGGGCTGCGGGCGCTGGGGACCCCGCCCGGCCTGTTCGCCGCCGACAAGGTCTGGGTTTCCGGCGGCGGGCAGGGCGCCGCCCAGATGGAGCGGTCGCGCGCGCTGTGGGGCGTGCCCCGCCTCGACCTGATCCAGGTCCACAACCTGCTGTCCTGGGAGGAGCACCTGGACACGTTGGCCGCCATGAAGGCGGCGGGCCGGGTCCGCCATGTGGGCATCACCACGTCGGAGGGGCGGCGCCACGACCTGTTCGAGCAGGTGATGCGGGGCCGGCCGCTGGACTTCGTCCAGGTCACCTACAACATCCTGGACCGGGAGGCGGAGGCGCGCATCCTGCCCCTGGCGGCCGACCGGGGCATGGGCGTGATCGTGAACCGCCCGTTCCGGCAGGGCGCCCTGCTCCGGCAGCTGGCGCGCAAGCCCCTGCCCCCCTGGGCGGCGGAGGTCGGGGNAGTTCATCATCTCCCACCCCGCCGTCACGGTGGCCATCCCGGCCACCAGCCAGGTCGCCCACGTGCGGGAGAACATGGCCGCCGCCGCCGGGCCCATGCCGGACGCGGCCATGCGCCGCCGCATGGCGGCCCATGTCGAGGCCCTCTGATGGCGGAGTGGTGGACCTACTCGGCGGAGGACTTCCTGCTCTTCGGCCCGCGGGCCTATTGGCGCATGCTGGAGGCGCACAACCGCGCCCTCTGGCCGCTGCACCTGCCGGCGCTGCTGCTGGGCGCGGCGGCCCTTCTGTCGGCGGCGCGGCTGCGCCCCTGGTCGGCGCGGGCCGCCATGGGCATCCTGGCCGCCGCCTGGGCCCTGGTGGCCTGGGGCTTCCTCTGGCGGAGCTACGCCGCCATCAACTGGGCCGCCCCCTACCTGGCGCCGGCCTTCGGGCTGCAGGCGGCCCTGCTGCTCCTCGCCGGCGGCCGGCTCCGCTGGCCCGCGGGCCCG
>MOEB01000205.1 GCA_001939945.1 Aerophototrophica crusticola | reverse complement strand
TCGGCGCCGGTGTAGTAGTCCACCCACTTGGTGCCGCCGCCGGACACCCGCACGAAGTCCGCCACCTGCGACGCCTTCTTGGCGGGGTCCAGCAGGTCGCGGGCGCCGACGTAGAGGTCGCCGTCGCGGATCTCGAAGATCACGTCCTCCGCGGCCAGGGTGGGGCCGAGGACGATGGTGTCCTCCCCGCCGCTGTCGTGGACGGTGTCCCGGCCGCCCTCGCGGTCGAAGGCGTAGGTGTCGTCGCCCACGCCGGCCACCAGCGTGTCGTCGCCCCCGCCGCCGACGAAGATGTCGCCCTTGGTCCCCACGGTGCCCGGGGCCATGCCGCGCAGGGTGTCGTTGCCGCCATAGCCGAGCAGCATGTCCGCCTGCCCCGCCTCGCCGTTGCCGGCGTCGGCCCCGGTGTCGGAGCCGGCCCACACGAAGGACACCTCGCCGACGTCGAGGGCGCTGCCGTCGGAGAGCCGCAGCACCTTGGCGACGTTGCCGCCCTGCTGGAAGTTGTAGTCCACCCGCAGGCTGTCGCCGGTCCCCAGGATGCCGAGCTCCAGGTCGAGCTTGGCGTTGCCGATGGCGTCGGTGCCCACGTGGACGCCGGCCGTCACCTGGTTCCACGACACGTCCGGCCCCAGGGCCAGCGCGTTGGCGTCGGCGGCCCCGTCGGAGACGGCGTCCGCCCCGTCCCCGCGGTTGAGCACGTAGGTGTCGGCCCCGCCGCCGCCGGCCAGGAAGTCGGTGCCCCGGCCGCCCTCCAGCACCTCGGCCCCGCCCGAGCCGGCCAGCACGTCCGCGTGGGCCGAGCCCACCACCCGCTCCACCGACGCCCAGGTATGCCCGGCCGCGGCCCCGCCGCCGCTGTTCGCGCCCAGGTCCACGGTGACCGACGTGGCGGCCTCGGAATAGTCCGCCGTGTCCAGCCCGTCGCCGCCGTCCATCATGTCCGCCCCGGCCGTGGCCAGGAACCAGTCGTCGCCGCGCCCGCCCTCCAGCCGGTTGGCCCCGGCGTCGCCCCTCAGCACGTCGTCGAAGCGCGAGCCGCGCAGGTCCTCCACGGAGTCGAAGCTGTCGCCGGCCGCGTCGCCGCCGTGCCCGGCCCCGCTGCCGGCGGGGCGCATGGCCCAGGCCACCACGCCGCCGCCGGGGAGCTGCCAGGCCACGTCGTCGGCGCCGTCCCCGTCCAGGTCGCCCACC
>MOEB01000204.1 GCA_001939945.1 Aerophototrophica crusticola | reverse complement strand
AGCCCGGCCCGGCCGCCCGGCGCTCGCCCCCCTCCCACCCCGAAGCTGGCTCGGCAAGCAGGCGCGGCGCGGCCGCGCCTGCAAACGCCGATCATGGAGGACAAGGAAATGGCACCGAACCTGACCACCGTCCCCACCATCCGGGCCGAGACCACCCACGTGCCCCTCAACCGCCTGAGGCCCCACCCCGGCAACGCCCGGCGCACGGCCCGCGACCGGGGCGTGCCGGCGCTCGCCGCCAGCATCCTCGCCCACGGCCTGCTCCACCCGCTGCTGGTGGAGCCCGAGCGCGACGGGGACGGCCGGGACACCGGCCACTGGCTGGTGGTGGCCGGCGAGCGCCGCCGCCGCGCCCTGCTGCTGCTGGCGAAGCGCGGCGAGCTGCCCCGCCACGCCCGGGTGGAATGCCGGGTGCGGGGCGGGGAGGGGCAGGCCGCCGAGGCCAGCCTCGCCGAGAACCACCAGCGCGAGGCCATGCACCCGCTGGACGAGGCCGAGGCCTTCGCCGCCCTGGTGGCCGCGGGCGACACCGCCGCCGCGGTGGCGCACCGGCACGGGATGTCGGAGGGGTGCGTGCTGCGCCGGCTGCGCCTCGCCGCCCTGGAGCCGTCGCTCGCCGCCCTGTTCCGGACGGGAGAGCTCTCCCTGGCCCNACCCCGCGGCGCAGCGGCAGGCCTGGGACGCGCTGGGCTGGAACCGGGAGCCGGAGGCGATCCGCCGCCTGCTCACCCAGGGGCGCGTGCCCACCCACGACCGGCGCGTCCTGTTCGTGGGCCTGGACGCCTACCGGGCGGCGGGCGGCACCGTGACCCGCGACCTGTTCGGCGCCGACGGGGAGGGGTGGCTCGACGACGCGCTGCTGCTGGAGCGGCTCGCCCTGGGGAAGCTCGAGGCCGAGGCCGACGCGGTGCGGGCCGAGGGGTGGGGGTGGGTGCTGGCCGCGGTGGACCACCCGCACGCCCTGGCCGCCTCGCTGCGCCGCCTTGCCCCGGCCGGGGAGGTGGCGCCCACGCCGGGGGAGCTTGGGGCGCGGGCCCTGCTGGACGGGCTCATGCGGGAGTGGGACGGGCGCGACATGCCTGACGCCGTGGCCGCGGAGGTGGACGGCCTCACCCGCGCCGTCACCGAGCACGTAGCGCGGCGCCGGCGGCACCCGGACGCCTGGGCGCCCCGCCAGCGGCCGGGGGCGGGGGCGATCGTCTCGCTCGCCCACGACGG
>MOEB01000203.1 GCA_001939945.1 Aerophototrophica crusticola | reverse complement strand
GCCCGGAACGCCGCCGCCCGCCCCGCCGCGCCCCGCGCCATCACGGTGACCGGGTGCCCGCGGCGCGACAGCTCGGCCACCGCCCAGCGGCCAATCTCGCCCGTGCCGCCCGTGACGAACACCCCGCCCCCCTCGGTCGGCCGCCCGGCGGCGCGCGACATGCCCATGTCCCATCCTCCCGCCCTGGATTCCCGGTGCGCGCGACGCTACACCCTGGGGCACGCTCCAAGGTCAAGGGGATTAGGGACCCATGCGCATCGGCCAGCTTTCCCGGGCGGCGGGGGTAAGCCGCGACACCCTGCGGTTCAACGAGGCGCAGGGGCTGATCCGGTCCCGGCGCCTGGCCAACGGCAACCGCGACTATCCCGACGGCACGGCGGAGCTGGTCGGCTACGTCCGCACCGCCCAACGGCTCGGGTTCAGCCTGTCGGAGGTGGCCGGGAGCCTCCGGGAGGTCTGGGACGCGCCGGACCGCGACGCCGCGGTGGCGCGGCTGCTGGCGGGCAAGCTGGCGGCGGTCGAGGCGCGGCTCGCCGAGCTTGCCGCCCTGCGGGACGAGCTGTCGGCGCGGCTCGCAGGGAGTTGCCCGCTGCGCGGGGCAGCCAGCCCGGCCGGAGGGGGTACCGGCCGGCGTCACGGCGCGTAGGCCGCGGCCATGCGGGCCGCGCGGCCACCGCATCCGGGCCGCCACCGGGGCAGGCCCCTACGTGCCGCCAGCGCGGCCGTTCGCCAGGGTGACAGCGGCCCAGCCTTGGCGGCGGTGGGGGTACAGCTCGGCCCCGGGCGCGGGGAAGCCCGGGTCGGCGAAGGCGCCCACGGGGATGCGGACGGTGCCGGGGTCCCGCCCCAGCGTGAACCACACCGTGGCCCCGCAGTCCGGGCAGAAATGGAAGGCCAACCCCTGCCCGCTCCCGCCCTGCCGGGTATGCACGGACGCCCGCCCCGACAGGGCNGGCCGCGAAGGCGCTGCCCGTGCGCCGCTGGCATTCCAGGCAGTGGCAGACCGAGACCCGGGACGGCTCGCCGCGGCAGAGGGCCGTGAGCCTGCCGCAGCTGCAGCTCGCCTTCCGGACCAGGCCCTGCCCGCCGGTCATCGTGCCGCCCCGCGGGGGCCGCTGGCATGGCCGTGTTGCCGGGGGGACCGCGGGCCGTGGCGCACGGGCCCACCCCGGGATGGTCGGCGACGTCCCGGCGATGGCTGGCGCGCGGCGGGGGCCGTGGGG
>MOEB01000202.1 GCA_001939945.1 Aerophototrophica crusticola | reverse complement strand
CCGGCCCGTCTCGCCCGAGGCGGCGAGCAGCGCGCGCACGGCGTCGGCCAGCCGGGCCGCGCTGGCGGCCATGGCGTCCACCGCGGCCTGGGCCTTGCCCTCCAGGCGGGCCCGGTCGGTCACCACCGACCAGGTGACCATGGGGCCCAGGTAGGCGCCGTCGTCGCCGGTGATGGCAGACACCTGCAGGTTGAGGGTCTCGGGGCCGACCCGGATGTCGGCCGAGTGCGGGAGGTTTGTGGGGTCGGACAAGATGCCGCGCTGGCGCGCCGGGTCGCGGTGGAAGGCGTCGACGCAGGTGCCCACCAGCTCGTCGGCCCGGACCGGCAGCCAGGCCTCGAGCCGGCGCAGCGTCTCCCGGCCCGTGGCGTTGCAGTAGTCCACCGTGAGCCCGCGCGGCTCGCAGGTCATCACGTTGATGGGCATCCGGTCGATCATGCCGAGGAGGCGGCGCGTCTCCCGCTCCGCCTCCACCGCCTGCGTCACCACGTTCCAGGTCAGCAGGGCCCGCCGGCCCCGGAGCGCGGTGATGGACAGGTCCAGCCACTCGCCGCCCAGGCTGATCCGGGCGGCGTGGGGGAGCCTGCGCGGGTCGGCCAGCAGCTCCCGCTGGCGGCTTGGCTGCCGGTGGAACACGTCGATGCCCTGCCCCACGATGTCGGCCGGGTCGATGGGGAGGACGTGCCGGATCTGGGCCAGCAGCTCGTGGGAGCGGCGGTTCGCGTAGGTGACGCGGTAGGTGGACAGGTCGCACAGCATCGCCGCGACCGGCATCGCGTCGAGGGCCTCGGCCGCCGTGTCCCGGGCGTCCGCCCCCTTGCTGAACAGGCGTTGGGCTCGTCGCGTCAGGGCGTGCCGTAGGGGCAAGTCGGCCTCCGTGGTCTGGCGGGTCGGGGAACGGTGCGGCGCCCATACCGCCAGGTGCCGGGCGGCGCAAGGCGGCCCATGGTGCGATTGGCGAAATGTTCGCGAAGTAACCGTTCCCAAGTTGCAACCGTCCTGGTGTGCTAGACTGTCGCGGGATGTGCCCTGTCCTTCGGCGCCACTTCGGCCGCCAATCCCGACTACTCCGCTGGGTTGTCCCGGGCGCGGTGCTGCCAAGCGCTTGTGGGGCTTCACCATTCGCCGCGCGAGCGGTGCGCCGGACGCAACGGATGGCCCGCCGGCGCCGGCCCGCCCGGGCACAGGCAGGGGGGTGGTGGCCGCCATCCGCGGCATCGGCGA
>MOEB01000201.1 GCA_001939945.1 Aerophototrophica crusticola | reverse complement strand
GGGGGGAGGGGGGGGCCGGGGCCCCGGCGCCCACCCGGGCCACCGTCGTGCGGGCAGGCGGGGCCGGGCTAGGGGACCACCACCACCCGGCCATCCACGGCGCCGGCCCTGAGCCGGCCGAGGACGGCGTTGATGGCCTCCAGCGGCTGGGTCTCCACCGTGGCCCTGACCTTCCCCTCGCCGGCGAACGCCAGGGCCTCGGCCAGGTCGGCACGGGTGCCGACGATGGAGCCGCGGATGGTGATGCGGTTGAGGACCACGTCGAAGATCGGCACGGGGAACTCCCCCGGCGGCAGGCCCACCAGGCTCACGGTCCCGTGGCGCCGCGCCATCCCGACCGCCTGGGCGAAGGCGCCCCGGCTCACGGCCGTGACCAGCACGCCGTGCGCGCCGCCGATGGTGGCCCGCACCTCCCGGACGGGGTCCACCGCCGCCGCGTTGATGGCGAGGTCGGCGCCGAGCCGCCGGGCCAGCTCCAGCTTGCCGTCCGCCACGTCCACGGCCACGACGTGCAGGCCCATCGCCTTGGCGTACTGCACCGCCACGTGCCCGAGCCCGCCGATGCCGCTGATGGCCACCCACTGGCCGGGGCGGGTGTCGGTCTCCTTCAGCCCCTTGTACACGGTGACCCCGGCGCAGAGGATGGGGGCCNGGGGTCGGCCAGCACGTACTCGGCATGGCCGCCGTTCACCGAGAAGCCGGTGTTCCGCTGGCCGGGGCAGAGGGTCTCCCAGCCGGTGAGGCAGTGCTCGCAGCCGCCGCAGGCCGAGTACAGCCAGGGCACCCCGACCCGGTCGCCCTCCCGCACCGCGGTGACGCCGGCCCCGGCGGCCGCCACCGTCCCCACGCCCTCGTGCCCGGGGATGAAGGGCAGGGGCGGCTTGGCCGGCCAGTCCCCGTCGGCCGCGTGCAGGTCGGTGTGGCAGACGCCACTCGCCGCGACCTTGACGAGGACCTGCCCCGGGCCGGGGCGCGGCACGGGCACCTCCTCCAGGCGGAGGGGCTCCCCGTAGGCATGGACGACGGCGGCCTTCATCTTCCGTGGCAGCATGGGTCGGTTCCCTTCCCTGGTTCCGGTCAGTGCGACAGCAGGATCGGAAGCGGCGGGTCGCGCAGCAGCGCCTGGGTCGCCCCGCCCAGGATGAAGTCCCGCACCCGCGAGTGGCCGAAGGCGCCCATCACCAGCAGCCCGGCGCCCCGCCCCGCGGCGGCGGCGGCCAGCGCCTCGCCCACCGGGCGG
>MOEB01000200.1 GCA_001939945.1 Aerophototrophica crusticola | reverse complement strand
GTCGCGGGGCAGCGGCGCGCCGCCCGCCCCGGCCAGGGCGGCCAGCAGGTTGAAGGCGCGGTGGCCCAGGGGCAGGGGCCGGCCGGCGCCGTCCAGCAGGCGGCGCCGCTCCAGGTCCAGGACCAGCTCGGGCTCGTGCGGCATGGGGAGGGGGTCGGGCAGGCGGGCGGGGGCCACAATCTACCCTGGCGGGGCCCCTGTCCGCACGCGTCCGTATGGCGGCCCCCGATCCGGGCTGGCCTAGGCCCAATGGCGGAGCGTTACCGCTCCCATGGCCTGCTACCGTGGCAGGCGGGACTACGGCGGGGCGCTTCCATGGACGATACCAGCTTGCCGGGCAGCCCGGCCCCCGTGGGCCCGGACGGGCGGCCGGTCCGGCTCGGCCACCGGGCGGCGGCGGTGCTGTCGGCCCTGGCCCGCCGCGCCGGGGAGCCGGTGCCCCTGTCCACCCTGTTGGCGGAGGCGTGGCCAGGCCGGGCGGTGGACCCGGCCAATGTCAGCATCCAGGTCTCCCGCCTGCGCGCCGCCCTCGGCGACCGGGACGGCACGCTGATCCAGAACCTGCACGGCCGCGGCTACCGGCTGGCGGCCCCCCTGGCCGGGGCGGCGGGCTGGTCCCCCAGGCCCCGCGGCAACCTCCCCCACGCCCTGGCCCCGCTGGTCGGCCGGGGGGCGGAGCTGGAGACGGTCGCCGCCCTGCTCCGTGCCGGCGGAAGCGTGGCCGTCACCGGCCTGACCGGGATCGGCAAGACGGCCCTGGCCCTGGCCGCCGGGCACGCCCTGGCGGGGGAGCAGGCGGACGGCGCCTGGCTGGTCCGGCTGCCCGCGGAGGGGGGCGTGGATGCCCGCGCCCTCGCCGCCGCCATCGTCGGGCAGGTGGGCTTCCCCCTGCCCCCGTCGCCGGACGACCTGCCCGCGGCGTTCCACGGCAGGTCTTGCCTGCTGCTGCTGGACGGGTGCGAGGGGGTGGACGGGGGCGCCCTCGCCCTGCTGGAGCGCCTGCGCGCGCAGGCCCCGGCGGTGAAGTTCCTGGCCACCTCGCAGCGGCGGACCCCCGGGCTGGCCGGGGAGACGGTGCGGCTGCCGCCCCTGCCCGTGCCGGAGGCGGGGGCCGGTGCGGAAGCGGTCCAGACGTCCACCGCCGGGCGCCTGTTCCTGGACCTAGCGCGGGCGGCCGGCCTGCCTGGCCCCGACCCTGCCCTGGCAGGCGCGCTCTGCCGCCGGCTGGGCGGCGTGCCGCTGGCCCTGG
>MOEB01000199.1 GCA_001939945.1 Aerophototrophica crusticola | reverse complement strand
GCTGTGGCGGGTGGGTGAAGGCGGCGCGGCCCCGGTGGCCGGGCCGGACGGGACGCCCGTCCGCCTGCCCTCCGCGGGGGTGGTCGGCCTGGCCGACGCGGGCGGGAAAATCTGGCTCGCCCTGCAGCGGGGCGGCGTGCTGGAGCTGGACCCGGCCAGCGGCCGCACCCTGGCCATCCGCCATGACGCGGCGGACCCGGCGGGCCTGCCGGACGACGTGGTCTTCGCCATCCGGCGGGACCGGGCCGGGCTGGTCTGGCTGGGCACGCGCAAGGGCCTGGCCCGCCACGACCCGGCCAACCGCACCTTCACCTCCATCCGCCATTCCCCCCTGCGGACCACGGGCCTGGCGGGGGCGGACCCCATGGCGGTGGAGGCCCTGCCCGACGGCCGGGTGCTGGTGGGCTACCTGTCCGGCGGCATCGACGTGCTGGCGCCCGGCGGCGGCGTGGCCCGCCGCCTGAAGCCGGGCGAGGGCGGCCTGCCCGACGGGGCGATCCTGGACTTCGAGCCGGCGGGCGACGCGGTCTACATGGCCCACCAGCACGGGCTTGCCCGCCTGGACCTGGCCGCCGGGACCGCCGCGGCCGTCGCGCTGCCGGGGACCGACCGGCTGGTCCATTCCGTCCTGTCCTGGCAGGGCCGGCTGTGGGTGGGCGCCCGGGCCGGGCTGCTGGTGGCGGAGCCCGGCGGCGCGGAGGCCCGGCCCTTCCGCTGCGCCGACGGGGCCTCCCCCGCGGCGGGCCTGAACTCCATGGCCCTGCGCCCCGGGCCGGACGGGAGGCTGTGGATCGGCACCCCCGCCGGGGTGGCGCGGCTGGACCCGGGCACCTGCGCGCTGGAGACCCTGGCCCACGACCCCAAGGACCCGGCCAGCCTGCCCCCCGGGCTGGTCAGCACCATCCATTTCGACGGCGCGGGCCGGCCCTGGGTCGGCACCATGGGCGGCGGCATCGCCGTGGGCGGGCCCGGCGGGGGCACCCGCTTCACCACCGTCGGCCCGGCCGCCGGGCTGCCCAGCGGCAATGTGGGCTTGCTGCTGGGGGACGGCGCCGGCGCGGTCTGGGCCAGCACGGCCGACGGCATCGCCCGGGTGTCGCCGGACTTGGCGGTGCAGGCCTTCGGCGGGCCGGACGGGGTGTCGGTCCCAGCCTATTGGGTGCGCTCCGGCGCGGTGACGCCGTCGGGCGGGCTGCTGTTCGGCGGCGGGGGCGGGCTGACGGCGGTGGACCCCGGCGCCC
>MOEB01000020.1 GCA_001939945.1 Aerophototrophica crusticola | reverse complement strand
GCCTGGGCGACGTGGTTCGGGCGACGGATGCCCGGCAAGCCCGGTCCCATTTTCTGGAAGCTCTGGCGCTTTATCAGCGAATTTCTGCCCCGTTCTCGATCGGCTTCACGTATCTCGCATTGTCAGAAGTCGCCGACAGCGAGGACGAGGCGGCGCGGTGCAGGGAGGCGGCGCGGGCGGTGTGGATGGGGGCGGGGCTTGACTATCTGGTCAGGGAGTATTTGCCGACAGACGAATGAGGCGGTGGCCCGCGGTTGACGGCGGGGGCTGCCTGCGCCGCTTGTCCGCTGCCGCCCCCTGGGCATGAGGGCTTTCCCGCGAGGGGCCCGGGTCAACCCCGGGGTGACATCAGGCGCCTTGCAGGGCTACTCCCCCACCCCGTCGGCCACCACGCGGTTCCTGCCGTTGCGCTTGGCCTGGTAGAGGGCCGTGTCGGCGCGGCGGAGTAGGCTGTCACCGGACTCCGGCTTGCCATCGGCATCCAGGGTGCCGTCGGCGACGGCCACGCCGATGCTGATGCTGATGGTGATCTGGCCCACGGGAGCGGAGACGGGGAACGGCGTCTCCGCGATGCGACGGCGCAGGCGTTCGGCCACGTTCAGGGCCTGCACCAGGTCCGTGTCGGGCATCACCACGACGAACTCCTCACCGCCCAGCCGGGCGACCAGGTCGAAGTTGCGCAGGTTGCGGCTGGCCCGGTTGGCCACTTCCTTCAGCACCTCGTCGCCAACGCCGTGGCCATAGGTGTCGTTGACGATCTTGAAATGGTCGATGTCGAACAGCAGGGCCGCCACCGGCTTCTGGTTGCCGCCGCCGCGGTCCAGCAGGCGCGGCAGGTGGGCGGACAGGTAGCGGCGGTTGAACAGGCCGGTCAGGCTGTCCGTCAGGGCCAGGGACAGGCTCTGCTCATAGTTCGCCCGCAGCCGGTCCTGGTAGCGCTTGCGCCGGACCTGGGTGCGGGTGCGGGCCAACAGCTCGTTCCGGTCGATCGGCTTGATCAGGTAGTCGTTGGCGCCAAGCTCCAGCCCCTTGGCGATCCGGTCCATGTCCGTCTCATCCGCCAGCAGCAGAACGGGCACCTGCCGGGTGCGCTCATGGCTGCGGAGCTGGGAACACAGGCGCAGCCCGTCCTCCCGCATCAGGGTCAGGCTGATGACGATCAGCTCGAAATCCTCTGCCAGCGCCATCTCCAGCGCGGCGGCGCAGCTCTCGGCTGCCACGGTGCTGTTGCGGTCGCGGGCCAGGGTCTCGGTGATCTTGTCCAGGTCAATGGCGCTGTCTTCCACCACGAGGCAGCGCGCACCCTCGGCGGACTGGGTCTGCACCGAATCGGTGGCGACGAGCATGCCGAGCTGGCCGGAGGTGCTCTCCCGCAGCCGCCACTCGTCCATCATCATCTTCAGCCGGACCAGGGACCGGACGCGGGCGAACAGGGCCACGTCGTTCACCGGCTTGGTCAGGAAGTCGTCCGCCCCCGCCTCCAGCCCGCGCACCCGGTCCGATACGTCGGACAGGGCGGTGACCATGACCACGGGGATATGCATGATCGCCGGGTCGGAGCGGATGCGCTCACACACCTCGAACCCGTCCATGCCAGGCATCATCACGTCCAGCAGGATGATGTCCGGCGACTGCGCCTTGATGCGTTCCAGCGCCTCGGGGCCGCTGTTCGCGGTCACCACCTCGAAGTACTCGCGCGTCAGCTTCGCCGCGAGCAGCTTCACATTGGGGAGGACGTCATCAACGACGAGGACCCGAGCCGACATGGTCTTTTCTTATCCACCGGCCCGGGCGGAACCGGGCTCATCCAAGGAAACGTTGGACTGTCTGCAAGAATTTGGCAACGGAGATTGGCTTGGCGATGTAATCTTCACAACCTCCATCGCGTATCCTTTCCTCATCCCCCTTCATCGCGAAAGCCGTGACGGCGACCACGGGTATTGACCGCAGGTCGTCATCTTCCTTGATCCACTTGGTCACTTCCAGCCCCGAGACCTCGGGAAGCTGGATGTCCATCAGGATCAGATCCGGCCGGTGCTGCCGCGCCAGCTTCAACGCCTCCATCCCGTCCTTCGTCTGCAGGGTGACGTACCCGTGCGCCTCAAGCAGGTCGTGGAAGAGTTTCATGTTCAGCTCGTTGTCTTCCACGATCAGCACGCGCTTGGGCGTGAAGGTGGTCGACTCCGTGCCTACCCCGTTTGACTGCGCACACATTACGACGCTCCCGGGACACAGACAATCGGGATGGGCCACGGCTACCGTCCCGGCCGCGGGCCCTGCTTTGCCTGCACCAATTTTAACCCAAAAGGTTAATCGGCTGTTACCACTTTCGGAAGCGGCATCCTATGTCGGGCGGCAAGCCCGCGTAGCAGAACAGGCAAAGGTTAAGGAACCTGTGACGGGAACGCGACGGCGTACCGCCGGGCCGCCAGGGTCCGCCGCGACTCAGTGTCTGTAGGAAAGGGTCAGGGCAGGCCGAGCGGGGACTCAGCAGGGCCCCTTGGGCCGGCGCTCCAGGCTTTCCAGCTCCACGTCCACCTTGAACTCGCCATAGTCGATGACCATCGAGCGGACGACCCCGTTTTCCAGCAGGACGAGGGAGGTCTCGTACTCCGGCAGGGCTTCCAGCGGGTCCGTGGGGAAGAAGGCGAGGAAGACCTGCCACGCCTTGCCCTTCAACAGCTCGGCGGCGTCCACCTGGGCCGGCGCCACCGGGCGCGGCTTGCCGATCAGGGCGCCGACGCCGCTGGGCCCGTCAGACTCGGCGCCATCGAAGACCGGTGCCGAGAGGAAGGTCTCCGGCGTGTTCACCTGGGCCAGCAGCTTCAGCGTGTGGGCCGTGGGGAACATGGTGCCGGGGGCCAGCTTGACCTCCTTGGCCTCCGGCTTGCTGAACCGGGCGACGCCTCCCTGGCCGCCGTCCAGGGTCGCCTCCCCCCGCAGTTCCTCTTCCAGCTCGCCGTTGCTGAGCTTCTTCACGTTAAAGCGGTAGGACCGGCCGTCCTTCGCCTCCCACGTGGCGTAGCTGGTGTTCAGCTCCATCTGCTCGCCCTCGGCGTAGATGAAGTTGACCTGGAAGCGCTGTTCAATGGTCCAGGCGTCGCAGGAGTCGTTCCAGGCAAAGGTCATCTTGCCGTCCACGCCGCTGACGGGGCTTTGCGAACGGGCCGATGCCAGGGAGAGCTTGTAGGTCGCCAGATGGGGGGCGATGTCCGGGACCGCCTGGGCAGACCAGGCGGGCATGGCGGCGGCGAGGGTGAGCACCGCGGCACCGGCGAGGTGGGCGAGCTTCGGGCGGGCGGCGATTTTCGTCACGCGGAACCACGGGGCTGCGGAAGCTGGAGCGCCATTGTCCCCCTCCGCCGGGCCGACGCAAGGGGTTTCGCGCGCCCCGCACGGGGGACCCCGCCCGGCAGCCCTTGCCCCACGGGTCCGGCCGGTCCGGCAAAAGCTGCCGGTCGGCGAAGGTCGCCGGCCTGACAATCCAGTCTAACCAATTGATAATGCAACTAAATCCGGCTGGCACGGCGGTTGCCACTGCTCGGGTGAGCTTGACCAGAGTTCGGAGCACCGCCATGACCCCGCTCGATTCCGCCCTGCCGCATGAGTTGGTGACGGACCTGCACCTGCCGGTGGCCCGCCGTCGCCCGTCGCTGCCCCCAAGCCTGATCCCGTTGGAGTTGCCTTCGGAGAGCCAAGGCGCCCTGCTGCGGGATGCCATCCGCCGGCTGAGAGACGCGGAGGCCACCATCGCCGAGCAGCGGGAGCGGATCGAGCACCTGGAAACCCTGTCCATGACGGACGAGCTGACCGGCCTGCTGAACCGGCGCGGCCTGATGGACGCCTTCCGGCGGGAGTTGGCGGGCGCCATGCGCGGCGGAAGCGGCGGCGTGCTGGTCATGGTGGACCTGGACGGCTTCAAGGCCATCAACGACACCCATGGCCACCTCTGCGGCGACCAGTACCTGCGCCAGGTGGCCAAGGTGCTGAAGCAGAATGTCCGCGCTCAGGACGTGGTCGCGCGGTTGGGCGGGGACGAGTTCGTGGTGCTGCTCACCCGCACCGCCGCCGACAAGGGTGAGGCCCGGGCCGAGGCGCTGGCCAAGCGCTTCCATGCCGCCGCCTGCCCGTGGCAGCGCCAGTCCCTGCCGCTGTCCGCCAGCTTCGGCGTGCAGCCCTATGCCCCCCATGACGACGCGGACAAGGTGATGCGCCAGGCGGACGCGGCCATGTACCGGGTAAAGTCCACGCGGAAGGCCGCGCGCTGACCCGGGTGGCGGTTGACCGGCAAGACCCCGGCGGGAATGGGAAAGGGCGCGGGACCAAGTCCCGCGCCCTTGTCTTTCGTGGCCGGAAGTTCAGCCCTGCACGGCCTTCTTCGGCAGGTCCAACTTGATGTGCAGTTCCTTCAGCCGCTCCGGCGCCACGCTGTTGGGGGCCTGCATCAGCAGGTCCTCCGCGCGCTGGTTCAGCGGGAAGACGATGACCTCGCGGATGTTCGGCTCATCGGCCAGCAGCATGACCATGCGGTCGATGCCGGGGGCGGAGCCGCCGTGCGGCGGGGCGCCCAGCTTGAAGGCGCTGAGCATGCCGCCGAACTTGGCCTCCAGGTCCTCCGCCGTGTAGCCGGCGATCTCGAACGCCTTGTACATGATCTCCGGCTTGTGGTTCCGGATGGCGCCCGACGACAGCTCCACGCCGTTGCAGACGATGTCGTACTGGAAGGCCTTGATCTCCAGCGGGTCTTTGGTCAGCAGCGCCTCCAGCCCGCCCTGGGGCATGCTGAAGGGGTTGTGGCTGAAATCGATGCGCTTCCGCTCCTCGTCGTACTCGTACATGGGGAAGTCGACGATCCAGCAGAACTCGAACTTGGTCTTGTCGATCAGGTCCAGCCGGTTGGCGATCTCCGTCCGCGCCTGGCCGGCCAGCTTGGCCGCGGGACCAGCCTGGTCGCAGACGAAGAACACGGCGTCGCCGTCCTCCAAACCGGCTGCGGCGCGCAGGTCGGCTTGGGCCGCCTCCGGCACGAACTTGGCGATGGGGCCGGTGCCCTGGCCGTCCTTGAAGATGATGTAGCCGAGGCCCGGCGCGCCCAGGCCGCGGGCCCAGTCGTTCAGCTTGTCATAGAAGCTGCGGGGCTGGTCGGCCACGCCGGGCACGCCGATGGCGCGGACCACGCCGCCCTTCTCGATCACGCCCTTGAAGGCCTTGAACTCCACGTCCGGCCGCTGGAACACGGCGGTCACGTCGGTGATGACCAGCGGGTTGCGCAGGTCCGGCTTGTCGGAGCCGTACTTCAGCATCGCCTCGTCATAGGGGATGCGGGTGAAGGGGTACGGGCTGACCGTCTTCTTCACCCCGGTGAAGTCCTTGAACTCCTCGAAGATGCCGTGGATGACGGGCTCGATGGCGGCGAACACGTCCTCCTGCGTCACGAAGCTCATCTCGAAGTCGAGCTGGTAGAACTCGCCGGGCGACCGGTCGGCGCGGCTGTCCTCGTCGCGGAAGCAGGGGGCGATCTGGAAATAGCGGTCGAAGCCGCTGACCATCAGCAACTGCTTGAACTGCTGCGGCGCCTGCGGCAGGGCGTAGAACTTGCCGGGGTGGTTGCGGCTGGGCACCAGGAAGTCGCGCGCCCCTTCCGGGCTGCTGGCGGTCAGGATGGGCGTCTGGAATTCGGTGAAGCCCTGGTCGATCATCCGGCGGCGGACGCTGGCGATCACGTGGCTGCGCAGCAGGATGTTGCGCTGCATCTTCTCCCGCCGCAGGTCCAGGAAGCGGTAGCGCAGGCGCAGCTCCTCCCCCGCGTCCTGGTCGCTGTTCACCTGGAGCGGCAGTGGGTCGGCCGCGCTCTGCACCTCCAGGTCCTGCACCTGCACCTCGATGTGGCCGGTGGGCAGCTTCTCGTTGATGGTCTCTGCCGTGCGCTTCACCACCTTGCCGGTCACGGTGATGACGGACTCCAGCCGCAGGGACTCCGCCGTCTTGAAGTGGGGGCCGGAGATGTCCAGCACGCACTGGGTCAGGCCGTAATGGTCCCGCAGGTCGATGAACAGCAACTGCCCATGGTCGCGCTTGCGGTTGACCCAACCGGACAGGCGCACGATGGCGCCAGCGTCGGTGTCGCGGAGTTGGCCACAGGTGTGGGTGCGGTAGGCGTGCATATCGGGCGACCGATCCAGGGGCAATGGCGGTTGGGCCCGCGGGATACGGTCCGCAGGCGGCGGCGCGCAACACCGCACGGATGCGGGCGGCTTGTCAAGGTGGGGCGGGCCGCCGGGCAGACCAAGAAGGTACACGGCGTTGTCACCTATCGGCTTCCGTTCGGGCCGCTTGGTCGTGTAAACACCCGATATGACCCTGATCACGACGACATCCGACCTCGCCGCCTTCATCGACCGCCAAAAAGGTGCCGACTACGTCACCGTCGACACCGAGTTCATGCGGGAGAAGACCTACTGGCCCCAGCTCTGCCTCGTGCAGGTGGCGGGGCCGAAGGAAGCCGCGGCCATCGACCCCCTCGCCCCCGGGATGGATCTGGCGCCCCTGTTCACCCTGCTGGACGACCCGGGCGTGCTGAAGGTGTTCCACGCGGCGCGGCAGGACGTGGAAATCTTCTTCCACCTGACAGGCCGCATCCCTGCCCCGCTGTTCGACACGCAGGTCGCCGCCATGGTCTGCGGCTTCGGCGACTCGGTGGGGTATGAGACGCTGATCACCAAGCTGACCAATGCCAGGATCGACAAGTCCAGCCGCTTCACCGACTGGGCCGCCCGGCCGCTGACCGACCGGCAGCTGCAATACGCCCTGTCCGACGTGGTCCACCTGCGCCCGGCCTATGAGAAGCTGGCCCGCAAGCTGGCCAAGACCGGCCGCCAGGGCTGGCTGGGGGAGGAGATGGGCATCCTCACCGACCCGGACACCTACCGGCTGGAGCCGGCGGACGCCTGGAAGCGGCTGAAGGTGCGGACCGAGAAGCCCCGCTTCCTGGCCATCCTGAAGGAAGTCGCCGCGTGGCGGGAGCGGGAGGCCCAGCGCAAGGACCTGCCGCGCCAGCGCGTCCTGCGGGACGAGGCGCTGATGGAGATCGCCGCCCATGCCCCCACCAGCGTGGACGACCTTGCCCGCACCCGCGGCCTGGGCGAGGGGCTGGCCCGCGGCCGCTATGGCACGGAGATCCTGGCCGCCGTGCAGGCCGCCCTGTCCATCCCCGACCGGGAGCTTCCCCGGCCCGAACCACGGCCGGAGATGCCGCCGGGCCTGACCCCCATCGTAGAGCTGCTGCGCGTCCTGCTGAAGATGGTCTGCGACGAGAATGAGGTGGCCAGCCGCCTCGTCGCCAACGCCGCCGACCTGGAGTCCATCGCCGCCGACGATAACGCCAATGTCCCCGCCCTGTCCGGCTGGCGGCGGGAGCTGTTCGGCGACGCCGCCCTGCGCCTGAAGCACGGGCACCTTGCCCTGGCCATCAGCGACAAGCGGGTGAAGCTGGTGGACCTGAAGGGCTGAGGGTCCTTACCGTCCCTCAAGCGCCGGGCGCCGCATCCGCGGCTTGGCTTACGCAGCCATGAGGCCGCGCGGCAGCCGCCGCCGCCAGGACCTGATGCCCGGCGGCATCAGGCCCTCACACCCCGAACGGCATCACCTCCACCCGCCCGCGATCAGCGACCAGCAGGCTGCCCTCCGGCACCTCGGTCCATTGCTCCGTGTCCTCATCCAGCGGTTCGGAGAGGACGAGGACGCCGTCCTGGCCCTTGCCGAAGCGGATTTTCCCCTCCGCGCATTCCAGGACACTGCCCCGGGCCCAATAGAGGCTGGGGGACTTGCCGTCGCTGGACCAGCGCACGGCGTAGATCTTCCGCCCGTCGGAGCAGGCGGCGGTCATGCGGAAGGGCTCCGTCGCCCCCTCCGCCGCCATCAGGCCCAGCACCTGGCGGATGGCGCGGGCGAACGCGCCGGCCGGGTCCTCCGCGAAGCCATGGCCCAGCAGCAGGTAGAACAGCGCCTCGGAGTCGGTGGAGCCCTCGCGGTGCTTGTACAGGCGCTTGTCGATGCCGCCCTCCACCGCCTGGCGGATGTCGGTCCAGCCGCCCACTTGGCCGTTGTGCATGAACAGCCACTTGTCATAGCGGAACGGGTGGCAGTTCAGCCGCGCCGTGGCCGGGCCGGTGGAGGCGCGGACATGGGCGAAGAACAGGGGCGAGCGGATCTGCTCGGCTAGCGACCGCAGGTTGGCGTCGTTCCAGGCGGGCATGGTGTCGCGGTACAGGCCCGGCTGGTCCAGGTGGCCGTACCAGCCCAGGCCGAAGCCGTCGCCGTTGGTCGGCGCGATGCTGCGCTGGGCCGACAAGCTCTGCCGGATCAGCGAGTTGCACGGCTTGAACAGCAGCGTGTCCATGGCGATCGGTTCACCGCCATAGGCGAGCCACCGGCACATCGCGAACCCCCTTGCTCCCGTCATGGCCTTGTGGGGATCGCGTCCCCTTGGCCCATACCCTAGCGTAGGCATCGGTTTTGGGCGGGACAAGGGCGGGGTTAGGGCGCGCCGATGGTTGTCCCCTCCCCCGCCAGGAAGGGGTATGATGGCCGGACCATAAGGGAGGAGTTTCGAGAATGAGTGTGTCGGGTCTGCTCTATCCCATGGCGGCGCTTGTCTTCTTCACCTTCGCCGTGGCCTGCCGAGTCCTTTACCTGCGGGTGGGGGCGGTGAAGTCGGGCCAGATCAAGCTGTCCCACTTCAAGGCCATGACCGGGGCGGAGCCGCCGGGCCCCGTGGCCGCCGCGGCCCGGGCGCTGAACAATTTGTTCGAGGCGCCGCCGGTTTTCTATGCCGGTTGCGTGGCCGTGCTGGCCCTGGGAAAGGCGGACGGGCTGTTCGTCGCCCTGGCCTGGGCCTATGTGGCGGCGCGGGTGGTGCAGGCCTTCATCCACCTGTCCTACAACGACGTCCGGCATCGGCTGTTCGCCTATCTCACGGGCTGGGCGGTGCTGCTGCTCCTGTGGGGCCGGCTGGTCCTGGTGGCGGGGTAAGTCAATGAGCGACCTCCAGGCATTCACCGGTGGCCCGTCGGTGATCGGGCTCATCCGGCGCTTCCCCGTGCCCTTGCTGGTCGCGGGCGTCTCGCTGGTCGCCAACGTATGGATGGGCTTGAAGCGCCAAAGCCTGGGGGATGAACCCTTCGACCCGGCCGTCCTCGCATGCTTCTTCGTGGCCACGGCCTGCACCGCCTTCGGGGAGCGGCGGGGCCCGGGGGACGCGACGCGGCACGGCCTCGCCTTGGGCGGGGCCGCCCTGACCTTCGCCCTGGGCACCCTGGGTGGCCTCGCCGAGGTGGAGCTTGGCCTGCTGCTGGTCGCGAGCCTGCTGTCGGCCGCCATCGCCGTCGCCGGGCCCGGAAAGGAGGGGGACGCGGTGACGCGGAATGCCAACGCGCGCGCCTGGGTTGGGGCCGGGTTGGGCATCCTGATCGGCGTCGCCACGCTTCTTGCCTTCTTCGCCTTGGCGGGGGCCCTGAAGGTGCTTTTCGGCGTGAAGGTGCAAGGCATCATCCCCTACTACGTCAGTTGCTTCGTGGCGCAGGCGGTGGCGCTGGCCGGGATCCCGCGCCCGGACCAGGACGCCGACCCCTTCGAGCCCGGGGCCCTCCGCTTGGCCATCGTCTGGCTGTTGGTGCCCCTTGCCGGGGCCTATGTGCTGCTGGTCCACCTCTATGCCTTGTTGATCCCGATCCGGGGGGCCGTTCCCAACGGGGAGATCGGCATGCTGGCGGGGGCGCTGGGGGTGGTCGGGCTGGCGGCCTGGCTGGCGGCCCATGCCCCGGACCAGGGGCGGCCACGGCATGTCCGGCTGTTCCTGCGCCTGTTCTTCCCGGGACTGGTGCTGCCGACGGGGCTGCTGGCCTTCGCGGTGTACGAGCGCGTCGCGGCCCATGGCTGGACGGCGGACCGGGTGACGCTTGCCCTGGCCGCCTTCTGCTTCGCCCTGTCCATCGGCTGGTGGGTCGCCCGCCACCGTTTCGACCTGGGGACGAGGTCGTTGCTGGGCATCGGCTGCGCGGTCCTGTTGCTGGGTACCGTGGGCCCCCTATCCGCCGGCGCCCTGACCGGGCGGAGCCAGGTTGTCCGGCTGGAGGCGGAGCTGGCCCAGGCGGGCGTGCTGGTCGGGGGCGTCCTGCAGGTGGGCGAGAGGGTCCTGCCGGACAGCGTGAACCAGGAGGTCTCCGCCGCCGTCGATGCCCTGGTCGAGGCGGGGGAGACATGGCGCCTCGAGCGCTGGCTTCCGGAGGTCGGGCAACTGTCGGGCGCGAAGTACATCACGGAGCGGCTGGGCGCCCAGTACATCGGTCCGTGGGACCGCCGGCGGGCCCCGAAGCGCCAAGCCGGCGGCGGCGAGGCGCCGTCCCCGCCCGCCACCTCGATCCGTGCCGCCCTGCCGACGGACAGGGCCGTCGGGCTGGACACGACCGGCTTCACCCGGGTCCGCCACGTTGTCTTCGTCTGGTCTGAGAAAGGCATGCCCCAAGCCAGCCCGGTACCCATCCCCTGGTTGGAGGCGGGCTGGGAGGATGGCTTGGCTATCGACCTGGGCGGGGACACGCGGTACCGGCTGGCCCCCCTCGACCTCCTTCGGGTCAAGCCGGACGAGGCCGGGGTGGCGGGGTTCCTTGATGTCTCCGGGCCCGCCCGGCGGGTGCGGGTCCATGTCGTGCAACTGTCCCTGCGCCAGGAGGACGGGGCACCGCCCCGGCTCCAAAAGCTGAAGCTGCTGCTGCTGGAGGGCCCGCCGGGCTGAGTTGGGCCGAAACGCCGCCGCCGCTGTTTCCTGATGCGGACGCCCAACCAAGGTTGGCGGGGCGCGAACCGATTGGAGGCAGCGATGAACGAGGACAAGGCCAAGGGCCGCTTCGATGAGGCCAAGGGCAAGCTGAAGGAGTCTGCCGGCGACCTGACCGGTGACCCGGCGCTGCGCCGCGAGGGTCGCGAGGACCAGGCGTCGGGCAAGATCGACCAGATGAAGGGCCACGTGAAGGACGCCATCCGCGACCTCAAGCGCTGATGGCCCCTCAGGCTGCATCCCAGTCCGACCTTGAATCGCCCGGCCGCGTCCTGCGGCCGGGCGAAACCTGTTGGCGCATCGAGCATGCCGGGCGCTTCGCCACCATCGTGGACGCCGCCGACTATTTCGCCGCGGCGCGCGAGGCGCTGATGAAGGCGGAGCACCAGGTGATGCTGGTCGCCTGGGACTTCGACACGCGGATCAAGCTGGACCCCGACGCCCCCCGGCGCGGGCCGCCGCGGCAGTTGGGGCGGTTCCTGGCCTGGCTGGTGCGCGCCAAGCCCCACCTGCGCATCCATGTGCTGAAGTGGCGCTACGCCATGTTCAATGCCACCTTCCGCGGCATGGCGCCCCTGTTCGTCCTGGACTGGCTGGCCGGGGACCGGCTGCAGTACCGGCTGGCGTCGGACCATCCGGTGGGGGCCTGCCACCACCAGAAGATCCTGGTGATCGACGACACCCTGGCCTTCTGCGGCGGGATCGACATGACGTCGGACCGCTGGGACACCAGCGAGCACCTGGACTATGACCACCACCGGCGGCGGCCCAGCGGGCTGCGCTACCAACCCTTCCACGACGTGACCACCGCCGTGGACGGCGACGCGGCCAAGGCGCTGGGGGAGCTGGCCCGGGAGCGCTGGCGGCATGCCACCGGCGTGCAGCTTCCCGCCCCCACCCCGGGCAAGGATGCCTGGCCGGAGCGGCTGCGGCCGCTGATGACCGACGTGCGGCTGGGCATCGCCCGCACCCAGCCGGCCTTCGCCGACCAGGAGGAGGCCCATGAGGTGGAGGCCCTGTGGCTGGCCGCCATCCGCGGCGCCCGGCGGCGCATCTACCTGGAAAGCCAGTACTTCGCCTCCCGCCTGATCGCCAAGGCCATCCTGGAGAAGGTGCAGGACCCGGACGGGCCGGAGGTGGTGGTCATCAACCCCACCGAGGCCAATGGCTGGCTGGAGGAGCAGGCCATGGGCACCGCCCGCGACCATTTGGTCGCCGCCCTGCGCGCCGCCGCCCCGCCCGGCCGCTTCGGCATCTACGCCCCCCTGACCGCCCGCGGCCGGAAGATCTATGTCCATGCCAAGGTGCTGGTGGTGGACGACCGGCTGCTGCGGGTGGGGTCCAGCAACGTGAACAACCGGTCCATGGGCCTGGACACGGAATGCGACATCGCCGTGGAGGCCGAGACCGACGAGCAGGCCCAGGCCATTGCCAGCTTCCGGTACCGGCTGCTGGCCGAGCACCTTGGCAGCAGCGTCAACGAGGTACGGGCGGCGGAGGCGCAGCACGGCTCCATGGTCGCGGTGGTGGAGGCCATGCGCCAGCGCCCGGGGCGGACCCTGATGCCCCTGCACAGCGACGGGCTGGGCCCCGCCGGTGCCTTCGTCGTGGAGGCCGAGCTGCTGGACCCGGAACGGCCCCGCTGGCCGCTGCAATCCCTGATCCACCAAGTGGATTGGAGCTGGGCCCACCGGAAGCGGCGGCGGTGACTAACCTTACCTTAAGGTGACCAAAGGTGACGCTTAAGGTGACGCGTGTCTCATGACAGAGTGTTGATATTGCTGGGCTTTACGCCTTAAGGAGACTAACGCGACCGGTTTCGGATTGTGTCTCCGTTGTCTCCTTAAGGGGTGGGATCGAGACAGTGCCCCACCCTATTCCCCTGACGGCTTCACCCTGTCCAAGACCCGCGGCCCCGCTGGGGGTGCCGCTTGGCAGGATGCCAGACCATAGGAATTTTGTCCATCCGCGCGATGGCTGGGCCGTCATGGCCGGCCCAGTGTCGGCGCGCCCCTGCCCTTGCATTCTGCATGTGATTCCGAAAGGGGAATCCGCCCTTGCCGAAAGCGTGATTCTTTTGACACACCCCGGGCAAATCCGGCAATTTTTGCCCACTTGATTAAGCCAAGCTTCATCGTTCGGGGTCATCCTCCCTCGAAATGTCGGGTAATCCCTTGTAGATTCACCCTATCCGGCATTGCCTTGGGGAGGCACCACCCGTGGAGTCGTTTCTGCAGACCTTGCGGAACCTGGGTCCGGCACGGCTGGCCGGCATCGGCGCGGTCATGCTGCTGGTGGTGGGGCTGATCGCCTATATGGGCACCCAATGGTCCCAGCCGAACCTGGTGCCGCTCTACACCGACCTGACCCCCGCCGACGGCGGCGCCATCGTGCAGCAGCTCGAGGCGCAGCAGGTCCCGTTCAAGGCCAGCGTCGACGGGTCGCGGATCGAGGTGCCGGCCGACCAGGTGGGCCGGCTGAAGATGGTACTGGCCCAGCAGGGCCTGCCCGCCGGCGGCACGGTGGGGAACGAAATCTTCAACCAGCCTGAAAGCCTGGGCACCACCAGCTTCATGCAGAACGTGCAGCAGCTCCGCGCCAAGGAAGGGGAGCTGGTCAAGTCCATCCAGACGCTGCAACCGGTCCAGGCGGCCCGGGTGCACCTGGTGCTGCCCAAGCGCGAGCTGTTCGCCCGCCAGGCGCAGACCGCCACGGCCAGCGTGCTGCTGAAGCTGCGCCCCGGCCAGCAGTTGAAGCGGGAGCAGGTGGTGGCCATCCAGACGCTGGTGGCCGCGGCGGTGCCGGCCCTGGACCCCGGCAACGTGTCCATCATCGACGACAAGGGCAACCTGCTGTCCCGTGGCATGCAGTCCAACACGCCGGAAGCGCTGCTGGCCTCCGCCGAGGAGAAGCGCGTCGCCCGCGAGATGCAGGTGACCAGCACCATCGAGGAACTGCTGGGCCGGTCCGTGGGCCACGGCAAGGTGCAGGCCCGCGTCACCATCGACATGGATTTCGACCGCGTCACCACCAACAGCGAGATCTTCGATCCCGACAGCGTGGTGACCCGCAGCACCCAGACCATCAACGAGAACAGCGAGTCCCAGAACCGCGACGGGGTGGACCCGGTCACCGTCGCCAACAACCTGCCCACCGCGGACGCGGCCAACGCGGCCACGTCAGGTTCCTCCGAGAAGCGGACCCGCACGGAAGAGACGGTCAACAACGAGATCAGCAAGACCGTCAAGGTGCATGAGCGGGAGGGCGGGCAGGTCCGCCGCATGTCCGTGGCCGTGCTGGTGGACGGCAACTACACGGTCGCCCAGGACGGGGCCCGCACCTACCAGCCGCGCAACGAGCAGGAGCTGGCCCAGCTCCGCCGGCTGGTGGAGGGCGCCATCGGCTTCGACGCCACCCGCGGCGACACGGTGGAGGTGGTGAACATGCAGTTCGCCGTGCCGGAGGACAATCTGGCCGGCGAGGAGCTGGGCCCGTTCGGCATGCCGAAGGAGGACATCTACCGCATCGCGGAGACGGTCATCCTGGCCATCGTCGCCATCCTGGTGATCCTGCTTGTGATCAAGCCCCTGGTGGCCCGCGCCCTGGACCGCACCCCGCAGCTTGAGGACGAGCCCGACCTGCTGTCCGAGGGTGGCGGCGTGCCGCAGCTTGCCGGCCCCGGCGGCGGGGCCCTGGCCCGCGAGCTGGCCATGGAGGCCGCCCAGGCCAACGAGGAGCTGGAACAGATGATCGACATCAACCGCGTGGACGGGCGCGTGCGCGCCTCCTCCCTGCGGAAGGTGGGCGAGATCGTGGAGAAGCACCCGGAGGAGGCCGTCTCCATCATCCGCAACTGGCTGTACCAGGAAAGCTGAGGCTGACCGGACATGGCCACCATCCAGAAATTCCTGTTCGACCATTCCTTCGACGACGGCACCACGCGGGCCGCCGCGCCCCAGCCCGTGGAGCTGCCGAAGCCGCCCCCACCCCCGCCGCCCCCGCCGGAGCCCACCTTCACCATCGCCGAGGTGCGGCAGCAGGTGGAGCAGGCCCAGCGTGACGCCCACGCGGCCGGCGTGGAGGAAGGCCGCGCCCTGGGCCGGGCCGAGGCGGACCGCGAGGCCGACAAGGCCCTGGCTGACGCGCTGGGCCGGGTGGAGCAGCAGTTGGCGGCCCTGGTGCGGGCCCAGCAGGCGGAACTGGCCCTGCGGCGGGAGAACACGCCCCGCATCGCCCTGTCCGTGGTCCGCAAGCTGTTCCCCGCCTTTGTCCGCCGCCACGGGCTGGCGGAGGTGGAGGCGGTGGTCGCCGGCTTCCTGGAGGAGCTGGCTGAGGAACCCAAGCTGGTCATCAAGGTGCACGAGGCCTGGCTGGACCGGCTGCGGGAGCGGATCGACGCCCTGGCCGCCCGCCACGGCTTCCCCGGCACGGTCACCGTGCTTGCCGACCACCGGCTGGGGGAGCTGGACGTGAAGGCCGATTGGGGCGCCGGCGGCGCGGAGCGCGACGCGACGTCCCTGTGGCGCGAGATCGAGCGGCTTGCTGGCGACCTGCTGGCCGACAGGCCGGGCGGGCCCGGCACGCCGGTGCCCATGGCGGCGGTCACGCCCGTGCCGGTGGCTGCCGCCTTGCCCGACCCCATCCCCGTCCCCGCCGAATGACGCGCAAGGATTCGTGAGCCATGGCCAGCGACATGAGCCTCAAGGACTTCGAGGGCAGGACGACCGGGACGGACCTGGAGGTCCAGCCGGTCGTCAAGGACCTGGAGTCCGTCTACGACATCCCGGTGCAGATCAGCGCCGTGCTGGGCCGCTGCACCATGCCCATCAGCAGCCTGATGAAGATGGGCCCCCGCTCCGTCGTGGAGCTGGACCGCAAGGTGGGTGAGGCCATCGACATCTATGTGAACAACCGTCTGGTCGCCCGCGGCGAGGTGGTGGTGGTGGAGGACCGGCTGGGCATCACCATGACCGAAATCATCAAGTCGGACCGGGGCTGACGCCATGACAGCGGCCGACACCAGATCGGGGAACAGGCGGGCCGAGGCGGTCCCCGGCCGCGGCGGCCTGCCCCGCCTGCCCGGCGGCGGCAAGCGGTTGGACCTGGCCACCCTGTTGGGGCTGGGGGCCGCCCTGCTGATGATCCTGGCCGCCCTGGTGCTGGGCGGCAGCCCGGGAGCCTTCCTGGACCTGCCGTCCATGCTGATCGTGCTGGGCGGCAGCCTGGCCGTGACCATGGCCAGCTTTTCCCTGCGCGACATGAGGGCGGCGGGCCGCTGCCTGGCCCGGGCGACGGTGGCCCCGTCGGAGGAGGTGCGGGAGGTGGCGCACGGGGTGTTGGCCCTGGCCGACTTCGCCCGCAAGAACGGGCCCCTGGCGCTCCAACCCCTGGTGGGCCCGGCCCGGTCCCAGCCGGTGCTGGCCCGGGCCATCGAGCTGATTGTGGACGGGCTGCCGGCGGAGGATGCGGAGGCGATCCTGCGCACCGAGATCGACGCCAACCTGGCCCGCGCCCGGGCCGGGGCCGCGGTGCTGCGCCGCGCGGCGGAGGTGGCCCCGGCCATGGGGCTGATCGGCACGCTGGTGGGGCTGGTGCAGATGTTGGGCCACCTGGACGACCCCGGCAAGATCGGCCCGGCCATGGCCGTGGCCCTGCTGACCACCTTCTATGGCGCGGTGCTGGGCAGCATGGTGCTGTCCCCCCTGGCCGCCAAGGTGGAGCGGAACGCGGAGAACGAGGCGCTGGTGGACGGGCTGTACATGCTGGCCGCCGGCAGCGTCGCCCGGCAGGAGAACCCGCGCCGGCTGGAGATCCTGATCAACACGGTGCTGCCCCCGGAGCTGAGGGTGAGCGCCTATGAGTGAGATGATGGCGGGATATGGGATGGATCGACGGCTTCCCCGGAGGAATCCGCTTCCCCCGCGAAGGCGGGGGTCCACGATTTTTGACCGGGTTACCGCCTGGACCGGGGTGAAAGAACTGTGGACCCCCGCCTTCGCGGGGGAATCAGCTCATCCATCCGCCGTACCGGTGCCTGCCACGCCGACATGCTACCCGGCACACCACCAAGACAAGCCCACAAAGGGGTTGGACCGATGCGTCTCCTGATCGTTGGCACGCTCGAGGGCTATATCAGCGCCGCCGGCAAGATCGCGCTGCAGAAGGGCGCGAAGGTGGCCCATACCGACAGCATCGACGGGGCCATGAACGCCCTGCGCACCGGCCAGGGCGCCGACCTGGTGATGGTGGACGTCAAGCTGGACGTGGGCATGCTGGTGGAGGCGCTGAAGGCCGAGCGGTTCGCCGCCCCGGTCGTGGCCTGCGGCGTGGGCACCGATGCCCAGGCCGCCGTGCGCGCCATCCGCGCCGGGGCGAAGGAATACATCCCCCTGCCCCCCGACGCCGCCCTGATCGGCGCGGTGCTGGAGGCCATCGCGGAGGAAAGCCACAGCATCGTCAGCCGTGACCCGGCCATGGCCGCCACCCTGGCCCTGGCCGACCAGATCGCCCCGTCGGAGGCGAGCGTGCTGATCACCGGCGAGTCCGGCACAGGCAAGGAGCTGATGGCCCGCTACCTGCACCGCAAGAGCAAGCGGGCCAACGGCCCCTTCATCAGCGTCAACTGCGCCGCCATCCCCGAGAACCTGCTGGAGTCGGAGCTGTTCGGCCATGAGAAGGGCGCCTTCACCGGCGCCGTGGCCCGCCGCATCGGCAAGTTCGAGGAGGCCAACGGCGGCACCCTGCTGCTGGACGAGATCAGCGAGATGGATCTGCGCCTGCAGGCCAAGCTGCTGCGCGCCATCCAGGAACGGGTGATCGACCGGGTGGGCGGCAACCAGCCGGTCAAGGTCAACATCCGCATCCTGGCCACCAGCAACCGGGACATGCTGTCGGAGGCCAAGGCCGGGCGGTTCCGCGAGGACCTGTATTTCCGCCTGAACGTGGTCAGCCTGAACCTGCCGCCCCTGCGGGAGCGGCCCCAGGACGTGGCCCTGCTGGCGGGGCACTTCGCGAAGAAGTATTCGGAGGCCAACGGCCTGCCGGAACGCACCGTGGGCGCCCAGGCCATGGCCTTGCTCCAGTCACACCACTGGCGCGGCAACGTGCGCGAGCTGGAGAACACCCTGCACCGCGCGGTGCTGCTGGCCCGGGGGACGGAGATCGGGCCGGAGGCCATCATGCTGACCGGGGCGGAGCCGGGCTACCAGCCCCCGGCCCCGGCCGCGACGCCCGTGATCCCGCCCGTGGTGGCCCGCCCGCCGCAGCCCAACCCCTATGCGGCGAACCCCTACGCCGCCAACGCCTACGCCCCGGCGGCCCCTGCCGCTGCCGCCCCGGCCCCCGCCGGCTCCACCGGCACCCAGGGCCTGGTGGGCCGCACCGTGGCGGAGGTGGAGCGCGACCTGATCATCGACACGCTCAAGCACACGCTGGGCAACCGGACCCACGCGGCGAACATCCTCGGCATCTCCATCCGCACCCTGCGGAACAAGCTGAAGGAGTATTCCGAGGGCGGCCTGTCCATCCCGCCGCCGGCCGGCGGGGTCGAGGCGGACGAGCGGGCGACGGCGTGACGGGCTGAGCCATGACCGACCAGACGCAACCAGGTGGAGGGGGGAACGTCGCGTCAGCGATGGACGCGCTGCGCATCATCGGCGAGTCGGTGAAGCGCGGCGAGGTGGGCTTCGCGCTCGCCATCGTCGCCATCGTCACCGTGCTGATCGTGCCGCTGCCCACCTTCCTGCTGGATGTGGGCCTGGTCATCTCCTTCGCCTTCTCCATCCTGATCCTGATGGTGGTGCTGAGCATCCAGAAGCCCCTGGAGTTCAGCAGCTTCCCCACCATCCTGCTGGTCAGCACCATGCTGCGGCTGGCGCTGAACCTCGCCTCCACCCGCCTGATCCTGGGCCATGGGCATGAGGGCCAGGACGCGGCCGGCCACGTCATCGCGACGTTCGGCGCCTTCATCATGGGCGGCAACTTCATCATCGGGGTGACCGTCTTCGGTATCCTGATGCTGGTGAACTTCACGGTCATCACCAAGGGTTCGGGCCGCATCGCCGAGGTGGCGGCCCGCTTCACCCTGGACGCCATGCCCGGCAAGCAGATGGCCATCGACGCCGACCTGTCGTCCGGCCTGATCGATGAGAACGACGCGAAGAAGCGCCGCAAGGAGCTGGAGGAGGAGAGCCAGTTCTTCGGCTCCATGGACGGTGCCAGCAAGTTCGTGCGCGGCGACGCGGTGGCCGGCCTGGTCATCACCTTCCTGAATGTCGGCGTCGGCATGGTCATCGGCATGGGCCAGAAGGGGATGGATTTCGCCGAGGCGGCCCAGACCTACACGCTGCTGACCGTCGGCGACGGCCTGGTCTCGCAGATCCCGGCCCTGCTGGTGTCGCTGGCGGCCGGTCTGATGGTGTCCAAGTCGGGCGGGCAGGGTTCCACCGACAAGGCGGTGGTGGGGCAGCTCACCTTCTACCCGGCGGCGCTGGGGCTGACGGCGTTCCTGGTGTTCGTGGTGGGCCTGCTGCCCGGCATGCCGAAGATCCCCTTCTTCCTGATGGGGCTGGGGCTGGCGGCGGCGGCCTATTACCTGCCGAAGCTGAAGGAGAAGGAGCAGGAGGCGCTGGCGGCCGAGGTGGTGGCCAGCGCCGCCCCGCCCCCGCCGGTGGAGGAGCCCATCTCCACCGCCCTGGCCATCGACCTGATCCGGCTGGAGCTGGGCTATGGCCTGCTGGCCCTGATCAACACGGAGGTGGGCCACCGGCTGACCGACCAGATCAAGGGCCTGCGCCGGCAGTTGGCCGGCGACATCGGCATCATCCTGCCGTCGGTGCGCATCCAGGACAATCTGCAGCTCCCGCCCAACACCTATGTCATCCGGATCAAGGAGATCGAGGCGGGCCGGGGCGACATCCGGCCCACCATGCTGCTCTGCATGGACCCGCGGGGCGAGCGCATCACCCTGCCCGGCGAGGCGACGGTGGAGCCCACCTTCGGCCTGCCCGCCATGTGGGTGGAGCCGGCTTATCGCGAGGAGGCCCTGTTCAAGGGCTATACCGTCGTGGACCCGCCCACCGTCCTGACCACCCACCTGACCGAGGTGATCAAGGACAACATGGCGGAGCTGCTGTCCTATGCCGAGACGCAGAAGCTGCTGGACGAGATGGGCAAGGAGCACCAGAAGCTGGTGGCCGACGTGGTGCCCGGGCAGATCACCGTCGGCGGGTTGCAGCGCGTGCTGCAGACCCTGTTGAGCGAGCGGGTGTCGGTGCGCGACCTGCCCACCATCCTGGAAGGCATCGCGGAGGCCACCGCCTATACCCGCAACATGAACCAGATCACCGAGCACGTCCGTGCCCGGCTGGCGCGGCAGATCTGCGACGCCAACACCAACGAGATGGGCTATATCCCGCTGGTCACCCTGTCGCCCGACTGGGAGCAGGCCTTCGCCGAGAGCATCGTCGGCGACGGGGAGGACAAGCAGCTCGCCATGGCGCCGACGCAGCTCCAGCAGTTCATCGGCGCGGTGCGGCAGAGCTTCGAGCGGTTCGCCATGCAGGGGGAAGCGCCGGTGCTGCTGACCACGCCGGGCATCCGGCCCTATGTCCGCTCCATCATCGAGCGGTTCCGCCCGTCCACGGTGGTGATGTCGCAGAACGAGATCCACCCGAAGGCCAAGATCAAGACGCTGGGGATGATCTGATGGGGTGGCAAGGACAACATGACGGCGTGACGCCGGGGAAGGCAGGCACGGCATGCGGCTGAAATCCTTCCACGCCCCTACCATGCAGGAGGCCATGCGCCTGGTGCGCGAGGTCCTGGGCGACGATGCCATCATCGTCGCCTCCCGCGAGGAGGAAGGGGTCGGCGTGCGGGTCACCGCCGCCATCGAGGAGGAGGAGCTGTTCGGCGCCGGGGCCGGCGGGCCCGCCAACGGCACCGCGGCGTCGCCCCTGAGCTTCATCGACCCGGTCGGGCCGGACCCGCTGGACCAGGTGTCGGAGGCGCTGATCCGCCACGGCGTGCCGCCGGACGTGAACCAGGCGATGATGGAGAGCATCGAGACCCTGGACGTGCGCGACCCGCTGATGGCCCTGTCAGCCGCCCTGGACAGCGTCTTCGCCTTCCAGCCCCTGAGCGACGGCCGCTTCCCCCGGCCCGTCATGCTGGTGGGGCCGCCGGGGGCGGGCAAGACCCTGACCGTGGCCAAGCTGTGCACCCGCGCCGCCCTGGCCAAGAAGCCCATCGGCGTCATCTCCACCGACACGGACCGGGCCGGCGGGATCGAGCAGTTGCAGGCCTTCACCCGCGTGCTGAAGCTGCGGCTGATCACGGTGGAGGACCCCATGGCCCTGGCCGACGCCCTGTTGGTGCAGAAGGGGATGGAGCAGGTGCTGGTGGACAGCGCCGGCCGCAACCCCTACTCCGCCGCCGAGATGAAGGAGCTGCGCGACCTGCTGGTGGCCGCGGACATCGAGCCCATCCTGGTGCTGCCCGCCGGCATGGACGCGGTGGAGGCGGTGGAGACGGCGCTGGCCTTCCGGCAGGTGGGGGCGAAGCGCCTGCTGCCCACCCGGCTGGACATGGCCCGCCGCCTGGGCAGCCTGCTGGCGGCGGCCCACGGGGCTGGCCTGGCTTTTGCAGATGCCGGGACGACCACCAAGGTGGCGGGGGGCCTGACCCCCCTCACCCCCACCACGCTCGCCAAGTTGATGATGCCCGAGATGGAAGCCGCCCAGCAGCAGCCGCGCCGCACCAAGCAGACGGGGACCCACGCATGACCGACCTCAGCTCCATGGCCATGCCGGCCAACGTCACCCCGCTGCGCCGCCCCAACATCCTGGCCGTCGCCAGCGGCAAGGGCGGGGTAGGCAAAACCTTCTTCTCGATCACCCTTGCCCATGCCCTGGCGCGACTGGGCAGGAAAGTCCTGCTGTTCGACGGCGATTTGGGCCTCGCCAACGTGGACATCCAGCTCGGCCTGATGCCGAAGCGGGATTTGGGCCAGGTGATCGACGGGCTGGTGCCCATGTCGGGGGCCATCACCCGCTATCCCGACGGGGGCTTCGACATCCTGGCCGGGCGCAGCGGTTCCGGCAACCTGGCCAACCTGCCGCCGCAGAAGCTGGCCCAGATCCGCAGCGAGCTGGTGGACCTGGCCAAGATCTACCACGTCATCATCATCGACCTGGGCGCCGGGGTGGACCGCACGGTACGCACCTTCTCCAGCCTGGCCGGGACCACGCTTGTGGTGACGACGGATGAGCCCACCAGCATCACCGACGCCTATGCCTTCCTGAAGCTGGCCTATCAGGCCAACCCCATGGCGGACCTGCGGGTGGTGGTGAACATGGCCCAGACCCGGACCGAGGGGGACAAGACCTTCGACACCCTGTCCATGGCCTGCCGCAAGTTCCTGAACAAGGTGCCCCAGGTGGCCGGCGTGATCCGCCGCGACCTGAAGGTGCGGGAAAGCATCAAGACCCAGGTGCCCCTGCTGACCCGTTCCCCCACCAGCGACGCGGCACACGACATCGACACGGTGGCGCAGAAGCTGGCCCAGACCCTGTAACCGCCGGCCCCGGCCATGACGGGCGCCAGCATCACCAGCAGCCTGTTCACCGCCGCCGGCCCCGTGGCCGGCGGGACGGCGGGGCTTGTCCCGCTGGGGGACGTGCTGGTCACCAGGCTGCCGGACAAGCTGGCGGGCCTGCCCCAGGCGCTGACCCTGGCGGGCAAGGTGGTGGAGCAGCAGGAAGGCACGGCCACCCTGCGCACCCAGGCGGGCGACGTGCAGGTCCGCACCAGCAGCCCCCTGCCCACGGACCGTCCGGTGACGTTGCAGGTGCCGCCACAGGTGCCCGGCGCCACCATGAGGGCCGCCGCCCTAGCCCCCCTGGCCCGCCCGGCGGAGGCCCAGGCCCCCGCCCCCGCGGCACAGGCACAGGCCCCGACCCCGCCGCCGCAAGCGCAGCAACCGGTGATGCAGCCGGGCGTGGTGGTGAGTGCCGTGCTGGTGGCGGCACCGCCGAAGCAGAACCCGCCCAAGGACCCGGCGGCCAGTCCGGCCCGGCCGTCCCCCGGTGGCGAGTCCCCGGCCCCGGCCGCTTCCGGCACCCCCGCGCCCGCACCGGCCCCGTCGGCGGGGCTGGGCCTGTTCCGGCCCACGGGCGGCAGCACCGGCGGCGGCGGAAGCCCCGAGCAGCCCCAGGGCAGCGTCCCTGCGGCAACCCCGTCGCAGGCCGCCCCCGCGCCCACACCACCCCCGGCCAGCCCCGCCACGAAGCCGGTTCCGGCGGCGGCCACATCCTTCCTGGCATCCCTGGCCAACCTGCCCCCGGTCCCCGATCCCGGCACCACGCCGCAACCGCAGGGCCAGCCCCGGCACAACCCCGGCCCACCAGGCACCGGGCAAGTTCCACCGGGCACGGTCGGGACCGAGACCTTCCTGCCCGGCAACAACGCCCTGCCCGGCGCCATCGCCGCCTATGGCCGCTTCCTAGCCAGGACGGGCCCGGACCCCGCCGGGATGTTCGGCCAGACCGGGCCAGCGATAATGACGGCTCCGAATGGCCAAGCCCCGGCACCCCAGCCACCGGCACCGACAGTCCCCGGCCAGGCCACCACGCCGGTGACGGCCGGCGGTACCGTGCCAGCCCAGGGACAGCTACAGCCGGGGCAATGGACAGGCGGTACGGCCCAAGTCCCCATGCCGGGGGGACCGCTCGCGCCGGCCGGCCTGCCGGGAAGCGCGACGCCGACCCTGGCGGCAGCCCCATCCCCTCCGGGCCCTGTTGCCACCCCGACGGTCCCCGCCGGCATCCCGCCGCAGCCGGCGGCACCAGCGTCGGCGGGTCCTGCCACGCCCACCCAGGCCCCGTCCGGGCCAAGCCCATCACCATCCCAGGGGCAGGCCGGCCCCAGCGTGGCGGCGGCAGGCGGGAGCCAAGGGGCCGCCATCCCGGTGGGTACCCCCACCCTGGCGGCACAGCCGGCCGTGGCAGGAGCAGCGCCGGCCCCACCCGTCTCTGCCGGGCCTGTCCCGATCGCGCCAACGCCAACCCCCGTGCCGACAGCCCCTGCGGACGGGAGCCGGACGCCACCCCCACCCCAGGGTCCCGGTACATCGGCTGGCGGCCCCGTTGCAGGTGCCCCCACGGCCGAGACCCCGCCCGCCCGAGCCGGCACGGCCTTGCCCGTCCCGGCCGGGCCGACGGTACCCCCGTCCCCGGCCGGCATCCCCCTCCCGGCAGCCACCGGAAGCGCGCAGCCGCCCCCGCTTCCCCCCGGCGGAGCGGTCCCGCTCCCTTCTCCGCCTATGGCACCGGATAATCCGAACCTGGCCCCGGCCGCCCCAGCCCCGGCAGGGCCTGGCCTGCCGACGCCGGCGACCGGAATACCTGCCGCAACAGGTTCCGAGGGAGGCCCCGCCGTGCCGGCCGCACCCTTGGCCCGCCCCTTCGGCAGCGCGGTGGAGGCGTCCGTTCCCCGGCTGACGGCGGGGCAGCCGGTGCAGGTGCGCATCCTGTCCCTGGGCGGTGCGGCCGAGGGCCTGCCCGCGCCCGGCATCACCGCGCCCGTCCCGGCGGAGGAGCCGACCTTGCCCGGCACCTTTGTGGGCACGTCCCTGGCCGGGCAGCCATTGGTGACCACGGCGCAAGGGACCCTGTTGCTCCAGGCCCGCATCCCGCAAGGATTGCCCCCGGGCACCGCCTTGGCCTTGGCGGTGCTGGCGCCGGAGCTGGCGGCGCCCACACTGCCCGCCATCGACCCGCTGCATGGCCGGGACTGGCCGGCCCTGAAGGAGGCCATGGCCGTTCTGGTCGCCACGGACCCCAGCCTTGCCAAGGCCCTGGCGGCCGCCATCCTGCCCCAGCCCAACAAGCGGCTGGCCGCCAACATCGCCTTCTTCCTGGCAGCCCTGCGGGGCGGTGAGGCGGCGGACTGGCTGGGTGAACAGGGAGAGGGCGCCCTGTCCAAGGCCGGGCGGCAGGACCTGCTGTCCCGCCTGTCCGAAGATTTCCGCGCCATCCAGGCCCGGGCGCAGGAGCCCTTGCCGGAAGGCTGGCGCTGCTACGCCCTGCCCTTCGCCGAACAGGCCCAGGTCACGCGGCTGCAACTCTATGTCCGCAAGGCGGGGGACGAGGAGGCCGAGGCGGAGGGGGAGAAGAAGGAGAAGGCCCGGCGCTTCCTGTTGGACCTGGATTTCAACCGGCTGGGGCCCATGCAGTTGGACGGGCTGGTGCGGCCGGGCCAACTGGACCTGGTGGTCCGCACCCGGGACCTGCTGCCCACCGGCCTGACCCAGGAGCTGGGCGGCATCTTCCGCGCCAGCCTGGACGTGGCGGGCTATACCGGCAACCTGTCCTTCCAGACCGGCGCCCACCGCTGGGTCCGGCCCCAGGCAAGGGGCCGGGGGGCGAACGTTTGAGCCTTGCCCCTTCTCCCTGGGGAGAAAGCCTGCCCCGGACTTGATCCGGGGGTGGCGCGCCAGCGCCGGATGAGGGGGACGGGATCCGCGAGACGAGGTGGTTTGGCGTCGGTTCCTACGCCCACTTCCCTCACCCGCCTCGCTTCGCTCGACACCCTCTCCCCAGGGAGAGGGGACGGGCACCCGCTTGATGGGCTGCGACGAGACGCGCAGCTTGGCGGCGGGGTTGTTCAGGGGTCATGATGGGAGCGAACCGATCGGAGGATCGCCGTGCCGCTCGAGCAGGAACCGGTCCGCCCGGTGGACCATCCCCTACGCGCCATGCTGAACGACGAGGTGCATGCGCGCCCGTCCATGCGCATCAACAGCCCGGCGCGGATCACCCATGTGGCCCAGTTGACGGGGGAGCTGGCCCGCGACCGCAGCCACCTGGCCGCCCTGTGCCAGGCCCATGGCCTTCCCGAACCACCGGCGGACGCAAGGCAGGTCCAGCTTGAGGTCGAGGGCCGCCGGGTGAAGTGGGAGCGGCACACGGAATTCACCTCCGTCATGGTGGTGGAGACGGTGCCCGATGCGGACGGCGACGACTGGAGCGCCCTGACGCCCGCCCTGGCCGATTGGATCGCCCGGCTGCCGGGGGAGCGGCTGGCGGCCGTGCACCTGAAGCTGGAGGTGGACACGGAGCCGTTCCACGGGCCGGAGAGCCTGGCCCTGTACTTCCCCAGCGGCGACGTGGTGGGCAGCATCGTCCATGGCGGGGACGCGCTGGTCTGGACCGATTTCCGCATGGGGCCGGACGGCCATGTGCGCATCCTGGTGCGCAACGTGGCCCTGTCGCCCAACCGGTCGGGCCGGCTGGTGCAGCGGCTGCTGGAGGTGGAGACCTATCGCATGATGGCCCTGATGGGCCTGATCCCCGCCCGCGAGTCGGGCCGGCCCCTGGCACGGATGGAGCAAAGGTTGGCGGAGATCGTGGCCCGCACCGCCGCCCCCGACACGGCCGGCGACGCGGCGGAGGAGCACCGCCTGCTGGATGAGCTGACCCGGCTGGCCGCGGAGGCCGAGGCCCTGTCCAGCCGCTGCCGCTACCGTTTCAGCGCCACGGCCGCCTATGCGGAGCTGGTGGAACAGCGGATCGGCGGCTTGCGGGAGGAGCGGATCAAGGGGCTGCAACGGCTGGGCAGCTTCCTGGAGCGACGGTTCCGACCGGCGGTACGCACCTGTGAGGCGGTGGCCCGCCGCCAGGAGGACCTGGCCGACGGCATCGCCCGGGCCAGCGGGCTGCTGCGCACCCGCGTGGACGTGCACCGGGCGGAGCAGAACGCCGAGATCCTGAAGAGCCTGGAGGAGCGCACCGCCGCCCAGGTGCGTATCCAGGAGGCGGTGGAAGGCCTGTCGGTCTTCGCCATCGCCTATTACCTGTTGGGCTTGGGCAAGTACATGGTGGAGGGGCTGCCGGCCCTGGGAGTCCACTTCCCCAAGGAGACCATGGGGGCGCTGGCGGTGCCCGTGGTCATCGCCGCGGTCTGGCTGGGGGTCCGCCGGCTGCGCAAGGCGCTGGGGAACTCCGAGGAGAAGTGACCGCCCCCGGTCAGGGCGCCGGTGCTGCCGTGGTGGCCTGCTTCAGCCGGTCCGCCGCCTCTGGCAGCAGGGTGCCGATGGCCTGGTCCGCCAGGGCCGACACCTTTTCCGGCGGGGCGCCAGAGGCCACGGCCTCCCGCAGGGCGAAGACGTCGCTGGCAGCCAGCAGGCTGCGCTGGCCCAGGTCCCGGTCCGCCTGGGCCTTCATGGCCTTTTCCTTGGCGTCCTGGCTTTCCGACGGGTCGCCCTTGAACAGGGACTGGATGGTCTGGACCAGCCGCTGGAGGATTGTGTTCACCAGCTCTGCCGAGAAGCCGCCCACCAGGGCCAGCAGCGGCTTGGTCATGGAGACGTCCCGCGCCGTCTGCTGCTCCACCGGGATCACCTGGGACAGCAGCAGGCCGGCCACGACCCCCAGCACGATCTTGATCCAATAGGAGCTGTCATAGCGGGGGTCATAGGTCCCCTTGGTCACGTACCCGTGGGCCGTGTAAAGGGCATGGAAGCAGGCCCCCAGCCCGGCGGCGCAGATCATGAAGGTCAGGACCAGCAGAAGCTCCGCACCGCCCAGTTCCAGCATGTCCTTCGACACGGTCTGGTCGTTCACCTGGTCGGACAGGCTGGTGAGGATGAACAGGCCCAGGAAGACCAGTGTCGCCAGCAACATGCGGCGGATGTTCGGCAAGGCACCGAACGCGCCCAGCAGGGAGTCGCGGTAGGGGTCGTTCTGCAGCAGCCAGACGGTGCGCGGGGACGCGGGGGCGATGACCTGGGCCAGGCGGCCATGCAGGGCGGCCACCTCCACCAGGGTCGGGGGTTCCGGCCGGTCCAGCGGGGCCGTCAGGGCGATCACGTCCGGCGGCAGGGCCATCCCCTGGCCCAGGGCATGGCGCAGCATGGCCTCACACTCCTGCCGGAGTTCGCCCGACAGCGGGCCGAGGCTTGCAATCGGGGCGGCCGATGCAGGGGGAAGCCGGGCGGGGGATGGGTCCATGTCGCCCGCGCCCGCCCGCGTGTCCGGCCGTTCCAGCAGATCCACCATGCCGCCCCCTGCCCGCCTGTTGACCGGAGCCGGCATCACGAGCCGCTCCCCGCCGACAGTACTAACCCGAAAGATCGGATGGGGCTAGGTCTGCGGCAGGCGGAATTCAACAAAGGCGCAGGAAAGTCATAGGTCCCGGACCAGGGTCAGATGCCAGCCCCCTGCTCCACATAGTCGGAAAGGCGGTCGCGGATGGCGGCGGCGGTGGCGCGGGCCTGGGCATCGTCACGGCGGCGCGGGCGTGGGGTGGTGACCTGATCCTCCGACCGCACGCCGGCGGGGCTGCCGGCCAGCAGCACCACCCGGTCGGCGAGGTACACGGCCTCGTCGATGTCGTGGGTGACGAACAGGATGGTCTTGCCCGTGCGCTGCCAGAGATCCACCAGCTCATCCTGCAGGGTCTGGCGGGTGATGGCGTCCAGGGCGCCGAAGGGTTCGTCCATCATCAACAGGTCCGGGTCCACGGCCAGGGCCCGGGCGATGGCCACGCGCTGGCGCTGGCCGCCGGAAAGCTGGTGCGGCCAGCGGTCGGCCTTGTCCTTCAGCCCAACCAGGGCCAGAGCGTCGAGCGCGCGGCGGCGCTTCTCCGCCTTCGGCAGGCCCAGGCCCTCCAGCCCGAACTCCACGTTCTTCACCACCCGCCGCCAGGGCAGCATGCGGGAGTCCTGGAAGACCAGGGCATAGGGCCGGCGGCCAGGGGTGGGTCCCTGGTCGGAGACCACGCTGCCGGACTGCGGCCTGACCAGACCGGCGATGACCCGCAACAGTGTGGACTTGCCGACGCCGGACGCGCCGACGACGGCCACGAACTCCCCCCGCCCGATGGTCAGGTCGAAGTCCTGGAGCACGGTGGTGGGCCCGCGCTCCCCCGGGAAGGCCAGGGACAGGTCCTTGATGCTGATCATGCCTTCCACCGCAGCAGCCGGTCGCGCACGGCGACGAAGGTGGAGTCGATGATGCCGTAGAGCACGGCCATGGTGATCATGTAGACGACCACGATGTCGGTGGCGAGCAGGCTGGACGCCTGCATCATGCGCTGGCCCAGGCCCGGCACGCCGAACAGCTCCGCCGCCACAACGGCCATCCAGGCCTGCCCCAACCCGGTGCGCAGGCCCGCCATGATGGGGGAGACGCTGGCGGGCAGGATCACCTTGAACAGCTTGGCCACGGGCCCGCGGTGGCCGAAGGCGTCCGCCAGCTCGATCAGGTCACGGTCGACGGCCTGCACCGCGCCCAGGGCGGCGAAGAAGTTGATCCAGAAGACGCCGACCACGATGATGAAGATGGCCGCGGACGGCGTGACCCCGAACCAGATGATGGCGAAGGGCACCCAGGCCAAGCCCGGGATGGGCCGCAGCAGGCGCACCACCCAGCTGGTGAAGTCCTCCAGCGACCGGCTCATCCCCGCGAGCACGCCCAGCGCCACACCCAGGAAGGAGCCCAGGAACAGGCCCCAGAGGTAATGGCCCAGGCTGCTCAGCACCGCCGTATGCCAGGCGCCCGACTGCACCTCCCGCCAGAAGGTCTCCGGGATGGCGGAGGGCGGCGGCAACAGGATCGGCCGCACCAGCCCGAACCAGGGCACCGCCTCCCAGAGCAACAGGAAGGCGGCGACCCCGGCGAAGGCCAGCAGCAGGCGCTTGGATTGTGAAGGCTTAGGCATACCGCTTACATGTTCCCTCAAACGCCGGGCGGGCGCTCACGCACCCTTGGCTTACGCAGGCACGTGCCTGCGGGCCGGCGGTCGCCGGCCTCCGGCGCGATGGGGCCATGCCCCACTGCGCCGGGCCATCATAGCGGCGTCACTTCTTCTTCGCCGCCTTCTCATAGAAGGTCGCGTCGAACAGGCCGTCCAGGGCGGGGGCCTGCTTCACGGCGCCCAGCTTCACCTGGTAGTCGCGGAGGATGGCCGTCTGCTCGACGATCACCGTGGGGTCCACATTGAAGCGCACGGCCTTGGAGGCCAGGGCGCGGGACATGGTCTTGGCGTCGATGATGCCCTTGCCGATGGCGGACTCCACGGCCTTGGCGGCCACGTCCGGGTTCTTCTGGATCAGCTCGGTGGCGCGCACGGTCAGGTCCACCAGCTTCTGGGCCACGTCCGGGTGCTTCTTGATGAACTCCTCGGTCAAGGCGATGACGTTGCCCGGCTGGTTCGGCAGGATGTCGCCGCCATAGGCCAGCACCTTCACCTTGGGGTTCCGGTCGGTGATGATGGTCAGCGCCGGCTCACGGATGATGGCGGCATCCACCGCACCGGCCAGCAGGGCCTGCTGGGTGGCGTCGATGCCCATGGGCACCAGCTCAACCGCGGCCTTGTCGATGCCCGCCCGCTCCCACAGCCAGTATTGCAGCATGGTGTTGGGGACGGAGCCGGCGGGCTGGGTGGCGACCTTCAGCGGGCGGCCCAGCTTCTTGGAGAGGGCGGCGAAGGATTCCTTCGCGCTGCCTGATGTGGCGGCCAGCTCCGGCCCGGCGGCGACCACCAGCTCCTCCAGTGCCGTGGCGGCGACGATGCGCACGCCGATGCCCTGGCTCTTGGCCACGATCACGGGGCCGACACCGGCGATGTAGCTGTCCAGCGTGCCGGAGGCCAGGGCCTGGATCATGTTGGGGCCGCTGTCGAACTGCTTCAGTTGCAGGTCGAAGCCCGCCTCCTTATCCCAGCCGAGGTTGTCGATGACGAAGGCCTGGGCCGCCCCCAGCACGGGGATGTAGCCGGCGCGGACCACCACGGGGTCGGCAGCCTGCGCGGCGGCGGTGAGGGACAGCAGGGCAACGGAGGTCAGGGCAAGGCGGCGGATGAAGGACATGGCACCCCTCGGGGGTTGGGTCTTGGCCGGGTCGGTATTTCACGGCTTGGGGAGGCTTCCCCATGCGGGCAGGCTTGTCAACCTGTCTGCGTAGAATTCATTAAATTACATCGTGAATGCGTTGTTAGAGTGAATTCCGCATGCCAGCAGCGCGAAATGGCGCACGCTCCCCTTTGTCGGGCATTGACAGGCGCCGTCGCGTGCTTAACTCTGACGTCAAGGCTTCGGCCCCGGACTGGCCCGCCGCCTCAGGGCCCGCGGAGATTTGACGGAAGCAGCTTGCGCCGCGTCACCAAACGCTAAAGCGCCACGAAGTCCCTTCGTGGTTCTCCGGTCTGTCCAGGAGGAAGGGCGCCATGCGATTCATGGTTCTGCCACGGATATCAGGCCAACATACCCCCTCTGCGCGTAACCCTCGCGGCAACCAATGGGCCGGTCCCATGTGTTGTCGCATGCCCGGACGCTGAGGCCGGCCGTATCGGCCCGCCACAGCCACCATCCCGAGCCCAAAAGGTCCGTCGCGCCGCGGCACCCCGCCAGCGGCCAGAGGTATACTGGAATGAGCAACGCCATCGTCATCGAGACCGGCCGCAGCACGGCCGGCATCATCATTGCCGAGCGCACCGGTTTCCGCTTTTACGCCTCAGCCCCGTTGTTCTCCCCGCTGGAAGGCAAGTCCTTCGCCAACGCCGCGGCGGCCGAACGGGCCTGCCGCGCCCTGGAATCCGCGGCCCGGGGCAAGGGCCACTCCCCCCGCCAGGACAGCCGCGGCCAGGTGTTCCGAAGCTGGGGCGCCGCGCTGGACTGCCCTGCGGCCTAAGCTTTCGGCGCCGGGTCGTCGAAATACTGTTCCTCGAACTCCTGGAGCAGTTCCTTCGCCTCCGCCACCATGCCGCGGACGACCCGGCGGTCCGGTTCCGTGCAGAGGGTCTCGTTTACCGCGCGGCCCAGCATGGCGGAGGCCTGGGCCAGCAGCTTGATCGCCAGTTGCTCCTCGATCCTCATGTCCGCCTCATGGTTCCGGTCTGGGATTTGGTGTAGCCGACCGTGGCGCCGCCTGCCAGACGGGAACCAATGCCGCCATCACTTGTTCGCTATCTGTTCCTGTTTTGGAGAACCGAGATGGCTGACAAGCAGCAGCACGCGCCCAATCCCAAGACCGAGGATGTGGGCAACACGCCCAGCAATCGGGTGAAGGACCCGGAGGACTGGACCACCGGCGACGAGCCCATGACCGGCGCCCAGGCCAGCTATCTGAAGACCCTGTCCGAAGAGGCCGGGGAGACGTTCGACGCCGACCTGACCAAGGCCAAGGCGTCGGAGAAGATCGACGAGCTGCAAAGCCGCACCGGCCGCGGCCAGGGCGGCGCCAGCCACGGCAAGCGGGAGGGGTAGGCAGCGACACAGCTGCTGTCGTCCCCACCTGGACACAAGGACCCCCGCCTCCCCCGCGAAGGCGGGGGTCCACTGTTTTTGACCCGCCCCCCCACACGACCGTCGTTTGAAGAACTATGGACCCCCGCCTGCGCGGGGGAAGCAGCTGGTGCGGGTGGTGGAGCAGCATTGACGCCACGGAACGACGGGCGGCGGCGCGGGTTGCTCCCCCACCGCCCCCAAGACGGACCCTGCCATGCCCCCGGACAGCCCCCTGCCCCCGACCAGCACCCGCCGCCTTGCCGCGGGGGCGCCGGAGGGGTGGGACGCGCAGGTGATCGCCGACTTGGCGCGGCAGGCAGGGCCCGTGCCGCTGCTGCATGTGGCGGAAAGCCGGCGGCGGCTGGACATGCTGACAGGGGCGCTGGCCTTCTTCGCGCCCGAGGTGAGGGTCTTCCCCATCCCGGCCTGGGACGCGCGGCCCTATGACCGGATTTCCCCCAGCGTCGGCATCATGGCCCGGCGGATGGAGAGCCTTCGCGCCCTGGCGCGGGGGGAGGTGGAGGGGCCGGCCATCGTGCTGGCCACCGCCGCGAGCCTGCTGCGCCGAGTACCGGGGCGGGAGGCGCTGGCCGGGGCGGCGGTGGAGCTGGCGGCCGGGCAGGAGCTTGACCCGGACGCCCTGCGGGCCGAGCTGGCGCGGCTGGGACATGTGCTGCTGCCGGAGGCGGATGAGCCCGGGGAGGCCATGGTGAACGGCACCCGGCTGCGTATCCACCGGGCGGTGGACAACGCGGTGGTCCTGGCCGAGTACCCATCCGGCCGGACCCTGGACAAGCTCACCCTGGATGGGGAGCCGGTGGAGCGCGTCACCCTGGGTGCGGCGTCGGAACTGCTGCTGGACACGGCGGCGGCGCGGCGGTTCGAGGGGGGCTACGCGGCCCTGGCCGGGCCCGCGGCGGGACGGGACCCGGTGCGGGAGGGGGTGGCGGGCCTGCGCCGCCCGTCGGGGGTGGAGCACTGGCTGCCCCTGTTCCATGACCGGATGGACAGCCTGTTCGACCTGTTGCCCGGCTGCCCCGTCAGCCTGGATGAGCGGGCGGAGGGGGTGCGCGACCTGCGGCTGGCGGAGATCACCGAGGCGCACCGGCGCCGGCAAGCCCGGATGGAGCTGGACCGCAAGGCCGGCCTGCCGCCCTACCCGCCCGTGCCGGTGGCGAGCGCCTTCCTGGGCGCGGCCGACTGGGATTTCGGGCTCGCGACCCGCAAGGTCACGTCACTGGACGACGACCCGCCGGAAACGGGGCGGAAAGCGGACGACCGGGGTGGGCGCCACCTGGAGACAGTGCCGGACCCGGACGACCTGGACGGCCTGCGCAGCTTCCTGGAGGGCTGGCGGAAAGAGGGGCGGCGCCTGGTGGCCGCCGTGTCCCGCCCGTCGGAGGCGCTGGCCCTGGCGCGCCTGGTGGGCCGGCGGGGGCTGGGTGATGGGGCGGTGGTGAAGGACTGGGCGGAGGCCCAGGCCCTGCCGCCGGGGACCATCGCCGCGGCGGTGCTGCCGCTGGAGTCCGGCTTCACGGCCCCAGGGATCGGGGTGCTGGCCCGGACGGACCTGCTGAAACAGGGGGCGGCCAAGGTGGCGGGTCCGGCCACCTTGCCGGAATCGGCGGGTTTGGCCCTGGGCGCGCTGGTGGTCCACCCGGAGCATGGGGTGGCCCTGGCGGACGGGCTGGAGGCGGTGCAGGCGGCGGGGGCGCCGCACGACTGCCTGAAGCTGGTCTATAAGGACGGCGACAGCCTGTTCGTGCCGGTGGAGAATTTGGACCTGCTGCATCCGGCGGGGCCCGGCGCCGGGGTGGACAAGCTGGGCGGCCAGGGCTGGGCCAACCGGCTGGACAAGGCCAAGGCCCAGGCGGAGGAGATGGCCCGGGCCCTGCTGGAAGCGGCGGCCCGGCGCAAGGCCACGCGTCATCCCCCGATCAAGCCGCCGCGCCGGGCCTGGCGGGCCTTCCTGTCCGGCTTCCCCTACGAGCTGACTCCCGACCAGGAAACCACCATCGACGCCGTGCTGGCCGACCTGGCCGCCGGACACACCATGGACCGGCTGGTGGTGGGCGACGTGGGCGTGGGCAAGACGGAGGTGGCCCTGCGGGCGGCCTTTGCCGTGGCCATGTCCGGGCGGCAGGTGGCCGTGGTGGCACCCACTTCCCCCCTCGCCCGGCAGCATCTGGAGGACTTCGCCGACCGCTTCGCCGGCTTCCCGGTCAGTACAGGCTATCTTGGCCGCGGCCAGCCGGCGGCGGACGCCAAGGCGGTGAAGGCGGGTCTGGCCGACGGGTCCCTGCGGCTTGTCGTCGGCACCCACGCGGTGCTGGCGAAGGGCGTCACCTTCAGGGATCTGGGCCTGCTGGTGCTGGATGAGGAGCACCGGTTCGGCGTGAAGCAGAAGGAACGGCTGCGGGAGCTGTCCGCCGGGACCCATACCCTGGCCATGTCCGCCACCCCCATCCCCCGCACCCTGCGCCAAGCACTGGAAGGGCTGCGGGACGTGAGCATCATCACCACCCTGCCGGCAGAGCGCCGCCCGGTGAGGACGGAGGCCGTGACCCTGTCCGACGGGCTGTTGCGGGACACCCTGCGGCGGGAGGCGGCCCGGGGGGGCCAGGGCTTCGTCATCGTGCCGCGCATCGACGACCTGGAACCGATGAAGGAGCGGCTGGGCCGGCTGGTGCCCGAGCTGGGGCTGGTGGAGGCCCATGGCAAGCTGCGGCCGGAGGAGCTGGAGGACCGGGTGGAGCGATTCGCCCGCGGCGGCTGCGACGTGTTGCTGGCCACCAACATCGTGGAGACCGGCCTGGACATCCCCAACGCCAACACGATCATCGTCCACCGGGCCGACCGATTCGGCCTGGCCCAGCTGCACCAGCTGCGCGGCCGGGTCGGGCGGTCGCGGCGGCAGGCCTGGGCCTACCTGACCTGGCCGGAGGACCGGCCGCCCTCCCCCCAGGGGATGGAGCGGCTGCACGCCCTGGCGGCCCTGACGGGGCCGGGCGCCGGTTGGGCCGTGGCGGAGCGGGACATGGAGCTGCGCGGCGGCGGCGACCTGCTGGGGGAGGCCCAGTCCGGCCATGTGAGGGACGTGGGCCCCGCTCTGTTCCAGGCCCTGGTGCGGGACGCCATGGCCGCGGCAAAGGGGGAAACGCCTGATGCGACCTGGTCCCCCCGCATCGCCCTGGACCGCCCGGCGCTGCTGCCCCCGGCCCTGGTGCCGGAGCCGGGACGCCGCATGGAAATCTATGCCCGCCTGTCACGCATGACCGACCCGGCCCAGCGCGACGCCCTGGCCGCCGACCTCCGCCACCCCGGCCAGCCCCTGCCGGCGGAGGCGGAGGCGCTGCTGGACCTTGCCGAATTGAAGCTGCTCTGCCGCCGGGCAGGGGTGGAAAGTTTGGATATCGGGCCGAAAGGCGCCGTGCTGGGCCTGCGCCCCGGGGTGGAACCGCCCGCAGGGGCGGAGGTGCGGGACGATGGGAAACTGCGGGTGACCTGGGACGACCCGGCCGGGCGGATGGGCCGGGTGCGGGGGGTGTTGGCGGAGGTGGCCGTAGGTCGGATTAGGAGCCCCAAGGCTCCGTAATCCGACGGCGACGGTGACCGTCGGATTACGCTTCGCTAATCCGACCTACATGCTCACTCATACCGCAGGGCCACGACGGGCTTGCGGGCGGCGACGCGGATGGCGTGGGCGGCGACCGTCACCCAGGCGATGGCCAGGGCCACGGCGCCGACGGCGACGAAGACCAGCGGGTCCAGGCTGACCCGGCTGGCGAAACCGGACAGCCACTCCCCCATGGCGTACCAGGCGACGGGCCAGGCGATCAGGTTCGCCACCAGCACGGGGCGGGAGAACTGCCAGACCAGCAGGCGCACGATGTCGAAGGACCCGGCGCCCAGCACCTTGCGCACGCCGATCTCCTTCGTCCGCCGCTCCGCCTGGAAAGCGGCGAGGCCGAACAGCCCCATGCAGGCGACGATGATGGCAAGGCCGGCGAACAGGCCCAGCACCTGGGCTTGGCGCTGCTCCGCCCGATAGAGCTTCTCCACCTCCTCATCCATGAACTGGCGGTTCACCGGCCGCTCCGGATAGGTTTCCTTCCACAGGGCGTCGATGCGGCCCAAGATGCCCGGCAGGGTATCGGGCGCCACCCGCACCACCAGAAGGGTGGTGGTGTCCGGGTCCGCCAGGAAGACGGTGGGCACCTTTGGCTGGCGGACGGAGCCGAACTGCACGTCGTCCACCACGCCCACCACCCGCAGGCGCAGGGCGCCGTCGCCACGGCCCAGGGTCATGGCCTTGCCCAGCCCCTCTTCCGGCGTGCCCCAGCGCATGAGCTGGACCAGGGACCGGGTCACCACCACCCCGGTTTCCCTGCCATCGACGGACTCGGCGCCGCCATCCGGCGTCCCGCGCACCCGGTCGGTGGCGCGCTGCTCGTCAAGCAGGCGGCCGGCGATCAGGGTGGCGCCCATGGCCTTCAGGTACCGGTGGTCGGCGCGCTCCGTGCGGAGGGTGGTCTCCTCCCCCGCCCGGGGGCCGTCCAGCACCACATAGTTGCTGGTCGATTCCGACTGGTCGGTGGGCACCCAGGCGGCACCGGAGGCGTCCAGCACCCCCGGTTCCCGCCGCAGCCGGTCGCGCAGCGTGACCCAGGTCGGGTTCCCGCCGTCAGGGACGCCGCGCAGCAGGAGCAGGTTCTCCCGCTCGAACCCCAGCCGTGCGGACTGGGCATGCCGGGTCTGGTCCAGGATCACCCAGGTGCAGACGGCCAGGGCGATGGCCGCGCTGAACTGGCCCACCACCAGCACCGCCCGGAGCCGCCCCGGCCCGCCCGTGGCCTTGCCCCCGCGCAGCACCACCGCTGGGCGGAAGCCCGACAGCACCAGGGCCGGGTAGACGCCGCCGGCCATGCCCACCAGCACGGCCAGGGCCATCCCCAGCATGGCGAGCGTGCCGAAGGACCGGTGGGCCGCGTCGATCTGGACGCCCAGCATTTCCATGACGACGGGCAAGGACAGCTCCACCAGCGCGACGGCGATGAGGCCCGCCACCAGGGTCAGCAGCACCGCCTCCCCCATGAACTGGGCCACCAGCGCGCGGCGCCGGGCGCCGAACGCCTTGCGCAGCCCCACCTCCCGCGCCCGCAGCCCCGCCCGGGCGGTGGAGAGGTTGACGAAGTTGATCCCGGCGATCGCCAGCATCAGGACGGCCAGGGCCATGAAGGCCCAGATCACCTCCGGTGAGGTGGCGTTGAACAGGATGTCCGGGTTGGTGTGCAGCTTCGCCAGCGGCGTCAGCTCGACAAGGAAGCTGAACTGGCCGCTGCCGGGTTCGTTGTAGTTGGGGTAGCTGCGCTTGGCCGCTTCCTGCATGGCCGTGCGCACGGCATCCGGCGCCGCCCCTTCCTGCAGCAGCACGAAGGTGCGGAAGGAGTTGTTGCCCCAGCTCTCCCGGATGCGCTCCAGGAAGGGCAGCGGCGTGCTGATGGAGACGAGGGCCGGGGCCAGGACATCGCTGTTGACCGGCGGGTCGCCCACCACCGCCGTCACCGTCAGGATGGTGCCGTTGGCTAGCGGCAGGGTGCGGCCCAGCACGTCCGTGGTGCCGAACAGGCCCTGGGCCTCCTTGGCGCTGAGGACCAGGCTGTAGGGCTTTTCCAGCGCGGTGGCCGGGTCACCGGACAGGACCTCCACGTCGAACATCCGGAAATAGGCAGGGGATGCCGTGGCAAGGCGCAGGAGCCGCGTCTCCTCCCCCAACCTCACCACCTGTGCGGTGCGGGTGACTTGCAGCACCGCCTCGACCCCCGGCACCTGTTCCGCCAGGACACGGCCCATGGGCAAGCTGAAGACGGGGCTCGGCACCGGGGTGCGGCCAGGGATGAACTGGGTGGACCAGGCCAGGTGGATCCGGTCCACCTTGGCGTGGAACCGGTCGTAGGACAGCTCATGCCGCACATGGACGGCGATCAGCAGGGCCGCCGCCAGGCCGACGGCAAGGCCCAGGATGTTGATGGCGGTGAACAGCTTGTGCCGCAGCAGGTTGCGCACAGCCACCGTGGTCCAGTTGCCCAGCATGATCGTCGTTCCCCAACGCCGGGGAGGGGGCGAGCCCCCTCCCCACCCCCGTGCCCGCCCTTACTCGTACCGCAGCGCCTTGATCGGCTTGGCCTGGGCCACCTTGGCGGCGTGCAGGCCCACCGTCAGCCACGCGATGGCCAGGGCCACCACGCCGGCGCCCAGGAACAGGGCCGGGTTCATGTCGATGCGGTAGGTGAAGCCCTGCAGCCAGTGGCCCATCCCGTACCAGGCGATGGGCCAGGCGATCAGGTTGGCCACCAGCACCGGCTTGCTGAACTGCCAGACCAGCAGGCGGACGATGTCCGGGACGCTGGCGCCCAGCACCTTGCGCAGGCCGATCTCCTTCGTCCGGCGCTCGGCGGTGAAGCTGGCCAGGCCGAACAGGCCGAGGCAGGCGATGATGATGGCCAGGCCGGCGAAGGCGGCGAACATGGTGGCCATCTGCCGCTCCTGGTCGTAGAGCTGCTGGATGCGGTCGTCCAGGAAGACCCGCTGGGCGGGGGTGTCCGGGAAGAACTGCTTCCAGGCATTGTCGATGGCCGCCAGGGCGCCCGGCACGTCACCCGGCTTGACCCGCACCGCAACCGCGTCGAACTGCACCGGGTCCACGTAGAACTGCGCCGGGGCGATGGGGTCGCGGACGGAGCGGAAGTGGAAGTCCTGCACCACGCCGATGATGGTGAAGTTGTAGCTGGCCCCCTGCCCGGCACCCGCCAGGTAGGTCTGCCCCAGGGCGGCCTCGTTGGAGGCGAAGCCCAGCCGCTTCACCGCGGTCTCGTTCAGGATGACGGCGGCGGGCATCTGGAAGTCTTCCGGCGTGCCGGCCGGGCGCTGGCCGCCGGGGCGCATCCATTCCGGCCGGGTCACGTAGTCGGTGCCGCGGTTGCGGTCGAACATGCGGCCGGCGACCAGCTTCATGCCCATGGTGTCGAAGAAGTCGAAGTCCACCGGCTCGTTCCGGACCACCAGCAGCTCGCTGGAACCGCGGCCGGGCATGCGCACGTTGGTGTTGTTCTCGTCGAAGGTGCCGGGGGTGATGGCCGTGGCGGAGGCGGCCGCCACGCGCGGGTCCTTGGCGATCAGCTCGGCGACGGAGCGGGCCTTTTCCCGCATGGCGCGGGTGGAGAAGCCCTCCAGCACCACCAGGTTCTCCTTGTCGAAGCCCAGGTCCTTGTTCTGGGCGTAGAGGAACTGGCCGTAGACGATGGCGGTGGCCACCATCAGGGCGATGGAGATGGCGAACTGCACCACCACCAGGGTCATACGCAGCCGCCCCGACCCGCCGCCCACGCCCGACGAGGCACCCTTGAGCACCGCGGCGGGCTTGAAGCCGGACAGGAAGAAGGCCGGGTAGGTGCCGCCGGCGATGCCGACCAACACGGTCAGGCCCAGCAGGATGGCGGCGAGGCCCGGGTCGGACAGGAAGTTGAAGCTCAGCTCCTTGCCCAGGAAGGCCGAGTAGGCGGGCAGGACCAGCTCCACCAGCGCCACGGCCAGGACCAGGCCCACCAGGGTCAGCAGCACGGACTCGCTGACGAACTGGGTGACGAGCTGGGCGCGGCTGGCGCCCACCACCTTGCGGACCGAGACCTCCCGCGCCCGCTGGGTGGCCCGGGCGGTGGCCAGGTTCATGAAGTTGATGGAGGCGATGGCCAGCACCAGCACCGCCACGGCGGAGAAGGTGTAGATCTCCGTCATGGCCGTGCCCTGCCGCATGGAGGTGGCGATGGGGTCGGTGTTGATGGAGAGCAGCGGCCGGATGCTGGGGGTGAAGATGTCGGACAGCTTCACGATGCCGTTGGGGCTGCGGATCTCGGGGAAGGCGGTCTTGGACCAGGCGAGGAAGCGCTGGTTGAAGTCGGCCGCGTCCACGCCGGGCTTCAGCTTCACGTAGGTGGTGGAGCTGATGGCACCCCAGTTGGCCCGGGTCTGTTCCAGGTTCCGCACCGCGGGGGAGCCGATGGGGGCCAGCACGTCGAACTGCAGGTGGGTGTTGGGCGGCAGCTTCTTGAAGACGCCGGAGACGCGCAAATCATGCTGCCCGTCCACGGTGATGACGCGGCCCAGCGCCGGCTCGTCACCAAAGTATTTCCGCGCGACCTCCTCCGACAGGATGATGCCGCTGCGGTCCTCAAGGGCCGTAGGGCGGTCGCCCTCCAGGAAGGGCAGGTCGAAGATCTGCAGGAACTCGGGGTCGGCGGCGAAGACGGTCTCGGAGAACAGCTTCTCCCCCGTCCGGAAGGTCATGTTCTGCTGGACCATGGCGGCGCGCAGCTCAACCTCCGGGAAGGCGCCCTTCATGGCGTCGCCCATGGGAAGCTGGGTGTTGGCCACCGTGTCGGCAGGGCGCCCGGGCAACTGGGCCCGCATGATCACCTGGTAGACGCGCTCCGCGTCCGCGATGTGGCGGTCGAAGGTCAGCTCGTTGCGCACGAACAGCAGGATCAGGATGCAGGCCGCCAACCCCACCGCCAGGCCGACGATGTTGATGGCGGAATAAAGCCTGTGCTTGACCAGGTTGCGCAGGGCAACCGTGACGTAGTTCCGGAACATGGGTCTTCTCCGGCCGATGGTCGGCTTCTTGTCAGCTTCTTGGCCGCGTCACGCCGCGCGCAGGTTCTCGGCCACCACCTGTCCGTCGAACAGGTTGATGATGCGGCGGGCATACTGGGCGTGGGGCATGGAGTGGGTGACCATGACGATGGTGGTCCCCTCCCCGTTCAGGTCGGTCAGCATGCGCATGACCTCGTCGCCGTTGGCGCTGTCCAGGTTGCCGGTGGGCTCGTCCGCCAGCAGCATCTTGGGACGGGAGACGACGGCGCGGGCGATGGCGACGCGCTGCTGCTGGCCGCCGGAAAGCTGCTGCGGCAGGTGGCCCTCGCGGTGGCTGATGCGCACCTTCTCCAGCGCCTCCTTCACCCGCTCCTTGCGCTCGCGCGCCGGGATGTCGTGGTAGAGCAGCGCCAGCTCCACGTTCTCGAAGACCGTCAGCTCATCGATCAGGTTGAAGCTCTGGAAGATGAAGCCGATGTTGCGCTTGCGGATGTCGGCCAGCTTGCGCTCGCCATAGCCGGCCACGTCCTCCCCCGCGAACCAGTATTCGCCGGAGCTGGGGTTGTCCAACATGCCGATGATGTTCAGCAGCGAGGACTTGCCGCAGCCGGACGGGCCCATGATGGCCACGAATTCCCCGTCCTTGACGTGGATGTTCACGGAATTGAGGGCGGTGGTCTCCACCTCTTCCGTCCGGTAGACCTTGGTCAGGTTGACGAGCTTCAGCATGTGGTTGGTTTCCCTGTCGTAGGTCGGGGTGACCATCGGGAACCCCGACATCGTTGCATCTGCGCTTGGTGTCGGGGTTGTGGCCATCGGCCTGCTCCCGGCACCCCCTCACCCCGACCCTCTCCCCGGTGGGGAGAGGGGCAAATTCGTCAATTCAGTTGGATGCGGTCCATCTTGGTGGCGTCGCCGTAGGCGGAGGTGATGACCCGCTCCCCCTTCTCCAGGCCGCCGCGAACCTCGATGACCTGGGTGTTGCGGCGGCCGAGCTGGACGCGGCGCTTGGTGGCGTATTTGCCGTCGGCGTCCACCACGAAGATCCAGTCGCCGCCGGTGTCCTGGTAGAAGGCGCCGTTGGGGATAAGCAGGGCCGTGCTGTTGGCCCCCAGCCGCAGGCGGAGCTGCAGGGTCTGGCCGGGGCGGATGTCCTTGGGCGCGTCGCCCTGGAATTCCAGGTCCACCCGGAAGGTGCCGTCGCGCACCTGCGGGAAGATCTTGGCCACGCGCAGGGTATAGGTGCCGCTGCCGATGCCCACTTCCGCCGTCTGGTCCACGTTCAGGCGCGGCAGGTAGAACTCGTCCACCTGGGCCACGACCTTGAAGCCGTCCATCCGGTCGATGCGGCCCAGCCGCTCGCCCCGCTGCTTGGTCTGGCCGACCTCCGCCTCAAGGGAGGTGAGCTGGCCGTCCACCGGCGCCTTCACCACCAGGTTCTCAAGGTTCTTGCGGGTGAATTCCAGGTTGTCCTGGAGCTTGGTGGTGGCGGCCTTCAACTGGGTGAACTGCTCGCTGCGCAGCCGGTCGGTGACCTGCTGCTGCTCCTTCAGGACGGTGCGGCGGCGTTGCAGGTATTCGAACTCGTCCTTGGTGTCCTCGAACTGGGCCTGGGAGACGGCGTTGCTCTTCACCAGGGTGGAGCGGCGGTCCAGCTGCCGGCCGAGCTGGGTGATGCGGTACTCCACCTCCACCAGTTCCCGCTGGTTGGACAGGCGGGTGGTCTCCAGGCCCAGCTCCACGGTGCGGAGCTGGTTCAGCTGCTCAATCACCTGGGCCTCGCGGCTGATGACCTCCAGCTGCAGGTCGGTGTTGGACAACTCCACCAGCGGCTGGCCGGCCTTGACCATCTGGCCGGCCTCCACGAAGCGGCGCTCCACCCGGCCGCCTTCCACGCTGTCCAGGAAGATGCTGGTCAGGGGTTCCACCGCGCCGCGGACGGGGATGAAGTCCTCGAAGGTCCCTTCGGTGACGGGGGAGATAGCCAGCCGCTCCGCCGCCATGCGCACGGTCTGCCCGCCGCTGCCTGAGAACGCCACGTAGCCGCCCCCCAGCACGAGCAGGGCGACGGCCGCCGCCGCGGCCTTCGAGCGATGCTTCTTCCAGGTCGTCTTCTCGACCCGACGGTCCATAGGCATTGGTGCATCCCCTCCTGGCGGGACGACGGTCAGACGAGGATGTTGAGCCATGGCACGATCACCGCGAAGACGGCCCCCGCGAGCCACAGGTCCGGGTTCACGTCGGTCACCATTTCCTCGATCCGCTCCCAGGCGGAGCGGGCGGGGCCGGTGGGGTCCGGGTTCGTGGCCATGGTCGTCATCCCTTGTTGTCGAAGGGGGCGCCCCTGCCCCCGCTGTCGACGCCCTATCCGCAAGGGTTGTGCCAGTCCGGAAAGCCGCGGGATTCCTGCATCGCCTGCGACATCAGGCGGTGTGCGCATCCGGACAGTGTCCGCTGGCGGACACTTGGGACGGTGATAACGGACAGGAACATGCGTCGCCGCTTCCGCGGATGGGGGTGGGCCGCCGCCGATCCGCCAGTGCGGAAGGATGGTCCGGAACCGGTGCCGGGAACATGGCGGTACGATATACCTAGCCGGTATATCGTCCGTGATGATGCCTGTCTGTGATCGACAACCCGTAGTCAACTCCCCGGTAGTCGCGGCCAGGAAAAGGGATCGTGGACAACAATCCATACGGGACAGGGAGAGGGAAATGCACCACGGGATACCGGTGACCAAGAAGGGCAGCCAGGATGTCTTCCTTGCGTCAGGGGACACGCCGACCTCGTTCGGCATCCTGTTCGAGCAGGACAGGTCCCAGCCCAGCGTCGAGGCGCTGAAGAAGCTGGCCGAGACCATGGTGGAGCCGCCCGGGCCGCCCACGGCCGACCTGGATTCCACCCAGCCCGCAGGTTTCACCTTCTTCGGCCAGTTCGTGGACCACGACATCACCCTGTCGGCCGGCACGCCGCCCGACCCGGATGGCGTGTTCGACTTCTCCACCGTCCACAATGGCCGCACGCCCCGGCTGGACCTGGACTCCGTCTTCGGCACGGGTCCCGCCTACAGCGACAGCGCCCCGCTCTATGACCCCGCCACCTTGCGGCTGAGGCTGGGTGAGGGCGGCTTCGGCCCGCCAGCCCAGGAGGTCGCCGCCGCCGACCTGCCGGAGGGCGCGTCGCCGTCGGTGTCCCGGACATTGGGCGACCCGCGCAATTCCGAGAACCTGATCATCGCCCAGCTGCACACGGTGTTCATGCGGCTCTACAACCGCTTCCTCGGCCACACGCCGGGTGCCGCGGGGGATCTGGCGCGCTATGAGGCGGCCCGGCGGAAGACCGTGCAGCATTACCAGCATGTGGTCCTGAACGATTACCTGCCCCGCATCGCCGGGCGGGCAGCGGTGGATGCGGCGATGCTGCGGGACGTGCCGCGCTACCGGCACATGGTCTCGCAATGCCCGACCAAGCTGATCATGCCGGTGGAGTTCGCCTTCGCCGCCTTCCGGTTCGGGCATTCGCAGGTCCGAGGCGGGTACAGCCTGAACATGGGCACTGGTGGGCAGCCGCGGGGACGCCGGCTGTTCGTGCCCGGCGACCTGGACCTGAACGGCAGCCATCCCATCACGGAGGATGCCCGGATCAACTGGGACTTCTTCTTCGAGCTGTCCGAGTTGTCGGGGGACGAGCCCACCGTCCCCCGCAACTTCAGCCGGCGGTTCGACGCGAAGCTGGCGGGGGCCCTGGCGAACCTGAAGCCCCCCGGGATCCCGGACGGCACGGAACCCGTGCTGGCGACCCGCAACCTGTTGCGGGGCCGGGCCGCCTGCCTGCCCAGCGGCCAAGCCGTGGCCCGCGCCATCGGGGCGGTGCCGCTGTCAAACGACCAGTTGGGCCTGGAGACCCTGGACCCGGCCGTGCGGGAGGAGATCGAGGCCCATACCCCGCTCTGGTACTATGTCCTGCGCGAGGCGGAGGTGGTGGGCGGCGGCAAGCGTCTGGCCGGGACCGGCGCCTACATCCTGGCGGAGACCTTCGTCGGGCTGCTGCTGCACGACGAGAACTCCATCCTGAACCAGCCCTTCACCCCGGAACCGGGGCTTGAGACCCTGGCGGGCATCTGCGCCACCGTCTGGCCCAACCGGGGGCGCGGGCCCAACGACGCGGACTGACCCTTTCAGTTCCCCGGTCGCCCCCGGCTCAGGGGCGGTCGGGGCGGGCGCGGCGGCGGTCGCCGCCGGGGTGTGTTTACGCCAAGCGTGGACACGCCCTTGATCCTCCCAACCTGGCGGTGCCACGTGGGTCGGCGGCACCGCCCCCTTTTCCCGGTCATTCGTAGCGCAGGGCCCGCACCGGCCGTTCCCGCGCCACCCGGGCGGCATGGCCGGCCACCGTCACCCAGGCGATGGCGAGGGAGCCAAGGCCGGCGGCCAGGAAGGGCGACGGGCCCAGATCGATGCGGAACGCGAAGTCCGCCAGCCAGCGGCTCATGGCCAGCCAAGCCAAGGGCCAGGCCACCAGGTTCGCCATCAGCACGGGGCGGGAGAAGTTCCAGACCAGCAGGCGGACGATGTCCATCACCCCCGCCCCCAGCACCTTGCGCACCCCGATCTCCTTCGTCCGCCGCTCCGCCTCGAAGGCGGCCAGGGCGTAAAGGCCCAGGCAGGCGATGGCGATGGTCAGGCCGGCGAAGGCACCCAGCACCCCCGCGATGCGCCATTCCCGCTCATACATCCGCTCGATGGACTGGTCCAGGAAGCCGCGGGCCACGGGGATGCGGGGGAACATGGACCGCCAGACGGCATCCACCTGGGCCAGCACCTTGGGCACGTCCGCCCCGGGGCTGAGCTTCAGCAGCAGGAAATTGTAGCTGTACTGCAGGTCGCCATAGACGAAGTGCATGGGACGCAGCGCGTTGCGGGCGTTGCGGGACCGGAAATCTTCCACCACCCCGATGACGCGGAGCTGGGTGGGCACCGGCGTGTCGTCGCTGGTGGTCACCAACTGGCCGATGGCGGCCTCTGGCGAGGGGAAACCCAACTGCCGCACGGCGGTGGCGTTAAGGATGGTGCTGAAGGTGCGCGTGCCCTCCGCCCCCTCGGCGAAGCGCATCTCATCCTCCGCCCGCGCCGGGTCGAAGCCCCGGCCGGCGACCATGCGGACGCCCAGGACCGACAGGAAGTCATGCTCGGCCCGGTAGATCTCCGCGTTCACCCGGTCGGCCTCCGGCGCGCCGGGGCGGTTGATGTCCCGGCTCTGGTTGCCCTGCCCGCCGGGCACCATCCAGGAGGCGGAGGCGGCCTGGACACCCGGGATGCGCAGCAGTTCCGCCCTCAGCGCGTCCAGCCGGGGCCGCACGTCGGGATGGCCGATGCCGCGCAGGACGACGCGGTTCTCCTTGTCGAACCCCAGGTCGGCGGAGGCGGCGTGCAGCGTCTGTTGCAGGACCACCAGGGTCGCGGCCGCCAAGGCGACGGCGGCGGAGAACTGCACCACCACCAGGAAGGCCCGCAGCCGGCCGGCGCTCCCCACCCCACCCTTGCCCGCCCGCAGCACGGCAGCCGGGCGGATGCCGGACAGGAAGAAGGCCGGGTAGGCCCCGCCGGCGATGCCCACGCCCAGGGTCAGCAGCACCGCGCCGGCCATCAGCGGCAGGTCCGACCAGGGGCTGACATAGAGGCGTATCCCCACCAGGTCGGCAAAGCCGGGGGCCAGGATCTCCGTCAGGACCAGGGCCAGCACCAGCCCGCCCGCGGCGACGATGACGGACTCCCCCAGGAACTGCAGGATGAGCTGTCGCCGCTTGGCGCCGACGGTCTTGCGCAGGCCCACCTCCCGCGTGCGCAGGCTGGCCCGGGCGGTGGCGAGGTTCGTGTAGTTGATGGCCGCCATGCCCAGCAGCAGCAGGGCGATGCCCGCCATGGCATACACGGTGCCGGCGCTGGCGGGCGGCTCCGTCAGGCTGTCCCAGCGCCCGGAATGCAGGTGGGTGTCGGCCATGGGCTCCGGCGTCAGCCTGATGCCGTTGGAGTCGTCGCGCACGTCCTGGGGGATCAGGGGGATGACCACGGCCTCCAGCCGTTGCCGGAGGTCCGCCGCCGTGACGCCTAGCTTGGTGAGTACATAGACCGGGCCATTGCTGTTGATCCAGAGCGGCGCGCCGAAGCCGGGGGCGGCGGTGGACATCAGCGCCTCAAACCAGACGGCGCTGGGCCCCTCGGGCTCGGCGATCACGGCGGTGACGCGGAAGGCCGTGCCGCGGCTGCTGGTCAGGGTGCGGCCCAGCGGGTCCTCGTCACCGAAGAACTTGCGGGCCGCCGTCTCGGACAGGACCAGGCTGTCAGGGGTGGCCAGCGCCGTTTCCGGGTCCCCTGCCACGAACCGGAAGCGGAAGATGCGCAGGAAGTCCGGGTCCACATAGGCCACGTCCTGATAAAGCGGGTTGTCGCCGCGGGTCAGGGCCGGCCGGCCCGGCTCCACCCGCGTCACCGCCTCCACGCCCAGGCTGTCCTTCTGGCTGCGGATCAGGTCCGCCATGGGCTGGGAGACGAAGGTGAAGCGCACAGGCCCCTGGCGCGCCGGGTCGGCGGAGTCCTCGCCGATGCGGAAGATGCGGTCCAGGTCGGGGAAGTGCCGCTCGTATGAGGTCTCATGCCGGACATAGACCAGGATCAGCAGCGCCGCCGCCAGCCCGACCGCCAGGCCGAACAGGTTGATGGCGGCATAGAGCCTGTGCCGGGCCAGGGTCCGCAGCGTGATGCTCGCATAGTGGCTTAGCATGGTGTCCCCCCTCCGCTCCCCCATGTAGGCCCGGGGTTTGCAGGCAAGGGGCATGCCAGGGGCGCCGGTGCCCCTGGAGACGGCGGATTTGCCGGATTCCGGCTGCGCGGCACCCCGTTCGGGGTGTACGCTTCCGGACAGTCCGCTGTCCATGGACGGACACAAGGGCGCCCGACGAACGGGCCACCGGCGGACGGGCTGCGTGAAGGGGGATTGGACGTGGCGGGACGGGTTCTGATCGTCGATGACGATGCCGACATCCTGGTGGCGGCGCGGCTGCTGCTGAAGCGGGAAGGCATCGCCTGCCATACCGAGCCGCGGCCGGACCGCATCCCGCAGTTGCTGAAGGATGAGGGGTTCGACGCCGTCCTGCTGGACATGAACTTCGCCATCGGCGCCAACACGGGGCGCGAGGGTTTCCAGTGGCTGAAGCGCATCCTGGAGATCGACCCCACCCTGTCCATCGTGCTGATGACCGCCTATGGCGACGTGGGCACGGCGGTGGACGCCATGAAGCAGGGGGCGGCGGATTTCGTGCTGAAGCCCTGGCAGAACGAGCGGCTGGTGGCCACCCTGCATTCCGCCCTGAAGCTGACCGCCTCCCGCCGCGAGGCGCAGGAGCTGGGCGGCAAGGCCAAGGAGCTGGCCGCCGCCCTGGACGGGCCGCCCATCCCCGTCATCGGGTCCAGCCCCGCCATGGCGCGGGTCTTCACCCTGCTGGACCGCGCCGCCCCCACGGAGGCCAACGTCCTGGTGCTGGGGGAGAACGGCACCGGCAAGGAGGTCATCGCCCGGGAAATCCACCGCCGCTCCAAGCGGCGCGACCAGGTCTTCGTCAGCGTCGATCTGGGCGCCGTGGCGGAGAGCCTGTTCGAGAGCGAGCTGTTCGGCCACAAGAAGGGCGCCTTCACCGACGCGCGGGAGGACCGGGTGGGCCGGCTGGTGGCGGCCAACGGCGGCACCCTGTTCCTGGATGAGATCGGCAACCTGCCCCTGCACCTGCAATCCAAGCTGCTGACCGTGCTGGAGCAGCGGGTGGTGGTGCCGGTGGGTGGGACCAAGCCCATCCCCATCGACGTGCGCCTGATCTCCGCCACCAACATGCCGGTGGAGCAGCTCAACAAGGAGGGCGTGTTCCGGCAGGACCTGCTGTACCGCATCAACACGGTGGAACTGCACCTGCCTCCGTTGCGCGACCGGCCGGAGGACATCCCCGCCCTGCTGGACCACTTCATCGGCATGTACGCCCGCAAATACAACATGCCGCCCAAGCGGGTGTCGGCTGAGGCGCTGCGGCGGCTGATGGCCTATCGCTGGCCCGGCAACGTGCGCGCCCTGCGCCACGCGGTGGAACGGGCCATGATCCTGGCGGGGGGTGAGGTGCTGGAGGCGGAGGATTTCTCCCTCCCCTCCACCTCAGGGCAGCAGCCGGCGGCGTCGGCGCCCTCCGCCGCGGCCGCGGCACCGGGCGGGAACGCGGCCCTTGTGCTGGACACGCTGGACCTGGAAGCGGTGGAGAAGGAGGCGATCCGCCGGGCCCTGACCAAGCACCAGGGCAACATCAGCCACGCGGCCCACGACCTCGGCATCACCCGGGCCAGCCTCTACCGGCGGATGGAAAAGCATGGGCTGTGAGATGGGGAACCCTGCACCACCGGGCGCAACGCGATCCCCCTCCCCCTGGGAGAGGGGGCTGGTCTCCCACCCAGGCCAATCCCACGGGGGCCGCCATGGGCTCTAAGCGGTTCGAGCTGAACGTCACGGTCCGGGTGGCGTTGCTGGCGCTGTCCTCCATGTTGCTGGGCGTGCTGCTGGTGGCGACGGAGTATCGCGCCACGACCCTGCTGGTGGCCGTCGCCATCCTGGTTCAGGTGGGCGGGCTGCTGCGCACGGTGACGACGACCAACCGGGAGCTGTCCCGCTTCCTGACCGCCATCGCCCATTCCGACTTCAGCCAGACCTTCGGCATGAGGGGGTTGGGCAGTGCCTTCGATGAGCTGGGCTCCGCCTTCACCACGGTGCTGGAGCGGTTCAAGGCCACCCGCGCCGACACGGAGCGGCAGGCCGAGTACCTGAACGCCCTTCTGGAGCATGTGCCCGTGGCCCTGGCCGCCGTCTGGCCGGAGCCGCGCCAGGGCCGGCGGGTGGAGCTGCTGAACAACGCTGCCCGCCGCCTGCTGGGGCCTGAGGACCTGGCACGGCGGACGGCGGACGGCCACACGGTGGAGGACGCGCTGCGGGAGCTGAAGCCGGGCGACCGGCTGCTGCTGCGGGTGGCGGCCGGCGTGGGCGGCGGGCCGCAGCAGCTCACCGTCGCGGCGACGCAGCTGACCTTGCTGGGGGAACCGCGGCTGCTGGTCTCCCTCCAGAACATCGCCGGCGACCTGGAGGCGACGGAGGTCAAGGCCTGGCAGGACCTGGTGCGGGTGCTGACGCATGAGATGATGAACAGCCTCACCCCCGTCTCCTCCCTCACCCGCACGGCGCAGGCGGTGCTGGCGGATTTGCGGGAGAAGGTGGAGGACCGTCCCGACCTGGCGGAGGAGATGCAGGACGCGGAGCAGGCCATCGACACGGTGGCCCGCCGCAGCGACGGGCTGCTGCGCTTCGTGGAGCGCTACCGCCAGTTCACCAGCGTGCCCAAGCCCCAGTTGCAACGGGTGAAGGTGCGGGACGTGGTGGACCGGATGGAACGGCTGATGACCCCCGCCATGGCAGAAAAGCGCATCCGGTTCGAGGCGCTGGTCCTGCCGCCGCAGCTGGAGGTGTCCGCCGACCCGGACCTGCTGGACCAAATCCTGATCAACCTGCTGAAGAACGCCGTCGAAGCCCTGGGCGGGCGGGAGGACGGGGTGGTCAAGGTCACCGCCCACCTGGACGAGGGCGGGCGCGTGCTGGTCACCGTGGCGGACAATGGGCCGGGCATCCCGCCTGAGGTGGCGGACAAGATCTTCGTCCCCTTCTTCACCACCAAGCGTGAGGGGTCGGGCGTGGGCCTGTCGCTGGCCCGGCAGATCATGCTGGCCCATGGCGGCAGCATCGCCGTGGCCCCGGCGGAAGGGGGCGGCACGGCCTTCGCCCTGCGGTTCTGACCGCCCCCCAGCCGGTGGACGGGAACGCCCTACTCCTATAGTTTGTGCGGGCTTGCGGGCGCGGCCCGCGCCAACCCGTCCTGGAGACGCCATGCTTCGCCATCCCTTCCGCGCCGCCCTGCTGGGCAGCACCCTGCTTGCCCTTGTCGCCTGCGGCGAGAAGGGACCGCAGATCGATGAGGCGGGCGCGCGGAAGATCGAGAACGGCATCAAGCAGCAACTGCCGCTCTACCTGGCCGACAGCCCCGGCAGCTACACCATCGAGATCCAGGGCGGGCCGGTGGCGAAGCCCGCCAAGGACCATTACGAGGTCACCCTGCCCCGGGTGCTGGCCCACTTGGCCGACGGCGCAGGCACGTTCGACGCCGGCGTGCTCACCGCCAAGGTCACCCCGCTGGAGGACGGCAACTACAAGTTCGAGGCCGCCCTGCCCGCCACCATGACGGCCAAGCCGGCGGACGGCGGGACCCCGGTGACGGTGGGCATCGCCGGCGGCACCCTGTCGGGTGTCTGGCTGCCGCAGTTCGATACGACGGTGGACTCGACCCTGTCCGTGGGCAAGGTCGTGCTGTCCGAGGGGGCCACGGTGCTGGGCAGCGTGGACGGGATCGCCGGGACGACCAAGGGCACCCAGTCCGCCCCCGGCAAGTTCGACATCGCCATGGATTACGCCGCAACCGGCTTCCGGGCCGCCCAGGCCGCCGGGCCGGGCTTCAGCCTGGGCGAGGCGCGGGTGGCCATGACCACCAGCGGCACCGACATGGCGGCCTACATGGCCGTCGCGCGGTCCATGCAGGAAAAGGTGAAGGCGCTGGAGGCGGCGTCCACGGGCGGCGACCCGGCCCCGGCCCAGGTGGCCGCCATGTTCGACGACGTCGGCCGCATGTTCGACGTGCTGGGCACCATGAAGATGACCTTCTCCGTCAAGGGGCTGGATGTCTCCGGCGACGGCAACCGGGTGTCCCTGGGCGACGCGCAGTACAGCCTGGGCTATGCCAAGGCCGGCGACGGCCAGGGGACCGTGTCCCTGGGCCTCGGCTATGGCGGCCTGTCCATGTCCCCCACCCCGCCCATGCAGGAGCTGGTGCCCACCGGCATGACCATCCAGCTCTCGGCGGAGAAGTTGCCCCTGGCGGCGCTGGGCCCGGCCATGAAGGGCCTGCTGGCCGCCCAGTCCACGGGGGAGGAAGGCTCGCCCGAGCGGTCCGCGGCGGAACAGCTTGCCATCATGCCGCTGATGGGGGCCGTGATGCAGTCCGGCGCCGTGCTGAAGGTGGAAAAGGTGGCGGCGACCGCGCCGGGTGCCGGCTTGGACATGTCAGGCTCCACGCAACTGAAGCCCGGCACACCGTTCAACGCCGTCGCGGACTTCACCCTTGTGCTGCGCGACCTGGACAAGGCGGTGAAGGCCCTGAGCCCGCAGCCCGGACAGAAGGCGGATGAGAGCCGGGCCCAGGCCGCCATGCTGCTGGGCATGGCCCAGGGCATGGGCACCGCCGGGAAGACGCCGGAGGGTGCCACCACCCACACTTACCGCATCCAGGTGACGGAGACGGGCCAGCTGCTGGTCAACGGCCAGGATTACGCGCCGATGATGATGGGCGGAATGGGCAAGTAGGCCCGCACTCCTGGACTTATGCCCGACAAGGGGCCGGCCATCCCCGTGGCCGGCCCTTTCTTCGTCACGGGACATTTCCCCTGCCCGCCCGGTTGTCGCCTCTGGTCGGGGCCATCAGGGAACATGCACATGGCGAGGCGGGGCTCGGCGGCGCGGCGGTTGCCGCAGGGGGCGGAGGTACAGCCCGGCGGCGGGGTGCATTTCCGTATCTGGGCGCCCGACCGGTCCCGCGTGGCCCTGCGGTTGGAGTACGGGGCGGAACTGCCGCTGAACCCTGAGGGGGACGGATTCTTCGCCGCCCTGGTACCGGAAGCCAAGCCCGGCAGCCGCTACAAATACTGCCTGGACGGCGGTGACTACCTCTACCCCGACCCCATGTCCCGCTTCCAGCCGGACGGTCCCCACGGCCCGTCGCAGGTGGTGGACCCCGCCAGCTTCCAATGGACCGACCACGGCTGGGAGGGTGTCCGGCGGGAGGGCATGGTCCTTTATGAGATGCATGTGGGCACCTTCACGCCGGAGGGCACCTGGGACGCCGCCATCGGGCGGCTGGAGGAACTGCGCGACCTGGGCGTCACCTGCCTGGAGGTGATGCCGGTGGCGGACTTCGCCGGCAGCTTCGGCTGGGGCTATGACGGGGTGAACCTGTTCGCGCCCACCCGGCTTTACGGGTCGCCCGACGACTTCCGCCGCTTCGTGGACCGGGCGCACGGGTTGGGCCTGGGGGTGATCCTGGATGTGGTCTACAACCATTTCGGCCCTGACGGGAACTACCTGTCCCAGTTCGCCAAGTCCTATTTCAGCGACCGGTACGAGAACGAGTGGGGCGACGCCCTGAATTTCGACGGGCCCGACAGCGGGCCGGTGCGCGACTACATGGTATCGAACGCCCGCTACTGGGTGGAGGAGTTCCACCTGGACGGGCTGCGCCTGGACGCCACCCAGCAGATCTTCGACGCCAGCACCCCCCACATCATCGCCGAGGTCGCGGCGGCGGTGCGGGAGGCGGGAGGCGAGCGCGGCACCTTCATCGTGGGGGAGAACGAACCGCAGGAACTGCGCCAGGTCCTGCCGCGGGACCAGGGCGGCCATGGGCTGGACGCCCTGTGGAACGACGACCTCCACCACACGGCCATCGTCGCCCTGACCGGCCGGCGTGAGGCCTATTACAAGGATTACCGGGGCAGCCCGCAGGAATTCGTCTCCGCCGCCAAATACGGCTTCCTCTATACCGGGCAGCACTATGTCTGGCAGGGCAAGCGGCGCGGCAGCAACATCTTCGGCCAGCCCCAGGCGGCCATGGTGTCCTTCCTGCAGAACCATGACCAGGTGGCGAACTCCGCCCGCGGCTGGCGGATCGACCGGTTGACCGGGCCGGGGCAGTTGCGGGCCATGACCGCCTACATGCTGCTGATCCCCGCCACGCCCATGCTGTTCCAGGGGCAGGAGTTCAGGGCGAGCACCCCCTTCCATTACTTCGCCGACCATTCGGGCGACCTGGCCAAGGCCGTGCGCCGCGGCCGGCGGGAGTTCCTGAACCAGTTCCAGTCCATAGCCCACAGCGAGGTGAAGGAAGAGCTGTGCGACCCCGCCGACCGCCAGACCTTCGAGGCCTGCAAGCTGGACCATGGGGAGCGGGAGACCAACGCAGAGTGGCTGGCCCTGCACCACGACCTGCTGGCCCTGCGGCGGGAGGACCCGGTGTTTCGCCGCCAGGACGCCAGCGTGCTGGACGGATCGGTGCTGGCGCCCGAATGCTTTGTCCTGCGCTGGTTCGGGCCGGAGGGGGACCGCGTGCTGCTGGTGAACCTGGGCCCGGACCTGCACCTGTCCCCCGCCCCCGAGCCCCTGCTGGGCGCCCCCACCCGCGCCGGCTGGTGCCATTGCTGGTCCAGCGAGGACCCCAGATATGGCGGCCTGGGCTATTCCCCCGTGGAGCAGGAGGACGGCTGGCACATCCCCGGCCGGGCGGCGGTGGTGCTGGTGCCGGCAGAGGGGCAAGGCGCGTAAAGCGACACTTTACACTCACGCGTGCCCATGCGACCATCACCGCATGATCCGCGATTTTCGGAACAAGGTGTTGAAGCAGTTCTGGGACACCGGGGATCCACGGCGTCTGCCGGTTGAAAACCGTGAGCGCGTCCGTCGCCAACTGTTGGCCCTGGACGCGGCCGGCCGCCCGGAGGACATGAACCTTCCCGGCTATAGGTTCCACGGCCTGCATGGGAAGCCGAAGCGTTGGTCGGTCTGGGTGAGCGGCAACTACCGGCTGACTTTCGGGTGGGACGGTGCCGACGCCGTCGACGTGGATATCGAGGATTACCATTGACCGGAGCCCGGCCATGACCGCCTTGCCCCCCATGCATCCCGGCGAACTGCTGCGGGAGGACATCCTGCCCGCCCTCGGCAAGCCGGTATCGGATGTCGCCGCCCTGCTGGGCGTGTCCCGCCAAGCGCTGCATGGGCTGTTGGCGGAGAAGGCGGCGGTGACCCCCGCCATGGCCCTGCGCCTGGGCAAGCTGTGCGGCAACGGGCCGGACCTCTGGCTGACTCTCCAGGCCCGGCATGACTTGGCCAGACTTCGGCGGGAGATGGCGGCGGAGATCGAGCGCATCCCGACGCTGGACGCCGCCTGACACCTCCATCGACCCCGGTGGCACCGGGTGCTTGAGGCTTCAACTCATGCACCCGGAGGCCGGCGACCGCCGGCCCGCGGGCTCGTGCCCGCGTGAGCCAAGCCGCCGGATGGCGGCGCCCGGCGCCTGAGGGGCCGTTGATCGGTCACGATCAACGGCGGCGCGCATAGAGTGACATTCCGTGCCCTACCCCGTGTGGGGTCCCCGCGTCCAACGCAATCGTGTTATGAGGCACTCCGATCCATCGGCCGAAGGCGCTATATGAAACGCGCCTGTCATGAACCGGAGCCCTGGCCTTGGCCCGAGCCAACACCCGCTATGTCTGCCAGAACTGCGGCGCCAGCTTTCCCAAATGGGCGGGCAAGTGCGAGGCCTGCGGCGAGTGGAACACGCTGGTGGAGGAGCAGGCCGCCGAATCCGTGCCGAAAGGCCTAGGCAAGGCGTCCGGGAAGCGGATCGAGTTCGTGCCCTTGTCCGGCGTGTCCAGCGACGCGCCGCGGCGCATGACCCACATCCAGGAATTCGACCGGGTCTGCGGCGGCGGCCTCGTCCACGGCTCGGCCCTGCTGATCGGCGGCGACCCGGGCATCGGCAAGTCCACCCTGCTGCTGCAGGTCACGGCCTGCCTTGCGCAGGAGGTGCGCTGCGCCTATATCAGCGGTGAGGAGGCGGTGGACCAGGTACGCATGCGCGCCGCCCGCCTGGGCCTTGTCAACGCGCCGGTGGAGTTGGCCTCCGCCACCAACGTGCGCGACATCGTCGCCAGCCTGGACACGGCGGAGGGGCCGCGGGTGGCGGTGATCGACTCCATCCAGACCATGTATGTGGACACGCTGGACAGCGCGCCGGGCACCGTTGCCCAGGTGCGGGCCAGCGCGTCGGAACTGATCCGCGTCGCCAAGCGCCGGGGCATCACCCTGCTGATCGTCGGCCACGTCACCAAGGACGGCCAGATCGCCGGCCCCCGCGTGCTGGAGCACATGGTGGACACGGTCCTGTACTTCGAGGGCGAGCGCGGCCACCAGTTCCGCATCCTGCGCGCCGTGAAGAACCGATTCGGCCCGACGGATGAGATCGGCGTGTTCGAGATGGGCGAGGACGGCCTTGTGGAGGTCACCAACCCGTCGGAGCTGTTCCTGGCCGACCGCCGCGGCGACATCACCGGCACCGCCGTCTTCGCCGGGCTGGAGGGCACGCGGCCCGTGCTGGTGGAGGTGCAGGCGCTGGTAGCCCCCTCCCCCCTGGGCACGCCGCGGCGGGCTGTGGTGGGCTGGGACTCGGCGCGCCTCGCCATGGTGCTGGCGGTGCTGGAGGCGCGCTGCGGCGTCGCCATCGGCGCCAACGACGTGTATCTGAGCGTCGCCGGCGGGCTGAAGGTGACGGAGCCGGCCGCCGACCTGGCCGTGGCCGCCGCCCTGGTCAGCAGCCTGACGGGGGAGCCGGTTCCGGCCGACGCCGTGGTGTTCGGGGAGATCGGCCTGTCGGGGGAGGTGCGCGCCGTGAGCCAGACCGACCAGCGCCTGAAGGAGGCCGCGAAGCTGGGCTTCGGCCGCGCCCTGATGCCGTCGCCCCGCCGGTCGCGCGGGAATGCCGGCGACGACGGGCTGAAGCGGCTGGAGCTGGACCAGTTGTCGGACCTGCTGCCGCTGTTCCAGCCGGGCAACGTGCCGCCGCGGGCGCCGGCCCGGGTGAAGGGGTAAGGCGATGGACGGGAACGGCCTGAACCCCGTGGACGTGGCGGTCATCGTCATCGTCCTGTTGTCCGCCCTCATGGCCTTCGCCCGCGGCTTCGCGCGGGAGGTGCTGTCCATCGCCGCCTGGATCGGCGCCGCCTTCGCCACCCTTTGGGCCTTTCCCCACGCGGCCCCTGTCGCCCGCCAGTACATCGGCACCCAGATCATCGCCGACGGCGCCGCCGTGCTGGGCGTGTTCACGGTGGCCCTGATCGCCTTTTCCATGCTGACCCATGCCGTGTCCGGCCGGGTGCAGGACAGCGGCCTGTCCGCCATCGACCGGAGCCTGGGCTTCGCCTTCGGCGCCGTGCGCGGGGCGGCGGTGGTCAGCCTGGCCTTCATGTTCAGCCAGTGGCTCTGGCCCGACACGCCGCCGGACTGGCTGGCCAATGCCCGTACCCGGCCCCTGATGGCCGCGGGGGCGGAGACAATCCGCGGCCTGTTGCCGGACACCACCCTGGACCCCGCCCAGCGCGCGGCGCGGGAGGCGCAGGAGCAGGCCCGGCGCGCCATGGAAGCCAAACAGGCCCTGGAACGCCTGTCCAACCCCGCCCCAGCCGGGGCGACCAAGGCGGGTGCGCCCGCCGCGGATCAGGGTTATAACGGCGAGGCGCTGGGCCGGCTCGACCAGTTGATCAAGAACACCGATACCCCCGACCCCCAGGCCCCCCAGCCCACCCCGGCCGGACGATAGGCCTGGCCCCGACGTCCCAGCATGGAAGGCAGACCGCCGATGCTCACCACCCACCCCTTCGATGACGACAAGCTCCGCGAGGAGTGCGGCGTGTTCGGCGTGCTCGGCCCCTTGGACGCGGCGGCACTGGTGGCGCTGGGCCTGCACGCCCTGCAGCACCGCGGGCAGGAAGCGGCGGGCATCGTCAGCTTCGACGGGCGCGACTTCCCCAGCCACCGCGCCCTGGGCCAGGTGGGCGACATCTTCGGCTCCGAGGCCGTGATGCGGAGCCTGAAGGGCAACGCCGCCATCGGCCATGTGCGCTACGCCACCACCGGTGAGACGGCGGTGCGCAACGTGCAGCCCCTGTATGCGGAGTTCGAGTTCGGCGGCTTCGCCCTGGCGCACAACGGCAACCTGACCAATGCCCTGATGCTGCGGCGGCAGCTCGTGCGGCGCGGCTGCCTGTTCCAGTCCACCACGGATACGGAGACCATCATCCACCTGATGGCCACCGCCCGCGGCGGCAACGTCATCGACCGTCTGGTGGAGGCGCTGCGGCAAGTAGAGGGCGCCTACAGCCTGGTCTGCCTGGGCAAGGACCAGGTGATCGGCGTGCGCGACCCGTCCGGCGTGCGCCCCCTGGTGCTGGGCATGCTGGGGGAGCACCCGGTGCTGGCGTCGGAGACCGTGGCCCTGGACATCATCGGCGCCGAGTACATCCGCGACGTGGCGCCGGGTGAGATGGTGGTGCTGGAGGCCGGCCAGGTGCAGTCCCTGCGCCCCTTCCAGTCCGCCCCGTCCAAGTTCTGCATCTTCGAGTACATCTACTTCGCCCGGCCCGACAGCTTCATGGAGGGCCACTCCGTCTACGAAGTGCGCAAGAAGATCGGCGCGCAGCTCGCCATCGAGAGCAACGTGGACGCGGACATCGTCATCCCCGTGCCGGACAGCGGCGTGCCCGCGGCGCTGGGCTATGCGGAGGAGAGCGGCATCTCCTTCGACCTGGGCATCATCCGGAACCACTATGTGGGCCGCACCTTCATCCAGCCGACCGACAAAATCCGCCGGCTGGGCGTGAAGCTGAAGCACAACGCCAACCGCGCCTATATCCAGGGCAAGCGCGTGATCCTGGTGGACGACAGCATCGTCCGCGGGACCACCAGCGTGAAGATCGTGGAGATGATGCGCGACGCCGGCGCCAAGGAGGTGCACATGCGCATCTCCAGCCCGCCCACCAGCCATAGCTGCTTCTACGGCATCGACACGCCGGAGAAGGAGAAGCTGCTGGCCCACAAGCTGAGCGTGGAGGAGATGCGGCGCTTCATCGGTGCCGACAGCCTGGCCTTCATCAGCCTGGACGGCCTTTACAAGGCCCTGGGCCACGCCAAGCGCGATGCCGGGGCCCAGTACTGTGACGCCTGCTTCACCGGCGACTACCCCATCCCCCTGACCGACTTCGAGGCCCCCCGGCCCGCGGACGTGCACCAGTTGGCGGAGCGGCGGGCTTGACGGCCGTCCCCGTAGGTCGGATTAGCGGGCGCAAGCCCGCGTAATCCGACTGCCTACCCCTATCAGAGACGTCGGATTACGGTGCTGCGCACCTAATCCGACCTACAAAGAAGAATCCGGATCCCATCATGACCACCCCCTCCCCCACCGGCCGCCTGACCGGCCGTGTCGCGCTCGTCACCGGCGCTTCCCGCGGCATCGGGGCCGCCGTCGCGGAGCGGCTGGCCGCGGAAGGCGCGCATGTGGTGCTGGTGGCCCGCACCGTTGGCGGGCTGGAGGAGGTGGACGATCGGGTCAAGGCCGTGGGCGGCAGCGCCACGCTGGTGCCGCAGGACCTGATGGACGGGGCCAAGCTGGACAGCCTGGGCCCGGCGATCTATGAGCGGTTCGGGCGCTTGGACGTGTTCGTCCACGCGGCGGGCCAGCTCGGCACCATCGGCCCGCTGGCCCATGCGGACCCCAAGGATTGGGACCGGGTGTTCGGCGTGGGCGTCACGGCTACCATGCGCCTGGTGCGTACCGTGGACCCGCTGCTGCGCCGGTCCGACGCCGGCCGCGCCGTGCTGCTGACCGACAGGGTGGGCCGCCAGCCCACCGCCTATTGGAGCGCCTATGCCGCCTCCAAGGCCGCCCTGGACATGATGGGGCGCATGTGGGCCGCGGAAACGCTGGAGACCAGCCTGCGGGTGAACCTGGTGGACCCCGGCCCGGTGGCGACCAAGCTGCGGGAAAAGGCCTTCCCCGGGGAGGACGCGAAGACCCTGCGCACCCCGGCGGAGGTCGCCCCGTCCATCATCGAATTCTGCATGCCCGCGTGTGCTTTGCACGGCGAGCTGATCGACCTTAACCCGGCGTGACCACCGTCACAGCGGGGCCGGGGCCAGGGGATTAGTTTCGCCTTACTGATCGTTCCCCGCTCAGTCGGTACCGGTCCGGCACGTCTCCCCTCCCTTACCCTGCCGGTCCGGTCACTCGTACGACTTCAAGCCCCGCCAGGTCCCCACCGGCGGGGCTTTTCTTTTCGGGGGTGTCAATCCATCGGCAGCGGCTCGGGCGCCTTGGTGCGCATGGTGACGAACTCCTCCGCCGCGGTGGGGTGAAGGCCGATTGTCTGGTCGAAGGTCTGCTTGGTGGCCCCGGCGTTCATGGCCACGGCGACGGCCTGGATCATCTCCGGCGTGTCGGCGCCCACCATGTGCACGCCAATGACCCTCTGGCTTTCCCGCTCCACCACCAGCTTCATCAGGGTGCGCTGCTCACGGCCGGCCATGGCGTTGCGCATGGGCTTGAAGTTGGTGCGGTAGACGTCCACCGGGATGCCCTTGGCCCGCGCCTCCTCCTCCGGCATGCCCACCGTGGCGACGGGGGGGATGGAAAAGACGGCGGTCGGGATGTTGTCATAGTTCACCGCCCGGTCCGGCATCTTGCCGAACAGCCGGTCCGCCAACACATGGCCCTCCCCCAGGGCGACGGGGGTCAGGTTGATGCGGTTGGTCACGTCGCCCAGGGCGTACACGCCGGGCGCGGTGGTCTGGTAGTCCGCGTCCACCCGGATGGCGCCCTTGTCGTCCAGCTCGACGCCCACCGTCTCGAGGCCCAGGTCCGCCGTGTGGGGCCGGCGGCCGATGGCGTAGAGCACGGCGTCCGCCTCAAGCTCCCGCCCGTCCGACAGGCTGACCATCAGGCAATCGCCGGACTTTTCGATCCGGCTGATGATGGTGTTGAAGCGCAGGTTGATGCCGGACTTGACCAGCTCCTCCCCCAGGAACTCCCGCACGTCACGGTCGAAGCCGCGCAGGATTTGCTTGCCGCGGTAGAGCTGCGTCACCTCCGCGCCCAGGCCGTTGAAGACGCAGGCGAACTCCGTCGCGATATAGCCGCCGCCCGCCACGATCAGGCGCTTGGGGAACTTCGGGAGCGAGAACATCTCGTTGGATGTCAGGCCATATTCCTGCGCCCCCGGCTGGTCCGGCAGCTCCGGCCAGCCGCCCACGGCCACCAGGATGTGCTCCGCCGTCACGGTCTGGCCGTTGATGCTGATGGTGTTGGGGCCGGCGATGCGGGCGCGGCCCTCGAAGATGGTGCAGCCCGCCCCTTCCAGCAGGCGGCGGTAGATGCCGTTGAGGCGGCCCACCTCCCCCGCCACGTTGGCCTTCAGCCGCTCCCAGTCCAGGGTGGGCTTCTGCGGCACGTCCCAGCCGAAGCCGGCGGCATCCTCGAAGTCGTGGCCGAAATGGGCGGCGAAGACCAACAGCTTCTTCGGCACGCAGCCCACGTTCACGCAGGTGCCGCCGAAGTAGCGCTCCTCCGCGATGGCGACCCTTGCGCCGTGCTGCCCTGCGATCCGGGCCGCCCGCACGCCGCCGGAACCGGCCCCGATCACGAACAGGTCATAGTCGAAGCGCGCCATCGCCGATCCTCCGTTGCCGCCCGGGACACCGGGCCATTCACCCTGGGGTAAATGGGGTGTGCCACGGACGGGGGCATGGGGTCCAGCGTCGGCCCAGCCATGCCCCGAACGGGTACGCCGCCGACCGGGGGCCTATGCCCCGGCCGGCGGCGCGGACGGGCGATTAAGGGAAATTGCCCCGGTCAGGCGTCGGCGATGGCGGGGGCCTTGCGGCGTTCCAGGATCTGGCGGACGGTGTCCTTCACGCGGGTGGGGTCCAGGGGCTTCTGCATCAGGGGCAGGTTGATGCCTTCCCCGTCATCCTCCAGCCGCCAGCCGGTCATCAGCAGGACGTCCAGCTTCAGGAAGTCGCGCATCTCCTTGGCGGCGGCCAACCCGTCCGTACCCTTCGCAAGGCGGACATCCACCAGCGCCACGTCGGGGCGGTGGTAATCGGCCAGGGCGACGGCCCGAGGGGCCGTGGAGGCGAGGCCGCAAATCTCACACCCCATGTCCGACAGGACGTTCTGGAGCATGAGGGCGGTGACGGCGTCATCCTCGACGATCAGTACGCGCGGCTGTGCGGGCATGGTCCCCTCGCGGTGCGTGGTGTGCGGTCAGGCGCAGTACAAACACGTTTAATGTCCGGTTGGGGTGCGTTGCGGTCACGCGGGCATTCGGCGGTCCACTTCGGGGATCATGTTGCGCTGGCGAAAGGGGTATCCATGCCCCTGTTGGGTCGCGCGCGGCAAGAAAGGGCACGCGGTCCGTGGAAGGGGCAGCAGGTTGAGGCATCCGGAGGCAGATACATGATCGTCACCGTCACCGCCCTGGGCTCCCGCGGCGACGTGCAGCCCTTCGCCGCCTTGGCCGTGGCGCTGGCCGGGCGCGGGCATGAGGTGCGGCTGGTCACCCACGCGCAGTTCGAGGGGCTGGTGGCGGGCCGGGGCGTCACGCTGCACCCTGTCACCGGCAACATCCAGGACGACCTGGACAGCGAGGCCGGCCGGCGCATGTTCGACGAGGGGGCGAGCCCCGTCGCCGTGGCTGGCGCCATGCGCGACATGGTGAAGAGATACGCCTCCGAATGGGCCCTGATCGGGCGGGAGGCCAGCCGTGGGGCGGACGTGCTGGTGCCCGGCGGCGGCTCCGCCCTGACCGCCACGGCCGTGTCGGAGGCCTGGGGCATCCCCTATGTCGCCGCCTACCCGCAGCCCCTATACCCCACGTCAGCCTTTCCCAGCCCCTTGGTGCCACCGCCCAGGCGCCCCCTGCCGGGGCTGGCCTACAAGCTGCAACACCATGTGCTGGGCCAGTTCTTCTGGCAGATGATGCGGCCCGGCACGAACCTGGGCCGCCAAGCCGCCTTCGGGTTGGGGCCGGAGCCCTTCTTCGGGCCGTTCGGGCGGATGCGGCGCGAGAAACGGCCGATCCTGATGTGCTACAGCCGCCATGTGGTGCCGGTGCCGACGGACTGGCCGAACCATGTCCATGTGACCGGTTATTGGTGGTTGGAGGAACCGTCCTGGACCCTGCCGCCGGAGCTGGCTCGCTTCCTGGAGTCCGGCCCTCCGCCGGTCTATGTGGGTTTCGGCAGCATGAAGCCGAGGGACCCGAAGGCCACCACCGACCTGCTGCTCGCCGCCATTGGGAAGGCCGGCTGCCGGGCCGTGCTGGCCAGCGGTTGGGGCGGGCTGGGGGCCGCGGACCTTCCGGACACCGTGTTCCCCCTGGCGGCCGCGCCCCACGGCCAGCTTTTCCCCCACATGGCCGCCATCGTCCACCATGGCGGGGCCGGGACGACCGGGGCGACGGTACGGTCCGGCAAGCCGGGGGTGCATGTCCCTTTCCTGGCCGACCAGTTCTTCTGGGCCTGGCGGACGGGGCAACTGGGCATCAGCGGCGGCAGCGTCCCCTATCGCAGCCTGGACGCGGACACCCTGGCTGCCGCCATCCGGCGGGCGCTGGATGACCAAGGAATCCGCGCCCGCGCCGCGGCGCTGGGGGAGAAGGTGCGGGCGGAGGACGGGCTGGGCGAGGCGGTCCGGGTGGTGGAGGCGGTGGCGGGGGCGAGGCGGGCGGCGTGAGCGTCGTAGGTCGGATTAGCGGCCGTGGCCGCGTAATCCGACGGCTTCACCGTCGGCCGTCGGATTACGGCGCTGGCGCGCCTAATCCGACCTACAGGCGGCCTACTTCACCCCGCCCATCAGCAGGTACTTGATCTCCAGGTAATCCTCGATCCCGTACTTGCTGCCCTCGCGGCCGATGCCGCTTTCCTTGACGCCGCCGAAGGGGGCGACCTCGGTGGAGATGATGCCCTCGTTGATGCCGACGATGCCGTATTCCAGGCTCTCCGCCACCCGCCAGACCCGGCCGATGTCGCGGCTGTAGAAATAGGCGGCGAGGCCGAACTCCGTGTCGTTGGCCATACGGATGGCCTCGGCCTCGTCCTTGAACTTGAACAGGGGCGCCAGGGGGCCGAAGGTTTCCTCCCGCGCCACCTTCATGTCGGTGGTGACGTCGGTCAGGATGGTGGGCTCGAAGAAGCTGCCGCCCAGGCCGTGACGCTTGCCGCCCAGGGCGATCCTGGCGCCCTTGGACAGGGCGTCCTGGATGTGCTCCTCAACCTTCTCCACGGCGGCCGAGTCGATCAGGGGGCCGAGCAGCACGCCCTCCTCCGCCCCGTTGCCCACCTTCATGGCGCGCACCGCCTCCCCCAGCTTGCTCGTGAAGGCGTCATACACGCCCTCCTGCACCAGGATGCGGTTGGCGCAGACGCAGGTCTGGCCGGCGTTGCGGTATTTGGAGGCGATGGCGCCCTTGACGGCGGCGTCCAGGTCCGCGTCGTCGAAGACGATGAAGGGGGCGTTGCCGCCCAGCTCCATGCTGACCTTCTTCACCGTGCCGGCGCATTGCTGCATCAGCACCTTGCCGATCTCCGTGGAGCCGGTGAAGGACAGCTTGCGGACGATGGGGTTGCCGGTCATCTCCCCGCCGATGGCGCGGGCGGAGCCGGTGACGACGGAGATCACCCCCTTGGGCACGCCCGCCCGCTCCGCCAGCACGGCCATGGCGAAGGCGCTGTAGGGGGTGGCGGTGGCGGGCTTGATCACCATGGGGCAGCCGGCAGCCAGCGCCGGGCCGGCCTTGCGGGTGATCATGGCGGCGGGGAAGTTCCAGGGCGTGATGGCGGCGGTGACGCCGATGGGCTCCTTCACTACCACGATGCGGGCATCGGCCTTGAAGGTGGGGATCACGTCGCCATAGACGCGCTTGCCCTCCTCCGCGAACCATTCCAGGAAGTTGGCGGCATAGAGGATCTCCCCCCGGCTCTCGGTCAGGGGCTTGCCTTGCTCCGCCGTCATGATTCGGGCCAGGTCTTCCTGGTTCGCCAGCATCAGCTCGAACCATTTGCGCAGGATGCCGGCCCGCTCCTTGGCGGTCTTGGCACGCCAAGCGGGCCAAGCCGCGTTCGCCGCCTCGATGGCGCGCCGGGTCTCCTCCGCACCCATGTCGGGGATGGTGCCCAGCGTCTCCCCCGTCGCCGGGTTGGTGACGGGGATGGTCTTGCCGCTGTCGGCGTCCACCCACTCGCCGGCCACGAAGCCCTGCTGCCGGAACAGGCCAGGGTCCTTCAGGCCGAGGGCGGTGGGCGTATCCTTCACGTGCTGGTCCATGGCGCTTCTTCCCAGGTTCCGGTTTTGGCCGGCACCTTAACCCCTGGGAGACGCTGCTGGAACCCCCGACGGTTGCGCAAGGCAGACCGTCGGGGCGATCACCCCTTCTTGGCCGCCTTGGCCGCCTTCTCCGCCTTCTTGCGGTCCCGGAAGCGGGCGGCGGCGCCTTCCTTGACCTCTTGCGGCACCCGGCTGATGGCCATGGAGTTGGTGGTGACGGTGCGGGTCACGGTGGTCGCGGCGGCCACATAGGCGCCGTCTTCCAGGGTCACCGGCGCCACCAGGGTGCTGTTGCTGCCCACGAAGACGCCATCGCCGATGGTGGTGCGGTGCTTCAGGAAGCCGTCATAGTTGCAGGTGATCGTCCCGGCACCGATGTTGCTGCCCGACCCGATGTCGCTGTCGCCCAGATAGGCCAGGTGATTGGCCTTTGAGCCCTTGCCCAGGGTGGTGTTCTTCAACTCCACGAAGTTGCCGATATGGCAGCCCTCCTCCACCACCGTGCCGGGACGCAGGCGGGCGAAGGGGCCGATCTCCGCGCCCGCCGCCATGCGCACGCCCTCGAAGTGGCAGAAGGGCTTGATGGTGACGTTGTCGCCCACCTCGACCCCCGGCCCGAACACCACGTTCTGGCCGACGACCACGTCCCGGCCCAGCTTCGTGTCGGCGGAGAAATAGGTCGTCGCCGGGTCCAGCAGGGTGGCGCCGTTGTCCATGGCGGCCTTGCGCAGCCGGTCCTGGAAGATGCGCTCGATCCCCGCCAGCTCGGCGCGCGAGTTGACGCCGATGGCATCCTCCACCGGCCCCTCCACCACGGCGCAGGCCCAGCCCTTGGAACGGGCCACGGCCACCGCGTCGGTCAGGTAGTACTCGCCCTTGGCGTTGTCGTTGCCGATCCCGTCGACCAGGGTCCAGAGCCGGGCCCCGTCGAATGCCATGAAGCCGGCGTTGCACAGGGTGATGGCCCGCTGCTCCGGCGTGGCGTCAAGGAACTCGACGATGGCGTCCAGGCCGCCGTCGGCCCCCACCACCAGCCGCCCATAGGCGCCGGGATCGGCGGGCCGCATGCCCATGACCACCACGGCGGCGTCCTTCTCCGCCCGTGCGGTCACCATGGCCCGCAACACCTCCGCCCGGATCAGCGGCGTGTCGCCATAGAGGACGATCACGTCGCCCTGGAAACCCTCCAGCTCCCCCCGCGCGGCGGCGACGGCGTCGCCGGTGCCGCGCTGGTTCACCTGCACCACGGTGGGGTGCGGGGCGACGGCGGCGGCCACGTTGTCCATGCCGGGGCCGACCACCACCACCACCTTGTCGGGCGACAGGCTCAGCGCCGTGTCGACCACATGGTTGACCATGGGCTTGCCGCCCAAGGGGTGCAGCACCTTCGGCAAGGCGGACTTCATCCGGGTACCCTTGCCGGCCGCAAGGATGACGCAGGCGAGTGGACGGTGGCTCATGGGGCGGGGCACGTGCATTGTTGGATGGCGGGAACGGCCTAGGTGCCATATCACCCGTTCGGAGACCACGCAAACGTTGGTGACCTTGCCATGACCAGCACCGCCCTGCGCCGCTTCCCGGTCCTTGTTTTCGACTTCGACGGGACCCTGATCGACAGCGCGCCGGAGATCGGCGAGGGGCTGAACCACCTGCTGGCGGAGCATGGGCGCCCGCCGGTGACCGACTCGCAGATCCGCATGTTCATCGGCGACGGCGCCGCCCGGCTGGTGGAGCGGGGCTTCGAGGCGACGGGGGAGCCGCTGGCGCCGGGGGCGCTGCCGGGCGTGCTGGCCCGCTACCTGGAAATCTATGCCACCATCCCCACCGACCCGCACTGCATCTATCCCGGGGTCAGGGAAACGCTGGAGCGGTTGAAGACGGCGGGCCACCGGCTGGGCCTCGCCACCAACAAGCCCCAGGTGCTGACCCACAAGGTGCTGGGGGAGCTGGGGATGGGCGGGCTGCTGGACGCGGTCTGCGGCGGTGACACCCTGCCGGAACGCAAACCTTCGCCCAAGCCGCTGCTGTGGGTGGTGGAGCAGCTGGGCGGCACGCCGGACGGGGCCGTGATGACCGGCGACAACAAGAATGACGTGCTGGCCGCGCGGGCGGCGAGGATGCCGGTGGTGTCCGTGGCCTATGGCTACCCGCGCATGCCCCTGTCGGAGCTGGGCACGGACATCATCATCGACCGGTTCGACGAGTTGCCGGAGGCGTTGGAAAGGTTGGCGGCCTCGTAGGTCGGATTAGCGTCGCAGACGCGTAATCCAACGCCTGCGAAACCGAACTTTCGAATTCGCAAGTCCCGTCGGGCCGTCGGATTACGCGGCCGTTGGCCGCTAATCCGACCTACCTGGCCTCCGCCCGTTTTTCCCCGCCCACCCGCTCCAGCCTGGACAGGTGGACCACCACCTTGCCCAGGGGGGAATCGCTTTCCAGGCGCACGGGCAGCGGCGGGCGGTCGGCCTGGGCCGGGGCGACCCAGAGGGTGACGTCGCGGGGGTTGCGGCGGCGCCCTTCCTCATCCCGGTCGCGGCGGGCGCGGTCCTCCTTCCAGCGGCCGGCCACGGGCTTGAAGTCGAGCCCGCAGGCCTGCGCCGGACCGGCGAAGACGGACAGGTCCGACTTGGCGATGTCCTCCGTCCCCTTGGGCGTGAAGGACAGGTCATAGCGCTGGCGGCCGTCATAGACGGGCACCGTGGCCTTGCAGCCCTGCCCCTGTGCCACCGCCTGCAGCACCACGACCACGGCGGACATGGGGTCCACCGTGTTGGGGCGGAGGTTCTCCGGCACGGGTTCCCGGTCCTTCTCCGGCGGGGGGTCGGCGACGGTGACCTTGGGCAGGCCGTCGGCCGTATACTCCACCACCGTGTTGCGCGGCTTGTCCTGCCACGCCCCGTGGGAGCGGAACAAGTTGGGGCGCAGCGGGCCGGCGGCGCCCGGTTCCAGCACCCCATGGGACGCCACGTCGGCCTTCCAGCTCGCCACCCGGCCCAGGAAGCCTTCCGTCGCGGCGGCGAGGCCGATGCGGTAGTCGGACGAGCCCAGCCCCACATGGGCCGTGGCGTCCAGAACATGCACCCCGCCCACATAGACCGCATAGCCCAGGGACCAGTCCCCCGGCTTCGGCCCCAGCTCCGCCCTGGCCGGTGCGGCGGCGAGGAGGCCGGCTGTGAGCAGCGGGAACAGCATCCGGGTGCGGGGCAGTGCCATGGCGCGATCCTGGCTTGGGGCCTTCTGTCGGTTAGAGATAGTCGAACGCACCCGGGGCACAAGGCGTTGCGCGGCTTTCCGGGCGATCGGAAAAGAAAACGCCGCGCGGGTGCGAAAAGGGGTTTGACAGGTCCCGGCAGGGGCCCTATAAGCCCGCTCCACCGACGACGGATGGGCGCGTAGCTCAGCGGGAGAGCATCGCCTTCACACGGCGGGGGTCGTAGGTTCAATCCCTACCGCGCCCACCATCCGTCCTCCCCTACAAGACCGAAGCAAGCACGGCCGCCCCTCCCCGGGGATTGCCGCTTCGCGTCCTGGGACCTGGCCTGTCGGCATACCCCTGAATTGCGGGGATCGCCCGCCTGTCACCCCGCGCATCCGGGGCAGGACCCGCGTGAACTACTAACCTTGCACGCTTCCGGTTCGGAACTTGAGCCGCAATAGTGGCCCATGCCCGTCCCCTTGCCGGGGGACCTGCCCACCGTCCGGTCGGAAATCCGCTTGATGATCGTCCCCGTCGAGACACCTGTCGTGCTGATCGTCTTCAACCGCCCGGACCTGGCCGCGCGGATGTTGGAGACGGTGCGGCTGGTGCGGCCTCGGCGGCTGTTCATCATCGCCGACGGCCCCCGCCCCGGCCGTCCTGGGGAGCGGGAGCTGTGCCTGGCGACGCGGGCGGCCCTGTCCCGGGTGGATTGGCCTTGCGAGGTGGTGCGCGACGAGGCGGAGGAGAACCTGGGCCTCTGCCGCCGCATCCATGGCGGGCTTACCCGGGTGTTCGAGGCGGTGGACCGGGCCATCATCCTGGAAGATGACTGCCTGCCCCACCCCAGCTTCTTCCGCTATTGCGACGAGCTGCTGGAGCGCTATGCCGACGACCCGCGGGTGGGCAGCATCGCCGGCAACAATTTCCTGAACGGCCGGGCACGGACCCGGGACAGCTACCATTTCAGCATCTTCCACCACAGCTGGGGCTGGGCAACCTGGCGGCGGGCCTATGCGCAACTGGACATGGGGATGAGCCTGTGGCCCCGGGTGCGGGACGGCGGCTGGCTGATCGACATCCTGGGCGACGAGGAGGCAGCGCGCTTCTGGGGCGCCCGGTTCAACAACACCTATGAGGGGCGGCTGAACTCCTGGCATTACCGATTCCAGCTCAGCGCCTGGCTGAACGGGGCGTTATGTGCCGTGCCCAACGTGAACCTGGTGAGCAACCTGGGTTTCCGGCCCGACGCCAGCACCACGGGCTTCCGCGCCGGATTCGCCGGGGCGCCGGTCGCGCCCATGCGGTTCCCCTTGCTGCACCCGGCCTTCATCGCGCCGGACCGGGTGTCGGACCGGGAGACCTTCCGCAACCGCTTCCTGGCGGAGCGGAGCCCCCTGTACTGGCGGCTGCTGCGCAGCACCTTCTATGCGCTGACGGGGCGGCGCGACACCTTCACCCTGCCGCAACAGCAGGGGCGGCTGGTGCCCCGCCACGGGACGGAATAGCCGGGTTCGGGTAACCCGCCCGGAAAAGCCGGGAACCACTTTTCCCTGATGGACGTTCATGCGACCGGGAGCCCGTCGGGGCCCGAACGCAGAACGGGGGAAATACATGTCCATCATCGTGACGCTGATCATCGGCCTGCTCGCCGGCATCGTCGCCAAGTTCCTGATGCCCGGCCGGGATCCCGGTGGCTTCATCATCACCACCCTGCTGGGGATCGCCGGCGCCTTCGTCGCCACCTACCTGGGCCAGGCGATCGGCTGGTACCGGGCGGGCGAAGGGGCGGGCTTCATCGGCGCCGTGGTGGGCGCGGTCGTCCTGCTGGCGCTTTACCGCATGATCGCGGGCCGCCGCAGCACGACGACGTACTGATACCAGTGGCCGTTGATCGTGACCGATCAACGGCCCCCTCAGGCGCCGGGCGCCCGCATCCGCGGGCTTGGCTCACGCGGGCACGGGCCCGCGGGCCGGCGGTCGCCGGCCTCCAGGCGCATGAGTCAAAAACTCACTCGCCTGGCATGATACCGGGTCCAAGGTTCGCGTGACGACGGTCGTCCCCGGGAAACCGGCGGGCGCCCGTCAGCGCGTCATGGCTGTGGGGCGTTGGTTGAGCTTTTCCTCCAACTGGCGGGACCGCCAGAGCCAGGGCGGCTCCACCCGCCCACCCCACAGGCCGCGACGGCGGGAGACCGCCTGGGCCTCCTCCCGCAGGTAGTTGGTGGAGACGGATCGGTACGCCAGGGCGTAGCCGGTCAGCACCATGGCGGCGCCGATGTCCTGCCCGTCGGGGCGTTTGCACACGCCCACCTGCATGCGGCCGCCGCCGGGCCGCGTCTCACAGCTCACCGGCTCGGTGCCGGCCAGCACCTCCAGCGCCTTGCGGGACACCTCGAAGCAGTCATAGTCCTTGCCGCGGACATTCTCGCAGCGCTGCCCCTGGTCGGGCGCGTCGATGCCGTAGAGCCGCACCTCCTGCCCGCCCACCACCAGCACGTCCCCCTCCCTTGCGGAAGGGGTGCCGGTGATCGGCTTGCCCGCGCCCGCCGCAGCGGGAAGTGGTGCCGCCAGCAGCAGAAGGGCCAGGGGGAGAGCGCCCCTCATATCAGCGTGCCCGCGGCGCCCACCGGCTCCACCAGGTCCGGCCCCTTGTTGCGGACGGAGTTCACCCGGGTGGAGACTGGCACGGCCACCAGTCCGCCGTCACGCGCCGGTTTCAGCAGGGACAGCAGCGTATCCCGGTCGGCCTCCGGGTCCAGCCAGGTGTCCCAGTCGCCCTCCTCCAGGATCATGGGCATGCGGTCATGGATGGGCCGCATGAACGCGTTGGCGTCTGTCGTGATGATGGTCGTGGTGAAGAGGGCCTTGTCCAGCGGGGCTTCCTTGGGACCCTTCCAGCTTTCCCACAGGCCGGCGAAGACCAGGGGGCGGCCGTCGGCCGGTTTGAAATACAGGGGCTGCTTCTTGCCGCCCTCCGCAGCCTGCCATTCATAGAAGCCGTCGGCGGGGATCAGCAGGCGCTTGCGCTTGAACGCCTCCCGGAAGGCGGGCTTCTCCGCGATGCCGTCGGCCCGGGCGTTGATCATCTTGGACCCGATGCCGATGTCCTTGGCCCAGAAGGGCACCAGGCCCCAGCGCATGGTGCGCAGGTGGCGGCCCCCGTCCTCCCCCCTTCCGATGACGGACACGTCCTGGGTAGGGGCGACGTTCCAGTTGGGCTCCAGGTTCGGCAGCTCCGGGACGCCGAACATCCGCGCCAGCTCCGCCACCGGGGTGGCCTGCACGAAACGACCGCACATGGTGTTGATCCTCCTGCCGTCAGGGTAGCAGCGGTAACGGCCAGGGCGCAGCAGGTTCCTGCTGACCCGCGGCAGCGGGCGGGCCTATGATCCCCCTCCCCGCCCCCAGGGAGTCGCCCGCCCATGAGCAAGTTCGGCATCGGCCAGCCCGTCCCCCGCACCGAGGATGCCCGCCTGCTGCGGGGGGAAGGTCGGTATACGGACGACATCAGGCTGGAAGGCGCGCTGCACCTGGCCGTGGTCCGCAGCCCCCACGCCCATGCGGACATCCGCGCCATCGACACCGCCGCGGCCCTGGCCGCGCCGGGGGTGAAGGCCGTCTACACGGCAACCGACCTGGACGCGGCGGGGCTGAAGCCCATCCCCTGCGTCGTGCCGCTGAAGGTGCGCGCGGGCACGACCATGGCCATGAAGCACCGGCCGGTGCTGGCATCCGGCACCGTGCGGCATGCGGGGGAGCCGGTGGCCGTGGTGGTGGCGGAGACGGCCGCCCAGGCCCGCGACGCGGCGGAGCTGGTGCTGGTGGACTATGCCGACAGGCCGGCGGTGGTGGTGACGGGGGACGCGCTGTCCTCCCCCGCCCTGGTGCATGGGGACGCGCCGGGGAACCTGTGCTTCGATTGGGAGAAGGGCGATTCGGCGGCGGTGGACGCGGCGTTCGCCGGTGCTGCGCGGGTGGTGACCCTGGATGTCGTCAACCAGCGGCTGGTGCCGAACCCCATGGAGGGCCGCGGCTGCCTTGCCAGCTTCGACGGGGCGACGGGGCGGACCAAGATCTGGGTCTCCAGCCAGGGCGTCCACATGCAGCGGGACATGCTGGCCAAGGTGTTCGGCGTGCCCGCCGACCGGTTCCATGTGCTGACCACCGACGTGGGCGGCGGGTTCGGGATGAAGATCTTCGCCTACCCCGAATATGCCCTGGCCGCCTTTGCCACGCAGAAGCTGGGCGTGCCGGTGCGCTGGACCTCGGAGCGGGGGGAGGCCTTCCTGTCCGACGACCATGGAAGGGACAACCTGACCAAGGCCGAGCTGGCGTTGGACGCGGATGGCCGTTTCCTGGCCCTGCGGGTGGACTGCATCGCCAACATGGGGGCATGGCTGTCCAACTACGCGCCCTTCATCCCCACGGACGGGCAGTGCCGCATGTTCTCCGGCATCTACCGGACCCCTTCCATCCATGCCCGGGTGCGGGGCGTGTTCACCCATACCCAGCCGGTGGACGCCTATCGCGGCGCCGGGCGGCCGGAGGCGGCCTACCTCATCGAGCGGCTGGTGGACAAGGCGGGGCGGGAGACGGGGCTGGGCCCGGTGGAGATCCGCCGCCGCAACATCATCCCGCCTGAAGCCATGCCCTTCCAGACCCCCCTGGGGCACAAGTACGACACGGGCGACTTCCGCCGAACGCTGGAAACGGCCCTGCAACGGGCGGACGCGGACGGATTCTCGGCGCGGAAGGCGGCGGCGCGGGCCAAGGGGGAGCTGCTGGGCCTGGGCATCGCCAGCTATATCGAGGCATGCTCGGGCGGGCCGCCGGAGCAGGCGGACATCCGCCTGTCCCCCGCCAGCAAGGTGTTGGTGCTGATCGGCACGCAGAGCAACGGCCAGGGGCATGAGACCGCCTACAAGCAGGTGCTGGCGGAAAGCCTGGGCGTGGGCCTGGACGACGTCGAGGTGGTACAGGGCGACAGCGACCGGGTGACCTATGGCCAGGGCACCGGCGGCAGCCGCTCCGTGCCCGTGGGCGGTGCCGCCATCCGCGCGGGCGCCGCCAAGCTGGTCGAGGCGGCGAAGATCGTGGCGGCCGGCCTGCTGGAGGTGGCGGAGGCCGAGGTGGGCTTCCGCGTGGACCCGGAGGGCGGGCTGTTCTTCGCCCAGGGCAGCAACCGCACCCTGCGCCTGGCGGAGGTGGCGGCGAAGGCGACGGCGGATGCCGACGGCAACGCCTTCGCCGTGGTGGAGCGCTGGCAGCCCCCCGCCCCCACCTTCCCCAACGGCACCCATGTCTGCGAGGTGGCGGTGGATATGGAAACGGGCGTGCCGCGGGTCACCCGCTACACCGTGGTGGATGATTTCGGCACGGTGATGAACCCGCTGCTGCTGGCGGGCCAGGTGCATGGCGGCATCGCCCAGGGCATCGGCCAGGCCCTGCTGGAACAGGCGGTGTTCGACCCGGACAGTGGCCAGTTGCTGACCGGGTCCTTCATGGATTATGCCCTGCCACGGGCGGCGGACATGCCAACCGTTGACCTGACCCTGGCCCCCGTGCCCAGCACCACCAACGCCCTGGGCATGAAGGGTGCGGGAGAGGCCGGGACCATCGGCGCCTGCCCGGCCGTGATCAACGCCCTGGTGGACGCGCTGGCGGCGTACGGCGTGACCCACATCGACATGCCTGCCACGCCGGAGAAGCTCTGGCGCCTGATCCGGCAGGGCGCCCCGGCCCTGGCGGCGGAGTGACCTTGATGCCCCTCGACCTCCCCGCCCTGCTGCCCCCCGTCCGCCGCGCCGCGGAGGAGGCGGCGAAAGCCATCCTGCTGCATTACGAGGCGGGCTGCGATACGACCCGCAAGGCGGACGGCAGCCCGGTGACCGCCGCCGACCACGCGGCAGAGGCGGTGATCCTGCCGGTGCTGCGCTGCCTGACCCCGGACATCCCCGTGGTGTCGGAGGAAGAGGCCGCCGCCGGGCTGACGCCGGACGTGACCGGCGGCACCTTCTGGCTGGTGGACCCGCTGGACGGCACCAAGGAATTCATCCGCCGCAACGGGGAGTTCACGGTGAACATCGCCCTGGTGCGGGACGGCACGCCCGTGCTGGGCGTGGTGCTGCTGCCGGTCACGGGGGAGTGCTTCGCCGCCGCCGGTCCGGGGACGGCCCTGCGCGGTCTGCCGGGGCAGGCGGATGAGCCGATCCGGGTGCGGCCGGTGCCGCCGGAGGGGCTGACGGTGCTGACCAGCCGGTCCCATGCCGATAACCGGGAGCTTGACGGCTACCTGGCCAACCTGCGGGTGGCGGAGCGGGTGGTGGCAGGCAGCAGCCTGAAGTTCTGCCGCATCGCCGAGGGGCGCGGCGACCTGTACCCCCGCCTGGGCCCCACCTGCGAGTGGGACACCGCCGCCGGCCATGCCGTGCTGCTGGGCGCCGGCGGGGCCGTGGACACCATGGACGGGCAGCCCCTGCCCTATGGCAAGCCGGGCTTCCTCAACCCCCATTTCGTGGCGCGGGGCGGGTGACGGGGCCTCGTTAAGGAAGATGGCGGGACCGCCCCGAAAATGTCCCACCGCGGTCGCGGCCCGGCCCCACCGCGGTTAAGCCCTGGGCAATCAATAAGGCGCATTCATGCCGTCACACGACGGAACGGACCCGCGCCATGACCAGCACTGCCGAGACCGCCCCCGCTGCCCCCGCCACCCTGAAGGACCGCGCCATCACTGCCCTGATCTGGGTGGGCATGCTGGGCGCCGCCTGGTCCCTTCCCGTGCTGGACCATGTCCAGGCGCAGAAGGAGCGCGCCCTGATGGAATCCGGCCATTACTACACGCCGAAGATGCCGGCGGAGTATTATCTGAAGCAGGGGGAGTGAAAGCCCCCCTTCGTGTGCAGGTCACCTGATGTCATCCCGGCCTTGAGCCGGGACCCTTGGGAAAGCGGATTTGCCAAGGGGCGGCAGCGGATCACAGGATAAGGGAAAAGGGCTTTCGGTGCCCTGCATCGACCGATCCCCAGGGCCCCGGGTCAAGCCCGGGGTGACCTCCCGTGCCCTGCAAAGTCTTGACGACAGTCGCGCATCGCGCCCATCTGGCGGGCATGGACACCCTGCCCCAGACCCTTTCCCACGCCGCCGTGGCGGTGCTGACCACCGCCGCCCCGGCTGACAAGGTACGGCTGACCCGTGCCTTCGCGGCGGCGTGGCGGGAGGGGCGGATCGCGGCGGTGGGGATGGCGCGCCCGCCCGACCGGCCGGCGCGGCCCGAGCGGCCGCAGTTGCTGCTGCCCCGGGACATGCCGAAGCGGCGCAAGGCGCAGAGCTTGGCGGGGCGGGTGGCGCTGCTGCATGCCCTGGCGCATATCGAACTGAACGCCATCGACCTGGCCTGGGACATCGTCGCCCGGTTCCAGGCCTTGCCCGATGGAAGCCCCCTGCCCCGCGCCTTCTACGACGACTGGGTCACCGTGGCGGATGACGAGGCCAAGCACCACGCCCTGTTGCAGGGGCGGCTGGAGGCGATGGGGAGCGGTTATGGCGAGTTGCCGGCCCATGACGGGCTGTGGCAGGCCAGCGAGGCCACGGCCCACGACCTGCCGGCCCGGCTGGCCGTGGTCCCCATGGTGCTGGAGGCGCGCGGCCTTGACGTGACCCCTTCCATGGTGGGCAGCCTGCACAAGGCCGGCGACCCGGAGAGCGGCCAGGTGCTCCAGACCATCCATGACGAGGAGATCGGCCACGTGGCCGCCGGCCGCCGCTGGTTCCAGGCTTGCGCCGACGCGGCGGGGCGCGATGCCGGGGCCTGGTGGCAGGAGTTGGTCCGGACCTATTTCAAGGGCGAGCTGAAGCGGCCCTTCAACGACGTCAGCCGCGGCAAGGCCGGCTTCCCCATGGATTGGTACGAGCCGTTGGCCTCGTAGGTCGGATTAGGCGCGGATGCGCCGTAGTCCGACAGCTTCCGGCGCCGGATGGGTGTCGGATTAAGCTTCGCCAATCCGACGTACAAGAAGGGATCACCGCCGCGCGTTCTGGTTCCCCACCTTGAGTTGGGTCAGGATCTGCGGTGTGGGTTCGCCGGTCAGGGGTTGGTCCGTGTCCACCTGGAACTGGCGGATGGCTTCCTCCGTCAGCTTGCCCGCGCGGCCGTCTGCCGGGCCGGGCCAGTAGCCGCGGCGCAGCAGTTCCTCCTGGATCAGGACCACGTCGGAGGGGGCTTGGGGCCGGGTGGGGGAGTAAATCTTGGGCATGCCGAAGCGCAGCCGTTCCAACAGCAACTGGCTGGGGCAGCCCGTGACGGGCATGCCGGCGGCCTTCTGGTAGGCCCGGATGGCCTGGGCCGTGCCGCGGCCATAGGTGCCGTCGGGTTTGCCGGCATCGAACCCGGAGATGGCCAGCTCCTGCTGCGTGGCCTTGACCAGGGCGGCCTGCTGGTCGGGGGTCAGGCTGGTCTCGGCACAGTCCCGCATCCGCACCCCGGGGTCGCGGGTCTGGGCCAGCGTGGCCGGCGCGGCAATCAGGCTGGCGGCCAGGATCAGGGGCAAGGCGCGGGCGGTCATGGCGGGATTCCTGGGTTTGTCAAACCGGGAAAGGCTGGCGCGGTCTGGTGGCAAGAGAATGGCAGTGTCGTCGGGGAGTTCCCGTTTACGGGACCGTTTACACGTCCGTTACACCTTGCCGGTTGGCGCTTCCTGCGGTCAGGCTAGGATGCCCGGGCCCGCCCCCGACGCTTGCCGGAACCGCCATGTCCATCGCCATGACCCGCCGCACCACCCTGGCCAGCCTGTTGGCCCTGTCCGCCGCCCCGCTGGCCCTGTCCGCCCTGGCGCAGGCGCCGCGCGCGCCGGCGGCGCCCGGTCCGGATGATGAGCGGTTGAACGCCTTCCTGGAGGAGGCCTGGCAGCGCGACCTGACGCGGGACCCGCAACTGCGCACCCAGTTGGAGATGCCCGGCCCCCATGACCGCTGGACCGTGGTGGATGAGGCGTTCCGGGAAGAGACGCAGGCCATATCAAAGGCGAACCTGGAGCGGCTGAAGGGCTTCGACCTGTCCCGCCTGTCCCCGGCGGCGCGGGTCAGCCATCGGCTGTTCGAGAACCAGATGGCGGAGCGCATCCGCCTGCACCCCTGGCGCTTCCATGAATGCGGGGTGAGCCATCTGTACGGCCCGCACACGGGCATCCCGTCCTTCCTGATCGGCTTCCACGCCATCGAGTCGCTGGCCGACGCCAAGGATTATGTGGCCCGGCTGGAGCGCATCCCGGAGGTGATGGACGCGGCCAGCACCTACCTGACGGAACAGGCCAATCGCGGCATCCTGCTGCCGGCCTTCAGCTACAACCGCCTGCTGATCTCGGCCAAGGCGGTACTGGAGGGCGCGCCGTTCCAGGCGGGCAAGCCTGACACGGCCCTGCTGGCGAACCTGAAGGAGAAGCTGGCGGCGGTGGACGCCCCGGCGGCGGAGAAGGACGCCCTGGCCACCGCCGGGACGAAGGCGCTGGCGGAGCGGATGGCCCCGGCTTACCAGCGCTTCATCACCGTGGTGGAGGGGCTGTCGGCCCGGCAGAAGGAGAGCCGGGGCGCCTGGTCCCTGCCGGACGGTGCCGCCTATTACCAGGCCATGATCCTGAACCACACCTCCCTGCCCCTGGCGCCGGAGGCGATCCATGCGCTGGGCCTGAAGGAGACGGCGCGGCTGCATGAGGAGTTGCGGCAGGTCCTGCCCAAGCTGGGCTTCAAGGGCACGGTGCAGGAGTTCTTCACGCACCTGCGCACGGACAAGTCCTTCCGCTTCCCGGACACGGAGGAAGGGCGCAAGGAGTACCTGGCCACGGCCACCGGCTATATCGATGCCATGCGTGCCCGGCTGGATGAGCTGTTCGGCACCAAGCCCAAGGCCCCCGTGGTGGTGAAGCCGGTGGAGGCGTTCCGGGAGAAGGCGACCCCGTCCGCCTTCTATGAGCAGTCCAGCCCGGACGGCAGCCGGCCAGGCGTGTTCTATGCCAACCTGTCGGACATGAGCGTGCAGACGCGGCACGACCTGGAGGCGCTCTGCTACCATGAGGCCATCCCGGGCCACCACATGCAGGTGGCCATCGCCCAGGAGATGACGGGCCTGCCCACCTTCCGCCGCTTCAGCTTCGACACCGCCTATGGCGAGGGCTGGGCCATGTACACGGAACGGCTGGCCAAGGAGCACGGCTTCTACAAGGAGCCCATCTCCGAGGCGGGGCGCATCTGTTCCGAGCTGTTCCGTGCCGGGCGGCTGGTGGTGGACAGCGGCATCCACGCCAAGCAGTGGACCCGGGAGCAGGCCATCCAGTGGATGAACGACAACACGGCCAACAGCCTGGCCGACAACGAGAACGAGATCGAGCGCTACTTCGTCTGGCCGGGCCAGGCCACCGCCTACAAGGTGGGCATGAACCGCATCCTGGAACTGCGGGAGCAGGCCAAGGCCAAGCTGGGCCCCCGCTTCGACCTGCGCGGGTTCCACGACGCCGTCCTGACCAACGGCAGCGTCACCCTGCCGATCCTGGAGGAGGTGGTGGGCCAGTGGGTGGAGAGCCGGCGGGGGGCGTGACGGGCCACGGCCTCTACCCCCTCTCCCCTCCGGGGAGAGGGTTGGGGTGAGGGGGGGGCCGGGAGCAGGAAGACTGCGGAGGTCGGTGCCGCGGCACCACCCCCTCACCCGGACGCTGCGCGTCCGACCTCTCCCCGGTGGGGAGAGGGGGACTTACGCGGCCAGCAGCCGGTCATGCAGCTTGTGGACGGCGGCGGTGGTGCGGTCGTCGTGGCGGAATTGCAGGCGGATGACGCCGTCTGTGACGTCCACGACGCGGCCGGCCAGGGTCTCGCCGGACAGCTCCAGGGTCACTTCCTCCCCCACATGGGCCGGCAGGTCCACGCGCACGGCGGCGCCGCCGTCGGACAGGTTCAGCAGGCGGCCCTGGCCGGTGCGGGACGGGTCCTTGCGGTTGCCGGGCAGGGTCAGGGCGGCCGGCAGGTCCATGTCGCGGCGGGCGAAGCGGCGGCGATCCTGGGCGCTGGCCATGGCGGACAGGAAGTCCTCCACCTCCCGCCGCAGCCCCTCGGCCTTCTCCGACAGCTCGCCGGCGGCGGCGAAGAGCTGGGTGGAGGCCGCCTTGGTGGAGATGGCGCTTTCCCGCATCTGGCCCATGCTGGCCGCCACCTCCGCCGTCATGTGGGCGGCGTGGTGGATGTTGCGGCTGATCTCATCCGTCGCGGCGCCCTGCTCCGTCACGGCGGAGGCGATGGCGGTGCTGCTCTCATCCACCGCGGCGACGGTGCGGGCGATGGCGTTGATGGCTTGGCCGGCATGGGCGGCGGCCGCCTGCACGGCCTGCACCTTGGCCTGGATGTCCTCCGTCGCCCGGGCGGTCTGGTTGGCAAGGGCCTTGACCTCCCCCGCCACCACGGCGAAACCCTTGCCGGCCTCCCCGGCGCGGGCAGCCTCGATGGTGGCGTTCAGGGCCAGCAGGTTGGTCTGGGCGGCGATGTCCTGGATGAAGGAGACGACGGCGTTCACGTCCGTGACCACGGCGGCCAGGTCCTTGACGATGGTCTCCGCCTGGGCGGCGTTCTCCACCGCCTCCCCCGTGGTCATGGTGGTGCGTTCCACCTGGTGGCCGATCTCGCCGGTGGAGGCGGTCAGCTCCTCCGCCGCCGCGGCCACGGCCTCCGAGTTGGACCGGGCCTGGCCGGCCTGGTCGGCCACCCGGTCGGACAGGCTGCCGGTCTGTTCCGCCTGCTGCAACAGGGAAGCGGCGGTGGCCTCCAGCTCCGTCGCGGCGGCGGCGACGGCGCGGAGCTGCCCGCTGACCGCGGCGTTGAAGTCGCGGGCGAGCTGTTCCTGCGCCTCCTGCCGGCGCAGCTTGGCCTCCTGCTCCGCGGCCTGTTCCCTGGCGAGGCGGCGGGCGGTGGCGAGGCCGTCACGGAAGATGGTGAGGGCGCGGGCCATGGCGCCGATCTCATTCCGCAGGTCGCTGTCGGCGATCTCCGTCTCCAGCGCCCCGTCCGCCAGCCTCTGGGTGGCGGTCGTGAGGCGGCCGAAGGCGCGCAGCAGGTCCCGCCCCACCCAAACGGCCAGCAGGATGGCCAGGGTGGAGACGATAAAGGCCTCCGCCAGCACCATCACCGATTCCCGCCAGGCCTCCGCCTGGACCTCGTCCACATAGACGCCGGAACCGATGACCCAGCCCCAGGGCTGGTACTGGCGGACATAGGAGGTCTTGGCCACCGGTTCGTCATGGCCGGGCTTGGGCCACATGTAATCCACGAAGCCGCCTGCCTCGGCAGCCGTTGCCGTGCTGACGAAAAGCTGGAAGATCTGGGTGCCGGCCGGGTCCTTGAAACCGGACATGTCCTTGCCGTCCAGCTCCGGCTTGACCGGGTGCATGACCATGACGTGACGGGTGTCGTTCACCCAGACATATTCCCCGCCGTCGAAGCGCATGGCGCGCAGGGCCGCCAAGGCCGCGGCCTGCGCGTCGGCCCTGGACAGGGTGCCCTTGGCCTCCCGCTCCCCATAGGCGGCGACCACGCTGTGCGCCGATTGCACGGCGGACTGGGCCAGGGTCTTGCGTCCGTCCATGACCGAACCCTGGAGGGCATACAGGCTGAACGCGATCAGCAGCAGGATGCCCAGCACGAACACGCCGACGATGGCGGACAAGCGTTGGGGGATGGTCAGGTTGCGCAGGAAATCAGCGGTGGGCATGCATCACCGTCGCGGCAGGTGAGATTCGGCGGGGACGATGATAGCGAATTCGGATGAGGGCATCCTAGACGAAAGTATAGGAGTGCATAATTCTTTGGCAACTATCGTTTGTTTAGGCAACCGTTCTGTAAGTCCAACATCCTGTCCTTGTGCTAGCCGACCCAAACACGTGACCTAAAGAAAATGGCGGCGGCCCCTAGGGGAACCGCCGCCACCAAGCGTAACCCGGACCGGTCGGTTGTTACGCCGCCGCGTCCTCATGCCCTTTGATGCGGTGGGCCAGGGCTGCCTGGAGGAACTGGTCCAGGTCGCCATCCAGCACGCCGCCGCTGTCACTGGTCTCCACAGCGGTGCGGAGATCCTTCACCATCTGGTAGGGCTGCAGGACGTAAGACCGGATCTGGTGGCCCCAGCCGATCTCCGTCTTCGTCGCCTCCAGGGCGGCCGCCGCCTCCTCCCGCTTGCGCAGCTCCATCTCATAGATGCGGGCACGCAGCATGTCCCAGGCCTTGGCCCGGTTCTTGTGCTGGCTGCGCTCCTGCTGGCAGGCGACCACGATGCCCGTGGGCAGGTGGGTCAGGCGGACGGCGGAGTCCGTCTTGTTGACGTGCTGGCCGCCGGCGCCCGACGAGCGGTATGTGTCGGTCTTCACGTCCTTCTCGTTGATGTCCACCACGATCTTGTCGTCGATCACGGGGGTCACCGAGACGGAGGAGAAGCTGGTGTGCCGGCGCGCCTGGCTGTCGAACGGGCTGATGCGCACCAGCCGGTGCACGCCCGATTCGGTCTTCAGCCAGCCATAGGCATTGTGACCCTTCACCTGGATGGTGGCGGACTTGATGCCGGCCTCTTCGCCCGGCGTCTCGTCCAGCAGCTCCACCTTGTAGCCGTGCTGCTCCGCCCAGCGGGTGTACATGCGCAGCAGCATGTTGGCCCAGTCCTGGGACTCGGTGCCGCCGGCGCCGGAGTTCACCTCCACGAAGCAGTCGTTGGCGTCGGCCTCACCGGACAGCAGGCTTTCCAGCTCCAGCTTGGCGGCGCGGTCACGCACGCCGGCCAGGGATGCCTGGACCTCGTCCAGCATGGCCTGGTCACCCTCCAGCTCGGCCAGTTCGGCCAGCTCCAGGGCGTCCTTCAAGTCCTTCTCCACGCCCTTGGTGCCGGTCAGGGCGGTGTCGAGCTGGTTCTTCTCACGCAGCAGCTTCTGCGCCCGCTCCGGGTCGTTCCAGAGGTTGGGGTCTTCGGTCAGCGCGTTCAGTTCGTCGAGGCGGAAGAGGGATTTCTCCCAGTCAAAGATGCCTCCTCAGCAGGGACAAGGACTTTTCGATGTCCTCGGCCACCGCTTGGATCTCGGCCCGCATGGCGGTCTCCGTTCGGTCGTCGGTCGTGGGCCGGAAGCGGCCCGTTGCATGAACGGGCTTATGTAGCGGCGATGGCCCGGATCGCCAAGCCCCATCAATGACGATGCCGAAATGGGAAAGGGCGCGGCCCCGAAGGACCGCGCCCCTTTTTCTTGCGCCTCAATCGCCGGCGCCGCATCCGCGGCTTGGCTTACGCGGGCATGAGCCCGCGCGGCGGCGGTCGCCGCCGGGACGGCCCCCGGTCACCCGGACGCCGTCCTACGCTTCAGACCGGGATCGGCAGATCAGAACTTGGTGCCGACGCCCACGCCGAAGATCCACGGGTCGAGGTCGACCTTGGCGTTGATCAGCGTGCCCAGACCAGCGTCAACCTTGGCGTCGGCATTCAGCCACAGCTTCTTGACGTCCAGGTTGATGAACCACTTGTCGTTGATCCAGTAGTCCACGCCAGCCTGCAGGGCCAGGCCGAAGTCGTTGTCGTAGTTCACGCTCCGGGCCGCACCATCCTTCTGGTTGTAGTAGATGGTGTAGTTGATGCCGGCGCCCACATACGGGCTGAAGGCGGCCTTCGGGGCGAAGTGGTACTGGGCGGTCAGGGTGGGCGGCAGGACCCAGACATGGCCCAGGTCGACATTGGCGCCGAGCGGGCTGCCCTTCACCGACACATCGTGCTTGGCGGTGGCGGCGATCAGCTCCAGGCTGATGTTGTCCGTCAGGAAGTAGCTGAAGTCGATCTCGGGCACGACCTGGAAATCGGCATCCACTTTGCCGGCAATGGCAGTGTTCCCGAGCTTCAGGGAGCTGGAGACGTCCGGCTCGATGTAGATGGCGCGCAGGCGGACAAGCAGATCCCCCTGGCTCTTGGCCGCCTCGGCCGACATGGACCCGGCGAGCAGAGCAATAGCGGCGCAGGACGCAGCAGCCAGGACGCCAAAACCTTTCATGACAAGCTCTCCTTCATTGTGCTGCCAGCTAACTTTTCTTGGCGGCAAGCACTTTTGGTTATGCTTCACGGGAGAGATGTCTAAACCCCTACTTGCCCCGTCTCCCTGACGTGGATCAATTCCCCCACGAAATGTGAAGGTTTGTCGCAGTTGGTACGAAAAACCCCGCCGGAAGCTCCGGCGGGGTCTGAAAATTTCCGGCTCCGGGGGCTGAACGGGATCAATACACCCCGCCAGTGCCCGAACCCACACTGGCGGGCTGGGTGGAGGGCTGGCCGGGGGCGCCGGTATCCGACTGTGAGACGAAGCCCGCCCCCTCGTCACCGCCGTCCAGCACGCCCTCATCGGCGCCCGGCTCGGTGCCGGGGATGAAGCCTTCCCAGATGGCGTTGCGGGCACCAAAGGCCGCGGGGCGGCCCGTCTCCGGGTCCACGCGCACCAGGTTGAGGCCCGGCGGCACGCGGAAGGGCGTGGTCGGCTGGTCCTTCAGGGCCCCTTCCATGAAGTCCTTGAAGATGGGCACGGCCACGCTGGAACCGCTCTCATTGTCGCCGAGGGAGCGCGGGGTGTCGAAACCGACGAAGACGCCCGCCACCAGGTCGGGGGAGAAGCCGATGAACCAGACGTCGTGGGCATCGTTGGTGGTGCCGGTCTTGCCGGCCAGGGGCCGGTTCAACTCCTTCAGCCGGGCGGCCGTCCCCCGCTGAACCACCCCCTCCAGCATGGAGACCATCTGGTAGATGGTGCGGGGATCACCGACCTGAGTCCGGTCGTCAGGCACGACGGGGACCGCGCCCGGGTCGGCAGGCACGGTCGTCGCCGCCTGGTCGACCACCTGGGTGGCGGCCGTGCTGTTCACCGGCACGACGGAGGGTGCCGCGGCATCCGCCACTTCCGCGGGCGAGTTCTCCGGCAGCGGGTTGGCGCAGCCCTCGCAGGGGCGGTTGTCGTGGCGGTAGATGGTCTTGCCCGTGCGGTCCTGCACCCGGTCGATGAAGGTGGGGGTGATCTTCCGGCCGCCATTCACCAGCATGGCATAGGCGGTGGTCATCTTCAGCACCGTCGTCTCCCCCGCCCCCAGGGCCATGGAGAGCTGTGGCGGCAGGTTGTCATAGATGCCGAAGTCGCGGGCCACCTTCACCACCGGCTCCATGCCCATGTACTGGGCCAGCCGCACGGTCATGACGTTGCGGGACTTCTCGATGCCCACCCGCAGCGGGGTGGGGCCGTAGAAGCGTTCCGAGTAGTTGGACGGCTTCCACTTGCCCAACCCCCCGCCCTGGTCCAGCGCGAAGGGCGCGTCCAGCACCAGGGAGCTGGGGGTGAAGCCCTGGTCCAGGGCCGCCAGGTAGACGAAGGGCTTGAAGGCGGAGCCGGGCTGGCGCAGGGCCTGGGTGGCGCGGTTGAACACGCTGATCCGCGCGCTGAAGCCGCCGGCCATGGCAAGGACGCGGCCCGTGTGCGGGTCCATGGCCACCAGGGCACCCTGGATTTCCGGCACTTGGCGCAGGGCATAGAGGTCCGTGGCCGCCGGGGCCTCCGCGGCCGGCTTGGCGGGCTTGCCGTCCTTGGTCTTGGACGGCGCCTGGGCCTTGGCCGGCTGGGGCGGCAGCTTTTCCACCAGCACCACGTCGGCCACGCTGACGGCATCGGACGCCTTCTGGACGGGCGGGCCCACGAACTCCCCGCCCTTGGTCCTGCGGGCCCATTTCAGCTCGGACAGGGGGATGCGGCCCCGGGTGCCGTCGGCAAGGCCGATGCGCGCCTCCTCCGCCGACACCTCCAGCACGGCGGCGAGATGCCAGCCCTCGGCCCCCGCCGGTGCCTTCACGTCGGCCAGCCTGTCCTTCCAGCTGTCCATGCCCTCCAACCTGGACACGGGGCCGCGATAGCCGTCGCGCCGGTCATAGGCGATCAGGCCGGCGCGCAGGGCCCGGGTGGCGAGGCCCTGCATTTCCGGCTCCAGGGTCGTGCGCACGGACAGGCCGCCGCCATAGAGCGCCTGCTCCCCATAGACGTTGGCCACCTCGCGCCGCACCTCCTCCACGAAGTAGTCGGCCTGCACCAGTTCCTGGTCGGTGGTGTCGCGGAAGCGCAGCGGCTCGGCCGAGGCCTGCTCCGCCTCCTCCTTGGTGATGAAGCCGTCTTCCAGCATGCGGCCGATGACATAGTTGCGGCGCTGGATGGCGGCGTCGCGGAAACGGTCGCGGAAGTAGCGGTCCGGCGCCTTGGGCAGGCTGGCCAGGAACGCGGCCTCGGCGATGGTCACCTCGTCCAGGGCCTTGTCGAAATAGTTCAGCGCCGCGGCGCCCACGCCATAGGCCCGGTTGCCCAGGAAAATCTCGTTCAGGTAGATCTCAAGGATCTGGTCCTTGGACATGGCCAGCTCGATCCGGTGGGCCAGGATGGCTTCCTTGATCTTGCGGACGTAGGACACCTCGTTGTTCAGCAAGAACAGTCGGGTGACCTGCTGGGTGATGGTGCTGGCGCCGATGGGGCGGCGGTCGGAGCCCAGGTTCTTGATGTTCTGGAGCTGCGCGCGGACGACGGCGAACCAGTCCACGCCCCGGTGCTCATAGAAGTTCTGGTCCTCGGCGGAGATGAAGGCGCGGGACACACGCTTGGGGATCGCCTGAATGGGCACGAAGACCCGGCGCTCCTGGGCGAATTCCGCCACCAGGCGGCCGTCGCCGGCATGGACGCGGGTGGCCACGGGCGGGCGATAGTCCGCAAGCTGCCGGTACTCCGGCAGGTCCTGGCCATAGTGCCAGAAGGCCCAGGCCGCGGCCCCGACGCCGATGCCGCCCAGCACGGCGATGAACGCCACGATCCCGACGATGATGCGCTTCATCTCACCCAACCTGCCGCATCGGCCATGCCCCTGGCACGGCCCGTCGGCTAAACACGGAAAAGCCGCCACCGGGCAGCGTCCCGCGACCCGGCCCGGATGTTAGCACAGCGTAAGGCCGATTATGGCCTGCTCATGACCGGCCGGAGGACACGCCCCGGCCGAAATAGCCGTCTACCGCCCGGGCCAGGGACGCGGCAAGCCGCCGTTGGTGGGCGCTGCTGGTCAGCAGCCTTGCGTCCTTCGGATGGGAGAGGTAGCCCATTTCCACCAGCACCGACGGCACGTCCGGCGCGGTCAGCACCGCGAAGCCGGCGGAACGCAGCGGCGACGGCAGCACCGTCACCTGCGGGTCCATCCTGTCCACCAGCAGGTTTGCGAAGCGGCGGGACTCGTTCATCGTGTCGCGCTGGGCCAAGCCGATCAGGATGTTGACCACCTGCTTGGGCTGGTCGGACAGGTCCAGCCCGACGATGGCGTCGGACCGGTTCTCCCGCTGGGCCAGCATCTCCGCCTCCCGGTCGGAGGCCTTGTCGGACAGGGTATAGACGGACAGGCCCCGCACCTCCGACCGGCCGATGCTGTCGGCATGCAGGCTGATGAACAGGTCGGCCCCCTGCTCCCGCGCGATGCCGACCCGGTCGCGCAGGGGGATGAAGCTGTCCCCGTCGCGGGTCAGGGTGACGCGGTAGCGCTTGGTGGCCAGCAACTGCTGGCGCAGTTCCCGCGCCATGGCCAGGGTGATGTCCTTCTCCCTCTTGCCGTTCACGGCGATGGCCCCGGGGTCCTGGCCGCCATGGCCGGCATCGATGACGATCATGGGCTTCTGCCGCTCCGCCGGCTTGCGCGGCGGGACGGGAACGGGGGCGGCGAGGCCGGCGGCGGCGATGGCCTTCGGCGTGGCGGGGACCGCCTGGTCCCGCACCTCCGGCACCGGCGGGGCGAGCGGCACGGTCAGGGCCGCCAGGGTACCGAGCGGCTTGCCCTCAAGGCTGCCGTCGCCGGGCGCCAGGTCCAGGATGAAGCGGGGCGGGCGGCCGTCGCGGGGCGGGATCACCTCCGCCGAGGCCACGCGAACCGGCCCCGTGGTGGCCAGCAGCAGCCGCAGACGACCCTTGGCCGTGGGGTCCTTGATGATGGCGGAGACGAGGCCCTTGCCGGCGGGCAGGCTCGGCACGGACCAGGCCAGGTCCGGCAGGTCCAGCCGGACGCGCCAGGGGTCCCGCTGCACCTCCACCCGGAAATCCGTGTCACGGGTGAGGTCCAGGACGAAGCGGGTCTTGTCGGGGTGGGCGCCGAGCCGGGCATCCAGGACCGCGGCGGTGGACGGCACGGCGGGCATGGCAGCGGTCTGTACCGGTGCCACCGCGGGTTGCCGCACGTTCCCGGCCGCCGCCACGGGACCGGCCGACAGGGCGGCGCAGGCCAGGGCCAGCAGCCCGGCCCTGATCCCCGCCAGCAGGCGGCGCGCGCGATGTCCCAGGCCGGATACCACCCGGAGGCCCCCGAATCAGGTGACGGCGGTGAGCCGCCCTTACCGCTTATACTTTCCAGGAATCAGGCACTTCAAGGGCGTTCATGAGTCCGCGTCTCATCCGGACCACAGTCGCCGCGGCTGTGGCGGCCCCGCATCACGACAATCGATGGGATAGAGCGATCGGGACAAATTCTTTCATTGTGGAAGTGGGTATGGATGTTTATCCTCCCCAACCGCGACAACCGCACCCTGCCACCGCGCCCCTTTCCGGGGCGCCGGCGTCGCCCCCGGGACCCGTGCTGCCGGCCGTATGCGCCCGCCTCGCGACCAGAGGGTTGAGGCGCTTCAGGGCCCGCGGTGCTGTGGAAACCACGAGGTTGGTTCCGTCCCCGCCCTGCGGGTCCGGGCCCGGCCGCGGCGGCCCCCGGCCCGTCCTGGCCGCTTCGCCTTCGGGGGGAGCGCCGTTCGACAGGCCACAAAGGTCCCGCGCCGACATGCCTCGCACCAGACGGTGGCTACTGCCGGCTGGCCCGTTCGTCGCGCGGGTCGCCGGTCAGGCCACGGGGACGACATATGGCCAAGCGTATGCTTGTGGACGCCACGCATCCGGAGGAGACCCGGGTTGTCGTGGTGAATGGGAACCGGTTGGAAGAGCTGGACTTCGAGACAGCCTCCCGGAAGCAGCTCAAGGGCAACATCTATCTCGCCAAGGTGATCCGCGTGGAGCCGTCGCTCCAGGCCGCCTTCGTGGAGTATGGCGGGAACCGGCACGGTTTCCTGGCCTTCAGCGAGATCCATCCCGACTATTACCGCATCCCGGTCGCCGACCGCGAAGCCCTGATGCGGGAGCAGCAGGAGCTGGAGGATGAGCGGGAGGCCCGGGCACTGGCCCGCGCCGAGCGCGACGCCGACGGCGGCAGCGTCGAGGACCAGCCCGGCGACTTCGAGGTGAGGGACGAGGTTGGCGCCCCCTCCCCCGCCCCCATCCTGGCGGAGGGCGGCGACAGTTCCGCCGGCCAGGACAATGGCGATGCCGGTTATGAGGACAGCGCCGAGCAGGCGGCCGACGACACGGCGGAGCCTGCGGAGGCCGCCGGCGACACTGCCGAGGGCGTGAGCCCCCTGGCCCAGGGGTCCGAGGGCGGGGAGCTGGGTACCTCCTCCCTGTTCCAGCACAGCAACGGCCTGCGCCGCAGCATGCCCGCCGCCGTCGAGGGGCAGGAGACCGTCAGCGAGACGGTGCGCTTCCCCGGCGAGGACGACGTCGAGGAGGACGAGGACGAGGGTCCCGCCAACGGCGAGACCGCCGGGCGTGAGCGCGCCCCCCGCCGCCGGCCCATGAAGTCCTACAAGATCCAGGAAGTCATCAAGCGGCGGCAGATCCTGCTGGTGCAGGTGACCAAGGAGGAGCGCGGCAACAAGGGTGCGGCGCTGACCACCTACCTGTCCCTGCCCGGCCGCTATGCGGTGCTGATGCCCAACACGCCGCGCGGCGGCGGCATCAGCCGCAAGATCACCAACCCGGCCGACCGCAAGCGCCTGAAGGAGATGCTGGAGGAGTTCGACATCCCCACGGGCATGTCGGTCATCCTGCGCACCGCCGGCATCGAGCGCAGCAAACCCGAGGTCCGGCGCGACCTGGAATATTTGATGCGCCTCTGGGACAGCATCCGGGAGACGACGCTGCAATCCGTCGCCCCGGCGCTGATCTATGAAGAGGCGAACCTGATCAAGCGGTCCATCCGCGACCTGTACGCCAACGACTTCGACGAGATCCATGTCGAGGGCGAGGAAGGCTATCGCACCGCCAAGGACTTCATGCGGATGCTGATGCCCAGCCATGCCAAGAAGATCCAGCTCTACAAGGACGAGGCCATCCCGCTGTTCCACCGCTTCCAGGTGGAGGGCGCCATCGAGGCCATGTTCAACCCGGTGGTGCAGCTGAAGTCCGGCGGCTACATCGTCATCAACCAGACCGAGGCGCTGGTCGCCATCGACGTCAACTCCGGCCGCTCCACCAAGGAGCGGAACATCGAGGAGACGGCGCTGAAGACCAACCTGGAGGCCGCGGACGAGGTGGCCCGCCAGTTGCGCCTGCGCGACCTGGCCGGACTGATCGTCATCGACTTCATCGACATGGAGGACAGCCGCAACAACGCGGCCGTCGAGAAGCGCCTGAAGGAGGCCATGCGGGCCGACCGGGCGCGCATCCAGCTGGGCCGCATCAGCGCCTTCGGGCTGCTGGAGCTGTCGCGCCAGCGGCTGCGCCCGTCCTTGCAGGAGATCAACTTCGAGCGCTGCCCGCACTGCCAGGGCACCGGCATGGTCCGGTCGCTGGAGAGCGCGGCCCTGGCCGTGTTGCGCGCCATCGAGGAGGAGGGAATCCGCCGCCGCTCCGCCGAGGTGACGGTGACCTGCGCCACCAGCGTCACGCTCTATATCCTGAACCACAAGCGCGAGGTGCTGGCCGACATCGAGCGGCGGCATGGGCTGCGCGTCTACCTGATGGCGGACGACCACCTGAACGGCCCGGACCACCGGCTGGAGCGGCTGCGCGCCCGCCAGCCCGGTGATGACGTGGCCGCCGCCGCCCCGGTCCAGGCCGAGAAGGTCTTCGCCCAGACCGAGCGCCACCTGGAGGCCGAGGCCGCAGAGGAGGCGATGGACGCCGCCGAGGAGGAAGAGGCCGAGGCTTCTGATGGCGCCCAGGCCGGTGAGGCCAACGGCGGGAACGGCGACCGTGACCGGAGCGGCCGCCGCCGCCGCCGCCGCCGCCGCCGTGGTGGTGAGCGGGGCGATGGTCGCTTCGAGGCGAACGGCGCCGAGGGCAGTGACTCCGAGGCGGATGCCGAGGGGGCCGAGGCGTCGGCCGATGAGGGCCAGGAAGCTTCCGAGGGCGCCGAGGCGCAGGAGGCTGACGAGGGCGCCGTGCCGGGCGAGACCGCAGCCGAGGCGGCGGAGCGCCGTCGTCGCCGTCGCGGCAAGCGCGGTGGTCGCCGCCGTGGCCGCGGCCGGTTCGAGGGTGATGGCGTGTCCGCCGAGGGCGCCGAGGGTGCCGAAGGCGGCGACGAGGGCACAGCGGAGGACGGCGCCGAGCCGGTCGCCGACGATCTGCCCGCCGCCACGGCCGACGTGGCCCCGGTGGTGGAGACGGCCGAGCCGGTGCTCGCCGCCGAAGCTGCCCCGGCCGAGACGGTGACGGAGCCGGTGGCCGAGGCCGCCGCTCCCGCCGAGGAGCCGAAGCCGAAGAAGCGCCCGAGCCGCAGCCGCAAGAAGGTCGCTGAGCCCGCGGCGGAGGAAACGGCCGCCCCCGCGGCCGAGGCCCCTGCCCCGGTCGTCGCCGACGCGGTGGCGTCGGAGGCCCCGGCCGGCGAGGAGCCCGCCCCGGCCAAGCCGAAGCGCCCGAGCCGCAGCCGCAAGAA